>NZ_JBNOOE010000004.1:0-193164 GCF_050585265.1 Clostridium nigeriense | reverse complement strand
TTAGTCATGCTTGCTTTTACTACCTCTCCATTTGTTTTTATTTCAAATGGATATAGCTTTTCATCAATAACATATCCCTTTGGTGCATCAAACTCTTGGTAATAATACTTTCCATATCCTAATTCAAATGTTGCTAGTCCCTTTTCATCTGTACGTCCTTCTGCTATTACATTCTTATTTTCGTCATATATTCTGAATCCGGCATTAGGTAATAATTTTCCATCTGATACATCTGTTTTTGTTATTTCTAATTTACCTACAATCTTCTTATTTGTAATTGTAAAGTTTGTATCATTATTAGTTACACTCTTAATATATCCTGCTGGAGTATTAACTTCATCAACTGTCCATTCATATGTGCTATCTAAGTTGCTCCATTGATGCTTCCAACTATTTGCATCATTTAATTTAACAATATTGCCGTAAGCTTGACCATCTTTATATAATTGTACTTCTACTTCCCTTGGACGAGTTGTTGAATTATCATCTTCCCATACTTTATTTACTGATATTGATATACTTGTATCTATTTTATCTGCTTCAATAGAAATATCTTTATAAGCATCCTTTTTATTTAATCCAATCAAATTTTGATAATCTTTTTCAGATGTTCCACTAATTAACTTATAAAAATCAATATTAATATTTTGATATTTGTACTTTATATTAAATGGTGATTTATTAATTTCATTTCCTGTATAAGTTAAATAAAATTTTTCTCCAACTTTTAATCCATTAACAATTTCTTTATTTGTATCAGCATCAATAATTTTCATGCCTTCTGGTAGATTTTCAAAAATGATACTTTCCTTATAAGTTCCTTCTACTGATATAATATTAGTTTTCCAAATTTGGCCATCATTGATTAATTTAAATTCACCATTAAAATTAATAGTTCCGTCCCCATAATATTGGTTACTTAAACCATACTCCATTAATGCAGACCAATAATCATATACTTGTCCACCAAACCAAGTATCTCCTCTAATCAAGCACCAAAGAGCATCTTGTGTATAATACCTTGCTTTATCATCGCTCAATCCATATTTTTCTTGTAATCCTATTGCATTATTAGGATAACCTGCATATAAAACTGCTGCAATTTGTTTTTTTACTCCACTAGATACTGTACTAGAATCATCTGATATTAAATAATCTAATTTTGTATATTGTGGAAGTTTCGTTCCTGAATCTAACATTGGTGGTTGAGCTTTATCATGATTAAAGCAATATACCACTTTAGATGATCCATTATCTTTTATGTAATAAACCATTCCTTCTGATGTATTCTTAGCATAAGCTTCATATGAATTGTTAACTGATGCATCTACATACTTCTGTTGATAATTAGATAAAGTAGTAAAAATTATCGTTATCAACAATAAATAACTTATTACTTTTTTCATTAATCCCATCTCCTTTCTTTTTTATTCATTTTTTGATATTGTTCTTCTATGGAAAATAAATTTCCCTTTAATTAAATAAAGTTATCTATTCCTATAAAAGAAACTCTATTACATTAATAAATACACTATTGAGTATATTGTTTTTTTAGAACTTTTGTTTAAAAATGTTGTAAAAAGGTTTTTTTTTGTAACAAACTAGATTTTTCCACTAAGTTAAACTATAATATTGTATAAATTATTTTATATAGGGGTGTTAAAATGTTTCAGATATGTATATGTGATGACAATACTGATTTTTTATTAAGTTTAAACAATAAGCTATGCAAAATAGCTACTAAAAATAATCTTGAAGTAAACATCATTAAGTATTCATCTGCTAAGCAACTTTTATTTGATCTAGATGATCATAGAAATAATATAGATATATATTTTTTGGATGTTTTAATTGATGATTTAACAGGTATAGATATAGCAAATAAAATTAGAAAATTTAGTCTAACCTCTCAAATTATTTTTTTAACTTCAAGTAAAGAACATGTTTTTGATGCTTTGGATATGATGCCATTACATTATTTATTAAAGCAAGAATTAAATAATGATAAATTAGAAGCAGTATTTATTAAGGCTATAAACTTAATACAACCAAGCAAAAAAAATCTTTTCTATTATAAAGTAGGACATACTATAAAATGTATAAATACGAATAAAATAGTTTTTTTTGAGATAAAGAATAGAATAGTTACAATGATGAGCACTGATGGAAGTACTGAGCAATTTTATTTCACTATGAAAGATTTAGTGAAACAAATTAATAACGATAATTTTATACAAATACATCGCTCTTTCTTAATAAATGCTTACTATATAAAATCAATAGATACTGGGAGTTTAATTTCTTATAATGACATAATTCTACCAATCGGTGACAAGTATATTAAAAATCTAAAAAAACAATATACTAAATTTCTTTTAAATGATTTAAATAATATTTAAACTATACATTATTAATACTAGGAGATATAACATTGAAATTTAAAATTAGAACTATATGCTATTTATTGATTGTTTTTTTAGGATTATTTTTTATGTTATCTTCACTAATATACACAGAATATAATTATAGATATATTAATTCGGATTATTTTTCTAATAATTGGTTGTTGAAAATTGATGGAACAGATATTAATAAAATTATAGATTTGCCTTATTCCACAAAAGAAAATACTTCAGAAAATATTATTAGTATTGAAAAACAAATTCCTAATGAATATATAATAGATCCATATTTAAGGGTAGGTTCTTCTCAACAAGAAATTAATATTTATTTAGATAATACTCTTATTTACAATTTTAACTCTATGCGAGCTATAAATAACGGTAAAACTGGTGGTTCAATATGGTTGTTGGTTAAACTACCCGATGATTGCTTTGGAAAAACATTGAAAATTGAATTTATATCAACATATAATAAATTATCAGGAACATTGAATGTTGTTAAGTTTGGAAATAAATCAGTTCTTTTAGCTGAACTACTTCTTGAAAGATTTCCTGATGTATTGCTAGCATTATCGCTATTTATTTTTTCTATAATATTTTTACTAGTTTCTATATATTATAAAAAATCTCATAATATTATATTTAATGGATATTACATAGCACTAATGTTTCTATTATCATCTATATGGATATTAGTAGAATCTCAGTTTTTTGTTTTTATATTTAATAATTATTCATTAATGTACTTTTTAGAATTTATTAGTTTATTTTTATTTCCTATATTCTTATATAAGTACATATATCTAGAATATAACTTAAAAAATAAAAAATATATTCTTATACTTTATAAAATTCATTTTTACTTATTATTAGTATTAATGTTACTTCAATTTATGGGATTATCTCCATTCTATTTATCACAATGGACTTTTCTCATAATATTTTTAATTACCTTTTGTGTATGCATATTTATAATTCTTCTTGAATTAAAGAGAGAAAAGAAATTAAAAAGCTTAGTAAATATTTTAATAATATTATTCACTTCATGTATTTTAGATATAATTTCTTATGATATTAAATCATATAAATTTAATATTAGCTTTATATATATAGGTACTATATTAATAGAAATATATATTTTATTACATATACTTAAAGAAATTTCTAAATTAAAAAAAATAAAAAATGACAATAAATTATTAAATTTACAATTAGATTATCAATTAAAATATTATAATAATTTAAATGAAAGAAACTCAAACCTAAAATCTTATAAACATGACATGTTAAATCATTTAAGTACTGTATATAATTTAATAGATAATAATAATATTGAAGACTCTAAAAAATATATATCAAGTATGATTAATAATTTTTCTAAAAAAAGAATGTCAGTAATTGATACTGGTAATCCTATTTTAGATTCTATATTAAGTGAAAAAATAGAAATAGCTAAAAAACAAAATATACAAATTTCACAAGAAATCTTTATAAACAAAAACTTAAAAATTGATTTACTTGATTGCTGTATAATATTCAGTAATATATTAGACAATGCTATTGAAGCATCATCTAAAGTTAAAAATAATAAATATATAAAAATTAAATTAATGTCAAAGGGAAATATGTTAATTTGTAAAATATCTAATTCTATTGATAAAAATGTAAAAATCAATAAAGATTTTAGAACAACAAAAAAAGATAGTTATTTTCATGGTATAGGCTTAAAAAATGTAAAAAATACAATAAATAAATATGAAGGTGAATTATCTATTACTTATGATAATTTTACCTTCGTAACTTCATTTATATTATTCGGAGTCTAATATAAAAAATAAAGTGAAATTTTTAGTTTTGTATTAAAAAATTAAATAAGAGTATTAACGATTAGATATCGTTAATACTCTTATTTATAACTCCTTAATAAGTATAAGCAATCCATTTGATGCAACTTGTCTACTATTTATATATTTTCATTTTCTCCAAAAACCTAAAGCTGGTCCATATGCAGTAGCATAAACTCCCCTTATATCTAATTTCAGAAGTTCTTCTTCAGCATAATCAACCAAAACACATCCTAATCTTTTTTTCTCATAGAAGTTATTATGCCAATCTCTTTTATCAGCTATAATCACTCATCACCCTATTTGTAAGATTCTTGATAGATTCTGATTACATCTTTTTTTGTTAGTTTAACTCTATCACATGCAAATAATCCACCCATTGGTCCCATTGCATTATCTGCCATTTTACCAAACTCCTCCGGACTAATACCATAATCGCTCATTTTTAAATCAGCAACTCCACATTCTTCTAATAATTGATTTAGCACTTCAATAAAATCATATGGATCATTTGCTTCTTCTTTTCCCATAGCTTTAGCCATCTTGATAAACCTATCATCACAGACATGATGATCAATCACATTTTTAAAATATGCTCTTGATAACATAATTAATCCTGCTCCATGTGGTAAATTGGGATGATATGCACTTAATGCATGTTCTAATGAATGCTGAGAAGATGTTGTTCCAACACACATAACTGTTCCTGATAAAATATTTCCAAAAGCAATATGCTCTCTTGCTTCCATATCATTGCCATCTTTAACAGCTCTGGCTAAATATCTACTAACATTTTCAATTGCAGTAATAGCATACATATCACTCATAAGATTTGCAAATTTTTAAATATATCCTTCTAAACTATGACTCAATGCATCAAATCCTTGATAAGCAGTATATGTTGCTGGAACACTTTTCATAAGCTCTGGATCTTCAATACATAAAACAGGAAATAAATCTGGTGTCTTTAATCCTACTTTCTCATTGGTTTGTGGATTTGTAATCACTGCACCTGCATCAGCTTCACTCCCTGTTCCAGCAGTTGTAGAAATAGCTACAATTGGTAAAGGTTTATTTTTGATTGGTGCTCCTTTTCCAGTACCACTTGTTATATAATCCCATAAATCGCCATCATTAGTTGCCATGACTGCCATCACCTTAGCAGAATCAATAACACTACCACCACCTAATGCAACAATGAAATCACATTTATGTTTTCTCGCAAACTTTCCACCTTCTTCATCAGTTTCCTTTAATGGATTTGGTTGAACTTTATCAAAGATAACAGTTTCAACATTCGCTAATGATAACTGTTCAACTTCATCTATTTCATTATGTGTAATGTCAAAACTTTCTTTCATATGCGCATTTGGACATAATAATTCAATTGTTTCTAATGAACTTCCATACCCATAACCAGCATGAGTACAAACTGGAATCAAATCTTTTCCCTCCATTGAATATTGTGCTAAAAAACTTGCAACTCTTTTAGGTAAATCACTAGACCACGTAGGATAGACAACAAAAACGGTTTGATATTCATTTAAGTTATCAATACTCATTTCTAATTCTGGTAAATCATCAGTATCAAATTCCTGATGACTTTTTTCCACAGTTTCATAATAATCAGTTGAATACTCTTCCTTAGGCTTTATTAAAACAATATCTCCACCTACCTGCTTCTGTATTTCTTCAGCTATAATCTGAGCATTTCCTTTTATTTTTCCATCTCTTATCTGAATACTTGCAGAAGAAATAGCATCTACATTTTCTTTAAATGTTGTATTCCCCACTCTTGAGAAATAAACAATAAGAGTATTTTTGAATTTATTTGAATCTTCATTATTTACCATAGCTTCTGATATATTCTTTTCATTAAGCGATATATACTCATCAGATATATTTGAACTTTGCATAGTCTTTTAATGCTCTTCCTAAGATTTCTTCACACCCTCCTAAAGAATAGTAATTAGCTGTATCAAAAAATTAATTCCAATATCTAAAGCATGTTTAATAATCTCTCTGGCTTATTTTTCTCGAACCTTGCCTTTAATTTCTCCTCGATCACTACCAAAACCCATGCTGCCTAAACATATTTTGGAAACCTTTAATCCAGTTTTCCCCAAATTAACATATTCCATTTTCAGTTTCTCCCTTTCCACAATTATTCAGTAGGTTTTAATGGCCCATAGAAATATGATGCTGTTGCTCCTCCATCAATCAAGAAATCAGCTCCAGTAATAAATGCTCCTTTATTACTCATTAATAATTCTGCCACGTTTGCTATTTCATCTGCTGTTCCTGGTCGCCCCGCTGGACATTTTGCAAACATATTTTTATAAAAGTCTCCTCTAGGTCCATTAAATTCATCAATTGCTAATGGTGTTACGACAATACCTGGAGAAATAGAATTTATTCTTGCTCCTTTTTGTCCCCACTTTACAGCCTCAGACATTACTCGTTTTTCATTACAACGTTTTGCCATTTGATAAGCATGTAATGTATCTTTAATATTTTCAGTTTGTAGTACTTCTAAATTCAATAATTCTTCTGTTGGTGTAGTAGCTAATTGCTCATCAACTTCAGGAGTTAAAGCTGGCATACGATGTCCTGATTGACTTGAAATAGTTACTCCAACTCCCCCATCTTTAATGACTTTTCCAACCTCTTCTAATAATACAGCTGTTCCATATAAATCTACTTTTAAAATAGCTTCAATAGGTGCTTGACTTGGTGATACACCTGCTCCATTAACTAGCATTGAAATTTCACCATATTCTTGCGCTTCTTTAATAAGCGATAAAATAGATTCTCTAGATGATAAATCCATCTCAAAAGGAATTGTATCAAACCCAGCATCATTCATAATTTTTGAAATAGTATTAGCACTATCAATATTTTTATCTCCAATCACAATTTTCATTCCATAACCAATTCTTCTTGCGATAGCCATACTAATTTGACCAGCACCTATTACAATCATAACTTCTTTCATTCTTTTTCCCACCTTATAAATTTAAGCTTTCAATCCAACTCAATATTCTTTTTCACTTGCTCTCCCATTCAACAATTGACATAGACGCCAATTAACTGAATTATCACAGAGTCTATGAAGTATCTCATCTATTTTTCCAAACTCTTTTGTGCATCATTGACACAACGTAATGCATTTAAACTTCTCGGATAACCAATATATGGTAAACATTGAGAAATAATCTTTATTAAAAATTGTTTATCATTTCCAATTCCTATATTTGCTGCTGCATGTGATGTTAATTGTGGCTCACATCCTCCTTGAGAAGCCAAGAAACAAAATGTAATCATTTCTCTTTGTTTATAATCAAGTCCACCTCTTGTATAATAGTCACCAAAACAATTATCTGCTAACCATTTATTAATATGTCTTGATTCTTCTGGTCCTGATTGATAAAATTCTCGCATGTGTTCTCCAAAGATATCAACCTGTGCTTGAATTCCTTTTTCTAAACGATTGTTTAGATTTGTTGTAGATTGTCCTTCTAAAGGTAAAGCAATATCATTCTTTTCACAAAATTCATTAACAGCATTTAAAAAAGGAAAAACTCTTCCAATCCCTAAATATGCAACACCTTGATAAACAATTTCTTTCATTTCAATTGGTGTAACGCCAAAATGATAAGCAGCTGTTAACATTGCTTTAAATTCATCAATTCCTTGACAACCTAATAAAGTTGCAAGAATTGCGATAAATCTTGTTTTATCTTCTAAATCATCTTGATTAACAACTTCATCAAATGCAAAGTTATCAAATAACTCAATAAATTCTGGATCAGTTTCTAAAAACTTTGAAACATAACCTAGAAACATCTTTTCATGATATTCTTTTGCTTGTTTTGAAATAGCCATTTTTATTACCTCTTTTCTTTATACTTATATCATATTTTTAAATATAAAAATAAACAATTCCAATAACTAATGTTATCCATAAGTTCTACTTATGGAATCTTATTTAATACAAAAAACTATTAACATTAATAAAAAAATTAGCTATTATATACAAACATAGCTATAAATTCATTTTTTCTATATATTTATCAACTAGCTATAAAGAAACTCTTATCTGATTTTCGTCAAATGATAATTCTAACCATTCTTGAATATCAGTATTCTTACATAATCTTTTTGACATCTACATATTAACGTTCTTTTTTATTCATGTCTAATGCTTATATTTGATGATTTATCATTCATTAAAAGCATGATAAACATTTTAGAATATTTCATCTTTTATTCCACATGAATATGGTATAATTTAAAGGTAATATTTTAAATATCGTAGTAGAATGGCTACGGATGTTTTAAACATTTTATCCTCCTGGGTTATTGGTGATTATTTCACGATAACTAGGAGGTGATATTGGATATGCTTGAATTAACACTAAAAAGCTTTGTGATAATTTATATTATTAGACTAGTTTTAAAACATAATCTTTTTATTTATTATTTAAAGATTTTATATTATATACCATAAATTGGAGTTTAATGCTCTATTATACCTATAATTGTTCTAACCACTCGTGTCCATTAGGAAATGAAATATTTAATGCATTCCTTAACCAATCACGTTGTTTTTCACTTAAATTTTTAATAGCAACATCAAAGTCATGCCTATAATTAACTATCATTTCAATATCATTCTTTTGTGTACTTTTAGTAAATTTTACAAAAATAGATTTATATAATAAAACCATCTCTGGTGCAAGATATGGTATATTTTCTTTGGTATAATGAATAGCATTAGAAAGATTAATGCTTGGATTTCTTTTATATAGGAATAAGTCGTCTTCTTTTCTATTAAAAAGAAGTTCAATAAAATCCATAATATCTTGATGTTTACGCTCTGTCGTTATTTCATAAAAGTTGTCATAAATATTTCTAATTTCATAGCTGTTTGAATTAGCCTTAATACACCATAAATTATCTTCTGTACATAAGTCATCTTGAATACTTAATATTTCTCTTAATAACCCATTATCAGGCTCAAATATCCGCCACCCAGTATTAAGAAAGCTATCAATAATTTGTTCCCTATCATTCCAAAATACTGCAATATCCATATCTTTATGTAATCTTGTAGTTTTTCCTACGAACAAATCAATTGCATCTCCTCCACAAACAGCCCATTCATCGACCATATTTCCCATTAACTTTGTAACTTCTTCTATCATAAAGTTCATAAATCGCCCTCTCTATATATTGGAATTTGTTTTTTAATTTTCTACTCTTTCATAAATTGTGCCATCCCACGCAGAATAAACTGCTATATATTCATAATTGGGATATTCCTTTATCTCATATATTTTTTTACCATTATCCGTCTTACAAATCAAAATATTTGAAATAGTATACTTCTCAATAGGACTACCATAACAATACTCCTTTCCATTTAAATAAATTGATTCCCCTCGTTCTACAGCCTCATTTTTATAACTTTTGTTATGTAAAACTCTATACCCAAATAAAGTTATAATGAAAACTATAACGATTCCTCCCAAAAGTAACATCCTTATTGTCTGTCTTTTCTCTTCTCTATCCAAAATAATACTCCTACAAATTCTAATTTATCTAATTCTTAAGTACAAAATACGAATTATACTCTGTGCCATCATGACCGATTAGCTTTTTATCTGTATACTGAAATCCTAACCTTTTTAGAGCTATAATTCTTTCAGATGCCTCTGATATAGACTTAGTAGCCACTTTATTACATTTAAATAAATCAAATGTATGTGGAATTATTAACGATAAAATGTTTTCAATTTCTTGTGTCTGCTCATAATCACTTCTCAAATCTAATCTCAATAATCCACAGTCAGTAAAATAATCCTTGCTATTTCTATGAAACAGTTCTATTGTTCCAATAGCAGAACTTCTATGTTTATCTATAATTGACCATCTAACAAACCCTTGTCTATCATATTCAAAATGCCAATAATCAATAGCATCTTTCATGCGTTGCTCTGTAGTATAATGAAAATCGTCTCCACCACAATTATCACTATTAAATAGGGAAACTGCTTTTTTATCAGAATATACTTTCAATAAATCAATATAGTCTTCATTCGCTACAAATTTAAGTTGATATTTTTCATTTTCATATCTAGGGCATGTTTCATATACATTTAGCATTTTATATTCTCCTATCTAATTCCTATTTATTTGCCTACTATTTAAATTCCTTACTTCACAATATCTATAGCTACCTTACCTGTCATGTGATCTATTTTAACTTGAATTACACATACTATATTCAACCCATTTTCAATTACTTTCTGTCCTTCTTCAATATAGTTAGGTGAATGCTTTTCAACTAAACATTCAAGGGCATATCGTTTATCCGAATCATCTGTAAGTATCCTTGCTCACTACGCATTTACGATCCCCCTACAAATTTATATTTAACTGTTCTAAATTTTCCTTCAATCCAAAAACTTGCTTCTATTGTATGAAATTTAATAAGTCTGAATTTTGGATCATCAATTCCTTTTTTAAAGAATCTTCTATCTGTTTCATTCCATACCTCTAACTGAATCTCTTTATCATCAATAAATTCTACATTTCCAATAAGCGTAACACTATCTCCACCCAATGTATAACATACACTTGCCTTTGTATTATTTTCAAAATGTGTAGCTTTTCCATTTATTGCAGAGCGTTTGGATGTAACAAAGTATATATCATGAAAATCACTAGCTTTTACCTTTGATAATGCACATATTCTTGGATATCCTTTTTCATTTATAGATGCAAGTGTTAAAATACTACATAATTCAAGCAACTTATTTGCTTTTTCTTCTATTTCTCTAATACGTTCCTTTTGTATTTCACTTGCTTTTCTTTCCATAATATCTCCCCTTCCCATTTATATTAAATATCCTAATAATCCTATTACTTTAAAATCTTAGATAAATTGAAGTTTATTTTTTTCTAAGTTCTTAACAAGTATAGTTAATCCATTTGATGCAACTTGTCCATTTTCTATATACCCTAGTTTTTGCCAAAAATTCAAAGCTGCTCCATAAGCAATAACGTAAATTCCCTTTATATCTAGTCTAAGAAGCTCTTTTTCAGCATACTCAACTAAAACACATCCTAATCCTTTTTTTCTCATAGAAGGTATTATACCAATTTCTGCAATTGTTCCATATCCAGGTATTACACTAAAATCATGATCTATAGTATCTTTCATCCAAATTGCTATACCAATGAAAATATCGTCAGAATATGCTAAAACACCAAACATTGACTTCTCTTGAATTAAATCAAATAACTTTTTTATAAATCCATCAATTTTATCTTGTGCTGTATCCGAATCTTCTCCATCTCTATAATAATCATTCATAAAATCATGAAATAATTTAAAATTTTCTTGGTTTATCTGCTTAAATTCATACATAATAAACTCCTCTTATAAATTCCTATATCTTACTCTCTAAATATTCTAGCTATGTTGCATTTATTACGTTGCATATAAACTAAAAATATAAGATTCTATCTTTTCTTCATACCCTTCATTTGAAAAACCTAATTTTTTCAATAAATTAATACTTGCTTCATTCCCTTTTTCTGTCATAGCTACAATTTCATAATTCTTATATTTATCATGAATTTCTTTAATTAAATTCGATAAAATTTCATAAGCATATCCATTTCTCTGATACTTATATGAAATTGTATATCCAATAGTTATTGTCCTATTTTTAAAGAAAATAGACAAATCCCCTATTAATTCACCTGTTTTTAATGTAATTGCCAAATGTTGTTCTGCTTCTGAAAGAAATACTATATTTTTATTTACATTAATCAAATTTATAAGGTAATTTTTAGACGTATCATCATATCTTTGATACTTTTTACATTCATAGTTATTTCTATAATCGAACAATTCATCAATATCAGTATCTCGAAAACTCCTTAGTATTAATCTTTTAGTTTCAAACATTATATCCTCAACTCCTAATTTAATACTATTTTAAATTAACAGTAATATTTTTCCATAATTGTGAACTTAAAATCATTATCTTCAATGACCTCTCCACATTTATTAAAACCAAGTTTATCAAATAAATTTAATGCAGGTTTATTAGTTTCGCCAGTTTCAATATATATTCTATCGATAGCCATATTATCAAAGATATATTTTGTTACTACATTTATTGCTGTGTAGGCAATACCTTTTCTCCAATATCTTTTATCAGCTATAATTACTCCAAAATTCATGACATCTCTCTTTAGTATATAGCTCTAAAGAAATATTTTTTCCTTGCATTTTTACCATTCCTCTTCTAACCCCCTATTTTTCTCATATAAATATCCTATATACATTAGAATTATTATGTTTTGGATAAACTAAAAATATAGAATTCTATCTTTTATTCATACCCTTCATTTATAAAATCTAACTTTCCTAAATAATATTTTTATTAATTCTTCAAGGTCATTAATTACTTCATAATCCTTTCCTATGCTAACCAATTTGTATATGAAATATTGCAATTTATTTCTGCATAGTAATACTCCATTAATTCCTAGTTTCATAGCCCCTTAGCAGTTAATAATATTATCATCTATAAATACTGCTTCTTCTGGTAAAATATTAAGCTCCTCTAAAGCCTTTAGATACATTTTTTCATTTGGCTTTATGATTCCTAAAACTGATGAAATTATAAAGGAATCAAAATAATTATATAGATCTTTATTCTCATAAACATCTCTTAAAGATGGCCATTCATCAGAAACTATTGCAAGCTTATATTTTGCTTTTAATTTTGGGATTATCTTTAATGCATCAACATTGTTATGTATATCTGTTATTATTCCTATTTTCATTTTATCTCCTCTATAAATTGGAATTTAATAATCAAGTTTCTTAATGTACTTAATATTTTTTATAATAATATCTGACTTCCACCAATTTTTACTTATAGCCCATTCTTCAAGATAATTATTCCAATCCCATGTAACTTTCCAAGTACCATCATTATTTTGAGTATTTAAAATAAATTGGTATTCAAAGTCACATATATCCTTATTTTCCAAATAGAAATCACTTGATTTACTGTTTATGAACAATGATGGTTTGCATATATAATCAGTGCTCCATCTTTTAGTGTCATATGTTATAACTTGTTTAATTTGCTTTTGTAATAATTTTTTAAATTCTTCCATATTCAATAAATTGCAAATAGAGCATTCTTTCATGTACTCGTATAATTCTATAAAACAAGCACTTTCATGCATAGATTCTAAAGGAAAATTCTTTTTAAAATAATTATAAGCTTCTTTTGATAACTCACATGCTGACTTATATATAACAGTATCTTTTTCTGCATATTTCAATATAAAACCTATTAGACTTGCCGTAGGATTATATGTTAATTCTTGATTTTGACTATAAGACCACCAAGGTGCATGAGGATAATTATCATTTGCTGCTACTGTATTTAAACCATTCCATCTATGTCCATCAAATTCATTATTAGAGGATAAATAATCTAAAATTCCTTTTATTATTGTATGTGTTTTATCATCTAAATTAATTTCTTTAATGATTTGAGTTGCTACCCATGTTTGCAAAGGTGTTGAATTAATATTCCAGCAATCAGGCTCAAGTGCATTGGCAAATCCACCATCAATATTTTGGTATGTCTTTAAAATACTAATAACATCTTCCTTACTTCCATTTTCAAATAAGTAGTTCCATCTTGCCATATCAAGGGGTCTTGCATTCTTTAATATAAATTTTTTTGCACGTGTATAATAATCCATCACTTTCCTCCCTTTAAATTTCTAATTTAAATTGTGAATACGACTTTAAATTCTTCACACACAACTTTCATATCTTCATTAAATTCTTTGCCAACTTCAGTCATACACATTGTAAAAAAATCTTTGTGACATTTTCTCCAATAAGATAGTGACTTATCCCCTTCGCCTTCCTTAAAAGCATGTTCCTCACTTATTTCTTTGAATTCTTCTACGTAAACTTTTGTTGTTTTAATAATACACATAGCATTATTTTTAGAATCTAAGATAATACTATATTCACCAACCTTAGGCAAAGGTTCATTTTCTATTGCATATAATGGATATGCAGAAGCTGTTGCTGTTTTTTCACCTCTTAAAACTAAATCCGCAAGTAAATCAGCATCAACTCCAAAGGCCCAGGCTTCATATTCGTCTTTAATACTATCATTTATCTTTTTATATTCAATCCACATTTCTTCCGCATTCATAATAACTCTCCAAACCTTTCCTATTTATCTAACTCGCATAATTTTATTGATAAGGTTCATCAATTCAATCGTAAGTTATTTAAATTTTATTTCTACTTTTTAAATCATCAAAAATATTTTCTTTATCTTATACTTTCCAAGTCCCCTTCTATCCTTCCATTCTTATATATAAAAAGAAATACCGTACTATTAATCTCTAAATAATACGGTACTAAAATTATATTTATATGAAATTGGTATTAGTTCTTATTATTAGAACCAAAAACCTCTGCAGCATCTGTTAAAGCCGCAGCATCTATTAAATCTACGGCATCTATTAAATCCAAAACCGCAACATCCATTTCCAAATCCACAGCAGCCATTAAAGCCAAAAAACATATAAATCCCTCCTCTTTTGTATACTCTAATATATTCACTACATTACATAATTGTTCTATTATGTGGAGTTTTTTTATATTTCTGCTTTATTTCTACAACTATAATTATTTTTATACCATATTTATTTTGAAATTTCCTTTTTGTAAGACTCGATTGCTTTTCTGTAGTTTAAAATCCCTTCATCTTTTGTAGTTTCTAGTAATACTCCTATTAATTCACTAAATGATACTTCATATTCCTTCATTTCAAAAAGAGTTAATGCATGAAATACTAGTAGTTCTTTCTTTTCTGGAAATTGTCTCATTGCTTCTAAAAAAACAGAATTACTTTCTTCTAATCTTCCTAAAACTTTTAAGGAAGACCCAAGACCAAGTAAAGCTCCCAGTAAATCTTCTGTACCTAACGAATTAGAAATGGCATTTTCATAATACTGAACAGCCTCATCTTCTTTACCATGATTATCTAGTGTACATGCCATGTGGTAATTTAACTTTGAATTTTTAGGATCTTTCTTTATAAAAAATCTTAATAACTCTTCAGCTTCTTCATCTCTTCCGCTTTTTCTATACTCTTCTATTTTTTTAATTTCTTCTTCATACATTAAATTTACACCCCATCAAGATTTTATTACTAAAAACACTTCCTACAATGTAATTATATACTATAAATACATATTTTGGAATTAATTCTTGTATAAAAAATTGAGGCATAGATATACTTCAAAATATCTATCCTCAATTTTATAATTTATATTAACTTTATCTTTTAAAATCTTCTATTCTGTACATTATTATTCAATATTTAATGGTAACTTTATATTAAAGCTAGTTAATTCTTCACTACTATTTACACTTATAGTACCGTTATACTTTTCAATCATTTCTTTTACTATGTATAAACCAAATCCATTATCCCCATTTTTATTATCTTTAGTTGAAAATCCTTCTTCAAAAATTCTCTCAATTATATGTTTTTCTATTTCCGGTCCATTATTTTGAATGCTTATTATTACATGATTAAAGCTATAATAACTTTTAATCATTAATAATCCTCTTCCATTTAGAGCTTCAATAGAATTTCTGACTATATTAGAAATAATTCTTTGAAGATCTAGTTCACTTATATTGGTATCTTCTAGTTTTGCCTTTTCATCAATTAAAATATCTATATTTTTTAAATCAGTTGTATTCACTACTTGAGCTATAAGGGAATCTTCAGAGCTTAATACTTTAACCTGAGATGAAATATCATGTCCCTCAATTATTCCCCTTAATAGCTCTCCTAATTTTTCATTATTTCCCATTAGATATGCACCATACAAATATGAAATTTGTGATCCATAATCATGCTTTATCTTCTTAAGTTCATTAATCTTTTTTTCCAATTCTCTATTTAAACTAAGTATTTCATTAGATTTTTTATCTACATTTGCAAAATACAGTGTAATAAAAATAATAAATGCACCTAGCAAAGTAAACACTATTTCTTTAAATATTGGATTATCTTGATCATTATAAATACGGAAAAATGAAATTATGAAATCTACTGATACTGTAATAATTAGCAAAGTAAATATAGATGAAACTCTTGATTTTACAGTCATATATATTCTATAAATAAACTTCATATTTATTAATACTAACACAGAAACTATATATTGAGGAAATATCATAAATATTATTGTTATCAAATTAATATATTTACTACTTACATTGTTTAAAAATAACAAAAATAAACTAATACTTATTATTGCAGTAATACCCATTATTAAGTATGTTATGCTAAATGCAATAATTCCTCCTAATTTATCTCCTTTATATGAAATAATAATTAATGAAATCATAATAATATGAAGTATTATTGCTGACAAACTATAATTACCCATTAAATTCGTTACTACTATAATAATTAAAGTTATTAATGTTATTAATATGGATAATTGATACTTACTCTTTTTATACTCTTTATCAAGGCAATAATTTACTACACTAAAAGTCATAATGGTTTGAATAAAACTACTTATAATATCAAAAAATCCTACATTCATTCTTTTAAGGTTCCTTTATCTTAGTTTTTTTATTGATTCTGGCATTTCTTCTATTCCTACAGTAAGTAGAGATGCAGTTCCTGTAGTAGTTATTATTGCTGTTAAAAATAATGCAAATGATCCTAAATACTTCTTAATTTTCATTTATTTCACCTCCTTATATTTATTAAACATCAACATAGCTTGTACTAATATTGTCCAGACTATTATTTGAGATGCCCATGTAATTTTATATAAAACAATTGATACTATAGCTAATATTAAAGTACTGCTAATTCCAATTATTCTATTTCTTTTAATAAGATCTTCTCTAGTAATAGGCATTCTATCATCTATAACTGGAGCTTTATTATAAACAGAAAATACACTTAATAAGTTTAATATAATGCAACTCATTAAATTTAATCTTCTATATCCAGATAAAAATATTATAAAAAATACTAATATTAAAGTTGCTATAAAACATTTTACTTGTGTATCCTCATGATACCCACCAATAAAAGGCTTTGTAATACACATTACTAAAATGGTAACTAAACTTTCTTTAAAATATCCTAAAATTGAAAAAACAATAATAGTAAGTGAAAGTTTAATTACTTCAAATATTATAGATTTTAAAGTATATTTAACTTGCTCTATTTGTTCATTACTGTAATTATTATATTCACCTAAATCCTCTACAAATTTATATATAAATCTTTCAATCATCCTAAAATAATCCCTCAATCTTTATTTTTCTATTATATCCATATTATACAGTAATTATATAAATTATTCCATATGATTAATTACGTAAATTAAATATAAATAAAATAAAAAATATTTTTAAATTCTAACTAATTTTCTAAGAAAAAAGAGTGTATCAACATAAACGGATACACTCTAAAATAATTTTTAAAATTTATCATATATGATATGCTTATCTATCATAATAAATCAAAATAGTTACATTAAAAAGTTCCGTATATTTTTTTGAATAATACGGTATAAAATAACATTACTATTTGATGAATTGATTGATACTAGGATCTACAACATCTACAACATCTTCGACATCTACAGCATCTATCTTCCCTGTGGCATCTGTCTTTTCTATCATCTTTGTCGCATCTATCTTTTCTGTCATGTCTGTCATGTCTGTCATGCCTGTCACATCTATCTCTTCTATCATCTCTATCGCATCTATCTTTTCTGTCATGCCTATCACATCTATCATGTCTATCATCTTTGTCGCATCTATCTTTTCTGTCATGTCTATCATCTTTGTCACATCTATCTCTTCTGTCATCTCTATCCCGTCTCTCCCATCTCTCCCAGTTATTATATCCATTAGACATATTCATCACCTTCTTTTTCATTTATATATTTAATATATTCAGAAGGTTACATAATAGTTCCTAATTTATGATTATGTAAAATGCTTATTTCTCTATTTTATACTAATATATTATTTAATATAAAACTTACTTTAAAGCTGAATGATTAAATTTATAAGAAGTTATTCACAGGATAATCTTTTTATAAATTTCTCGTATAAAAAAGTAATTCTATATAATTTTGCTTATTCCGCCGCATTCGCTCCAAGTCATCGCAAAATTAATAGAATCACTTCAGAGCTAAAGGATGGAAATTATAAAACCTTATTCACAGGGTAACACTTTTATAATTTCCTAAAGAGTAAAAAAATAAGATGCCAAACTAGACATCTTATTAAAATAATATAAAAATTACAACTAGTTAAATATACCTCTCTATATTATCTAACCTTGTAACCCATTTTCTTGGCGTTCCATATTCTCTATAACAACGTCAAAAATATCTCCTAATGAAGCAGCATACTCAATTAATTTCCATGGTTCATTAGTATGATAGTGAATCTTTATTAAATCCTCATCACCAACTGCAAGTAAACAATCCCCTTCAAAGTTCTTAGTTATATATTCATTAATTTCATCTTCTGAAAGATCATGTCCTTCAATTAATAACTGAGTATCAAATTTATATTCAAGCATAATTCATTTTCCTTTCAATTTCATTTTTAATAACATTATACATCCTTTAGCTTTATTAACAAAATATTTCGGATATGCCTACTAATAAATTGAAAAGAATTTTTCATAAATATTAATTATAAAATCTATAAAATGAAAAAATAATTCTTTACCACTCTCCTATATTTAATTAACTAAATTTAAAGTCTATACTTTATTTATCGAAGAAAAATATGAAAGGATGAAATAGCATTATGAGTATAAAAGTAATAATAATGGATGTTGATGGGACTTTAACTAACAGTAAAAAATTAATACCTGAAGAAACTAAAGAAACATTAATTAAAGCACAAGAAAATGGAGCTATATTAATTTTAGCATCTGGAAGACCTACTTCTGGATTAATAGATTTTGCTAAAGAACTAGAGATGGAACATCATCATGGACTTTTAGTTTCATATAATGGTTCTATGGTTATTGATTGTGAAACTAACAATATTTTATTTAACGAAACTATGACAGTTAAAGATGGACAAGCAGTTTTAGAACATATGAAAAATTTCCATGTTAAGCCTATGATTATTAAGGATACCTACATGTATGTAAATGATGTTTTTGATAATGAAATAGAAGTTAATGGTGCTCCCTTTAATATAATTCAATATGAAGCCAGAGGAGGAAAGTTTAAGCTATGCGAAAAAGATGACTTAGCTTCCTTTGCTGATTATCCACTAAACAAGATTTTAATTGCTGGAGATCCAGAGTATTTAAAAGAAAACTATAAATCTATTATGGAACCATTTAAAGATAAATTAAGCTGTATGTTTACAGCACCTTTCTACTTTGAGTTTACTGCTAATGGGATAGATAAAGCTAAGGCACTAGACACAGTATTGATTCCTATGGGCTATACTAAAGAAGAAATGATTGCTTTTGGGGACGGTCATAATGATGCTTCAATTATTAAATATGCTGGTATAGGAGTAGCAATGGATAACGCTGTAGAAGAATTAAAAGCTATAGCAGATGAAGTTACCTTATCTAATGAAGAGAATGGTATTGCAGTATCATTACGTAAACATATGCCAGAGGTATTTTGTAAGTGAACTAAAGGCTGTACAAAGACAGCCTATTATATATAAATTAAAATTCACTTAGTTTTTTATAATATCGTAATTTATTTTTTAGATTATTATCATAATCAGTTTCAAAGTAGCAAGCAAATAAAATATCTAAAATATATAGCAAAGATAATCTAGTAGAGAAAGATGATATTTTATTATAATGATTTTCATTAGAGCATAAATATAATTGATAATCTGAAAGAGCCATCATTGGATTCTCTTCAGTTGATGATATTAATAATATTGGTGTTTCATTATTCTTTAGAGTTTTTGCAAGTTTATTAACTAAAATTCCTCTACCACCAAAGGATATTAATATAGCCATATGTGTTTCATCACTACATGAAGCTACTAATCTTTGATTATATTCTTCTATAGGCACATTAATGTTAATCCCGATTTCTTGCATTTGAAACTTAAAATTTTCAGCAAAAAATATATTTCCTGCTGAAGTATAAACATCAATTTGCTTTGCTTTTTTCATAGCTTTAACAGCCAATTTCAACTGATCAAGATTAAAAAGATTGAATGTTGAAAGTATGGTTTGATCATAGTCTTCTCTGATTTTTGTAAGTATTTCATAATGAGTTTGATTTTGTTTAACGGGGAAGTCAAAATCAAATTCCTTATTTTCTTTTAGATAACTATTTATTGCACCAGATATTTTAACTTTAAGCTCAGATAATCCTGAGATATCTAATTTTTGACAAAGACGATATAATGTAGTTGTTGAAACAAAACATTCTTTACAAATTGCATCAGAACTCATATTTAAAAACTTATTTGGATTTTCTAAAATAAAATCTACTATCTGTTTTTCATTATTAGTTAGATTTTTAGTATTACTTAATTTGTTAAAAATGTTCATTATAATCTCCTTATATTTCTCCAATTTTCTATACTAATATATGGAATATAATTATAATATAAAATCTATTGCTATTCAATCTTACTAAATATCACTTTATTACTGTATTTATTTAATATATTCACTATTATTAAGTTTTAAAAATTATATCTATTTCTACTTATGAAGGAGGACAAGAAATGTTAACATTACTACTACTAATAATCTATATATCTTTTATTAGTTTAGGACTACCTGATGCAATATTAGGATCAGCTTGGCCAATGATTCACCAAGACTTAAATGTTCCTATATCATATGCAGGACTAGTTACAATGATAATTTCAGGTGGCACAATTATATCAAGTTTCTTTAGCGAAAAATTTATAAGAAAGTTTGGAACTGGTAAAGTTACAACCTTTAGTGTATTTTTAACAGCTATAGGCTTGTTAGGAGTTTATTTTTCCCCTAGCTTTATATGGATATGCTTACTTGGAATACCATTAGGATTAGGTGCTGGGGCTGTAGACTCTGCCTTGAATAATTTTGTAGCATTACATTATAAAGCTAAACATATGAACTGGCTTCATTGTTTTTGGGGAGTAGGTGCTACAACAGGACCATTTATAATGTCTGTTTATTTGTTAAAAGAAAATGGTTGGAGACTTGGATACGCTACTATAGGTAGTATTCAAGCTGTGTTAGTTATATGTCTATTTATCTCTCTGCCATTATGGAAAAAGTTTGATATTGATAGCAATGAAGAAATTAGTAATACTAAAGAAGTAAAAATCTCTACTTTAATTAACTTACCTGGCGCCAAGCCTGCACTTATATCATTTTTTTGCTATTGTGCAGTAGAACTTACTACAGGTTTATGGGTTAGCTCTTATTTAGTTATAAGCAATGGTTTATCTGCCAAAATAGCAGCAAAATGGGTATCATTATATTATTTAGGTATTACTATAGGTAGATTCTTAGCTGGTTTTATATCTATTAAATTAAATAATAAGCAAATGCTAAGAATAGGACAAGTTATTTGTATTATTGGAGGAATTTTATTAAGTATAACTTACTCAAGCAATATTCAGTTAATAGGATTAATATCAATAGGTCTTGGTTGTGCTCCTATTTATCCAGCTATGCTACATGAAACTCCAAATAGATTTGGAAAAGAATTATCTCAAGGAATAATGGGAATACAGATGGCTACTGCATATGTTGGAAGTACTTTTATGCCACCTTTATTCGGTGCACTATCACAAGTTGTTGGATTTGAAATTTTACCATATTTTATATTGATATTAATGATACTTATGCTTATATTGACAGAAAAAGTTAACAAAGTATGCAAAAATTCTAATAATAAATCATAGTTCTTTAGGTTATTTTTACTTAAATAAAAAGCCTTAGCTATTAATATCACTAGCTAAGGCTAAACTTATCCTTAAAAATAAATATATGCCTCTAATTTACTTCACTAGCTTTTTAACATTCTCGATGTCATCTGTATAAAAAAATATATACCCACACTTTGGACAAACTGCCGCCTTAACAGTTATTTTATTCATATTTCCTTTAGGTAATCTATCACTTAACTGAATCTTTTCACCATGAAATCCCCCAATTAAATTAAGTCCTTCAACCATTTCTGTATTACATTCAGAACATATCCTCATAAAAATCTCTCCTTAAAATTTCTCTATATATCAACATAAAATTAGAATTTAACTGACACTCTAAATCTCTGATTTAGCTAGTGGAAATTACTTCTACTAACATATGTAAGTAGTGAGTTTCATCATTATAACATATTGACTTTATAATTTACTATTTATTTCTTGTAATATTCATGCCTAAATATGGTATAATTCTAAAGTAATATTTTGAAATACCGTAGAGAATGGCTACGGAGGTTTTGAACGTTTTATCTCCCTAGGACTATTGGTGATATCTCATCGTAGTTAGGGGGTGGTATTGAATATGCTAGAATTAATTATAAAAAGCATTTCTGTTATTTATATTATAAGATTAATCTTAAAACATAATCTTTTTATTTCTAAATTAATTATCAAGATTAATTTTCTTGGAATTCATATAGAGGTTGATGGCAAAGAAAGAAAGCACCCATTCCGCTAAAAATAGTGTGCTTTCATCTTAATTAAATTATTTAATTCATTCAATAGCCCTAAAACAAAATAAATGTTCTAAGGATTGCTTAGTGTTGACGCACTAAGCTTTTCTTATTTACACCTCTGTGTAAGCACGAATGTCCAAATAATAAATTTGAATTCTTACTTATATTATATCAAATTTTTATAAAAAATAAACCTAAATAATTTAAATAATATTTATAATTTTAACAGTTATCTTGTTGATATTTCACTTAGGAAATCTATAGTTTAACTGAGTTTTTGGGCCATGAGAGCCCCCAATTTAATTATTAACATTTCTCTTAAAAGTATAATAGGTTCCTCCAAAGTAACATATATAAACACCAAGCATTAAAGCAACTCCAAAGATCGAGCTTAAAATAAATGTTTTATCTCCAACAAAAACTGTGATTATATTCTTATAAAACAGATAATAATTATATATAAATATTGAGACCCCAATTATTGCTATAGTAATAGGAACTATAAAATATACTGAAATTTGTTTTAAAATAATCTTATTTACTTCATTTTCTTCAATACCTAATTTTCTAAGCACATTAAACCTATCCTTATGCTCAATGGAATCTGAAAGTTGGCTAAGTGATAAAATAGTTAAGCTTATCATTAAAAGTACTACTCCCAAATATATACCAAGTATTCTCATAGCTAAAGTTGTATTTAAAATATTATTAGTTTCTAGGGATTTAATTCTTGGATCAATTACTCTAAATGTCATGTCCCCTTCGGTACTATATTTTTTTACAAACTCAGAATTATTTTTTATAAACCAATCATTTATATAGTTACTTTGAAAATAATTAGCCTCTTCATAACTCATTTCATTTTCAATATTAGCTACAAAATTAGTTTCTACAAAATCAAGATTATCACATACTTTATCTGGCAAAATTATAATATTCTCTGTACTCCTATAAATTCCTTCTCCAATAGATTCTTTATAAGCTGAATTACCGCTAATATTATATATTTCTCCTCTAATATTCAAACTTGGATTTTTACTTACATAATTATTTATTACTTCATCTTTAGTAGCATTATGCCATTGAGTAGTGAACTCATTATCTTTAAGCTCCATTTCTTCATATCCTAACATACTTCTTAGCTTATTAAAGTCACTTAATCTAATTGCTAAAATTGATTCATTATTTGCATTTACAATATATTTTTCTACCTGGCAGTAACTTTTTACATCATATCCATTATTGTTTAAGTAATCTATAACATCACTATAATCTAACTTAGGTAGCTCTTTAACACCATCTATATTAACTTCTTTCAAAAAGCTTGTACTATAATTATTTCTTATATCTATATCATAAGGAACCCTCATATCTAAATATCCAAGCGCCCATTGAGCCATTACAATAGTTATTATAAAACTTATCATAGCTCCTAAAAAAGTCATTGATATTGTAGCCATTAATATTGGAGCTGTCTTTATTTTAGATACTATTGATCCTATTAAAAATAAATTTGTTCCTTCATATTTAAAATTAACCCACTTATTTTTTGTGTATATCATTATATAAGAAATAGAATAAAACAATGCATAAGTTCCCATTATAAAAGTAATTAAAGATATGCCTACATACATCAATGATTTTACACTATAATCAATTTTCAAATTCATTAATTTAATAGTACAACTACCACAAATAACATATAAAATTACTGATAATGCAAATATTCCACTATATACTTTGCCACTTCTTTTAAATTGGAACTCAACTTGTTTATGTGCATTTAACATATCTATAAGTTTTATTTTTCTTAAAACTATAACGTTATATAATCCTATTATAAAAAACATAGATATAAAGAATATAAATGTAATTCCTAATGTATCCATATATAACTTTAGGCTAAATATTACTTCTTGCTTTGCACTTATTAAAACTATAGCTGTAATTGCTTGAGAAAATAAAGTTCCTATAAATATTCCTGCTATTATAGCCAAAATTCCAATTATCAGCGTTTCAACAAAGAACATAAATGCCACAATTTTTTGTTCTGCTCCAAGCAATACATATGTTGCAAATTCTCTTTTACGTCTTCTTATCATATATTTATTTACATAAGCTACAAGTAAAATAAGAGTTGCTGTAATTACATAAGTTGCATATTGTAATATTAATTTTAAAGCTCTAAAATTATAAGATTCTTCAGTAATTAGTTCATAACTTGAACTAGAAAGTGATGTAATTGCATAAAATAAACTTACGCATATTGTTATAGTTATAAAATAAATCAAATAATCTTTAATAGATTTTTTTGCATTACCCTTGGCTAACTTAACGTACACCTCTAACATCACCACCTAATAATGCTACTACATCTAATATTTTATTGAAAAATTGTCTTCTAGTATTTTCACCCTTCATTAATTCTGCAAATATTTTCCCATCCTTAATAAATAATATCCTATCACAATAACTAGCTGTAAATGAATCATGTGTTACCATTAATATTGTTGCATCTAAATCTTTATTTAAATTTGATATCATCTCTATTAACATTTGAGCTGATTTTGAATCAAGTGCTCCTGTTGGTTCATCAGCTAAGATTAATTTTGGATTAGTTACTAATGCTCTTGCACAAGCTGTTCTTTGTTTTTGTCCTCCTGATATTTCATAAGGATATTTTGAAAGTAAGTCTTCTATTCCTAGCTCTCTTGCCACCCCTAAAACTTTCTTATCTATTTCACTTTTTTTAGTTTTATTTATAGTAAGAGCTAAAGCTATATTTTCATGAATAGTTAATGTATCTAATAAGTTAAAATCTTGAAATATAAATCCTAAATTTTCTCTTCTAAATTTTGCTATATTCTTTTGATTTATTTCTGTTAAATCTTTTCCATCTAAATAAATATTACCTGAACTAACATCATCAATTGTGGCTATCAAATTTAATAGTGTTGTCTTACCTGATCCAGATGGTCCCATTACACCAACAAATTCACCTTTTTTCACATTAAAGCTTATATCATCAATTGCTTTAACTATATTTCCCTTATTTCCATAGTATTTCTCAATATTACTTATTCTTAATACTTCATTCATTGATTATCACCTCAAAGATATTTTAACTTATATATCACATGCTAGATTCGATTTAATATTACTTTTAGGTGACAATGTTGTAACATTACTAAATCAAAACTTAATTAACACTCTAAATCTCTAATTTAATCAGTGAAAGTTAAATGACATTCAAAACTTGCTCTGGGTTAATGGAACTTTTACATAGTGCACTCCTACTAACATTTTTGAGTAGTAAGTTTCATTACAAAACTTCCTATTGGAAAAGTAATAATAACTTTTGTATAACTATCTATTTCTGATTCTATGTCTATTAATAATCCTAATTTATCGCATAGTTTTTTGCATAAATATAATCCAATCCCCGTAGATTTACTATTTAATCGACCTGCATTTCCTGTAAATCCTTTTTCAAATACCCTCTCTAACTCGTCTCTAGGTATACCAATTCCATTATCTTCAACAATTAATTTAATTCCATTTTTTATACTACATACATATACCTTAACTTTAGGATTTTTGTTATTCCTGTATTTTATAGCATTTACTATTATCTGATTCAAAATAAATTCAAGCCATTTGCTATCGCAATATACTGTTTTATCTATATTATCAATACATATATCTATGTTATTTAAAATAAAGCCTTGCTTATTTCTTGTAATCACACTGTTCACACAATCCTGTAGACTTATTTCCTTAACAAGATAATCCTTATTTACATCTTCACTTCTTGCATAAAATAATGCTTGCTCAACATATCTATCAATTTCTTCTAATTGCATAAGTATCGCTGAACTTTTAGTTGTTCTATTATTTTCTTCTATTAACTTTATAAGAGATATAGGTGTTTTTACTTCATGAATCCACTGTTCTATATATTCTTTATAATCTTTAAGTCTTGATTTTTCTTTGTTAATTTCTTCTCTCATAGATTTGCTTGATTTCTTTAGAAGATAATAATATGGTTCTGCTTCAATGAAAGGTGGCACTTCTACTACTTCGCTTATTAAGTATTTTTTATCTATATTTGAAACACATTTCTCGATTATTTCAAAATAATCCTTTCTTTTTCTATAGGCAATCGCTAAGTATATAAATAAAATAATAATCCATGAGAACACTATTATACTTACTGATTCAAATTCATTACCTATACTAAGAAGAAAGATAGATAAAACTATTAAAGCTATAATATTTAAGAATATTGTTCCTATCTTACTTTTTAAGTAATCTTTCAATCTCATATCATATAACCTTGTCCTCTTTTAGTCTTAATAAAATCTTTTATGCCTATTTCTTCTATTTTATTTCTTATTCTTGTAATATTTACTGTAAGTGTATTATCATTTACAAACATTGAACTATCCCATAAATACTCCATTATCTCAGCCCTAGATACAATTTTTCCTTTATTAATTAATAAGTAATATAATATTTTTAACTCATTTTTTGTAAGCTCTTCACTACTTCCATTATGTTCAATTGTACTTGTTAAAATGTTTAACTTTAAACCACTATACTCAATTACATCTAAATTAGTATCATTTGGATATGCTCTTTTAATAAGTGCATTTATTCTCGCTAAAAGTATTTGAGTATTATAGGGTTTCGTAATAAAATCATCTCCACCTAAAGTAATTGCCATAAGTTCATCTATATTTGTATTTCTACTTGTTATAAAGATTATAGGTATCTTTGAGAAACTACGTATCTCTGTACATATTTTAAATCCATCATCCTTAGGTAAATTTATATCTAATAAAATTAAATTCGGATTATTTTCTTTTACTATTTCAGGTATCTTGTCAAAAGCTTTTGGTTTTAAAACTGAATAACCATTTATTGTTAATACACTTCCAATTTCATTTTGGAGTTGTTCATTATCATCTATTATCATTACCGTAAACATGCTTTTCTCTCCATCTATAATTTGTCTATCTTATTAGTTATTTCATAATAAATTTATAAAAATATGTTCGTTGAAAATAATTTATATAATTTTGATATACACACTAAAAATACCGCATATTCTCTTGAATAATACGGTATCTCTCTAATTTAATATTTAATTTTATCCTAGTAATATATTAAAATTATTCGTTAAATTAAATTTTTCACCATATATTATACTTATTTTTCTATAAATCTTTGCAATACATAACTTCAATAGCACCACTAAAATTCTTAGACTTATCTGTTAAAACAAATCCATGATTTTCATAAAATTTACGTGCTCTACTATTTTCTTTAAACACCCATAACATAACTTTACTAAATCCAGCATTTTTAATATCTTTTAAGATATAATCCATCATGGCTGTTCCATATCCTTTTCCCCAATTATCACATAAACTATGAATACAAATAATTTCTGAGTATCCTTCCATTTCTTCATCTCTTGCCTTATCCCAATATGCTATACAATGGGGGTTATCATCAATTGCCATAATAAATCCATTTCCAATGTTTTTACTTAGCAACATATTATATAATTCTATTGCTTTATCCAGATTAGTGTATTTATCTAAATCTTCTTTAGATAAAATTTTATTAAATGAACTTTTCCATGATTCTGTTTGTATATAAGCTAATACATTAGCATCGCTAACTTCTACCTTTCGTATATTAATAACTTTTTCCATAATTCTCCTCATTTTGACTCTATATTTTTTATATCCAAAATATAACTATATTATAAGTTTAGCATAGCATTTTTTTCAATATATTACTATTGAGTTTTCAAAAATTAATTTTAGTTCACAGTAACTCCAAATTATTTCTTTTTAAGGTAGGGGAGATCCTATCACTGTATGTTTTCTTACTAGATAATAAAACTCTTCAGTAACTTTCTCATCTAAAGGATTATTTTGAAGTTTTTCTATTACAGGTATCAAAATCGATAAGTCATTTTCATTTAACACATCTTCAATATTACTAACATTAGTTAGATTATTATTTAACATCATTAAAGCAGCACTTAATAGCTCATTTTTATTATAAAATGATGTTGACCTATATACAGAATAAGCCTGACCCGTTGCAGAAGCTAATCCTGACATATCCACAATCTGGCTATGTCTACTTTCTTCAATTGATTCTATCCTATTAGAGAGCATATCTAATGTATATCTAAACTCGACATCATTCTGTTCTATTAATTGGTTATAATTAAACAATTTAATAAACTGATAAAAAATTATTACTACTAATACTGCTATAACACCTATAGTTTTACGTTTTTCACTTATATTTTTCATATTCCCTCTTTCTATGCATAACTTAATTTTATTTCATTAATTTAGATTTACTTTTTATTTATCTATTTTTTTCTTTTGTCTGTTATCTATTGCTACTCCAATGGCTAAACCAATTGCTATACCAATTGCTAAATTTTTATATATTATACCAAAAGTAACACCAAAGCATAATCCTACTCCCAAATAACTTCTGTTTATTCTTTCCATAGCTACCTCCAATAAACTTGCTATTTATATATTGCTTTTTACAATGGAATCAATATATATTTATATTATCTTTTTTAGTCAATAATTTTTGAACTACATAAATAATAAAGTAGATAATTAATATATTTATAAGCAATGTTCCAAGATTTATATAGAATGAAGATAATAATCTTTTATTTAAAGAGTTATCATATATTGTTAAATAAGCAAATGGATAACCAAAGTTTTTTGCAAATTCTCCATAATTATGGGAAGGTAATAAATATGCTAACAAAACTACTATCCATGCTGACATATTAAAAATTTTCTTATTAAATTTCATAATCTCCTCCTATTTAATTTTTAGAAAGTTATTAAACATTACAATTATAATTTAACCCTAAGACATATCATTATCTACCATTACATTCCTTTTCAATAATCAATTGAATCTCACAGGTACTGCATCTATATACAGGTATTTTGCATCCTTTTAAGAAATTAAGCTTTGCTAATAAAATTTCAGTATCTTTCGGAGTATTTATTACTCTCCCTACCTTTTCATCCTTTGGAGTCCATTTTATATCCTCTTTAGCTGAATACACAAAACCTTCAATCATTATTTTATTACAAAACGGACATTTCACTCTGATTCCTCCTTATACCATAATCACTTTTATTAGGATTAAAACATCCAAAAGCAAGTGAACCATGTATAACTATTTATCATTATAATCTATTATTTCATCTATTTTACTCTCAAGTCTATTTAGTCTGATATACAATTCTTTTAAGTACAATGATTGTTTCTCTTCTTGTTCCTTTAACTTATTAGGTATATAATAAACAACATTAAATATAATTAATAAAATTAATGCCATAATAAAAAATTCTATCCCCATTTTACATGTCCCTTTCAACTTCCTATTTTTTAAGCACAACCATATACAATATAAGTTAATTATATCATATTTAACCAATATAAGACTATTCACTTTTCAAAGATCATTTAATCCCCAACAATTTCATAATTGAATTTTATTTTTGAATTTTAAAGTAAAAAGGTGCTTCTATATAATTTGCTTATTCCGTCGCATATACTCCAAGTCATGGAAAAATTAATAAGTGCACTTCAGAACTAAAGGAATGAAATTATAAGACGTTATTGATATATTAACATTTTAATAATTTTCTCCAGAGTAAAAAATACCGTATATTTGCTTGTTACATGCTCCCTTTCAATTAACAGATTTTTATTTTAAATCTGTCTACCTTAAAGGAAGAATATCATTGCGAATACTACGGTATTATAATTAATTTATATTAAATTTTAAAATAACATTTCTATTGTTCATTATTTAATTAAATTCTCTTAAATATTAACTCTAAATCTCTTAATCCTTGTAATACTTCTTCTCTTGAAAAATTATTTTCTATTAAATCTTCATCACTTTTTGTTAATAATTCTTCATAAAAATCAACTGCAACCTTATAATTTGCTTCGGACTTATCTTTTTCTATTTCCTCAAAAAGAAAATTCTCTGCCTTATTATATTCCTTCTTAACTATTAGGCTTTTTAAAATAATACGAAGAATCTCAGATGAACCTGTATCTTCTAAATTCATTACTTGCATATTATCATCCTCTTTCTTAACTAAAGCTTTTCCAAAATTCCTTGCTAGTTCATTAATTAATTTCTCTATATTCATGTTTCCCAATTCCCTTAATAACATTTTAAATAATATAATTATATACTATACCTATTAAAAAAAGAAGTAAATATGTTATATTAGCTACTCCGTCGCAAGTTTCATATCTTTATATTCATTATCACTAGCATCGTGAAAATATATCTTTAAATCTTTACTTTCTTCCCCATTATAAATATTATATATCTCAAATGAACTTGTAATAACTCTAACTAAATTTCCTAGCTTAGTTTTCTTGATTAGATAATAAAAAATATTAAATATAATATACCTTATAATTGCGCCTAAAGTATTAAATATTATGTCATCTATATCTGTAGTATTAAATGATGTAACTAGCTGAATTATCTCTATTATAAGAGATGCTAAAAAAACATATAATGCTATTAAACAAAGCTTATTCTTTTTATAAAAAGTAATGGAATAAATAATATTATATTTCCTATAACATTATATAATGCATTCCCTATTTCCATAAAATTATCATTAAACATACTTATAGTTTTTACTAAAGGTATATAATTAACATAAAAACTATTATCTAAATTAAAAAATTTATAATTAACCCTATTGATGATAGAGGTATTAATCCTACTTTTGAATCATATATCTTTTCAAAAAAATTTCTCATCTTAAAGCTATTAATTTTTAAGCTCTTTTCTTTTTAAAATTATATTTTTTATTTTACTATTTAATATTTTATTTTTAATATAATTAATGAAATTATTTTTTTCATCTTCGCTTTTAAAAGCATTATTTGGAATTATAATTTTACTTTTATAACTATATAAACTCTTAGGTACTATTATTACATAGTTATCTACTACATATACTCCAATAAAAGGATTGTTCAAATTTATTTCTATTCTATCATTAATACAATTTATAATAAGTGAATCTTTATCTAAAGTTAAAGTCTTTTCAGCAGTAAAATATTCATCTTTTCTACAATACTTTCTAGCATCTCTTTTAGAAATTCTATTTAAATAATAAATTTCTCTCTTCTTTAAAAAGAAAAATACTATACCAGTCATTATTATTGTATTTGTAAAAATGTATAGTGGAGTTTTTAAAGTTATTGAATAATATATACCACTAATAATGCCAATGGAGCTGATTACATACTTATATTTAGTAAATCCTAATTTTAAATTCCAATATTTAATTAAAAATTCTATATCCCCAATACTATTCTTATACTCAATTTCCATAATTCTCTTCCCCCTATAAATATAATAAATTTAAATTTTAGTCCCTAACCATCTATAAACCTCCATCTAAGACTATCTGCTACAATAAAAGAAGCCATATCCTCATCTAAAAGTACATTTTCACATGGACTATCAGGATTAAAACAATCATTGTCTGCCCAAATTATATATCCCTTATATAAAGCTAAGTAACATGAAAAAATATCACAAAAGTAATTTTCTCTATATCCAATTAAATTAATTCTTCTCAATCCACTAAATTGCATCTCTAAAGATTTTTTTATAATTTGACTTTGAAAAGTAATATTAAGTTTAAAGCTTTCTGAACCTTCACATCCCATATTATCTTCCTTATCTACTTTTGCTCCACTAACATATTCTATATGTCCAATACAAGAATCATGAAAATAGGAATACTTATCTAAAATATCTTTAATATCATTATTCTCTCTTATATCCTTCCAAATATTGCTCATAGTAATCCCCTACCTACTTATTTTCCTCTTTAAATTCTTTTACTTTATAATGTAATATTTTTGTATACTTTTAATTCACTCTTCTAATATAAATATTCTTTTATTAGTTGCATCTAGTTTGATCTTGCACCCAATAGGTAATGTTAACATTGGATGTGTATGGCAACAATCAAAGTCTGCTAAAAATGGAATCGTGTTTTCTCCTATAACTTCTAATAATATCTCATAAGGTTTTCTACCCGTATTATTATCATTAAATAGTTCATGTTTTCCTAATATAATTCCAGAAACTTTATCAAATACTCCACTTAATTTTAGTAATGAAAAACTTCTTTCAATAGTTGCACAATCTTTTAAAGAATCTTCTATAAAGAGGATATCTCCATTTTTTATTTCTGGCATATACTCAGTCCCCCAAATTCCCATCATAGTATTTAAATTTCCTCCAATTAATCTTCCTTCACAAATTCCGTCATTAACTGTGATCCAACTATTTTCTAATATAATTTTAGACCTATCTTGTTTTTCCCAATTAATATATTCCTCTGTCCAAAACTTTGGCTTTTCTAATTCATGTGGATAATCTAGTTTATCAATTAATATATTCTTAAAATAATTATAAGTTTCACTGACAAATGGCTCTAGCTCTCCGAAAGAAGCTACTAATGCTGGTCCATAATAAGTAGAAATACCCGTTTTAGCATAAATACCAAGTAATATAGCTGTAACATCAGAATATCCTATTATTGGTTTAGGATTCTTTTTAAAGAATTCATAATCTATATATGGAAGTAGTGAATTAGAATTCATGCCTCCAATAGTTGACATAATACATTTAACATTAGGATCTCTTATAAGAATATTTAATTCCTCAGCTCTTTCTTTTATACTACCCGATCTATAAAAATCGCTTTTTCCTGTTAAAGAGCCTTTAATTATCTTAAAGCCTTTACTTTCAATATAATCAATAGCTCTCTTACTCCTATTTGGACAATTACTAGTTATATGTGTCGACGGGGAAAAGATACCTATTGCATCAACTTCAGTTAATTTCAACTTAGTTAACATTCTATCTAAACCTCCTTACCATATTTATTAGTTTTTCTTAAATAACACATGCAGCAATATTCTCCAATACCTAATTATTAAATTATATTCTACTTATGACTATTATAAAATTCTTTTAGATCTGCTTTTACATCATCTGGAATAAAATTCTTCTTAATTCCTCTAATAGCTCCTTCAAAGGCATATAACCTATGGATACAAGCTGAATTATCTATTTCTTGTATTCTTAACCATGCATCCTTGCTTCCAACTTTTTTTAATTCTTCATAAGTTGATATTCCAACCTCATTTAATTGCTTTTCAACAACTTCTCCTATGTTAAGGCACCTTGATAACTCTCCCATAATTGTCACTCCTACAATACTTACTTAATTATTCATTATCTTAAGTATATCTTCTCCATACTTTTCGTATTTCTTTTCTCCCATTCCTCTTATACTTAGAAGTTCTTCTTTAGTTTGTGGAACTTTATTTGCAAGCTCCATAAGGGTTGAATCTGAAAATATAATATATGGCTTAATTCCTTGAGAATTTGCTTTATCTTTTCTCCATAACCTTAGTTTATTAAATAAATCTTTATTGATTATTTTTTCTTCCATATCTTCACTAAGCTTACAAATGACTTTTTCTTGTGATTTTAATACCTTAATTGATCTAGGATTTAACTTTAACATTGAATATGTCCCCTCTTTTAAGTTTACATACCCTAAATCTATCAATGTTTTAATTAAATCTCTTATAAATTTACTACTATATTCTTTCATTATTCCAAATGTAGTTAGCTCATTTAATTTATTTTGAATTATTTTTGGTCCAGTAAAACCTCTTAACACATCTACTAAAACTGAAATCCCAAATTTTTCTCTGCTTCTATAAACACATGATAAAATCATTTGAGCTTCTGTTGTAAAATCTCTAAGCTCCTCATTATTTAAGCAATTACTACAACTGTTACAGTAAGGCTTTACATCTTTATCTCCAAAGTAATCTAATATATAACTTCTATAACATTTATCATATTCACAAAAGTCAATCATAGCTTGAAGCTTCTTAATTTCAATTTCTTTTCTCGTACTTCCAGCAGTAGTATAAATTAAATATTCTAAGGTTCTTATATCATCTCTATTAAACAAAAGATGACATTCAGTTCGCTCTCCATCTCTTCCACCCCTACCTATTTCCTGATAGTAACTTTCAATATTTTTGCTAAGAGTAAAGTGTATTATGTATCTTACATTTGATTTATCTATTCCCATTCCAAAGGCATTAGTTGCTATCATTACATTATAATTATCTTTTAAAAATTCATCTTGATAGTAGTTTTTTTCTTCATCCTTAAGACCACCATGATATTTTGCTATAGATAATCCTCTTTCTTTTAAGTAATAATATAAAGCATCTACTTCTTTTCTTGTGACACAATAAACAATTCCACTTTCTTCTTCATGTTCTCTTATATAATCTTTAACAAACTCTGCCTTATCTTCTTCCTTATGAATAGATATAGCTAAATTTTCCCTGTCAAAACTACCTAGATATGTATAGGGATTAATTAATCCTAATAAATTTAAAATATCTTTTCTAACTTCTTTAGTTGCTGTTGCTGTAAAAGCTGTAACAACAGGCCTAACCTTTAAGCTATTAATAAAAGGTAATATATATCTATAGCTTTTTCTAAAATCATGTCCCCACATAGAAACACAATGTGCTTCATCTACTGCAACTTGACTTATCCAAAGCTTTCTTAACATCTTATTAAAGTATTCACTTTCTAACCGTTCAGGAGCTATATATAAAAGTTTTATTTTACCCTCATAGCAAAGATTTAATATTCCCTTTATCTCTTCTAAGCTTTGAGTACTATTTATATAAGCTGCACTAATTCCAACATCATTTATTGAATCTACCTGATCCTTCATTAAAGATATTAAAGGAGATACTACTAAGGTTATTCCATTAAAAATCAAAGCAGGAATTTGGTAGCAGACAGATTTTCCCCCTCCTGTTGGCATAATACAAAGGGTATCTGAACCTCCTAAAATATTACTTATAATTTCACTTTGCCCTTCCTTAAAGGAGTTATATCCATAATATTTTTGTAAAATTTCTATTGCTTTATTTAAAATGCTAATCACTCCTTTCTTCTTAAGATTTTACCATATTTTTTACATATTAAACTACTAATGATATAATTATGATAAAAATTTTTATTATATGGAGGTTGTGTTATGCTTATCGCTTTAATATTCTTTGCAATTTTATTTATTTCTTTTATTTGTATAGTTCTTCAGCATGATATGGAAAATAACAAGTTAATTTTTATTTCTATTTTTACCATATTAATTAGTATAGGTATTAATATTTTTGTAATCAATATAGATACAACTATGGGGTTTATTTTTCGCTCTATATCTTTTTCATTTTTAACTTATGGAATCATTTCTGGAATTCAATATCTTATAAGAAAGTACTTCTATATAATTTTGCTTATTCCGTCGCAAGCTCCAAGTCATCGCAAAATTAATAGAAGCACTTCAAAGCTGAAGGAAGGAAATTATAAAAAAGTTATTTACAGGGTAACATCTTTATAATTTCCTAAAGAGTAAGAAAATAAAAAGGTACTGTATCAAATCGATTTTATAAATCAATCTGATGCAGCACTTTTTTCTTTAAAATCCATCACAGTTAACCTTTACATAAATATTATTTTAAAATACTAACTAATTTTTCACTTTGATCTTCTGTTAAGTTTACCTTTTTAGTCACTTTTAATAATTTTTCATATAATTCTTCTTCTTGAAGTGCTCCTCTTAAATAGTTGCTTATATCATTACTTATTTCTAATACTATCTGAAGTGCTTCTATCCTATCTTCATTATTCAACTCATTATGCTCTATTAATCTATATAAAATATATCCACATACAGAACATAATTCAACATAATCAAGAATATTACTATCAGCTATAGTACTAAACATATATTCAATTTCTACAGATGAATATTTTTTATAAATATCATTATTTATATTAAAGTGAACTGATGCATTTATAAACTCATCCTTAAGATCCCCTGTTACTTTATTATTTAAGTAATCTAAAACTAGTCCGTATATCATAGAATCCATCACCGTGTCCCCCTACTTTATTCCTATACTTATAATTTATCATATAATTTAAAATTTTTGAATTGTATTTTCTTATTATTTAGAAAATTTAAATAAATATTAAATAATGCTTTACTTATTCATATAATAGATATATAATAAGTATATAGAAAACACAACATAATATCGCGGGATGGAGCAGTTGGTAGCTCGTCGGGCTCATAACCCGAAGGTCGTAGGTTCAAGTCCTGCTCCCGCAACCAATAAAAACAGTGTAAAACTAAATTAGTTCTACACTGTTTTTTTATTGTTTTATATTTTTTTCAATTAGTATTAATGTATTGACATTTTATTCCTACATTGCTACCATTATATTAAACACTGTTCAATAAATAAACATCGTTTAACTACGAGGAATATTATATTAGGAGAATTACAATGGCTATAGAAAATAGAAGAGAACGTGAAATTGAAGAAATGAAAGAATTAATTCTTTCATCAGCAAGTGCTATTGTTGCATCAGAAGGATTTGAAAAACTATCAATTAGAAAAATAGCAAAAAGTATTGAATACTCCCCTGCTATTATTTATCACTACTTTAAAGATAAAGAAGAAATTATTAATATTCTAATGCAAAGAGGATATAAAAAAATTATATCTGCAGTATCTTCTGTAAATACTGAAAGTCTTTCTATAGAAGAAAGACTAACTGAAATGACTAAAAACTACATATATACAGCGCTAAAAATGCCCGATGAATTTCTAGCAGCTCAGTTAAATACATCTAAGGAAGCTTTGAATCATACATCTTATTTATTTAAAGGCGCTTCAAAAGATAAACTTGCACTATCTGCATTATATAAATGTCTTACAGATATGCAAAATGATAAATTAATAAGTGAAGATAAAATTGAATTAACTGCTCAAATTATAGCAGTTTCTACTCTTGGACTTATTATAAAGTTAATTGTTGAAAAAGAAGTTATCTCTGAAGAACAAAAGGAAAAATTAATTGATTTCTATTCAAAAGAAATTATATTAAAAATAGCTACTACCATTCAAATTAAAAATTAGGGGATGATAATTTGAAAAAGATCTTTAAAATACTAATCTCATTACTGCTTATCTTAGTAATTATTTTTGTTAGTGGAATATTTTATTTAACTAGGGGTCTTAAAGAAGGTGAAAATATTACTATTAACATTATATACTTATCTAATCTAAGTGATGGAGTTTACTTAGGAGAATTTAAGGAAGGAAGATGGTCTAATACTCTTAATGTTATAGTGAAAGATCATAAAATCACAGAAATCATTCTAAAAGATGATGTAAAATTTCCTATCCCTAATCTAAGTGATGAATTGTTTAGTGATGTAATTAAATCTCAAAATGCAACAGTTGATACTATCTCAGGGGCAACTGTTACTTCAAAAGCATATTTAAAATCAATAGAAAATGCCCTAAATAATTAAAATGGAGGAGTTTATATGAATGCTTTAATTGCTTATTCCAGTAAATACGGATGTACAAAAAAATGTGTAGATTTACTACACAAAGAACTTAATGGAAATGTAGATATAATTAATTTACAAACTTCAAAGAATATTGAACTTTCAAAGTATGACAAAGTAATTATTGGTGGCTCTATTTATATGGGAATGATTCAAAAAGAAGTGAAAGAATTCTGCAATAATAATTTAGAAATCTTAAAAGGAAAACAAATCGGTCTTTTTATCTGCGGAATGCAAAAAGGTCAATCCATAAACACAGAGATAAATGAAAACTTTCCTAAAGAATTGCTTGAAATCTCAATTGTAAAAGAACATTTCGGAGGAGAATTTACTTTCTCTAAAATGAAATTCTTTGAGAAAATGATTGTTAAGATGATTTCAAAAACCTCATCTGATAAGTCCAATATATTAAAAGATAATATAAATAAATTTGCTCTAGAAATGAATTCAATTTAATATATCTTCTTTCTAAATAATTTGGCAGTATAAATATTCTACTTAAAAAATATTTATACTGCTTTATTTATTTAGATATTACCCCTTTTAAATTTTTATAAATATTTCTATTAAAATATTTATATAGATTAAGTAAACTTCCATTTACTTGGCCTCAGTAATATACATATATAATTTATCATTATTCTATTTAATATTATTAAACTCACTCTATAATGAGACTACCTCATCACAGACCTCTTCAAATAATTCATCATGAGAAATAACAATTATAATATTATCTTCTTTAATCTTAGATATCTCTTCTACTAATAATTCTCCTCCTTTTTTATCTAAAGCAGAAGATGGTTCATCTAATATCAAAAGACTATTATTGGTATTATGAAGCTTTAGTAATGATCTAATTATTGATATTTTTTGCTTCTGACCACCAGAAATATTATCTGATTTGCTATCAATTATAGTGTCAAGTGCTGGGATATTAAATTTATTTATTAAATAACTTAAATACTCAGAATCATAATTTTTATTGCCATAAATGAGATTTTCTAAAACAGATGCATTTATTAGTTTCGGTTCCTGCTCAACCTTGCAAATTAATCTTTTTCTAGTATCATATAAATCAATATTTTTTATTGATTCACTATTATATAATACTTCTCCATCGTAATCTTCATATAAACCTAAAACAACATTTAAAAAAGTACTTTTTCCTCTTCCATTATGCCCTTTTAAAATATAAAGCTTGCCTTTTTCAAAATTGGTAGTTATGTTTTTCAATATATCATTTTTATTATCATATCCAAATGTTAAATTATTTACCGATATAGTATTAATTTCATCTATAACCTTATTTCCATTGTGTTCTCTAGGTATATCTAAAACTTCTTTAAATCTAGAATAATATGCTTTTATCTCATGATAACTTGGTATAATTCCTATTGCTGTAGCTAAATATCCTAATGCAATACTTGAATAAGAGTATATTAATTGAAAATTACCTACGCTAATATTACCTTTTATCATTCCATCCGCAACTATTAATAATAAACATAAAATAGATATATATTTAAATGATTCTATTAACACTTTATATGTATTATCAATTTTTGTTTTTTTCATAAAAGCAACTTTTACATTATCAAAAGAATTTTCAATTTCTTCTTCAACCTCATTAAACCATACATTTGTCTTCACAAGTTTTATATTTGTAATCTGGTTATTCAATGATGCAAAGAAAACACTTTGGGTTTCTTGCAACTTATAATTTATTTTATTAAGCTTATTTTTAAACAACTTTACTACAATTAAATTTAACCCTAATATAATTAATGTTGCTAATAAAACTAGCTTATTTATATATGCCATTACAAATAATATAATAACTAATCCTATAATGCTTAATAATACCTGTACTCCTGTATTCAGAAAAAATGCAGGTATTAAAAAAGCTCCATTATTAATTTTAGAAGTCATAACTGTTGGATTATCTACATTTATTTCTTTCAATTTTGATTTTCTTATATGCTTGAAAGCATCAATTTGCATATCATGAGCTAAATAATTACATATTAAATTCAATAAAAATGTAACTAAATAGCTTGATATTCCCCAAATTAATATTATTCCTATAAATGCAGCTATTAATCTAGTATCACTAATCTTATCGTAAAACACTTTGTCAATATATTCAGAAATAATAATCGGTATTAAAAGTAAACTCCCCCATTGAAAAATAGCCATTAGCAGATATACTAATATTTTAAATTTGAATTTTTTTAAATAATTTGATATAAACTTAAACATAAATCCACCCCTATTTTATACATTTATTACATTAATAGTATTTTTTATAACAATTTGTATTTTATCATACTAAACTACTTTTGTCATTTTTTACAATTTAATACTTTAATCTATATCTAAATTAAAAAGACACCGAAGTGTCTTTTTTCTTTAGTTTCCAATAGTTTATCTCAAGAATAAATAATCAACTTTTGAAAATTTATTTAATTTATCTGAATTTATATTTATAATTTCATCTAATAAGTATTCTTTTAATTTTATATTTTCTCTATAAATTAAATTCTTTTGTTCAGTTATTTTTTCACTTACTGCCATAGTCATAATAGCAACTAAGACGCCTTTAAACCTTTCTTCAGTATTGCTTGCAGCTGCAACTCCAACAGAAATTAATCCACTTAGTATAGCTTGAATTTCTAATAATTTATTTTCTTCATTTATCTCTCTATTTATATAAAACTCACTAAATCCATCTGTTAAATAGTAATTATTACATTTTACTACTACTATAGTGTTATATATTTTCGAAAAATTTCTTAAGCTAACTCTAAGTGCTGTGTCTTCTTTCAATTTATAATTAGAAGATTTTTCTTTTTCTAGTTTATCTTTTTTTAATACTAGAACCTTAAATTCTTCAAGTTTCCCTGTTACTACATTTATATTGTATCTATTTATAAATCTTAAAGCTATTTCCTTCCTTAAGAATGAAATATTTACTCCTAATATATCTAGAACTATAGGGATCCCCTTTCGCCTGGCAATCCTTATTGATTTTTCAATTTCATCAATTTTTGTATTATTTAAATCATCAAGACTTATTAATAAAGAGTATGCTTTAGAAGTAATTTCTGCGTATTCCTCTAGAGAATTTGAAAACATAGGATTTCCATTATAATTTATTATACTTTTCTCTAAATCCTTTGCATAAATCGAATTGAAAATACAGTGTATAAGAGGTTGCTTATTTTTCTGCAAGCTTAAGCTATCGTCTAATGCCCTTATACCAATTTGCATTTTTAGTTTCCTCTCTTACATCCTAAAAATATTTATGTCAATACAAATAGTATCTATACTATAATATTCGACATTATTTTTATATGTGCACTTATTTTCCCTTAATAGTATTTTTATAAATGTTAGTATATAATAAGAATTAAATAATTTTAGGATTAAGGAGCATATTATGAATTGGATTGAAGAAATTAAAGAATATCAACCATATAATGAACAAGAAGCTTCTGATAAAGAAGCTATTCTTTATGCCATTAGTAATTTTAACAACTTACTTACTAGAGAAAATCCATTAGCTCATGTATCTAGTTCAGGATATATAGTAAATAAAGATAGGACTAAAGTTCTTATGATTTATCATAATATATATAAATCTTGGTCATGGACTGGTGGACATTCAGATGGAGATGAAGACTTACTTTATGTAGCTATCAAAGAAGCAAAAGAAGAAACAGGTATTAAACATATTAAGGCATTAGATGAAAAAATTTTTTCCTTAGATGTACTTCCTGTCCCAGCTCATATTAAAAAAGGGAAAAATATAGCTTCACATCTCCATTTATCTGTAGCTTATCTTTTAGAAGCAGATGAAAATGATGAACTTACTATTAAAGAAGATGAAAATAGTGGAGTAAAATGGATTCCAATAGATGAAATTGCTAAATACTCTACTGAAGAAGATATGATTAAACTTTACGAAAAGTTTAATGAAAAGATAAGAAATCTTTATTAGAAATGTATAATGTAAGGTGCTGTCTCACAATAAAAATTGATTATTGTTTTTGACAGCACTTATCTGTTTCCTCTTTCTTCTTCAGTTATTTTTCTAATTGATTCTAACTCTGAACAATTTCCTTCACAATTATATCCCCTATGTATATCAGAAACTCCAAAGTTTATATTTAAAAACATTAACTCAACTTCTTCTTCTCTAAGTATCCGTAATATTTCTATATTGATTTCTTCTTTTAATGCCTCATATTTAATATAATTCATTTCATTAGTATAAAAATATACAAAAACTCCAAAGCCATATGTTGATAATTCATTAAAACTAACTATAATTAATTCTTTATCTATCTTTTCATGATTATTTAGTAACTCCCTAATTCTATCTAATGAACTTTTAATATTTTCTACTGGAATATTAAACTTAATAGTAAATTTAAAATGTATTCTTCTTAAACCTCTTTGGCTCCAATTAATAATATTCTCATTAGCTAGCTTCGAATTAGGAATTGTTGCAACAGCCATAGAAAAAGTCTTTATTTTAGTACTTCTAAAAGTTATTTCTTCCACTATACCTTCTATATCTGCAGTCTGTATCCAATCTCCTATTGCAAATGGTCTATCCAATACTATAATTACTCCACCAAAAAGGTTCGAAAAAGCATCTTGAGCCATTAAAGCAAAGGCTATTCCACTTATACCAAGCCCTGTTATAAACCCAGTAAAGCCAAACTCTTTAGCAATACAGCTTACTCCTATAATAACGATAACTAATCTTATTATTATTGATACAAAAGGAAAAACAATATCTCTTTTTTTAATTTTCCTATAAATAAAAGAATTTTCTAAAGTTAAATTATAAAAAAAATAACATATAACTATCACTATAAATATTTTTTTAAATCTATCACTTGTGACTGTATTAATGTTTAACCCATCAAAATCTATAAATTTTAACGAAATATAAATACTATAAAAAGTTATATATAATTTCATAGGTTTTTCAAAAGCTCTAACTAAGCTATCATCTGCATAATTTTTAGTTTTCTTTACTAATCTAATAGCATAATCGAAAATTCTAGTTATTACATACTTATTTATAATAAGAGCAAAAGCTATAATTATTAGAGCCAATATATATTTGCTTATACTTACTTTTAATAATGCTTTAATAATTTCTTCTACTTGTTCCATATTTACTCCATAATAACCCTATACTAATAAATATTATTTTTACCTATTGATTTTATTTTATCCCTTAAATAACCTAAAAGAGAGGTAGAAAAATTTCTACCTCTCTTTTCATAACTATTGCTATTATTTTAATACGAAAGAGTTACAATCTGTACATTGTACTTGTGTTGGATTTTGTTCATGAGTACCAACTTCAATTACTGATAATGTACAATACTTTTCTTGTGTATTATTGTACTTACATTGTTCAACTGTACACTTTATATTTGGATTCTTATCCACCGAAATCACCACCTTACACACTTAGTATTTACGTTAAAACTTATACTATTCATAAGGTGCTTATTTTTCAAAATGGTAATTTAAAGTAAATTAAAATTCTTTTGCAATTTTCTTAGCTTCTTCTATAGTATCTGAAAGTATCTTGTCTATATCTACTCCAACTACATCAAGATTTTCAGCAGCTACACTCTTTATATCCTTAATTCCAAAGAATGAAAGTATAGTTCTTAAGTATCTTTCTCCCATTTCAAATTGTGATCCTATTTCACTTGAATAATCTCCGCCTCTTCCTGAAACTATTAAAGCCTTATCTGCTTTACAAATTCCAACTGGACCTTCTGCTGTATATTTAAATGTTATACCTGTTACACTTACATAATCAAAATAAGCCTTAACTATAGCAGGAGCTCCTAAATTCCACATTGGAGTTGCAATAACAACCTTGTCTACTTCTGCCATTTGATAAGCATATTTTAAAATTGGATGATTCTTGCTTTCTTCAGATTTAGGTCCAAATACTGCTCCTAAATCTGCTGGTCTTAAAAAGTCTATTTTTTCATTATATAAATCTAATGTTATAATTTCATCTTCTGGATTTAACCTTCTATACTCTTCGATAAAACTATCTGACACCTTAAATGTTCTTGATTCACCTTCTGGTTTAATGTTTGCTTTTATATATAATACTTTACTCATTTTTGCCTCCTACTTTCAATTACCTTTGGTAATATCTCTCTTCTTTGATATAATATAAATGATAGTTTAAATATTATCAATTTACAAGTAGACACTTTTTTTATACATAGTATCTAAATTGATACTGTTTCTCAACTATTATTCAAAAATTTTACAAGGAGATCATATATGGAAAAATTTATAATCGAACATAAAGATTGCTATATAGATGATGATACAAGCCCTCACGAAGTTTGCCCTATGGTTTTGGTTCAAAAAATACTCTCTGGTAAATGGAAGATTCTTATACTTTGGTATCTTGTTAATGGACCATTAAGATTTAGTGATATTAAAAGAAATTTACCAAATGTTACTCAAAAAATGTTAACAAATCAACTAAGAAGTTTAGAAGAAGATAATCTTATTTATAGAAAAGTTTATCCAGTAGTTCCTCCTAAAGTTGAATACGGACTAACTGAAATAGGAAACAAAATAATTCCTGTATTAAAAACAATGCATGATTATGGACAAGAATACATTTCTGATATTAAAAATGAATAATGTAAAATGCACTAATATTAAGGTATTTCTACTAATCCAGCAACTGGATCACAAACAAGTCCTAAGATATTTTTAAATACTGTTGATGCATAGGAGCTGTTTTTACTTCAAGTATAATTTTAATATCTTTTTTATTAACTAAATTTACTACCTTCCTTATAGATGGATATATGGGAATTGTTATTGCTCTTTTAATATTATATGCTGGTTTTTCAATAACTAATAAAGTTTCTGAAATAATTGAGGAAATTAAAAGTAAAATTAGAAAAGAATATTCTCAATATAATTACATTATTACAATAGACTCCGACTTCATAAGTAAGATTTAATTACACTTATATTGATAATGTAACTTTGAGAAAATAAATAGCTATACTTTGTTATCAATAGCTATTTATTTTCTCTTACCGTACATATAATATAAGCTTATTTGAGAGTAGAAATTTATATTAGAGGAAATAATTCAGCTGAGCTGAATTCTAGAATTTTTTAGAAAAGAATTTACCTTAATTACTTATTCAAAATTTCACAGCTCTTTCTTTCCACCAAAGTGACTGGTATTACATAATTAGCCGAAAATTTCATATCATTTTCTATAGATGTAATAATCGACTTTGTTGCTATATCTGCCATTTGTACTAACTCCATTTTTATTGAAGTAAGTGGCGGGTTAAAATATTTTGATGACTCAATATCATCAAATCCTATAACAGAAATATCCTCTGGAACTTTGAGCCCTTCTTCTTTTATAGCCTTGATTGCACCAAATGCTATTTTATCATTACTAGCGAAAATAGCCGTAAACTTAATGTTTCTACTGAATAATTTCTTAGTAGCATCATATCCAGCATTTTCAATAAATTCACTATTTATGATTAAATTTCTATCTACTTTTATACCCGAATCTTCTAACGCTTTTTTATATCCTCTAATTCTGTCGTTTGATGAAAATTTAGCTGTGCCTCCTGTAATATGTGCTATTTGTGTATGATTCATATCTATAAGATATTTTGTAGCATTATAGGCACCATTGTAATTGTCAGCATTTACTATCATGCACTTATTGTATATAACATCATCAGGTTTAATTGACTGATCAACTAATACAACCTTATACCCTCTGTCAATTATTGTTTTTATGGATTCATCATCATCATTCTGTCCTATAAAAATCCCCCCAGAAATAGTCTTGTTATAAAAACACGCTTTAATTTTCTCGTAACCTTCAACAGTATGTATTATATGAACAAGAACTGTATATTCCATTTCACTGGCGGTTTCTATTACTGAACTAGTAAATTCTAAATAATATGGACTTTTTGTAATTCTATTTTTAAGCCCCTCTTCTTTATGTATCAAATCTATAATAAATAAACCAATAACCCTGTTTTTACTTCCAGCAAGCATTCTTGCTGAAGCATGTGGTACATAATCATATTCTTTAATTACCCTTAAGACTTTTTCTCTTGTTTCTTCTGGAACATTTGAATAATTATTTATAACTCTAGATACAGTACTACGTGATACTCCTGCAAGTTTTGCAATTTCACTGCTATTCATAAAAACGTATCCTCCTCTCACTCATAAACTCGTATTTATAGTATAATACTATATTATTTGATTTGGCTTTTCAATATTTTATTATTTATCAACATAACGAAACACCTATATACTAAATACTTTTTTGAATTTAATATATAGGTATTTTTATAAATATACTTATTTAGTATCCTTTTTGCTTTTTAACTTATTTATCATTTAACTGTTTGAACATTTCTATCATTTCTTCAATTAATGATTTAATTGTCTCAGCTGCCATCATTTGATCTTCTGCATGCATTATTATTAATGAGAATTCAACCTTTTCTCCAGCTGCTTCCTTTTGTATCAATGAAGTATGTGCATGATGTCCTTTTAGAAGATATTCAGATGCTTCATTCATCTTCTTTTCTGCTTCATCATACTTTCCTTCTCTGACATCTCTTAATGCTTCAATAGCTAATGATTTTGCCATTCCAACATTACTAATTATATCAAAAGCTATTAATTCAATTCCATCCATTTGTAAATCTCCTATTCTAAATCCTTAAATTTTATGATTGTTTAGTTCATTATCTTGATGTACTATAATTCTTTAACATACTTCATCAGCAGTTATATTTTTAGATTGATTTTACTATTTCATTTTGTGATTCTTCTTCAACCATTTCTGCTTTATTTGCTGCTATTACAAAAGGTGCATATATTAATACACTCACTGCAAGACATATGAATCCTACAATTAATGCTGTGATATTTCCACCTGTTCCTAAGAAAGGCATTAATGGTCCTGGGGTTGTCCAAGGAATACCAATTACTACTGGTGGCATAATTTTAAGAACCATAACTGCTGTATAACCAATCATTATATTTACAATTGGTGTTAATATAAATGGAATTATATAAATTGGATTTAAAACTATTGGTAACCCGAATATAACCATTTCATTTATATTGAATATTCCTGGTGCTAAAGAAAGTTTAGCTATACTCTTTGTTTCCTTTGTTTTACAGAATATTAACATAGCTATAATTAAACCTAATGTACATCCTGAACCTCCATATTCAGAGAAAGCACTAGCTAATCCACTATATGTTATTGGATAAGGAGCTCCCCATGCAGTAGCCTTATCAGCAACATACAAAATGTTTGCATTAGCTGCTTCTGAGAACATAGTATCTCTTATTGCTGCTATAGTATTTGGTCCATGTATACCCATAACCCATAGTGATTGAGATAAGAATGATAATATAAGTACTGAGAATATACTTTGACTCATTTTAGTTAATGGAGTTTGGATTATGTTGTATATTAATTCATGTAATCCACCTGGTGCAACCATCTTAACAAAGTAGTTAATAACTGAGAATAATATAGTTGTAATAATAATTGGTATTAATACTTTAAATGATCTTGCAACTGCTGGTGGTACTTGTTCCGGCATTTTAATTTCTAATTTATCAGAATTTGATAATCTAGACATTAATTCACCAACTAATAAACCAACTAAAATTGCTACGAATAATCCTTGAGCTCCAGTATATTTAGTTGTAATATAGTTTACGCCTTCATTATTAAAATAATCAGGATAAATTATAAAGTAAACAGAAATTGCTGTTAATCCAGTTAGTAAATCATCACCCTTAAGTGACTTTGCAAGGTTTCTTGCTATTAAAAATACTATTAGTATTGAGAAAATATCGGCTGAACCTTTAACAACTGGAGCAAATACAGCCTGGAATTTGACTATATTAGGAAATATTTTATCAAACTGTAATAATTTAAACATAAATCCATCTGCTGATAAGAAAACACTATTAAGTAATACCATTAAAGAGCCTGCCATAGTTAATGGGAATGATAATATAAAGGCATCTCTTACTGCGCACACATGTCTTTGTGCATTTAACTTTGAAGCTATAGGTACTAATATTTTTTCAATAGCTCCTTGAAATTTTTCCATAAATCTCATTGTATTTCCCCCTATTTCTTAATTAATTTTGCTTAGTGCATCTTCTAAAATTGCTTTTCCATTCATAGTTCCATATAATCTCATGTCCATTACTTCTACTGGTATTCTGCCATCTACAAGTTTTTCAACAGTTGGTTTTTGAAAACGTACTTGAGGTCCTAAAAGAACTATGTCTACCCCATCAATAGCGGTACTGCATTCTGCTACTGGAAGAGCATCTATTTCTACTTCAATTCCTTTTGCCTTTGCTGCTTCTTTCATTTTATTTACAAGTAAACTTGTAGACATTCCTGCTGAACATACTAATAATATTTTTTTCATGATTTATCACTCCTTAAATTTTTGTAATTTATATTAATTGATTATGAACTAAATTTATAATTCTTCTCCATTAGTACTGATAACATTCTTGTACCAATAGAAACTTTTCTTTTTAATTCTTCTTAAATCCTTTTGATTATTTTCATCTCTATCCACATATACGAATCCGTAACGTTTTTGATATCCATTTAACCAGCTTAATAAATCTGTAAATGACCAAGTGCAGTAACCTAAAAGATCAACACCATCTGTTATTGCTTCTTTACAAGCCTTAACATGTGAGCTTAGATAATTAATTCTGTAATCATCGTTTACAACATCATTTTCTTCAAGCTTATCGAATTCTCCAAGGCCGTTTTCTGTAATAAGTATAGGAAGATTATATCTGCTTGTTAATCTTCTTAATCCAATTCTTAAACCTGTAGGATCGATTGCCCAGTCCCAGTTTGTTGTTTCCAAATGTGGATTCTTTGAGTTTTTATAAACTCCAGGTAGTCCACTTTCTTTAGTAGTTCCCTTTTTACCTGTATTATTCATACCTTCAGATGCTCCCACTCCATCAAGCGGATTCATTGAAACTGTACTTGTTTGGTAATAATTTATACCTATAAAATCTGGTTTTGCTCTTTCTAATAATTCAATATCACCCTCTTCAATAGTCGGTGCTACTCCAAGTCTTTCATAATATTTAAATGCAAATGCTGGATATCTTCCTTTACAGTAAACATCAAGCCACCAGTTGCAGTTTAAATCCTCTGCATTTTCTGCTGATAAAACATCTCCTGGATTGCAGCTGAATGGATAAACAGGTCCATATGCAAAACTTGGCCCAATCATACCATCTGGTACGTAAGTTTTGAATGACTCAATTACTGTAGCATTAGCTAAGTTTGCAATATGATTTGCATTAAGCATTCTCTTTTGATCTTTAACGCCTGGCGGATGCATAGCTGTTAAATAACCTAATGTTAAGAATACATTTTGTTCATTTAATGATACCCAGTGCTTAACTTTATCTCCAAATCTCTTGAATAATGTTACACAATATTCATTAAAATCATTAATTATTTCTCTTGATTCCCATCCACCGTATAAATCTTGAAGATGTTGAGGTAAATCCCAGTGATATAATGTAATTATTGGTTTAATATCATTTGCTATAAGTTCATCTATTAAATTTTCATAGAACTTTAAGCCTTCTTCATTTATTTCTCCTCTTCCGTTAGGATATATACGTGTCCATGCAATTGAAAACCTGTAAGCTTTTAATCCCATTTCAGCCATTAAAGCTACATCTTCTTTATATCTGTTGTAATGATCTACTGCAACATTACCATTTGTATTTTTAAAAGTTGTTCCAGGTATTCTTGTGTATACATCCCATATACTTTCTCCCTTCCCATCTTTGTCCCATGCACCTTCAACTTGATACGCTGCTGATGCTGATCCCCATAAGAAATCCTCTTTGAATTTGTCTAACTTTTCGTATATCACTATATGCACTCCTTTATATTAATGTAAATTAATTATTTAGTATTAACCTATATATAAATTTATTTTTAAACTATCTCTTCCTGAAACAAAACACTCTATCTTTTTATAGAAGCATTTATAATTGCACCCAATATGTTGGCATCATTATTGTACTTGCATCTATCAATTTTAGTAGTAATAAAATCTGCTTCAAGATATGCAATGCAGGTCTTCTTATACTGTTCCTTTACTTTCTTGATAAACCAGTCTTCTTCTGATATTCCTCCACCTATACATATAACTTCTGGATTATAGAAAACTGTAATTACTATTAATTGAGCTACTATGTTTATTATCCATTCATCTACTGATAATTCCGCTATTTTGTTTCCATCTAAGTACTTCTTGCATACTTCATATCCATACTGAACCTGCTCATCCATGTCAACTTTGCTGTTATATATATTTATTAGCCCAGTTATCGATGCATAATCGCCCATCTTATCAAGGCCACCTATCTTATCGTTTACAAAAGGCATATTATGAAATTCTCCTGCAAATGCGTCTTTTCCATATACAACTCCATTTTCATCACATATGCATCCTCCAGTTCCTGTTCCTATAATTAAAAATGCTGAAGATTTGCTTCCTTTTGCATTTCCTATTTTAAATTCACATAATCCTGCTGATTTTGCATCATTAATTGATGACACTTTTTTATGTGTTCTTTTCTTGATTTCATCGTTTATATTTGTACCATACATAATGGCCACGTTAGGAGCGGCATATGATTTAACATTTGAATCTTCATCAATAAGCCCCGGTGCACTTATACCGATTACATCAATTTCATCAATTAGTTTTATGTTTGAACATATGTAATCATAAAATTCTGCTGCAGTATCACATTTAATAGTTTCAATTTTCCACTTATCTTTAATGTTATATTGTTTGTCCATTAATGCATACTTTATGAATGTTCCTCCTATATCTATTCCTAAATTAACTTTTTCCATAACATCTCTCCTTAAAATAAATGTCTTATAAATTACCTGCTTATAATATAATATGAATCATTTCGTAAACGCGTGTTTATTTATTGTTAAAAAAATAAATCCGTATGTTCTTTTTTTTGGGATTTGTTTACTTTTTTTGTCTTTATAACAACTTTAATTCATATATTTTATAAGTACTATTAATCTATAAATACTATTTTAATGTATTGATTTAGAAAATCTTATATCTTTTATTTCTCAGTTATATCAGTTTAACTGTCTTCCACCTGTGCAATAAATAGCTTTCCTATTACTTTATAAATACTTTAATATAATTCTGTAAGTTATTAATTTATAAACTATAGGTTACGCATTTATAACTTTGAATTATATCAATTTATAATATTTAATATAGCTTCATCATAAGTGTAAGTATAATTTATAAACACATTGTGTAATATAAAACGCTTAATAAACTCGCGTTTATGTATATATAATACAATAAAAACAATTACATTTCAATATATTTTTTTCATTTTTTCTATAATAATGCAAAAAAGAAATAATTTATCTAAACTAAATTATAAAAACTACATTTAGAGTATATAAATTAATAATTTAATTCTAATTATACATCTGTTAATTTTCTAATTGTAAACTCATCACTCTATTAAATAGTTCAATTGTTTCTTTAATTTAGAGTATTTTTATAAATTCGTCATTCTAACTAATGGTTTTGGCATACCATTAAAAATACATTTTTTCGATTAAGATTTCTACTCTTCTTACATGGTTATTATCTTTTTCTACTCAATAATATTCTACATAATCCATAATAACCAACCTTTACTAATAGTACACCTTGTAATGAAAGGTATATTTGTAATTACTATTTTAAGTTTAAACTTAATCTTATAAAAAAAGTAACTGTTGATAAAACTTTAAAATATGTTTTATCAACAGCTACTTTTCCCTTAATATGCATAATTTAAATAAAATTTAATTTTAAAAACTACATCAAGAGTTTTATCCTTAATTCTCCATTATAAATTTTTCATTATTATTTATTCATCACCGAAAACTTTTTTCTTTAGTTCTAGACCTGCTTTAGTTACTGCAACTCCTCCAAGTCCTGTTTCTCTTAATGAAGCTGGTAAACTTTTTCCTACCTTATACATAGCAGATAATGCATCATCAAATGGTATTTTAGATTCTACACCAGCCATAACTAAATCTGCCGTACATAAAGCACTTACAGCACCTGAAGAGTTTCTTTTTGCGCAAGGTATTTCTACTAACCCAGCAACAGGATCACAAACAAGTCCTAAGATATTTTTAAATACTATTGCTGCTGCATCTAAAGACATCTTTGGAGTTCCCCCCATCATTTCTACAATTGCTGCTGCTGCCATTCCTGATGCAGAACCACATTCCGCTTGACATCCACCTTCTGCTCCTGCAAAAGTTGCATTTCTTCCTATTATCATTCCAACAGCTGCTGATGCGAATAAAGCCTTTATTAATTCATCATCACTTTTTCCAAGTTTCTCTCCTGCAGTTAATATTACTGATGGTAAAATTCCACAGGACCCAGCTGTAGGACAAGCTACTATTCTTCCCATGGATGCATTAACTTCTGATGATGATAAAGCCATAGCCATTGCTAACACCATAGTATCTCCAGTTAATGATTTTCCTTTTTTTAAATATTCTTGAAGCTTATAAGCATCTCCACCAATTAATCCACTTACAGAATATACTTCTTTTTTTCTTGCCTCTGTTGCTGCACTTCTCATGGCTTCTAATGTTCTTTGCATCTTTGAAAGTACTTCTTCTCTTGATATATCCTTATCTTCCATTTCTCTTCTTATAGCATATTCACTTAATGAAATAGAATTTTCTTCACATATTTTAATAAGTTCTTCTCCAGATTTCGCTATTTCCATATTACTCACCATCCTCTATCTTATTAATAAGTATTACTTTTTCAATTCCATCTACCTTTTTAATTTCTTCAATTAATTCATCAGATATTTTACTATCTACTTCAAAGGTCATAGTTGCATTTTTCCCTCTTTGACTTCTTCCTAATGTTAAAAATGCTATATTTACATCACTATCATATAAAATATTAGTAACCTTTGCCACAGTTCCAGGTATATCTCTATGAGAAGTGATTATAGTAGAATATGCGCCAGTAAACTTAACTTTATTTCCGTTAATTTCAACTATTTCAATATTTCCTCCACCAATGGAACAACCTATAACTTCACATTCTTTAGCGTTTTTAAGCTTCATTAAAAATTTAACTGTATTAGGATGATAATCTCCTAAATCTATATCTTTAAATATAATCTTAATTCCTCTTTCCTTTGCAATTTCAAGAGAATCTCTAAGTCTCTCATCTGAAGGCTCCATTCCCATTATTCCTGCAACTAATGCTCTATCAGTTCCATGTCCCTTATAAGTTTTTCCAAAAGATCCATGTAATAAAAAAGTAACTTCAACTACATCATCACCTGCAATAGTTCTTGCTACTTTTCCAAGTCTTGCAGCCCCTGCTGTATGTGAAGAAGATGGTCCAATCATTATAGGACCTAATATATCAAAAACACCCATGCTACTCATGATTTTTTCTCCTTTAGTGTAAATAATTTTTCAATATAAACATTATATATTTATGTCAAATAAATATCCATATTAATTAAAAAGTTTAGTTAATATAGTATCATATATTTTATTGAATAGTAATTTATTTAAATCATATAATATATTTATTCCCACTTTTCTTAATTTTAATGTTATTTTAATGTTCTTTAGATCTTATTAATATATTTCTAATAATAATTTCATTTTACATAATCTTTCTAAAGAGCATTTAAATCACCTTTTAACCTTAATATTACTAATAAGCTTAATTGCAACTTTATGCAGAATACTTAAAGTAATAAAATAAGATGATATTATTACAATTCTATACTGTGTCATTTTTTTCACTTCAATCCAAAATGATAAATAATAACCAAGTGGATATGTAACCCACAATATGAAAGGATTTTCTACCTTAAACTCATAGCCCCCAAATTTTGAATTCATAGACATTGTGATAGACATAATCATCATAATTAACAAATATATATTTAAAACCTTATTTTCTACTTTAAATAATATAACTAATATCAAAAATAAAATGGTACAAATCACTAAATGTTTTATTGTAAAATTTGGATGTAATATTTCCACAATAAGCAGAGGATCACTATTAGATGGATCACAAATAAATATTACAGTAGAAACAACAAAGACAATTAGGTGTATGATTGCAATTTTAAGTAAATTTTCTTTAACTCTAATTTCTTTCATAAATCCTCCTATTAAAGTAAAAGTAACTATCACTTTCATTTTTTCATATATTAACTTATTCTCTATATTGTACCATATTATATTTTATAACTTTTTTAGTTTACAAATTAAATAAATTCTTCTTTTTAATTAATGACTAGTTACTCAAGCTAGCAAAATTAACTTTTAAAAAGAAGTGATTTATATATGACTATTGATGAAATGGTACAACAAACTCAACTTTGGTTATATTCAACTTATTCTTGCAAATAAATTTGAATGGATTCTTAATGAAGTATTTGGAAAATACGATTTGAATTTTATTTAATTTATTGATATCATCTTAATATAGTTTATTTAATTTGTACAAAATACTATTTATCTAAAGTTTGGAGATGATTAGTTGGTAAATTTAAGAAATATTAGAATTTCTTTTTTATATATTATTAAATTAATTATGTTTATTTTAGTATTTTCTTTTTTAATTAGTGGTATTATAGATTTGAATATTTTAACCCAAAACTCCATTAAAGGTGGAATTATCCTTACTATACTATCACTTTGTATTATTGGAATTTTTTCAAGCTTGCTATATTCAATTAAATATATATATGAAGCTTATAAAGTTTATAAAATTTATAACCCTAAAGATTATATTATTAAATGGACATATACTAATGAGTTATGGAGCAAGTTTATTATCAATAATTTTAAGTTAAACTTTTCAATTGAAATAGAATCATTATCCAAAGCAGCCATAAAATTCTATTCAACAATTATTCCTATAGCACTTATATTTGTAGCTTTTGTTGAGGATTATAGAGACCATTATAAAACTATATTATCAATTTTATTAATTTTATTTATTATTGGTTATTTTTTACCTATAATCATTAAAATGTTTATAAGTATGCTTGATCACATTATTTTTACAAATAAAAGTATCATTTTAAACGAAAATTATATAATCATAAATGAAGAAATATTTCCATTAAATATTCCTAAAGAAAAACAATTAGAAAGCAAAAAAATTATAAATGGAAATATTGAAATAAAGTATGCAACTATAAGTAGATCAGCCACTAGATATGATAATAGATTCCATCTAAATAATAAAGATGTCCACCTTTTAATTATTCCTATACCTAAAGATAAAATTTCTGAAGCAAAATTATATATCAATAAATAATAAAATGTTATAAAAATATTTTATTTATAATTTCACTAAAGTATCTTTAATAAAAAAAGCAGATTATAAAATCTGCCTAAAAGTGTCGACAAAATTAACTTTTAGTATTATATGAATTTCTTCTTCTAAATCTCTAAAATCAGATACTTTAAAAGTTTTAGAATTACTTTCTTTTAAATTTTGGCTGTGTTAGATAATAATGTTGATATGTGCATATAATTCTTAAATAGTGTTATGATATAGATATTAGTACTATTGGAGGTAAGATTTATGACAACTATTTCAAATATAAAGTCAGATATAACTTCACTTAATGAATATCAACTAAGAGAATTATTTAACTATATAGGTGAAATGCTAACACTTGGTTCTTCTAATGGAAGTCTTAACAAAGAATTCAGAGAATCAAGATTTAGTAAAGGTCAATGTTGTCCTCATTGCGAATCCACCGCTGTAGTAAAAAATGGTAAATTAAAAGGAAAACAACGTTATATATGTCGCTCATGCAATAAGTCCTTTAATGATTTAACAAAATCTGCACTATCCTGCACTAAATTGCCTTTACAAACATGGATTGAATATGTAAAAGGAATGATTATCGGATTTTCTATAAGAAAGAATGCTGAAAGTGTAGGGGTAAGTGTAAAAACATCTTTTTATATGAGACATAAGATTCTTGATTGCATAAGAGCCTTTATGGGAGTTGGTGATGTCGATGGCATTGTAGAGATGGATGAAACTTTCGTTGCCGAGTCTTTTAAAGGAAATCATAAAAAGAGCGGATTTGAAATGCCAAGACCTGCTCGTAAAAGAGGTAAGGAAGTTAAGAAAAGAGGCATAAGTAATGAGCAAGTTTGTATAGCAACAGCCATCGATAGAAATGGAAATATTATATTAGAACCTTTATGTAAAGGAAGGGTTACTTATAATGCTCTTGAAAGGCTTTATGAAGGACGTATAGACTCTAATTCGATTATATGCACAGATAGTCATAAATCATATATACAATTTGCTAAAGACATTGGAGTAGAGCATAAAAAAATAGCCAGAGGACATTACAAAAATGATATATATCATATAAATCATGTAAATTCATTGCACAGTAATCTTAAAATATGGATGTATAAATTTAGAGGAGTATCTACTAAGTTTTTACCTAACTATATGAGCTGGTATAAGTGGATACAAAGCTTCAATAATGATAAAGAAGTAATAAAGACTAAAAATATGCTTATTCATAGCATAATACCTTTTGTTGATACAAAAATTAAAGGATATAAGGAAAGAGTTACTAAATTTATATAATAATTTTACAATTATTTGAAAAATACTATTAATTTGGTTATAATATAATAAGCAAACAATTCTATTTTAATGCAAATTTAAATATGAAACAGAATTTTTAATCTAAGAAATAAGTAATATTAAAACTATTTATTTTATTTAAGGGTAAACAATTTTTTTGCAAATAATATAACTTAAAAAATATAAATTACTGGGGGAAAAGATGAAAAAAGTATTGGTCTTAATTGCGATTTTGAGTGCCTTAATTATTAGTGGATGCACCCAAAATAACTATTTTACAATTAAATCTAAAGAATTTACAGATGAACAAAATGAAATATTATCACTAACTGGAAACAGAGCATTTAAATATGATTTAAAAAACTTACCTAAAGATAAAAGCTATGAACTGAAGATAGTATATGAAATTTATAAAAATAAAGAGAAAGTAAAAGAAGAAATGATATTTGGTATGGCATATGGACCAACAGAGGATAAAATAAAAGATACTAATCTATCAATAAATATTCAAGAAAATAAAATAAAACTAATGTCTGGCGGGGCATATACTAATTTAGAAATAGAAGAAGATATATCTAAATTAACAAATTATTATTTTAGCGGAAATAGAAAAATAGATATAGGGGATGAAGTATATTTATTTCATGCTAATGATGGCAGTAGCGGTTTAAGCATGGATAGACTGGGATTCTTATCAAAAGAAGACTTAGATAGACTAATTGAAGAAAATAAAATGAATATTTTTATAAAATTAGTATGCGAAGAAATTAAGAAATAAGTTTGCAATTTTAAAAAATTGTGCAACACATTATTGAAAGTCATTTAAATTAGGTTGTCTTAATATTAAGACAACCTAATTTAACGTAGTAAATCAACAATTTAATCTAACAGAGCCTAAATTTTTTATAACAGGTGCATAATTAGTAGATATATTAGGTGACTGTGGATTAAGCAAATCAATAACTATTGACTCTGCTACACGGATTTTATTAATTCTATATCCTGCTCTTATTAATTTATCACTTAAATATATATCTCCTACAAATGTTTTACTTTTAATGAATTACCTTAGGAAAGGTTAATGAAATTTCAAATCCCTCAGTATAATTTTCATTTACCTCTAAATTAATTTTTAGGCCGTCAGCTACTTGTTTTGCTAAATATAATCCCATTCCTGTAGAGTTTTTTCTTTGTTCTCCAATCTCACCAGTAAAGCCTTTTTCAAATATAAATGGTAAATCATAAGCCTTAACTCCAATTCCATTATCTCTTATATTAAGTCTTATATTTTTTTCATTATCATCTGAAGAAATAACTATCTGTTTTTTACTTACTTCAATATTTTTATATTTTATTGCATTGCTAATTACTTGTCTTATAATAAATTGAATTCCTCTTTTATCTGATAAAACATTATAATCCTTAATGTCTAATACTACCCCTATACCATTTTCCTGTAATATTACTTTATATTCTTCAATTATTTCTATACAACTCTCTTTTAATGATAGCTCTTTGAAAAAATAATCATTACAAGTAGATTTTATCCTTGCATAATATAGTATTCTTTCTATATCTTCTTGCATTTTAGTCCTTGAATATTGTAATCTTTTATATGCTATTTCTGATATTTCTTCTTTTCTATTATCTAATACAAAGGTCATTAACCCTAATGGTGTTTTTATCTCATGTGCCCAGGCTTCTACATACTCCTCATACTCATTAATTCCTTGCTTATAAGTATTTATAGTATTTTGCTTTTCTCTTAAAATTTCACCTATACTTTTAATTACTTTTACTTCTTCATAATAAAACAAACTGATAATTTCATTTTCTTTATCTTTAGTAGGCTCATTCAAAAAGTTGTTAATTGCTTCTTCTCTTTTTAAATCATTTTTATAAAGAATAAATACTATAGAAAGATATAAAATTAAAGATCCAGTAACCATTGTAGGGAAAATATAAATAAAAGCCTTATCATTAACTAACCATAGCAATACTCCAAATATAAAATTTAATATAAGTATAACAATAATCCAAATCCTGTTTTTTATTAATATTCCACTTAACTTTTTAATCATTCTTATTGTCTCCTATTGGTACTAAAGAATATCCCTTTCCCCTAATTGTACTTATATTATAATTAGTATCTAAATTATGCAATGATTTCTTTAGCCTAGTCATATTTACATGAAGAGCATTTTCATCTATATATTCTGTTGTACCCCAAAGTTTCTCAAATAGCATCTCTTTAGTAACAAGCTTTTGGTAGTTTTTAAGCAATAATTCCATTATCTTTCCTTGATTTTCAGGTAAAATTGTAGCCTTACCTTTAACATTAATAGTAAAGGTTTGTAAATCTAATTTAATATCTTTTATTTCTAAAAAATTAGTCCTGTCTTCTAAACGACGTAGCAAATTAGTTATTCTTGCTAATAAACGTTCTTTATGACAAGGCTTATTTATATACTCATCTGCACCAATATTAAGGGCATGTAGCTCATCCTTCATTTGATCACGCCCCGTTAATACAAGAATTGGCACATTACTTTTATTTCTAAGTCCCTTACATATTTCAAAACCAGATATTCCAGGTAAATTTAAATCTAATAATACAAGGCTTGGTGAAGCAGATATAATCTCATCTATTGCATTTGAAAATTTAGTTATACAAAAGGTATCATAACCTTCATTTTCTAAAATATACTGAAGCTCTTCTCTCATAAAAAGCTCATCTTCTACAATTACAATCTTCTTCACCATCATCACCTCTAATTATCTTCTCTTTTCATATCCATAAGCTTTAAAATATTTTTATCACTACTTTTCTTTACAATATTCATATAAATTAATTCTATCATACATATTAATACAATGACAGAAGCTGAAATAACCATTAGTTTCCCAACATATTCTTTCATTGCTGTTGTAACCATTCCTGCAAATAATGTTCTTACTGCAAATATGCTACTTACTGCTGCAACTGCTATTGAAAGTGAAAAATACCACGTTATTTGATTTCTAGCAGATTTACATAGCATTTCATAATTTGCACCTAGATATGTTAATGATTGATATCTCTTCTTAGTTTTTTGTTGATGCATTAAGAATTGTACACCCATTACTGTATTAGCTATTATAAGGAAAATAACAGCTAAATATATTGTCGTATAGCTTGCTGCAACAGTGTAAAATAATTCTCTTCCAATATTTTGAAGATAACTTTCATATCGTACCCCATTATATTCATCATAAACTGCTTCTGTAGTATTAAGTTTTTCATTAACTTCACTGATTGCCTGCATTAAACCTTTTTTCTTAACAAAGTCCTTATCTAAAGTCATATTAATATAAGTACTAACATTATTCTCATCAGTATATTTCTTAAACACATCATCAGAAACTATTAATCCCGTACTTATGGTTATCATACTATCTGTTATAATGTTATCCGAATAGCATATATCTTTTAATTTATACTCTTCATCTTCTAATGTTATAATAGGCCTCTCCTTTAAAGCCAACTCTATAATAGAGCTAAAATTAAAGTCTGGGTCTTCATAAAGTGCTGCCTCATTATCATTTAATTTAATTGGATCCTTCCCTTGTATTTCTAAAAGCTTATTATAAGAACTTAGCGAAATTAAATAAGGTCTATCAAGATATTGAAGATTATTTAATAATATTTCCTTACCTTGTGAATCATCTTGTTTTTCTACAGCTTTTATTAACCCTTCTGCTGAAAATTTATCATTATAAAACATTCCTATCTTCATTTCATATATTCCATCAATATACGCTTCCAAATCAAGTTCTTTTATTATTGCTTCTACTTCTTCTTTATTTGCCTCAAAAGTATAATCCATAATATGGGCTTCCTTTGAATTAAATAGATAACCTACTGGAACCCCATATGCAAAACAACTAATTGCAATTAACACTAATAATGATGAAACAGCTAAAGTATTTGGCTTTAAGAAAACAGACTCTTGTATTTGCCTGAAAGTAAACATCTTTAATCCACTAATATTATTTTTCTTTTTAAGTATTCCTTCAAATAAAACACCAATTCCTTGGAATAATAGAAAAACTCCCAAAAGCCCCAGTATAACTATTAGTGCCATAAACTTTAATTCTCTCCATACTATTCCCTTAATTCCTATAATAAATGCTACTGAAAGTAATATTACTCCTACAATTAATTTAATACTGACGATAACCTTATTTATTTTTCTTTTCTTTTCACTTTGAGATTCTGAAAGTAATTCTACAACCTCTTTCTTTGAAAATTTACCACTTAAAATAATAAGTGCTATAAATCTAATAATAAAATACCCAAATATAGTCCCTATAACAGCTGAAAAGGAAAATGAAAAACTATGTCCTATTATTCCAAGCCCTACTATTTTAGCTGTTACTAAGCTTATAACTTCCGATATAAATACTGCAAAAGGTATTCCAATTATTAATGATAATAGGCTGTTCCATAGTTCTTCCGCAAAAAGCATTAACAATAACTTACTACGTTTCATACCAAGCATTAAGTACATTCCAAGCTCCCTGCTTCTTCTTTCTAACTGATATTTTCCTGCAAAATATACAAGAAAAAATAAAATGAATAATGATAATCCATATAATGTTGGAATAAGTAAGAACAACTTACGTACTGCTTGACTTTCCATAGTCTTTAAAAATATAATAACATCTTGTTTTTCAAGAGATAAAATAATATAAAATGCAATAATAGATATTATTAATGATATAAAAAATAATCCATTCTCTTTTCTATTTCTCTTACTATTTCTATTAACTAAATCATAAAACATTTGCACTTCCACCTCCTAGTTGTGCCATAACTAGAAGTATTCTTTCATAAAAATCTTGTCTAGATTCCTCTGGCTTTTTGCGTCTTAATTCATGAAAGAGCTTTCCATCTTGTATAAATAAAATTCTAGAACAAAAGCTAGCTGCATTTGCATCATGAGTAACCATTAAAATAGTTGATTTTTGCTCCTCATTTAAATCAGATAGCTTCTGCATTAAGGATTTTGCATTCTTAGAATCTAATGCTCCTGTAGGTTCATCTGCAAGAATAATTTGTGGATTTAAAATCAGAGCTCTTGCTGCCGCAACACGCTGCTTTTGTCCACCTGAAATTTCATTAGGAAATTTATCTAATACATCTCTAATTTCCATATATTCTGCTAGAATTTCTACTTCTTCCTTACTATTATTCTGTAATTTATTATGAATAGCTATTGGAAGTAAAATATTTTCCCTTGCTGTTAAATTTTCTAGCAATTCAAAATTTTGGAATAGATAACCTATCTTATTCCCTCTATAATCTGCTAATTTATTTCCTTTAAATTTCTCAACATTTTCTCCATTTAATAAAATATTACCTTCCGTAGGATGAGTTGTAGTTGCAATACAATTAAGCAACGTTGTTTTTCCTGAACCACTACTTCCCATAATTCCAATAAATTCACCATTCATAACTTGAAAACTAATTCCATCTAAAGCCTTAGTTGCAGAATCTTTTTTGCCATAATATTTTTTCAAATTTTTAACTTCTAATATTCTTTCATTCATTGTAATCACCTTTCGCATCATTTCTTTATATCAAACAAATAAAACTCCGGAATTTCATTTATTTCTAATTATCATCTTCTAAAATTATTATAAATGGAATTATTAAAATAAAACACTTACAGTTGGTGAAAGGTTTTGTAAGTAAAAACTTAGCAATGATTTCTGAATCATTTTACTTTTTAAAACAAAATCATAAAATCTCCTATTTTGTAAAATAAATTACAAAGTAGGAGATCTTTTAAATATTATCAACTCTTTATTATATTTAGTATTTATAAAAATCACTACCACCAATAAATTCTCTAAGAATACTATTAGTTGGTACATAGTCTTTATCTATTTCTTTAAAGAATCCTAAGAATGATTTAAGTCTAGTTGCTAATATATACACTGGACTATCTGAATCTATTTTATCTAATTCTTCTAAAGCATATTTTTTTAATACGCATAACTCATATACTAAAGTGGAGTTAAACATAACATCTGCCTCTTCTTGATAGACAAATATATTTTTTTCTTCTCCTCTTCTAATAGATGGCCACATTTTCAAAGTGTCTTCTGCCCCATACCCTCTTGATAGATAATCTCTTACTATCCTTCTAACTCTTCTTATATCTGTTGTTGCTATTCTATTGTGATTATCTAAATTTAATTGAGTTAAAGCAGATATATATATTTTAAATTTTTGTTTATCTGCTATAGAGGATGTTAGCATTGGATTCAAACCATGAATTCCTTCTATTAATATTATTCCGTTATTAGGTAGTTTTAGTTTATTTCCAAGCCACTCTCTTTCGCCTTTTTTAAAATTATAACTTGGAATTTCTACCTCTTCTCCTTTTAATAAACTTCCTAAATGAGAATTGAATAATTCTAAGTCTAAAGAATATATGCTTTCAAAATCATACTCACCATTTTCATCCTTTGGAGTATGCTCTCTATCAACAAAATAATCGTCTAATGATATTGGAACTGGTACATATCCATTTACTCTTAGTTGCACAGATAATCTATTGGCAAAAGTTGTTTTTCCAGATGAACTAGGACCAGCTATTAAAACTATCTTAGTTTCTTTTCTTTCATTAATCATATCAGCTATTTGGGCAATCTTTTTTTCATGTAAAGCCTCTGAAACCATTATCAAATCTCTAAGTTCGTGATTTTCAACTTTATCATTTAAAGATCCTACTTCTCCAACACCTAAAATACTTAACCATCTTTCAGTTTCTAAAAATATTTGAGATAGTTTTCTATTTTCCTTAAATTCTTCTACTACGTTTAAATTTTCTCTTTTAGGATATCTTAAAACGAATCCTGGGCTATAATACATTAAGTCAAAAGCCTTAATTACTCCTGTTGAAGCTGCCATTTGTCCATAAAAATAATCATATCTTCCATCTAATTCATATAGATTTACATACTCAAAGGATACATGATTCAATAAGGATACTTTATCATCCATTCCATATCCCTTAAATATTTCAATAGCTTCTCTTCTCTTCATTTTTATTTTCTTTATAGGAATATCTTTATTTATAAGCTCTGTCATTTTTTCCTTAATCTTAATTATATCTTCCTCTTTCAAAGCTTCTTCCTTATGAAGCTCCCCAAAGACTCCATCTCCAATGCTATGTTCTATTGTAATTACTGAATTATCAAATAGATCTAAAGTGGCTTTAATAAATATAAATTGTAATGTTCTTGCATATATTTTATATCCAATTGAGCTATCAAAAGTAATAAGTTCTAGTTCTCCATCTTCTGTAATATTTTTAAATAGCTCATAATATTCTCTATTTAATTTACATAATGCTATATCATAAGGATTAATTTTCAAATGATTTTCTAATAACTCTTTATAAGTAATGCCTTCTTCAATTAAATGCTCTTTATTTTCATAATTAATCTTAAATTTACTCATGTCTCTCCTCCTTGCCATAAGCCAGTTATATTTGTCAGTATATTCTAACAGCTTATCTAATATTATATACTTATTACTCAAAAATTCTACATAGATAATTGATATAAGTATAAAATTTGCCTTTACACAAATAATACTTATTGCGAGGTGGTTATATGTTTATAGTATTATTAAGAACTATCTTTCTTTATGCCTTAGTTGTTCTAGTAATAAGACTAATGGGTAAAAGACAGATTGGAGAGCTTCAACCTTATGAATTTGTAATCACTATTATGATTTCTGATTTAGCTGCTCTCCCAATGCAAGATACAAGATTACCTTTGATTTTAGGTGTAATTCCTATAGTAACTCTGCTATTTATTAAAACCTTATTATCTTTACTACAGCTTAAAAGCCAAAAAGCTAGACAAATACTTGAAGGAGAACCTTGTATTCTAATTGCTAGAGGAAAAATTAAATATGAAAATTTAAAAAAACAACAAATTAATTTAGATGAACTTATGGAAGAAATACGTCTTGCTGGATATTTCGACTTAAGTGAAATTGAATATGGGATATTAGAAAACAACGGACAAATGTCTTTTCTAACTTCTAATAATAATTCTAACGGATCTTCAAATAACTCCAATTCTTCATCAAATAATAATAGTAATTCTAAACCTAAATTACCTATTATCTATGTTTTAGATGGGGAATTTAATAGAAATTCATTAACTTCTTCTAATAAAGGTGACGAATGGGTTATAAATGAACTAAAAAAACATAAAGTCAATTCAATTAAAGATGTTGTAATTGCTATGACAGATACTAATGGAAAATTTATTTATCAGCTTCATAGAGATAAGGAGGCTACATAATGAAAAATACTATTATATCTATTGGTCTTTTTATAGCCTTAGTTATAGGGCTTTTTTTCTTAAACAACAAGTTTGTTGACCTTTGTAATGAAATTATAGTTAAATGCAATTTAATAGAAGAAGCTTTAAATAATTATGACGAAGATAAAGCCTATGAAGATGCAGTGGCTTTAATTGAGCTAATAATAGAAGAAGCTGATGTACCAGCTATTTATTTAAATCATGTTGATTATGATGTTTTAAAAAATGATGCATTAAAGCTATCTTTATATATAAGAGGAGATGATAGAGCTGAATCTCTTGCAACCCTTCATGCGGTTCGTTCAACTGCAGAACACTTAAGAGATTTGCAAATGCCTAACATAAAAAATCTTCTATAATAAAAAGTGCCTAATCAGTAGGCACTTTTTGGGGTTTATTAACATCTTTTATTCTATTATTTCTTTAACCTTTTCTTCGGATATATTACATATTTTTGCTATATTAGAGATTGACTCTCCTTTACTTAAAAGTTTGAACACCTTCTTCGCAAGTTCAATACCTTCTTCTCTTCCTTCTTCTCTTCCTTCTTCTAACTTTTCTCTATCTCGTTCTAATAGTGTCATAAACTCAACCTCCACCTTAGGATTATTCTTAACTTCAATTACTCTTTTATGAATATTTTTAACCAAAGTTCCTGTAGCTTCTTCTGCTATTTTATCATCTGAGTGCTCTACATATTTTAAAAATTCAATAAGTTCATCACTTAAATCTTTAATAACTCCTGTAGTGTTTAAAATAATTTTATTGGTATCATCTTTTAACTTTATACTACTATCTTCAACACATACAGTTTCAAATGTATACTTATGCCTTCCAGCTTCAAATAAATCAAATGTACATATGAATATAATATAACTCTTACCAAGTTTCCTATAATCATCACCTTTACTTATTAAATCTAAATCAATATTTCCTTGATAATATCTTAATCTTTTAGGAAGACTTCTATGCTTTCCTCGTTGCATCTCTACATTATATACAGTATTATTTTCATCTTTAACATATATGTCTAATCTAATACCTTTACTTTCTAAAAGTAAATCTATTGTTTTTTGATTTTCTGGCATTTCTATCTTTTCAATTTCTATTTCTAGAAGTTTCTCTAAAAACTCTTTACAAATTTCCTTATTACTCATTACTTTCGCAAATAGGAAATCGTCTTCTAGGTTTAACTCTTTTAATGTTTTTGACATTATATTATTCCTCTATATTTATTATTTTATCTTTTGATTAATTTATTACCTATATTATATTAAAATATTCACTCGTTATCAATGTGACTTAGAATTGCTCAACATTTATATATAAAATTTTTATAATCTTTTGTGAAGCCTTGAATATACTTTTATCTTGTCAACTGAACTAAATACTCTATAGTATCTTCTTCAAATTTCTTTTCACCAGTTAAATTGAATCCATGTTTTTTATAAAAAGAAATTGCCCTTTTATTTTTTTCTAATGCCCAGAGAGTATTAGCGTGATACTCATTAATCGCATATTCTATAAGTTCTTTTCCAATACCTTTACTTTGAAAAAAGGTATCTACATATATTTTACAAATTTCTGTCCCATTCATTTGAATGAATCCTTTTATTAAACCATCATCATAAACTAATATATTTTTTAATATTTCATCTTTTCCAAAATAATTATCAACCATAGTAACTACTTGCAATTCTCCAAATGAAAATCCATCATCTTTAAAAATTGGCCAATAATTAATTCGATTATTAAAAACATATATTTCTGCTATTCTTGATAGATCTTTTTTTGTTGCTTTTCTAATATTCATTCTTCCAAGCTCCTATATGATGTAAATTTAAAATTGTGTATCAATTTTCTTATAAAAAGCCTTTTTAAAAATAAATTCTACACTTATAAAAACCATAACTACTATTACAAATTCAACTTCTAGCATAATAACACCATATATTTTGAATAATACTGTATTTAAATTCATATAGACTTACTTTTATTTATCTTCCAAAATACATCTAAACCATTTCTTTTCTTTGCATCTGTTACAATATACTTTGCGATAATATATCTTATTTTTAAAAGAAAAGAAACTTCTTATATTTTTTAAAAATGAAATATTGATATTTTTATTACATTCATCGCAAACCCATTTAGCATTAAATGTTTTCCAACTAAGTAAAAACCATAAAATTATAAAATATAACAATAAACATAAAAATACTAAAAAAGGATTTTTTATTATTTTTGATAAAATAGACATACTAACTAAGGTTATAATATAACTATACAATCTTGTAGAATTACTCATATATACCTCCTTAACTTTATATTTTTTCTATTCTCAATATCTACTACTATTATGAACTTATTATAGCATACTTTGTAAATTCCACACTATTCAATTTTCTTCTAAAAATAACCAAGTGAATTTAATCTAAAATTATCCTTCTTCCAATTAACAGTTACATATTTATAAGTTAATTATTCGCAATATAAGATGTTATTCAACAATTATACGTAAATTTTGCATAAATATAAAAAATATCCTTGCATAATTATACCATCAAGTGTATAATTATAAACAAGTTAGAAATATAATGAAAATTTAGAAATGAATTAAAGAAATTTATAAAAAATCTATTTTAGTAATTTGGAACAAATTACATCCTAAATTATTCATTCTTAATTTTTCAGTCTTAATTACAAAAAGGGGGCTAATTAATATGAAAAAATATAATAAAGTTGTACTTGCTTATTCTGGGGGACTTGATACTTCAATTATTATCTCTTGGATTAAGGAAACTTATGATTGTGAAGTAATTGCAGTAGTTGGTAATGTTGGACAAAAGGATGAACTTGTAGGCTTAGAAGAAAAAGCACTTAAAACTGGGGCATCTAAGTGTTATATTGAAGATTTAAATAAGGAATTTGTAGAAGATTATATTTTCCCAACTATTCAAGCTAATGCAGTTTATGAAGGTAAATATCTTCTTGGAACTTCTTTTGCAAGACCTATAATAGGAAAAAGACTTGTGGAAATAGCACTAGCTGAAGGTGCTGATGCTATATGTCATGGTTGTACTGGTAAAGGAAATGATCAGGTTAGATTTGAACTAGCTGTTAAAGCCTTTGCCCCTAATATGGACATTATAGCACCATGGAGAATTTGGGATATTAAATCTAGAGAAGAAGAAATTAAATATGCTTTAGATAGAGAAATTCCTATTTCAATAAGTTATGAAACTAATTATAGCAAGGATAAAAACCTTTGGCACTTAAGTCATGAAGGTTTAGATTTAGAAGATCCTGCTAATGAACCTAATTACGGAAAAATATTAGAGCTATCTAATACATTGGAAAAAGCACCTGATACAGCAACATATATTACATTGAAGTTTGAACAGGGTATTCCAGTTGCTTTAAATGGTGAAGAATTAGATGGACCTACTTTAATAGAAAAACTTAATAAGATTGGCGGAGAAAATGCCATAGGAATAATGGATATGGTTGAAAATAGATTAGTTGGTATGAAATCTAGAGGTGTTTATGAAACTCCTGGTGGAAGTATTTTATACAAGGCTCATAAAGATTTAGAAGAACTTTGTTTAGATAAAGAAACTTCCCATTATAAAGAAATTATAGCTTTAAAATTTGCTGAATTAGTTTATAATGGCCAATGGTTTACACCTCTTAGAGAAGCATTAACTGAATTTGTTAATAAAACTCAAGAAACAGTAACTGGTGAAGTAAAACTAAAACTATATAAAGGAAATATGGTTAATGCAGGAATGAAATCTCCTTATTCATTATATAGTGAAGATTATGCTACCTTTGGCGAAGATGCTGTTTATAATCAAAAAGATGCTGCAGGATTTATTAATTTATTTGGACTACCTATCACAGTAAAATCAAAGATGAATGAAGCAATAAAGAAAGCTGGCAAATAATCATGAAGCTTTGGGGCGGACGTTTTGAAAAAGGAGTTAATTCTTTAGTTAATGATTTCAATTCATCTATAAAGATAGATTCTAGAATGTATAAGGAAGATATCTTAGGTAGCTTAGCTCATGTAAAAATGCTTGGAGAGCAAAATATAATTCCAAAGGAAGATAGTAATAAAATCGCTGCAGGTTTAGAAACAATATTAAAAAGAATTGAAAATGGAGTAATTAAAATAGATGAGGCTTCTGAAGATATTCATAGCTTTATCGAGGCAACTTTGACCTATTATATTGGTGATGAAGGAAAAAAACTTCATACAGGAAGAAGTAGGAACGACCAAGTAACTTTAGATACTAAGCTTTATTTAAAGAATGCTTTAATAAGCTTATCTAATGATGTAATTAATCTTCAAGAAATCTTATATAAAAAGGCTTGTGAAAATATAAATACTATAATGCCTGGTTATACTCATATGCAAAAGGCTCAACCTATAACCTTCTCTCATCATCTTTTAGCTTATGCTGAAATGTTTAAAAGAGATATTAGTAGAATTTTAGACTGCTATAAAAGGTTAGATGAAATGCCTTTAGGTAGTGGAGCTCTTGCTACATCTACCTATAATTTAGATAGGCATATGATTGCAAAAGATCTTGGCTTTGCACAAATTACAGTAAATAGTTTAGATTCAGTATCCGATAGAGATTATGCTATTGAAGCTCTTTCAGTCTTATCTATGATAATGATGCATTTATCAAGATTTTCTGAAGAAATTATCCTTTGGGCTACAAATGAATTTAGTTTTATAGAATTATCAGATGAATATAGTACAGGCAGTAGCATAATGCCTCAAAAGAAAAATCCAGATGTAGCTGAATTAGTTAGAGGAAAAACTGGAAGAGTTTACGGAGATTTAATTACTCTTCTTACAGTTATGAAAGGCTTGCCTCTAGCTTATAACAAGGATATGCAAGAAGATAAAGAAGCCTTATTTGATGCACTAGATACAGCAAGTCTTTCTCTTAAGACCTTTGCCGGTATGCTAGATACTTTAAAAGTAAATAAAGATACTATGAGAAAAGGAGCATCTTTAGGCTTTACCAATGCTACTGATGTAGCAGATTATTTAGTAAAAAAAGGCTTAGCTTTTAGAACTGCTCATGAAATAGTTGGTGCTATTGTTCTTCATTGTATAAAAGAAAATATATCCATAGATGATCTTACTTTAGAAGAATTTAAGACCTTCTTTCCTATATTTGAAGAAGATATATATGAAGCAATAAATTTAGTAAACTGTGTAGAAGAAAGAAAAGTGTTTGGAGGTCCAAGCTCCTCTTCAGTTAAAGCACAACTTGAATTACTATTGGAGTCAATAAATAAAACTAAGGAGGCAATTAAATGCTTAAAGTAGGAATAATTGGGGCAACTGGCTATGTAGGCGCTGAACTATTTAGACTTTTATTAAATCATCCAAAAGTTAAAATTGAAGCTATTAGTTCTGTTTCTTACGAAGGTGAAAGTATTTCGTCTATATATAAAAACTTTTATGGAATAACTAATTTAATATGTGAAAATCAAGAAGATGTAATAAAAAAGTGTGATGTAATTTTTGCTGCTCTTCCCCATGGATTAAGTGAGGAAATAGCAAATTTAGTTCATAAAGAAAATAAGATTTTAATAGATCTTGGGGCAGATTTTAGACTTGAAAAAGAAGAAGACTATAAAAAGTGGTACAACAAAGATTATAAATACAAAAATCTTCATAAAGAAAGTATTTATGCATTACCTGAATTTAATAGAGAGAAAATTAAGGAATATAAAATAATAGCAAATCCAGGCTGCTATCCTACATCTATAGAGCTTGCTTTAATGCCCTTATTAAAGAATTCCTTAATTAATCTTAATAATATAATTTGTGATTCAAAATCAGGAGCAACAGGAGCTGGCAGAGGACTTACTTTAAAGTCCCACTACCCTGAACTTAATGAAAACTTCTCACCCTATGGTATAGGTGGTCATAGGCATACACCAGAAATTGAGCAATGTTTATCTGAAATTGCAGAAGAAAAAGTTCAAGTAACCTTTACTCCTCACCTACTTCCTATAAATAGAGGAATAATTTCAACAATCTACTGTATTCCCAAAAAAGAAACTAAAGAAAAAATAAACTTAGAAGAAATTCATAATCTATATACAAACTTTTATAAAGATGAATTTTTTATAAATATATTGCCATTAGGAGATATAGCTTCTATTAAAGATGTTAAATATACAAATAACTGTAATATATCTCTTCATCTAAACCATAGAGGAGATGGAATTATTATAGTAAGCGCTATAGACAATATGGTTAAAGGTGCTGCAGGACAAGCAATTCAAAATATGAATATAGTTTGTGGCTTTGAAGAAAAAAATGGATTATTCTTAGTGTCACCAGGACACTAAGAAATGAAAAATGAAGAATTGAAAATTTAGGAATTAATTTCTCATTCTTCTAAATTAAGAATGCTAATTTGTAATAATTTATTTTAATGCAAATTATTAGCACAATTTTTCATTTTACATTCTACATTTTACATTATAAAAAGGGGGACTTATTTTGCATTTATTATCTAATGAAGGAATAACTGCACCTCAAGGATTTCTTGCATCTGGAATTCATTGTGGTCTTAAAAAAAATAATTTAAAGCTAGACTTAGCTCTTGTATATTCAACAGTTCCAGCGAATTCTGCTGGTGTTTATACAAAAAATAAGGTTAAAGGAGCTCCTATTTATATAACAAAGGAGCATTTATCAAAGAAAAAGGCTCAAGCTATTATTATAAATAGTGGAAATGCTAATACTTGTACTGGTGATGATGGCTTAATAAAGGCCAAAAGAATGACAGAGCTTCAGGGGAAAGCTCTTAAACTTAAAGCTAGTGATGTTCTAGTAGCCTCTACAGGTGTTATTGGTGTTCCGTTAAATATAGATGCTATTAAAGATGGAATTCCATTACTTACTGAAAGATTATCAAAGGAAGGCTTTGAAGATGCAGCTAGTGCAATAATGACTACTGATACTTTTAAAAAGCAATTAGCCTTTGAATTTACTATTAATAATAAAAAAATTACTATTGGGGCAATGGCAAAAGGTTCTGGAATGATTGAACCTAATATGGGAACTATGCTTTCTTTTATAACAACAGACTTAAATATTTCTGGAGAAATGCTAAATGAAGCGTTAAAAGAAAGCGTTAAAATAAGTTATAACAGAGTAAGTGTAGATGGTGACACTAGCACTAACGATATGGTTTTAGTGCTAGCAAATGGTCTTGCTAAAAATGAAGAAATAACTAAAAAAGATGAAAGTTATTATATCTTCCTTGAAGTTTTAAATAAACTTAATATTACCTTAGCTAAAATGATTGCAAAAGATGGAGAAGGTGCTACTAAACTAATAGAATGTATTGTTAGCAATTGTAAGTGTGAAAAAGATGCTGAATTTCTATCAAAAAGTGTAATTAACTCTCCTTTAGTTAAAACTGCAATCTTTGGTAGTGATGCTAACTGGGGAAGAATTTTATGTGCTCTTGGCTATGCAGGAGTAAATATTAATCCTAATAAAGTAGATTTGTCTTTTAAAAGTTCAGTTGGAGAAATAGAAATTTGTAAAGATGGAATGCCTCTTCCCTTCGATGAAGTTATGGCAAAGGAAATATTATTACAAGATGAAATTACTATTTTAATTAATATGAATAGTGGTGAACATTTATCTACAGCTTGGGGATGCGACTTAAGTTACGAATATGTAAAAATCAATGGAGATTATAGAAGCTAAAGGATGGTATAAAAATGAATTATATAGAACATGCTAAAGTATTAACTCAAGCACTTCCCTATATACAATCACTTGCTGGGAAAATAGTAGTAATTAAATATGGTGGAAATGCAATGACTAGTGAAGAACTTAGACAAAACGTTGCAACAGATATTGTTCTATTACAATGTGTTGGTATAAAGCCAGTAATAGTTCATGGTGGTGGCCCAGATATATCTGAGTTTTTAAATAAAATAGGACAAGAAAGTAAGTTTATAAATGGACTTAGATATACTGATAAAGAAACTATGGAAATAGTTCAAATGGTACTTGGGGGAAAAGTAAATAAAAATATAGTATCTCTAATAGAAAGTGTTGGTGGCAAAGCCCTTGGACTTTGTGGATTAGATGGATCTTTTATAAAAGCTAAAAAATTAGAAAGCTCTGATGATCTAGGATATGTTGGAGAAATAACCTCTATAGATACTAAAATAATTGAAACTGCACTATCTTCTGGATATATCCCTGTAATAGGCTCAGTTGCTATAAGTGAGGATTGTTCTATTTCCTACAACATAAATGCAGATATATGTGCTTCAAAGTTATCTTCTGCACTAAATGCTGAAAAATTAATACTTTTAACTAATGTTCCAGGACTTATGAAAGATTCAAAAGATCCTTCTACTCTAATTTCAACTTTACGTCCTCATGAAGTAAAAAAACTTTATGCAGATAATATAATAAAAGACGGAATGATTCCCAAAATCAATTGCTGTGTTGAAGCAATAAGAATGGGAGTTAAAACAACCCATATTATAGATGGGACACTACCCCACTCAATTTTATTAGAGTTATTATCAAATGAAGGTATTGGAACAATGATTTATTGATTGTACTATCGCACAATGTAAAATGAATAATGAAAAGTGAAAAATTAATAAAAAAACTCCTAAAGGAGTTTCTAAATTCATATATTTTTAGTAATTTGGAACAAATTCCATCCATAATTCTACATTCTTCATTTTTCATTATTAATTAAAAAAGGGGGCTTTTTAAAATGAAAAATAATTTACCTTTAATGTCAACTTATTCTTATCTTTCTGTTAACTTAGTTAAAGGGGAAGGTTCATATCTTTTTGATGATAAGGGAAATAAATATATAGATTTTACTAGTGGAATTGGAGTAAATAGTCTTGGTTATGGGGATTCGGATTGGCTTAAGGCTATAACTGCTACTGCTAGTTCTTTACAACATATATCAAATATATTTTTAAATGAAAATACTTTAAAACTAGCTGAAAAGCTAACTAACATATCAGAAATGAGTAAAGTATTTCTTTGTAACTCTGGTGCTGAAGCTAATGAAGGTGCTATAAAGCTTGCTAGAAAATATAGCTTTGAAAAATATGGTCCAAATAGAAATAAGATTCTAACTTTAAAGCAATCTTTCCATGGTAGAACACTTGCTACTTTAACTGCCACTGGACAAGATAAATTTCATAATTACTACTTCCCTTTTCCTGAAGGATTTGATTATTTTGAAGCTAATAATATAGATGATTTTAGCAACAAATTATCTAATGAGGTTTGTGCTGTCATGATGGAATCTATCCAAGGGGAAGGTGGAGTTAATCCTTTAAAAAATGATTTTGTTAGTAGTATTTATGAGGTTTGCAGAGAAAAAGATATTATACTAATTTTTGATGAAGTTCAATGTGGAATAGGCAGAACAGGAAAAGTATTTGGATATGAGAATTATAACATTAAGCCTGATATAGTTACAGTTGCTAAGGGGCTAGGAGCTGGTTTACCAATTGGTGCCTTTCTATGCAATGAAAAATTGTCTAAAACTTTTAATCCTGGAGATCATGGCACAACCTTTGGAGGAAATCCTGTTGTATGCTCTGGTGCATTAGTAGTTTTAGATAAAATATGTAATAAGGATAAATTGAAGGAAATAGAAGAAAACGGGTTATACTTAATGTCCTTATTAAAAGATATAAACTCACCACTAATTAAAGATATTCGTGGCAAAGGCTTAATGATAGGAATTGAAATTGATGGTACTATTACTCCATCAGATATTCAAAATAAAGCCTTAGAAAAAGGCTTATTAGTATTAACAGCTGGTAAGAACGTTGTTAGACTACTTCCACCACTAATAATAAGCAAAGAAGAAATAGAAAAAGGCGTTGAAATATTAAAAGAAACCATGTCAATGCATAATGCATAATTTAAAATGAAGAATTTAAAATGTAAAATTGATGAAAAAACTCCTAATGGAGTTTTCTAAAATAAATTTTTAGTAATTTCGAACAAATTACTTCCATAATTATGCATTATTAATTTCTAATTATCAATTAAACTTGGGGGTATTTATGAAAAAAGATTTATTGAAAATGGAAGATTTATCGAAAGATGAAATTTTAGATATATTAAATATAGCTGACCAATTAAAATATGAGCTTAAGCATGGAATAAAGCATCATCATCTTGATGGAAAAACACTTGGAATGATATTTGAAAAATCATCTACTAGAACTAGGGTTTCATTTGAAACTGGAATGTATCAACTTGGTGGTTATCCACTATTCTTAAGCTCAAATGACTTGCAAATAGGACGCGGTGAACCTATACAAGATACTGCTAGAGTTTTATCTAGGTATTTAAATGGCATAATGATTAGAACTTTTTCTCAAAAGGAAATAGAATCTCTTGCAGAATGTTCTGATATTCCAATAATAAATGGTCTTACTGACGATGAACATCCATGTCAAGTTTTAGCTGATTTAATGACTATAAGAGAAAGTAAAAATATTTTAGATAACTTAAAGGTTGCCTATATTGGTGATGGAAACAATATGGCACAATCCCTTCTTATTGGTTGTCTAACTTCTGGAATGAATATTTCACTAGCAATTCCTAATAACTATATGATTAAAGAGGATTATATTAATAAGGGTATGAAAATAGCAGAAAATAATAATCTTTACTTTAATATAGTTAATGATCCTAAAGAAGCTGCAAAAGATGCTGATGTAATCATTACTGATGTTTGGGCTAGCATGGGAAAAGAAAAGGAAGTTAATGAAAGAATTAAAGCCTTCAAGGGCTATCAAGTTAATTCTGAACTTATGAAATTAGCAAAAAAAGATGCCATTGTACTCCACTGCTTACCTGCACATAGAGAAGAAGAAATTACTGAAGAAATCTTAGAAAAACATTCAGATACAATTTTTGAAGAAGCAGAAAATAGACTTCATGTTCAAAAAGCTATTTTGGTAAAATTAATGAAATAGACTTAATAGTTTAAGAATAATTTTAGTTTAACTACTTATCCTTAAACTTTTTTCCCTCAATTTTTAATTGGATATATATAAGTTTGTGTTAGTTTAATTGAAATTAACTAAAATAAGCAAACTTATATATATCCACTTTTTATTAACAATAATTCTACTAAAATCAAATCAAATTATATCATAACTACATATTCCTATAAATAAATATCCATTTAACTTGCCATATATAAATATTTGCTGTAGTATAATGAATATAATTTAATTAGCATCTTATAAATTTATTGGAGGTGGGACTTTTTGAATAAAAGAAGGCTACTATCTGCTATAGCTACTTTACTTATAGTTATGAATATCTCAACTATAACTTTTGCAGATCAAGATTCTTCAGAAACACAAGAAATCCAGGAAAATAAAGTGAAATATGAGCAATTAGATAATGAAACATTAGAGCTTAATTCTGAGATTGCAGAGCTTAATAATGAAATAGAAAGTATTAATTTAAAATTAGATAAAAATAATTCTGAAATTGAAAATACTGAAATCGAAATTGAAAATATTAATAAAAAAATAGAAGATGCTAAAATTCAAATCGAAGAAAGAGAAGCTACTATGGATAAACGATTACGCTCCATGTACAAAACTAATGTAGCTTCTAGTATGATTTTATACTTAATTACTTCTGATAATCTATTTGATTTATTCTATAGAGTACAAGCTATGAGTAAGATTATTTCTATAGATAAAGAAATAGTTTCTGAAATTAATACTACTAAAAGTGAACTTGAAAATGATGCAAAAACTGTTGAAGAAAAACAAGATAATTTAAATAATCTTAAATTATCTATTGAAAATGACTTAAATGAAGTTAATAAGAAAAAAGAAGAACAAGAAGCTGTACTAGCTGATTTAAATTCTAAAAAAGATGAAATTATGTCTATAATAGAAGCTAATGAAGTAAGTTTATTATCTCATTCTCTATCTATTATTGATTCAGGTTCTTCATCTATTTCAGATCTTAAAGATGCCTTAAGTACTTTAAATTACATGTTACCTCAACTTAATAGTGATTATGCAATTTCTTTAGCTGAACAAGGAGTTACTTCTGCGAACACTCAAATTGAAGCTTTAGAAGCAGCAGCTGTTGCAGCTGCTGAAACCATTAATAAAAATGAAACTACAGATAATTCTGGAAGTACAAATGGTAATTACTTAGCTACATTTTCTATGTCTGCTACAGCCTATACTGGTGGTGAATATACAGCTATGGGCCTTAAGCCTACTCGTGATCCTAATGGTTTAAGCACAGTATCAGTTGATAGCAGTGTAATTCCTTTAGGTTCAAAGGTATATGTAGAAGGTTATGGATATGCTATTGCCTCAGATACCGGCGGTGCTATTCAAGGTAATAAAATCGATCTTTACATGAATTCATTAGAAGATTGCACTAACTTTGGAAGAAGAACTGTTACAGTTTACATAGTAGCTTATCCTAACCAATGGTAATAGCTACTTCTTCAAAATTTTTATTGTGAAAATCTTTAAAACTATATTTTATATAATTCTTAAAATAATGAAAATGGAGCTGTTGAATAAATCAGCCCCATTTTCATTATTTATTTTTTATATTTAAAATCAATGCAGCATTTAGTAAATTATTCCAAACTCTTTAGCTTGTCTTAATAATTCTTCTCTAAACTTTGGATGAGCTATACTTATTAATCTTTCAACTCTTTCTGCAATACTTGTACCTCTAAGTTCTGCAACTCCATATTCTGTAACAACCATATCTACATCATTTCTTGATAAACTTACAGCTGCACCTTGCTTTAAAAATGGTACTATCTTTGAAATTTCTTCTTTTTCTCCTGTCTCTTTATTTTTAACCATAGTAGTAGAATAAAGAGCTATAAATGAACGTCCATTTTTAGACATTTGAGATCCAACAGCAGTATCAGATTGTCCACCTGTTGCACTAAATTGAATTGGTCCTATTGATTCCGAAGCACATTGACCAGTTAAATCAACTTCTAAAGAAGTATTTATTGAAACTTGATTATCATTTTGTGCTATTACATATGGATCGTTTGTCCAATATCCGTCCATCATCATAACTGATGGATTATCGTCTAGGAAATCGTAAAGTTCTCTTGTACCAAGTGCAAAACCTGCTACATGTTTTCCATAATTAAAATTCTTTTTCTTACCAGTTATAACTCCAGCCTTTATTAGTTTCATTATACCAGTAGTAAACATCTCTGTGTGAAGCCCTAAATCTTTTTTACCCATTAACGATGCTGCAACAGCATTAGGAATTCCACCTATTCCAAGTTGAATACAATCACCATCATTAATTCTATCTGCTATATATTTTCCTATTAATAAGTCTTTTTCATTTGGTTCACTATCTGGTAGTGTTGGAACTGGATAGTCAGTTTCTACTACGTAATCTACATCACTTATGTGTATTTCTACATCTCCTAATGTTCTTGGATAATTTTTATTTATTTCTAATATTACTAAATCAGCTTCTTTTAATATTCTTTTCTCATAAATATTACTTAATGATAAAGATAAATACCCATGCTTATCTGGTGGTGTTGCTGTTCCCATATAGATGTTAGTCTTTTTATGAAACTGCCTCTTAAAAGCTGTTAAATGAAGATGATTCGGTATAAGTGATACATTTCCATTTTTTTGAGCCTTTCTCATGGGTCCTGTATAAAACCATCCATCCATCTTAAATGAATCCTTATATGCTGGATTCATAAAATATTCAGCAGGCTCTTGAGGTAAGCAAGTAGTAACTGTAACATCTTTAACTCTATCAGCTATCTTATGTAGATTTTTTAAAATCTCTCTTGCTTCAGCAGCTCCTAACCCTGTAACTATCACATCACCACTTTTAATTAAGCCTAAAGCTTCATCTACTGTGATATATTTTCCCTTATACATATTATTTTCTCTCATATTAATCCTCCCTAACCATTAAATCCTTACTAAAATTTAGTGGATTATTATTTTTTAACACATAATTTTTAACTTTTCTAATCTCTTGTAAATTTCTCAATTATCAATATGCATTATATATACTTAAATAGTAAATCTTTCTAATTTATCTGTCAATATTAACTATTAACTTTTATAAACTTTTGAATAATAATAACTATTGTTTATTTCTTTTAAATAATATGATTAAATCTATTGTAATATTTATCTTTTTTTATAAAAAAAGATAAGATATAAATAAGTTCAAAACTTATTTACATCTTATCTTTTATTAATTAAAGATATCTTAAAGAGAAGAAAATAAGGTTTCTAATAAATTATTCCTATTTTTTTTGCTTCTCTTAATAATTCTTCTCTAAATTTTGGATGAGCTATTTTTATTAATCTTTCTACTCTTTCAGTAATACTAGTTCCTTTTAATTCTGCAATTCCATATTCTGTTACAACCATATCTACATCATTTCTTGATAAGCTTACACCAGCTCCTGGCTTTAAGAATGGAACTATCTTTGAAATTTCTTCTTTTTCTCCTGTTACTTTATTTCTAACCATAGTAGTGGAATATAAAGTAATGAAAGAACGTCCATTTTTAGACATTTGAGCACCAACTGCAGTATCAGTTTGTCCTCCTGTAGCACTGAATATTGATGATCCTAAGGATTCAGAAGCACATTGTCCTGTTAAATCAACCTCTAAAGTAGTATTTATAGAAACTTGATTATCATTTTGTGCTATTACAGCTGGACTATTTGTCCAATATCCATCAAACATAACAAATGATGGATTATCATCTATAAAGTCATATAACTCTTTTGTTCCAAGAGCAAAACATGCAACGTGTTTTCCATTATTAAAATTCTTTTTCTTTCCAGTTGCTACTCCTGCTTTAATTAAGTTCATCATTCCAGTACTAAACATTTCTGTATGAACTCCTAAGTCTTTTTTATCCATTAAAGAAGCTGCAACTGCATTAGGTATTCCACCTATTCCAAGTTGAATACAGTCTCCATCATTAATTCTATCTGCTATATACTTTCCTATTGTAAAATCTTTTTCATTTGGCTCTAAGTCTGGATATACAGGAACTTCATAGTCAGTTTCAACCATATAATCTACATCACTCACATGAATTTCCATATCCCCAAATGTTCTTGGAAAATTTTTATTTACTTCTAAGATTACCAAATCAGCTTCTTTCAATACTCTTTTTTCATACATATTACTTAAGGATAAAGAGATATATCCATGCTTATCTGGAAGAGTAGCTGTTCCCATATAAATATTTGTTCTTTTATGGAAACCTCTCTTATAAGCTGATTCATGAAGATGATTTGGTATAAGAGTTATATTCTTATTTCCATTTTTTATTGCTTTCCTCATAGGACCTGAATAAAACCAACTATCCATCTTAAATGAATTTTGGTATTCAGGGTTCATAAAGTATTCTGCTGGTTCAAGAGGCAAGCATGTAGTTACAGTAACATCCGTTACTCTATCTGAAATTTTGTGTAAATTATTTAAAATTTCTCTTGGTTCAGCCCCTCCTAAACCTGTTACTATTACATCTCCACTTTTAATTAAACTCAATGCTTCATCTACAGTAATATACTTATCATTTGTTGATATTACTTTTGCCATATTGATCCTCCTAACATACAATCTAATACAAATATTGTAAATAGATTTTATTATTTTAATATCAAGTATGGTCAACCTCAATGTCTATACTTTAAGCTTGATATTTATGTATGTGGAAATGCTTATTTTTTCTATATATTTAATTGTAAACATTATCAAAACTATAGTCAATACCTTCAATTATATATGCTAATTTTGAAATTAAACCTCTTATTATTAGATAAAAATGAATTATTTTCTACTAAAACTGTGTAATTAGATAAAAGCACATATTTATATCATAATTTAAATTAATAGGAATTTATCCCTACTAATTTTATTTTTCTATATAATTTATAACATGTTTTATTATCATATTTATGCTACCATCACCATTTCTATGAATTTCAAATTTACTATTATCATGGTAAGCCTCTTCATTAATATATAAATCTATATCTTTATCTATCTTTAATCTTACTCTTTTTAACTTTTTTTCTACCCACTGCTTATCTATTGCTACTTCATCTTCAAGACCATGACCTTTAACAAAATTTGAAAAATCATTTTTTATTTGTGGTTCTTCTTTAAATAATTCATTAGAAAGTTCATCTATATTTATTTTTTCTGCCTCTTTAAGCTTTGCTTTAACTGCAGTTCTTATTCTTTCAGCTTTATCTGCATCTTCTATAATGTTGCTTCTGGTCCAATTTTCAGTAGCCTTCAAGAAAGTTTTAGTCATATCCCTTTCATTACTAATTATTGAGCATCCTAGAAAGTTACTTATAAAATAATTTGCACCGTATTCTTCCTCGTCTTTGCTCTTTCTTTGCTTATCTATAACCATAAGGTTATAACTTTGATTTTCTCTTATTGGCTTTATAAAAGCTGCCTTTTGAATTCTTTGACTACTTGCTGGAAGTCCAGCTGACTGTGGAACTATATCTATTCCTATCTTGTTTTCTATAAATTCTACTTGATGTGTAAAGTTTTTAACATAATCCATTTTTAATATTCCTATCATAGGACCTTGATCTGTTATTAAAGAAACTATAATTAAATCACAAGATGGTATATTTACATTTCCCTTCATTATAATAAATAATTGTCTTGCAAGCTCTTGTGATAATCCTATCAAATTATTATCTATTCCATTTAAATAATCCTGTACAAGTTCCTTTACTATATTTCTTTCTGGATTAAATATGGCATATTTTAATTCTTCATCCTTAAAACATTTTTCAATATGTCTATGAAGAAACTTATATGTATCTTCAGTTAACTCAAGACTATACTCATTTAAAATAGGCTCATCAGCATTAGAATCTGCAATATGAATTACTGCTTCTTGTATATCTATCTCACTTATGTATTCCATATCTTTTGGGCTATTATAATGACCTCTAATATATAAAATTATTTATGCAATTTAATTTTTGAATGCTCCAAATGGAGTTTCTTATTTAATTTACACTTTATATTATAAATTTTATATTTTTAGTCAGCCCAAACTCACCACCTTTCACTTATGCTCCTATTATTATGTATAATTTATTCTAAGTTTTCAATTACATTTATTACTTCTTTTAGATTATTTAATCTTTTATAAGCTAATTCTTCTATTTCTTTATCTGGTTCCTTTAAATCTGGAATTATAATTGCTTTCATTCTCCCTCTACTTGCGGCTATAGTACCAGCTTCAGAATCTTCTAAAACAATGCAATTTCTTGGATTTACATCTAACTTTTTAGCAACATTTAAAAATACTTCTGGATCTGGTTTTGATTTTTTTACTTCGTCACCACATAATACATAATTAAAATAATGTAATATGCTAGCCTTTTCTAATAGATTTAAAGCTACCTCTCTATTAGAAGAAGTTGCAACTGCCTTTTTAATATTTTTTTCTTCTAAATACTTTAATAAATCATCTAAACCTGGCTTTTTTTCCGCACCATTTTCTAACATAGCCAAATTAATTCTTCTTTTTTCTTTAATATACTCATCTACATCTATCTTATCACCTAACTCAGATATTAATAGATTTCTAATACTTTCATGGTTTGTTCCTAACATTTTGTGAAATAACTTTAATTCAAAATCAAAATTGAAATTTTTAGCAGCCTCAGCCCATGATGCATAAGATAATTTTTCTGTATCAAATATTAATCCATCCATATCAAATATTACTAGTTTAACTTTTTCCATAATTCTTCCTCCAATACTTTCCTATTTATATATTATAATATAATTTATAAAAAAATAAGACTTATATTTATTTTTAATATAAATCCTATTTTTTCATTATTTAGTAATTAAGCATTTTTAACATCTGATTCTTTAATTACAAAGTAGGTTATAATAAATCCAGCTATATACGAAATAACTAATCCTATAAAATAATTAAGCATACTTTGCGGTTGCATTATAGGGATAGCAACTAATCCAGATGGTCCCCATGCTGTAGCTAGTACATGAGTTAACATAACATAAGCTCCACCAAAACCTGCACCAAGTCCTGCTGTAATAAATGGCTTGAACATTGGAAGTGTAACTCCATAAATTAATGGTTCGCCAACTCCTAAGAATCCTGCTGGCAACGCACCTGTTATAACCTTTTGTAATCTGATATTTTTAACTTTTCTTGCTATAAAATAAATCGCAATTGCTGCACCAACTTGTCCAGCTCCAGCCATTGCAAGTACTGGGAATAATGAAACTCCACCCATAGCTTCTAATTGAACTGCATATATTGGAATTAATCCATGATGTAATCCAAATAAAACCATTGGTAAAAATAAAGCTGATAATAAATATCCACTTATTACACTAATAACTGGATTTGAAGAATTTATAATAACACTTAATACAGAAACTAATCCATCAGATAGGAATCCAGCTAAAGGCATTATTGCAAATACGAAAAGTACTACTGTTATTAATAATGTTAGTAACGGAGTTAAAATTAAATCTAAAACATCTGGTACTCTCTTACGAATTTCTTTTTCTATTTTAGCAAGAATATATACACCAAATATAACACCTATAATACCGCCTTTTCCTGTTGTTAAAATAGAATTTAATGGAACTGCTTCATCGTATAAACCTAACATAGTTGATAATGAAACTATGTTAGCACTAATTGAAATAGCTCCAAGCATACCACCTAATGCTTCTGTTGCACCAAATTGTTTTGCAGAATTAATACCTGTATAAATTGCAAAATATGATAAGAATCCCCCACCAATTAATGAAAATATTAATTGTGTACCCTTCCAGAATCCTTCCGCTGGCAAAGTTCCTTGTCCTTGTAATGTAGAAACCAAACTACCTAATCCATTAAATATACCAGCTGCTATAATTGCAGGTATTAAAGGAATAAATATATTAGCAATTATATTTACTACTTTTTTAAATTTATTTTCTTTTTGATTTGCCTTTATAGCCTGTTTATTGCCTTTCCAATCTTCAGTAACAACACCATCTCTAGGTAAGCCCAATTCTTCTACACAAATATCAGTTACTTTTTTAGCCTTACCAGGTCCTAAAACTATTTGTATATAGTTACCATTTTCTACAACTCCAAGTACTCCCGCTGTATTTTTCAAACTATCAATTTTAACTATAGATGTATCTTTTAATGTAAGTCTAAGTCTTGTCATACAATTTGCCGCTTTAATTACATTTTCCTTGCCACCAATTAAATCAACAATAATCTTTGCTAATTCTAAATTACTCATAACCTCTCCCTCTCTCTTCAATATTTTCAGGGTTTTAAATATTATCCCCTTTACCGTTCATCAAAATTAAGTATCTTTCTAAATACACTTCCTTTAATATTTCAATAAAGGTTTACCCCTTATATTTATACTCATCCCTTGTTTAATTTAATCCTAAATTTATAATTATTTTTTCATCGTAATATAGTATCTTTGAAATTTTATTTCATATTTTATTTAAAATTATCAATATAATATAAATTAAATCAATTTTTAGATAATTTAATTAAAAATGGTTAATAATACTTAAATAATTTCAAAATTAATATTATTTATTAAAGCTTATTAAAAAAAAGTTTGTAAATTCTAATAATTTTCATAAACTAGTAAGTAAATTCTAATATTTTTGTTTAAATTAAATTTATTTTGAGTTATAATATATATTAACAAGAACAACTTCTTAGTTGTTTCTCTTACTACAGTTAGCATATAGCATAATTGTAATAAAATATAAAGTTTATGGAGGGTTTATACCATGTTAGTTTCAGCAAAAGAAATGTTAACAAAGGCTAAAGCAGGAAAATATGCTGTTGGTCAATTCAATATCAATAACTTAGAATGGACTAAGGCAATATTATTAACTGCTCAAGAAAATAATTCACCAGTTATATTAGGAGTTTCTGAAGGAGCTGCTAAATATATGTGTGGATACAAAACTGTAGTTGGAATGGTAACTGCAATGATAGAAGAGTTAAACATCACTGTACCAGTTGCATTACATTTAGACCACGGTAGCTATGAAGGTGCTTTAAAAGCTATTGAAGCTGGATTCTCATCAATCATGTTTGATGGATCTCACTATCCAATAGATGAAAATATAGCTAAGACAAAAGAAATGATTAAATTAACTTCAGAAAAAGGTTTATCTTTAGAAGCTGAAGTTGGATCAATCGGTGGAGAAGAAGACGGCGTTATCGGTGCTGGAGAAATCGCTGATGCTGCTGAATGTAAAGCAATTGCTGACTTAGGAGTTACTATGTTAGCTGCTGGTATTGGTAACATCCACGGTGTATATCCAGAAAACTGGAAGGGATTAAGTTTTGACGCTTTAGAAGCTATAAGCAACGCTACTAACAATGTTCCTCTAGTATTACATGGTGGTACTGGAATCCCTGAAGATATGATAAAGAAAGCTATTTCTTTAGGAGTTTCTAAAATAAATGTTAACACTGAATGTCAATTAGCATTTGCTGAAGGAACAAGAAAGTACATTGAAGCTGGAAAAGATCTTCAAGGAAAAGGCTTTGATCCAAGAAAGCTTTTAGCTCCAGGATTTGAAGCTATTAAAGCTACAGTTAAAGAAAAAATGGAATTATTCGGATCAATCAACCAAGCATAATTTCATGCAAATATAAAGGGGCTGTTATAACAGCCCCTTTTAATATAAAATTAAAAATTTGAAACTAAACTTAGTAGTTTTTTTCTTAATTTTAATCTTTTTTAATTATTCTAACTTTTAACTTAATCTAAAAATTTTAGATTAAGCTAAAACTTTAAATAAATTTAACCTAATGCCACATCTAAAATCATCATAACAATAAATCCTAAAATAAGCCCTAGAGTTGTTAATTTTTTATTTTCAAGAGAAGCTTCCGGTAATAATTCTGCTCCTACTACTGCAACCATAGCTCCTGCTGAAAATGATAATAAAAATGGCAATAAGCTTCTTACTGTTAATGCTGCAATAACTCCAATAACTCCCGCCATAGGTTCAACTAATCCAGATGCTTGTCCATAAAAGAAACTTTTACTTCTAGATAAACCCTCTCCTCTTAATGGCAATGAAACTGCAGCTCCTTCTGGGAAATTTTGAAGACCTATACCTAAAGCAAGAGCTAATGCTGCTCCTATACTAGTTCCAGGTATCCCCGCTGCAACACCACCAAATGCAACTCCTACAGCTAATCCCTCTGGAATATTATGAAGTGTTACTGCAAGTACTAATAAAATACTTTTTCTATACCTAGTTCCTTTAGATATATTTTCATTATTTTTATCTACTACAACACCATAGGAATAAGTATCCATTAACTTGTCTGCAAAGATTAAAAATGCACCACCTAAGAAGAACCCAATAGAGGGAATAATAAAGCCACTATATCCAAGCTCTTCTGATAACTCTATTGCCGGATTTAAAAGTGACCAAAAGCTTGCTGCCAGCATTACTCCAGCACCAAACCCAAGCATTGAATTTAAAATCTTCTTATCAAACTTCTTAAAGAAAAAAACTAATGCAGCTCCTAAAGCAGTAATAAACCAAGTAAATAACGTTGCAAGTAAACCTTGTAAAACAGGACTTAAACCTTCAAACCATTCCATTAAATATCCTCCTTAGTTTTTATTATTAAATCCTTAATTATAATTTACTAAGGAAGGTGTTTTTTTGTTACAAGATTATTCAACTTATTACAAAATCATTTTAAAGTCCCTTGCCTTTTCCTTGCCCTATTCCTCTTTCTTCTAATAATTCATAAATTGTTTTTGATGTAGTATCTTCTATAGTATATCCTATTAAATCTAATATCTTCTTTAATTTCTCTTCTGAAGAAGTCTCTATTTCTAAATACGGAAAAGGACAGAAATTCTTATCATTAATATCTATTTCAATTAATGAATCCATTATTTTATAACTTTCCCTATACTTTTTTATAGACTGCTTTAAAGATAATCCTAATGAAGTAAATATCTTACTTGCTGATTCCTTATCTTCAACAATAGTCTCATTTTCCTCCATAACCTTAAAAGTATCTTGACTTAACATTTTCTTAGTAGTCATATAAACTACTTCTTTATTATTAAGTCTATCATCAGTTATTCTAATTCTTGCATATCCCTTAGCATTAAGAAGTCTATTATCATCAAAGTCATAAATATTATTAGTTTGATATTCTTCTTTTACCTTCTTTGCACCAAGATCATTTAGAATCTTTCTTATTTTATCAACATCTATATCTACTACCCTAGTTTCTAATTCCTTCATTAATATCACTCCTCTAAAATTATATTAACAATTATATCACAAAAAAAGAAGTAAACATGTTATATTAGTTGCTTCATCACAATCTCAAAGTCTCACTAACATAACATATTTACTTATAAAAACCTAATATAATAATTCTTCATTCTTCAGAATCATTAAATTTTCTGACATATTCATATAAAATTAATAGTGATACTTTAACCCTAAAAAATAAAAATCTAAAAGCTTGTTATTGATTTAAAAAATCAAGAGCAAATTGTACATGTAGTGCTGTACCATATTTCATATAATCTTCATCAATTTTGAATTTCTCATGATGTGGAAAATATATAGATTCTTTTTCTAGATTTTTATATCCCATAAATGCATATAATCCTTTAGCATGTTGAAAGTAATATGGCATATCCTCTGATCCCATATATCTAGGTAAATTTATATTTTTACCTTCTCCAAATACTTTTGTTACTGAATTATCAGCTATTGCTGCTAATTCCTCATCATTATAAAGACTAATAGCACTTTCTTCTATTCTTATATCAACTTTAATCTCATAAGCATCTGCAATTGCTTTTGCATGTCTTTTTATTCCTTCATGTGCTATTTTTCTAACCTCTGGATTAAAATATCTCATTGAAATTTCAATTTCAGTATATTTTGAAACTATATTTGCCTTTGTACCTCCAATGAATTTTCCAACAGAAATAACTATAGGTTCTTGAGAATCAATATTTTTAGTAACCATTCCTTGTAAATCTGTAACAAAAACACATGCAGGATGAATTGTATCTTTTGCAAGATGAGGCATTGATCCATGACCTGATACTCCTTCAAACTTAATATAAATAGTATCACAGCCTGCCATTCTATATCCTGATTGAATATTTACATATCCTGTTTCTAATTCCCTCATTCCATGCATACCAAAGCAAGCATCCACTCCATCCATTCCACCTGCCTCTATAATCTTTTTAGCACCTGTGAATGTTTCTTCACCCTCTTGAAAGAAGAACCTTATCTCACCAGGTATTTCTTCTTTCATTTCAGATAAAATTCTTGCAGCACCAAGAAGCATAGATGCATGAGCATCATGACCACAAGCATGCATTATACCAGGAGTTTTAGATTTAAACTCCACATCACTTTCCTCCTTTATTGGAAGAGCATCTATATCTCCTCTTAAAGCTATAGTCTTTCCACTTTTCCCACCTTTTAATGTAGCTATTAAAGAAGTGTTACCTGCCTTCTTATATGGTATTCCAAGCTTATCTAATTCTTTCATAATCTTTTCTTGAGTTTTAAATTCTTGTCCACTAATTTCAGGATTCTCGTGTAGATCTCTCCTAAAATTAATAATATAATCTTCAATTGATTTTGCTTTATCTAATATGTTTGACATTTTAAGTCCTCCTTTTTCCATTTTCTATATGTAATTCTCTACTTTAGTCTAATAAAAAACAATAGTAACATACTTTTGAATAAATTTCTATTTTAAAAAATTAAGCCGCTCTCTTTTGGCTATTTTCATTTTTCTTTTTCTTAGGCACTAGCACTAAAACAGCAACTAATGATATAAATCCTGCAATTACACTAACTCCTAAGCCAAAACCTCCTGCTAAATTCTGCGCTTTATTGTTATTCATAAGAATGGCGGTTGACACTGCCCCAGAAATAGCAATTCCAAAACTACCACCTAGAGAACTTGCCATTTTGTAAATACCTGATGCTGATCCAGCCTTTTCTTGTGGAACATTTCCAACAGCAGTATTTGTAGATGGAGTAGCATAAAATCCAAAACCAACTCCCATAATAGCAAGACCAATAAAAGAAGATACCAAATATATAGTGGTTGGTAAAAATGTTAACGCCATTAATAAAATTCCTATAGCAGCCATTAAAGTTCCTATAATCATTGGCATACGTGCACCTTTCTTAAGCATTACTTTTTCACCTACACGAATTGTTGTCACTATAGTAACTAAATAACCAATTGTTAAAAGCCCACTTTGGAATGAAGTTAATCCACGTGCTGTTTGAACATACGGTATTAAAATAAATAAACATCCTGCACACATATTAAGTAAGAAATTTGAGATTACAGCCGCATTATAACCTTTGCTTCTGAATAATGATAAATCAACTATTGGAGCAACATTTCTATTTTCTATAAATAGGAATAAAGCAAATAAAATTATAAACGCAACTATTAATGAAAGAATAGGCGCACTTGTCCATCCCCATTCTCCACCATTAGTAACAACTAAATTTAATGAAAGTAATGATAAAACTAAAGTAATAATTCCAAAATAATCAACTTTTTGTTTTTCTACACTATTAATTTTACTCTCTGGAGTTCCCTTAACTAAAAACATTCCTATCAATGCTACTGGAACAGTAAGACCAAATATCCAACGCCAACTTAATGCTGATACTACTGCACCTCCAAAGAAATTAGCAATACCACTGCCCCCCCAAGAAGCCAAAGACCAAAAACTTAGCGCGCGCGGACGAGCTTCTCCTGGATAATAGGCATTTATTAATGCTAAAGTAGCTGGCATAATAAATGCACCTGATAAACCTTGTATAACTCGACCTATGATAAGTAATGTCTGTCCTTGTGCTATTGTACAAAGTATAGATCCAATTATACTTAATATAAATCCAAATTGAGTAATTTTAACACGCCCTACTTTATCTGCTATACTTCCTGCTGTTATTATACTAACTCCACAAATTAATGCAGTAATACTTACTGCGGTATTAACAACTGAAGATGAAATCCCCAAGTCCTGATCAAGTTGTGGCACACCTGCTGTTATACTACTTGCAAATAACCAATAAGTTGCTACACCAAGAATCATTCCAAATAATAAACGATCATTCCCTTTATAATTCTTCATATTTTCTTCCTCCTAAAGCTTTTTAGAATTTAGTCAATTATTAAATTCTAAAAAGCTTTTATATTACTTTAAAACTATTGAACAATTAGTTCTCACCTAAATAATTTATTAACTAGCTAGTATATACAATAATTTAAAAACTATTTTTTGTGAGCAATCTTATTTTATCCCCCTTAAGCAAAATCTAAAATAGTGTTTCTTCCAACGTTTATATTTATGGGCTTAATTTTTTATACTTCTACGTTAGAAGATTTTTTTTTGCTCTAAACGTAAAAAAGTTAAAAGCGTTACTTTGCTTTTAACTTTTTTTCAACTAAAAAATATATAAATCTTGAATAAACATTCCTTCATTTATAAAGGTATCTAAAGTCATATTATGATTTTTATCAACTATTGATTTAAGTATGTAAAGACCTAATCCTCTGTTCTCCCCTTTTGTAGAATATCCTTTTTTATAAATTTTATCTAAATTTATTACTTTATTTCTAAATGTATTTCCTACTGCGATATTTAATTTTTCATTCCTTGCTTCTACATATATTTCTATTTTCTTATTGTTACTTTGTGATGCTTCCTCCACTGCATTTTCTAATATAATTCCCATAACTCTAGAAAATTCCATTTCAGATATATTAGATTCCTTTATTTCCCCTATAGTTATTAAACTTATTTCTACATTTTTCTTAATACTTAGCATTATATAATATGAAAATATAGATTTTAAAGGAATATACTTTATATCTTTTAAATTTAAAAAAGCATAATAACTCTTATCTCCCATAACCTCTTTATTTAATTTCTCTAATAAATCCTTCTCATTTAACTTTTCAATTCCAACACCTAACAAAATATTTTTATAATCATGTCTAAACTCTTTATATTTTTCTACTAATTCTTCTATAGTCTCTATATAAAGACTAAGTTCCTCAATTCTCTTTTCTTTTTCCTTTAGCTCCAGTTTAACTTTGATTCTTTCTATATTTAGTTCATTATTTATAATGTAAAAAAGTAAAACACAAAAATTTATAAAAACAAATGTAATTAATTTAATTCCATAATTTATATTTAAATCATTTATTACTTTTATTAATATGTTAATAGCTATAATAATAAATATACCATTAAAATTTCTTCCCTTTACGTCTTCCTCAGAAAAACTTACTGGAATATACCTCCTAAATAATCCAAAAATAATAAACATAGATAAATAAATTAGATCAAAATAATAACTAATACTATATAGCAATATATTAAAATTAAATATATCTTTTATATTTATGTTATTCCAGAAAATAAGTATCAACCCCGCTGCCATATAATAAGACATTAGAGTAATTAATTCAACAAAAAAAGAAAGTTCTAGATTTCGTTCCAAGTTATTACCAATTAAAAAATAAGTTATAATATAATTACAAAACCATATAAATACGAAAACTAAAAAATTATCTTTTAAAAATCTCATAATTGGAGGCTTTAAAAGCATAACTAAGGCTATAGCAAAAAGACTCTTAAAATTTATTTTTATTTTTTTATCTGAATAAACATATATAAGATATATTTGTGCTATAGTAGTTGCTATTGTAAAATGCATGCTCTTACCTCTTTTTCTCTTCTTTTAGATATAATTTCTTTTATATCACCAGTAAGAACTACATACAAATCTTCATTAATATATTCAATTTTTTTAATATGCTCTTTATTTACAATTATACATCTATGAATTTGTATAAATTCCTCTGTAAGTTTTTCCTGAATTTCTTTTAAAGTTAAATTTATACTTATCTGTTCTGTAGTTGTGTGCATAATAATTTTCTTTTTATGCTTATCAGTTTCTATCCATATAATATCTGAAGGTTTCACCATAATTACATCTGTGCCAACTTTAAATAATAAGGCCTTATTCTCAATTCTATGTCTATAAATCTTAAGATATGTTTTAAGTGCCTCCTTTAAATCATTTTCCATATTATAGCCTTTATCTAAAAAATCTAGTATTCTTAATTTATATTTAAATACGCTACTCATTTGATGAATATATGCAGTAATATATATCATTTCACCTTTATAATCATCTATATCTCTTATTTCTCTCCCTAACAATAATCCATTTTTATCCTGTTTCAAATCTATATCCAATATATAAAGGCAGTCTTCATAAGAATCTAATGATTCAATATAATTTATTGTTTCTTCATAATTGTTAAATGTATTTATACTATATTTTATATCGCTATTATCAAATAAAAGTTTTACTATTCTTGAAACTTCTTTTATATATTCTTGTTTATCTTCACATATAATTATATTCAAAGAAATCACCACCTTACACTTCTAATTATAATATTAATAAATATACCTATATTTTTCAATAATATATAGTTTTTCTAACTTTAATTGACTAAATCTTTGATTTAGTCAATTAAAGTTAGAAAGTAATGAATTTCATTTATAAGAAAGCTTATATTAAGTATTTATTAGGACTCTTTGATGTCTTCCTCAATTAGTTTTCTTTGTTAAAAGTTTAATCATCAGGATATAGTTTATAATAAAAACAAAAGAGTGACGACTTTGTCGACACTCTAAGGATACATAAGCATCCTCTCTTTTATAATCTTTCTCTTCTTTTACTAGATTTTATAAATAGTCTTTTTAAGTACTCTTCATCATCTTCAATTAAAGAATTTTTTATATTATTTATTTCCACTAAAAAATTATCTATTGCTTCAATTAAATTTTCCTTATTACCGAAAAATAATTCACTCCATAAATCTTCATTAATATTTGCTATTCTAGTTAAATCTCTATAGCTATCACCAATGAAGCTTCCTGTATCTCTGCCTTCTTCATCACTATTTATTAAAGCTACTGCAATAGCATGAGGCAACTGACTTGTAAAGCCTATCATCTTATCATGGTAATACGGATTAATTCTTTTTATATTTTTAAAGCCCATTTCATAAATAATTTTCTCTAAAAGCTTTATATTTTCTTCTTTATTTCTATCAGTTACAGTAATTAAATAATTAGCTCCCTTAAAGACTTCCTTTGAAGCATAATCTATTCCTTTTTTTTCTCTACCAGCCATAGGATGACCAAATATAAAATCTATTTCATTAGGTAATATATTTAAAATGTCATCAATAAAATGTCCTTTAATTCCCGTTGCATCTGTTACTATTGCACCAGGCTTAAAATAAAATCTATTATCCTGCATAAAATCCTTAACTAATCTTGGATACAAAGAAATAATAACTAAATCTGCTTCTTTTATAATTTCATTTCCACACAAGTATCCTTTTTTAATTATCCCTAAATTTTCTGCTTTTTTTAAAGTTTCTAAATTACTATCTATTCCATATACATCCTCATATCCTGCTTCTTTAAGTGCCATGGCATAACTGCCACCAATAACACCAAGCCCTACAATTAAAATTTTCATAAACCCCCCTAATTTAAATGCAAAATTAAGAATTAAAAATGAAAAATTATAGTTGAAATTCAGCTTTTAGCTGAATTTCTTCCTTAATTCTTCATTCTTAATTTTTCATTCTTAACTAAATCATCTTGCCTTCCATTTTTGCTAAAATTTTCACCTTGTCCATAATGTTCTTAAAGGATTCTGGTTTTACTGATTGCTGTCCATCGCTTAATGCACATTGTGGGTTGTTATGAACTTCTATCATAAGTCCATCGGCACCTGCACTTATTGCCGCCTTTGCTAGTGGCTCTACAAGGTACCAGTATCCAGCTGCATGACTTGGATCTACTATTACTGGTAAATGTGATTTTCTCTTAACTACTGGAATTGCACTTAAATCTAATGTATTTCTTGTGTAAGTTTCAAAAGTTCTTATACCTCTCTCACATAAAATTACATTTTCATTTCCAGCTGCCATTATATATTCAGCTGACATAAGCCATTCTTCTATTGTTGCTGATAAACCTCTTTTTAATAAAATAGGTTTTCTAGTTTTTCCTAATTGCTTTAATAAATCGAAGTTTTGCATATTTCTTGCTCCAACTTGGATTACGTCAACATCTCTTTCAAATACATCTATATAATCAGTTGACATTATTTCAGTCACTATTGGTAGTCCTGTAGCTTCCCTTGCTTTTTTCAGAAGTTCTAAGCCTTCTAATTCCAATCCTTGGAAACTATATGGAGAAGTCCTTGGTTTAAATGCTCCTCCTCTTAAAAAAGTCGCACCAGATTCTTTTACACTCTTAGCTATTTCTATTATTTGCTCCTCGCTTTCAACAGAACATGGCCCAGCCATAACAGCTAAATTATTGCCTCCAATTAAACTACCTTTTACATCTATAACAGTGTCTTCAGGCTTAAATAATCTATTGGCCTTCTTATAAGGCTCTTCAACTTTAATAACTCTATCTACTCCTGGAAATCTTAATATCTTATTTGAATCAATAGCTCTAGTTTCTCCTACTATTCCTAAAATACAAAAAGTTTCTCCTTGAGATAAATGAACACCTAATCCCTTAGTCTCTAACTCTACCTTAACCTTCAATACTTCATTTTCATCACAATTTGGATTCATTATAATTATCATTCTACTATACCTCCATACTACTTAAATAAATTTTTGATTTATGCCTATATTTATCTTTTGTTACTCTTTTTATGATATTTAAAAATTTTCTGAAAATGTCTAATTAAATAAGTCCTTTTTCAAAATTATTAGTATCATTTAAATGGCACCTTAATGCCCCCTTATTTATTACTTTTTATTACCTCTATAACATTATCTATAGTATCTTCAATAGCTTTATCATTGTCTATCTTATAATGGCAATAATCATTATATAAATTATATCTTTCAGAATATAAATTGTAAAGCTTAGACTTTCCTTCTTTTAATAATGGCCTTGAAGAAGTTTCAATATCTTTAGCTATATTTTCAACAGGTCTATCTATAAATACAATAATTCCCTTATCTTTAAAGAAATCTATATTTTCTTTTCTTTTTATAACGCCTCCGCCACTAGAAATTACAATTTTCTCATCTAAAGAACTTAACTCTTTACAAGCCCTAGTTTCATAATCTCTAAAGAAATCTTCGCTAATATCAAATAATTCTTTTACAGTACTATTAGAAATTTCCTCTATATATCTATCCATATCACAAAAGTTATAGTTAAGCTTTGAAGAAACTTCCATTCCTACAGTAGTCTTACCAGCTCCTGGCATTCCAATTAAAAAAACAATATTTTTTTCCATAATACTCACCTAAGACAAAATAAGATTCATCTTTATCTTTCTATATATATTCTCAATCACAGAATCATCAATAACAGTATCTTGCCAAATTTCTTGAGCTTTAACTGCTTGACCCACAAGCATATATAGTCCATCAACTACTTGCTTATTTAATTCTTTTCCATAGGATAAAAATTTAGTCTCCATTGGGTTATAAATTAAATCAACTAAAGAACTAAATCTATCTACAATTTCTTTAGATACTGGAGAATTTCCAACATTAGGATACATTCCAACTGGTGTGGTATTTATTAATATATCTCCACTTAATGAATTTAACTTTTCATAACCAATTAATTTAGTATTTTCAAAATCCAAAACTTCCTTATTAGGATTTCTACTAACTATGTATACTTCTCTAGCTCCGTTATCCAATAAATAATGAAGTACAGCACTTGATGCTCCACCATTACCTAAAATCACTGCCACCTGATCTTTTACATCAATACTACTTGTCTTAAGCATATAACCAAAGCCAAAATAATCTGTATTATATCCATAAAGCTTTTCATCCTTTAGAAATATAGTATTAACTGCCCCTATTTTATTAGCTTCCTCAGATGATATATCAATATATTTCATTATGTCTTTTTTGTAAGGAATAGTTACATTACATCCACTAATCTTTGATAGTTTTATTTCTTCTGTAAAGTTCTTAAGCCTATCCCTCTCTATTTCGAATAATTCATATGCCCCATTTTTATTTAATGATTTTAATATTTCACCCTGAATTTCAGGTGATAAGCTATGAGATAACTTTTCCCCAAGTAACCCATAAAGCTCCATATAATCGCCCCCTATTTAAATATAATATTTATTATATCATAAGGTTGTGGTAATATTAACTAGAATAACAGGCTTTTAAAAATATATATTTATTATGGAGGTAATAATGAGTAAAACCCAAAATACTAAAGGAAACTTTAATTATGAAAATGTAGAAAAAAAAGATAAAAATTTTATGTACCAAAATTTTGAAAAATGTAATTGCTATAATTGCAATTTTTCAGGTTCAAATTTTGATTATGTAAATTTTAGAGGAGCACGTTTTAAATCATCTAGCTTTCTAAAATGTAGCTTTAAATTTGCTGAATTTATAGGTAGTAATTTTAAAAAGAGTAATTTTAAAAATGCAAGATTTGAAAATACTATTTTTGATTCAGTAAGATTAGATAATGTAGATTTTAAAGATGCCCAATTTATAAATACTATATTTGTTGGAACTGATATAAGTAAAGCTAAAAATTTGAATATAAAAAATTCAGAAATAAGAATTTATGAAGAAATGCCTCAAATAGAAATAAGTGATGATTTAAAAAATGCAACTTTAAATGCCTTAAATAATAAATATGTAAAAACTTCAAGAGTCCTTGATACAAAGGATGGAAGTATAAATTTATTAAGTATTATGATTCTTTTAGAAAACTTTGATGAAGAAACTTTAATTAAAGGTCTAGATTTAATTGCTAATGAATTAGATAGAGATTTCTATACTCTAAGTTATATAATAAAATTTATTCAAAATATTAAATAAGTTAATACATAAATAATTAAGGTAGTAAGAATTAATGCTTATAATAAGCTCTTACTACCTTATGTTTATTGAAGATAAAACTGTTTTTCATACCTCCTCTCACTATTTAATTCAAAGAATTGATTATTATAAAACTCCACCTCCTCTTCCACATAATTATTATTTAATGAAATTAAATAAACTACATTATATGCTTTAGCATGTCTTTCAGCTTCTAACATAAGTTGATGCCCAACTCCAAGTCCCCTATACTTTTCATCGACAACTATCTCATTTATCACTAAGCTCTTATTATAATTCCTATCATGTACTATACTGTAACTTATATAGCCTATAATATTATCATTTAATTGGGCAACAATAATCCTTAAGTTTTCATCTTCTTCTTTTGATTTAATGCTTGAATAATCTAAGTTTGAATTTAAATTAATTAAATCATTATAATCATCCAAGATTATATTTCTAACATCAAAACCAACCATTTAAATATACCTCCCCAGGTAAACATTTACATAAACCCCATAACAAATCAGCGAACATCCTTCGAATTATATTTTTCAGAAAATTCTGTATTTTATCTATATATTTATTATATTACTTTTTCTAAATATTTACTACTACTTTAAAATTTAAATTAATGATGTGACTTCTTATATAATTTTCTTATCAAAAAGGGATTTATGGAATATTATTGTAATTAATGTTAATATATTATTAATAAGTAACGAAAATTTGTATTAAACAACTAATTTATGAATCATCTAATACAAGTAATATTCATAGTTAAAGTGTTGTTGTACAATTATTGTTACAATGATAAAAGTGATTAAGAAAATGACAAGAAAAATTATAAATTTTAATGTATTATAATTGGAAATAATAGAAAAACAAGTAGTTAAATTTTGCAATATTAAAAAATAGTAATTTAAATCGAGGTGGATAGTATGAAAAATAAAATACACTTTATAATAGCGTCTCTTTTAACCATAGTATCATTAACCTTAACTTTAGTAGGCGCTATTTTAAACTTTAAGATAATTATATTTAGTATAATTAGTTTAGTAATTGGAATTTATCTTTTAATGTATTGGAGCACCCTCAGTTACAAATGGAAATGCGACACCTGTGGAAAAATTTTCGAAATCACTTTGAAACAGAATGTGTTTGGTAAAAATATAGGTGTGAATTATAAAGAATTATTTTGTCCACATTGTTTAAGTAAAACAAATTGCAAAGGAATTAAAGTTAAATAATTAATATAACGAATACTATTACAAAGATAAAATGAAATATAAAAATTAAAAATAAAGAATTATTGATGTAACTCTTACATAATTGCTAAAATTAATTTCTTTGTTTTAAAATACTATTTAAATATATATGACATAAAGGGATATCCGAAGGACATCCCTTTAAATAGCAATATATAAAAACAAAGTCTTAAATCAATACATATTAAAATGCTCTAATAGAAGTCTCAATGCATTTGAACATACATAGATAATTGCAAATATTTTTGCCTTTGCATAGTTTTTATTTTTTAAACCAATCAAAAAATAAACAATCATTGCAATAAACGTAACTAGAATAACAATAGCAAGTAAGTATCTAAATAGATCTTGATTAGTAACAGTCATTTTATTATGGCCCCCTTATTTAATTAGGCATAATTAATATCATTCCAAATTGGAACCCATTGTTCACAGAGTAACCTCCTTATAATTTCCTATTACTTTAAAATATCCACTATTCTTCTCTATAAGATCCAGAGCATTTTTTACTAAGTTATTTTCTAAGTTTCCTTCGAAGTCTACATAAAGTAAATACTTCCATGATTCATGCTTATTAGGCCTTGACTCTATCTTAATCATATTAATATTATTTTCTGCGAAATGTCTTAAAAGTTTATATAATGTTCCAGCCTTATCTTCTAGAGAAAATACAACACTGACTTTATTAGATGTATCATCATTTCTTAATTTTTTTCCTATAATGATAAATTTAGTATGATTGTCCTTCTTATCATTAATACTTTCTCTTAATATATCTAATCCATAAATTTCAGCAGCTCTTCTGCTTCCAATCGCAGCTTTTCTTGTATCCTTTAACTCTGAAACCAATTTAGCACTTATAGCTGTATTATGATATGGTATTAGTTTTACATTATCATATTTACTTAAGAAACCCTTACTTTGATCAAATCCTTGAGGATGAGAGTATATTTCTTCAATATTATTAATGTCTGCTCCTGGCATCCCCATAAGATGTTGATCTATCTTTATGCACTCTTCTCCAACTATATAAAAATTATATTTAACTAAAAGATCATATACTTCAGTGATTGCTCCAGTATAAGAATTTTCAATAGGAAGTATGGCATATTCTATTTCATTTTTTTCTAAAGCCTTAAATACATCTATAAATTCATCATAATTTTGAAGTGAATCATAAGACTTAAAATATTTTATTAAAGCTTCTTCACTAAAGGATCCCTCAACTCCTTGGTATCCTATTTTTATTTTTTTTTCTCCTATAACGCAATTAGTAACCTCTTTATTTTTTTCCATTAAATTAGCTTGAAGAGATCTACTAAGCTCCATTACTTTTTCAAAAAAACTTCTAGTTATATCACTATAATCTTTATTATTAAGAAGATTTATATTTTTTTCAATAACTTCCTCTTCTCTTTTTCCATTAAATATTGGAAGATTTCTTTCTTTTTTATACTCCCCAACTTTAATAGCAACATCCATTCTTTTCTCAAATAAAGAAATTAATTTTCTATCTATAAAATCAATTTCTCTCCTATAGTCTTCTAAGTTTCCCATTAATATCTTCCCCCTATTAAGTCTAGTATTCCTATTGCAGTAACTGCTTCAATTACAGGTACAGCTCTTTGTACTATACAAGGGTCATGTCTTCCTTCGATTCTAAATTTAACATCTTTTTTATTTTTAATATCTATAGTATTTTGTTCCTTTAATATTGATGCTGTTGGCTTTACTGCAACCTTAAATACTATAGGCATTCCATTGCTTATTCCACCAAGGATACCACCATTGTTATTAGTTTTAGTTTTTACCAAATCCCCCTGATAATAATATTCATCATTGGCTTCTGATCCAAATAACTTTGTCATTTCAAATCCTTTGCCAAATTCAATTCCTTTAACTGCTGGAACAGAAAACATAAGATGAGCTAATGTAGATTCTACTGAATCAAAAAATGGATTGCCTATTCCTGGTTTTATACCAAGTACTGCACATTCTATAGTTCCACCTACTGAATTTCCATCATATTTAGCTTGCATTATAGTATGCTTTATCTTCTCTTCTAAAGATGTATTTATTAATGGTAACTCTTTTTTTCTTAATTCTAATAATCCTTCTTTAGATATATTTATACTATTAAACTTTTCATCTTCTATATCTTTTATTGATGAAATATGTGCACCTATAACTATACCTTTTTCTTCTAATATTTGTTTACAAATAGCACCTGCAAATACTAATGGTGCTGTAATTCTTCCTGAAAAATGTCCACCACCTCTATAATCATTAAAACCTGAATATCTTTTATATCCAGTAAAATCAGCATGCCCTGGTCTCATAAAATCTTTAGTTTTCGAATAATCCTTAGATCTAGTATCACTATTTCTTATAATTGCACAAAGTGGTGTTCCCGTAGTTTTTCCTTCAAAAAAGCCACTTAATATTTCTGGTAAATCAGCTTCTTTTCTAGAGGTTGATAATTGATTTTTTCCTGGTGCCCTTCTTTCCATTTCAAGAAGTATCTTATCCATATCAATTTCAAATCCAGATGGAAGTCCATCTATATTTATACCTATTGCATTTCCATGAGATTCACCAAATATAGAAATCTTTATATTATTCCCCCATACTCCACTCATATATAGCTCCTCCTAGCATTTTATAATCTTCAAAAAATCTCGGATAAGATTTTGCTACGCAATCATAATCCTTTATAATTATAGGCTTTTTACACCTAGTTGCCGCTATTGCTAAAGTCATGGCAATTCTATGATCTTTCCAGCTCCAAACTTCTACGCCGCCTTCTAACTCTTGAACTCCATGTATTACTAGCCCCTCTTCTTTTTCTTCGATTTTTGCACCAAGCTTATTAAGCTCAGTAACTATAGCCCTTAATCTATCACACTCTTTAATTCTTAGTCTTCCTGCATTTATTATTTCTGTTCTTCCTTTTGATAAAGCAGCTACTAATGAAATTACAGGGATTATATCTGGACATTGAGAACCATCTATTAATGTAGAAACTAATTCATTTTGAGTTTTACAGCTTAAATTAGCTCCACAATTAAATTTAGCTCCCATTCTTTCTAAAATTTCTATAACTTCCTTATCTCCTTGAAGTGAATCTAATCTTAAATCTTTAATTTCAACTTCTGATCCCAAAGCGCCTGCACAAAGATAAAAAGCTCCTTGAGAATAATCTCCCTCAACTCTATAATTTCTAGAAACATATCTTTGATTTCCTTTAATTATAAACTCTCTATAATCATTATTTTCAATAGAAATTCCAAAGTCCCTCATACAAGATAAGGTTAAATCTATATATCCCTTAGATTCAAGCTCTGTACTAATTATTATCTTTGAATCCCCTTCCAATAAAGGTAATGTAAATAAAAGTCCTGTTATAAATTGAGAGCTTATATTTCCTGGCAAAGTAAACTCACCACTACTTAAAATTCCTTTAATTTTTAAGCTTAACTTCCCCTCAACTGTACTATAGCTAATTCCTTGATTCTTAAATATATTATAATAAGTATCTAATGGCCTCTTTCCTAAATTTCCTCTTCCTACAAACTTAGTCATACCATCAAATAGAAGGGAAACAGGGACTAAAAATCTTAATGTAGAACCCGATTCATTGCAATCAATAGTTCTAACTGCATTTCTTTTATTATCCTTATTAAAGGCTCCTGTAATAGTTAGCCTATCCCCATCCTTTTCAATATATGCTCCTAAAGCTACCATTCCATCTATAGTTGCATTAATATCATCTGAGTAATCTATATTTTCTACTATTGAAACCCCACCACCTAGAGCTGCACAAATAATAGCTCTATGTGCCATGCTCTTAGAAGGCGGAACTTTAACTATTCCTTTTAACTTACTATTTTCTACTTTTATACCTTGCATAAAAACCCCCTTGTTTGAATTAAGAATTAAAAATGAAGAATGAATAATTATTGTTGTAATTCTTACAGAATTACTAAAATTAATTTCCTTTCAAAAACTCTTTTAAGAGTTTTTTCATTAATTTTTCATTACTCATTCTTAATTTTTCATTGTGCGACAGCTACTTCCTTAATTATGCATTATACACTATTCATTATTCATTTTTTAAAACTCGCTGTACTATTTTGCTTTTTCCTATCTTATCAATAAAAATTAGATTAAGTTTTTTATTGATATTTTTCTTATCTAACTTCATAGCTTCCTTTATTTCGTTTATATCAACGTCTAACTTGTATGGTAAATTATATTTTATTAATATATTCTTTATTATATCTGCTGTTCCTTTTTCAGTTTCTCCGTAGGATTCACTTATCTTAGTTATTTCATACATTCCAATTGCTACTGCTTCTCCATGCGTATACTTACTATAATTATAATGTTGTTCTAAAGCATGACCTATTGTATGTCCAAAATTCAATTTCATTCTTTCCCCAGTGTCTTTTTCATCCATTTCCACAACTTCTTTTTTGATTTTACAACAATTGTGAATAATGTATTCAATATTGTTCATAACTTCTTCTTTGTTCTTATAATTTAGAAGCTTATAAAAAAATTCTTTATCTTTTATACATCCATACTTTATAACTTCTGCCATTCCATCATTAAAGACTCTATCACTTAAAGTTTCTAAAACATTTGGATCTATTATAACTTTCTTTGGATGATAAAAGCTTCCTACTAAATTTTTTCCTCTATCTAAATCTACTCCAACTTTTCCACCAACACTACTATCCACCTGAGCTAATAAAGTAGTTGGACATTGAATAAAAGAAACTCCTCTTAAATATGTAGCTGCAACAAAGCCTCCTAAATCTCCAATTACTCCTCCACCTAATGTTAATATTAAGTCACTTCTAGTAAGCTTAAAATTCAAAAGCTCATCATATACTTTTGGTAATGTAAAAAAAGCTTTAGTTTCTTCACCAGGCTCTAAAACTAATTTATTAATTTCATAACCAGCAGTCTCTAACTCTTTAATAACTATATCTCCATAAAATTTATCTACATTTTTATCCGTTAATATAAAAATCTTATTTCCTGTAAACACTTTCTTTATTTCATCAGATAATTTACTAAATATTCCCTTTTCTATAATTATATCATAGCTACTATGAGCTAAATCTATATCTAACTTCATTACTATACACCCCTATTTAAATGTAAAATTAAAAATGAAGAATGATAAATTATAGAAGAAATTCAGCTTGGCTGAATTTCCACATTAATTTTTCATTTTAAATTTTCACGCTAATTTGTAAATATAATTCTCCAAATTTCATCTAATATTTCTTGTAATTTTAAAATTAATCGTTAAATTTATTTTAAGAAATTCAACTTGCTTGAATTTCAACACTAATTTTTAACTTTTCATTCTTCATTTTTATTATATCTCTCTTCCAACTGCTGCTGCAATTGCTTGCAATTCTTTTACTAAATTGTTGTAGTCATTTGGTTTAATTGATTGTGGTCCATCGCAAAGTGCTTTTTCTGGATTATTATGAACTTCAATTATAAGTCCATCTGCTCCTACTGCTACTGCTGCCTTTGCAAGTGGAGATATCATAAATCTCTTTCCTGTAGCATGACTTGGATCTACTATTACTGGTAAGTGACTTAGCTTCTTAACAGCCGGAATAGCACTTAAATCTAATGTATTTCTTGTGTAAGTTTCAAAAGTTCTTATTCCTCTTTCACAAAGAATTACATTTTCATTTCCACCAGCCATAATGTATTCCGCTGACATAAGCCATTCTTCTATTGTAGCAGATAAACCTCTTTTTAATAATATTGGCTTTTTAGTTCTACCTAATTCATTTAATAAATCGAAGTTTTGCATATTTCTTGCACCAACTTGAATAACATCTACGTCTCTTTCAAAAATTTCAATATCATATGGTGACATAATTTCCGTTACTATTGGAAGTCCTGTCTTTTTCCTTGCAATCTTTAAAAGTTCTAATCCATCATATTTTAATCCTTGGAAACTATATGGAGAAGTTCTTGGTTTAAATGCTCCTCCTCTTAAGAAGTTTGCCCCTAACTTCTTGACCTCCTCAGCAATATAAGTTAACTGCTCTTCACTTTCTACTGAACATGGACCTGCTATCATTGCTAGTTTACTTCCACCAATCTCTTGTCCTTCAACATTAATTATACTATCATCTGGATGGAATAATCTATTTGCCTTCTTGAAAGGCTCTTGAACATGCATTACTTTTTCTACAATATCATTAGCCTCAATTTTTAAAGCATCAATTTTACTAGTGTCTCCAACTAATCCTAAAATAATAAGATCTGTTCCTATTACAGGGTTAACTTTAACACCTTCTCCTTCTAATTCATTTGTTAACTTGTCAATTTCCTCTTGTTTTGTTCTTGGTTTTAAAATTATTACCATGAATAAAGCCCCCTTTAAATTTAATTAATAATGAATAATTTAGGTTATAATCTAGCTAGCTAGATTATTTAAAATCAAATATTGAAACTAAATTTCTATTAAATTATTCTATTTACTAATTCAAATCATTTTTTATATTAAAAAGTACTTCTATATAATTTTTCTTATTCCGTCGCAAGCTCCAAGTCATCGCAAAATTAATAGAATCACTTCAAAGCTTAAGGAAGGAAATTATAAAAAAGTTATTCATAGGGTAACATCTTTATAATTTCCTAAAGAGTAAAAAAAGAGAACCCCTAGGAGTTCTCTTATAATAATCACTATATATTCCTTATCAAAATATACAAATTTATATTAAAAACTCACATTGAAAAGAATTATTTTTTTTTGCAAAATAAATAGCCAGCGCTAAAGAAAAAGCCCCAGAATGTAAAGTAAAAAAAGCTATAAAATTTTGCTATTTTATTTGTAATTCCTTTCATAAGTTCCTCCATAAATTTGAATTCTTTACCTAATTATACCAAAACTTAGCAGATTGTCAATATTCCTAAGAATATGTTTAATTAATAATAAATAAATGATGTTTTACTCCATAAAACTTAAATTAATTTTGTAGAAATAACCTTTTATTAAAAATCCTTTGGGATTTTTCTCCTTAATTATGCATTACCAATTATCAATTATAAAAATGCTTACATTTTTATAATATTGGTGCTATAAGTCTAATTAATGCTTCTTTAATTCTAATAGATCTTCCTCTATTATTATATTCTTCTAATGTAACTAGCTTACTATCTTCAATATCTTTTTTGAATATTTCTTCTTGCTTAGATGCAAAATCACAATTAAAAATAATTGCATTAATTTCAAAATTAAGCTGAAAACTTCTAATATCTAAGTTAGCTGTTCCTATACTTGCAATTTTTCCATCTGCTACAATAGTTTTAGAATGTATAAATCCTTTTTTATATTTGTAAATTTTAACCCCATATTCCATAAGCTCACCCATGTTAGCACTTAATATCCATGCCATAAAAAAGTGATCTGGCTTTCCTGGTACCATTATTCTAACATCTATCCCTGATAATGCAGCAATTTTTAATGCCTCTTTCATAGGTTCATCTAGAACTAAATATGGAGTTTGAATATAAACACTCTTCTTTGCATCATTAATAATTTTCATATATGCATTTTTAATATATTCTTCTTTATGATCTGGTCCTGAAGAAATTATCTGTATTCCAATATTTCCTTCTTCACTTTGTTTTGGAAAATACTTTTCATATGTATTTAATTCTCCTTCTGAAGCATAATCCCAATCTAATATAAACCTTTTATTTAGTTCGTCAACAGCTCTTCCTTTAATTTTTACGTGAGTATCTCTCCAAAAATCAAATTGCTTTCCTTTATTTATATACTCATTTCCTACATTAAATCCACCAACATAACCTACTTTTCCATCTATAACTACTATTTTTCTATGGTTTCTAAAGTTCAAACGAGTGTTAACATAAGGTAGTATTCCTGGGAAAAATAAATAAAATTTAATTCCTAGACTTCTTATGTACTTAATATCCCTATTCCTTAAGCTTTTAGATCCCATACCATCAGCTAAAAGCCTAACCTCTACACCTTCATCTACCTTTTTCTTTAATTCCTTAATTATAGTTTTACCTAATTCATCTAATCTAAATATGTAGTATTCAATATGTATAAAATTCTTTGCTAATCTTATGTCCTCTATTAAAGCTTTAAATTTATCTTCACCATTTATAAAGGTTTCAATGCTATTACCATTAGTGTATAAAGCTCCTGAATGATTATAATTCATTCTGATAAGCTCTATAAATTCCTCAGACATTCTGCTACTTCTTTCTTCTTCTTTAAATTTCTCTAATAATTCCTTAGATTTTATTTCATCCGTAACCTTTTTCTCTCTAAATATCTTTTGTCTACTTAAATTTTGACCAAACATCAAATATAATATAAAACCTATTACTGGCAATACCAGTAGAATTAATAGCCATGCCCAAGTAGTTGTAGCCTCCTTACGTTCAATAAATATTAATGATATAGCACATAAGATACTAACAAGGTAAGCTATTATAATCCAAGCAGATGCATGCATTTATTTCACCTCTATTTCTATATTAAATATTTTATCTTATCATTTAATTATACTTAATTTTATCATTATTTAAATATAATAATTTAAATTTAATATTATATATTTGTTAACTTTTTATAATTTAAAAATAAGAAGCTATTAGGATTACTTTGCTCCTTATAGCTTCTTATTTTTATTATATATATTTTATATAGTATAGGCTATTTATTATTTCCGAAATATCTATCTAATAATCCCTTGAATGCTTGTCCGTGTCTAGCTTCGTCTTTACACATTTCATGAACTGTGTCATGGATTGCATCTAAGTTTAATTCCTTAGCTAATTTAGCTAAATCCATTTTTCCTTGGCAAGCACCGTGCTCAGCATCAACTCTAGCTTGTAAGTTAGCTTTTGTGTCAGCTACTACAACTTCTCCAATTAATTCAGCGAATTTAGCAGCATGTTCTGCTTCTTCAAATGCTATTCTCTTATAAGCTTCAGCTACTTCTGGATATCCTTCTCTATCAGCTTGTCTTGACATTGCTAAGTACATTCCTACTTCTGTACATTCTCCCATAAAGTTTGCTTGTAATCCTTCCATAATTCTTGGATCTACATCTTTAGCAACTCCAACTCTATGTTCATCTGCCCAACTTAAATCTCCTGTTTGTTCAACAAACTTATCAGCTCCAGCTTTACATATTGGACATTGTGCTGGTGCCATATCCCCTTCATAAACATATCCACATACTGTACATACAAATTTCTTCATAATTAAAATCCTCCTATATCTTTTCTTTTTCATATTTAAATTTATTTCATTCACCTTATCTCTTCGACAATAATTATTATATAATAATTATTATCCATTGTAAATATAGAAATATATTTTTATTAAATTTCTAAAATATACTGCTATATACACAAATTTTATCATTAAATTAATATTTTCATTAATATTTTATCATTACAAACATTATTTTTCTTAAATTAAGCATTTAAGCCAAAAAGTAAGGAGCTATTTTTAATAGCTCCTTACTTTTTAAAATATATATTATTAATTATTACTTTATATTCCTACTGCTGTTTCCATATCAGAAATTATAGCATCTATTGCTAGTAATCCACTTCCACCAACATACCAAGCTTGTGGGTTTACATATACTATATGTCCATCTTCATAAGCTTTTGTTGTCTTTATTAATTCATTTTCCATAGCTTCTTTAACAGATGCTTGTGCTCCTGTTATAGCTCCTCTATCTAAAACAAATAAATAATCTGGATTCTTTTCTTTTATATACTCAAATGATATTTCTTGACCATGATTTGAAGATTCTATAGATTCATCCACTACTTTGAATCCAAATTTGCTATAAACCATATCGTATCTTGACCCTACACCATAAGCTGATAATGAACCTTCATTAAACATTGCCATTAAAGCTGTTGAATTATTTTCTTCTACTTTAGCCTTTACAGCTTCAACTCTCTTATTTAAGCTTTCTAATTCAGAAGTTACACGGTCTTCTTTTTCAAATATTTGTCCTAAAATTTTAGCATTATTTTCTGCTGAAGCAAATATATCATTATTAACTGTACCTAGGTATAATACTGGAGCAATTTTCTTTAAATCTTCATAATATGATGCTTGTCTTCCTTCAATTATAATTAAGTCTGGTTCAGCTGCATTTATTTTTTCTAAATCAAATTCTTTTAATCCACCTAAATCAGTATATTTTTCATCTTCATATTTTGATAAGTACTCTGGTAATGAACCCTTTGGTAGTGCTACAGGTTCAACCCCTAACTTACTCATTATATCTAATGAACCATAATCTAAAACTACTACATTTTTAGGATTAACAGGTACTTCTACCTCACCTTTTTGATCTGTAACAACAATTGTTTTATTTTCTTCTTGTGCTGCTACATTGCTATCTGTTCCTGCACTATTGCTAGTACATCCCATAACCCCTACTGATAATGCCATAACCATACCTAATATAGCTATAATTTTCTTTCTCATTAAAATACCTCCATTTTATGTTTATATAAATTTTTATTTATATCATTTTTATACTAGAAATAAATACATATTTTTTGATTATTAACTTCTCTTATATTAAAGTCCATATCATAAAGCTTTGATAAACTTTTTTCAGTTATCATATCTCTAGTTTCACTATGTTTTATAAGTTCGCCATTTTTCAATGCTACTATTGTATCTGAATAACAAGAAGCAAAGTTTATATCATGTATTACAATTACTATAGTTTTTCCAAGATCATTAACCATTTTTCTAAGCATTTTCATCATTTCAGCTGAATGCTTCATATCTAAATTATTTAATGGTTCATCTAAGAAAATATAATCTGTATCTTGAGCTACTATCATGGCTATGTATGCTCTTTGTCTTTGTCCTCCACTTAACTCATCAAGATATTTATCTTGAATATCTGTAAGTTGCATATATTCTAAAGCATTATCTACTATTTTTTCATCTTCCTTTTTAAGTTTTCCTTCACAATAAGGAAATCTTCCAAATGAAACAAGCTCTCTAATAGTTAATCTTATATTTAAGTTATTACTTTGCTTTAATATAGAAAGTTTTTTTGATAACTCCTTTGAATCCCATTCTTTTATCTCTTTACCATCTATAAATACTTCACCTGAATCTGCATCCATAAGTCTTGATATTATAGATAAAACAGTACTTTTACCAGCACCATTTGGACCTATAAAAGAAGTTATCTTTCCTTCTTCTATATTAAAAGAAACATTATCTACAACTTTTTTATTCCCATAACTTTTATTTATATTTCTTACTTCTATCATAGCTTACTCTCCCTTAATAATAGATTTATAAAGTAAATTCCACCAATAAAGTTGATTATTATACTTATAGTTGTATTAAATGTAAACACTCTCTCTACTAAGAATTGTCCACCTACTAATGCTATTATACTTATAAGAGTACCAACTATAAGAAGAACTGAATGTCTATATGTTTTCGTTATTTCATAAGTTAAATTAACAACTAATATTCCTAAAAATGTTATAGGGCCAACTAATGCCGTTGATAATGAAACTAAAATTGCTACAATAACTAATATTTTTTTGCTAAACTTATCATAATCAACGCCTAAATTTATAGCTTGTTCTCTTCCTAATGACATAACATCTAATTTACCAAAATCTTCATATAAAAATAATCCTAATATTACTATAATTATAATAGAAACAAATATTATCTTTGTATTAACTAAACTAAATGAAGCAAATAACTTTGTTTGAAGTGCATCATATTCATTTGGATCAATTAAAACCTGCATAAATGATGACATACTTCTAAATAATGTTCCTACTACTGTTCCTACTAAAAGTAAAAGAAATATATTGTTTTTACTCTTTTTAAGAACAACTTTAAATAAAATCATTGCTAAAAGCACCATTAATGTTCCTGATGTTAAAAAGTTAATAGTTTTATTCACCATAAATAATGATGTAGATCCAAAAACAAATACAACAACTGTTTGAACTAAACTATACAAAGAATCTAAACCTATAATACTTGGAGTTATAATTCTGTTATTTGTTATTGTCTGGAATAGTATAGATGCTACTGAAATACTTCCACCTGCAATTAAAATACCTAATACCTTAGGAATTCTTAATGATAAATTAAATCTATAATTTTTAGCTGTTAATCCCCATACTATGAAAAGAGTTAAGGAAATTAACGCTATAATTGACATTATTATTATTTGTTTTTTATTCTTATTCATTAGTTATTCCTCCTAAGTATTAAATAAAGGAATATTACTGCTCCAATAACTCCTATAGTCAAATTAATAGGAACTTCATATGGGGCTATTATAACTCTACTAATTATGTCACAAGCTAAAACAAAGCTTGCCCCTAAGAGAGCTACAAGTGGCATATTAGTTTTTAAATTATCACCTTTCCATATAGAAACTATATTAGGTATTACAAGCCCAACAAAAGGCAAGCTACCTACAGTTATTACAACTAAAGAGGAAATTAAAGCAACTATTATAACGCCTAAATTAGTTACTCTCTTATAATTAAGTCCTAAGCTTATTGACATTTCTTCCCCCATACCTGCTAAGGTAAATTTATGTACATATGAAAAAGCTATAATAACTAAAGGTATACTTAAATATAAAATTTCATAATTTCCTTTTAAAACTGTCGAAAAGCTTCCTTGTAAAAATGCTCCCATACTTTGATTTAAATTGAATCTGTATGCAAAAAAGTCTGTTATAGATCCAATTACATTTCCTAACATAATACCTACCAAAGGTATAAATATTACATTTTTTATCTTTATCTTCTTAAGTATTGTCATAAATATAAAAGTACCTGTTACAGAAAAGATAAAAGCCAAAATCATTTTTTGAAATATACTTGCTGAAGTAAATATTATCATTGAAAATAAAACTCCAAGCTTGGCTGAATCTACAGTTGCTGCTGTACTAGGCGAAATGAATTTATTATTACTTATTTGTTGCATAATAACACCGCTTATGCTCATTCCAACACCAGCTACTAATATACTTATTAACCTTGGAAGCCTACTTATCATAAGAACTTGTACATCTTCTGAAGTTAAATTAAATATGTTTATATCTATTACTCCAACAAAAATTGAAATAATTGATAATAATATCGTTATAATCCACAAAGATTTTTTAGCCATAAACTCCACTCCCGTCATTTGATAATTCATATCAACTGATTACCATTATAATTGATAAAGATTATCACTGTCAACATATTTTGAAAAATAATCCACTTAAGTGTGTAAATTATTCGTTATTTTTGATAAATACATACAAATAAAATTACTTATCCATAATTTAAACTCTATAGTTTTATAAAAAATAAAAGGAATCCAGACAAAACTGAATTCCTTCATTAATTATATTTTATTTTTTAATTTAAATTTCTTTATATTTTCTCCATTAATCTACATTATACATTTATACTAGTCTCTGTATTTACTCACTTCTCTTTTTACTATTACTAATAAATTATTAAGCTCATTTATTTCTCCATCTTCAACTAGCTTATTTAAAGAACTTTCAAATCTATTTGCTTCTGCATTTTTTCCAAAAGATTTCAAAGTTAAAATATTATGCATTATATTAGAGATAATATCTGATTTAATTTCAAATAATTTTTGTGCATCTTTGATTTCATCTTTAATATCCAACATAAGTTCATCTAATTCAAATGCTGCATCTGCTGCTTTTTTAAGCTTCTCCCTTACCACATCAGGCAGCTGCTTTTTATATTTATAATTTAACGAATGTTCTATAGTTGCCCAGAAATTCATTGACAAAGTTCTTATTTGAAACTCTGCTAGTATTTCCTTTTGCTCTTCTGCCATATTTATTGGATATTTAATAACAATATGATAACTTCTATACCCACTTTCCTTTACTCCCCTAACATAGTCTTTTTCGTAAAGGATCTGCATATCTTTTCTTCCTCTAATTATTTCAACTACCTTATCTATATCATCTACAAATTGGCACATTATTCTTATGCCCGCTATGTCCTCAATTTCATATTGAAGTCTATCTACTGGAATATTAAATTTGTTAGCCTTCTCTAAAAGACTTGAAATTTCCTTCACTCTACCAGTAACAAACTCTATAGGTGAGTATTCATTTCTTTTTCTATATTCCTTTCTTATACTTCTAAGCTTAACCTTTAGCTCATCTACTGCCTGCTCATAAGGCATAAAAAAACTTTTCCAATCATGAATTGCCATATTACATCACCCTTTTCAAACTTCACCTTAATTATTATATCAAAAATATTGAAAAGTGTAATCAAATTCTTAAAGGTTATAAAATATATTACTATTTCAAATTGTTTTATTTATCTAATAAAGCTTCTATTACTTTGTCAACTCTTTTATCTACAACTTCATATACTATTTCTAGGCCATTTCTCTCACCTTTTATTATTCCTATACTTTTTAACTTTTGAAGATGTTGAGAAATTGTTGATTGAGGCATACCTAAACAACTATGCATATTTGTTACATTACAGCCGCCTTTTTCTAAAAGATTTTTCACTATACAAAGTCTAACTGGGTGTGCTAAAACCTTTAACATTTCTGCTACATCCTCATATTGTTTATAGTTACTATCCATTATACCACTCCACTTAATACCATTTTTTCAACATTGTTATAATAATATCAATGATATTACTATATGCAAATTTTAAGATACACTTACTTAATTGTCAAGTTTTTCTTAATAAATCCAATTTTTCATTTTAATTTTTCCTCTTCCAAGCTCCAATAACCCTCTTTTTTCTAATGCTTTTAAGCTCCTACTTACTACTTCCCTTGATGATCCTATGTCAGCTGCAATCTTTTCATGGGTCGTATATATAATTCTTGCACCATTATTATCCTTAAGCTTTAGATTAAAGTAATTTATAAGCCTATTTTCAATACTATCAAAAGTTACTTTTTCTAACCCTTCAACTACATTTTCAAATTTATTATATAAATTTTTAAACATATATTTTAAAAAGCTACTGTTATTAACTAAATATTTTTTAAATATATCCATTGGTAGAATAGCTATTAAAGCATTTTCTTCTACATCTGCAAAAGAAATCTCATCCGAATCAGTTAATGCGCATAAAATAGTATTAAAGCAGCTATCTCCTTTACCAATTCTATAAAGAGTTACTTCCTTTCCATCATCACCAATCTTATAAATTCTAAGACGCCCTTCTAAAATAAAAGAAAAACCTATACAGCTTACCTTGTCGCTAAATATATTTTGGCCAGCCTCATAATTATTGACAATTATTCTTTTAAAAAATAAATCCAATACTTCATTTTCAACCTCCCTTAAAAAAGGGTATGCCTTTAATAATTCATATCTAAAATCCATAGTTCCCCCTAAAAATAAAAAAGTAAAACTACTTTAATTGTAGCTTTACTTTTTTTAGTAATCAATTAATTAGATAATGTTTAATAATTATAAATCTAATAATGAGTCTATTCTTCCCTTATCAAATCCAACAACTATATTACCGTTAATATCTAAAACTGGAACTCCCATTTGTCCACTCTTAGTTACCATTTCCATTGCTGCCACTCTATTTAATCCAACATTAACTTCTTCATAATTTAAATTTTTGCTTTTTAGATAATTCTTAACCTTTGTACACCATGGGCATGTATTTGTTGTATATACTTTTATATTATTCATTTTGAATTCCTCCGTATCATAAATTCTTTTTATGATATAAGTATATTCTTATTTTACTTTTTTGACTGTAACAAAGTCACAAAAGATAATTAATTATAAAATAGCTACAACTGTAAATAAATAGCCAAAAAATCCAATAGTACTAGCTATATGTATTTTTCTCACTAGTCCCCTTTTTCTTATAGAAAAGTATCCTGTTACTCCAATTGCAACCATAATGGAAGTAAAACCAATATATTTTATAAAATCTGCTTGTCCTATTTTTTGTATTAGAGCTATACACATTGCTAATACAGATAAACTTCCAATAACTATATGTGCCTTTATAAAATTAAACTTCTTTATCTTAAAAAGTTTTGGTATATAATAAATTAATAGTGCTAGCATAAATAAATTTGATGATATTCTTTCCATAGATCCTCCAATTAAACTTCTTTATTAAGTTTCATTAATGCTTTTTCTTCTTTTGTTATAGTTTTAATTCTAAAAATAAAATAATAAAATTTAAATAATATAAGTACTACAATCACAAGCTTCATAAATAAGCTATCTAAAAAAATTAATGGAAAAGCTAGCATAAAATCTGCAAAAGCTAAAATACAAATTTTCTCTTTTAATGTCATAGCTCTTTCTTTAACAAAGGAATCTAAATGATTTTTATATAATTTTGTATTAATAAACCAGTTATTAAATCTATCAGATCCTTTTGCAAAACAATAAGATGCTAATAATAAAAATGGTGTAGTTGGTAGTATAGGAAGTATAACCCCTGTTGCTCCTAATACCACAGCGATAAGTCCTACCGTTATATAAACATATTTTTTTATAGATTTCATGTTAATTTCTCCCATTCTAAAATTTTATATTACTTACTAGTAAGTCATATGTCTGAATAGCTCTATTGGATTATAAATAAGTAATCTCGGACCTGAAAATTTCATAACCCTCTTAACTTTTTCTTTCATATCCTTTTTATAGCAGTGCATTGGACATTTAGCACAAGTACTCTTTTCTTCTCCGAACTTACAGAACGTAAGTCTTTTATGTGCATACTCTAATAACTCCTGACACTCATCACATAATTCATTATTTTTATGTTTCTTTTTACAATAAATTTTTATCATAAGTTCAATAGTTCTTTTTTCTCTTTCTATTTTTGTCATATACATACTCCCCTAGATTTTGATAATCATTATCAATAATGATTATTAATAAAGAGGATTTATCATCCTCTTTATTAACTTATACTATTTTTATTATTTATGATATTCTAATATTTTTTTATTTTCTAGCTTATAAACTTTATCACATATAGCTGTTGTAGACTTTCTATGTGAAATAAGAATTATAGTCTTATCTTTACAGTTTTCATTTATAGACTTTAAAATTTCCCCTTCATTTAAAGCATCTAAATTACTAGTTGGTTCATCTAATATAAGAACTTCACTATCTTTCAAGAAGGCTCTAGCTAATCCAATTCTTTGCTTTTCTCCTGAAGAAAGATTTCCACCAAGTTCTCCAACTTTTGTGTCATATCCATTAGGCAATGTTAATATAAAATCATGTATAGATGCTTTTTTAGCAGCTTCAATAACTTCTTCTTCTGTAGCATTCTTATTTCCTATCTTAATATTTTCCATTATAGATTCATTAAAAAGATAAGTTTCTTGGCTAACTAATCTTTGGGTATTTCTTAGAGATTTAGTATTGACTTCTTTAATATTTATATTATCTAATTTTATATCTCCTGAGTTAACATCCCAAAATCTCATTATTAGCTTAATAAATGTACTCTTACCTATTCCACTTTCTCCTATTAATGCAATCTTTTCTCCCTTTTTAATATTTAAACTAGTGTTTTCAAATATTTTTTCTTTCCTATTTGGATAAGAAAAGGTCACATCATTATAAGTTATATCTTTACAAACTATATCATTTTTTCCTGAAACTTCTTCCACTTGTGGATTTTCATCTAAAAGTTCAAATATTCTTTCTGCACAAGCAAAAGTTTGCAGTAATGTATTAGAAAGGTTACTTAGTGCAACTACTGGTCCAAAAGATGATGCTATTATTACTATAGCTACTATAGCTGTTGTAAATGTGATTTCACCTGCTAAGAACTTACTTGTACCAAGTAAAACAAAAGTTAATATTGCTATCATTATTGTAATATCTGTAGTAGCTCTAATAATTCCCTCATGTTCCTTTATCTTATCTAAGCTTTTATTTAATCTTTTAGAATTCTCATTTATTTTATTAAGTCTTTCTTCACCGTTTTTATATAATAATACTTCTTTTAAACCTCTTAAAGAGTCTAAAACATAGTTATTACTTTCTCCAAAAATATTTCTGTAATTTACTCCTGATTCCTTTGCGAAACTTGAAGAAGCATATGGTATTACAAAACCTACTATTATATAGAATATAGCAGCTACAACTCCAAAAATCGGATTAATTAAAAATAATATTATAGCTATTATACTGTTTGTTATTATTGCTATAGATATTGGTGCTATTGTGTGAGCATAAAACACCTCTAAAAGCTCAATATCTGAAGTTATTAAAGCAATTAAGTTTCCCTTTTCCTTGCCTTCTAATTTAGCTGGTGCAAGTTTTCTTAAAACAGTAAAAATCTTATCTCTTAAAATATATAAAATCTTAAATGCTATATAGTGTCCTGATAATTGTTCACCATATCTTAAGAATCCTCTTAGTAATGCAGCTACAACCATTACTATTAAAGCTCCTTTAAAGCTTATAAAAGTTATATCTCCAATAAATGCACCAAGAGCAATTGCTCCAAAACTAGCTATTGAAATAGCAGCTAAAAATCCTAATACTCCCATAGAAATTGTAATTATCATTATAGGTGCAAGTGGTTTTAATTCTACTATTAGTCTCTTCATTATTTGGAAGCCTGATCTTCTTTTCATATTAGCAAACCTCCCTAATTTCTTCTAATTCATTTTGTTTGTTTACCATGTTATGATAATATCCCTTAGCATTCATTAACTCATTGTGAGTTCCTTCTTCTACTAATTCTCCCTTATTCATAACATAAATATTTTTAGCATCTTTAACATTAGCTAATCTATGAGATATTACTAATATAGTTTTGTCTTTAGAAAGGTCATATATAGCTTCCCAAATAGCCTCTTCACTTTCTACATCTATATTTGAAGTAGCTTCATCGAAAATTATCATCTTTCTGTTTGCAAGTATAGCTCTAGCTAAAGCTAATCTTTGCTTTTGTCCTCCAGATAGGGCACTTCCGCCTTCTCCTACATTAGTATTTAATTTATCTTTTAATCCTTGTACAAAATCATATAATCTTGAAACCTTTAATGCTTTCTTAATTTCTTCATCAGTAGCATCCTTATTACCTACTAAAAGATTATCTAAAATACTACCATTGAAAATATAGCTATTAGTAGATATTAAACCTATATTTTCATATACAAGATTTGAATTAAGCTTTTCAATATCTATATCATTTAATAAAACTTGTCCCTTGTTAACTTTATAATTATTTAATATTATAGAAGCTATAGTACTCTTACCTGAACCACTTTCACCTACTATTGCAACTATTCCATTAGGTGTAATATTCATATTAATATTCTTTAATACTTCTCTTTCACCATCATAACTAAAGGTAACATCTTTAAGTTTAATGTTTATATCTTCTTTAATTTCTTTTACTTTATCATCAACTTCTTTTTCTCTTTCTTTTGCATCTAAAATACCAAAGATTCTATCTGAAGCTGCCATTCCATTCATTGCTATATGGAAGTAAGAACCTAAAAGTCTTAGAGGAATAAAGAATTCTGAAGATAAAAGTATTATTATAAGTAAGCTTCCTGGTAGTAAATCTCCATTTTTAAATTGAATTAAAGCAACTATAGTTCCTGCTGCTGCACCACCAAAAGCAACTAAATCCATTATTGTAATAGAATTTAACTGCATACTTAAAACCTTCATTGTTATTTTTCTAAACTTTTCTGCCTCTACATTCATCTTTTGATGTCTTTCTTCATCCATATCAAAAACCTTTAAAGTTGTAAGTCCTTGAAGATTTTCCAAGAAACTTCCACCTAAATCTGAGTAGCTTTTCCAATAGTCTTTTAAAATTCTCTTTGCTATTTTCATTATTGCAATTATCGATATCGGAATAAGAGGTACACAAAGTATAAATACTAAGGCCGCTTTAACTGATATAAAGCTCATAAATACAAATAATGTAACTGGTACTAATAATGAATAGAAAAATTGTGGTAAATACTTACCAAAATATATTTCTAATTGTTCTACCCCTTCTACCATTACTTGAACTATAGATGATGTACTTTCAACACCACTATATCCAGTACCTAACTTAAGTAACTTCTTATATACAAGTTCTCTTAAAGTGGTTCTAGCCTCAGATGAAGCTAAATTAGAAAACTTAGCATATAGAATATTAGATATAAATCTTATAATTAAAAGTAAACCTATTATAATTCCTGGTTTTAAAATTGAATTCATATCTATAGAGCTTACTCCACCAACATAAACCTTATTAATAAACTGTCCAATAAGCATAATTGTAATTATATTACATATAATTGCAATCCAGTTTGCTAATATAGTAAGACCTATGTATTTTTTTGATTGGCTACATAAATTTATTAGCCTTTTATTAATCATCATAATATCTTCCTCCGACATACCGATATTTATTTCCATTCTATAAGTACAATTGATAGTATACATTAACTGATAGTAATTTTCAATGGATAATTATAAAATAATTTTTATTTTATAAAGGCCTTACTGTATATTTATTTACTATCATACATAAATAACTTTTTAAAATTTAAAATAAGAACTCAGCCAAAGCTGAGTTCTTATTTCTAATTCTTAATTCTTAATTTTTAATTCTTCATTCAATTATGAGTGTACTGCTTCCCTAACTTCTTCCTTGTTAAAATACTTAACTAAAAGTAAGATTCCTAATGATAATATTCCTAAGAAAATTAAGAATTCTATTGTGTATGCAAGAGTCACTCCTCCTGTAATAAGTGTTGCTACAAATTTAAATAAATATGCTGCTACCCAAGCTAATACAAATTGATAAGCAATTGATAAATACATCATCTTAGTTCCATATTCTTTTTTCATAACACCTATAACTGCAAAGCATGGTGTATATAATGAAACAAATACTAAGAAAGTTAATGCTGTTACTGCTGTAAACATAGTTGGTAGTACTACAGCCAAATCTCCGTATACTATTTCCATAGTTCCTATTATTAATTCCTTTGCTGCTAATCCTGTAATAATTGATACTCCAGCTTGCCAGCCACCAAAACCTAATGGTTTGAATATAGGTGATATAAATCCACCAATACTTGCTAAAAAGCTATTGTTTATTTCATCTGTAAATCCACTCATATTAAAGTAAGTTAAGAACCAAATTACTATTGATACTGCAAATATTAATGTTCCAGCTCTTATTATAAAGCCTTTAGACTTGTCCCAAGCATTTAATAATATACTCTTTAAAGTTGGCATTTTGTATTCTGGAAGTTCTAATATAAATGGTTGTTCATCTTTCTTAAATAAAGAATTTTTAAATAATAATCCTACTAAAATTGCAACCACTATTCCTAATAAGTATAATCCCATTACTACAAATTCTTGATTTGAAGCAAAGAAAATTGAAGCGAATAAAGCATATACAGGTAATCTAGCTCCACAAGTTACAAGTGGTGCTAATAAAGCTGTCATCTTTCTATCTTTCTCACTTTCAAGAGTTCTAGTTGCCATTATTGCTGGTGCTGAACATCCAAATCCCATTATTATTGGAATAAATGCCTTTCCTGATAATCCGATTTTTCTCATTATTCTATCCATTAGGAAAGCCATTCTTGACATATATCCACAATCTTCAAGGAATGATATACCAATGAAAAGGGAAAATATTATTGGGAAAAATACTAAAACTCCTCCAACTCCAGCAACTATACCATCAACTATTAATGATTGGAACCATGGTGATGAATTTGCAACTAATCCTTCTACTATTGGTGTAAATGTATCTGCTATAAAAGCATCTAAAGCATCAGCTAATGGTTGTCCAAACCAACTAAATGTAAATTTAAATATTATAAATAACGCTATTAAAAATGCCGGATATGCTAATATTGGGTTTAATACTACCTTATCTATCTTTTCTCCTATGTATTTTGATCTACCTTTTCCTTTAGCTGAATCTTTTATGACCTTATCAATAAAAGAATAAGCTTCTTTTTCACTATTAAATTTTAAATTATAACTTGGAATAATTTCTTTAGATTTATTAATTTCTTCTGATATATTTTCTAATCCAGTTTTGTTCTTTGCTGATATTGGTAAAATACTAACACCAAGCTTATTAGCTAAAGCTTCTATATCTATATTAAGACCTCTTTTATTAGCTATATCCATCATATTTAACAAAACTAATATTGGCTTATTGAATTGCATTAATTGAGTTGTAAGATATAAATTTCTTTCTAAATTTGTAGCATCTACTACATTTATAATTAAGTCAACATCTTCATTTTCTAAATAAGATCTTGATATTTTCTCTTCGTTTGAATATGTGTCCATGGCATAAATACCTGGTAAATCCACTATCTTTATGTCCTTATTTATAAACCCATATTTCTTGTCTATAGTTACTCCTGGCCAATTCCCTACATATTGTTTTGCCCCAGTTAAAGCATTAAAAACTGTGGTTTTTCCTGTATTAGGATTACCTACTAATGCTACATTTATCATTTTACCCACTCCTTAAACATTTAAATAAATATTTTTTGCATCTGTTTTTCTAATAGCTAAATCAAAACCTCTAAATGATATTAATATTGGGTCCCCTAATGGTGCAACTAACTTAACCTTAACTTCAGTCCCCTTTACACAACCTAAAGCCCTAAGCCTCTTAGCTAACTTAGGATCTCCTCCTACCTCTTTTATCGTTCCAGATTCCCCAACCTTCATATTGAATATAGTCATAACTCTTCCCCCTTACATAATCTTCTATATATACAATTATAATCAATTGAAATTGATTGTCAATAATTTTAACCAATATTTGTTAAATATTTATCAATTTTTTTGACAAAAAAATATAGCGAAGCTCTAAGTCTTGCTATATTTTTTATAAACTATTTTAATTATCCTTTTTCTTTCTTAATAACACCCCACCAACAGCTGCTGTTGATCCACCTAATATTAATGTTAGTATAGATGAAACACCACCAGTTTTAGGAAGTTTACTATTTCCTTTTCCAGTAGTACCACTATTATTTACATTATTAGATTGATTTCCATTGTTGTTGTTTATATTTCCATTATTAGAACTATTACTATTTCCACCATTTTCATTATCTATTTTAACTAAATTTTTAATGGCATTATTTATTCTAGCTACTGCTGCATCTATATTGGTCTGAGTTAACTTTTCTAATTCTAGTACTTTCTTTCCTTCTTTAATCTCTGCTAATAATGCTTTGTAACTATCCTTAGTATAGTCTTTTTCATTTAAAGCTTCTGCCTTTTTAATTACTTCTTCTAATTCTACCTTAGAAATATTTTCAAAATCCTTCAATACTTCCTTAACTTCAATAATTTTATTCTTTAACCCTTCAACTATTAAAGTTATTTCTTCTAAAGTGGCTTCATTATTATCTCTAATATTCTCTGCATCTAATACTAATTTTTCTAGTTTCGTTTTTAATTCAGATGATTCCTCATACCTTCCTAAAGCTTTAATTAATTCTTTTCCTTCATTAATTAAGTTTTTTAGCTCGGTCTTATCTGGCAATGCTAATTTTAATAATTCTGATTCTGCATTTAACAATTCTTTTATACTTTCATCTACAGTTTCTTGGCTTGCATTAATATCTAATAATACTACCTTAGCCTTATTTATTTCTGATAGAAATTTTTCAATAGCATCTGTATAATATTTTCCATCAGCATTTTTTGCTTTTTCTTCAGCATTTGTTATAGCAACTTCTAAGGCATCTTTATTTACTATAATTACTTTAGAATCAAACTCTTCTACTGCATTCTTTAAAGTATCAATAATATTATTTACTTCTTCTATAGTAGTTGATCTCGCATAATCTTCTTTAGCCTTTGCAATAACTGCTTTTAATGATTCAACATCAGATTGAAGGAACTGTCCATTTCCTTCCCCTACTACTGCATCATTTAACCTACCTTCTGCTATTTCTAATTCTACTTTATATTTATTATTAGCATCTAGAGAAACATATCCTTCTTCTATTATTAACTTCAACTTCCCCTTAGCATCATCTAATTCTTTTTGTGTTACAGCCTTAGTATCATAAACCCCTTGAGCCTCTGTTATTCCAGTTTCTAAATTAGTAATACTATCATTAATCACAGCTCTCTTGTCCTCTTTAGCTTCTGCTCCTAAAGAAGTCTTTAAAGCATTCAATACTATATTAGCATCACTTATGGTAGTTAGTAGGCCTTTTCTATTTATTATTACAACTTGTGAGTAGAATTTATTTACAGCTTCTTTCAGCTTAACTATTTCTGTTTTTACTTCAACAGAGTTTATTCCATTCATTGAAGCTGATTTAGCTGAATTTATTGCTGATAATAATTGACTTTTTGCAGCATTTGGATATTGTCCAGCATACTCCCCTTCTTTTGCATTATTGTATATCTTTTCTACTTCACTAATGTAATTTACTAATTTACCTGTTACATCTGCCTTATAAACCTTAACTTCATTAACAGTTAATTCTTCATTTCCAAATTTAATTCTTATTGCATCTGTAGCAATTGGATTTTTTATAGCTGTTAATATTTTTTCTGCTGTACTTGCATTTTCACTTTTATCAACAAGCTCTATCCATTCTTCATTTTCAATACTTCTATATTCAACATTGTATTTTAATCCACCATCAGCTTTCCCAATAGTTTCAATAGTGTTGATATCTACTACCTTACCAAAGTCTATTACATACTCTTTATTTGAATCTGCATTTAAATTAATTCCCCTTGTTTCATTTCCATCAATTAAAAATTCTCCCTCTAGAGGATTAACAGTTGCATTTATAGCTACATTTTCTGGTGTTGAAAAAGCTCTAATTTCAGCTACTGCTGGCCAAGCTAAATATGAATTACCTTGTCCATTATTTTCTGTTATTTCAACTTTTATTTTTTTAATATTCTTATTTACAGGAATGTTATATTTTAAATCTGTAACCTTATCATTAGATCTCATATCTAATACTCTATGAGTTTCATTATTTTCATCTACTACATCTACATAGAATTTAAATGGCAGCCCTTCTTTTTCAAATACTAATTCTAAATTATCAACATAATAAGAATTAACTAAATCTACATTTACATTAGCAGGATATTTTCCACCATCAGCTACCCATAGTGTATCATCTTTACCATCTGTTACATTTGAAAGAGGTTTTCCATTTTCAGCGGTACTTCCTGTTACGGGCTTATCCAACGCAACATTTACTGCATCAATCTTGACTTCTTGTTTTCTTAAAGCTTTAATTTCAGCTAGTCCTGCCCAAGCTCCAGGATATGACCCAACATTATTTTTACCATGGAAAGTATATTTAATTCCCTTTATTTCTCTATTTACATCTATAGTATATCTTCTATCCAACGCATTACTTTCTGTACTCTTATCTAATATAACTGTTTCTGTTCCATCTTTTTCAGTTACACTTACAGTAAACTTAAATGGTAATCCTTCTTTTTCATGAACTATTTCTACTTTATCAACAAATTCACTACCTTCTAAGTCAACAAATAATGACGAATTTAATGCTTCACTTGTAGCTGCCCAAATTGTACTATCATTTCCATCTGTTAAATTAGTTGATGGTCTATCCCAGCTTGTATCTGCCCCCTCTACTTTAACTGGTTTATTTAAGGCAATATTATCATAAACTACTTTTTCTCCTGCATTTTCATAAACCATGAGCTCTGTCATTTCTGGAATATTTTCTTTATTATCACTTTTAAATGTATACCTTACAGCATCAGCAGTTCCCTTATAATCTAATGATATAGTTCCGGTTATACTACCGCCTTCTTGTGATCCAACTACATTCCAAGTATCACCACTTCTTACTTCTACTTTATAATCAATAGGGAATCCACCTGCTGCTTGGTTTGGAGCAAATGCTATTCCATTAAGATTTCTTTCACCTTCTAAATCTATTGTCATAGTTACTGGCCACTTAACTTCTGTTCCCTTCCAAGCTGTTCCTGTAGTACCATCAGTTAAGTTTTTTGCTGGGAAGTTTAAATCAGTATCTACCCCCTCAACTACTACATTTTTTCCTAAAGCTACATTAACCTTTTCTACTGCATTTGATCCACCTTCTAAGAATGTATCCATATTAGTTACTGAGAATTTTTCCATAGCTTCTTTAGCTAAAGCTCCTAAATCTTCTCCTGATCCTTCTGTTGTATATCTATTATCTTCTGTTGTCTTAGTATTTGCCCATTGATACTCCATTTTATGCCAGTTAACTTCTGCAGCTGGATTTCCTGTTTCAATTTCAGTAACAACATTATTAACCCAATTTTCCCATCTCTTATAATATAAATCTTCAGTTAATCCTGCCCATTGTCTATTTGAATAGTCCTTTAAAGCTGGATTTTTATAATCTCCCCAAGTAGTTATCAATGCTCTTGCATTAAATTCAAATAAATCCATTGTCCAATCATCTGCACCTGATAACATAGTTCTGGCTTGATCAATCCAAGTTCCAACTAAGAATTCTGGACTAGTTGATAAAACTTCTTCCTGAAGCTTAATTAGTTCTAAGAAATGAGTAGAAATCTTTTTAAATAATTCTAAATCCTTATTTTCATAAGCTGCTACCATTTCCTTATGATATTCTTGTGATGAATTTGCTAATACTTGTTTAGTTATATCTAAGAAATCATAAATAAAGGCTTCGCTATCCTTTAATTCATCGTATGAACTTATGAATAGTTCTAAAGCTTTTTCAAGCTCTTCCTTATCATAAATAATGTTATTATGTCCCCATGTTGATGCACTATTTATTTCAGTTGCAGGTCTTGAGTTAATTACTGACTCAGCTGCTCCTTGGTAATAATCGTTAGTTTTCTTATAAGCTGTTTCTAATAATATATTCCAAGCTTCTCGAATATCTTCATTTACCTTACCATATCTTCTTTCAATATAATCCATAGTCCATTGTCTAAAATCTATTGAATCTCTTGTCCAAATCATATCTCCAATTAATTCATAAACTATTGGACTGTTGTTAATTGCTTCTGGTGTTATCCCTATACCCTTCATGTTATTTGAGTTTGCATAAGCCTCTGGAATATTATTTGCTAATATTTCAGGTTGTCCATCTAATCCCATTCTTCCCCCAAAGTTATGAAGCATGTTCCATACCCATGGTAAACCTTGACTATCAAATCTATTCCAATCTGGATTTAAATCTGAATTTAAATCTAGTATTAAAGCTTGATCCTTTTTAAGCCCCGATAACTTTTCATTATTAGGATTTCCTTGCCAGTGCTGAATTACCCATACTGAATCTTCATCATGTTCTATCATCTTATTTTGAACTGTTTCATAAATCTTTCCATTATTTAATCCGCCAGTATTCCCACCTTCGTGGAATGGATCGACTGCATAATAACTACTAACATCCCCAAACACTTCTTTTTGAGCTTTATAGAATGCATCTGCAACCTTTGCAAAGTAATCCTCTTCCCCCTCATTTACATAAGTTCTAAGCATATCTGGCCTATCAAATCCACACCAATCACCTTGTTTAATTACTTGTGCATCTGGATTTTTTTCAGTAAAGTCTAATGGAACTCCTCCTGAATATCCTTGAAGAACTGGAGTAATACCTAAAGTTTGCATTCTATCATGCATTTGTCTTCCAAGCTCAGCTCTATCTTCAAACCAATTATTGGGTAATGGTCCTCCAAAGCTTGTCATGTTTTGCATATAGAACCATGCAAAATATCCAGGTCCTGAAATATATTCTTTTATTTCCTCATCTGAATATCCAAATTCACTTAAAGTTCTTCTTAAGACTTCTTCCTGCCCTACTATGTCAAGGATTAAATTAAATCCATTCATTGCTGACCAATCTATAAATGCTTCATACTCATTCCAATCCCAGAAAGCCATTGTATACGAATATGTACAGAAATTTAATGAATATCTTTGTTCATATGGAGTATCTACTACAACTTTTTCCCCTACATTTGGCAATACTTCAGGCATATTTAAGTTGGAACCCATTATAGGATTATACATAACTTTTGCATAATTCTTTAGGTAGTAATTAAATCCTGATGCTAATGATACACCATCATTACCTCTTACCACTATTTTACCATCTGCTCCATCTTCTACTTCAAATACATCATTTCCTGAAGAAGTTTGTTCTATAATTTCAAATTTAAAGTTATCCTTATACTCATCTCCAATAACTCTTCCAACCATATTCGTCATTTCATTTATAGTTTTTTCATTTGCATAATTTATATCGTTTTCAAATTTGCTATACTCTTCTGCCCATTTAGTATCTTCAAAGTTTTCTACTGAAATTGGAGTTTCTTTTGCCACTTCACTAGAAACTTTATTACCGAAAACTTCAATTTCTGCTATATTTGAATCATTATTATCTGAAGTGAAGGTAACATCAATTCTTATCTTAGATGCTCTAACATCACTTAGGCTATAAAAATCACCATCATCATCAGCAACTGAATTATCTGATTTATAAGCTACCTTTTCATAATTTTCTCCATCAGATGTTGCATAAATATTATAATTGTAGTATCCATTTTGCTTGTTATAAATTTTAATTCCCGACAAATCATATGTTCCATCTAATTCTAGTTCTACCCATCTAAAGCTATTTGATGCTTCCCAATAAGTTGATATATCTCCATCTATTGCAAGTTGACTATCATGACCTTCTGTATTACTTTTAGAAGTAATCTTCATTTTATCAGAACTTATTTTATTTTCCGTGCTTGCATAAGTCGGAAAAGGAATTGATGTTAGCATACTAGCTGTTATTGTTATCGCTAGAGCTCTTGCTACATGTCTTTTAACATTTTTCATTGACCAGTTTCCCCCTTGAGATAATATTGTGATTAAATAAATTTATACATAAAAACCTTGAAAACAAAAAAAAAGCCGAGAAGAACTCCAAGGACTCTTCTCAGCTAATGCCTATCATAATAGTGACACGCTAATCTAAACTACTTATAATTTTACATATCAATTTACAACTAAATTTTACTTTAACTACATTATTTTGTCAATAACATTTCCATCATCTTCACTTAATTCAGTATTCTTGTTTTTTTATCCAATTCAATCTTTTCAATTAATAATGAAGAATTAAAAATGAAAAATTCAGGATATTTTGCTTCACAAAATTTTTCTATAGTATTCTAATTGGATCAAAGTTTAAATAGTCACAAGAAGTTATTATATATTCAATTCCTTCAAACTCTCCAGAAAAAGCTGTATTTAGAGATGGTCCATGTAAATGTCCATAAATTACTTTTTCTACTCCATACTCTTTAAATAATTCTGTAAAAGCAGATTGCTCTCCTTTATCATTTAATGGTGGATAATGAATCATTACTATAAATTTTTCATATCCAGCTTCTTTTGCTTTATCTAAAGATAACCTTAATCTTATTAGCTCTCTATCAAATATCTTCTTATCTTTTTCAGTAAATCTATCTGTTCCTTCAAGTATCCATCCTCTTGAGCCACAAATAGCATAATCTTCATATGTATAGAAGTTATTTTGTATAAACTTCATATCTTCATACATACTATTAAGCTTTGATATTCCTCCCCACCAATAATCATGATTACCTTTGGATATAATCTTTTTGCCAGGTAATGAATTAATCCAATCTAAATCTACCTTACTATCGCTTGATCTCATTGACCAAGATATATCTCCTGCAATTAATACCATATCATTGTCTGTAATTTTATTAGTCCAATTTTCCTCTATCTTTTCATCATGCTTAAGCCACTTTTCTCCAAAGATATCCATAGGCTTATCTGTTGTAAAAGCAAGATGAAGATCTGAAATAGCGTATAAAGCCATTTATCTACTCACCTTTCTAAGATTAAAAATTAAAAATGAAGAATTATTGATGTAATTCTTACAGAATTACTAAAATTAATACTTTTTAAAAATATTAAAGGAGTTTTTTAGTCAATTTTTCATTACTCACTCTTAATTTTTCATTGTACGACAGCACCATTATTTTCAAAACTCATTTAGTAGTTTTTTTCATTAATTATAACATTATTACTTCTTCATTCTTCATTATTTTAAGCTATCTAAATCTGTTATATATGCAATTAAATGTACTAATGCTTCACAAAACTCTGCTGCTATATATTCTCCAACACCTACATTGCAAAGTAAATCTGTCAATTCATTATTATACACTATAGGAGCATCATTTTCTTCTGCTTTTTCAATAATTTTATCTGCTATATATCATATAGTTTCTATATTGGATATTAATTTGCTTTTAGTTATATCTATTATTTTAACAAATTTATATTCATATTCTAAATTAATATCTATTTTTTATCTAAAATCTTAATATATCCACCAACTATACCTAAGTTTTATATCTTTACTTAAAAGCTTTTAATTTGGAAACATCTTGGAAATATCCTTATTATATTTAGAAAATATTGACTTATATAATAAAATCAAAGATCGAAATAAAAGGAGATTATATTTATGATAAGAAAAAAACTAATTAAACTTTTAATATCAACTGTTATTCTACTACCCCTACTATTTATCTCTTGTAATAATTCCAGTAAAAAAATAACTATATCAGATGATACCCAAAGTGAAGTAGCCATGGAAGAAAGTGAAGTCCTAGCTGCAATAACTGATGGTGAAAAACTTATAGATGAAGAGAAATTTGAGGAAGCCAAAGAAGAATTCATTAAAGCAATTAATTTAGATAAGACTAATAAAGAAATATACCTAAGAATAAAAGATAAATATTTATCTGTAGATAAATCAGATGAAGCTTATTATTTTATTAAAACTGCTGTTACAAATAATGTGGACGTTGAGAATATGAAATCTGTATTAAAAGATATATCTAATAAATTTGAAAAAATAAATATTCAAACTTCAATATATCAAAATAGCAATTATTCATTGCCTCAGCAAGTTACTACTATGATTTCAGGTGAACAAGTTAACATTCCAGTATCTTGGGAAAACCAAGTAGTAGATACAGAAAATGTAGGAACTTTTACTTTCCAAGGCTATAACGAGGATTATGGTAGGAGCATAACTGTAGAACTTACTGTTTTAGAGAATGTTTATGAAAGACAATATGGTTTCTTAAAAAATATTAAAACTGAAAATGGAAAAACTTATTTAGATTTTGATTTAATAGAGCTTTATATAGGTGACGAAGCTTTACCTGAAGCTATAAAAGATAATAAAGCTGGATATGATGAAGAAAAAAAGAGATATTTCTTACCTGATCCAATTTATATTAGAAATAATTATGATACTATTTCAACCTATTTAGTTGATAATAATACATCTTATTATTTATGTGCCTATAATTTTTTCCCAGAAAAATCAGATTTAAAATCTGGAGATGAAGTACCCGTTTCTTTAGATGAATTTTCTGAAATGAATACTAAGTATCTTAATGATACTAACTATGGACTAATGGTATGGTTTGATATAAAGAATGGTACAGTAACAAAAATTTCTCAGCAATATAGACCTTAATTGAAAGGAGATTTAATATGTTTAAGAAATTAAAAATTAATACTGAAGAATTAATGATAAAACTTCTAGAGAAGTTTTTAAAATAATAGTTTTTCATCAATTCTAAAAGAATTACCTAAATAAATTAGTCTCCCTAATTACCTATGGTATATTTTTCATTCTATATTTTTAAGGGACTATCACGCAATTAATAATTATAAATTTTTAATTGTTAACTGTGTGATGTCCCCAATTATTTCTCTTTTTTACCCTCTTATTTATGTAAAGTATTTATTAATTTGTAAAATTTTATTATAATTTACTTGTATGAATCTATAAAGGAGATCAATATGAATAATCAAATACTCATTGTTGAAGATGATAAATCTATAAATGATATATTATTTCACACTTTAAAATCAGAAGGATACACACCTTATAGTGCCTTTTCTCTAAAAGATGCTAGAGGTTATTTAAATGTTAATTTACCTGACTTAATTTTATTAGATTTAAACTTACCTGATGGAGATGGCTTTCAGTTATGCAAAGAAGTAAACTTAAATAACTCTATTCCAATTATAATACTTACTGCTAAAAGTGATATCGTGGACAAGGTTCTAGGTCTTGAGCTTGGTGCAGATGATTATATTACTAAACCCTTTCATATTAAAGAAGTAGTAAGCAGAATTAGAGCTATTTTTAGAAGAATAGAGAAAACTACTAATGGTTCAAATTCAAACTTCATAACTATAAATGAAAACATAAAAATTAACTTTAAAAATAGAACAGTATTAAAAAATAACGACCTTATACAACTTAAGCCAAAAGAATATGAGCTTTTAGAATTCTTTGTTCAAAATAGAAATAAAGTTTTTTCTAGAGAACAACTTATTGATAATGTTTGGGAGTTTTCCTATGATGGTGATTTAAGGACAGTAGATATTCATATCAGAAGACTTAGAAGTAAATTAGATACTAAGGGTACCCCATCTATAATTGAAACGGTATTTTCTGTTGGATATATTATGAGGTAGATTATGAAAATTAAATATAAATTCACCTTAATTATTACAAGTATTCTTATTATTTTAGGATTATCCCTAAATATTTCTGTAAGAAAAATACTTAAGGATAATATGGAAAGTTCAATTACCTCTTCAATGAAAGAAGTGATGAAAAGTACTAGAGAATCTATAAAATATACCTTATCACAAAGAAATTACCTATATAAAGATAAGGCTTTAAAAGAAGAAGCAAATTATTTATTAGATTATATATCACAAAACTTTGATAGTACACTACAAATTTGTGATATTAGTGGTAATGTACTAGCTTCAAATCTATCTTTTAAGCCAATTGAAATAAGTCAAAACCTTAGTGAAGTAAAGGAAGGTAAAACTATAGTTAATATTAAATATCAAAATAATGAACTAATTGGATTATTATCTTATCCCATTATAATAAATGAAAGTTATATTGGAATTATAAATTTAAATAAGGACTATACAACCCTATATGAGGAATATTACAAAGCAACAAATATTTTAACCTTAATTGAAGTAATATTAATAATCTTTATATTTCTATTATCAACTAGGCTAACTAATAAAATAGCAAAGCCCATTACTAACTTAACTATAGCAGCAAAAAGCCTTGGAGAAGGTAATTATGATGTATTATTAAACACTGATGGTAATGATGAAATATCTATTTTATCTAGGGAGTTTCTTAATATGAAAAATAAAATTAAAGAGCAAATATTAGATATAGAAAATGAAAAAGAAAAGGTGGAAAGATTAGCCCTAAGTAGAAAAATATTTTTTGATACAGTAACTCATGAACTTAAAACTCCACTTACTTCAATAATTGGATACTCAGAAATGATATTAGAAAATGTAGTAGATGATGAAGAATTTAAAAAGAGAGCTGTAAGTAGAATTTATTCTGAAAGCCAAAGGCTAAATACCCTTGTATTAGAAATAATAAAAATCTCTAAAGGACTTTCTTCAATAAAAGAAGAATATATAGAATTTAATATAAAGGAACTACTTGAACAAGTGATTTCCGATATGTCTATAAAAGCTGAAAAATATAATTTAACCATAATCTCTAATTTAGAAAATAGTATATTAAAGATTAAAGTTAATAAAATAAAAGAGGTTTTTATTAATTTAATTGATAATGCTATTAAATACTCTATTAATACTAATATTACTAATAATATTGAAATACATGGATTTATAGAAGCAAACTTCTACAAAATCTCAATTTTAAATAAAGCTAATCCAATTCCTGAAGAAATATATAGCCATATTTTTGAACCATTTATAAAAATTAATTCAGATGATGATAACTATAGTTCTGGCTTAGGATTATATCTTTGCAGTGAAATAATAAAAGATCATAACGGAAGCATTACCTTATCAAATGGAAATAAAGTAGAGGCAATTGTATACCTACCCTATTAAATTGTGCATGAGTTTTTAAATGTTAATTAAAAAAGGCTGCCTATGCAGCCACTTTTATTCAACTACTATTTTATTGTAGTTTTTCTTACCTCTTTTTAATAATGCTGATCCATCTTCTAAATCTGATTCCTCTAAAGTTCTAGTAACTTCAGTTACTTTTTCACCATTTAAAGAAAGTCCTCCTTGCTGAATTAATCTTCTTCCTTCAGCCTTTGATGGTACTATTTTATTTTCAGCCATTATATCTAAGATTGTTGATCCAAGCTTTTCTTTAGATATAGTAACTGTTGGAACGTTACTCATATCTACTCCACCTGAGAATAAAGCTTCTGCAGCAGTCTTGGCCTTAAGAGCCTCTTCTTCTCCGTGAACTAGCTTAGTTACTTCAAAAGCAAGTCTCTTCTTAGCTTCATTAATTGCTGCACCTTCAACTGCACAAATAGTTCTTACTTCATCCATAGGTACGAAAGTTAATAATGCTAAACATTTTTCTACATCTGCATCATCAACATTTCTCCAATATTGATAAAAATCAAATGGTGATGTCTTTTCTGGATTAAGCCATAAAGCTCCTCCAACAGTTTTACCCATTTTTTGTCCTTGACTATTTGTTAAAAGTGTACAAGTCATAGCCATTGATTGGCCTTGAGCTTTTCTTCTAACTAACTCTACACCTGCAATCATATTTGACCATTGGTCATCTCCACCTAATTGCATCTTACAACCATATTTTTGATTTAATACGTAGAAATCGTATCCTTGCATTAACATATAGTTAAATTCTAAGAAAGAAAGTCCCTTTTCTAATCTTTGTTTAAAACATTCTGCAGTAAGCATTCTATTTACTGAGAAATGAACTCCTACTTCTCTTAAGAAATCTACATAATTTAAGTTTAATAACCAATCTGCATTATTAACTAATATTGCCTTATCATCAGAAAAGTCTATAAATCTTTCCATTTGCTTCTTAATAGAGTTAACATTATGTTCTATTTGTTCCTTAGTAAGCATTGCTCTCATATCAGTTTTTCCAGATGGATCGCCTACCATTGCAGTACCTCCACCAAGAAGTGCTATTGGTCTATGCCCAGCTTTTTGCATATGTGCCATGAACATCAATGCAATAAAATGTCCAACATGTAAACTATCAGCTGTTGGATCAAATCCTATATAAAAAGTTACTTTTTCCTTTTCTAGCAATTCTCTAGTTTCTTCTTCATGAGTAAATTGCTTTATGTATCCACGATCTAATAACTCGTCTAAAACATTAGCCATTCTACGTATCCTCCTCTTATCTTTACTTATTATAGTATATCTTTTTATTAAAATAATATCAATGTTCAATTATAGAAAAAGGCTCTTGCAGTTATTTCTACAAAAGCCCTTAACTTTTTAACTTTTATGCCACATACTCTTTTATAAAATCTGGTAAATCATCTATACATTCACAGTTTAAATTTATAAAGATACTTAAATTATATCTTTGAGAGAATTCCTGTAATTTTTTGAACAAATTATTTGATCCCGATATATTTTGGTTAATTATATTTGATAAGGCATCAACATAAACATTTTCTACATCATAGTTTTGAGATATAATCCCACATAACAAACCATAAAAGCTATCGCTGTCTAATACACCTAGTTCATTAGTATTTATAAATCTAATTTTTCCCCTTAGTTGCATCCTACGTCTTGCGTCATCATCGATATAAACTGAATCACCCTTTGATATTAATATACGTTCATTTGCAAGCTCTATTAATTTTTTAGATTTACCTGCACCTCTTTTTGAACAAAAGACTTGAATCATTGGAATCCACTCCTTTTATATATTTTTATATCTTAATTTATATATATTCTTCATTATTGAAATTATTTACAAAAAAATATTAAAATATCATATCTAGGTTCCGTCGCTTCGCTCCAAGTCACCTTGCTATGATATTTTAATACTTCAAAACTGAAGGTAATAATTCCTCATTCTTCGGAATTATGAACTTATATTCTCTTACTACGCTTTTAGTCATAAACTCAAAACTTTAATTATTGAGATTATACATTCATATATATTATGAAATTTATTAATTCTTATTTTAAATTAATCTGATTATACCTACAAACTATCCTTAACTATACCGGTTCCCTCCATAATTATATCTACATTTACTTCTAATTCAGCTTTACTTATTGGATCCTCTACTGACTCTTTAGGATAATTTATCTCTAATAATCTTTGTATTTCAAATACATCTATCCCTTCTGCTTTATACTTTTCAAAAGTATAATTCAGATATCCTTCTACTTCCTTTTCCTTTGCTACCTTAATATAATCAAGCAACTCTTTATCAACTATAGCTTTTCCTTGCATTTCAGCAATGGAAACTCTTATAGTTAAGTTCTTAATTAATTTTATATTTTCATCATCAAAAATTAAATTACTATTAGTAGTATTGCCCAAAATTTCTAAAGTTATAAACCCACTTTCATCTTGTGGATTAGAAATTTCTAAAGTTCCTTTTGTAACTTTATTCATTAGTAAATTATAGCTCATTGCATCCCTAGCATCTATTCTATCTACTAATGCTCCATCTTTTATAATTGCTCCTCCCCCAATCTCAACTTTCTTATCTAAAGCATCTTCTCTAATTTCAATACTACCAACTATATAAGTATTACTATTATCTACTGTATTACTCAAATAATCATTAATATTAGCTCTCATAGCTCTAGGATTTCTTTTGTTTTTATGAACTAATTCTTCAAGATATAGACCTAAATATTCCTCATCGCTTGATGTAACCTTTAAAAGATCATCTACCTCTCCAAAATAAACAAATAAATCAGGTTTTATTTGAAATTCTTGATTGTTATTTATTAAATCTGTATATTTATTAATTCCTTCTTTAGCTGCCTTTTCTGTAAAAATATATGCTCTATTTTGAGAATAGTTTAACTCATAACTAGAGGCTAAGTTTACATCTCTTAAAGCTTCTAATGCAGTTTTTCCTTCTCCTCTATAAATTATTCTCTTGCCCTTATCAGAGCTTTCATTAGTGCTCCTATAAGGCTTTACGCAATCTACATAAACTACTGCTCTTCCGAAATCATCTGTATCAAAGATTATACTAGTAGAAAAACTTACTTTATTTATATCTCTATAATTAAAGCATCCCCCCAATAGTAAAGGAAGAAATGCAACTGATAAAAATCTTATGAATTTTTTAGTTTTCATTTTTGTTTCCCCCTTTTTATAAAATCTTTTGATATTTTATTTAGCGATCCTCTTAGTACTACATCTTTAAATCTATATTCACTTATGCTACCAATTGGAAATAAAAATTGATATCCTACTGAATCAAGTTCTGCTAATTGTACTAATAATAATAAAGTTCCTGATAAAAATCCTGGAATTCCAAAGGCTGCTGAAAAACAAACTAATATTATTGCCCAGAAAGATACAGCTCCATAAAGCTTTGGTATTAAGAAATATGAAAGTGTACTTAAAGCTACTACTATAATTGTAATTCTTGAGGCTATTCCAGCTCCTACTGCTGCATCACCTAATATTAAAGCAGAAACTATACTCATAGCACCTCCTATTGGCTGTGGCAATCTAAGTCCAGCTTCTTTTATAAATTGAAAGGCTAACATCATTAATATAACTTCAATAAATGTCGGAAATGGTACTCCAGCCCTAGATACTGCAAGTCTAAACATAAATAAAGATGGTATCATTGCAAAATGATATGTCATTACTGCAACATATAATCCAGGTACTAAGGTTGCAATAAAAAAAGCTAGCCATCTTAGAATTCTATTAAAGTTTGTATAATACTTATTTAAATAATAATCATCTGGCATTTGAAAGTTTTCTAAGAAAAAATATGGAGCAGTAATAACAAAAGGTGTCCCATCTACTATTACTCCAACTCTTCCTTCCATTAATTTTGCACAAACTTCATCAGGTTTTTCTGTATAACCCACTGTATCAAAAAAACTATTTTGAGTTTTAATTGCATCTTCAATATAATTAGTATCTAAAATAAATCTCAAATCTAAGTTCTTTACCTTATTTTTAATTTCATTTATTAATTTTTCTGGTGCTATTCCTTCTAAATAGCAAACCGCTACTGAAGTTTGAGATGTTTTTCCAACTACCACTGCTTCAAATTTTAAATTAGGATTTTTAATACGCCTTCTTATTAATGCTACATTATTAACTATTAATTCGTTAAAACCTTCTCTTGGTCCCTTTAATACAGATTCTGTTTCCGGTGTACCAACTCCCCTTACTGGAAATCCCTTAGCTTCTACATACATTATTTCCTTATAATTTTCGAAAATAACTGCCGGATCACCAGATAATATATGCATTACAGCATCATCTGCATCCTTTGCAATTCCTGCTGCATTTATATCCAAGGAGTCCTCAATTACTTGTTCTAAGGAACTTAATTTACCATCCCTATATGCTAATTCAGTTCCTCTTAATGGCGCGACTACATATTCACTTATCATTTCTGAATTACATAAGTCGTCTATAAATACTATAGTTGCTTTTCCTAGTACAGTTTTTACTGGCCTATATTTAACATCGAAGGAATTTTTTAATTTTTCCTTTACATATTCTAAATTCTTCATATACATCACCTGTTTGTATTATTTGTTGTAAAACTGTTTAATATTCATAATAGTTGGGAATTATATTTAGTGAAAAAACTCTATATGAGTTTTCATAACTTAATTACATCAATAATTATAAGGTTTTTACTTCTCTGTATTTACTACAGCCTTATAGCTATTAAGTTTAATTATTTAGAAATGAAAGGGATTTATTATGAATAAAATATCTAGTAAACATTATGTTCTATTTATACTTGGTGTAACTATAATTTCACTAAAGACTTATTTATCTGTTTTTATAAATGAAGGGGGAAGAGATACTTGGCTATCATCTTTATTAGCTGGAGTTATTTTCATTTGTTTTTTACTATATATAATTAATATTTGTAAAGTAAGTAATACCTTTGATATAAAAGAAATATTCCATAAATCAATGCCAAAACTTCTTAGCTATATTTGTATTGGCATTTTTGTATTAGGCCTATTTATAAATGCAGTAGAATCTGCTGCTGTAGAAGCTAATGTAATTCATTCAACTTTATTTATAGATACTCCAGTTTGGTATGCCTTAATATTTTTTATAATTCCATCATTATTCATCTTTACAAAAAAAATGCGTACAATATTAATATTTGTATTAGTGAGTGTTGGTATATTTTTAGTAAATGGAATTGCACTTTTTCTATTAACACAAGGATATACGGATATAAATAACTTGCTTCCTGTACTTGGAAATGGTCTATCTAAAAATTTTTTCTCTACTACCTTACTTATTTTAGGTGGTTTTTCAACATTTATGATAGTAGCTCCTTATCTTAAATATATAGATAAAAATCAACATCTAAGAAAACATAGCTTTTATGCTGGAATAATTGCTATTGTCTTTGTAGTTATATCCTTTGTTACTGCTATAACTGCCTTTGGTCCATCTAGAGCTGCTAATATTTTTTATCCTGAATTTGTTCTAAGCCAAAGAATTGAACTAGCAGGATTTTTAGAGTTTGGTGAACTATTTTTCATAATACAAACAGTAGTAGGTTTCTTTGTTAAATACATTTTAGCTACCTATAGCATATTATTGATACTAGAAAAATATATAAAAAGAAAACCCATATTTATAGGTATTTATGTATTTATAGTCTTTGTATGTGCAAACTTTTTGGGATTAAATAATTTCTACCTATATGACTTACTTAAATATATGCAGATAGTTAATTTAGTAGCTTTTATTCTTATTCCTTTTATTGTTTTTACTTTATACCATATTAAACATAAAAATTTAAACAACAAAAAGTCTTAATTAATCATGTATTTTATGAGGAAAAAAGCATAAATTTAACGCTTAAATTTCCCTTAATGTACCTTGCATAAAATTTACTTTATGTTATAATAAGTTTGAATATTTAAATAATAGGAAAAATTCGATAGATCTCTCCCCTTAAAGTTCATATTTTGCCTTAAGGAAGAAATTATCAGTTTGTGCCTATGAATTTTAAGGAGGAATTTTTTAAAATGGAAGACAAGAAAATAGTATGTAAAGATTGTGGAAAGGAATTTGTTTTCACAGTAGGAGAACAAGAATTCTACAAAGAAAAAGGATTTGACAATGATCCTGTAAGATGCCCAGAATGCAGAAAAGCTAGAAAGGCTCAAAACAACAGAAGATAATTTCTGTTTTAAAATGGACTGTATCAAGAAGACTTGATACAGTCTTTTTTTGCTTCAACAATTATTTCCAGTATTTTTTTTATTAAGTTGCACAAGCTATTTATAGTAAGAGTTAGGAGGTCAAAAATTTGAATTTCTTAAAAATATCCTTTACTTTATTAGTTTTACTAATGTTAATAATATTAATCTTTAAATACTCCTTTTGGGTGATTAATATAATATTACTGCTATCAATTGCTACATTATTAATAGATATATTTTTTAGTAAAGAAAGAAGAAATCATTTTAGCTAATAAAATGATTTCTTCTTTTGTTTATGTCCATTTCTCCATTGTTGTTGACATGATAATTTTCCAAATCTATAATTAAAAATATAGTTTAAGGTTTTATGTTAATTCGCACAAATGAAAGGAGTGCTTAACTTGGAAAATAATATAGAAAAAAAGAAGGTCATATTTAGCGGAATCCAACCTTCTGGTCAATTAACCTTAGGAAATTATCTAGGAGCTATAAAGAACTGGGTTAATCTACAAAATGAATTTGATTGTTATTTTTGTGTAGTTGATTTACATGCAATTACAGTTAGACAAGAACCAAAGGATTTAAGACAAAGAACCCTTGAAGTATTAGCAATTTATATTGCAGCTGGAATAGATCCTGAGAAAAACACTTTATTTATTCAATCTCATGTACCAACTCATAGTGAAGCAGCTTGGTTATTAACTTGTAACACTTATATGGGTGAATTAAGTAGAATGACTCAATATAAAGATAAATCTCAAAAATACGGTGACTCTATAGGGGCTGGACTATTTACTTATCCAGTTTTAATGGCAGCTGATATCCTTTTATATAATTCAGATTTAGTACCTGTTGGTCAAGATCAAAAACAACATTTAGAATTAGCAAGAGATATTGCAAACAGATTTAATAATATATATAGCCCTACCTTTAAAATACCTGATCCATATATTCCAAAGATAGGTGCTAAAGTTATGAGTTTACAAGAGCCTACTAAGAAAATGTCTAAATCAGATGATAATCCAAATGCATATATATTAATTATGGATCCACCTGAAGTTATTAGAAAGAAAGTTTCTAGAGCTGTAACAGATAGCATTGGAGTTATAAATTATACAGATGAACAGCCAGGTGTTAAAAACCTATTAGATATATTAATTGCAATTAAGAATTCAACAGCTGAAGAACTAGTTGAATATTATAAAGATAAAGGATATGCAGATTTAAAGAAAGATGTAGCCGATGCTATAATTTCAGAATTAGAACCAATCCAAAATAAAGTAAATGAAATTCTTAAAGATAAGAAAACATTAGAGTCAATTTACAAACTTGGTGCTGAAAAAGCTAACTATATTTCAATGAAAACACTAAGAAAAATGCAAAAGAAAATAGGATTTATTCCTAGATAATAACTCTACACACCAAAGATTAGTAGTCATTTCTTATTTCTACTAATCTTTTACTAAATTTATATAATATGAGGTCTATTATGATTAAATTTTTAAAGAAATCAACATATATTTTACTGTTACTTTTTGTTTTTTTATTTCCCATTCTACCTAGCTATGGTAAGTTTAGTGTAGATATTTTTATTTATGCTATTTTCTTTTTAGAATTTGTAGGAATAACTTTTATTTCGGAAAAAAGGAAAAAATTTTTTTCTAACTTAAAAACTATTTTTATTAAAGATAAAATTTTTTTGAGTCTTATTTTATTAAATTTATTAATGTATTTGTCAATGTTTATGGCATTTAATAAATATGTAACATTAACTAATAGCATTAGGTTTTCAATGTATCTTTTTATTTTTTATATAATTTCTTATGAATGTGATAAAAATGATATAAATAACTTACTTACTGTATTTCTATCATCCTCCATACTAGTTAGCTTAATTACCATATTTCAGGTTATATATACAAAGATTATAGGTAGCAATATAGATATGGAACATAGAATATCATCTACTCTTGAAAATCCAAATAATTTAGGTACTTATAGTATTTTAATAATCTTTATATTTATCACTTTTGTGTTAAAAAGTAAAAATAAAAAATTAAAAATTATAAGTTCTATTGCTACTTTACTATTATTATTTAATATTATCGTATCACAATCTAGAAATGCGCTTTTAGCATTAATAATTGGTGTATTTATTTTTGCTATACTTTACGATAAGCGATTTTTATTGTATTCAGTGTTTGTACCTATAATACTATTTATTATTCCTCAAACAAGAGATAGATTATTTGCTGTTTTTGATATAAATCAAAATGATTCTAGACTTAAAATATGGAAATTAACTGAGATTATGATCAATGATAATCATAGATTATTTGGACTAGGCTATGAGAATTATTCATTAAATTATAAATCTTATTTAGAAAGCAATCCTTCTTACTTCGTCAGGGAAAGTTTACTTCCTTTACATCCCCATAACGTAATATTAAAATTTCAAGTTGAACTTGGAATATTTGGAACAATACTATTTATATTATTTTTAATTATTTCTATATGGACATTTTATAAACTTATAAAAAATAAATTAATTTCTAATTCTAATGGATTATATTTAGGACTATTTGTAGGATTCATATGCTTTCAAATTATGAATATAATAGATTGCTACTATGGCCCTGTTAAAATAATGTATTGTTTATTCATAGTTTTATCAATTTTAAATAATAAAGCATTAGAAACTAAATAAAAATAATAAGAAGAGTGTGGCTTACACTCTTCTTATTATTTTTTACTTATTCCAGTCTCTATTTGTTAAATATTGAATGAATGGTTCTCTAAGTTCATCTCTTTTTAATGCAAACTCTACTGTGGCTTGAAGGAATCCTAACTTATCTCCAACATCATATCTTCTTCCTTCAAAATTATATGCATACATAGCTTCATTTCCTATTAAAGTTTGTAATGCATCTGTAAGCTGAATTTCTCCACCCTTACCCGGCTCTGTACTTTGTAATACATCAAAAATTTGTGGAGTTATTATATATCTGCCTAGGATAGCCATGTTACTTGGTGCTTCTTCAACAGATGGTTTTTCAACTAGCTTTTTAACTTTGTAAACCCTATTTTCAATATGAATTCCATCTACTATACCATACTTATTTACATCTTCTTTATCTACAGTTTGAACTCCTAAAATTGTTGTCTTATATTCTTTATAGCAATCCATTAACTGCTTTAGGCAAGGAACTTCTGAATCTACTACATCATCACCAAGTAAAACTGCAAAGGGTTCATTTCCAACAAAGGCTCTTGCACATAAAATAGCATGACCTAACCCTTTAGGTTCTTTTTGTCTTATATAGTGAATGTCTACCATATCTGATATTTTTCTTACCATTTGTAATAATTCATCTTTATGATTCTTCTCAAGCTCCATTTCAAGTTCTACAGACTTATCAAAATGGTCTTCTATACACTTTTTGTTTCTTCCTGTAATTATTAATATTTCTTCTATACCTGAAGCAACAGCTTCTTCAATTATGTATTGAATAGTAGGCTTATCAACTATAGGAAGCATTTCCTTTGGCTGAGCCTTAGTTGCTGGTAAAAATCTAGTTCCAAGACCTGCGGCTGGTATAATAGCTTTTCTTACTTTCATATCTATCCCTCACATCCAATATATTTTACATTATATAACAATAAGATTTTATCATATATTTTTTTATAAAACAAATCTATCTAATGCTCTTTATAAAATCTATGAACTTGTCATGATTTATTGCAAAGTTTCCAGAAACCTTCTCACCATCGCATAAATTTTTAGTAACTACAGAGCCAAGGCTTATACTTACTTTATTACCTAGTTTAAGTCCATTAGAAATTATTGCTCCCAGGCCAACCCATGAATCATTTCCTATTATTGTCCTTCCTCCAAAAGTAGTTCTTGAAGCAATTAAACATCTTTCTCCTATTTTAACTCCATGTTCAATATGAACTAAATCATCAAGTTTGGAATGATCTCCTATAATAGTATTATCCCAAGTATAAAGAGCTTTATCTATACATGAATTATATTGAATTTCAACATTATTTCCAATAATTACTCCACCACAATGATTAACATTCATTACTATTCCATCAACTCTCTTATATTCAAACCCTTCTCCACCTATAATTGAACCAGATCTTATAATACTATTATCTCCAATCACAGTATTTTCTCTTATTACAACAAACTCTTCTATTATTACATTATTTCCTATTACTACGTTTTTATTGCTTATAGATGATAAATTACTTATTTTACATCCTTCACCTATTGTAGTATTAAATTCTTTTCTTCTATAATTATCTTTACTTGATAATATATTATGTAACTTAAAATAATCCATTCTTGGATTTTCTGAAATTAGTACACCATATCTATCTTTAAGCTTCTCTCCTAATTCTTTAGTAGTAATTACTGCAGATATCTTATCACTTAAACTATTTATATATTTTTCACTTTCAATAAAAGTAAGAAGTTTTTCATCACAATCTGCTATAGTAAGTCCTAAAGATGTAAACTCTCCATCATTTAATAAACTTAAGCCTTCACCTAAGTGCAAAATTTCACTTAATAACATAATAATCCTCCTAATTTTGTTTTATATATTTATTATACCAGTTTTTTCTCAAATTTTTAATCTAATATTTTATTGCAGTATTTATATCATTATGTTAATATATTTAAGTATTATTTAATATTTATGTAGAAAAATTATATTTATATTGTTAATTAGAAAATAAATTTGTTTGTTATGGAGGAAAAAGAATGAAGAAAAGTACAAAAGATTCTATTGTAGTAGGATTTGCCCTATTTTCAATGTTTTTTGGAGCAGGTAACTTAATATTCCCTGCATTTTTAGGAAATACAATAGGAGATCAATATATTTTAGGTGTTATAGGCTTTATATTAACAGGAGTAGGTCTACCTCTTCTAGCAATACTTGCTTGCTCTAAAGGAGATGGAACATTTAAATCTATTTCAAGTAAAATCGGACCAAGATTTTCAGTAATTTTTACTGCTATATTATTTATTGCTATTGGTCCAATGCTGGCTATACCAAGAACTGCTGCAACTACATTTGAATTAACAATTAATCCATTTTTTCCAAATATACCTGCATTTGTGGCTATGGCAGTATATTTTATAATTAATTTATTCTTTGTTTTAGGAAAAACATCAATAATTGATACACTTGGTAAATATTTAACTCCTGTGCTTATGGCACTATTATTTATTTTGATCACTAAAGGATTATTTATGCCTATTGGTTCTATTTCAGCAACAAATGCAATAAATGTATTCCCTACTTCTTTATTAGAAGGTTATCAAACAATGGATGCTATAGCTGCTCTTCTATTTGCAGGAATAATAACAACTTCCTTAAAATCTAAAGGGTATAAAAATAAAGAAATGCCATCTATGATCTTTAAATCAAGTTTAGTTGCAGTATTAGGATTGGCTTTTGTTTATGGCGGATTAACCTACATAGGTGCTCAAACTATAGGATTAGTACCTTCTGAAATAGGTAAGACTGGATTACTAATATTTATTTCTAAAAGTATTTTAGGAAATATTGGACCTGCTATAATTGGAATAGCTATGGGACTTGCTTGCTTAACTACTTCTATAGGTTTATTAACAGCAGGCGCAAGCTTCTTTGAAAAGATATCAAATGGTAAACTACCTTTTAAAATTAACGCAATAGTAATATCTATTATAAGCTTAGGTCTTGCTACTCTTGGAGTTGATAATATAATAGCTTTATCAGTTCCTATACTAAATGTACTTTACCCAGTTTCTATTACTCTTATTGTAACTACACTTTTATCTAATTACCTAAAAAATATTAAAGCTGTTAGAGTGGGAGTATATACTTCATTAGCATTTGGATTATTATCTGCTATACCAGGATTAAACCTAACCTTTATACCTCTAGCCGAAGTAGGATTTGGATGGTTTATCCCAACAGTAATTTCAATACTTATAGGATATATAATCTATTCACCTAAAACTAGTCAAGAAAGCCAATTAGATTAAAAAAAGCAGTAAATAGGAGCTATCTTAGGATAGCTCCTATTGTTATTATTAATAATAAACGTCCTTATTTACTTTCTTAAAATTTTTAAATGTAAAGTATGATACTATACTTATAATTACTATAATTGTTAATCTAACAAATACTATCTGATATGCACTTAATGTATATCTAAAATATTCATCATTTATAAATTCACCTATATATGGAGCACTTACTACTCCTAAAAAAGTTACTATCATAAAGCTTGCTACTTTTTTAGGGAAATCAAATATTATTCCTTCATTCATATTTTCTACAAACATCTTATTAGTTAATATTCTAGAAATATAAATTAATATAAGTCCAATAATTACGAAAGCTACTGATATACAAATTATTTTTGTAGGATAAATAGTATTTTCTACGCTATATCCTCCTAAATATTGCATTAATCCATTATAAATATATCTTAATCCATATACATTTTCATAAGAATAGTAACTTAGGATAGGGTTAAAATTAACAAGCAAAGCAACTAAATATATAAAAGATAATATACCTGCTCCAACTAAATAATATAAGTTTGCAAAAATACTATCTAATAAAGCTAAAATTCCTATAGTCAATGTTGAAATACTAATTATTCTTATTACATCAAATATAATTATTTTACCAAAACCATCCAGATATTGTAAAATATCGTAATATTGAATACAGTTTTTAACTATTATAGATAGAAAAATTCCTATGTAAATAAGAACTGACATAACAATTATTATTAATTCCCTTACTCTAATATCAAATCTAGAAAATGGTCCAGATAAAAAGGTTGACCACTTCTTTCTTTTAAATATTCCAACAGTTATAGCATATATTGCTAATATATAGGCAACTAATATTACTACTCCTTCAAATGAAAAAATATATCCAATTTGACTTTGATTATACAAATAATATTTTATATTCCAAGTAAATACTCCATTGGTTCCTATAACCGTAAAAATAAAAGCTGCTATATAAACTATACATAGGGGAAGAAAAATGTTAGCATCTCCCTGATAAAATAAATTACTATTTAAATATTTCTTCATCACTAGACTTCCCTTCTATCCTATTTATAAATACCTCTTCTAAACTTAGATCTATTTCCTCAACAAATAAAGGATTAAACCTCTTAATAAACTTTTTAAATTCATCATCATTATCCTCTATTACAACAGTAAACACTCTCCCAACTTGAGAAATATTAAAAATTCCCGGGAAATTTAAATCTTCTTCATACACAGGCATATCAAAGGCTACTTGAATCTTCTTAATATTACGTTTTATATTATCTAAAGAATTATGATACTCTACCTTACCTTCATTAAGAATTAAAACATCATCACATATTCTTTCAAGCTCAATTAAATTATGGGAACTAATTATAACAGACTTATCTCCTCCTGAAACCTCTTCCATAATTATCCTCAAAACTTTTTCTTTAAGAATAGGATCTAATCCTGAAGTTGGCTCGTCTAGCACTAATAACTCTACATTTAGAGAAAATGCAACCATTAAGTTAACTCTCATTTTCATTCCTTTAGATAATTGTAAAAATCTTTTATTTAAAGGAATCTTAAAAAGCTTGTTAATCTTATAAAATTTTTCTTCATTAAACTCAGGATATAATCCTTTATAAAAATTAACTATTTCCCTTAAAGTAATTAAATAAAAACTATTATGTTCATCTGGAACAAATGCTATTTTTCTCTTGGCATTAGGATTATCATAAACCTCTTCGCCATCATATAGTAACATTCCTTCTGTCCCCTTATAAATTCCAACTATTCCTCTTATTAATGAAGTTTTTCCTACTCCACTAGGCCCTACTATACCTAATACCTTTCCTTTATCTAATGAAAAATTTATATTATTTAAAATTTTATTATCTCCATAATTTAGGGAGTAATTTCTAACTTCTAACATCTATATTCCACCCCTCATATCCCTATACTCCTGGCTTAATATTAAAATCAAATCTTTTTCATCTAGCCCCAAGTAGTTTGCTTCTAATATAATTTTCTTAAAATCTATCATTAACTTATTTAACTTTTCCTTGGAAATATTCTTTTCATAATTTTTTGATATAAAAGTTCCCTTGCCTTTTATAACTTCAACTATATTTTCTTTTTCTAACTCAATATATGCCTTACTTACAGTATTAGGATTTATAGTTAAAAGTGCAGATAATTCCCTAACTGAAGGTAACTTATCACCCGATTTAAGCACACCCTTAAGTATAAGTTCCTTGATACCAAGTATTACTTGTTCATAAATTGGAGTACTAATTCTTGCATCTATTCTTAACATAATATCACCTCACATTTAGGCTATTGATACATTAATGAATAATAATCAACTACATATCCTTCCCCTTCATCTACTAAAATTAAGTATAAAGTCATAGATGTCCCTTCACCATCATAAATATTTTCTATAGTTCCATCTTCTTTTACATAAGACTTTTCAAAACCTGAATTAAAATCTCCATATCCATCCAATTTATAGACTCTAACTTCATTATTACTTGGATATTTAGGAATATTCTTAAAAGATTCATTATAAGTATTCTTTAAATTAGTTAGGGAGTTAAAATCTACTTCCTTCATTTCATATCTAAAAAAAACTGGCACTTGATCATTAATAAATTTATTAGAACCTTCAGTGCCTACAAACATCCTATATCTCTTAGATATACTTTCTAAAAAATCCCTTGAAGGAACATAATAGTAGCCATTATCATCCTTTACCATCTCGTATGTATTTATGTATCCTATAAAATTAATTATTGCATCCTCAGGCTTTTCAAAAGTTTTTTCCTTTTCATAAAAGTTATTTTTATTGCCAAAGGCTGATACTATAAAAAATGCTAAAATAACACCACCAACAGCTAAAAAAGTTGACCTCTTCATAATTGTTCCTCCTAAATAATAATAAAAAATTGTCAATAACTTATTATAAGATATAATTTCCTAAAGAATAAAAAATACTAAGTGTACTATATTATATAGTCCACTTAGTATTATATGGAATAATATGTTTTTAAGCAATTAATTTTTCCTTAATATGTATAGTTATCTTTGAATTTTTATTAAGATTCTTTTAATAAATCTTCATATAATTTTAATAATATTTTTTCTTCATTTTCCCAACAAAAATTATTAATATATCTTTCTCTATTAGCTTTACCTATTAATTTTATTTCATTTCTATTATTCATATAATATTGTATAGCTTCTGAAATATCATCTACATTTAAAGGATTTACATATATTCCAATTTCCCCAAACAACTCTTTCCAGAATGGGAAATCAGATAATATTACGGGTAATTCACAAGCCATATACTCTATAACCTTAGTTGGAATAGCTTTTTTATAATTTGGAGTAGGATGTAACACACTTAAACCAATATCGGATGCTTTAACATATTTATATAGATCTTCAGCTTTAAAATTCCCATAATATATTGTATTCTCATATCCTTTTAATCTTTCACATTTTTTTCTCAATTCATGTGATTCCCATGTTCCTGCTAACCACAACTTCACTTTACCATTAAATTTTTCTGTTGCCATAATCATTTCTTTTATTCCTCTAATTTCTGTTATAGCTCCAGTGTACAATATCACAAACTCTTCTCTATTCTTTTTATTTTTAATAGATTTAGTATCATCTATTATAGATTTTATTGCATAATTTTTCACAGCAATAACATTATCATTATATTTATTAAATTCATCTTTTAATTCATCTAATATGGTAACTATTCCACTAAAACTTTTACTTTGATTTTTCTCATATTTATTAAATATTGAAGAAATAATCTTTCTCATCCATTTAGGACCTAAATAATCTTTAGATAATATTTGTTTAGGTACATCTTCATGAACATCATATATTACTTTTTTACCTTTTTTAATTAATTTTTTACCTATTGGTATTAATTCAGGATCATGAAAGTGATAAATATCTGCATCTAATTCTAAAGCCTTCTTATATGCTTCATTCCTTCTGTATATTAATCTTTCTATTCTCCCATTTCTTTTTTTAAGGGGAACTATATCTACACCATTAACTTTCTTACTTTTATTAGAAGTAATTATCAATGCTACATCATATCCAGCTTTTTTTAAACTACTACACTCTTTAAATAATATTCTATTATCATTATCACGATGTACAGTCGAAATATGGCATACCTTTTTTTTCATCCAACCACCTTATCTATTTTGTATATTTTCAAAGTTCTTTACTAACACTATTTCATATCTGAACTTGAAAAATTCATAAATGGGAAGGTTACAGGCATTCCTGTTTTTCTTGATTTATAAGCTGCTAATATTATAGATAATGGAACTATTGCATCTTCACCGCTTATATATGGCTTTCTATCTTCATTTACAGCTTCAATAACATCTCTAAATAAAGGAGTATGTCCTTTACCATATACACTGTCTATTTCAACCTGTAAATCCTTCTTAACCGCCTCTTCATCTTCGCCTTCAAATCTCCAAGTCTTAAGTTCATTAACAGCTAAACCACCAATTACTACTGTTCCTTCTGTACCAAACATACTTAAAGTTTCTTCTAAATTCTTTGGATATACAACTGCGCTACCTTCAACTATTCCTATAGCACCATTTTTAAATCTAATTACTATAGCACCAAAGTCTTCTCCCTCAATTGGATTTCTAAAAGTATCACACTCTGCATATACTCTTTCAACTTCAGAACCTATCATCCATTGTAATAAATCTATATTATGAATACATTGATTCATTAAAGTACCACCATCTAAATCCCAAGTACCTCTCCATGGAGCTTGTTTATAATAATTATCATCTCTTCTCCAAAGTATTCTAGCAGTACCATTCATTATTCTTCCAAGCTTATTATCTTCAACAGCTTCCCTTAGCTTTTGAATAGGCTTATTAAATCTATTTTGATGAGCTACAGATAACTTAACATTATTCTTTTTAGCCACCTCAATCATTTCATTTGCATCATCTATTGACATAGCCATAGGCTTTTCAACTATTACATGCTTTCCTTTATTCATACAATAAATTGCTATTTCAGCATGATATCCACTTTCTGTTGCAATAGTTACTACGTCTATATTTTCTTTTTCAATCATTTCTTTATAGTCTTCATATATTCCAACATTTAATGAATCATCATTCATCTTATCTAAATATTCTTTAGCCTTAGCTTCTGCAAGTTCTAATTTAACATCACATGTAGCAACTAAATTAGCTAATTCTCTATTTTCATATAAACCTTCAACATGCTTATATGAAATTCTTCCACAACCTATAATTGCAAAATTTAATTTTTTCATTTCTAAACCACCTTACATCTATATACATTTTATTATAGTTTTTACAATTAAATATATATCAAAAAAAACATTACTTTTTTCTATATATTCAAGGTTTAAATTTAGTTTATCTTTCATTATAACATTAATATAATACTCTTCAGGGTTATCTACTTTTCCAAGTATATCATTTTCATCCTTATATCTTAAAGAAGCCATATCCGTTATTCCTGGTCTAATGTCTAATACTTTTTTTTGTTCCTTATTATATAATGCTACATATTTAGGGACTTCTGGTCTTGGTCCAACTAGACTCATATCACCTTTTAAGACATTGAATAACTGAGGTAGTTCATCTATTTTAAATTTTCTAAGGAAAGCTCCAACTTTAGTTATTCTATTATCTTTACCAACAGTTATTTGTTTTCCAAGCTTTTCAGCATCAGTTACCATTGTTCTAAACTTGTAAATATCGAATTCTTTGCCATATCTGCCAACTCTCTTCTGTAAGAATAATATACTTCCCTTTGAATCTAATTTTATTGCTATACTTACTATTATAAATATTGGTGACAATATTATTATTCCAAACAAAGACAGCAGAAAATCAAAAATTCTCTTTACTACTTGATTTAGTTTACTCATTATTTATCCTCTACTTCTATATAATATTTACATCTTTTATTCTTTAGTTATAGCCACTTCATTTACTTCTGAGGGTTCCTTGTATGTTGGAACTATTTGCTTCATTTTTTTCCTTATTAACTTATCATCATTTTCCTTTAATAATTCATTTAGTTCCTCTAACTTCTTATTCAAGGTATCAATGCTTTCAAATGTTGGCTTACCTATATATATCTTATTATGTCCTGTACTTTTTAAGCCTTCCTCACTCATAAGTAATTCTTCGTATAGTTTTTCACCTGGTCTTAAACCTGTAATTTTAATTTTTATATCCCTATTTAACTCTAACCCAGATAATTTAATTAAATCTACCGCTAAATCATAAATCTTAACTGGTTTTCCCATGTCAAGAACAAAGATTTCTCCTCCTTGTGCAAAACAACCAGCTTGAAGTACTAATTGTGCTGCTTCTGGAATAAGCATAAAGTACCTAGTTATATTTTTATGAGTAACAGTTACTGGTCCTCCATTTTGTATTTGCCTTTTAAATAATGGAATAACAGAGCCATTACTTCCTAGTACATTTCCAAATCTTACAGCTACGAACTCCGTATCACTTATTGTGTTATATGATTGTATTATCATCTCACACAGTCTCTTAGTTGCTCCCATTATATTAGTTGGATTTACAGCTTTATCTGTAGATATTAAAACCAATCTATCTATTTTATGCTCATGAGCAGTTTTTACTAAATTTAATGTTCCAAATACATTGTTTTTTATAGCCTCTTTAGGACTATCTTCCATTAAAGGTACATGTTTATGTGCGGCAGCATGGAATACTACATCTACACTATATTTATCAAAAATTTCTTCTAATCTACCTTTATCTCTTATAGATCCTATTAAAACTTCCATATCTACATCCGGGTAGTTAGCCTTAAGTTCATTTTGAATATCGTAAACTGTATTTTCATATATATCAAATAAAACTAACTTTTTAGGACCAAATGGTATTATTTGTCTACACAATTCTGATCCAATAGATCCACCAGCTCCAGTTACTAAGACAACTTTGTTGTTTAAATAACTAGAAATTCCCTTGTTATCTAAAACTATAGGATCTCTACCTAATAAATCCTCTAATTCAACATCTTTAATTTTACTAACTGTTGCCTCTCCACTTATTATTTCATAAATTCCTGGAATTATCTTAACTTTACAATTAGTTTTCTTACATATTTCTAATATTTCTCGTTTATTTTCATTATCAATAGATGGTATCGCTAAAATTATAGTGTCTATTTCTTTTTCTTCAGCTAATCTAACAATATCTTTCCTTTTACCTTCTACCTTTACTCCACTTATACGCTTACCTTGTTTAAAGTCTCTATCATCAATTAATATAATAGGATTTAATTTCAAATTTCTTCTAGAAAGCATTTCATTAATAATCATAGTTCCTGCTGAACCAGCTCCTATAATCATTACTCTTTCTTGATCACTAGCATATTTATAAGGCATGTATAATAAAGCTCTTCTATATACTCTAAAAAGAATTCTATATCCTAATGTAAATATGCATACTAACATAGTCCCTATTACAGATACATTTAATGGTATTGTAGATCCAAAGTTTCTAGTATATACAATAACTATTGCTCCTGCTAAAATACCTCCGCCTACACCTAATAGGAATTCATCAGTTCCTGTTAAATGCCAAAGAGAGCTATACATTTTAAACAATGCAAAACATACAATATATGTGATGGTAACAAATACTACATCGTTTTGATATATAGTTGCATACTCTGTAAATCTCTCATAAGCAGTTATATTTATAGCAAGTAAATAAGCCATGTTCACTAAAAATATATCTATAATTATAAGTAATAACGTTTTTATCCTATTCATATTTATCCTCCACTTCTAGATTAGAAGAATTTATAATTATTAATTTAATTAATATAAAATTTAACTTATATAATTATACTACTATTTTATTTTAATTGTCTACAAAGTATGGCTTTTTCTAATATACTATTTATAAAAGCTATAGAATTTCTATAGCTTAAATTTATTTCATTAATTTTTTTAATAATTCTACAATTTTTTCAGATGCTCTTCCATCACCAAATATTAATTCTTGCTTACTTTTAGGATTGAAATTATTTATTGCATCTATAATTGCATATTTATCTGTTCCAACTATAATGTTCCATCCTACTTCAACAGTTTCTACCCATTCAGTTTCATCCCTCATTGTAATACATGGTTTTCCCATAAAATAAGCTTCTTTTTGAACCCCTCCGCTATCAGTAACTATTTTTTTAGCATTAGATTCAAGCATTAGCATTTCTAAATATCCTATAGGTTCTATAATTTTTATATTTTCATTAAAAGTAAGTCCATAATCACTAACAAACTTCTTTGTTCTAGGATGAAGTGGTAATATAACAACTTCATTACTTTCATTTAATGCTTCAATAATATTTTTTAATCTATTAATATCATTAGTATTCTCAGCTCTATGAATTGTAGTTAAAATATATTTATTAGGTAATATATTTAAATCCTCTAGTAAGTATTCCTTACTCTTAGATATTTCCTTGAACATTAGAACAGCATCATACATGACATCACCAATGTTATATACCCCTTCTGTAATACCTTCATTTTTAAGATTTTTTTCGGCATCTACTGTTGGAACTAATAATAACTTTGATATATTATCAGTAAGTATTCTATTTTGCTCTTCAGGCATTGCTTTATTATAGCTTCTAAGGCCAGCCTCAACATGTATTACTGGTATTAAAAGCTTACTTGCTGCTAAAGCTCCTGCTAATGTTGAGTTTGTATCTCCATAAACTAAAACACAATCTGGCTTTTCATTAATATATATTTCTTCAAGTTTTTCTAACATCTCTCCAGTCATTTTACCATGGCTTCCAGATCCTATTTTTAAATTATAATCTGGTAGTGGTATTCCCAATTCTTCAAAGAAAATTTTTGACATATTATCATCATAATGTTGTCCAGTATGCACTAACTTTTCATCAAAATATTTTCTTAGTTCTCTTGATACTGGAGCTGCTTTTATAAATTGTGGTCTTGCACCAACAACTGTTATAATTTTCATATCTAACCTCCATAGAATTTTATATATTGCTTAATCTACTTATTTGCTTTACTCTCTCGTTCCAAGTATTATTTTTTTTAGCAATCTTAACATTCTTATTATATTCTAAAATATCATCAACATTAACTTTCATAAGAGCTTCATATAAACTCTCTACATTATCATCTGCAACTAATCCAATATTATTATCTTCAATAAACTTTGCTACCTCTTTACACCTAGTTGCAATTATTGGTAGTTCATACGATATATATTCAAACAACTTAACAGGCATAGAAAAATCCATATAGAAATCAACCTTCCTTGGAATTATTGCTAGGTTTGCCTTACTATATATTTCCTTAAGTTCATTTCCTGATGCATGATATATATTAAGCCAAGGTTTATTTTTATATTCACCTAGTTTACTTAACTCTTCTTTTCTGCAGACTAAATGTAATATCATTTTTTTATCTTTATTTACCCTATCTAATGTTTCAAGCAGTAATTTTCCACCATACTCTTCAGATACTCCACCTACATAAACAACTTCTACATTTCTACTAATATTACCATCTACAGAAAGTAATTCACATCCTGGAGGCAACGCTTCTTTTTCTTTAAAATCAAATAGATCTCCCATAGTCTTTGTTGGAAAATAAACTTTTTTACAAGTATTCTTAATTATACTCCAATCAAATTTATGCATTGTATTAATTATAAATCTTTTTATTCCTTTTAACTGATACCAATCTGCAAATTTCCAATATGCATCTCTATAAAATATACCTATTGGAATCTTTTTTATTTTACTAATATATAATAGTAATAAATGATCACATAAATTAAATATTGGACCTGCTGGAGGTTCTACATAGCAAAAATCAAAATTTCCTTTTTTTATACTCTTATAAAATTCAAGACAATTTTTCCATCTTTCTAATTTTCTATTTTGTAATCCAGTTAAAAGAGTTATCTTATATCCTTCTTCTAAGAATGCATCATATATTTTTTTAGGTCTTACCGATGAACCACTCTTTTGCTCATTGAAATCTACAAAAGTTATATATAATATATCTTTACTCATTCATTTGCTCCTTGCTTCTTTTATTATATACAATTATAAATATACCTACTAGCCAAAATGTACACCCTGATACTGTTTGTAATAAATATGGTTCCATAGAGTTAAAAATTATAAATATAATAATATAAGTCTTTAATAATCTTTTTTCAAATTCACTAAACTCATTAATACTTTTAAAATATATAAATATTATTATAAGAATTAACATTAAACCTAATAATCCATTTTGAAGAAAAACTTCTAAAAATCCGTTATGTGAATGTGCAGCAACTCTCTCATAAGTCGGAATTACCTTTCCTCTAAATAAAGAATCTATACTATTAAATCCATTTCCTATTACTGGGTTACTAGAAAAATGACTTAGTGCATAATCCCATATGTATCTTCTTCCACTAAAAGAAATATTTTTATGAAACACTTCTCCAATAAGTGTATTCAAAAATACAGAATTAAAATTAATTAATGGAAGAAAAACAGAAAAAGCAGTAGACAATATAAGTAGAATATTTGCTCTTTTATTATTCTTTATCCATAAAAATATAGGCAAAAATAATGCAATAATCAAAATTCCTGTAGAACTTTTTGATAATAAAACTAAAAATATACTTACAAATATCATAAATAATATTGATTTATTTATTCTATTATTGATCTGTTTAAAAAAATATAAATAATATAAATATACAAATATACACAAATTTAAATAAATTATTAAAGTGCTTCTACTTAGATGTATTCCTCTAATAACATCTGAATTATCCATATATCCTATATCCTTAAATACAAATATAGTCAACACCTCAAGTGATAATAATATATTACAATAATTTTTAAGATATAAAATAATCCTATCTTTATTTATAATATTGAATAACACTATAAAATAAGATAATAACCCTATAAAATTAATATACATCTTAATTGCCTCAAATTTTTCAGGTGTTATTAAGATACTTCCACCTACAAACAATATAAATATTATAATTACATCATACATTCTAAGTTTAATTCTTTTGGTTAATATATAGTAAATCATTAAAAGAATAAAACTTAAATTTATAAGCAACCTGATAATACTAAGTATACTAGGATTTATATAAAATTTTTCAAATAATGCATCACTAATAGATGTATTAATAAACAATACAAAAACATTAAAAAATACATTACATAATAATACTCTAAGTAACATCTTTATCCTTAATTACCTCTCTATATATAGAAACTAGTTTGTTTGCCACGACATTTTCTGAAAAGTTATTTTCACAAAATCTACTAATATAGTATTTATCATATTTATCATACTCACTTATCATTTTAATCATAGCATTTTTAATTTCATCTATATTTTCATTTTTTACTAGTAATCCACACTTTTCATTAATAAATGTATCTGGTCCCCCTGTTATAGATGCAATTACAGGCTTACCATAATTCATAGCCTCAATATAAACTATTCCAAAGGTTTCAAATCTACTTGTTAAAATAAAACAATCACATTCATTCATATTAATAGCTACTTCTTCTCTGCTTAACTCTCCCAATAAAAATATATTATCACTTAAATTATATCTACTGATTAGAGTCTTCAGATTATTCATTTCTTCTCCATTACCACCAATAAATAGTTCAACATTCTTTAATTCATTTCTACCTAAATTGAATGCTTCAATTAATAAATCCATTCCCTTCTTAAATGTTAGAAATCCTAAACTAAAGAATCTAAACTTCTTATTTTTATTATTACTTTCTTTACTAATATTTATTTCCGGCATTTTCACCAAATTAGGTATTACTTCAATTTTACTTTTATCTATATATTCTGAAATATCATTTTTTAATCCATTACCAACAACTAGTACTCTATCAGCCTTACTAAATACATTTGTTAAATATTTTTTTTGTGTATTATTTAATAGTTTTCTGGAATACTTAGTTGAATGTTCAGTTATCACATAGGGTAAATCTAATCTTGACTTTGAATATGCAATTCCCATATCAAGAGCTGAATGAATATGAACTATATCTATATGCCCTTCTTTGCTTAATATTTTCTTTATCATTTTATTGACTAAAATTGAATAATATTTTAAATATAATTCTTGCATTTTAGGAAAATAATTATAAGTATTATATCTATATACCGTAATATTATTTTCAATACTAACTTCAAGCTTGTTTAATTTTTCTTTAAAATCTATTTGTCTTATATCTCTAATATTTATACTAAGAACAATAACCTCTATTCCTTCTTTGCTTAGTGCCTCAGCCTGTTCCTTAAAAAACACTCCATTTAACGGCTTTTTACTATCTGGGTACCAAGATGGTAATAATAAAACTTTCAAAACTAATCACCTACTCCTAACTAGTGACATTAATTCTGTTAATATATTTTTTTATAAATATATGATGAATTATAGATGAAATTATAAAAACTATTAAAGTCGCATAAGCGGCACCTATACTTCCATATTTTTTTATAAGAACTATGTCTAATATTATATTAGCAACCCCTGAAAAAACAGCATTTATAAGATTTGCTCTTGCATCTCCCAAACTTGCTAATATATTACCATAAGGTATTCTAAATGTTCCTGATATTAGATAACCAAACATAAGAACTCTAAAACATCCTATTGAATCCATGTATTTAGGAAATAAAATATAAAATATAGGCTTAGCTAATATAATACCCCCTAAACTTATTATTAAGTTTACTACTCCTAAGCTTTTAATCAATATTGATAATTTTTCTTTTATCCATTCCTTATTGTCTTTATTTTGTGCAAAATATGGATAAGCAAATACCATTAGTGATATAGGGATAAATGTAATATTAAATGGTATTGTAGTAGCTACTTTATAAGCTGCAAGTATCGCCTCATCCTTCGTAAATACACCTATAAGTTGAGTGTCTAATAAATATAAGATTTGTGACATAGCATTACTTAATACAGTAATTACAGAATATTTTAAGAACTTAATTTCAACACTTCGGCTGTCCATTTTTGTAAATTTAAACAACTTAATATCTTCTCTAATAAAGTATGCTCCTAATAAAACTGTACTAAGATAAGCAATATACATACCTAAAATTAATCCATTTGCTCCATTTATATAAGAAAGAGATACTGTAGCTATAAAATATATGACAGTATTAAATACTGTTAACCTACTAAACTCCTTATTTTTAAGTGAAGCTCTTAAGTATGCTTGTATTGAATTATATGTTATATTTAGTACTGGTATAAATGACATAATAAAGAGGTATTGTCTACTTGATTCTATAGCAATTGGTCCGAATATAGAATATATCATAAGAACTATGCTAACAAGTATATTAAATACAAACCCAACCTTTATCCCAAAACTAAAAAATTTATATTTTTCTTTAGTTTCTTTTTCAACACTTGAATATTGTAAAATACCTGCAGTAACCCCTAACCCTTCAAGCAATAATGCAAAGCTCATTGTATTTTGGGCATATGAAAATGCACCATATTCATTTACAGATATAATATTAGTAAGAAACAGTACAGTCATAAACTGTACTATTTTATTAATGAAGTTAGCACTAAAAATTTGTACTAATCCTTTGCTTAATATTGATTTAATATCTTCTTTATTCATAAATATTCCTTATCCTCTTTATAAAGTTAAGTAATGTCATTACTTGTGTTTTTTCGGTAACATTTCCTTCTCTAACTAATACTTCACAGTCCTTACTTATTTCAGGATATTTTTCTAATAGCCAAAAATTTTCTTTTATATAATCATTTATAAAGTTTCTCAGACTATCATTTTCATCATACCATTTATTGAAGGGATTCATATTATTAGCTTGTGAAAAGTGTAATTGAATTTGTCCATCAATAACTCTAAATACTTTTCCTGCAAATGTTCCCATAAATTTCGTATTAAACTTAGTTGGCCTTAAATTCCACTTTTGCCACTTATACTTTGTTGCATCTGGATAATACTTTTGTATCATCTTCAAAAATAATGCTTCTTTATATTTATACTCTGGCTTCATCCTACTGCAATAATCAATTAAATCATGATTAGTAAAAGGCTCACTAGTTTCAGATATGTCTAATGAACTAACCGATCCATTATACATTCCATTTATTCCTCTATTATAAATAGCAAACCTCTCTTCATTCCTATATTTTTCCTTAACCATTTCAGAAATATACTCTACTCTTCCTTTTAATCTTCTTGAATACATCCAATTATGTATTTCTGGTTTTGTATGATTAGGGGCATCTATATAATCTCCATGCATAACATCAGCTAAATTACCATTATGAATAAATCCAAAGTTATCAAAATTTATAATTTCATTTGCTGAGACTAGATGAATAGCTCCTGAATATATATTTTGTCCAAAATTTGCTTCTACTGCCTTATCTATCTCTTTAAGAAATTCTCCATTATTTAAACTTTTAAATATGCTATTTAATTTAAAATCAGCAGCTATTTGTCTTGCAATTTTCTCATCTCTTGAATAATTTTCTGAAAAAGTTATGGTTGTTATATCATCATATCCAAGATCTTTCGCCACAACAGAAATCATTCTAGAATCTAGACCACCGCTTAAATAAGCTACATGCCTATATCCATTATCTTTATCTTTTTTGAAAGCCATGTCAACGGATTCTCTAAAAAGTTCGTTCATATTTTGTATTATTTTATCTTCACTATCATTTAAATAATTTTCATTATCTAAGAAATAATACTGTTTTAATTCTATATTATTGTCATTATATTTTAATATAGTTCCTGGCTCTAATCTCTTAATTTCTTTTATGAGAGTTGTATCAGAAATCATATATCCAAATGTAAGCATATAATAAGCACCTAATTCATCAAGACTTACATTTATTTTCATTTTTTTAAGAACTTCTACTAATTCAAACAAGTCTGAACTAACCACAAAACTATTATTTTCTTTATTAAAATAATAGTATATTGGCTTATTACCAAGATGATTTGTAAATACATATATTTCTTTTTTTATTTTATCGTAAACTACTCCATAAAAATTGCCACGTAAATCTTTAACAAAATTAACTCCCTTTTTCTCATACATTTTTGAGAGTAAATCAAAATTATCTTTAGCCGCATATTCTATATTTAACTTTTCATTATTTAATATTACACCATCAATTACTATTATTAAATCTTTTGATTCTTTAAACACTTTTTCCTTTTGAAATTTTTTATTAAAATGTTTATAAATAATTAAATTGTCATTTTGCATTGAATCAAATTCATTACTTCTAAGCTCAGATGAAATATTATTTGAATATATTAAAGTAGTACCTCTCATGAATTAAACCTCCTAAACTACTTTCTATATTGATAATAAGAATTTCTAAATCTATCTCCAAAATTAAATGCTAATCCTATTATATTAGCACCTAAACCATTAACTTCTTTAATAGTTGATTTAACTATATCTTTCTTTGTTGATTCAGCTTTTATATTTAAGATTACTCCATCACTATTTTTTATTAATACTTTTGTATCTGAAACGTATTTAAATGGAGGTGTATCTATGATTATAAAATCATATTTATTCTTAAGTTTATCTAATAACTCTAAAAATTCCTTAGAATCAAATAATGACATTGAATTATGATTTATTGAAACCGGGCTAATCAACATTAAATTATTGCTAATCTCAACTTCACTATCTTTTAATTCACATTTTCCAGATATTAAATCTTCTAATCCTTTTTTTACATCAATATTTAAATTTTTAGCTATAGAAGGATTTATAAAATCTCCATCAATTAACATAACCTTATTACTGTCACTTAAAGCCAGAGCTAAATTAGTTGATATAGTAGAGCTTCCCTCACCCTTTAATGCCGATGTTACTGATATTATTTTATTATTTGAATTTTCTTTAGAAAATTTCAAGTCAGCAACTAAGGATTTATAAGCTTCTATAAAAACTTCATCACATTTATCTTTTGAAATAATAGTACCAAAACCTTTTTTACACTTAGGTATATCAGCAACTACAGGAAGTTTAATTTCTCTTTCTAGTTCCCCCTTTGTTTTAAATGTTTTATTTAAACATTCCAATACAAAAGCAACAACAGAACCTAATCCTAATCCACCTATAAGCCCCAATATAACTAACAGTTTATTATTTCTAATATCTGTCTTTTCTGTTATACCAACATTTTCTTCTATAGAAACTTCTGCATCCTCATTATAATCTTTTGATACTGCTAATAACTCATCCTTTATGGCAGTAATAATTTTTTCAGTTTGCTCTTTATCTTCACTTAAATATTTGACTTGTACAAAATCAGAATTGTTAATATTCACTAATGATAAATCGGCTAAAACCTGCTGAGGAGTTAAATCTAAACCTGCTCTCTTTATAACATTTTCAGCAAAATTTCTAGTTTTCATAACTTCTATATAGTTTTGTATTAAATTAGGATCTTTCTTTACAATTGTTCCGTTATCATTTACTAATACATCACTTTTAATAAGAGTTTTAAAATTACCTTGATATGTTATGGTTTCATTAGATGTTCCTGAGACTATAGCTGCTAAAATTGTAGTAAATATAGCAAAAACTAAAATACTCTTCCATCTTTTTACACAACCTTTTAGTATATCTTCAAATTTTAGTATCTCTGGTTCCATATTTTTATCCCTACCTTTATATATTCTTCAATAAAATATCTACTTTACTTCTTACCTAGTAAATCTAAATAAATGTTATTAATATAATTAAAATTATCAATACAATTATAATTATCTTCTACATATTTTCTTGCGTTCATTCCCATCGATTTTCTTAATTTATCATCTAAAAGCAATCTTTCTAATTTATCTGCTAAATCATTTGAATCCTTTCTCTTAGCTACAAAACTAGAATAATTAGGCTTTGTTGATTCCATTAATCCTCCAACATCAGAAACTATAACTGGTACACCACAAGCTTCAGCCTCAACAGCTGCTACTCCAAAGCTTTCACTATCTAATATAGAAGGAAATACAGCAATATCAAAGCTATTAAAAATATTAGGAACATCATTTGGGTTAACAAATCCTAAAAATTCTACATAATTCTCAATATTGAGTTCTTTACATAATGTTTTTAAATCGCTTTCTTTACTTCCCTTGCCAGCTATTTTTAATTTAATATTCAAATTTTTATTCCTGTTTTTCACAATCTGAAAAGCTTTTATCAAATATTCAATTCCATATTTTTCTTCTAATGTTTTTATTGTTCCTACAACTAACCCATCTTCAACAGTTTTGTTCATATTATTAGTCTTAAATTTATCTATATCTACTCCAAATGGAGTTATAAGAATATCTTTATCAATATATTTTCTTGTTTCATCTGCCATTACCTTACTAGTTGATAAAATCAAATCAGCCTTTTTCAAATTATATTTAAGTAATTTTTCATGAATAAAAGACTTTTTAGGAAAATCATACACATCACTTCCCCAAACTGAAATTATATATGGTTTATAGTTCATAAGTGATCCAAATAATCCATAGCTTGTTGCATAATGAGCATGTAAAATATCCGGATTAATTTCTTTAACTAATTTCTTTATTTTAATAATATTCCTTAAGTATCTAACCTTAGCTATTGAATTCCCTTGGTTTTCAATCTTCATAGCCATGCTATATACCTTTACTCCTTCAATTTCTCCATCATTTAATGAAATTACAGAGACATCATATCCCTTATCTCTAAAAAAACAACATAACTTTTTAGTGTGAATACTATTTGCATCACCTAAATAACAAATTTTCATAATACACCTCTCATTTAGAGTCTAGCCTAATTCGGCATTATATATTTTACTTAATTATAATATGTTACTTATATTATGTCTATAAAGTCCCCTTCTTTTTAAATATAGATTTATACAAGCTTTTAACAATATCTCTATACATAATTAAAATTAAAAATACACTTAATAAACTTAAAAATAATACCATATTGTTAAATTCATATATACTTGAATAAGCAGCTAATATATATACTGATATAGTGCATATCCAAAACCTTCCCATATACATCTTAATATTATAGTATTTCTTGCCATAATATGTCCTTGTCACAAAGAATACAATATATGCAAGTCCAGTTGATATTGCAGCCCCTTTAGCTCCATAAGAAGGTACTAATATTAAATTTCCTATTATATTAAATATAGCCGAAAAAGTAGCTATATAAACATGATACTTTGTTTTCTTCTTAAAATTAATACCTAAAACAGTAGTCTCAGATATGGTGTACATTATTGGCATAAAAACTAGGAATGGGAATATAAATTGTGCACCACGATATTCCTTTCCTAATAATCCTATAACAATGTCTTTTGTAGCTATTAATCCTACAGATAAAAGCAACATTCCTACAGAAACTATTTGATTTATATTAGTAAAAAATTCTGTATCTTCAGGATTTGTTTTATATTTTTCATATGCTATCGGAGTCCAAAAAGTAGTAAAAGCCCCCTGAAAATTATTTAATAAAGCAATAATAGTCATCGCACCTGTATATAATCCTATTTCTTCATAAGAGCTAAATATTCTTAGTGATACCCTATCTACAGATTGAAATACCCATGTTATAGCCATTGAAAAAATAAATGGTGTCCCATAGGTTACAAGTTCCTTAGTTGTGGTGTTAACTTTATTTACCAGTCTAATCTTTTTCCAATCCTGCCTTTCACTAATAATAGCCCATACTGTCTTTAATAAATTTGCTAAAATAGTTGCAATAATTATTGTCATATAATTATCCTTAAAGAATATAAAAAGAAATCCAACAAAAATCAAGTATCCTGCTTTATTTACCACATTTAACAATGAATATAACTTTCCTTTTTGCTTCATTCTTACCTGAATCATAGCAAAGTTTCCTAATATACTAAATATAGTATGAATTAATATTAATATAACTAAAGGAAATGAAGTTTCATCTACTATAAACACTGATATTTTTTTATAAAATAGTAGTAAGAAAATAGTTACTACCAAATTTAAAAATATTGTTATAAATAGACTTTTCCCTAATAATCCTCCTCTATTATCCTCTTCTTCATCGTAATAATATCTTATGTATGCTTGATCTACCCCCATCATTACAACCACAATAATTAATCCTGTAAAAGTTGTGAACATAGATGCTTTACCTAATTGCTCAGGAGATATTAATCTAGAGATTATCGGTGATGATATAAAACCTAAAATTAATACGATTCCATTTCCAATAGCAAACTCTATAAATTTTTTAAATAGTCCATTCATCCATTTCTTCCCCTGTAAATTATTTATTTTATCCTTATTATATAATATCATAAGAAATCTAACTAAAACTAAATTATTTATTAATTTTTATAATTGGATTTCTCTTCATATTATCATTGTATTATAATAAGTATTGATATAAATTTAATAGGAGGATATTTTAATGAAAAAAAACTTAATAAGGCTTTTTGTATCTACAGTAGTCATTTTCAATTTCTTTATAATTAAAGCAAATGCATTGGAATTAGATTACATAGAAGGCTCTGATAGATATGAGACAGCAGCAATGATAGCTGATAAAATGAATTATACTACAGCAATACTAGTTAATGGCCTTTCACTAGCAGATGGATTATCAGCCAGCGGTTTAAGTGGTGCTTTGAATGCCCCTATATTACTAACTAGAGATTCAGTTATTCCTTCATCAACCCTTGAGAGACTAAATTCAGCAAATACTATTTATCTAGTAGGTGGAGAGACTGTTATATCTTCAACAATAGAAAAACAGTTATCAAATATGGGTAAAACAATAAAAAGACTATCTGGATTAAATAGATATGATACATCTATAGCTGTAGCTAACGAAATAGAAAAAATCAAAGGTGTCCAAGAGGTATATTATGTAAATGGTCTGAAAGGAGAAGCAGATGCCATGAGTATTGCTCCTGTAGCCGCTTCTAGACAAAATCCAGTAATACTAACAAATGGACAAAGCACTACATATAGACGTAATGTCTCATCTTATTCAATAGGTGGAACCACCGTAATAGCTTCTAGCTTTGATAGCTTCTCTGAAAGAATTTCTGGTTTAAATAGATTTGAAACCAATAAAAATGTAATAAATAAATTCTTTCCTAATAAAACTCATGTTAACTTAAGTAAGTCAGATGTGTTAATTGATGCTCTTACTTCATCAGCCTTAAAAGAACCTGTTGTACTAATCTCTAATGACTCTGACAAAAGTGTTATTGCTGGTGCTAAAAGTGCTACTGTATTCGGAAATATTAGTACACCTGCTGTAAATAGAGCTAAAGCTTATTTATTTGGAGATACAGTAGTATTTTATTCGCAACATCAAGATGATGAAACCTTATTTGCAGGAAGTGCAATAGTAGATGCAATCGAAGCTGTTGGTAAAGAAAATGTATATGTTGTATTAGTAACAGATGGGACAGGCTCTGAGGTCTTTAACTGGAGTAGATATAAAAATATATCAAATGAAACTAAAATTGCTTTAAGAACAAATGAATTTAAAGCTGCACTTTCACAATTAGGTGTTTTAGATAGTAATATTGTTCTACTAGGACAACCTGAAGATAACATAGATAAAAATATTATTGTAAAAACAATAGATTATTTTGAAAGCAACTTTAAAAATGTTACTCACATAACTCATAGCTATAAATACGATACACATCCTCAACATTTAGCTACAGGAGAAATTTTAAATAACTTATACATAAATGATCTTGTTAAAGACTGTAGGTTTTTCCTACCTCCTTCCGAGGTAAGTAAAATACCTACTAATCAATTAATTGAAAGCGTATCAGATACTACAAACGAAAAAAATAAAGTTTTATCTGCTTGTAATGAATATAACATAGATAATGGAGATATGGTCAGAGAAGGGATTGGATACAAATCTGTACCTGGATTATTTAAAGCTCTAACATCTGATTATAAAGTTTCGTCTTATTTACACTTATCAGGAATATAAAATGAGCTGTCCTTTCGGACAGCTCATTTTATATTTTAAATTATACTATAACTTTTTATCTGATACTATCTATTCCTAATCCATATAAAATATTATCTGATATTACAACATTACTTCCAAGAACATAAACATTATTTAGAGATGGTTTTATTTCTGAAATAATATTTTTAACTGTTCCCTCAACTTGTCTTATATTAGATAATAATACGAAATTACCATTCTTAGCAGCTAATGCTGATGATGATAATGCATCTGGGAATGCTAATCCAGAAGCTATATAAATAGTATTTAGATCAATTTCTGATTTAAATTTATTAAATATAATTGAATTAGTTTCATATCTATTTAATCCACCTAATCTCTCAGGATTTTGGGTTTGAGATACTACTGAATTTGAAATTACTGTAGTTGAACCTACAACATAAGTCTTCTTTATATTATTATTATTTATAAAGTTTGCTGTTGCATTTGGAATAGAATCTGTTCTAGTTAATAAAATTGGCATTTGCTTACTAGCAGCTACTGATGCTATTGATAAGCCATCTGCAAAGCTTAATCCGTAAGCTAATGCTACTTCACCATTATTAACTCCTACTTCCTTTGCTATTAAAGCTGAAGTTTCGTATCTATCACTTCCACCAATTCTTCTAACACTAATTCCAAGAGCTGAAATTTGATCTTGAATAACTTGTGGAATTGCAGTTTGCCCACCTATTATTATTACATTTTTTACACCTTTATTAATTAAAGTTGATTTCAATTCTGGTTGAGAGTCTAAAGTAGTATTTCTAGATAATAAAATCGGTGCGTTATACTTTCCTGCTAAAGGCGTAGCTGTTAATGCATCTGGATAATCTACTCCTGATGCTAGAATAACAGTATCTGACGAAGACCAACCTTTATCAAATAAATTATATGATGTTTCATATCTAGTACTTCCATAAATTCTTTCAGCCACTAAAGAATCAAGATTTATATTTGCTTTTAGATAATCATTAGCTCCATTAGCTATTGCATTTATAATTTTATTTTGGTAATCTGAAGTCTTTAACTTACTAGCTTCATCTGGATTAGTAATAAATCCACATTCTATAAGTGAAGAAGGCATATTAGTATTTTTAATTACATAAAAAGCCTCGTTCTTTACACCTCTATTGTATCCATTAGTATTATTTATTAAGTTATTTTGTAATAAAGTTGCTAAAGACTTGTCAGCATTACCTTTATACCAATATGTTTCAATACCATAAGCTGATGAGCTTGTAAATGAATTTTGATGTATAGATATAAAAATATCAGGGTTAACTGCGTTTGCTCCTGATGCTATATCTTCAAGGGAAACAAACTTATCAGTATCTCTACTCATATAAACAACTATTCCCATGCTTTGAAGTTTATCTCTAACTCCTAAAGCAATTTTTAGATTTAATTCTTTTTCTACTAACCCATTTCCACTAGCTCCTGGATCTGAACCCCCATGACCTGGATCTAAATAAACCACATATTGACCTTTCCTAGCATTGTCAGCATTATAATTTGAAACTGACGATCTAGCATTCATTACAGTAGATGATACATAGACTTGTCTAACATGATATTTTCCATTTTCTTCACCAATTAAAAAAGTCGTTCCATATGATATTCCTTTTACTTTATCATTAGTTACTTCTACAACACTATTATCTCTACTTTTCCAGTTAATTGATAATTCATTTGATAAATCTGATAAAGAAATTTCTTGGCTTTCCTCTAATACAATTCCATCATCAAATATTATGTTGTCTTCACCATATTCGTTAATTATTTCTTTTAGCATCGCTTCTACTATTTCAGAATTACTTTGAGTATCAGCTTTTGCTATATAATCATAAGTTGGCAATACAAAATTAAAAACAGTTAAAAGCAACATAATTGCTATTAACTTCAAGCTTTTTTTACTTGATTTCAAACATTCCCCCACCTTTCTTTTATAAATGCCAATATAAATTATATACTAACATAAAACTATATTCAATTAACAGAAAAAAACTTAATAAATTTCTTTATTTACCAACTCTTTACTATTAATATCATTATATATTTGTGATAATTCTTTTATAATAACCTCTTTACTATATTTATTAATACAATCCTTCCTAATTCTATAACTATCATAGTTATTATAGTTTTTATACATATAATACATTTTTTCACCAAGTTCATCTATATTATCAACCTCTACTAATATCCCATTAAAATCATTAACTATATCATTAGCTCCCCCATTTCGTGTACTAATAACAGGTTTACCACTAGCTAAGGCTTCAATTAATACTACTCCAAAGGTTTCAAATCTACTTGCCAAAGCAAAAACATTGCAATTGCTCATTTCCTTCTTAACTTCCGATCGTGATAATGCTCCTTTAAATTTAACTTTATCTGATACTCCTAGCTCAACTGCTAGTTTTTCTAAATTAACTCTTTCTGGTCCATCACCAGCCACTATAAGCTCTACATTTTCATCATTAAAATATTTGCTAAAGGCTTTGATTAATATGTCTACCCCTTTGTTCTTTTTTAAATAACATAAGGATAAGAAGGTAAACTTATCACAAGTATTTTTAGTGTTAACCTTCTGTGATAAAAACTCATTACAATCTACCATATTAGGAATTATTATTATATCATCTTTATAATATTTTGAAACTATTCCCTTTAAATAGCTACTTACAGAAATAACCTTATCAGATTTTTTTAAAGTATATTTTATTAATTGACTTTCAATAAAATTCACCTTAAATCTTCCATAATATGAACTATGCTCAGTTATTACAAAGGGAACTTTTAATTTTTTAGCCATATAGGCTCCACCTATCCCTCCCCATATACATGAATGAAGATGAACAGTATCTATTTTCTCACTTTTAATTATTTCTCTATATATTTTCTTTAATCCTTGTCTAAATGCAATAGCAGTGCCTACATTCCCTGTTTTAGGAAACTTCCCTTGAATTATTCTATATGTTTTAACTCCATTATCATCAATTACTTCTACTCTTTCCTTCTTATTTATCTTGGAAAAAAGTCTTACTTCTACAAAAGCTACTATTACATTATTTCCACCTTCTTTTAAAGCATGTGCTTGTTCCCTAAAAAAACTTCCATTTGTAGGATTATCTTTTGTACTATACCAAGAAGGTATTATTAATATATTCAACTCTGAACCTCCTATTTTAAATATATTCTTTTATATTCTTTAGAAATTTTTTTCCACGAAAATAATTCACTATTTTTAATACATTTACTACTTATATTATCGTAATTATCTAATATATCTTTAATAGATCTTACCCCTTCTTCCACACTATTATAGATAATAGGATATCCTACTTCCCCATCATCAAAATATTTATCAAACCCTTGCCCTCTAGTATAAATAATAGGTACTCCTCTACTCATAGCTTCAGGATATACAAGCCCAAAGGTTTCATTCTTAGAAGGCATTATTAATATATCACTATTATCATAATATTTCTTAAGTTCATCTTTGCTAGATTTTTTTTCAAAGCTTACATAAGTTAGTTCACTATATTTCTCCTGTAAAGCTTTCTTTTCTTCTCCATCTCCAATTATCTTAATAAAGCTGTTAATACCTTCTTCTCTCAATTTTTTCGCTATTTCAATAGATGTAGAGACATTTTTATTTTTATCTATTCTACAAGCTTGAATTAAATGTATCTCTTCTTTGTTAACTAAACTTCTTCCATGAATTAATATATTATCGATCCAGAAATTGTCAATTCCGTTAGGGATAACCTCAGATTTATTTATTATTACTTCTTTATCACTTTCCTTAATAAAGTTATTAATCACAAATTCCCTATAACTCGGAGATATAAAAATTACTTTTTTAGCATTTTTCATTATTTCTATTCCAATTTTTCTTAAATGCTTTGCTTTCTTAAAATAACCATTTACATCCGTATTTCTAATAGCAACTATATATTCAATTCCATATTCTTTTTTAGCTTTATATGCTAAATATCCATTTTCAAAAAGAGAGTGAGAATGAATGATATTATATTTATCTATTTTAACTTTCTTTTTTAAATCCTCATATATATCATTATTTTTCTTATAAAATAAATATTGATTTAATACATTTATAACTTTTTCATATATTCTATCACCATTTTTATATACCCCAGAATAGAACTCATTTTTCTCTACATTCTCAGGAATATTTTTAGGTCTGCACGGAATATATATATCACTATCAATAGCAATGCTCTTTAATTCTTCAAATAGATTTTTATACAAATCATTTATAGCATAAAACGAACATATTTGTAGTACTTTCATTTGTTACTCCTTAATTAATTACTTACTTATTACAAATTCTACTACATAATTGAAAGATATAATAGCTTTATGATAAAATATATAATGAAAGGAAGTGTATTTATGTCAAGCATTGAAAATAATCAACACAATGAAAAAAGAAAAAAGAAAAAAAAGAAATCTATTGGATTTAAAATATTTATAGGTTTTTTATGTGTATTACTTGCACTAGCAGTAGTTGGTGGAGGATATTTCGTAGGACTTTTAAATAAAATGGATACTGTTGATATTGATAAAGATAACTTAGGAATTGTAGAAGATGAAATTAAGGAATATACTACAGCTGATAAAATAACAAATATAGCTTTATTCGGTGTAGATGCTACTGATGGTGAAACTGGTCGTTCAGATGCAATTATGATTGCAACATTAGACCCTATCCATAATAAACTTAAACTAACTTCTATAATGAGAGATTCTTATGTATACATAGATGGATATGGACAAGATAAAATAAACCACGCATATGCTTATGGTGGTCCTGAACTTTCAATAAAAACTATAAATGAAAACTTCGGTTTAAATATTCAAGATTTTGTAACAGTTAACTTCTCATCATTACCTAAAATAATTAATATACTTGGTGGTGTTGATATCGAGATTACAAATGAAGAATTAGAATATATTAATAGTTATATAGATGACATTAACCAAAAAGATGGAACAAATTCAGCACATATATATTCTTCTGGAGTTCAACACTTAGATGGAACTCAAGCCCTTGCTTATTCTAGAATAAGATATACTAGCGGTGGAGACTATGAAAGAACTCAAAGACAAAGAACAGTACTAGACGCTTTATTTAATAAGTTAACTTCTACTTCAGTATCTTCTTATAATTCTTTATTAAATGAAGTATTACCTTATGTTCAAACTAATTTAAATGCTACTGATATTCTTTCACTAGGTACTAAAGTTCTTGGTATAGGAAATAATTTAGAACAAGATAGATTCCCTAGAGATGGCTATGGAGAAGGTGCTATGATAAATGGAGTTTATTATTTAACCTTTGATTTAGAAACTGCTAAACAACAAATGAGAGATTATATATTTAATGATATAAAATAAAATTATAACAAAATATCCCGACATTTAATGTCGGGATATTTTATTGCCTTATAATAAATTATTTAAAATAATATGCATTTATAATATTACTTAATTTTCTAATTCTAAATATAAATTTATTTTTAAAAGTATACTAGATAAAAATTTCTCAAATCTCTAATATTGTCTACTTAATTTTTTATCATATTTTTTATATATTCTATAATATTTTGTTTATAAATAGTTCTATAGAGTATAAATATTGTTGCTAAATAAAGTATTCCTCCTATAGAAACTTGAACTATAGTAGTTATTATTTTAGCTCCCATATACATTCCAATAAATCTAACTACTATAAACATAATTATTGCTGATGGGAAAAATATAAACACTGATTTTAGCATTTCTTTTAAATTCAAAACTTTTCTTAAAATATACATTTGTGTTGCTGTAACTGTTATTTCTGCTAAAACTGTAGTTATGCAAGCTCCTACACTTCCCATAGACTTTAAGATTATAAGATTTAAACATAAATTAACTATAGCTCCAGCAGTAACTGATAAAGTAAACTCTTTTGTTTTATTTAATGGCACCAACAATTGGGTTCCAAATACATTTGACCAGCTTATTGCTAAAATTGTTATAGAGCTTATAATTACTAATGTTTCTATTCCTTCAAATTCCTTTCCAAAAAACCAAGGGGATAATTCCTTAGCTATTCCTAATAATCCAAAAGTTAGAGGAATAGAAATTAAATTCATAAAGAAAAAAGAATTTTTTATGTAATACTTAACCTTATCCATATCACCAGTTGCAACTGTATTAGCTATTTTAGGCATCATTACTGTACCAATAGCTGTTGCAACTGTAAGAGCTATATTAACTAATTTTTGAGAGTTTTCATAATAGCCTACTTGTATAGTATCTGTAAAAACTCCTAATAAAGTTTTACTTAATAAAATATAAACTTGGATTGCTATTTGTGGTATAAATAAAGCTATTGATTCTTTTATATGATATGATAGTCTTCCTAATTTAATATTTTTAAATCCTATTATGTTTGGTATATAGAACCAAAATGTTAAATTTCCTAGAAAATTCGCTAGTGCTAATATCATAGTATATTTAACTAAATCATCTATACTCTTTACAAATATAAATATACTTGCTAGTGATAGTAATTTCACTAGAGTATTTCTTACTACAGTTTTTTTAAACTGCTCAAGCCCCATTAATAACCACGAAATATCTATTAATGAAGCTAATAAATTTATACCTTGTACTAAATATAATGATCTATATAAATTATCACTAAATGTAAAAGCAAAAATTAAAAATAATACACTTGATATAGACATTGTTATTAATTGTACTAAGTATATAGAATAAAATGTATTCTTTAACTTTTCCTTATTATCTCTTACATATGCTATCTGTCTATTACCATATAAGGTTATACCAACCATACCAAATAAAATAAAATATTGAGTATTAGCATAAGTAAAGGCATAGTCACCTACACCTTTTGCTCCTAATACATTTGATACATATGGCACTGTTATTAAAGGTAAAATTAATACTAATATTTGATATGATAAATTATACAAAAAATTTTTTAAAATTTGCATTTTATTCTACCTTTCCAAACACTTCTTCAACTACATTTAAAGCCCTTTCAACTACGTTATGCATATCATAATACTTATATTCTGCCAATCTTCCACCAAAAATCACTTTGTCTTCTTTATCAGCTAATTCTTTATATTTATTATAAATTCCATTATTTCTATCATCATTAATTGGATAATAAGGCTCATCTCCTATTTTCCAATCTGCTGAATACTCTTTAGTTATCACTGTTTTTTCTTGAGTTCCATACTCAAAATGCTTATGTTCAATTATTCTTGTATAAGGTACTTCATATTCCGTATAATTAACAACTGCATTTCCTTGGAAGTTTTCTTCCTCTAACACTTCTGTTTCAAATCTCAAACTTCTATAATCTAAAGTTCCAAACTTATAATCATAGAACTCATCAATCATACCTGTAAATACAATTTTTTCTGCTATATTTTCAAAGTGTTCTCTTTCTTTAAAGAAATCAACATTCAATTCAACATCAATTCCTTCAAGCATCTTTTCTATTATTTTATTATATCCCCCTATTGGAATACCTTGATATTTATCATTAAAATAATTATTATCAAAAGTAAGCCTAACTGGTAATCTCTTAATTATAAATGCCGGTAATTCAGTAGCTTTCATACCCCATTGTTTTTCTGTATATCCCTTAATTAATTTTTCATATATATCTTTACCTACTAATTTTATAGCTTGTTCCTCTAAATTTTTAGGCTCATCTATATTAGCTTCCTTAACTTGTTCTTCTATCTTAGCTAAAGCTTCTTTTGGAGTTTTTACTTTCCACAATTGATAAAATGTATTCATGTTAAATGGTAAATTATATAATTCACCTTTATAATTAGCTACTGGAGAATTAGTATATCTATTAAATTCCACAAAACTATTTACATAATCCCATACTCTTTTATTACTTGTATGGAATATATGTGCTCCATATTTATGTACATTAATTCCTTCTATATTCTCACAATATATATTTCCACCTATATGATTTCTTTTATCTATAACTAAACATTTTTTTCCTCTTTTGTTAGCCTCTGATGCAAATATAGATCCAAATAATCCTGCTCCAACTATTAAATAATCATATTTTTTCATAAAGTAAATCCTTTCCTTTAATTTAAAGTTTTATTATATTATTTTTTATATAAAAGTTTAATTTCTTCGTCATACTAATCTTATATTATTTGTCGTTCACTCTCATCATATCTTGTATTAATACTTATTTTAGCAAAAAATACTAGTAAAAATGGATTATAAGCAATATCCAATAGCCTATGTGCTACTATAGAATTAATTGCTATTATCATAATAATAAATGCAATTGTAATTTCTCCTAAGTCTATTGTTTTTTTAATATATATTGTGAATAAAATGCAAAATATAATTAGTGCAATCATCCCGTATCTTAAAGCAACAAATAAATATGAAGAATCAATGAAGAAATATTCGGTTGGATTAACACTAGTACTTCCTCCATTTCCTACCATATCAACCCTTTGCCCGAATAATGTGAATCCATATTTATCTATACCTTTTTTTGCTAATTCTAATCTATTTGATAATAACTTATTTAAAAACAACATAATTTTATTTGAATTATTATAAATTATAGATATAATTATTGAAAAAGCAGTGCATATTATCATAGATGATGATAATATAACATTGAGAAATTTATTAATTTTTAGGTTTTCCTTTTTATTATACATTACCTTAAATAATGAATATATTGCTATTCCAAATATGCAAATCGAATCAACTCTTGCATCACAAAAATAAGATACTCCTATTCCTAAGAATACAAATATAATTACATCTCTAATTTTTAACTTTTCGCATTTAATATACAAATATGCTAAAGCAATAAAGAATACTCCTGCTGCAAAATCAGTAGGGTAAAGACTACCAAACGACTGCCTAATTTTTCCTTCTCTTATATATATTATATCTTCTATTAATCCAAGCTTTGCAGACAGCATTGCAATTAATAAAATACTTATTCTAACGGCTAAAAATATTTTAACTATATTTTTAAAATTTACATTATTTGCACCAATTATAAATAATACTAAAAATATTAAATCATTATATGAACTATTTATATAAGTAAGTCCAGCACACAAAGTTAATATACCCATTATTATAAAGTTTTTCTTTGAATATTCATTTAATAATAATATTTTTATCAAAAGTAGTCCTAAACAAATAAGAGTAATTGGTACCGTTACTATACGACCTAAATGTTCATTAAACATCGTAGTTGTTATAACCATTTTTGTTAAATATAAAAAATAAGCTATATAATAAATTAAATCTGATAACTCCATTTTAATTCTTGAATTAAAATTATCATAAATTTTTTCAATATAAGAATTTAACATATACCCCTCCCCAACATTCTATTTTAATTATATCTTCTTATAATACTTCTTTTAACGATTTTTTTATATAATAACCATCTTGCAATTTCTTTGATATGCTACTAATATTGTTAATCATATTTTGATAATCTTCTTCTTTTAACTTTGATATTTCATCATAAATATCTTCTAAGGAATCTACTGCTATACCGATTTTCTCCTTAACCACAAAATCTGCCATAGCTGCTTTCTTCCATATTATTATTGGTAAATTAGATACAATATACAATGATACTTTATGTGGGTTATTATATTTTAAATATTCACCTGTTATTCCAACACAATCATTTATTTCACTTCCATCCCATACTAGCCCAAAACTTCCTTCAAGATTTTCTGGTAATTTTTCTGGAGGAAATTGTCCAAAATATTTTAAATTATCATTCTTATATTCCTTATAATTAGGTCCATATAAATTAAACTTAACATTTGACCCAATTTTTCCTAAATCATATACATATCCTGACTTATCACTTGATAGATTTCCCGCTATCGCAATTTCATTAGTTAAATTTCTATTTTTCTTATTAATTTCATCTGTTTTATAGTCAAATATTCCCAATACAATTAATTTATTTTCATCAATTCCTTGATTTACTAGATATCTTTTCATACTTTCATTATGAACTATTATATAGTTATACTGAGTTAAATATTCTATTTCGGACTTCTTCCTTTTAGAATCAAATCTCAATGATTCTAAATCATGTATAACTGCAATTAATTTTGCATCCTTCACTTTTTTAGTCATCTTAATAAAAAAATTAACTATTTCTTTTGGACTCTCTAATGGATATTGAATTATAATATTACTTTTAGAATTAATTTTGTAAATAATTTTACTCCAGTCAGTTGTCATTTTACATAATATTTTAACTTTGTTAATTATTCCATTCGAATTAAAAAACTTTTCAACTCTTAATATTTCTGATACATTTTCTTTAAGAAAATAATCAATATCATTTCTAGCTTTTGACCCTGCATGATTATTATTACCATTATCTTCAGAAATCAAATAATTACTGTATTTCATATTGTTCTCCTTCTTTAATGCTTACACAATTACTTTTCATATATACCATTTATTGTATCTTCCCATTTGTTAATTATTGAATCAATATTAAATCTATATGATTGATTTCTAGCCTCAAAAGACATTTTCTTAAGTAGCTCTCTATCATTTATTAATAATAACAACTTTTCTGCTAGCATTTTATAATCACCATTTTCAACAAGATATCCTGAAATAGTATCTTCTATTATTTCACTTGGTCCTGTTTTACATTTAAAACTCACTATTGGCAATCCAAAAGATTGTGCTTCAATCATACACATTGGTAATCCTTCAAATCTAGATGATGATACATAAATTGATGATTTCTTGTAAAATTTCGGTACATCATTAGTGACACCAAGAAACTCTACATTTTTCAACTTCAAATCAGAAGCCTTTTTCTTTAGGCCTTCTTTCTCTTCACCATCACCAACAATAAGCAATTTAAAATCACATGATTTTTCTACTATCTCCCATGCATCTAATAGCATATCGTATCCCTTTTGATTTGATAATCTTCCAACTGTTATTACATTATTATTATTTAAATCACTAACTTCTGATCCTTCATATGGATTAGGGTTATAGATATACTCAATATCAGCTTTAATATTTCTATTATCTTCTTTATACAATGAAATATCTTCACTTGTTAATGTTATAATTTTGTTAGAATATCTACATGCTAATTTTCTTCCTAGTGGATTTAATCCTATCTTAGCTGAATAATTAAAATGTTCCCATGTAATATTCTTTATCTTTAAAAACAATTTTAAAGGTATTGAAATTAAACTTCTACTTGCAAATACATCAATAACTATATCCGTCTTATTTCTCTTATGATACCTATATGCATTTTTAAGTATATCTAAATATTTATTTTTACTACTAATATTATTTTCGCCCTTATAAATTATCTCTATTGGTATATCAGTATTTATTTCATAAAAAGATTCTGTTCCACAAACACTTAATATACTTACATCATATCCTCGCTTTTTTAACTCATTTGAAATTACTATTGATACTCGTTCACTTCCACCAGCATTAGATATATTATAAATAAAAAAACAAATTTTCATATTTATCTCCTAATTCTATTGATTTTATCTCTATAAATTATAAAATCTTATTAAAAACTTATAGAATTTTTAACTTTTTCTCTAACTTTAACCATTAATAATAAAACAAGAATTAGTTTATATTTAAAGCAAAAACAATACATTTTTTCAGATAATGGTAGTACTGAATAGTTAATTTTTTTACATGCATTTGCGTATAAATCTTCTTTCCTCAAGTTTAATAATTCTTTTTTTCTTTTTCCATATGACTTTAAAGTTATATCATAAAAGAAGTAATCTCTAAGATATTGTTGTGTTCCTGTAATTATTCTTGCATTAACTCCATCACAAAATATATTATCTTTATTATATTTATTGCTAAAATCTATCAATTCAGATAAATTTTTCTCAGTATCTATAATAATATTATCTTGTCTTCTATGAGATAAAGATTCAGATAAAACTCTATAATGATAACAGCAATCTGGTAAATAGCATATCTTTTTTGAATATTCGAAAATATATAAATTAAAAAGACCATCTTCATTTCTTGTTAATCCAGGAACAAAACTTATATTATTCTCTTTAATTAATTTACTACTATATAATTTGCACCATGGTGCTCCTAGTCCCCAGACATATGGTCTGTATTCTTTTATTCCCCTACAAAGAAACTTTCTTTGTAATATATGTATATCCTCTTTATTAAAAATCAAATCTTCACTTGACAAGGATTGATTATTATGCTCATTATTATTTTTATTAATATAACAATTACACATTATTACATCAAAATCATCATCTTTACTTTTTGCCAACATTTTTTCAAACATATCCGGATCTATCCAATCATCTGAATCTATGAATGAAATCCACTGACCACTTGAAACTTCCATTCCAACATTTCTTGCAACAGATACTCCCTCATTTTTTTTATCTATTACTTTTATTCTATTATCCTTCTTTGCATATTTTTCACATATTTTTAAGCTTCCATCTACAGAACCATCATTAACCAATATTATTTCCAAATTTGAATATTTTTGATTTATAATAGATTCAATACATTGTTCTAAATATTGCTCAGAATTATATATTGGAACTATCACACTTATTAAAACATTATCTTCTATCATATTTTACTTACACCTTTCAGTTTACTTAAATATGAGATTTTTAATATTCATTAAAAGTCTTAATACATTTATCATTTTAAACTTTAAACAAATAACAAATATCTTTTCTATGCTAGATAAGTATCTAAACTTTACATTTTTAATTGCATTTCTATATAAATCTTTGTTTAAAAGTTCTTTTAATTCCTTATTTACCTCTGTATATTTCTTAGTATTATCTTTATGAAAATAGTACATCTTACAATAAACATATATACTTTTTATAATTTTTACATCAGTAGCTATATAAAATTCATTGGATTTTTTATACTTTTTTATAAATTTTTGTAATTCATTAAATACTATTTCATAATAATTAACTATCTCTGGTGTAAATCTACTAAATCCTGAGAATTCACTTTTTCTATAATGATATAAATATCCCTCTTCATAATATAGAGTATTAGCCATTTGAAAAGTATATAAGTTAAAAATATTGTCCTCCATTCTAATAAGCTTAGGGTCAAATTTAAAATTATTTTTTATTAAAAATTCTCTTTTATAAATTTTAGCCCATGGTGATCCAATATCTGCAGTTGATAAATCATCACTATAAATTTTACTACATAAGTATTGAAGTAAAAATCTATCCTTTTCTTCTCCAATAGCCTCAATTTTATTATCCTTGAAAAATTTATTTTTTACTTCTCTCCTTGAATAATTTACACAACAATCGCACATCAATATATCAGCTTTTGTTTTTAAAGTCATGTTATAAAAATTTTGTATATAATCTTCATCTATCCAATCATCTGCATCTACAAAGGAAATCCACTCTCCAGTAGCATTATCTACTCCAGAATTTCTTGCTACTGATACTCCTTGATTTTTTTGATGAATTACTTTTATTCTACTATCAATATTTGAATATTCATCACATATTTCTCCACAATTATCAGGTGATTCATCATCTACTAATATAATTTCAATATCTTTAAAACTTTGATTTATTACACTCTCTATACATTTTCTTAAAAAATCTTCTGGTATTTTATAAATTGGTATTATAATACTTATAAATGGCTTTAACTCCATCCTCATCCTCCATATATATAAATTAATATTCTACTTTTATTAACGATTGACTAAAAACTTTTTTCAAACTTTTTCGAAGTAAATTTAGCTTGTAAAAATTTATATCCTTTATAGAACCAATTTATTTTTTCCATATGCATACATGATACTTCCGTATACTTTAATTGTTTTTTTTCAATCCAAACATCTAATAATAACTCACTTACCCTGCCAAATAGTCTTGCTTGAAATGCATCATATTTGTTTACATCTACTTTTTTTTCTAATTCTTCTAATATTGAAAATAACCAGTCACAATAATTATCAGCTAATTCTTTCTTCATTATAAACATATTAAACATATGTGCACTAGTACGATTCATAACTTTGTCAAAGTCCACAACATATTCAGGATATAACTTCTCAAGTATTATCCTAGTTTCATCTAAATGCTCTGAATAATGAGTATTTCCATAATGAGAATAAAGAGTTTCAATGTAATATTTTCTTTTTTTAGGAAGAATAACATCACACTCTTTTAATATCATTTCAATTTCATCTTGTGATAAAATTTTATCAAATTTATTTCCAATCAAATTTGATAAAAATCCCTTTCCAGAAAAATGACGTCTATAATGTACTAATCCAATATAATCACATTTTAAATTTTTTATTCCCCAATATAATCCTGTTAATTCACAATAATATGGGTTTTTTTCTGATATATTATCTCCAGTATTATCTCCAACATATCCAATATCACTTTTTCCTTCTCTTCCAACCTGAACCGGTAAGTAACATTTATCATTTGGCATTTTATAAGTCTTATGTGTGGCTACTAATATTTTTATATTCATATAATTCTCCTAAGTCAGCATTTAATTTTAAAATAACTCTTTATTAATCCCTTAAAAACAAATTTCTTGTATATACATTTTCCTCTCCCCCAAGAAATTTATATAAAAACATATTAGAGATTATATCATCAAATATTTCTACTACTGCTGTTTTAATTTTTACCTCACCTCTTTATAAAAATATTAACTTTTATTAATTACTATATACTAAGCAGCATTTTCATCTCCAAACAACACAAAGAAAGTCTTAAAAATAAGTTTTATATCTAACCAAAGACTTCTTTCATTTACATACTTAATATCAAGTTTCATCCAATTTTCAAAATCTATATTGTTTCTACCCATAACTTGCCAAAAGCAAGTAATACCTGGTTTAACTTCAAGGCGCTTTAACATCCAAGGCTCAAATTCCTTAACCTCATTTGGTAAGCTTGGTCTAGGTCCAACTAAACTCATATCACCTTTAAGCACATTAATTAATTGTGGCAATTCATCTATGCTTGTCTTTCTTATAAATTTACCAACTTTAGTTATTCTAGGATCATCCTTTATTTTAAACATTGGTCCAGACATTTCATTTTTTTCTTTTAATTTTTCCTTTATTTCTTCAGCATTTGCTACCATAGATCTAAACTTATACATTTTAAATTCTTTTCCATTTAACCCAACCCTTTTTTGGGCAAAAATAATAGGTCCCTTTGATTCTAACTTTATTAAAAATCCTACAATTATTAATATAGGACTTAATAGAATTAAGCCAAATAAAGCCCCTATAATATCTATCAATCTTTTTAATAGACTGTATATTAACCTATCTTCCTTTTCAACTGCTGAATTAATATTAACATTAATATTATCCATACAAATCCCCCTAATTTTAAACATAATATACTTAGTTACACCAAGTGTTTTATATCCTAATTTTAGCCTATAGTATTATATCATATAAATCTTATAATTTAAACTTTCTAAAAATTCAATAAACACTTGGTTGATTTATAAAAAAAACTATTTTTTTATAAATTAAAATTTAATTTTAATTTATAATACAGATTATGTTCATATATAAATAATATTGATTATTTTTGTCGATTATTGTATTATTTTTCAAATAATAAAAACACTTCTAATAATATTTATTATTACTAGAAGCATTCTATTTTTTACTATTTTAATGCAGATTTTAAAGAGTTTATTGCCGTTTTAGAAATTCCTCCGCCTGATTCAACTATAGAATTTGCATTTTTTAAACTTAAAATATTTTTTTGCATTGTAGTTAAATCATTATTACATAATACTACAGGACCATTATTTAATGCTGCAATTGGACCAGCTGTTAAAGCATCAACTAATACTAATCCTTTTGAAGCATAAACCTTATTTAGGTTTGAGCCATAAAATCTCTCTATTACCATTGCATTAGTATCATATCTATTTGCTCCACCTAATCTATTATTACTTATATCTAATGAAGTAATTGTATTAACTGAATTCAATAGATTATTACTTAAGACAGTTTGTCCACCTATTATATAAGCACTCTTAAGATTTTCACCTTTTAACCAACTATATATATCATCATTTAATTTATCAGCTCTTGATAATATTATTGGCATTCTATCTCTGCCAGCCACTGAAGCTATTGACATTGCATCTGCTTCACCAAGCCCGTTGCTTACAACTATATTTTCTACATCATAAAGATATGTGTCTATATATTTTGCAATTTGAAGTGATGTAGCATATCTATCACTTCCACCTAATCTTTCAATAGATGTAATTCCTAAATTTCTTAAAGCAGATTCTACATTACTATCAACTACTGTATTTCCACCTATTATAATTGCTTTTTTTGCATTTAATCTAGATATTTCACTTTTAGTTGTATCTGGTATTAAATTACTTCTTGTTAATAGAATTGGTGAATTTAAATATGTAGCTAACGGTGTAGCTGCTAATCCATCAGCAATAGCTAATCCATTAACTATTACAACTGTATCTGACTTATTAAATTGGCTTTGACTTAATTTCACTGCTGTTGCATACCTATCACTTCCAGCTAGTGTTACTATTGGAACAGTTAATGAACTTACCAGCTTGTCTCTTATACCACCTGTGTTGGATTTAATATTACTATAAGTATAGAATATACTTCCCCTTACATTTGGATACTGTCTATTAAGTTCTATTTGCTTATCAATTTCACTAGCAACTTCTGTCTTATATATTCCATGTCCTATATATAACTTTACATTTGTTCCATTTACCTCATTGGACCACCAAGGAATCAGCTTTGAATAATCTGCAGCCTTATTTCCAATTTCCCAATATACCTGAGGCGCAACATAATCAAGCCAATTATTTTTTATCCATGTTCTAGTATCAGCAAAAATATCATAATAGCTTTGAGCTCCATTTGTTTCTGAACCAGTAGAATCACTTGAACTATTCTTCCATATTCCTCTTGGGCTTATTCCAAATTCAATCTCACTATCTATACTCTTAATTTTATTATATACTGATTCCACTAATTGATTAACGCTATTTCTTCTAAAATCTCCAATGCTCATACCATTTCCATACTTAGAAAATGCATCTTCATCATTAACATTTGCACTTGGATAAAAATAATCATCAAAATGAATTCCATCTACATCATAATTATTTACAATTTCAGAAACTGTATCTATTATATGTTGTCTAACTTCTGGTAGCCCCGGATTATAATATAATGCCTTTCCATCAGTAATTACAGTTTGTGGATTCTTTCTAGCAAAATGATTTTCTGATAAAGAATTAACATCAGTGCCACTAGTTGTTATTCTATAAGGATTAAGCCATGCATGAACTTGTATTCCTCTTTTATGAGCTTCTTCTATTATAAAAGCTAATGGATCATATCCTGGATCTTGTCCTTGAGTTCCAGTTAAAACCTTTGACCAAGGATTTATACTTGATTTATATATTGCATCACCTTCAGGCCTAACTTGTACAATTACTGTATTTAATCCTAAGCTCTTTACATCTTCAAGAATATTAATAAACTCTTGTTTTTGTTCATCAGGATTATTTCTTGACCCAACACTTGGCCAATCTTTATTATATACTGTTGTTATCCAAACAGCCTTAATGTCTTCATTGGTTGCAGCTTCAACCTTTACTAAGTTTACACTTAAGACCATAAAACTTAGAATAAATAGCAATAAAACTTTTAAATTTTTCACTTATTTTCCTCCCCTTAATTATAGAAAAATTTCCTAATACACATATTATAAATCCTACATTATGTAAAATAAAGTATTTTCATCAATTTGTTATACCTTTAATTTCACTAACTAAATTTCTAGAAATACCACCCCCAACTTCAATAACATTTTTTATATTAATATGGGATAAAATAGATTTTTGACTTTCTGTTAAGTTATCATTACAAAGTATAATAACTCCATTGTTAGTAGATGCTATTGTTCCTGCTGCTAGAGCATCTACTAATGTCAATCCTTTAGATAAATATACTGTATGTAAATTATCTTCTATAAATTTATCTATTACTAAAGCGTTAGTCTCATATCTATTACTTCCACCTATCCTATTATTACTTATATCCATACTAGTTATTGAATTTACTTGATTTAAAACATTATTAGATAAGGCTGTTTCTCCTCCAATAATATATGCATTTTTTAAATTTTGATTTTTCAACCAATTATAAGAGGATTTCTCTAACTCTTTTGAATTAGATAATATTATAGGCATTTTTTCTCTTGCAGCTATCGATGCTATAGACATAGCATCAGCTTCTGTTAATCCATTACTCACAACTATATCTTCAATATTATAATAATTACTATCTATATACTTTGCAATTTCTAATGATGTTTCATATCTATTATTTCCTGCAAGTCTTTTTATATTTTTTATTCCAACTTTATTTAATTCACTATAAATCTTATTAGATAAAACTGCCTCTCCACCTACAATTATCACATTTTCTGCACCAATTCTTTTTATTTCATTAATAGTTTTTTCTGGAACACTATCTTTTCTTGATAATAATATTGGTGCATTTAAATAACTTGCAAGAGGTGTAATAGCTAACCCATCAGCCAAAGCTAGTCCATTTACCAATATTACTGAATTAGAACTTTCAAAACTATCTTCACTAAGTTTTACAGCAGTTTCATATCTATCCTTTCCAATTATACTTTTAAACTCAACATCTTCACTTTCCTTATGAAATGTAACTTTAAAACTTATTTCATCACCATTTGAACTGCCAACTTCTGATATCACTATCCCACTGTTTTCTCCACTGTCAAAAAATAAGCTATTAGAAACGAATTTTCCACTTAAATCTACACTACCAATGCTTGTCCTTCCAGACTCTTTAGATAAAAAAGCTGTCCTTGTATTACCTTGAGCATGATAACTATTAGTATCCCCTTCTCTAAAAACATAAATATGGTCTGGTGACCCATTTCTATTCCCTTCAAAAGGATTGACATTTTCATTTATTCTATAAACTATAAGACCTGATCCTGGCAAAGCACTATCCCAATTTCCTTCTTTTTTTCTAAACTCCACCATAAAATATTCAGTATCTGATAAAGGCGATTTAATTTTAAAAGCTAATGTATCATCCTTATTTGTGCTTTGTGAAGATTTGAGAATATAAACACCATCACTATTTATTTCTTGAATATTTAAGTTTAAATTACTATAAAAATTTCTTGTATAAACTAAAGGAAGTTGTCCGTATCCATCAGTATTGGCCATAACATCCCATTCACCTACTGGATTTCCTCTATAATAGTATCTATATAAATCTGGATAACTAAATCCATGTAAGAATTCATGAATTGCTATTTTTAAATTTCCTTTATTAAAAATGTTATTTTCAAAATTTCCTACATTAATTAAATTATATGTACCTAACTTTTTGCCGTTAATAGACGTATCACCTATAAATTTGGTTTCATGCGGCCATAACATATTATTACTTGTTGTTGCACCTGAACATAAAAATGTAACAATGTCTATTTCTCCATCATTATCTTGATCTAATTCATTTTCTGATAAATTTATTTCATTCTTTATTTCATCAAAGGCCCATTTAATAAATTCCGCTTCTTTTCTACTTCCAGCTACATACTTTTCATAATAATCTCTAGTTTCAGGTGCCTCTATTGAGAAATACTTATTATTTCTAACTGGATAAAAGCTACTTTTAACTTTAACTTGTCCATAAGTTAAATCACTAATATAAGAATTTAATGAAATAGATCCCTCATCTGCAACATTATCATAATTAATGTCTTCATACATATTATATGTATTGGATAATTTATAGAAATTATCCATATTCATAAACTCTTCTTCACCTTTAAATCTTATTACAATAACTATATTATTTATAGTTTTGCTAGCTCCATTAGACATTTGTATTAATGTTTTATCATCAACATTTTCTGCCAAGTTATCTTTTCCAAGGGCTACCCCATTATCCATCATGTAATTATAGATATTACCATTATTAAACTTATCATCTGCCATAGGTATTGATACAGGAATAATTAGTACTATTAGTAATATTATTGATGCTAGTTTTTTCATGATTATCCCCCTTTAATTAGCAACATATATTGGTGATTTTATCATTTGTTTACTCCAAAATCAATTTTCTATTTATATGATACTATTCTATCTTTTCAAAATTATAATATTATTGATATAATATATAAATAATATTTTACTTTTGGGGGTAATTAAATGAAAAAGCTTACACTGAAAACGAAAATTCTTGTTGCAGTTTTATCTGTAATCATTTTAATGCTTGCTATAGGTGGCTCCTATACATATTATCTTTCTAGTAAAGTAGAGAGAGTTAATATTGATAGAAATGATGTTGTTGATACTGGTAAAGAAACTCCAGAAGAAATTGCTGACGTTATAACAATAGCTCTATTTGGAAGTGATTTTTCAGAAATCTACGATGTTAGTGCTGCTGATGCAACTATGATTCTTGCAATCGATACTAAAAATAATAAAATTAAACTTTGCTCTTTAATGCGTGATATTTATTTAGACTTACCTGATGGTGGTAAAATGAACTTAAATTATACTATTTTAGATGGTGGTCCAAGTTCTATATTAAAGACCATAAATTATAATTTCAATTTAAAAATAGACAAGTTTGTTCAAGTGGATTTAGAAAGACTTCCAAAGATAATAGATGCTCTTGGTGGTATTGAAATGGAAATTACTCCAGATGAACTTCAATATATAAATGGATACATAGATAACATAGATAAAAATAATGGAACAACTACAGAACATATATATAACTCTGGCACACAACTTTTAAATGGTACTCAAGCTTCTGCTTATTGTAGAATTAGATATACAGCTGGAAGAGATTTTAGAAGAACTGAACGTCAAAGAGATGTTTTAAATGCTTTATTTGTTAAGTTTAAGGATATAAGTTTAACTGAAGTTCCTGGAATGATAAACAAAATTCTTCCTTTAGTTACTACTAATTTAACTAATAGTGAAATAATTTCTATATCAACTAAAGCCTTAGGAATGGGATTAAGTAATATAGAACAAGGAAGATTCCCTTCTGATGGAAATATTATTAGTGCAGGATTTACAGATATGTATCATACTAATATAGATATAGAAGGAACAACAGAAGAACTTCATAAATTCTTATTCTCAGTAGAGTAAAAAAAAGAAGTAAATATGTTATATTAATAGCTCCGTCGCAAACTCCAAGTCGCCCTAACACAACATATTTACTTCTAAAAACTCAAGGTAATAATTAATCTAAATATATTTCTGTTTTTTGATATCTTTCTTCATCTTTAGAAATAAAATACAAATCTATACTATCTACATTTTCTAAATCAGAATTCATTATTGAAAACTCTATATAATCTTGATTTTCACTTTTACTAATCTTACAATCTAATATTCTATTATCTATATTTGCATAAGCATATAACAAATCTTTGCTTTCAATCGGAATTGAAAAATTAGTAATATTAGTAATATTAGTATCTGATTTCTCTAAAGGCGTATTTTCAATCTCAACAAAGCTATCTTCTAATAAATCTATATAACTATCTATATTCTTATTTGAAATCTTACTACTCATCATATCTCTTGGAAAATAATAATCTGAATGAGTGTACTCTGTTGATTCAAATAAAATTAAGTCAGGATTAAATAAATTTATATAGTATTCATAATCTATTACATTTCTATAATTATGAATTTTAATTACTTCTGAAAAGTTTTCTGTTAAGAATTTTTCCTTTCCATTAAAATAACTTCCTGCAAATATAAGTAATCTAGGTCCATCTTCATTATTTTCATTTTTGTAATTAGTAAAGTATCTAAAATTACTATCTCTATATACTTCGCTTTCTAAATCATTTATTTCTATAGAATTATTATTAATTAAATTGTAATGAGTTGTTTCTTCATTTATATAGAAATATGAAGTTGGTAATGTTTCATTTATAAAGCTAACTTTTTCAAAATTATTTATATCTAAACTTCCTACTCTATTATCCAATTCATTTAATCTATCTAGCATAGCAGAAATTCCAATACTCGCACCAGTTTCATTCCAATGGCCAGCATCATATTTTTGATCAAAAACTTGTATATCTTTTTTTGCATTTATTAATATTTCAGAGTTATCTAAATAATTAACACTCTTCTCCTCTAATAATGATATAAAATAACTTAGATTCTCGTTATTATAATTATATCCCTTTGGAAGATATTCCTCATATACTGTAGCTTTACTTGGTTCAAATGTATATAAGAACCCTATCCCCCTACTTTCACAATAATCCTGAAAATCTTTGATAAAACTTGAATAAATTTCTTGAAATTCCTGGTCAAAATTATTTTCAGATACCTTGAAAAATACATATCCATCCTCTCCGTATTGATAACTTGGGTGAACCATTTCATCAAAAAGTACGTCCATAGACCTATTATATATACTGACCATACTATTTCTTAATCCAATTCTATCATCTATAAAACTTTGTATTCCATCAGTTAAATCATCACTAGTAAATATATCTTCTATATTCATAAGCTTTCTATTATCTATTTCTGATACAACATCTTTTTTTAAATTAAACGTTACTATAGGTACTAAAATAATGAAAATGAATATTATCATTTTTAAAATATTAATTTTTTTCACAGTCTTAACCTCCTTTAAAATTGGAAGTAAATAAATGGACTATAAGTTGAATTAACAACAAAAATTATTGCAACAATAAATAATAATGATATAAATATTGTAGATAACAATTCAAAAGTCTTATTTCCACTATACTTCTTAAGTTTATTGGAAATAAAAGGTGTTGAGCCTAATGCTGAAATAATTATCCAAACCACAATTTTTTTATTGATAAAGTATGGATATTCAAATGTTAAAGTTCCTACATTAGTCATACCAAACATAGTCCTAATATATCCTACTGCTTGTTCCAAACTATCTGCCCTAAATAGTACCCATCCTAAAATAACAATTAGCATAGTAACAATATACTTAATAGCAGTTGGAATTTTAATATACCACTCTCGTTTATTTATAGCTCTTTCAATAAGGATAAATAATCCATGCCATAATCCCCATAATACAAATGTCCACGCTGCTCCATGCCAAATACCTGTAACTAAAAATACAACAAATAAATTGAAGTATACATTTCCTCTTCTATTACCTCCAAGTGGTATATAAAGATATTCTTTAAACCAAGTTGATAAGGAAATATGCCATCTTCTCCAAAACTCAGTTATAGATTTTGATATATATGGATAATTAAAATTCTCCATAAATTTAAACCCAAACATGTATCCTAATCCTATAGCCATATCTGAATACCCTGAAAAATCATAATATATTTGGAATGTATAGCAAATTGCACCTATCCATGCTGTTGGTGTATCTATTCCGCTATAATATAAATTAAATATATTATCTGCCATAATACCTAATATATCTGCAATCATAACTTTCTTAGCTAGTCCTATAACAAATCTATTTATTCCATAACTAAAATCCTCTACAGCCTCTCTTCTATTTCTAATTTGATCATCTACTGTCTTATATTTTACAATAGGACCTGCCACTAATTGTGGAAAGAAAGATATATATAGTGCTACAGCAAAAGGATTTTTGTTAACCTTACCATCTTTTCTATAAATATCTATAATATAGGACATTCCCTGAAAAGTAAAAAACGAAATACCTATAGGTAAAACTATATATTTTAACTTAAAATTAGTATTAAATACTAAGTTAGTGTTTTCTATAAAGAAATCATAATATTTATAATAGAAAAGTAAAGCTAAGTTAATCAATACTCCCATAGATAAAAATATTTTTTTTAATTTAATGTTATCCCTTACTTTATCTATTAATAATCCAAAAATATAGTTAATCATAATAGATAATATCAATATCTTTAAATAATCTACTCCACCCCAGGCGTAGAAAAAAAGACTTGCTATTAATAAAACATAATTTTTTATTTTTTTACCTAAAACATAATATGTAAATAAAACTATTGGTAAAAAAATAAAAATAAAAATAGTCGAACTAAATACCATAAATTTATCCCTTTCCAATTTATAATACTATCAATTTTACAACTAAACATATTCTAAATATTATATATTTTAAAGCTTAAAATACTCTTAAATTTAATAATTATAAATAATATTTATTTGTTGATACCTTTCTTCATCATTTGAAATAAAATATAAGTCAAAGCTATCTATATTTTCTAATTCTGAAGTTATTATTGAAAATTCAACATATAAATTATCTTCAACTATATTAATTTTGCAGTCTAATATTCTATTATTAATATCCACATATGCACAAAGTAAATCATCACTTTCAATTGGTACTACAAAATTTGTTATATTACTTCCTGACTTTTGAATATTTTTATTATCAACATAAACAAAATTATTTTCAATTAAATTATTATAGCTATTAATTGATTTTATATATGTTTTTTCTTCCATATCCTTAATTGGATAGTGATAGCCAGTATTAGTATATTCAGTTGATTCAAACAAAACTATATCTGGATTATAAATGTTTATATAATATTCGTAGTCTATTACATTTCTGTAGTTATGTATTTTCATTACTTCTGAAAAATTACCCGTGATAAATTTTTCTTTATTATTAAAGTAGCTTCCTGCAAAAATTAATAATCTAGGGCCTTCAGTATTTGTTAAGTTTTTATAATGGGTGAAATATCTAAAGTTTTCATGTCTTATTATTTCATCCTCATAATCTTCAATATATTCTATGTTATATTCTTTCAAATTGTAATTAGTAGTTTCTTCATTAATTACAAAGTTAGATGCTACTAATGTTTCATTTACGTATTCTTCTGGCTCAAAGTTTGTAATATCAAATTGCCCTACTCTATTATCTAATTCATTTAGCCTATCTATAATAGCTGTAAAGCCAACTATAGCCCCTGTTTCATTCCAATGGCCAGCATCATATTCTTTATTATATAGTAAGATATCTTTATATTCTGGATCTTCCTTGGCATTTAATAAAGTATCTACGTTGCTTAAATAATTAATATCTTTTTCTTCTAAAAGCTCTATAAAATAATCTAAATTTTCAGTACTTCTATTATATCCTTCTGGTAAATACTCTGGATAAATAGTTGACTTATTTGGCTCCAATGTATATAAGAATTTAATCGCTCTTTCATTACAATAGGTTTGAAAATCTTTTATAAAACTTGAGAAAACTTCCTGAAATTTCAAATTTACAGCCGTTTCTGGTAACTTAAGATAAATATGTCCTTCCTTACCATATTCATAACTTGGATGAACTAATTCATCAAAAAGCATGTCCATTCCATTTGTGTATAAGGATACCATACTTGTTCTAAATCCAATTCTATCATTCAAATAAGTAGAAGCATTATTAAATATAGATCTACTATCATTAGAATTTGTAAAAATATCTTCGAAATTCATTAACATCCTATTATCAATTTCTGAAACTTGATTACTTTTCAAATCTATATTAAATATTGGTATTATAATAATGCTTAAGAATATAACTATTCTCAAATAATAAGCATTTCTAATATTTCTTTTCAAAACACCACCTCACTTAAGAAATTAATATTTTGTAAAGTTTTAAGCTATTCCCCTAATCAAATGCGCATTTATTGATTATATTATATTATTTGAATATACAATATATACATCAGGGTTTATATCAGCAACTTATAAGCTAATTTCTCAATAGTACTCCTAAATACTCTAATTTTCTTAATATATCATTAATATTTTCTTATTTTTTTCTTAATTTTATTTTAAATTACACTATATCTATAGTTTTAAAATTAAATATTATTATGTTTTATCATTATTTTTTGTCAAAAAAGCTGTGTACAACTTTAATTGTACACAGCTTTACAGACTGCTGACAAAGTGTCAGCAGTCTTTAATTTTATACAAATATGTAATATAATTTAAAATATATTAATTTATTA
>NZ_JBNOOE010000003.1:0-265465 GCF_050585265.1 Clostridium nigeriense | reverse complement strand
TAATAAATTAATATATTTTAAATTATATTACATATTTGTATAAAATTAAAGACTGCTGACACTTTGTCAGCAGTCTGAAAAAACTCCCTGAGGGAGTTTTTTATTATTCATTCTTCATTTTAACTATTCATTAAGCATATCGTTTTACTATATTTACAATAACCTCTACTGCTTTTTCCATAGATTCAATTGGAACATATTCATACTTTCCATGGAAGTTTTCTCCTCCAGCAAATATATTAGGTGTTGGTAGTCCCATAAATGATAATCTAGCTCCATCAGTACCACCTCTTATTGGTCTAACGATAGGAGTTACATTTGCTTCTATCATGGCCTCCTTTGCATTTTCTACTATATGCATTACAGGCTCAATTTTTTCTTTCATATTATTATATTGATCTTTTATTTCTGCAACTACAGTACCTTCACCATACTTTTCATTTAATTCTTTTTCAATTTCTTTTATTTTATTTTTTCTTGCTTCAAAAGTATCTGTAAAGAAATCTCTAATAATATAGCTTAATGTAGTATTTTCTACAGTAGCATCTATATCAGTAAGATGATAGAACCCTTCATATTTTTCTGTCTTTTCAGGTACCTCATCTAAAGGAAGGCTATTTATAAATTCATTTGCTACCATTATAGAATTCACCATCTTATTCTTAGCATACCCTGGATGAACATTCACACCTTTAATTTTTACTTTTACTCCTGCAGCATTAAAGTTTTCAAATTCAAGCTCACCTATTCTTCCACCATCTATAGTGTAAGCAAAATCTGCTTCAAAGCCTTCAACGTCGAAATGATCTGCTCCCTCCCCAATTTCTTCATCTGGAGTAAAACCTATCTTTATATCTCCATGCTCTATGTCTGGATTATTTACTAAATATTCTACTGCTGTTATTATTTCTGCAAGACCAGCTTTATCATCAGCTCCTAAAAGAGTTGTACCATCAGTTGTTATTAGTCTTTGTCCTATATATTGCTTTAATTCTGGTGAAAACTTTGGAGATAGTACTACTGAATCATTTAATTTAATATCTCCCCCATCATAATTTTCTATAATCTTAGGATTTACATTTTCTCCACTATAATCTGGAGCTGTGTCCATATGAGCTATAAATCCTATCTTTGGTAATTCTTTATTACAATTTTTTTCTAAAGTAGCATATACATATCCAAATTCACTTATCCTTGCATCCTTTAATCCTAATTCCTTTAACTCATTACATAATTTTTCAGCTAATACTAACTGTCCCTTTGTACTTGGAGTTACTCTGGTTGTTTCGTCTGATTTTGTATTTAATCTAACATATTCTAAAAATCTTTCTTCTACTTTTTTCATAATGTCACTCTCCATTCTTATATTGTTTTATTACTTATTTATGAAAATTATACTTCTAAAGTATAGTTATTAACTTTACATTATTTATCTTATATACTATATTTTATCACATTAATGCAAAGTATTAGAATAAATTATTATTAAATAGATAAAATATATGTAGGCTATATACTTTTATCTTCTAAAAATATTAAAAATGAGTAGAGCTTAAATAAAACTCTACTCATTTTTATACTATGTTCTATCTTGATATCATTATAATAATAAAAATTTATTATTTATCTAAAATTATACTTAGTAACTATACTTTCTCTATCTGTAGTCTCGTCGTTATAGTATTCATAATATGATAGTCCTAAGAAACTTCCTGTTATATTATATATATTATTATACCCAATGTTTTGTAAAGCTAAAGTTGCATTATAGCTTCTTTGTCCTGTTCTACAATGTAAGTACACTGGAATATCCTTTGGAATTCCATTAACCCTTTCCCTTAATTGACTTAATGGAATATTTTTAGCCCCTTTTATATGGCCATTTTCAAATTCTCTAATTTCTCTTACATCTATAATATATGCATTATTTTCTACTAAATCTCTTACTTTATCTACATTAACTTGTTTGAAATCTCCATTTAATAAATTTGATGCTATATATCCAGAATAGTTTACTACATCTTTTGCTGTACTATAAGGTGGTGCATAACAAAGTTCTAAATCTTTTAAATCCTCCACTGTTCCACCTAATTTTATAAGAGTTGCTACTATATCTACTCTCTTAGCTACATCTCCCATACCTATGGCTTGTGCACCTAATATTTTTCCTGTTGGTACTTCATATATTAATTTAAAATGAAGAGGCTTAGCATCTGGCATAATACCTACTTTATCATTAGTAATTAATCTTACTATATCATAATTTATATTCGTATTTATTGCTTTAATTAATCCTTCATTTAATCCTGTCGCTGCTGCATTATAATCAAATACCTTTATAGCTGAAGATCCAATATATCCTTTATTTAAGCTTTTCTTTCCATTAATATGATCTGCAACAGATCTAGCTTGTTTTAGTGCAGGTCCTGCTAATGATATTTTAGTCATAGAATGAGTTAATGAATTATATACTTCAATTACATCACCAATAGCATAAATATCATCATCACTAGTTTTATAATTACTATCAACCTTTATAGCACCTGTTACTCCAATTTCAAGTCCTGCTTCTTTTGCTAAAGTTATTTCTGGAGAAACTCCTATTGCCATTACAACTGCATTTGCATTAACTTTCTTTCCTGAATTTAATACGACTTTATTTTCTTCAAATTTTTTTACTTTACCATTAAGTATTAAATTAATACCCTTATCATAAATTTCCTTATGTAGTATCTGAACTATATCATAATCAAAAGGCTTTAATATTTGATTCATAGCTTCAATTAAAGAAACCCTATATCCAGCTTTCCTTAAATTTTCCGCTACTTCAACTCCTATAAATCCTCCACCGATTACTGCTACATTTTTAGCATCAAGTTCTTTAACAAATCTATTTAGCTTATCTATATCTACAACATTTCTTATTGTAAATATATTAACTTTATCAATACCTGAAATATTCGGAACTATAGGCTTTGCTCCAGGAGATAAAATTAACTTATCATAACTTTCTCTATAGACTTCACCTGTTAAATAATTTTTGACTTCAATTTCTTTATTTTTTCTATCTATTGAAAGAACTTCACTACTTACTCTAGCTTCAATATTATATTGTGCTTTAAACTTTTCAGGACTCATAAGTACAAGTTTATCAGCCTCTTCTATTACTCCACTTAAATGATATGGAAGAGCACAGTTTGAAAAAGATACATGAGGTCCCTTTTCAAACATTATTATTTGATCTTCTTCACTAAGTCTTCTTAATCTAGCTGCTGCTGAAGCTCCACCAGCTACTCCACCTACTATTAATATTTTTTTCATTTAAAAACCATCCTTTTCAATTAATAATTAATAGTTACCTATTATTTTAGTAATTCCTTAGGAATTACTAAAATAAAATTTCTAAAACTCCACAGGGAGTTTTCTCCTCAATTCTTAATTTTTCATTATTCATTATAAAATATCGGAACTATTTTCTTTTACTTCCAGCATATGAGCCTACTCCACCAGCAACATTTACAACATCAAACCCCATGCTATTTAACTGATGACAAGCTCTAAGACTTCTTCCCCCAGATTGACAAACTATATAATATTCTTTATTTTTATCTAAATACTTTTCTGGCTCCTCCAAAAGCTCTCCCATTGGAATATTCTTAGCTGTCTTTAAGCTCCCTACTCTATACTCAAAAGGCTCTCTTATATCTATTAAATCTATTTTTCCAATTAAATTATCAATATCATTTACGTTTATAACCTTTTCTGATTTTTTATTAAATAAACCAAACACTTTATCATCTCCTAATTAAATTCTTCATTATATCTATTCTACAACAAAATTTATCTTTTTTATGTAACTAAATCACAAAAATGTAAATATTGTTTTTATCTTATTGATTAGATAATATTCCTATTTTAAATAATGAAGAAAAGCATATAATTTATATATGCCAGAGATAAAAAAGTACTTCTATATAATTTTGCTTATTCCATCGCAATCTCCAAGTCATCGCAAAATTAATAGAAGCACTTCAAAGCTAAAGGAAGGTCATTGTGAAAACGTTATTCACAGGGTAACATCTTTATAATTTCCTAAAGAGTAAAAAAAAGAGCCGTCGCACAAACAGCTCAAATTAAGAATTAAAAATTAAGACTTACTAAAATTAATTTCTTTTAAAAACTCTTTCGTTAGTTTTTCATTAATTTTTCATTGTGCGATAACCCCTTTTATATACTATTTAATTGAATAAAAATTCATCAATTAGCTTCTCTGTATCCTTTACTTCCCATTTTCTTTCTACTAAATTGCCTCCAGTTTTAAGCACTGGATGTAAGTTATCATAGCTATCTTGACCTTCATTTTTATAAATTATACCAATTGGTATTCCTTCATCACCAAACTCATCTGCTTTCTTTAAAGCCTCAAATTTATTACTTGAATTGTAGCTATTATCTAACTTATAAATCCTATCCTTATACCATTTAAAGGTATTAACTTTATTAAATACTACACAAGGTTGCATTATATCTACTAAAGCATACCCCTTATGATTTATGGCTGCCTTTATCATAGACTTTAAATGTTCCTTATCTGCTGAAAAACTCCTTGCTACAAATGTAGCCCCAGCACTTATTGCAATAGCTAATGGATTCATTTGATCTACATAAACGCCTTCAAATTGCATAGAAGTTACTTGTCCTTTTCCTGTAGTTGGCGACCCTTGTCCCTTGGTTAATCCATAAATTTGATTATCGTGAACTAAGTGAACCATATCTACATTTCTTCTAATACAATGTATAAAGTGGTTTCCTCCTTCTCCATATGAATCTCCATCTCCGCTAGTTACAATTACACTTAACTTTTTATTTACCATTTTAATGGCTTGAGCCGGTGGAAGAGCCCTACCATGAAGTCCATTAAATCCATTTACTTTAATATAGTGTGGAGTTTTAGCTGCTTGACCAATACCTGATACTAAAACAACATCTTGTGGTTTTAAACTTAATTCTGCTAAAGCTTCTTTTAATGATATCAATATTCCAAAATTACCACAACCAGGACACCAAGCATTATCATCATTGCTCTTATAAATATTTAAGTCCAACATTAAAACTCCCCCCTCTCTAGCCTTTCTACAATTTCATGTCCTGTTATTTGTCTTCCATCATATTTTAAAATACTACTACTCATTAATATCCCAGTTTCTTGAGTTATAAGCTTTCCTAATTGTCCAATAAAATTTTGTTCTACATTTATGACTTTCTTTGCTTTATTAGCATATTTTCTTATACTTATTTCCGGTAGTGGATAAATATCTCCAAAGCTTAAGGCTCCAACCTTTTTTCCATCATTATTTAATTCCTCTATTGCATCCTTTAAAGCTCCATAAGTTGATCCAAAACCAACTAAAAGAACTTCTAAATCTTCATTTCCCATGAATTCTGGCTCTTCCATTTCAGCCTTCATTAATTCAAGTTTTTTCATTCTCTTTTCCATTTGATCATTTCTTACTTCAGAAGCCTCTGTAATATGTGCTTCCTCTGTATGTTCATCACTATCAACTAACACTACTTGACCTTTTTCATTTCCTGGTATCATTCTCGGAGAGATTCCATTATCAGTTATCTTATATCTCTTATATTCCTCTCCATCTTTTAACTCATCTCCATTAGAAACATAATTTTCTATCTTAATATTACTTAAATCATATTTAGGAATAGTTATATTTGAATCTGCTAAATATTGATCAGTTAGCAATAATACTAAGGTTTGATATTTATCTGCTAAGTTAAGTGCCTTTACTATCTTATAAAATGCATCTTCTGCATTTCTAACACTTATTACAGCTCTTGGAAACTCTCCTTGTGCAGCAGTTAATAAAAAACTTAAATCACTTTGCTCTGTTCTAGTTGGCAATCCAGTTGCAGGACCTGGTCTTTGAGAATCTAAAACTACAACTGGCGTTTCAGTAATACCAGCGAGTCCAAAGGCTTCAACCATAAGTGATATCCCCCCACCTGAACTTCCAGTCATAGCTCTTGCACCTGCATATGATGCTCCTATTGCAAAGTTTATAGCAGCTATTTCATCTTCCGCCTGATCTACTACAATTCCTATTTCAGTTTGTTTTTTAGCTAGATATGTCATTATGCTTGTTGCTGGCGTCATAGGATATGCTGAATAGAAGTTTAACCCTCCTGCAACTGCTCCTAAAGCAATTGCATCATTCCCATTTATCAACAAATCTTCTGATAAATTTTTTCCTACAACACTATAATTTGATTCAATTAAATTGTATCCAAGCTTTACAGCCTCAATATTCTTATTTCTAATATCCTCAGATAACTTGCTACTAAAATACTTTTCTATTCCTTCTAAACTTAATGAGAAATACTTCAATATTACCCCTGCAGCTACTGAAGTAAATGCTTTTGATAAACTTAACCCTTTGGCAACTTCTACTAATGGTAGTTTTAAAACTTCTTTATAATCTAACTTTATCCCCTTATCAGCTATTATTACTCCACCTTTATTTAATCTATCCTTATGATATAAAACTGTATTTTCATCTAAGGCAAGTATTAAATCTAATTTATCTTTATGAGCAAACGCTCTATCTTCCCCAAATCTAATTTGAATAAAATTATGTCCTCCCCTAACTCTTGACATATAATCCTTGTTAGAAAATAAATAAAGTCCTGACTTCTTAATTACTTTTTCTAAAAAATCACTTACAGTATCAAGACCTTGTCCAGCACTTCCTCCAATTAATATATTGTACTCCATTTAAATCCCTCCTTTTTATAAAAGTTTTTTTAAAGAGCATTTTTATTGCATATTAGTAAAGTTTTTAACTCCTTACTTTCTTATGTTATTTTCTAAGCTTAGTATTTGTGACTTTTGATTATCAACAATTTCCTCCAAATTTTTAATTTTTTTAATAACTACATTAAACTTTTCTTTTTCTTTAAAACTATATGTTATTTCCTTATAATTTATATCTAAAGGATGGTTATATATTAATAATTCTTCTAGAAATAAATTTATATATCCTTCACTTTCAATAATATATGTTTCTTTCATTGTATATCCTTCAACCAATATTATCTTTCTTATATTTTCCGTTGTAATATCTTTATAAATTAATGGCTTTGAAAAATCCTCTCCATTATTTGTAGAATAGCATCCATAAAGTTTATTATTACTTGTCCAAATTGCCCATATAATACTATGAAATTCAACAATTAAACATGAATATATATCACTATCTTCATATATGATAATCTCTTTTTGATTTTCTTCATTCTTATCTAACCTTATATTTTTATAAATAATTAATTTTTTATTATCTTCATTAATAATGATTAAAGAATGTACTTTATTTTTATTTTTACAAAAAGACATATCTTCATAATTATGATTATCTATAAAAATAATTTTATTTCTACTCCAGGTATCATTTTTTGCATTATATGTCTTAAGTATTAGTTTAAACATATCAAAAGAAATACTATATATAATTAATGATATATCGTTTTCTCCTGACAAAATATTATACTTTATTTCAATATTGCTTTTATCATCATAAATTATTGTATCAATGGAATTAATTTTATTATTAAAATATATAGTATTAGAATTACTATCTAAATTGTATATAACATTTAAATCCTTTTCTAAAAATACTCCTTTGATATTTATTGGAGTTATAAAGTTATCCTTAATATTAAAAAGATTTCTATATACCCAATCATCATTCTTAAGAATACCTAAAAGAATATTACCATATATATCTTGACATATTAAATTAATATCATCATTATAGTCATTCATAATATAAAAATATTTAAGACTATCTTTATATGCAACTTTCCTATTAATAATTTTATTATTAATAATAGTTTCATAATAAATGCCAATAGTATCTTTATATTTAAATCTTAATAGTTTTTTATCTTTTGTTCTTAATAAGAATTCATTGTATACTATTTGCTTCATTTTTTACCTCCCTTAATTTATTATTTATTTCTCTAGAAGGTAATAAAATAAGTTCTTCTTTTGTTACATAAGTTGAAATAATTGAACTCACATCAAATATAATAATGTTATCTTTTATATAAGGTGAAGATATAAGTTCACTTTTTGACTTAATAGTAAATTCTAAATCCTCTATTTCACTATTATTCGATATATATAAAATAGCTTTTTGTTTTCCTCTTAATTTACCTTTAATATTTAATTTTTCTTTTTTACTGTTTATACATCTAATGTAATAAGGAATAAAAAATTCAAAATTCAAAATTATATAATTGTCCTTATCATATATAAATTCTTTATTTTTGCTTTCTTCTACAATTTTGCAACTTTCAAATTTTATTTCCTCTACTTCTATTTTTCTTTCAGAAATAAATTCGATATTTTCTTGTGGAAATATGATCTTTTCTTTATAACTAGATATTACCTTCTTAGCCAAAATAACCGCTTCTCTATTTTCTTTAAATTCATGGTTTAGACTATTTAATAAAAATTCCTCTTCTCTATTAGAGTCCTCAGTAATAATAGCTACATCATAAGGTTTTATATTTTTTTCATCAAATTTAAATGTATTAATTATTCTTTGTTTTTCTATATCAATAATATCTAAGGCTCCATATCCTTTACTATCTATACTAGTTACTAATATAAGACTCTTATCTTTTGATATCTTAATTTTTTGAGGAAAATCTAATGTATGTTTTAACATTCCTATAACACTTTTTTTAATTGTATCTACTATATCTATTCTGTTTAATCCCACATTAACAACATATAAAATTCTGGAATTTCCTTCTATCGATGTAAGAATTGATCCCTCTGGAAAATCTATATATGATATATTATCACTAGTAAGATCTACTATAGTTACATTCCCACTTAACCCCATTCTATTTATTCCTCTATTAGATACATATAGATATCTCTCTTTATCTTCTATAAAAATGGAATCTGGATTTTCACCGATATCTTTATATACTTTTATTAATCTCAATGAAAAAGTATCATAAACTCTTACTTCATTTTGAAAAATATCTAAAACAAAAAGCTTACTTCCATCCTTATTTAGCTCAATACTATCAATTGCAATGAATCCACCTATTTTATTAATCATTTCAGAATTATCTAAACTATATATACATACCTCCTCCGTATTTGAAACATAAATTTTTTGAGAGATGGAATCCACTTTAATATGACCGTTATTTGGAATAAATAAACTCTTATTAGTCCTAGATATATGATCAACAATAGTAATTCGATCATTCCTATCAGTTGCAACATATATATTATTTTTATTATCTACAACTATTTCATAAGGTCTTGAACCAACTTGAATTTCATCAATAATACTCCAATTTTTACCATCAATAACAGAAACCTTATCGCTTCCTAAATTAGATACATAAAAAATACTTTTACTTACTGTATTAATCATGGATCCCCCCTCCCCTTATTTTATTCTATTAATTCATAGTCTTCTTCTTTTCCATTTTTAATTATTTTAAAAATAGCAGTTGGATATATATTATTTCTTTCAATCTCTATCTTTATATTTTCTCTATCCTCTTCCTTAATTTTCAAAGCTTGAGTGCAACTTATATGAATTTTATTTGGTGCTGTTACCAATTTAGTTTTTATATTCTTTAGCCTTAATCTATCATAAATATAAAGTGCTCTATAATGTGAAGTAAATACCATTATATAATCATAATCATCTAATCTCATAATTTTTTCTCCAATTCCTTTTGTAAATTTTATTTAACTATATTTTATTTTATGACATTATTTTTTATAAGTTACCTATGACATTAAGGCCTTCTTCTTAACAGCTTTTCCATTACAGATTTATTTATCTCTATTTCAAGTTCAGTATTAATTTTTTTATTTTCTTCTATTAATGAATCCAATTGTTTTTTCATTAATAAATTTTCTTCGGAAATTATCTTGTTTTGACTTTCAATATTTCTTCTTGCATCTATTTCTTCTTGAATTTTCTTATCTTTTATCAATATTTCCTTAGTTGTATTATTTATTTCATCCTTAAGCAATTCTATTTCCTCAATATATTCCTTTGTTCTACTCTCTATATTTTTTTTATCCTCTATTAACAAAGTTATGTTAGTATTTAGCCTTTCTCGCTCTTCTTCTATTTTTTCATTTTTTTGCGATATTTCTAGATTTGTATTATTTATTTTATCTTTAAGAAATTCTATTTCATTAATATATCCTTTTCTTACAGTTTCAAATTTCTGTTTTTCTTCTTTTAATAAGCTTATTTCATTGCTTAAGTCTTCATTTTCTACTTGAAGCTTTTTTTGCAACTCTAAAAAAATACTGCTATTTTCTTCCGCTTTTTTCTTCTGCTCTAAAGCCCTAGTTACTTGCTGTTGATATCTTTCTATTACTTGTTGATTCTTTTGAAGTAATAAATTTAAATTAAGTATTCTCTCTTCTAATCCTTTATTTTCTTCATTTACTCTATAAAGTTCAGCTTTAATTATTTTTACTTCCTCACTATTAGAAACATTTCCACTGGAATTTCTTATTTCTTTTCCATATTCTTTATTTTCCCTTATTAATACTTCATTCAAATCATATAAATATATATCTAATCCACTGGTAGCATATAATTTTCTTTCTTTAATATATCCCTCTTTAACCTCACTTACATAAGCGTTATATCTTTCTATCTTAAACTTATTGTTTCTACTATATTTTTTAGCATCTCCCCACTTTACTCCTGTAAAAATTGAATAATATATTTCATTGCTTTCAATCCAACATGAACAAATTTTATTTTCATTCTTAAATATTAATGGATCAACTATATTGTTTTTTCCTTCATACACTCTAAAATCTTTAAAACTTCCTGTATTATCAATAACAACATGATCTAGCGAATAAAATTCATTTTCCTTAGATTTATTCAAAATATTTATATTTTTATTGTCTAGTTCAACATCAAAATATACATCTTCTCCTTGGATTCCATAAAGCCTATTAGAAGGTAACCAATAATTATTTTGATAAATTGAATAATTTAATGATAATTCATCCCCCTCATCCGATAAGTAAAATAAGTAAATTTCATTTCTATTATTTATGTTAATTAAGTAATATTCCTTTAAGCTTGGTTTTAAAATTATATCCTGTAGCTTATTGATACTTGTTTTATATCCGTCCCAAATACAATGCATTAGTACTCCATGATCGCTACCGTCCTTACTAGCTAAAGCATAGAAAATATGCATATTAGTTCCTATTATTTCAATCTTTATACTCTCTATACTATAGTTACTATCCTCTACCTTATATAAAACCTTTCCAACCCATTGCTTTTCCTTCATTGTACAATATCTCAATTCCCCTGTATTATTAGAATAAACTAAATGTATTCCTTCACTATTATCTATAAACAAACCAAATCCTGTTACTCTACCATCTATTAAATTTTCTTTTGTCCATTTACCTTCTGTGTACATTATTCCATAGTTCAATTCTTTATTTTCATTTACGGAAAATCTCCATAGATTTTCTTTATAGTCAACATATAGCCATGGATATATCCCCCTCATGTTTACCCGCTCCTTTATATACCTTAATTAATAATCTATCTAAAAATTTATTTATACATAAACCACCTATAAAAATTATATTTATATTTATTATTTATTATGCAAATTTATCTTATAAAAAACTTCAAAATTCCCATTTTTTTCATATCACCACTTTATCAATATTTCATATCATGTATTGTGAGTACTAAAATGATAATTTATTATTTTATAAAGGAGGATATCTATGTCCATTAACTTTAAAAAATTCGTTCCTCGTCCAGGACTAGTAAATAAACAAGGACGCTTACCTGATCCTGCTGAATTAGTATGTATAGAGGTTCCTAAAGTATTTGATCAATGCTTAATTAAGAGGTGCCTTGTTTATTGTGAGGGTCCTGACACAAACACATCTGATTGTGAGCTAAGAAGTGACCCTCTTGCTAATCCTAAGAGATATATTTCAAGTAGAGACTTTAAACTAACATTAATAAGTGTAGATAAAATTCCATTGAAAAAACCTCATGGCTTTAAAAAAATAATTTTACACTACACTATTTCTTTTTACTCAGATTACCTTGACTGTGATGGAAAAACTAAAAGCGAGTATTTTGAAATAAATAGAACTGATGTCATAGGAAAATTCTATTGTCCAGATTCACTATCTCAAGCAACAACTACATTAGGTGAAGAGATATGTGATAATAATTTAATTAAACTTGAAATGGTTGCAGATATATTGCATGGTGAAATACTTAAAGATGAACATTGTGATGAAGTTTTAGATGTAACTTTAGGTTACTATATTGTTGTAAAATGTGAACTTTTAGTTCAATTATTAATTCCTGCTTATGACTACTGTCCAGTTCCAAGAGAATCTTGTGAAGAAGAACCAGAAGAAGATCCATGTGAAGCATTTGATAAAGCTCCAGTTCCTAAGTTCTATCCTGATCAGCATCTAGACCCACTATTCCCAGACCCTGATTGTTCTGATGAAGATGACTTAGATTAATAATTATTTTTCTACTTGTGAGGTAGTTTGATGACCTAGTAATTTTTATACTTTTAGAAAAGTACTTACTGTTGTAAATATAAAATGACCTACTAGTTTATGTAGGTCATTTTTATTTATTGCTTTGTTTTTTCCATTATTTCTATAGCAATACTATTTGCTGCAACCATTCCACTTTGTAGTTCTCCTTGTTGAGTACCATGTTTCACAGTTGCATTATTTCCTGCAAAAAAAACTCTCTTATTCATTTCTGGAATTATACTTGAATAAGAGTATAAAATTTTATCCCCTGGCTTGAATAAAGTTGAAAATCCCCAAATATATTGAACATCAGACCATACTAGTGATTTATAATCTATTAAAATACTTTCCAAATATCCCTTCGGTAGACTATGAATTTTTTCTATATACTTTATAACATCATTTATTTTTATATAATCATCTATATAAGAGAATTCATTAGCTTTATTTCCACTACTGTAGCTAGCAAGTAATACTCCTGTTCCCTTTTGGTTACCTTTTGCTTCAATAACTTCTTCTCCATTATTATCATAAAGTATTTTTCCATTATCTGAAGGATAGTAAATTGAATATAAAGGTAAATCTGTTATTGTTCTTCCTCCAATAATTCTTTCATTCTTCCTTCCTCTTTCCCAAAATCTCTCTTTTAAATATAAATATACCTTTTGAGAATTATTAAAATTCATTTCATCTATTATTCTTAATTTATCTCTACTAAAATTATCTTTAATATTCATTCTCTTTAAACAATTAAAAGGAGTAGTTAAAATTATATAATCAAACTCTTCACTTCCTTCAAGCTTATTTTCTAAATTTATATAATCTAACTTTATTTTATTATTAGAACTGTGTATTTCTTCAACAGAAAATCCTAATTTAATATTAACCTTTCCCAGATCATCCCTATTAATATTATTATAAGATTTTAAATTTTCCTCTCTAATTGCTTCATATAAAGCCTGAGGTAACTTTATCATTCCACCTTCTATACTATAATTATTAGTCATATCTAAAGTATAGTACTTTTGTAAAGTTTCTATAAAACTATAATCATATAACTCCTTAGTTCCATTAATATACCCTATTAAATTAATTGCTTCTTCACTAAAACCAGCTATTTCATAGGCCTTTTTCAAACTTAATGCATCTAAATCTACAATTCCTTTAGAATACTTGTCTTTAATTTGTACTAGCTCTTGTCTTTCCTCAACCCCTATACTCTTTAAATATTTATTAAATAAAGTTAAATGTTCTTTAGATTTTAACTTCATTTTATCTAATTTTGTTAAATCATATCTTGGATATATATTTCTTATTACTTGATTCTCTTTATTATAAGCCCCTGCATTTCTTAAATAATAGTATTGATTCCTATTAATATAACTATTAGTTTTTAGATTTAAAAGATTAATATAATGCCATGTAGTATAGTGAGATACTGGTATACTCATTTCTCCAAACTCTCCATAACAGTAATTTAATCTATCAAAAGAATAAGTATACACCCTTCCACCTATTCTTTTGCTTGCTTCTAAAATAGTAATATTACATCCTATTTTTTTTAATTCATAGGCAGCTGCAAGTCCAGCTTCACCAGCACCTATTATTGCAATATTTACTTTTTTCCCTTGTTCACTTGTACATATACTTCTTATATCTTTTGGTGGACTCATTAATTTTATTATATTATCTATATCTTCTATCCTATCCTCTTTCTTTAGTTCTCTTTCAAGAATATTATATCTCTCATAATCACTAGGACTATTTGAAGGGTACATATTCCTTGAATTCTTACTATCTTCCATAACTTCACATCCTAATGTTCAATTTACATATATATAATTATATATGTACTTAATACTTCTAATTATTTAGACTTATAAATTTTAATAATATTCTTAACTAATTCATCTATATCTTTTGAAGTATTAAAGCAACCTGGGCTTACTCTAACTGTTCCTTTGTAATCTGTTCCAATAATATTATGAATTAATGCCGCACAATGATATCCAGTTCTAACTGCAATTTCAGCTTCATTTAATTCTTCCCCAACTATTGAAGCATCAATTCCATCTATATTAAAAGAAATTACTGCTACTCTACTTTTTAGAGATATATCTCCATAAATTTTTATAAATGGTAATTTTTTTAATTCCAATGCTAGTTGTTCTGTTAAATTCATTTCTTCCCTATAAATATTATCTATTCCAATTTTCTTTATAAATTTTAAACCTTCACCTAATCCTACTATTCCTGGAGTGTTTAAAGTCCCACTTTCAAATCTATCTGGTAGCTCCTTTGGTTGAATCATAGAATTTGAACCACTACCAGTTCCCCCTTCTATAATAGATTTAATATTTATTCCTTCTCTTATATATAACCCACCCGTCCCCTGTGGCCCAAGAAGACCTTTATGACCAGGAAATGCAAGTAAATCTATATTATCTCTTTCTACATCTATACTAAGGCAACCTGCACTCTGTGATGCATCTACTACAAAAATAAGGCCATACTTTTTAGCTATTTTCCCAATACTATTAACTTCTTGTATACTTCCTAATACATTAGAAGCATGATTCACAATTATCGCTTTTGTATTTACCTTTATTTCTTCTTTTATATCTAAAGGATTTATATACCCAGCTCTATCAGAAGATATTAACGTTACTTCTACCCCAAGTTTTGCCATTGAATATAAAGGTCTAAGTACAGAGTTATGCTCAATTACTGTACTAAGAACATGATCACCTTTTTTAAATAAGCCTCTTATAGCTATGTTTAAAGCTTCAGTAGCATTCTTTGTAAAAACTATATTTAAAGGATTTTTTATATTAAATATTTCTGATAACAAATCCCTTGTTTCCATAATTTTAAGTGAAGATTTGATAGCCATATTATGAGACCCTCTACCTGGATTTGCACAGTAATTTTTCATACAATTCATCACTGCTTCATATACCTTGGAAGGTTTTGGGAAAGAGGTAGCAGCATTATCTAAATAAATCATTTTACCACCTTACATTAATTACTCTAGTATATTATATTAACTATAATAATTTTTAGTTCTATAAAAATAAATCCCGAAGTGGAAAATCCATCTTCGGGACTCTTTTAATCTATATTATTAATTCTTATTTTATTAATCTCTGTCTCTTCTGCATTTATGACAATTTTTTTTACAAGTAGATATTGCCCCAAGTGTAGAATTATTAAAAGTAACAATACCTGAATTTGCTCCATTTGCAGTAATTGTTGCTTCTACTGTATAAGTGCAACAATCATTATCACAAGAATCTGAATCACAAATAAAGAATGATAAAGGTACTGTAGTATTTGCAAGAACATTTAAAGTCCACACAGTTCCAATAGGAGATGGAGTAGCTTGATGTCTACATTGCTTTAATACTCTTAAACTTACTGTACCTGCAAATCCATCAGCTGCAGTAGAAATAATAGTTGCAAATTCTAATTTAGTAACTGGGTTACATAAGCAAGAATTATCTACATTAATTGATGCTATTACGCCAGTTGTTGTTGGGTTAGCAACAGTTACAACAAGCTGGCTTGTATTAGGACCTGTACATTTTATTATAGTAGGACAATCTCTATCTCTGTCCCTATCCCTATCCCTATCTCTTCCACAAAAATCATTATCTCTTCTTGACATTGAATTCATATATTGAATCCTCCCTTTTCTTAATAGTATTTCAAACTATATTTTTAATCTTTAGTATAATTTTAGTTTTTTCTTTATTTGATATCTTTAATTATCTTATCTTTCTGCATCGTCATACTCTGGGAATAATGGATCTAAGTTTTGATCTGGATAGAACTTAGGCACTGGTGCTCTTTCAAATCTTTCGCATGGGTCTTCTTCTGGCTCTTCTTCACAAGCTTCTCTTGGAACTGGACAATAGTCATATGCTGGTATTAATAATTGAACTAAAAGCTGACACTTAACTACTATAAAATAACCTAATGTTATATCTAGCACTTCTTCTCCTGAATCTTCTTCAACTATCTCTCCAGCTAATGCTTCAGCTACCATTTCTAGCTTTATTATATTTAAATCTTCATTCTCACACTCTTCATCGCTACTTACTGAAATTTGAGCAATTGAATCCGGACAATAGAACTTTCCTATAATATCTGTTCTATGAATTTCAAAAAACTCACTTTTAGTTGCTCCACTATCATCTAAATAATCGGAATAGAAAGAAATCACATAATTAAGAATTATTTTTTTAAAGCTTGGATCTCCTCTAAGAGGAATCTTATCTAATGATAATAATTTTATTTTGAAGTCCCTACTTGAAAGATATCTTTTAGGATTTACTAATGGATCACTCCTTAGCTCTTCATCTGTTGTCAAAGTATCTGGTCCATCAGCGTATACTAAGCATCTTTTTATTAAGCATTGGTCGAAAACCTTAGGAACTTCCACGCAAACTAATTCTGATGGATCTGGTAAACGGCCTTGCTTATTTACCAGTCCTGGCCTCGGTACGAATTTCTTAAAGTTAATAGCCATATTTTCTCCTTTCTTTAAAACTATAATATCCTAATTTAGCTTTATGATTATATTACATATTATGTAGAAATGATAAAGAGGTTCTTATAATTTTTAATATGTTAAATATTTTATTAAATAAAATTTCATCTACTTATTAACAAATATATCTAAATAGTATTAAAATGCAAATACGCTAAACTATACAGTTTAGCGTATTTATATCTTTTATTTACTTATAAAATAAATAAAATAGCATCTAATTTTAAGTCATTTGTTCAATAATTTTAATCAATATTTTTTAATATCTATGCTCTTTCTTGCATTCATGGCATTTCTTTTTACAGGTTGCTATTGCTCCAATTGTAGCATTATTTACAAAAAGACTTCCTTGATTAAGTCTATCAGCAACTGTTGCTACTACAGTGTAAGTGCAGCACTCATTATCACAAGAATCTGAATCACAAACAAAGAATGAAAAAGTTGTTGATAAATCTTTTTCATCTGTAAAGAAACTCCAAACTGGTCCCACTGGAATTGGATTGTGTTGATGTTTACATTGCTTAAATACTTTAAAATTTATACCAACATCATGATTTCCAGAATCATTATCTGAAATCACAATATTACTTGCAAATTCTAGTTTAATACTTGGATCACATATACAAGAAGTATCTAGAGTTAAAGAGGCAACTATAAATTTTTCTCCTTCTTTTGCTTTATTAATTGGAGTAGAACTAGGGCATCCACATTTTACTATAGTAGGGCATTTTTCTTCTTTACGTTCTCTTTCTCTTCCATGATCTCTTTCATCTTCTCTTTCTTTTTTACACTCATCATAATATCTATTTGACATTGAATTCATATCTTGAATCCTCCCTTTTCTTATAATAGTTTTTATTAATTTAATATTATTAGTTATATTTGCTTTATCCTTTTAATTTCCTATACTTTTACCTTAACATCTTAAATTATCTTATCTTTCAGTTTCATCATACTCTGGGAACAACGGATCTAAGTTTTGATCTGGATAGAATCTAGGCACTGGTGCTTTTTCAAATCTTTCACAAGGATCTTCTTCCGGATCTTCTTCACAAGCTTCTCTTGGAGTTGGGCAGTAATCATAGGTAGGAATTAATAATTGAACTAAGAGCTGACACTTAACTACTATAAAATATCCTAATGTTATATCTAGAACTTCCTCGCCAGCTTCATCTTCAACTATTTCTCCAGCTAATGCTTCAGCTACCATTTCTAATTTAATTATATTTAAATCTTCATCCTCACACTCTTCATCGCTAGTTGCTGAAATTTGAGCGATCGAATCTGGGCAGTAAAACTTTCCTACTACGTCCGTTCTATAAATTTCATAAAATTCACATTGAGTTGCTCCATTATCGTCCATATAATCAGAATAGAAAGAAATTACATAATTAAGAATTATCTTTTTAAAGTTTGGATCTCCCTTAAGAGGAATCTTGTCTACTGATAATAATCTTACTTTAAAGTCCCTACTTGAAAGATATCTTTTAGGATTTTCTAATGGATTGCTTCTTAATTCTTCATCTGTTGTTAAAGTATCAGGTCCATCAGCATATACTAGACATCTTTTTATTAAGCATTGGTCGAAAACCTTAGGAACTTCCACACAAACTAACTCTGAAGGATCTGGTAAACGGCCTTGCTTATTTACCAATCCTGGTCTTGGAACGAATTTCTTAAAGTTAATAGCCATATTTTCTCCTTTCTTTAAAACTATAATCTCCTAAATTAATCTTATGATTATAGTACATCTTATGTCGAAAATATACAGAGGTGCTATTAATTTGTCGTATATTATAATGTTTTTAAAAGTAAAAAAATACACTAACTTCCCAGCTAGTGTATTTTAAAATTATATAATTTACTTATTTAAAGCCTCTAATAAAGTTTCTAAATTTAATCCATGAACTTTTGCAGCATCTTCAATTGTTTCTGCTTGTGCTGATGGACAACCGATACATCCCATACCAAAACTCATTAATATTTCTGGAGCATTATCCTTTATTTTTACAACTTCTCCAATTGTCATATCCTTAGTAATCATACATTATCACCTATCCTTATATTTATTATAATATTCAATAATAATTTTAAAATATTTTTAATATTAAATGCAATATTTTATCTTTAATTCTTCTAATATAGATAAATTATTGTCTTTTATATCATTAAATTTATTTTCAAATTCAACACATTCATAATTTATTAAATTCATAGTTTCTTCTTTAAGTTCTCTTTGAGCAAACTTATAAATTACATTATCCTCTTTATGAATATGTCTTTCTAGAAGGTTGGTATATGAAATAGCATTTGCTATTACATCTAATTTAGCTTCATTATTTCCTTTTTTTAATTCTTCTAAAGCCTCACTTAAACTTGAAACATATAATCTTCCAAGATCATGCTCAACAAGCATACCATATTTAACAACTTTTTCAGCAGTTTCTCCTATTTCATCTACCATTCTGTTAAAAAGCATTATTTCTTCTTTTTTATGATGATGAGAATCTGCATAATTTCTTATAAAATTAATTATCTTATTAAAATCATCATAGTTAACTTCTTCCCCTTCTAGTATAGAGAAGCAAGCCTTTCTTACTATTTTTAACATAACTTTTATATTTTTATGTTCTTCCATCATTATTTCTATTGCATCCATGACTTCACCTATGCTCTTTCTATAGAAAATTCATTATTTCCTAGGAAATTATATTTATATTTATTATTTAATTCATTAACAAAAGCCTTAATCCATAAATCCCTTAGTTCATAAAACAAATTTACATCTCCATTTACAGCATCCCAAATTTCCTTATGAACACAAATTCTTCTCTTCCATAATACCTTATCTTCTTCTTGAAAAATAACTTCATTTACTCTATCACATGGCATTCCATCTAAAATATAATCATTCATTGTATTAAAAATATCAATTGCATTATTTAAAGATTTACCTGATTCTATAGCTTCTTTTGCTGCTTTTATTCCTTGATCTTTATATAAGTCTTCTAGCTTTTCTTTTCCTTCCTCTTTATCCATAATTTTAACTGTCCATGTAGCTAGTCTATATTCTGCACTATGAATTTTATCTTGAAGCCATCCATGTATATTAGAAGTATCTATCATTTCTTCTAATGGCAACTTTGGTAATCTTTCGCCATACTTATTATTAATTTCTTTAGATAAATTATCTACATCTAATCCTTCTTCTTTTGCTAATTCTATTATCTCTGTTTCAAGATCCTCAAACCAAACTATTTTGTTAAATAGCCAATAATGTATTTTCCCTAAAAATAAGCTCATAATTTTCCTCCAGTAATTTAATTTTCTAAGGATAGTTTATCATGATATTTATATCATATCTGTAACATAGGTTACATTTTATAATTTATCTATTAACTCTAAATTTAATTTCTTTGCAAATTCTTCTCCCATATATCTATTTCTTAAATCTTCCGGTAAATGTGCATCTACTCCCAATATTCTTTTTACTTTATACTCTTTTGATAAATTCCAAAATTCTTCTATAGGATATACGTATCTTTCTCCTAAGTTATAATTAACTTTCCCTCTTTTAAATCCATTTATGTTAACTTCTATTGGCATATTTAATCTTTCAGCAGCTTCTAAAATTCTTCTTGATGCCTTAATAGAGTGTTCATCCCAATTCCTATACCTTACTCCAAATAAATCTGGATGAGCTAAGCAAGCAAAATATCCACTTTCCATAGACTTTATAACATAATCAACATAGATATCTAAAATTTCAGGTGTTAACTTTATTCCACCTACATATACCCACTCACCTTTATAAGGAAAGAAATGTACTCCAAGTATTAGATAGTCTACTTTATATTTTTCTTTTAACTCATCATATAACCAATGGTAATCCTCAAAATACTCACATTCTATAGCTTTTTTTATAGATATTTTATCTCCATACTTTTCCTTTGCGTCATCTATTTCTTTAAAGTATATTTGTAAATCTTCATATGCCATTCTATTTCCATTGTCAATATTTTTTCCTGGATGAGGCAAATGATCAGATATTCCTATTTCATCATATTCTTCTTTTATTGCTTCTTTTACATAGTCTTCAATTGTTCCAACTGCATGATTGCATCTATAATTATGTGTATGATAATTAGTTTTCATATAATCACCTATCCCTTACTTCAATTTTTATTTCATATATTTTACATCAATATAATAACACATAAATAAATTAACTTCTAATTACTAAATTTATTGAAAAGGCTATCATAAAAAATAAATACTAAATTCTTAATTAGGGCTGTCGCACAAACAGCCCTAATTAAGAATTTTAAATTAAGCGACAGCTCAAATTAATCTATCATAGAATTATATAAAATCCATTCTGACCCCTTGTACCTCGATGACTCTCTTACTAATTACTCCATGGACAACAACGACTTCATCCCTCTCTTGTATATAGCAATAATTTCTTACTTTAAATGTAATTTCCTCTTCTGTTTCATAATTAGTTATAAACACCTTATAAACTGGAATATTAGACTTACTACTAGTAATATCTATAATTCCAGTGCATATACCACTAGTTTTTGTATATAAACCAAATATTATTTCTATAAAATAAATAATATCTGATATAAAAAAAATTATAAACAAATAAGTAACCCATTCAAATTTTACTAAAGCCAATATAACTAAAGCCAATAAATTATATTTTCTTATCCTATTTAATCTATCTTTCCAATTAACCTTTACTCTAGGATAAAATCTTATTTTCATCCTCCAAAAAATATTACTTTCCTTATTAAGGCTACCTGGATAATCAAAATCTCTTTTCCATCTAAGTTGTTTATCTGTTAATTGAATAGACTTTATTTTTCTTTCGTTAATAAATAATAAAATTAAAATAGCTTCCATTATTATTTCTAATCTAATTAAAGCTAAATCTTTAAAGGTTATAGAAATAACTATACTATATATAGCAAATAATATACATATTATTTTATAAATTAGAGTCTTTCTTCTTACTTCTAATAATATATCTTCACTTATATCTAATTTAATATTTTCAAAGGAAAATACACCTATAATTAAAGCAGAAAATATCATCATTATACTTAACCCATTTAAATCCATATCATTGAAAAACTCTATACTAATTCCTTTATATCTCAAAAAATATGATATATTCCCTATTAACCCCATTATTAATCCAACCGCAAAAAATCCCCTTAATTGTTCTAAATTTCGTCTTTCAGATCCCATTGTTCCCATAACAATTACTCCTTATTACAAAATTTTGTTTAACTACCTACTTTTATTATATTCTAATTAAATTAAATTGTATTAATAAACTATAATAATGAAGTTAATTCTTTTAAAAAATAATACTAAGATTAATGACATAAAAAAGTAGAGCTGCCCCACAAACATCCCCATTAATCCATTCTTAATGATATAATAAATTTACTTCCTTTATTAATCTCACTTTCTACTTCAATCTGTCCATTAGAAAGTTCTACAATTCTCTTAGCAATAGCTAGCCCCAAGCCGTATCCCGTACTTCCTCTTGAATTATCTTCCTGATAAAATTTATCAAATATATATTCTTTAACTTCATCCGTCATACCAATTCCTTCATCTTCTATGTAAATCTTAATTAAATCAATACTTTTTTCTATTTTAATTTTAATTTCTGTATTTTTATTTGAAAATTTAATAGCATTTTCAATAATATTTGTCCATACTTGTAAAAAAAGTTCTTGATCACCGTAATAATATGTTTTAGGTAAACTCAAATTAAAGTTAATATTCTTTTCTACCCATTTATTTTGTAATAATAATATTGATTTCCTTATATTTTCATCCAGTAAAAATTTACTTTGATTTTCTAACATATCTTGATTTTCAAGTTTAGCTACTCTTAGAATATTACTTGATAGATTTTCAAGTCTTTTTGATTCATCAATTATAATATTTAAATATTCTTCTCTATCTTCATCTTTTAAATTTTTATTCTTAAGAATCTTAGCAAAACCCTGAATTGATGCAATAGGTGTTTTTAGTTCATGAGAAATATTATTTACAAAATCCTTTTGTATGTAAGCTGTATTTTTTAACTTTCTTGTCATTTCATTAAAGTGAAAAATCAATTGAGCTATTTCATCCTTTTCTTTTGTTTTTAAATATATATCAAAGTTACCTTCTGATACTTCATTCATAGCCTTCGTTAATTTTTTTATTTGTTTAACTATTCTTCTGGAAATACAGCATAAGGAGGTTACACATAATATAAAGCTAATTGATAAAATTAATAACTTTATCAGATGAAATTCTTTAACAATAAAAATTAAACTTTCTATGTTACTAGATATTATTGTATTTATTATTGGTGAAACCAAAAAAAAAGTAACTATATTACTTAAAAGTATAGTTGTAAAAAAGTAAACTATTATCTTACCCTGAAGTGTATTTCTAAAGTAATTATACATCTTTCTCATATCATTTTCTCCGCTTTATATCCTAACCCTCTAACTGTTATTATTTTAAATTCATCAAAATCGCTTAACTTTTCTCTTATTCTCTTAACATGTACATCTACAGTTCTTTCATCGCTTTCTATATCCATTCCCCATATTTCTTCTATTAATTGCTGTCTAGTAAATATTTGTTTGGGATAGCTTAATAATTTAAACAATAAATAAAACTCTTTTTTAGTTAATTCAATAATCTTTTCTCCCTTTGTAATTGTTAATGTATTATAATCCAAAATTACATTTCCAATAACAAGTTTATTTTCATTTGATATTTTTGCTCTTCTCAATAAAGCATTAATTCTAAGTAACATTTCATCTAAATCAATTGGCTTTACCATATAATCGTCTGCCCCCACTAAAAAACCTTTTTTCTTATCAACAAAATTTTCTTTTGCAGTTACCATAATTATTGGCAAATCATAATTAAATCTTTTTAATTCTTTTACTAAATCATAACCATTAACTTTAGGCATCATTATATCACATAATACCAAATCTATATGAAAAGCACTAAAAATTTCAATTGCTTTTTCTCCATCTTCAGCTAGAAACACTTCAAAACCATTTTCCTTTAAAAATACTTCCATTAATCTTCTTAAATTTTTATCATCCTCTACAATTAATAAATTAATCATTTTATGCACCTCAAATATGGAAAATTTTCATCAACTATTTATACATTTATTATAAATAAGAATATCATATTACTGTAACTTGTTATACTTACAACTTACAATAATATGATATATCCATAACTTCTAAATTAATATTATTATTTAAATTTTAATCATATTAATATTATATCAATTTTCTCTATAGAACTACATAGAACAAATAGCTAAATTTTACTCTGTTCTTAATGCTTCTACAGGATCCTTTTTAGATGCCATTTTAGCTGGTATAGATCCTCCCAACATAGTTAAACATACACTTATAACTACCAATATTATAGCATGAACAGGATTTAATACTGCCACTCCTTTTAAATCAGTAATTTTATATAATATACTATTAGTTGGGAATATTAAAATGTATGCAATTACTATTCCTAAAATACCTGAACAACTACCAACTATAAATGTCTCTGCATTAAATACCCTTGTTATATCTTTTTTTCTAGCTCCTAAAGCTCTAAGAACCCCTATTTCCTTAGTTCTTTCTAATACAGATATATAAGTTATTATTCCTACCATAATTAATGAAACTACTAATGATATAGCTGCAAAAGCTATTAATACCATAGTTATTGCATCCATAATTCCGCCTGATAAACTTACAAATGTACTTGCCATATCATTGTATATCACTACATCATCCTTATCCTTGCCATCATTCCAACTATCTAAATAATCAGTTACTGCTTCTTTAGTAGTAAAATCCTTAGGATATAAAGTTATCATATATGGTGTTGTTGTCCCTCCTATAGATGCAAGAACATTTTCTTTGGTATTTGAATTTCCTGAATTAATTCCATTACCTTCTTTATTGAAACTTTCCCCAGTAAATACATTATAGTCTGCTTCCTCTTGGGCTTTTACAACCTCAGAATTTTTTGCATCTGCAATAAAATATTGACTTAAATCATCTGAATAAGCTAAACCTGCTGATAATACTGGAATTTTAACATCTTTCTTTACTCTTATAATTCCTGTTATTTTTAAAGGTATAGAACTATTATTATCATATATTTCACTCATATCTTGTGGATTTCCTGCTAAAGTAAAATAATTTCCCATCTTAGTATAATAATTATTATTTAAAATTGCCTTTATTTCATAACCAACTATATCATTAAAATTAATTTCATCTTTATTACTATCAATTCCTAATGCATCTAAAACTGATGTATCAATCTTATTATACTCATCTACTACTAAAACTAAGTCATTCATAGTTTTAGGATAACTACCTACAAGTAAGTCATATGAAGTTTCTAAATATCCTTCAGAACTATTACCTAAGTTTATTGGATAAGAAGATAGATTTAGAGCTGAAGCATTAATTGGAGTTGCCACGCTTCCATCACTTTTTAATAAATTCATATTAACTAATCTTGTAAATGAAATCCCAGAAAGCAATGTACTATCTATATCTTCAATATAGTTTACATATTCATCTGTCAACTTATTCGTGTGCATAAATGTATTTTCTTCACTATTATATGGATATACTACATCTATATCTGGATATTTATCTTCATCTTCCTCTCCTTCTCCTAATACTTCTTTTCTCATTTCTTTGCTTTGCTCCATCATTTGATTTATATCAACTTCAGCAGCCTTCTGTGTTATCATTATTGGGAAGCCTGATAGGGTGTCTGACTCAAATATATCAATTTGTTTATCAAATCCATTTGATAAAGACAAAATTAATGCTATTCCAATTATTCCAATACTAGATGCAAAAGCAGTTAATAATGTTCTCCATTTTTTTGTTTTAATATTCATTCCTGATAGCTTTAATGCAGTAATAAAGCTCATGCTTGTTTTCTTAAGGTTATAAGAAGTATTGCTTTCTTCTTCTTCTAAAGGATTAGAATCTGAAATAATATTTCCATCTCTAAACTCAACTACTCTGTCAGCATAATCTCTTGCAAGCTCTGGATTATGAGTTACCATTATTACTAATTTATCTTTTGCTATATCTTTTATAAGATCCATTATTTGAATACTAGTTTTTGTATCTAATGCCCCTGTAGGCTCATCTGCTAGTATTATATCAGGGTCATTAGCTAATGCTCTTGCTATAGCAACTCTTTGCATTTGTCCCCCAGATAGTTGATTAGGTCTCTTATGAACATGATCTTTAAGTCCAACTCTCTCTAAAGCTTCTAATGCTTTTTTGTGCTTTTCTGCTGTTGAAATACCACTTAAAGTCATTCCCATTTCAACATTATCTAAAATACTTAAATGACTTATTAAATTATAGCTTTGAAATATAAATCCTATACTATTATTTCTGTATGCATCCCACTCTGAATCCTTAAATTCCTTTGTGGATTTTCCATTAATGATTAAATCCCCACTATCATATTTATCCAAGCCACCTATTACATTAAGACAAGTAGTCTTACCTGATCCACTTGGTCCTAATATTGCAACAAACTCACTTTCTCTAAAATTTAAACTTACACCACCTAAAGCAACCTGCTTAAAATCACCTGTAATATAGGATTTTTTTATATTCCTTAGTGATAACATCCTTCTCCTCCTAAAATATTTTCTTCTATATTTTTTTGTTTTTATACTATAAATCATATAATATTTTAGTTTTATGAACTAAATATGAAATTCTAAAATATATATCTATAATTATAGCCATTTTCTTACCTCCTGCGGCTTAAAAATGATAAATAAAAAGAGTAATTCATTAAAACTTAAGAATTACTCTTTTTTAATATATTATTTTCATTTAATCCAATTTATTTAACTTATCAAAAAGCAAGTCCAACCCATTCTGTTTATTTTAATTTATTCTCCTTAAAGCAACTGAATTTAATATACCCCAAGGTTTATTAAAATGAGGTTGGAAGAAGAAATCTGTCATAGCAAGTTCTTCTAAAGTCATTTCATTTTGAATTACTACTGATAAAGTATTCATAAATTCAGTCATATCTATTTTAGAGGCAATTTGTCCTCCAACTATTCTCTTACTTTCTTTTTCAAAAACTAACTTTATCATTACTTCATCAAAAGTTGGCATAAATTCCGGTCTATTATTTTCATGTATAGTAACACTATCTATCTCTAAATTAGTTGTAGCTTTTGCACTTTCAACTGTTAATCCTGTGGAAGCAATAGAAACATCATAAATTTTAATACCTGAAGTTCCTTGTGTTCCCATATATCTCAAAACTGGTTTTTCAATATTTCTAGCAATTAAAAGCCCCATTCTAACAGCATTTGTTGCAAGTGGTATATATCTATTGTCCTTTGCAGGATTATATCTTACCATACAGCAATCACCTGCTGCAAAAACATCTTCCCTACTTGTTCTCATATAATCGTCAATAATAATTGCTCCATTTTTTAAAGTATCAAGCTTTCCTTCAATTAATTTAGTATTAGGTCTGAAACCAATGCATAGTACAACTAAATCTCCTTCATATTCTCCCTTATCTGTAATAACTTTTTCTACTTTCCCATTATTACCTTTAAACTTAACTACCTTCTCACCTAATACTAATTTGATTCCCCTATTAGTAAATTCTTTTTCTGCAATATCAGAGAACTCTTTATCTAAGTACTTTGACATTATTCTATCTTCCGCATCTATTAAAGTAACGTGTTTTCCTAATCTTTCAAAAGCTTCTGCAAGTTCTACTCCTATATACCCTGCGCCAATAATAACCACATTTTTTGCAGAACTTTTTTTCTCATCAATTATCTTTGCATGATTATAATTTTTACAAAGTAATATATTTTCCAAGTCAATTCCATCTAGCTTTGGAACTATTGGCCAAGATCCTAAAGTTATAATTAGTTTATCATAACTATCTTGAAATTCTTTACTAGAGCATAAATCTTTAACCTTTATCTTTTTATTATCAAAATCTATGTCTAGCACCTCATGTTTCATCCTAGTAGTTATACCACTTTGGGCTAGATTTTCTGGAGAATTATAAAAAAGCTTTTCTGGTTCTGTAACTATCTTTCCAACACTTAGTGCAATACCACAGGATAGAAATGATATATTATCATTTTTTTCATATACTACTACCTCAGCATCTGGATACAATATCTTCAAATTAACTACTGCAGAAGTACCTGCATGAGTACATCCTATTACTACTACTTTCATAAGCACCCTCCTTTGTTTATTAAAATAAAACTTCATTCATATAAATATAATTAGCTAAATAAATCTATAATATTCTGATTCCTAAATATTTTGAGTTATAAACTCTAGCATCCTCATTCCAACTGATACAATCTCTTCCATATCAAACTCTGAAAAATCATGAGTTGCTCCTTCTAAAGTTATAATATTAACTTTATTATCATTACTCCTTAATTCATCATATAATGTTTCTGCATTTTCATAAGGCACTATAGAATCTTTTCTACTATGAATAATTAAGGTATTAGGTTCATTTTTATCTATATAATTTATAGGACTATACTTGCTTAAAACCTCTTCTTTATTCTCTCCTACTGAGTTTATTATTTGTTCTAAATCCCAATTAACATTATCCATATCTAATGTATTTAAATTAGTTGGCCCAAAAAAGTCAATTAAATACTTTATTTTAGATGGATAATTGCTTAACTCTTCATCATCAATAAAATCATTATTATTACTATATGCAGCCATTAATGATAAGTGTGCACCTGAGGATGCTCCAATTATACCTATTTTATCGGTATTAAAATTATATTCATCTTTATTTTTATAAATCCACCTAATAGTATCTTTAACATCAGAAATTTGCTTATTAAAATTTTCTTCGCCACTCATTAATTCATAGCTAGTACTTATTATTACAACGCCTTCTTCCCTAAATGCATCAAGTAGTGGTGATATTGCATCTGGAATTTCATTTGTACCATAAACCCAGCTTCCACCATGAACATAAACAAGTACAGGAGAACCGCCTTTAAGTTCTTTTTTAGCATCAAAAATATCTAAAGTTAAGGGAACTCCATTTGTATTTTTATATTCAACTTCCTCATAATCTTTATTGCTATCTAAATCCAAAGATATATTTTCTTCACTTAATAGACTATTATTTTCTACAAACTCTGAATACTTTTTAAGTATATTTATCGATAATTTAACCTTATCTTTTATTGAAAAAGCAAAAATTCCAAAGGCTAAAATTAGTAAAAGTAAACCTACTCCTAAAATTTTAAAAAACTTCTTCATAATTTTCTCCTTTTTAATTAATTATTATTTATTTCTTATTTTACTATTATTTTATAATATAATTGTCAATAATATCTATATAAATATATATATATATAATATATTGAGATTATTTCGAGGAAGTGATTTTATGAAAAGGAAACTCTTTCTTATATTATTTACCTTAATTTTTAGTTTTATATTAATTGGATGTAGTAAATCTAAAGAAAACTCTCCTTCAAAAGATTCTAGTATTCAAAATGAAAATATTGAAGAGGACTATAATAAAGATAATATTAATATAGATAAGTCAAAAGATAACACATCAAAAGATACAAGGAAGGTTAGATTATTTTACTTTGATACAGTAAATTATAAAGTTTTTTATGTAGATAAAGAAATTGAAGTAATAGATAAAGCAATAATAAAATCTCTAACTAAAGAACTTCAAAACTATTCTCCAAATGAAAACTTTTTAAATCTTACTGATAAAGTTGAAATAACATCTGCTACCTTAGATGAAAAAACTGGAGTATTAAAAATTGTATTTTCATCATCTTATGTTGATAAAATGTTATTAGGTTCAGCTACAGAAAGTGGATTATTATCATCATTAATTTCAACTTATGGATATAATTTAAATGTTAATAAAATATCTATATATTTTGGAGATGACTTATATACATCATTAAGAGGTGATTTACCAAATGGCTACTTTGATGTTAATTATGACTCCTCAATAGCTTACTCTAAAGAAAATTATGACACTGATACTACAACTACATCAACAAATATCAAAACATTAAATTGTAGAATTTATTATTATAGTGTTACTGATGATGTTTTTTACTATAAAGATAAAGTTGTTGAAGTTATAGATGGTGCCTTAGTTACAGCCTTAACTAAAGAAATGATAAATATTCCTAATAATACCTTCTTTAATTTTGGAGATGACTTAGCTATAATATCTGCAAAATTAAATGATGATAGTTTAACTATAGACTTATCAGATACTTATTATAATTTATTAACTAGAGTTGGATCTGGTTCTGAGGCCTCCGCTTTAAAAACCTTAGCTTTAACTTATGGATATAATTATAACGTAACTAAAGTTATAATTTTAGTTGATGGTAGTCCTTATAAAGGTAGCCATATTATGTATGATACTAATGAAGCTATAAGTACCAATGTTACTAATATTAAAGAATATAAATAAAAAGCACTTCTTTATAATTTTGATTATTCCATATAACCCGTTCTCTAAATTATTGGAAATTTAATATGAGAACTTTAAAGCTAAAGAAAGGAAATTATAAAATGTTATTCATAAAGTAACATTTTTATAATTTCCCCAAATCAAAAAAGAGGTAAATATGTTATTTATATATGTTTTTTATAATGAATTGTTCCTTACTTATATAAATATCATTTGAATTAATATTGTTCATTTCTTTATTATTAATTCTTGTATCAAATATTCTAATGCTTTGCTCCCTAATTAAAATATCTAAATATTGTTTTACCATAAGGGCGTTTCTTAAAGTTAATTTTTCATTATTATAAAGTTCAGTTATAGTATCTGATAATTGTTTCTTTGAATTTTTATCTAAAGTATATCCTTTCTTATCAAGAATTCCTAGGGCCATATTTATTAAATCTTCCTTACTATAGTCATCAAAGTTTAACATAGAAGAAAATCTATAATTTAACTCTGGATTTAAATACATTAATTTTCTAATATCTTCTTCTCTTCCTGATAAAGTTACTACAGTATTATTACTATACTTATCCATAAATTTAATTAAATCTTTAATTATTTTATTAGAATAAGGCTTTAATAAAAATTCAGCTCCATCTATATAAATTACCTTTCCTATTTGTTTATTTAAAACTTCTTCGAAAGATGTATTATTATTAATACACTCTAAAGCTTCATCCTTATTTATTTCTACTATATTCTTTGCTTTTACTATGCCCATGCTATATAGTATTTCTGAAAATATATTCAATACTGTCTTTTTTCCAGTTCCTATTTCACCTGTAAATACTATGTTCATATATCTATTTATATCAGTAGATAATCCTAATTTTTTTCGTTTTTCTTTAACTCTTATTAATTTATATTGATTTCTTAAAAATTCTTTTGCTTCATCATTACCCACTAAATTATTTAAACGCTTTTCTAAATCAAATTCGTTATCATATTGTGAAGTATTAAGTTTTTCTATATCCTTTGCAGTTATTAAATTAATTTCATATACACTAGTATCTTCTTCTACTATTCTTATACTTTGAACTCTTATTAAGTTTTCAACGTAATTTCTTACCATTCTCCCATTACCAGATTGTGCATCTGAATTTTCATAAATATCCACAAAGCTTTTCTTCAGAGCATTATATCCATTTTTAGATAATTTAAATCCCTTAGATTCAATTAATCTAATTGCCATTTCCAGTAATTCATTTGGATTGTAATCTTCAAAATTAGTCCATAATGGAAATCTTGATCTTAAACCGATATTAACATCGAAAAAGTTCTCCATTTCTTCTTCATATCCAGCTAATATAACTATTACTTCTCTTGAATAATCTTCAACTAACTTTAAAAGTGTTTCTATTGCCTCTCTTCCTAATGAATCTGTAGCCAATGTATATGCTTCATCTATAAATAAAACACCACCAATTGCTTCTTTAAATTTTTCTTCTGTTTTTTTAGCTGTTTCTCCTGGTATGTTTGATACAAAACTTGATCTGTCACTTTCAATCAGTTGCCCAACCTTTAAAAAGCCCATGCTGTTTAACATTTCTGCTACTAGCCTTGCAATACTAGTTTTACCTGTACCAGGATTTCCTGCAAATACCATATTTAAATTTTGCTCAATCTCAGTGTTTACTCCAACTGACTTTCTTTTTTCTTGAGCTACTAATAACTTATATTGACTTCTTAATAATTTTTTAACGTCTTCAAGTCCTATAATATTTTGTAATTTTTCTTCTAAATCAAATTTTGCATTTGCTTTAAAGTTAAAATCTTCTCTTTCTAAAAGATCTATTTCACTTCTGTTATTATTTAAATATTTTCTTGAAGAATATATAATAGCATTTTCAATTATATTTCTTACAAATCTTGCATTACCTAATCCATTTTTTCCAGTAAGTTGATTTCTAGTAAATAGATCAATCAAATCATTTTTAACATTTTTAGCTATTCTATATCCCTTAGCTTTTGCTATTTGAATAGCTATTTCATACATTTCATTAGGATTATAATCTTCAAAATGTATTACATTAGGAAATCTTGACTTAAGTCCTTGGTTTAAGCTTAAAAATTCTTCCATGTCTTTTTCATAACCAGCTAAAATTACAGTTAGCTTATCTCTATTATCTTCAATTCCTTTTAATAATGCATCTACTATCTCCTTACCAACCTTATCATCTTCCCCTTCACATAAAGAGTAAGCTTCGTCTATAAATAGTACCCCACCTGAAGCTGAATTAATAATATCATTTGTTCTTTTAGCAGTATCATTTATATTTTCAGTTATGAAATCAGCTTTACTTACCTCTACTAAAGTTCCCTTAGAAAGTAATCCAAGAGCATTTAAGTATTCATATGTAATTCTTGCTGCATTAGTCTTTCCAGTTCCTGCATTCCCAGCAAATATCATATTTAATGATATATAGGATGTTTTTAAACCAAGTTTTTCTCTGATTTTTTGAACCTTATTATTATTTTCTATATTTGCCAAGAATTCTTTTAATTCATTTAACCCAATAATAGATTCAAGCTTATATTTTACCTCTTCTACAGTAGGTATTGAGTAATTATTTAAGCCATATATTTCATTATTAATTTGACATCTTAAATTATTATTTTCAACATAAATTAATATCTTTTCGCCTTGTATTAATCCTTCTTTAACTATTAAACTTCTTATTGGATTACAAAAGATATAATTTATATATTCTGTAATATCAAAACTTCCTCTTTTTCTAAATGATTCTTGTAAATATTCATGTACGCTGTAATTATCCTTTTCTACAGCACCTTCCTTATACCCCAATAATAATTGTATTCCAAAGTCTTTTTTTATTTTTTCTATTTCATCATTAATTTTTTTACTAATAATAATATTCTTTTCTTTATCTGTAAGCTCCTTTGTATGTAAAATCTTCTCTACATTTTTTAAAGATTGTTCCATGAATTCATCTAATTCATTTACATCCTCATAGTTATAAATAAATACAAAAAATTTATTATGACATACTATTTCATTTATCGTATTTTTTTCCTCTTTTTCTGCTTCTACTAAAAACTTATTCTTTACTGAATAATTATTTTTAAGTCTAATACATGAATTAGGGTAAATTTTAGATAAAAGATTTATTATTTCTTTTGATGCCTTTTCTGTATTTTTAAACATTATCGCTTCAGATGTATTGCTATTAAGCTTTTCATATAAATCAGTCAAAAAGGCATTATATCCCATATTGAAATTATAAGCTGATAAATCAATTTCCTCTAAATTTCTATTGCTTATTATTTTTTCCTCATACAATTTTTCAAATATAATTCTAATACTTACTTTTTTAAAAGTATTTTTTTGTCCTGATACAAGTACTATTCCCTTTTCACTTTTTTCAACTTTATCAATGAAATACTCTGTAATATACTTGAAATACTCCTCTTGTCCTATGAATTCTTTATTTAATTTATTTTCAATTTTTAATTTTAATTCTTTATTTACCATAATATCCTCCCTTTTTGTTATTTATCTATGATTATTTCATATTATTATCATTATATCTCTAGTAAATTAATCATAAGTAAAATGCTGTACTTAAATAATCAAGTACAGCATTGTAAGTTATATCAATTTATCATTTTTTAACAATTCTAATAATGTTGGTTTAAAATTAAATTCCTTAATTAATGTATGTACTTCATTTAAAGCTTTTTCTTTCTTATTATTTGAAATATTCGCTTTTGATGCCCTAATTAAAATATTTTTAGGTGAGTGAGCTATATCAATAAATTCTAAAAGCTGAGTTTTATATCCTGAAGCCTCTAAAAGATTTCCTCTTACTGCATCTGTCATTAATGCAGATACTCTTTCTTGAATTATACCGTATTTAGAAATAATTGATAGAGCTTCCGGTTGCATTTGAGCATTAAATTCATGTTGGCAACATGGAACTGAGAAAATCATTTTTGCATTCCACTTTATTGCATTATATAAGGCATAATCTGTTGCTGTATCACAAGCGTGTAAAGTTATTACCATATCAACATTATTTTCATACCTATATCCATTTATATCTCCTAATTCAAAATGTAAGTTATCATATTTATATCTTTTAGCTATTTCATTACATTTATCAATAACATCTGATTTAAGGTCTAACCCTATCATTTTAACTTTTATATTCCTAATTTCTACAAAATAATAATATAATACAAATGTTAAATAAGATTTTCCACATCCAAAATCTAATATTGTTAACTCTTTATAATTATTTTTCTTTATTTCATCATCTATTATTTCAATAAACCTATTAATTTGTTTATATTTATCATACTTAGAATTTATCACTTTACCTTCTTTAGTGAATACACCTAAATCTATTAAAGGCTCTATTATCATGCCTTCCCTTAGTATATAATTTTTTTCTTTATTATGGCTTTTATTAACTAAATTTTTGTTATTTGATCCTTTTTTCCCAAGGAACACTTTTCCTTTTTTAGATATCTTTAAATCAAAAGTAGTATTATTAGACCAAGCAGATAATTGTTTATAATTATTACTTACTAAATTATTTAAAGTTTTTTCTAAATCATTAACTTCAATATTTTCATGAAATACTTGTTTTTCAGTAAATTTTTCTACTTGATAATATTTTTTCCCCTTATTATTTACCTTTAATATTACATTAATTTTATTATATTTAATATCTTTGTTTACTTTATTACTAATAACTACCTTAATAACTTCATCTGCTACAATTTCTTTAATTGCATTTATTAACTCTTCCATGTAAAACTCCCCTTTGTTTAATTTTGCTAAGCAAAATTAAAAATTGATAATGCATAATTAATAATGGATAATTAAGGAAAAATTTATTCTCTGTATTTGCTTCTTAATAGTTCTATTTCTTTAGCATAACCATCTAATTCATTTGGAGTTTCAAGGAAAAATGGTAGGTTCTTAAGTTTTGGATGATTTATTATATTAGTTATTGCTTCTAATCCTAAAAATCCTTCTCCAATCTTCTCATGTCTATCCTTATGACTTTTAAATGGATTTTTACTGTCATTTAAATGAATAGCTTTTAATCTTTCTAATCCAATTATTCTATCAAATTCTTCTAAAACTCCATCTAGATTATTTACAATATCATAACCAGCATCATAAACATGACATGTATCTAAACATACACCCATTTTATCTTTTAGCTCAACTCTAGAGATTATTTCTGCTATTTCCTCAAAGGTTCTTCCAACTTCTGACCCTTTTCCAGCCATAGTTTCTAGTAAAACTGTAGTACTTTGATCTTCTCTTAATACATTATTTAAAAGTTCTACTATATATGTTATCCCTATCTCCACACCTTGCTTAACATGGCTACCTGGATGAAAATTATATAAGTTGTTTGGCATAAGTTCCATTCTTTTCAAATCATCTTCCATCATCTCTCTTGCAAACTCTCTAGTTCTTTCATCTGCTGAACATGCATTTAAAGTATAAGGCGCATGAGCTAAAATAGTTGCAAAGTTATTTTCTCTAGCTATTTTTAAAAGACCTTCCATATCATTAATATCTATATCTTTTGCTTTTCCCCCTCTAGGATTTCTAGTGAAAAATTGAAAAGTATTAGCTCCTATTTCTAGTGCTTCTTTTCCCATATTTTCAAAACCTTTAGTTGTTGATAAATGACATCCTATATTTAACATTATTTCCTCCACAATTTATTATATCTATATTTCTTATTTCAATTAAATAAATGATACTATAATGTATAGTATCATTGCAAGTCTAATTAATAATATTTATTATTTAATAAAGAAATTCTTATTTTTTCTAAAGTAAATATTAATATTGATGATCATTTCATCCTAATCCTTTCATAGATATTTTCCCAGAATCACTTAATATTATGTAAATAGTCCTATAAAATTTAATAATAATTTTTAAAATAGGATATAAGAGAATACCCCCTATATCCTATTTTAATATTATTTTACTCTTTTGAAGTTTTTCTTTTATAGATAAATGCCCCAATTACAACAAGCAATAATCCAGATACTATAACATAGTAATATTCTTCATTACCTGTATTAGGTAAATTTCCTTTTCCTAATGAATTCTTATCTCCACTAGTATTATTACCATCTCCTGCATTATCATCATTATCCTTACCTCCTGGATTTGGAGTTGGTGTCGGAGTTGGTGTCGGAGTTGGTGTTGGGTTTGGTTTAATTCCGCCTTTATCTGGTAATTGAATTGTAAATGTTCTTGAAACTTCAGTTATATTACCAGCTAAATCCTTAGCAACTACATTAATAGTATAACTTCCATTTTCATTAATAACTTCACCAGTGTAAGGTTTATCATTTAATGTTACTGTTAATTCTGCATCTTCATTGCTAGTAATTACAGGATTAACTTCTTTATTATACTTCATTCCACTTACTACTCCATCTATAGTAACTTCTGGAGCAGTTTTGTCTATTACAAAATTGTACTCTGCAACAGATTCATTTCCTGATCTATCAATTGCTTTAATTTTTAAAGTATAACTCCCCTCATCAACTATATTCTCACCATTATAAGCTTCATCATTTAATTCAAGATAAATATTTGCATCTTCATTAGAAGTTATCTTTGGTAAAACATTCGTATTGTAGTATTTACCATTTTCAATACCTTCTACTAAAATTTGAGGTGCAGATTTATCGATTGTGAAGTTGATAGTTTTCTTAATCTCTACTCCATTTAAACCTAGAACAACAATTTCTAGTACATAACTTCCCTCATCTGTGATTTCTTCAAAATTATAAGGGTTTCCATTTAATGTTGCTGTAATCTTAGCAGTGCTTGGGGTAACTTCTATATTTGGAGTAATACTTCCATTATAATAGTTAAAATTCTCTAATCCTTCTATATTTATTTCTGGTACACTCTTATCTACTATAACTTGGAACTTCTTACTTGTTTCGTTACCAAGAGTATCTACAGCTTTAACTGTAATAAATTCTCCACTTACTACTGGTATATCATATTCAAACTCCCTATAAGTATCTACAGAACCCTTAGAACCATCAATAGAAATATTTTCTTTATTTTCACCATTAATATAAAGCTTGTATCCTTCTGTATTATCACTTACTGATATCTTAAGTTTTATTTCATCCTTAGAAGTAATAACTTTTCCATCTTCTAATACATTAGGCTCAGATATATTAATTTCTGGTGCTATAGAATCACAGAATACTCTATAACTCTTATCAACTATAGTATTACCATTAGAATCTGAAGCAAATAATCTTATTTTATTATACCCTTGATTTAATGTTATTGATTTAGTAAATACACCATTTTCCATAGAGTCAGGTGCCTCACCATTAATCAATATTTCTTTTACATCTCCTAAATATTCGCCTTTAATTTCTAATTGATTATTAGTTAAACCTTCATCTGTAGAGAAATCTATTAAATTAACCTCTGGTTTATAATTTCCTACACCTACTTCGTATTTATCTACAGAATAGTTACCTGCAATATCAATGGTAGCTAATTGAATTGTATTTACTTTACCTTCATTTAGTTCTAAATTAGAAACTAATTCATCACTTTCTGTAGTATAATTTTCTACTTTCTTCCCATTAACAAATAATACAGTTGATATAACATTTTTATTAACTAACTCACCATTAAATCCAATTCTTAATTCATAATTATTTTCAGAACTTTCTTTACTTGACTCTAGAGTTGTACTAATAGGAGTTACATCTACTTTAACTGGAATAATAAAATCTTGATAATTTTCACTTCCATCTACCCTTGCTTTATAATTTAAATAATATTGTCCTTCACTAGCAGCCTCAAACTCACCAGTAGATTTATTATATAATTTACCATTCCAAGCTAAACTTGAATAAATAGAAGCTTGGCTACCTCCTGTTGATGAGAAAATTTTCTTTTTTAAATCTATATCTCCATTTATATTGCTTTGAATTAAGTTTTTATTTTCATCCAATAAGTCAACTTTTATATCCTTAGCATTTCTCAATAAATATAATGCAGGAACTATAGAATCAAAAGATTCGTCATCATTTGGAGAAATAGCAATCTTATTTTCATTTATTAGAATACTTCCATTATTATCTTTGCCTTCATATCCTAAATAATTATATTCCCCTAATAATTTAGATGCTGCAAAACTTGGAACCATATATACAGTATCTTCATTCCATACAGCTCCATCTATAATTGATTCTTCAGACCAATCACCATAGTATCCCATATATGGTACTACTAATGATGGTGTTCCTTCATTTAATGCTTCAAAGTTTATAAAACCCTCTACAAAATTATTTGTAACTGTATCTTTTGGAACATTTAAAGTAACTTTAACTTTAATTTCTCCATTTGCAGGCACTACTACATTATCAGTACTAAAGTCTAGACTTCCACCTTCTAATGTTGTATCAAAGTCAACAACTCCTCCAATCACAGATTCATCGACCATTCCAGGTTCAAAAGCTGTTAATACATCACCTAAAGATTTTACTTCATAGCTTTCTTCTTTGTCAGAGTAATTCTTTAATGTTATTTCAAATTCTGTAGTATCCCCTATTTCTTTTAATGAAATAGTAGCTTCATTATTCTCTCCAGTTGCTAGAACTCTATTTTCAATAGCATTTTTAGCTTGTAACATACCAGCACCTTGTCTTCTTGGAGAATATGGAAGTTCTTCTCCTAAAGCAGTAGTTTCTATTAAAGGCTCTGCAGTATTTATTATAGATTTTTTAACAAACTCAACTAATTCTCTCCCCTGAAGATTGATTCCATTATCCTTTAACCCTTGAATAATTAATGCTGTTGCTCCAGCTACATTTGGAGCTGCCATAGAAGTTCCACTCATACTTCCATATCTATTATTATTTAAAGTAGAATAAATATTTCCACCTGGCCCTGTTATTTGAGGTGCAAACTCTAAATTAGGAGTTGGTCCCCAAGAAGTGAAATCTGACATTTCATCTGAAGCTGAATTTTCTTTAATAGCAATTTTATTATTAAAATTAATAACAGCATTTGAAATATTATTTTTTAATAAAGTTCCATCATTTCCATTAACAAAAATTGCTGGTACTTTTATTGAGGAATCAGTTGCCATATTTATATATTCACTTGCAACAGTATTATAAATAATAACTGCTTTTGCTCCAGCAGCTTGTGCATTAATTTGTTTTTCTACGAATGTAATATCTCCTCTTTGAACTAGAGCAACTTTTCCATTAAAATCTTTCCCACTAAAATCATTAACAGTTCCCTTTCCTGCATCTAATAATGTAAGATTTTCATTTTCTCCAAAAGTATCTAAAGGCTCTACCTCAGCTTGAGTATATCCCATAATAACATTTTCACCATTTATATTTGCAGTAAATGCTGGTAATGTTATTACTGAATTTTCTGAACTTGCAACTTGTAATGCATCTGTCGAAATTCCTGGTGATCCAACAACTCCAACATCACTAATTCCATCAATAATATATGGTGCTGTTGATGTAGTAGAGTTTCCTGCTGAAACTACACAAATTACCCCATCATCAGTTGCATTCTTAATTGCAACTTGTTCAGGATCACTATCATCTCTATATCCAGCAGATGATCCTAATGACATATTAATTACATCAGCATCAAGTTCTACTGATTTTTCTATTGCAGCAATAATATCATCTGAATAAGCTCCTTGTATTTCACTATTATTACTAAAAACCTTCATAGCTAACAATTGTGCTTCTGGTGCTACGCCTTGAATACCTTCATTAGTTTTAACTTCTTCATCTAAAGCATTTGCAGCAACTATTCCTGCAACGTGCATTCCATGCATGCTACCTGAAGAATCTATAACTTTATCATCGTCATCAGCAAAATTATATCCGTATGGAACTTTATCAGTAAAATATTCTCCAACTTCTTGATTTATATCCTCTTTACTAATTTTAGCTTTAGATATATCAGATAATCTCATATCCTTATGTGTATAATCAATACCGGTATCTATTATTGAAACTACAAGTCCTTCACCTTTGTACCCGTAGTCCTTCCATACACTAGTAGCTTGTGTAAACTCTTTTGCTGTAGACATATCAGGATAATAAACTCTAGCCTCGCTTACCTTCTTTACTCCATCTATATCTTCTATCTTATCAACGTCCTTACGCTTTACTTCTATTGAGAAACCATTTATTAAGTTTCCATAAGTATGTCTAACTTCTTCCCCTGTTTCATTTTCTACTTCTTCTTGAATAGGCTTTTGTGCCTCTTTAACTTCATTAATTAATTCTTCTTCAGCTTGTACCCCATCTTCTAGCTGTAATGTTGCTGGCTTATCTTCCAGCTCTACAATAACTCTGATTTTTTCTTCTGGATTTCCTTCATCACTTATCTTAGAATTTTCATTATCTACCTCTAATTTTTCAACTCCAGAAAATGAATCTTCAGAACTTATCTTTTGATTTAATTTTTCTAATAATGCTTCTTTTATTATGTCATCATTAATAACATCTTTAGCAAATGTTACTGATGGTTTAATACCCATTAACAATGAAAAGAACATAAAAATTAAAATGATAATAGATATAAACCTTTTTTTAGTTTTGTACATTATTTTGCCCCCTTTTTAAATTAATTTCTAAAAAATAATCATTAAATTTAAATATTTAATAATTTATTACAAATTATTATACATCTCTTTTGCATATTTTGTAATGTTTTTTTATCCAAATTTTTCGACAGCATTTTTATTATGTTTATTAATGTAATAAACTTGTCGATACTATTTTAACTTCCTTGATTTTTTATACCAAATTCTCTTTTAAGCTCATTTAGAAAAAATTTTTAATCTTTCATTTAAAATCCACTTTATTTTACTCCTTATAGCATATAACAGGAGTTCCTGCCTCAATATTTTCATATACTTTCTTAGCTAGGCTTAATGGAGAATTAACACATCCATGTGTTCCATTATTTTCATAAATATTATTTCCAAAAGAATATCTCCAACTAGCATCATGAATACCTATATTTCCATTAAACGGCATCCAATAACTAACCTTTGACTCATATCCTTGTCCCCTTAATACTGCATCTCTTTGTTTATAATTAATCATATATGTTCCTAAAGGTGTAGAATAACCCTTTCTTGGGTCTCCTGTAACTATGCCACCTTCTGCTATAACTTTGCCATCCTTATAAAACCATAAATATTGTCTTGTTATATTGATTTCAACATAAGTATTTCCAATATCATCCTCTTCTCTATATAATCCCTTTTGCGAATATATTGGTTCTTTTTCTAAATTAGCTCCTAATTTTATATTTTCTATAAGCATTTTTTCTTCTGCAACTGAATTAATCTTCCAACCATAATATCCACCATTTACATCAACTATCTGTCCTGTTGATGTATTAAATTTCCTTGTAATCCCAACAGTATTATAATTTTTACTAAGCTTTGCTATGTATTCTTCTAAAGCTTTTTCATTAATAACAACATTTAAATCTTCATCTAACTTTAGCCAATTATTTATTATATCACCATTTAGCTCTTCTTTTTTTTCAGCAAATAGATAGGTTATTTTTGTAGATACATACTTATTTAATAAATCTCTTGTCTCTATTGTCTTATCAGAGTTAGAAGTATATTTAGGGTTTTCATAACATAAACTTTTTTCTAAATCTACTATTTTTTCTCCATGTCTTATATTTTCAATTAAAATTGTAATTAATTTATCCTTATTAATTTTATTTCCATAAACTTCAGACTCTATTTCATATATGCCATTATTATATTTAAAACTAACATCTACAGGCTCTACAATTCCTTTATTTATAATATCCATATCATCGACTATTTTAGTTAAAGTTTCTTCATTAAAATTAACTAAACCATCTATATAATAATCTTTTTCACTAAATAGTGATTCTATCCATTTAATTGAACTTTGATCCTTTTTAATATAGTTAATTATATTTTTATCTTTATAAGTAAGTTCTATATCTCTTCCATTTATATCTTCACTTCTCCCATCTCTACCAATAATTTGTAAACTATAATTATTTATATATGATTCTAAAATTTCATTAGCTTCTTTATAGTTTCTCAATGATAAATTTACTCCATTAATCTCAGTATTAAAAAAGAAATGATTTATAAAATATATTGAAGTTATTAAATATATAAGTAATATAGATGAAAGTATTATTACTAGGTTTCCAATCAGTTTATTTTTTTTTAATTTATCTAAAAATTCTTTTACCATAACCTTTTACCCTTCTAAAATATAAATTAATAGCTAATCTATAATATGTTTAACACTACAATTTTAAAACCCATACAATTGTTAATATCTTTATAGATTTTAATTATTAATTCAAATTAAAAAAGTAGACTATAAATATATTTATTACATTTATAGTCTACTTTAGAAATCTAGATTATTATATTATTTAATTTTCATTAATTCTATCTATATATTCCTTCATTAAATCAGCTGAATTAATGAACTTTTCCTTTTCTTCATCAGAAAATTTAATATTTAATACTTTTTCTACACCATTTCTACCTACTATTGTTGGTACACTTAAATACGTATCTTTTACTCCATAATAATCATTTAATAGTGTTGAAACTGATAAAATAGTTTTCTCATCCTTTAAGAATGCCTCAACAATTCTTGTTAAAACTGCTGCAACTGAAAATGCTGTTGCTCCTTTTCTATTAATAACTTCGTAAGCAGCATTCTTCACATCATCTGCTATAACTTTTTCTGTAGCCTTATCCCATTCTATTGATAATTGCTCTGAAAAATCTTTTATTGGAATATTTCCTATAGTTAGTGATGACCATGGTACAAATTCACTATCTCCATGCTCACCTAAAACATATCCTTGCACTATTCTACCATCAACTCCAAAGTACTTTCCAAGTAAACTTCTAAGCCTAGTTGTGTCTAGAACTGTTCCTGAACCAATTACTCTTTCCTTAGGGAATCCTGATAACTTATATGTCATATAAGATAGTATATCAACAGGATTTGATACTACTAAAAGTATTGCATTTGGACTTAATTTAGCTAGAGTTGGAACAAAACTTTTAAAAATTTTATAATTCTTATCTACTAAATCTAATCTTGTTTCTCCTGGTTTTTGAGCAACTCCAGCAGTAATTATAATTAAATCTGAATCTTTCGTGTCTTCTAAAGATCCTAATGTAACATTACAAGGACTAGATAAGGAACTTCCATGCATTAAGTCCAGAACTTCACCTAATGCTTTTTCTTGATTTATATCATTTATAACTATTTCTCTAGCAACTTCCTTTTGTAATAAGGCAAAGGCAGTTGTTGCTCCAATTGATCCTGCGCCAATAATTGATATTTTACTCATATTTATACACCTTCATCCTTTTTTAAGAATATTCTTTATCTATATATTATATACTAAATAATAATTATTATCAATTTTATTACTTAGTATATTTTATGTGATTTTTATAAAAAAAATCTAGTAACTTTTGTAAAGTTACTAGATTCAAAACTACTTAGCTCTTAGTACTTCAATTTTATATCCGTCAGGATCTGTTACAAAGTAATATGAAGGCTTAGTTCCTGGTAATCCCTTAAACGGTGTTACTTCATATCCTAGAGAAATATGTTTTTCTCTCATTTCTTCTAAATCCTCTACTTCTACAGCTATATGACTAAAACCATTTCCTAATTCGTATGGTTTTTCTACATCATAATTATAAGTAAGTTCTATTTCATAACCGCCCTCTTCATTTGATAAATAAACAAGACTAAATTTATGCTCTGGAAATTCTTTTCTTCTAGTTTCCATTAATCCTAAAGCTTCTTTATAAAATTTTAATGACTTTTCTAAGTCCATTACTCTGATACAAGTATGCAACATTTTTACTGACATGTTGTGCCCTCCTAATTAAAAATTTTTATATAATAATTATATTAATTAAATTTAAATTAATCAACTTATATTAAATTATATTGGAATGAATTTACTTTTAATGCTTTTTGTCATAAAATTAATTTACACATATATTTTAAATAACGTCTTTTGGAGGATATAATGAAAAAAAAAGTATTTTTATTTTTTATGTTTTTTTTATTATCTTTAAACTTAGCTAGTTGCACACAATCTGAATCCCTTACTGAAGATAATTCCAATAACCAAGTAGAAAGTACATTACCATCAGAAGAAACTCAAGAGCCTGAAGTTCCAACTGTTTTCGAAGCTCTAGGTAAAACATATTCTTCTTCAAAAAATTTATCAGAAATTAAAATAGGCACTAATATTTATGATGATCAACAATCTCTACACTATACTCCTGGAGAATATAAAGAGCTAGATTTTACTAATGACTTACTATATTTATATTTAAATGAAGACTCATCTGTATATAACTATTTAGTTTCATATGATACTACAAGTGAAAATGGATATATTCCAATTACTAACGAAGATAGGGAGAAGCTTATTAAGGATCTAAATTCTTTAAGAGAACAAATGGAGTTATCATCAGGGCAAAAAATGGTAGTAAGACTAGATAAAGTTACTTATGAAGGTCCAAGCTCTGAAACAAATACTGGTGCTACATTTAAAATACGTGTTGCAATTTCTAGAGTTGGAGCTACTGTAGTTCCTTGGAATTACTTTACTGTTACAATCTTTGAAGAAGGAAATAAATTATTTGCATATTTATTTTAACTTTTTATAAACTAACATAAAATAAGGTAGAACAGTATTTGTTCTACCTTTTTATTCCTTTATCTCACAGTGAATATATTCTTCTACCTTATCCCAAGGAACTACAAACCCTTGTCCCTTTGAACAAAATACAGAACTAGATGAGTATTCTATATCTGCATTTTTATTATATCCTAACCTTTCTATTACCTCTTCTGTATTGTGACATACATCATACCCATCAAAAATTAAATTTATACTACCTTTACCTTTAGTAAAAGTAAGAATTTCCGAGCTATAATCCATAAAAGTAGATACTGGCCCTCTCCCAGTAATAGTAACTTTATTTAACCTTGTTTCTGGTGGATTAAAACTTCCATTTAATTTTTGAATATCAGATATTATTCTACCCATATAATCTAACTCAACATCTATCTTAAATTTATAATAAGGCTCTAAAAGAATATTTTCATTTTTTTCCAAACCCTGTCTAATAGCTCTAAATGTTGCTTCTCTAAAATCTCCACCCTCAGTATGCTTATTATGAGCTCTTCCAGTCAGTAAAGTAAATTTTATATCTGTAATTGGAAATCCCGTTAACAGTCCATGGTGATCTTTTTCAAATATATGTGTTTTAATTAAGTTCTGATTTCCTGTAGTTAAATCATCTGCATGACATTTATTTTCAAAGGTTATTCCTTCTCCCCTATTATTGGGTTCTAACTTCAAATGAACTTCTGCATAATGTTTTAACGGCTCAAAATGCCCATATCCATAAGTTACATTTTCTATAGTTTCTTTATACAGTATTTCACAAGGTCCAAAATCTATCTTTAAATTAAACCTTTCATTAACTACTTCTTTTAATACTTCTAATTGAATTTTCCCCATAATAGAAACTTCTATTTCCTGTAAAACTTCATTCCAGATAACATTTAATGATGGATCTTCACTTTCTAATATTCTAAAGTATCTTAATACATCTTTCACGTTATAAACCTTATCAAATATAACCTTCGACATTAATGTAGGTACCATATTAAAGTTTACATCATCTTTTAATAATCCTAACCCTTCACCAGCTTTTGCACTGGTTAATCCAGTAACTGCAAAAATATCCCCTGCTGCTACTTTATCTACAGTACTAAATTTACTTCCATTATATAGTCTTATACTACTTATTTTTTCTCTTATTTCATAACCTTTCCCATAAGAAACTTCATCTCTAACTTTTAAACTTCCACTTAATGCTTTTATAAATGTAAGTCTTGTTCCATTCTCATCATATTTTATTTTATAAACTCTACCTGAAAAATCAATTTCTTCATTGTAATTACTAATAGTTAACTCATTAAAAATACTCAAAAATTTATCTATTCCTTCATCTTGAAGGGCACTTCCAGAAAAGCAAGGAAAAATCTTACCCTCTTTTATAAGAGTTTTTAAACTTATAATCCAATCCTTTTCATTATAATCTCCATTAAAATATCTTTCTAAAAGAACATCATCTCTTTCCGAAACAAACTCTATTAACTTATCATCTAAATCATTTAATTTGCTTATATAACATAAATCATTAGTTAAGTTTTCTCTTATTTTTTTAATTATTTTTTCTAAGCTCGCCCCTGTTCTATCCATTTTATTAATAAAAAAGAAGGTTGGAACATTATATTTTCTAAGCAGAGACCAAATAGTTTCAGTATGCCCTTGAATACCTTCCACTCCACTTATTATTAAAATTGCATAATCTAATATACTTAGTGCTCTTTCCATCTCTGAAGAAAAATCTATATGTCCTGGAGTATCAATCAAATAATAAGTTGAATCCTCTATTTCAAATATAGCTTGGTCAGAAAATATTGTAATTCCTCTTTCCCTTTCTATATTATGTATATCTAAAAAAGAATTTTTATGATCTACTCTTCCTCTATTCCTAATGCTATTAGTATGATAAAGTACCTGCTCTGAAAATGTTGTTTTTCCTGCATCAACATGAGCAAGTATTCCTATTGTCTTTTTCATCTTATCACCTTTTCCAAATTTATATATTAATATTAATTATATCATGTATATTTTAAATAACATATTTTTGCTTCATCACTTCATAAAATTATCATCTATATTTCAAATGATTATTTATTTTAAAATATAAATAAATTATTTATTAAAAGTTTTTAAAGCTTATACTATCTAAATATTAATATTTTGTATATAATAAAATAGAAAACATTATTAATTAAAAATAAAAAATATATTTATGAAAGGTAAAGGTAATTTCAACAATGAGAATATATCTACTTTAAAATAATTTTAGTGCATATAAAAGCAAATATTTAAGGCTTTTTTGTTATGTACAAATTTATGGAGAGTAGATTATTGACAATAGGTTTATTTGTGTTGCCTTTTTATATGTCTATAACTCTCTCCTATTCTAAGGAGGGATTTTTTTATGCAACTAGCATTACTAAACAATATAAAAAAACATTATGGAGATAAATTAATTTTAGATATAAAAAAACTTGAAATATTAAAAAGAGATAAAATAGGCTTAGTAGGAGCCAATGGTGCTGGCAAAAGTACTCTTTTAAAAATATTAATTGGTGAAGAATACGCTGATGAAGGAAATATCTATTTAACTAAAAGTTATGCTTATATTAGCCAAATAGATAATTTTAAAAAAGATTGCTCTACTAGTAAGATAAAAAGCTTATTAAAGGCACCAGAAGAATATAAAGAATATTTATCTGGTGGTGAAAAAGTAAAGATTAAAATTTCTAATGCATTAAGTGAAAATAAAGAGCTTATAATAGCAGATGAACCTACTTCTAATTTAGATAGTAAAAGTATTGAAACCTTAGAGGAAATGTTTAAAACGCATAACGGTTCTTTGATTTTAGTTTCTCATGATAGAAAATTTTTAGATGCCTTATGTAATACTATATTTGAAATTGAAGATGGAAAAGTTAATGTATATAAAGGAAATTATTCAAAATATCTAGAACTGAAGAAATCAGAAAAAGAAAGAGAAATAGATGAATATAATAAATATATAAACGAAAAAAATAGACTTGAAGAAGCAATTGTTATTAAAGAAAAACTTAGAAATAATATTAGAAGAACCCCAAAACGAATGGGCAACTCAGAAGCTAGACTTCATAAAATGGGAGGTCAAAAATCTAAAAAAAACTTAGATAATAATATTAAAGCAATTAAAAGTAGAATTGACCATTTAGAAATAAAAGAGAAACCAAAGAATGAAAAAGATATAAAAATAAATGTAATAAGTAATTTAGAACTTACTTCTAAAAATCCTATTGAAGTAAAAACTCTAAACCTTACAGTTAATGATAAGACTTTATTATCAAATGCTAATTTTAAGATAAAAAAAGGTAGGAAAGTAGCTTTAATTGGTAAAAATGGCTCTGGTAAAAGTACTCTTCTAAAAGAAATAATTAAAAATGAAAATGAAAGTATTAAAGTTTCTAATAATGCTGTTTTTGGTTTTCTTGATCAAGAACAAAACCTATTGAATCCAGATAAAACTATATTAGAAAACATCCAAATTGACTCTTCGTATTTGGAAAGTTTTATTAGAACAAATTTAGATGGCTTTGGATTCAAAGAAGATGCTGTATATAAAAAAGTCTCTATTTTAAGTGGTGGAGAGAAAGTTAAAGTTGCCATTTGTAAGCTACTACTTTCTGATAATAATATTGTAGTCCTAGATGAACCAACTAATTATCTAGATATTAAATGCATGGAGGCTCTAGAAAATTCTTTAATAAATACTAATAAGACACTTTTAATTGTATCTCATGACAGAAAGTTTATTTCTAATATTTGTAACTATATTTTAGAAATAGATAATAAAACAATAACTCAATTCGATGGTAGTTATGATGAGTATTTAATATTTAAAAATAAACCTAAAATAAATAAAGATGAAAAAGTTCTTCAAGAAAATAAAATGCTTTTAGAAAATAAGCTTTCTGAAATTATATCCTTATTATCTTTTGAACGAAATTTAGGAAAAAAAGATTTATTAGAAAAAGAATATTTTCATCTCTTAAATAAAATTAAAGCTCTAAAATAAAAATAAATGGATAGATTTATGTAAATCTATCCATTTATTATTTTATTCAAAGAAAGCTTTTGAGTATTCTACTGTACCATTAACTCCATTAAGAGCATTAGGTATTAATTCTAAAATCATATAAGCTTCATCTGGTACCTCAAAAGGAGCTTTAATACCATAATCACTAGCTTTTTTAAATCCAAACTTAGGATAATAATTTTCATGTCCTAATACAACTATAGATTTATATCCTAATTCTATAGCTTTTTCTATAGCCTTATTTATTAAACTTTTTCCTATACCTCTCTTTTGATAATCTGGTAAAACTGCTACGGGAGCTAAGGCTAAAGTATCGAATTCTCTATTATTCTCTTTTATAAATGCCTTAGTTAATAATATATGTCCAACGATTCTATCATTATCTTCTGCTATCAAAGATAGTTCCTTTACAAATTCAGCACTTTTTCTAAGTCTTCTAACTAAATTATGCTCGTCCTTATCTGTAAATTCAGCAGTTTTAAAACTTTCTTCTATTACTTTTTCAACTTTTTCATAATCTTTTGTTTCTTCTTTTCTTATTATTATCATTTTATACCTCTAAATTCATAGCTAGTTTATAATTCTTATAAAGCAGAATTATAAATCTATCCTAACTTTATATATACTTATTAAAATAATTGAAATAAAACCAATTACACAACATATAATTAATCCCATTTCTAATGAATAATTTGAAGCAACTCCTATTATAGGATTTATTCCAGCTGAAATAACACTTCCTATCATAGAATAAATAGATAATACTGTTGCTCTATCAATTGAAGTTATAGACTTATTTTCAACATCTAAAGAAATTGGACTTATAAAAGCCATACTTGTAGATATTAAAGCAATTCCACTAAAAGTTATAATAAAATTATTTGTAAATATTAAAATAAACGAACTTATTAATATAATTACTAATAATATTATTATAGATTTTATTTGTCCTAACTTATTAGTAATTTTATAAGACTTTACTGAAAATAAACTGATTATTTGAATTACTGCTAATAAAACGCCAAAATATTTAATATCAATATTACTTCTTATATAAATATTTTGATTTAAAAATACAGTGATACTTTGAACAACTTCAGATATAAGAGCTATACCACCAATAAAGAATAGCATTCCCCTTTTCATTAAAATATTTTTAATATTTTTTACTATTCCTACTCTTTCTTCACCTTTTATATTTATATCTTTTAAAAATAAGGATATAAAAGAAGCAAAAGCATAAGGTATTATAGTAAAAAATGCAGATAAATCCATTGATATATTTATTATAAATGTAGACATAAATGATCCTAATAAAAATCCTAAATTTGAAAAAAATTCATATTTAGCAAAAACTCTTTCACTATTTTCTTTCTTATCTAGAGAAAGATAAAGTAATGTAGAATCACATCCTGATAGACCTGATATTGCCACTGCCAATAGTAATCTTTCGAATAAAAACATATAAAATGAATTTGCTTTAAAAAATATTACTTTAGACATTAAGAATATAAAATTAGCTAAAACCAATGTTTTCTTATATCCAAACTTATCTGCAAACACTCCCCAAGGAATTTCTAAAAATATTATCACTATCATGTAAATTGATTCAATTAAAAATATTTGTGATATAGATATTCCTCTATTCTCCCTATATATAGTTGCAATTGGTGCATAAAAAACAAAACCTTGTAAAAAAATAATTATGTTTAGTAAATGTATATTAACTTTTTTATTCAATTTAACAATCCTCCTAAAGACATAAGAAATAAACCTTCCTAAAAAGGTTATTTAAAAATGAATTTAGGTTTTGTTAAATCGGTCTAAACATCCTTATTTTCCTCCACGTAATATATATTATCTTAAATTTTTATTTAAATATCTCTTTTTATATCTAATATTTGCATATTTACTAACTTTACTTATAACTTGATAATTCGTAACACTTCCAACTACTCCAATAATAGGAATACCTTGAATAAATTTTGCTATTAATAATGTATTAGATAATACTTTTGAAGTATTCTTAATTTCTAAATCTAAAGAAGAATTTAAATCTACTCCAATAGTTATGTTATTTTCTATTTTGTTTATTTTCTCATTATAAATTAACTTTTCCTCTTCACTAGTTAAAGCTACATTAATTAAATTTAATATATAAATTTTTTCATAATCACTTTCATAATCAAATCCATAACTTAAAGCTATTTCATAAACAGATTTTAGAATCATTCCAATAAATAAAGGAATATCAGGTAATCCAATTCCTAAAATCCCCAATCCTCCACCTTCAATAGTTGAAATTGTGGAATTTATAAGTTTACTTTTCTTTCCTTGAAAGTCCATAAGCTTTAAACTTTTTCTCGTAAGTCTCTTATTTAATGAATAATTATTAATATCATGTTCCAGTTGAATTTTATCTTTGTCATATAGTTTTTCTATATATTTACTTCCCTTTTGAAATACTAACTTAAAACCATTATAAAAGGCAGTTTCTAATGTTAATTTTAATTTTTCAGGAATCTTATCTTCTATTTTTTCTGATATTGGATCTAATTTACTTTTAATAATCCTGTTTCTTTTTTTATTTATTAGCTTGTTTTCCTTTTTATTTAACTTATTAATTTCCTTTTTAATTATTTTACTCATAATTAACCTTCTTATATATAATTCAATTTAATTCTATACTTTTTTTCAGCCACATGTCAATTAATTACTATCTTTAAATCTTATTACTTATAAGTTAATAGATACTATGAAAGTATCTAATTTTATATTATTTTTAATCATATTAAGGAAACACTAATATAGACAACTTATCCTAGGAGGTAGTTTAAAATGGATAATAATAAGCATAGACATAAAGACCGTCCAAAATCTAATGCAGAACTTAGAAAAATGTATTCTGAAGCTGGCGCAGAAATAGGAATTGAAAATGGAAAAAAGAAAAGCGCTCATGCCAATGGTAAAAAGTTTACAAAAAGGTCAAAATTATCTCATAATAAATAAAATTATTGCTAATACTTCAAACTTCTTAAAGGCTGTTGCAAAAGCAACAGCCTACTAAACAATATTTTTATCTATTTAATTATTTATTAAAAGCAATAATATAATGATTTTAAATATATTTTTTTATTAACTTAATGAACTTTTTCTTTCCTATTTTTAATACATCATCTTCTTTAAGTGTTGCATCTAAGTCTTTAATTTTTTCTCCATTCAGCTGAATTCCACCTTGTTCTAGTAATCTATTAAACTCTTTTTTACTAGGTATATATTTCTCATTTAATAAATCATCAAGTATATCTCTTAAATTACTTCCTGTAAAATTTAAACTTGGAATATTATTTGGTATAGCTTTTTTTGAAAAAGCAGTACTGTAAAATTCTATTGCTTCATTTAATTCTTCCTGTGAATGATATAACCTAGTTATTATTTTTGCTAATTCTAACTTAATATCTCTTGGGTTTTCTCCATTTTCAAGTCTTTTACTTACTTTCTCTATTTCATCTGGATGTTCATCTGTTGCTAACTCAAAGTATTTTATAATTAATTCATCTGGTACTTCCATAACCTTCTTAAACATTATATTAGCTGGTTCATTTACACCTATATAGTTTCCTAAACTTTTACTCATTTTTTCTATTCCATCTAATCCTTCTAATATTGGCATAAACATAGCAATTTGTTGTTCTTGTCCCCTTGCCTTTTGTAACGTTCTTCCCATTAATATATTAAAGGTTTGGTCAGTTCCTCCAAGCTCTATATCAGCTTCTAGTGCTATAGAATCATATGCTTGCATTAATGGGTAAAAAAACTCATGAATTCCTATTGGAACATTATTTTTATATCTTTTTTGAAAGTCATCTCTTTCTAACATTCTAGCTACAGTAGTTGTAGCTGCTAGCTTTAATACATCATCAAAGTTTAATTTTGATAGCCACTCACTATTAAATTTAACTTCAGTCTTATCCTTATCTAAAACTTTAAAAATTTGCTTTTTGTAAGTTTCAGCATTTTTTAATACTTCTTCCTCAGTTAATGCTTTTCTTCCTTTAGCTTTTCCTGTTGGATCTCCAATCTTACCAGTAAAATCACCTATTACTATAATTGCCTTGTGCCCTAAATCTTGCATTTGCTTTATTTTTCTCAAAACTACAGCATGACCTAGATGTATATCTGGTGCACTTGGATCAAGACCTAACTTAATAATTAATGGCTTATTATTTTTTATAGATTTTTCAAGTTTTAATTTAAGCTCTTGTTCACTAACTATCAAGCTTGCTCCCTTTTTAATAATTTTAAGTTGTTCCTCTACTGTTTTCATCATTTTTAACACTCCTCTTATATTTAAAAATATAAGCAAGTTCTATAAGAATAATATACTAAAGCTTTTTGGATAATTTAGAACTTAATTGATTTCTGAAAATAAAAAAACTCCCGCCCCTTATTTCTAAAGGACGAGAGATAAATCTTCGTGTTACCACCTTAAGTTCATAGACAATTCACATTGCCTACCTTTTCAAGTACTCTAGATTTACTAGGTAATACTCTAGCACTATAACGTGTGCAAGGAAACCGTCACAGCCTACTAGGTGCTATCTTTTAAATAACTCCATTTGGTATGAAGCTCAAAGATGTATTCATAATTAGCTTATCTTGCACCTCTCATCAACCGGTAACTTTCTGTAAGTCTTACTAATTACTACTTCTTCTTATCATAGCTTTTTACTATCTTATACTCCGAACCATATTAAATAATTCTTAGTTATGCTTATTCATTAATATGGATTATAAAACTTATATGAATTATTGTCAATATTTTTATAATATTCTATAAACTAATAATCGATTTTAATCTTTATGGTTCTATCTTTTTTGCTAATATCTAAAGCTTTATCATTTGTAATAAAGAATTTTTTACCGTCTCCAATATATAGTTGTCTTCTCATAAATTCATATTTTCTATAATCCTTACCAATGTAATCTTTTATATTATTTTTATGAGATGACGGTTCAAATGAAATAAATCCATCATAAGGAACTATTTCATTATATAAATATTTATCAAACCATATTTTCTTATACTTACTCCAATATGCAATATCAACAGTTTCAGTTTCTTCATTATATTTTAATTCTTCTATAAATAAATTATCATTTATTCGTTTATCATTGATATTAGTCTTCATATCTAAATTTAATTCTTCACTAAAATTTGCTCTTACAATAACTATCTTAGCTTTATCAAACTTATCTACAGCTAAATCATTAACAACAAAATTTTCAACTAGTCTAATACCATTCTCTAATACTTCCTTTTCATCATATGCACCAAACACACCTATTCTTTCAATATTTCTACCCTCTATATTAGGCATAAAATATATTCCTTCATTAAAAAAACTCCCCTCATTTATTTGAATAGCTTTAACTTTTTCTATTTCATCTGAAACAACTGAATAATCTAGGTCTATAGCAAGTGGGCTGACTCTTAAATTATTTACTATAAACTTAACTCCATCTATTTCTATCTCATTATTTTCAGGTTTTATATTTTTCACTTTAAGTATTTTAGATTCATCAATATCAATAGTTATTTCTTTATTTTCTCCCTCTTCAGTAATTCTTAAAGTTAATTCTTTTTTATTTTCTCCTATTTTAAACCTTTCAACACCTAAAGAATCTCCATTCTTCCCTTTTTCACTGGCTATACCTATAACTCCTGCAGCCTCTCCATCTACAACTTCAATATTTGATTTTGAACCTGTTTCATCATCTTCATTAGGAAGATCATCTGTTGGCAAAAATCTTTCAATATGCTTAATATTTCCTCTCATAAAAACAGAAATATATTTATTATCATAAACTACAGCTTCAATTGTTACTTCTTTACCATTATTAAATTTAATTTTCTTATTAACTTCTTGAAGTTCTCCACTTTCATTAAGTTTTTCAACATAACTATAGTAACTAAAATAACTCTCATAACCAATAAGCTTCTTTATCATTGCTGATACTGAATTGAAATTAAAAATTAATATAAATGCCATTAATATTAAGGCTATCTTTAAATACTTATTATTAAAATTTAACCTCTTCTTTATTTCTATTCTTTCATTCTCAGTATTATTTTTATTTAATGCTTCCCTCATTAATTCTTCAAAATTATCAGGTGCCTGTATTCCATCTTCTTTTAAATTCTTTAATTCCTTATCTAAGTCCATCATTTATATCACCACCTATACTTTTTCTTATTTTATTAAGACCTTTATTAATTCTAGACTTAACTGTTCCAAGTGGAATATCCATTATTTGAGATATTTCATCATAAGAATAATCTAAGTAGTATCTAAGCTTTATTACTTCTTTTTGATCTTCATTTAAACTTTCAATAAGTGATTTTAAATATATTTTATTTTCTGACTCTTTAAAGCCTTTTTCTTCTATAGGATAGAATATATCTAATTCTTCATTTGTCTTCTTTGATAATTCCTTTTTACATAGATTCACTAATATTTTCTTGCTCCAGCTATAAAATGAATTTAGTTTTCTTAGCTTTGGAATCTCCTTATATAATACTATTATCATTTCTTGAAGAATATCTAAAGCATCATGCTCATTCTTCATGTAAAAGTAGGCAAGCTTATAATAATTATCTTTTTCCTTCATAATTAATGATAGTAATGCCTCTTTATCACCACTTCTAGCTCTCTTAACTTCTAGCTCCAAATCCGTCCCCCCTTAACCTTATCTCTATCCTTACATATGTAAGAGTCCCATATAAAAGAAAAAGTTCCCTATTATTCAAATTTATTTTAAAGAATTTATATAATCTAGTGGCCTATAAATTACACTATCATTACCTAGATTAAGACTACCTTCTTTTACTCCTCCAATTGGATAAATATATTTGTTATAAGCATTGATTATTTTCCCTTTTCCCTTATATAAAACTACATGTCCTGGAGTGTATATTAAATCCCCAGGTTGTAAGTCTTCTTTACTAACTTCATATTCTTGTAAAATATCTTCTTGATCAAAGGTTGAATAACCTATTTCTACCCCTGTTACTTCTCTATAAGCCCAGTAAGTTAATCCAGAGCAATCAAAGGCTTGACTACCTATATAAGTTTCTCTGCTTAATGGATAATATTCATCTCCATAATAACTAGTAAGTTCATCAAGTCTTTCTTCAGTCATTATTTCTCCCTTTCCTCCCCACACATACTGTAAACCAATTTTTTCTTCTGTAAGTTCTATAACTTTATTTATAATTTCTTTATCTTCTTCCGTCATATTAATTCCTTCATTTTTATAATTATCATTTTTGTATACACTTTTAAAGATTATAATTCCTATGATTGCTAAAACTATTATCCCTATCACAAATATTAAATTTTTCTTCCTACTTCTATTTACCATCCCAATAACTCCCTTACACCTAAATTTACTTATATAATTTAATTTTACCTTAAGTAATTTATTTTTCATAATTACTTTTAAATTACAATTTATATCCAAATATTAATTCTTTCTAAAATAAAAAAAGAAGTAAATATATTAGTCCCTCCGTTGCAAGCTTAAAGTCATGGCAAAATTATATTAAATCACCTATTTTATAAATAAATTTATCAAATTTAAGATTTCTTTAAGCTTTAGTTTATATAATTACATCAGAAAGAAAAATTAACAGGAGGTAACTTTATGGCAATAAAAGCCTTTCAACGATTTGAGAAAAAATTTATTTTAAATGAATATCAATACAAATCTCTTTTACCAATTTTATATGAATATATGGACCCAGATAAGTACTGTAAGAATGGAGAAAACTATAATATTTATAGTATTTATTATGATACTGAAGATAATCATGTAATTAGACATTCTATTAATAAACCTTACTATAAAGAAAAACTTAGATTAAGAAGCTATAAAGCTCCTATAGGTGAAAATGATAAAGTTTTCTTGGAACTTAAGAAAAAAATTAATGGAATTGTTAATAAAAGAAGAGCAACTTTAACATTAAAAGAAGCTGAAAGATTTTTAGAATTTAGAGAAAGACCTAAGTCTATTGATTATCTAAATAATCAAGTTCTTAATGAAATAGAATATTATTTAGGAAATAATACTGTATCTCCTAAAGTATATATAAGCTATAGCAGAAATGCTTTCTTTGGTAAAAATGATAATGATTTTAGAGTTACATTTGATTCAAATATATTAAGTAGACGCGATAACTTATCACTTAAATCTGGTGGCTATGGAGATAATATTCTTTCTTCTAAAAATTATCTTATGGAAGTTAAAATATTAGGCGCTGTTCCATTATGGTTAAGTAAAGCCCTTTCAGAATTAGAGATATACAATACTCACTTTTCCAAATATGGAAATGAATATATGAGTTATTGTTTAAATAAAACTTATGACATAAGGAGGCAAAATATATGTTAGAAACAATAATAACATCAACTAGCGGGGAATCATTTACTTTATTTAATGCTTTATTAATTATTTCATCATCAATTATTCTAGGCTTAATCATTAGCCTTGCATATATGAAAACTCATAAAAGAGAAGGATACGCACCAAGCTTTACAGTAACACTAATTATGCTACCTGTAATAATATCAATTATAATATTATTAGTTGGTAATAATGTTGCTAGAGCCTTTAGTTTAGCCGGAGCTTTTTCAATTATTCGTTTTAGAAGTGCTCCTGGAGATCCAAAAGATATAGCTTATGTATTCTTTACTTTAGCTGTAGGATTAACTTGTGGTATGGGATATATAGGATATGCTTTTATATTCACTATAGTACTTTGTGCTTTAACATTAATATTAGATGCAACAAAATTCGCTATGCCAAAAACTAAAACTTCAAAGCTAAAAATAACTATTCCAGAAGACTTAAATTATGATGGAATATTTGATGACATATTAAATAAATATACTAATTCTTGGTCTGTTGAAACTATTAAAACTAGAGATTTCGGCTCTCTTTTTGAAATACATTATATAGTTCAAATGAAACTTGATGCTAACCAAAAGAAATTTATAGATGAATTAAGATGTAAAAATGGAAATTTAAATATATCACTTAATTTTGCTGGGTTTGAGGAAAAAGTTTACAACTAGTAAAAAGTAAGGAGATTTGCTAAATTTAATAGCAAATCTCCTTGTTTTTATTTAAATATATTTTCATAAACAATATTAATTAGTTCCTCTTCGCTTATGGTTTCAATAGTTGATATTTCTACCATCTTATTTTCAGAAATTATAATATATTCATATTCCTTTTCGTTCATATATACTTTTATATCATTTGGAAACTTAGTTTCTTTTTCTATATATTTAGCCCCTAATTTACTAAGATACTTAATTGTCTTATTAAAATTATACTTAACTGCCCATTTGTACTCACTTTCAAAGACTTCATATCTTAAGTAAACTTTTTCTCCTTCATCAATATAAAATAAATATGAAGCTATTGGTGATTTTTCTACTTTAAAATATAATAAATCTTCCTTGCTAACATCATTGAAATCTTCAAGTTTTAAATTAGATACTTCACTTAACATTTTATAATTATAGTCTTTATCAACTATATCTTTTGAAATCATATTAGTAATAATAAAAAACATTATTAACGTAACTGCTAGATAAACTCCTGAAATTATTATATAATCATTTTTATAATTATTATTTTTAATAAATTTAATTATACAATTAGCTATAACAAGTAAAAAAACTATTATAATAATTACTTTTAAAATGCTTATATCATATTCTATAGCTAAAAATATAAATGATATAACTAAAATACTATATATTAAATACAATATTATTCTCTTTACTAAAACTACTTTTTTGAAGTTATAATCTATTTTTCTTCTTTTACTTATTGAAATTTTTCCCTTTATAAAAAATATTAAAAATGTTATTATACCTGCTATTTCATGAAGTAAAATAATATTAACAAATATAAGACTAGCTAAACTGGAGGATTTAGCTAAAAATTCTCCATTACCACTTCCGATCGTAATGTTGTACTTAATAAATAAAATGCAAATAAGACTTATTAAACTTAAACAAATATATTTTAATGAGGCTTTAGCAATAGTATTGAATTTTTCTATTTCATCTGTATGAATATCTATCCTATTTTCATCTGATTCACTACAATATATTTGTCTTTTATCACTTTCACAAACAAAATTCCAGCCAGCTTCTTTGCAATATTCCCTATACTCTAATGCCTTATCAGTGTCCTTGCCATCGAAAAATGATATACTATCCATTATATCTACTGAATACTTTAATTTTTTAGGTGATCTCTTAACAAATTTTAAATAATATCCATTTATATCTTCTAACATCCATCCCTTTATTGCCATCTTTTCTAAATATTCTTCCAGACTTTTATATTCATAAGGTAAAAAATTGAATATAACCCACTTCTCATCTCTAAATATCATTCCTATTTCCCCCTAAGAAAAATTCTCCATCTTTAACTAATCTAATTAATCTATCATACTCATCTTTAAGTATTTCTAATCCTTTTTCAGTAATTATATAACTTCTTTTTCTCCCAATTACTTCAGTTTCTACAATCATATTTTCTTTTTCAAACCTTGCAAGTAAGGCATACAATGTTCCTGGACCTACCTTAACCCTTCCTTTAGATATTACTTCAACTTCAGCCATAATATCTACTCCACATCTTTCTTTTATTAATGAAATTAATATGTAGTACATTGGCTCTGTTAAATTTTGAAACTGTTCTCTCGGCATCTTTACCCCCTTCCAAACATCGATATTCGATATTAACTGTAATAATATAAAATCCCTGTATATTATATATGATATTATCGAGTATCAATATTGTCAATTGTAAAGTTCAATATTTTTATATTTTTCCGAATAATTAATAAATTCAAACAAATATAATAAAAAGAATATTACAAACTATTTAATAATCCGTAATATTCTTTCTTATAATTAAATATTTAATTAAGGTCTTGTAGGTATTCCTGATCCTTGTCCTGGCATACCACCTTGGTTTCCACTACCTGGACCACCTTGATTTCCACCACTTGGTCCTCCAACTCCACCTGCACTTTGACCTACTGTTGTAACTGAACTAGACACTGTAAAGCTATCTCCTTCTGTTCCTCCAGAATAACTTCCATCAGAGTATAATCCATCTGTAGATATACCTGTTGATTCTCCACCAGTATATACCTTGTAAGTTGTTCCTGTTTTTATATCTGGAGAAGATATAACTATTGAGCTTGCTGTTTTGCTTGGTGCAAATGTTATTAACTCATTTCCACTTTCATCTTCAATATGAATTAATGTGTTTGCTGAAACTGAAGTAAATAAATTAACTGAATTTTGTGTTGAAGAATTGCTTGGTGATTGAGCCATTCCTGAACCTCCTGCTGCAATTAATAATCCACCAGAAATCTCAAAGTTACCATCATAATCTAAAGCACCATTTCCATTATCTTCTGGACCATTTACTATAACTACTCCATCCTTCATATAAATATTTCCATTAGAATCTATTCCATCGCCACTTGCATCTACTATTATTCTACCACCATTTAAATTAATAGTTCCATTACTTGATGAAGCAAAATTATTTTGACCTGGTCTACCATTTACAGAAGATCCATCATTACCACCTGCAGCATTAATTCCATCATCACTTGCGACTACTTTTATATTTCCGTCATTAATATTTATAGTTTCTGCTTCTATACCTTCATAGGATTTTGTAATATTAATTTCTCCATTATTAATATCTACAGTTGAATCTCCATGAATTCCATCATCACCAGAAGCTATGTTTATATTTCCTCCATTTATCTCTACATTTCCATTAGAATGTATTGAATCATCAGAAGAATCTATATTAATATTACCTCCATCTATTTTTACTGCTGTATTTCCTTTTATACCTTTAGCACTTGCAGTATCATCTTCAGTTGTAGTGGAACTTCCACCAAAGTCCATCGGATTTCCCCAACTTCCCCAAGTACTGCTAGATTTACTGCTATTTTCACTACCACCACCTGTATTAATAGTTAAATCTCCACCAGTAATAGTTGCACTTGTCTCAGCTTGAATTCCATCTTCACCAGAAGTTATGCTTATAGTTCCACCTTCAATTAATACATAACCTTTTTCCGTATCCTCAGAATTATTAGATTTCATTCCATCTCCTGATGCATTTATATTAATGTTACCACTAGTAATAGTAATTGAGTCTTTACCTCTAAGTCCATCTGCAACAGAAGTTATCTCTATAGTAGCTTCACCTATTTCTAAGTCATCTTTACTAGTTATTGCGTTATTATAATTTGAATTTACTGTTAGCTTTCCAGTACCACTAATGAATAAATCATCCTTACTAAATATTGTTGCATTAGGCTCATCAGTAGTTTCATCTTCAAAAACATAGTTTTCTCCATCTGTTACTACATTTTCACTACCTTCTGCTAATACTATATAAGCATTTTTAGCATTCATAACATAAATAGGAGCACTATTTGAATATGTTATATTAACTCCATTTAAAACTAATTTAACATTATCTTCATCGCCTGCATTTACTACTATTTGCCCATCATCTAGGGTTCCTGATATCCCATATGTTCCAGCAGAGCTTATAGTTACTATATTTCCTTCAACTGTAACTCCACTACCCTCAACTGAAATTGAATCTCCTAAAACTATGTTAGTATCTACATTTTCTATATTATCACTTACAACTGTATTATCATTTGTTGTAGTAGCTTTATTAGTACATCCTGTAGCACCTGCTAAAATAGATACTATCGATAATATTGCTATAATCTTTTTACTCATAATAAATCCTCCTAGAATTTCTTTGAATAAATAATAGCATTTTTACCTTAAATTAATCTTAAAGTTTTAAAATATAAACTTTGTTTTATTGTGCTATATATTATCTAAATCATTTCCACTTGCAAAATCATTATTTATTTTTAAATCACCATTATATAATTTTCTAAAAGAGAATATCACCATGCACTTAATTATTAATGCGTATATGGCTATAACTAAGCCTACTGATTCTGACATAAATATATAATTAATGTTGCTTACAATTAATACAACTGAATAAAAATAAATATATACTATTGCTTTACTTTTGTACTTATTCCCTAAATAAGTATTATAATTTTCAGATAAGATTTCTGAAGTACCTTCTAAAAGTTTAACTATACTTAAAATCTCTAAAATACTCCCTACATTAAACCAAATTATGTTTACTATAATATTATTAAACCCATTTTCTATTCCTATAAATGGTAATGCAAAAGTTATAAAAGACATAAGTACTTTTATCTCAAATAATTTTAAAGATATTTTAATAGAAACATTATTATAATTAACTAATATTTCATTTATTCCTGAGCAAATTATTAATATTGCAATAAAAGCTGGTAAAATTTCTATTGGTCCTAAGTTAAAATGGAAAGTTGTAAAAATCATTCCCAAAAAAACCTTTTTATATCCATTCATAATATTATATTTCTCCTGTTTCTCTTAGATATTTATATATATCATTGAAATTAAATAAAGGATTATAAGTCACATTATATACTCTCTTTTCATATTCTTTTCCGTCCCTATCTTTAAAATAAATAATAGGCCTTATATCATAACTATAAAGTTTTCTTTCCGGATCATCTATATAATTAAATTGAGAAGTAAAATATAAATTATCATTTGCATTATAAATTAAATCCCTGTCTTCTAGACTTCCAATCTTATTTATATTGAAGTCTATTAAATCTCTTGTATTCTCAAACAATTTTGAGTATATATCTGATACTTGAATGTATTTTTTCACATAAAATCCACTTTTACTTATGCCATCACTTGAAGCTTCAGTACTATATGAATATAAAACCTTATCAGCTAAATTTTCTTGAGGTGACTTATATTTATATAATACTAACTTTCCTAAGTCTACATCCATAGTAAGACCATCATTAAATGTTATAGTTGCTTCCCTTAATACAATATCATCATCTAAATCATATCCATAATTATGTGAATTTAAATTAAGAAATACTGTATGAATTCCGTATCTTCCATGCTCTTCAATATTATCATTACTATAATTATAATATTGTACTATTCCTATTGGACTATTTTCACTAACATAAAAATTCAAATTAGGTGCATCTTTAAAAGCTATCGATGATACCTTTCTATCGTCCTCTATGTTTGCTATATATTTAATTTCAATGTCATAACCTGATGTTATATAATTCCCCTCATTTTCAATAACTTCAATATCCTTATAGCTTTTTAAAAATACAGGATTATCTAACTTCAAATAATATATAATTGATATAGATATAAAAAAAGATAATAAAATTAATACTCCTGAAATCCTTAAAGCAGTTTTCACTCTTCCCATTTTATCCCCCAAATTTTTTATATTTAATTAAAATTATAAATTAAATTACAAAATAATCCAACAATACTTTTAATATTATTGGATTATTTAAATCATATTTTATTGTACAGTTTCTATTTCCTTATTCTCAATGCTACCTTGATTTAAAACACTTTTTGTTTTCTTTTCAATTTCTTCTTCATTACCTAAATAATATTTTTCTATAACATTAAAATCATCATCAAATTCATATACTAATGGAGTTGCTGTTGGTATATTTACCTCTAGTATTTCCTCTTCTGAAAGATTTTCAAAATATTTTACTAGTGCTCTTATTGAATTTCCATGTGCTGCAATTAATACTCTTTTTCCAGATATCATATCTTTTTTAATAACTTCATTGAAATAAGGAACAACTCTTTTAATTGTATCTTCTAAACTTTCAGCAAGTGGCAATTTATTTTCATCAATTCCCCTATATTGTTCTTGGCTTTTAGGATTTTGACTGCTTGTCTCATTTAATATCGGAGGTTTTACCGAAAAAGATCTTCTCCATATTTTAACTTGATCTTCTCCATATTTTTCTGCTGTCTCAGCCTTATTTAATCCTTGTAATGCTCCATAGTGCCTTTCATTTAATTTATATGATTTTATAACTGGAAGCCACTCTCTATCCATTTCTTCTAATGTTAGATTCAAAGTATGAATAGCTCTTTTTAAATAAGAAGTATACGCAATATCAAAATCTAATCCAGCTTCTTTTAAAGTTCTTCCAGCCAATCTTGCTTCTTCTATTCCTTCAAGAGATAAGTCTACATCACTCCATCCAGTAAATAAATTCAATTTATTCCATTCACTTTCTCCATGTCTTATAATAACTAACTTCATAAATCATTACTCCTTTTATCTATTTTAACTTTTACTTTTATTAACTAATAACTTTTATTAATTAATATTTTACATCTCTTTCTTTGAAACTTCAAGTATTTTACATCTTTTTCACTATATTTAAATTAATTAAATATATTACTATAAATAAAGATTAATCTAAATATAATAAAAATATCCTAGTAATAACTAATGATATGCTCCCTTTATAGTAGACAGTTTAAATAATAAAAACTGTAATTATGAAGGGAGTATTTATTTATGGGGAGAAAAGTTAAAGTATCGTCAGAAATTAAAATCAGAATTGTAGAAGATTATTTAGAAGGGAAATTTAGTATATCAGAATCATATCCAAGAGCAAATGTAAATCTACTTTTGAAGAATGGGTAAGAAAATATAGGGCTTTTGGACCAGAAGGTTTAAAAACTAATTCTAAAAATAAATATTATAGTCCTGAACTTAAAAATATGGCTATTGCTGATTATTTTAAAGATTAATATACTATATTTCAAATTTGTAAAAAATATGGAATTTTAGATAGAGGGATTTTAAAAGCATGGACAAGGAAGTATAATGGAAATAATAATAAAGGAAATCGTATTATGAGCAATGGAAGAAAAACAACTTATGAAGAAGAATTGAAATAGTATCATTTTGTATTGCTAACGCTAACGATTATAATTTAACTGCTAATAAATTTAATGTTTCATCTACTAGTAAGTATATTGCAATTAAAGAATTACATGAATTAGGCTATTCAATATCTGAGTTATGAAAATGTGCTAAAGTTGCAAGAGCTTCTTATTATAAGTGGTTAAATAGATCAGAGACTAAAAGAGATAAAGAAAATAAAATTATTTTAGCTGAAATTATTAAACTGTACTCAGAAGTTAAAGGAATTTATGGGTATCGCCGTATAGCATTAAATATACATAATAGACTAAACTCAAACTATAATCATAAGCGTATATATAGACTTATGAAATCTGTAAAACTTACTGCTGTAATTAGAAGTAAAAGGAGGAAATATATTCAAAGCACTCCGCAAATTACAGCTGAAAATATATTAAATAGAAATTTTGTAGCAAATAATCCAAATGAAAAATGGCTAACTGATGTTACTGAATTTAAATTAACTAACGGAAGTAAAGCTTATTTAAGTGCAATACTAGATCTTTGTGATAATAGTATTATTTCTTATCTGCTTGGTCGATCTAATAATAATAAATTGGTTTTTAATACTTTATATAAATCTATTGAATCTAATCCGACCGCAACTCCACTATTCCATAGTGATCGCGGATTTCAATATACCTCTAAAACATTTAAGTATAAATTAAATGAAATTAATTCAATACAAAGTATGTCTAGAGTAGGTAGGTGTATTGATAATGTTCCTATGGAAGCTTTTTGGGGTACCTTAAAAGTTGAGATGTATTATCTACGAAAGTTTGATACGTTTGATGAACTTAAACAAGCTATTGATGATTATATAGAATTTTATAAGAAAAAAAGGTTACAAAAGAAATTAAACGGTATGGCTCCTATTGAATATAGAAGCCATACCTTAGCTGCATAATTTTATATTATTTACCCTGTCTACTTGACAGGGAGCAGTTCAAATTATTACTAGGATATTTTTTATAAATAAATTCTATTTCAATATTATAAAACTTACTGAACTCTCTTATGATACTTCCAAAAGTCTATTGTTTCCTGTAAGTCATTTTCATCTTCAAATAAATCTACGTATGCATTTGCCCTTGCTGTTATTATATTTTTATCATTAGAAACATCAGTTTTTGTATTAAATTATAAATAGCTACATAATTAATTTAAAGATATTTTCTAAGTTAATTATGCAGCTATAGATTATAGAAAGATTACTCTTTTTCTTCTTTTAATATTATATTTAATAATAATGCTACAATTGTTCCTGTTGATATACCTGACGAAAAAATCATTTTTAATCCTTCTGGTAATTGAGAAATAAACTCTGGTCTAAATGTTACTCCAAGTCCTAATCCTATAGACGTAGCTATTATTAAAAGATTACGTTCTGTTATTTTTATTTTACTTAAAGTCTTAATTCCTGCGGCTGCAACAGTACCAAACATAACTATTCCAACTCCCCCTAATACAGGCTGTGGCATTCCATTAATTATTGCAGCAACCTTTGGTAAAAATCCTAAGATAACTAATATAATTCCTGCCATAACTGCAACATGACGACTTGCAACTTTAGTTAATGGTATTAATCCTACATTTTGGCTGAAAGTTGTATTTGGCATTGTTCCAACAAATCCACCTATCATGCTTCCAATTCCATCAGATAGTACACCTGCACCTATTCGCTTATCAGTCATTTCAACATCTGAAACTTCTCCTATTGCTTTTAAACAACCTACCGTTTGTATTGCAGTAACAAAGTATGCCGGTATAAATGTAATAAATGCTTTTAAATCAAAAGTAACTCCATATTCTAATATTTTAGGCATTGAAAACCAACTTGCTTCCTTAACAGCTGTAAAATCTACTAATTCAAATGGAATACATATAATATATCCAACTATCATACCTATAAGTACTGCTGCACTACTAAACATACCTTTTCCATAACGATTTAACAATAAAGTTCCAATTAATACTAGCATTGCAATTGATATATTTTTTAAACTACCATAATCAGCTGCACCACTACCTCCTGCTGCCCAATCTATAGATGTTGGGATTAGAGTCAATCCTATTAAACATACTACTGTCCCTGTAACTATTGGTGGAAATAATTTTATTAAAGGTTTTATAAAATAGCTAAGCACTACTTCAAATATTGCTCCTAATATTGTTGCTCCTATTATTCCAGATAACCCTAAAACTGATCCAACTGTAATTGACGGTGCTACAAAAGTAAAATCAGTTCCCATTATGCAAGCTACCTTGGACCCTACTGGTCCTACTCCCTTTGATTGTATTATAGTTGCTAGTCCCGCTGCCAGTATTGATGCACTTATTAATGCTGTTCCTGTTTTAGCATCAAAGCCTAATGCACTAGATATAACTAGGGGAACCACTATTATCCCACCAAATGCAGCAAATATATGCTGAATTCCAAATAAAATTTTTTCTGCCATTGATGGATTATCATTAACTTTATAATTTAATTTAATTCCATCATTTACTGGTAAGTTCTCCATGATTTCATCCTCCATTGTTTAAATAAATTAAAAAGCACCTCGCTATCGAGGTGCTTGACTTAAAAATAGAAGTAAAATCACAAATTACATAAACACTTACCCTTAATCCTAAGTACAATACCTCGTAGTCTGCTAATTTACGGTTAGCAGGTAGAAACTTTCGGTCCATATTACCGATGATATACGAGTTCTTTTAATTCTTATTGGTATTATACACGAACGCTCATCTTATTTCAATAAAAATTATTTGTATTTTTAACAAGGAACATCGTTACTTTCCTTAAATCTATATTCATCTATAATAAAAATAGTTTTAGATATTAATAAAAGTAGTGAGCAAAGCCATATTGATTTAACTCCCATATATAATGTTAATATTCCACCAAGAGATGCACCAACTAAAAAAGATATAATTATAAGTAAATATCTTATTGTCCTAGCTGATGCTTCTCTATCTTTTTTAGTTATAGCTAAGTAAGCTGATTGTGATGCTATTCTTAAATTTCCTGTACACATAGTCGTACTATAAGGAGAATCTACAAGCCTTCTAAAAGATGAAATTTGAACAGAGGAAACAAATGAAATAGTGCTTGTTACAAAAATATGAGGAATTGTATTTGGTATAAATCCTATTACAAATAAAACTATAGCCTCAATAATTAGTATTAATTTTTCTGCTTTTTCTGATCCTTCATATTTTCTTATTGAGACTTCTCTTATTTTTTCTGTGACTAATACACCAATTACAAATGCTAAAATCGGTATAGCTGCCATTAAAGTATTTTTATAATTTCCATTAGTAATACCTAATGCGACTAAAACTATATTTCCAGTCTCAGCATTTGCAAATACTCCTCCTCTGCATATAAAAGTATATGCATCTAAAAAGCCACCAACTATAGCCAATATTATTCCTAATCTTAAAGATTCTGAAGTTATTTTATGACTTGGTACTTTCTCTCTAAAAGCTCCAAATATTCCCCTAATATTTACTTCTTCACCCTCACTAACAATTGTTTTCATTTTATAGATCCTCCTTAGTAATTTTATATTTATTTTAAACTTCAACTATATTCTTAAGCCATTTCTTTTTCTTATATCTTCTTAACCCTAATATAAATTTATAAACTTCCTCGATAGTTATCATAGCATAAACATAATAAATTGGTAATCCTAGAACTATTCCTCCTAAAAATGCAAAAGGTATTCCAACACACCAAACTCCTGTCATATCTAATAGTAGTGATGCTTTTGTATCCCCACCACTTCTTAAAACTCCTACTATATTTACTAAATTAAACATCCTAAATGGTAAATAACATACAAAAACAGTTAAACACTTTGTAATATTACTAGCTACATTTGATGGTACTTGGAATAAATTTATTAGTGGTTTTCTAATTATTATACACACTATTCCCATAACTATGGTAAGAATTAATTGCAGCACAAAAAAAACTTTTGAATGTTTTTCAGCATCCTTTAGCTTATTAGCTCCTAGTTCATTTCCTAATATAACTGCTGTAGCTGAACTAAGTCCTTGAAATATAACTACACAAATTTGTTCAACATTTTGGGTTATTGTAATTGATGCCACTGCCTCATCTCCCATTCTTCCATATACTAATGAATACATAGTAACTCCAAGTCCCCATATAAATTCATTTGCTATAACTGGTGAAACAGTTGCAAAATATTTTTTTATAAACTCTTTATTAAAATCAACCAGTTCTTTTGCTTTTGCAGCTGCAGGACCTCTGCTTATATATACAACAGATAAAATAGATGTACATTCAACTAATCTTGCAATTACTGTAGCAATCGCTGCTCCTTGTACTCCCAACCTTGGTGCACCAAAATTTCCATATATAAAAGTATAATTTAAAACAACGTTAACTAAAATTGAAATTATACTTATAAATACTGGAGCTTTTACTTTATTAGTTGCTCTTAATAACGAAATATAGCAATTAGTAATAGCAGTTAAAGGATAACTTAATGACACTATAACTAAATAAGATGCTCCAATAGCTATAGTTCCTTCACTTGGAGTAAATATTCTCATAACAGCTCTAGGTATAAAAAGTCCTGCTAACATAAAAACTATTGCTCCAGAAAGTCCTAAAATAAGAGAAATTCCTAGAACTCTTCTAATATTTTTTATATCCCTCTTTCCAAAGTATTGCGCTGTTAATATAGATGATCCGCTAACTATACCAAATAGTAATAATGTAAAAACAAAAAACACTTTATTAGCGAGTCCTACAGCCGCTATAGTGCTTTGTCCTAAAGTTCCTATCATCATAGTATCTACAAGATTTAATGTTGTATTTAAAAGTGCTTGAATAGCAATAGGAATACCAATTGCCACTGTCTTTCGCAAAAATTTCTTATCTTCGAATATACTTTTTATGTATGTAATTTCCATAAAGCCTCCTTTTATTGTCTAAATATTTCTATATTTGTTTCATTGTAGGTAACTTGCCCTCCAATGTCTGATATACCTGATTCAGTTAAATAATTTGGATTTCCATGTTTAGTCCACCATCCTACATACATTAGAATAACATAATCAGCTACTATATTATCAACATTTAACCTTACACTTATTTTTCCATTTTTATTTTTTAGAGTTACTATTTCATTATTATTTAAATTTAATTTCTTAGCCATTTTTTCATTAATATATGCAACTGAAATTCCCTCTTTATCCATCATATGTTGGCTAGATAGACTATCTCTTGTATGGTTTGTTAGTAAGATAAATTTTTCTTCACAAATATTATCTTTATACAAACTATCGTTAAAGAATATTTCAAATTTACCTGATTTAGTTTCAAACTTTTTATCTTCCCAAGCTATTGGATTATGGATAGTAAAGTAATTATCTTTCAAGTAACTAATATCTATTTGATTATTATATTTTTTCAGAGGTTCTATTACCTTAGTCAAATATTCTTTTTTACCAACATAAGGGTAATTTTCAACATTAAGAATTCTAGCAAGTTCCTTGAAAAACTCATATTCATCCATTAGCATTTCCCTAGGCTCAGTTACCTTTTCGTTATAAATAATATATGGATTTGTCATTGAGCTATAAATTAAATCTTCACTTTCTAATGTACTAGTAGTTGGAATAAATAAATCACATTCCTTTGCAGTATCTGTCATAAACATATCAAAACAAACCTTAAATTCAATTTTAGAAAATGCTTCTTTTAGCTCATTTAAGTTAGCCAATTGATTTAAAAGATTTGATTTAGTAATTACTGCAACCTTTATTGGTATATTAAAGCTTTTTAATTCACAATTCATACTATCTTTCACATAGATATTTTTTTTATTAAAATAGTCCTTATTTTCAAAAGAAGCTTTTATGAAATCAGCCATTTCACTTACATAAAAAAACCTATTTTCTCCAAAATCCTTACTATTATATGGATCGGAATTAATTACCTTTGGATAAACTTTATTTGCATAATTTATGCCACCACCACTAAATCCTATCTGCCCAGTTATCGCACCTAATATGTCTACAAGACTTATTGTATTACCACCATTTTTATATTTTTGCATTCCATATCCAAGAAGAATCGTTGAATATTTATTTGTATATAGATAAACTAATTCCTCTATTTCTTCTTTACTTACTCCAGAAATTTCAATTAACTTTTCTAAATTTAAAGAATCTACATACTTCTTATATTTTTCAAATCCGTTAACATATTTATTAATGTATTCTTCATCATATAATTCTTTTTCTATTATTATTTTTCCCATAGCAAGAGCTAGAGCACCATCACCATTAGGCTTTATCCTAATATACTTATCTGCCATTTCAGCTGTTTTTGTATAAATAGGATCTATAACTATTATTTTACTTCCCTTTGCTTTTGCTTTTTTTATACATTGTATAGTGTGTACAGATGTAAATGCAGGATTTTTTCCCCATATAAATATTGATTTACTGTTAAACATATCTTCTAGGGAATGACTTCTTACATCTCCAAAATTAAAAGTTTGAGCCTTAATTCCTGCACTCCAGCAAGGTCCCCCCTTAGTTTTGCTAACTCCCCCATAAAAATTAAAAAATAAATCTCCTATACTTTTTAATAAAGCTCCATTACCATATTGTTCATAGTACAATATAGATTTTGATGAGTATTTATCTTTATAATAACTTAATTTTTCTGATAATATTGATAGTGCTTCATTAAAAGATATTTTCTTCCATTCTCCATTAACTTTTAGAAGTGGGTTATAAATTCTATCTTTATGGTACAATCTATCTAAATGAGCAAGACCTTTTTTGCAAACAAATCCTTTTGTAAAAGGATGATTCTTATCACCTACTATTTTTAAAATTTCATTATCTTCTACATAAATATTAAATTTGCAACAATCAAAACAATCTAATGTACAACCATGACTTAATACTTTCATAATTCCCCCTAATATATACGACTTTAATAATTATAGACATCAATTAATTTAATACTATTATATATCTTTATTAAAAATTATAATAGGCTGTCCAAATTAAATTTGAACAGCCTATTTAAAATTTTATATACTATTAATTAAAGTTCTTCACCATTAGATGCTATAACTTTCTTATACCAATCAAAACTCTTTTTCTTACTTCTCTTTAAAGTTCCTTTTCCTTCATTATCTCTATCTACATAAATAAACCCATAACGTTTTTTCATTTCACCAGTTCCAGCACTTACTAAGTCAATACATCCCCAAGTAGTGTATCCAAGCAAATCAACACCATCTAATTCAACTGCTTCCTTCATTGCTTTAATATGTTCTCTTAAGTATTCAATTCTATAGTCATCTTCAACATATCCATTTTCATCTGGAACATCGACAGCTCCTAAACCATTTTCTACTATAAATAATGGTTTTTGATACCTATCATATAATGAATTTAATGTTATTCTAAGTCCAAGTGGATCTATTTGCCATCCCCATTCACTTGCATCTAAATTAGGATTTTTAAGTGATGCAAATATATTTCCTTCAGTTAGCTTATTAACTTCTGGATCAGAACTTGCACATCTTGATGAATAGTAAGAGAATGATATAAAATCTACAGTATGTTTCTTTAAAATTTCTTTATCTCCTTCTTCCATTTCAATATGGATTCCCTTTCTCTCCATTTCTTTAATAGCGTATGAAGGATATTCCCCTCTTGATTGAACATCTATAAAGAAATAGTTTTCTCTATTCTTCTTCATAGCTTCAAGAACATCGCCAGGCTTACAAGTATATGGATAAGTATCGCCTGCTGCTAACATACAACCAACCATATTATTAGGATCTACTTCATGGGCAATCTTTGTAGCTATAGCACTTGCCATTAATTCATGATGTGCAGCTTGATATTTAATTTGTTCCTTATTTTCCCCTTCTTCAAAACATATTCCAGCTCCCATAAATGGTGCATGAAGTATCATATTGATTTCATTAAATGTTAACCAATATTTAACTAACCCCTTATATCTATTAAATATAACATTGCATAGATTTTCATAGAATTCTACCATCTTCCTATTTCTCCATGCACCATATTTTTCAATTAAATTCATAGGACAGTCAAAATGAGTAATCGTAACTAATGGTTCAATTCCATATTTGTGGCACTCTTTAAATAAGTCTTCATAGAATTTTAATCCTTCTTCATTTGGAGTTTCATCATCACCATTTGGAAAAATTCTACTCCAAGCAATTGAACATCTATAAGTCTTAAAACCCATTTCTCCAAATAATTTTATATCTTCTTTATAATTATGATACATATCTATAGCTTCTTTGGCTGGATAAAAGTGTTCATCATCAAAATCAAACATTTTCATTTCTCCAGCAATAATAGGAAATCTATCTTTTCCTATAGGAACTACATCTACATTTGCAAGACCTCTTCCACCTTCATTGTATCCACCTTCACATTGATTTGCAGCTGTTGCTCCTCCCCATAAAAAATCTTTTCTAAATCCCATTTCATATCCTCCTTATATTTAAAATTTTAATCAAATATTTTTAACTCTATATGTATATTTTATATAATTTTTAGTATTTTCTATTTTCAAAATTTAAAAATTTTAAAAAAACTTAAAATAAAAAAACCCTATTGATTTAGAACAATAGAGTTTTCATAACTCATTTAAATTTTATTAAAATGCTGTCCAGCCTGCATCTGCAACTATTTCTGCCCCATTAATTAAACTAGAATCATTACTTGCAAGGAATAAAGCTATTGTTGCTATTTCTTCTGGAGAGCCTGACCTTGGTACATTTCCCAACCCCAATCTAATTCTTGAATATCCAAATTGACTAGGATGACTTGTACCTACTCCAATTTCTGAATCTACTCCTCCAGGACAAATAACATTGCATCTTATACCTTTATCAGCATACATAAATCCAATATTTTTTGTTAATCCTAATAATGCATATTTAGAAGCAGTATAAGAAACTCCTGCTCTACAACCATTTAATCCTCCTATAGAACCAACATTAATTATATTTCCTTCCCCTTGTTGGATCATTAAGCTTACAGCCTTTCTACAAGCATAAAATGGCCCATTTAAATTAATATTCATTACATTTTGCCATAGTTCATCTTCTACTTCACCTACAGGCATCATTTCATCCATTATACCAGCATTATTAACTAAAATATCAATTTTACCAAAATTCTCAATAGCAAGATCAATCATTTTTTCATTATCTTCTTTTCTTGAAACATCTCCTTGCATTGCAATTATTTTACCCTCATAATTTTTAGATATTTCAACTATTTCATCAAGCTTTTCTTTTCTTCTTGCAACTGCAATAACAGAAGCTCCTTCTTTTGCATAAAGTAGTGCAATAGATCTCCCCATACCTGAACTTGCACCTGTAACTACAGCAACTTTTCCTAAAAGTTTCATATATAATATCTCCCACAATAATTTTATTTATTTAATATATATTACTTTAAATCTATAATATTGATACTTTTTTATCAATATCTAATATAAATATTCAATTTATCTACTATTTTTATTTTATTTATGTGTATTTAATTAGTATAAACACACCATAATTAAAAAACAAAATTACACTTAATTCTTTAAATAGATGTTATAATTATATATAGTATCAATTTGAAAGGAGCTAATAATTTGAAAAATATAATAACTCTAATACTATCATTCATTACTTTCTATGCAATATTTAATTACTCAGTTAAGTACTTAGTACAAAATAATAAAATATCTTTTAAAACTCCAAAAGATGCAAAAGGAAAGATAATCTGGACTATTATCTGCTGTGCTATTTACATAGTTGGATATGTAATTGTAGACTTTATAGATCTAGGTATTATAGGATTTAACATAGCCAGAGGATTCTTACTAGCAGTTTTTATAACACTTTTATTATTAGATACATTTAAAAAGTAAACTATTACTATAATAGCCAAATAACTTAAGTATAAAAGAATCTATTACAGTAACTTATATCATTTAATAAAACAAGCACTATGTTAATTCATACTTTTTATTTTTATATGCTATAATTATTAAAAATCATATAAATCAGAAAGGATACAAAGGATGGAAAAATATATTTCAGAAGTTAAAACACCTAAAATAAGTATTGCACCTATGGTAGATAAAACTCATAGACATTTTAGATACTTTTCAAGGATTTTAACTAAAGAAGCCCTTTTATATACAGAAATGGTAACTGCTCAGTCTATAATACATGGAGATAGAAATAAAATTTTATATTTTAGAGAAGATGAAGGTCCCGTTGCTCTTCAAATTGCTGCTTCAAATCCAGAAGATGCGTATAAGGCTGTGAAGTTAGCTGAAGAATTTAATTATAGCGAAATAAATTTAAACTGTGGTTGTCCATCTGATAGAGTTTCAGGTAATTTAATGGGAGCAGCTTTGATGTCTTCAAAAGATTTAGTATATGAAATACTTTGTGCTATGAAGGAAGCAACAAATAAACCAGTTACAATAAAGCATAGGATTGGAATTGACGGAACAGGAGTTTTAGAAGATACAAATAATAAAATAATTATGGAAGGTTATGATGATCTTTTAGACTTTTTAGATACTGTATCAAAGGCTAAGCCTGACAGATATACAATCCATGCACGTTCTGCAATTCTTAAAGGACTAAGCCCTAAGGATAATAGAGAAATCCCACCTTTAGACTATAATATTGTTTATAAACTTAAAGAAGAGTTTGATTATTTAAACATAGAAATTAATGGTGGTTTTAAAACTATTGAAGATATAAAATCAGCATTAAGTAAAGTCGATGGAGTAATGATTGGAAGACCTGCTTATGAAGACTGTTATCTTTTAGCAAACTTTTTTAAACTTTATGATTACTCTGAAGATAAAAAGCCTATCTCTAGAGGAAATGCTATTAAATCATATATTCCTTACATAATTGAAGAGCTTGAAAAAGGAAATAGTGTTCATGCCTTAGTTTCACCATTACATAGCCTATTCCAAGGAGTAAAAGGAAGTAAAAAATACAGACAACTTTTATCTTCTTCAAATGTAAAAAAAGATACAATAGTAAATATTTTAAATACAATTTTAGAAGATATGCCTGAAAATATCTTGTGGAGATAATTCTATAATCTAATAATTTATTATTACATTATATAATGTATACTAATTCTTAATAATAAAAGGCAATCTAATTTTAATGGAATTAGATTGTCTTTTATTTATATATTTTATTATGTAATTTTAAAACATCAAATTTTAACTTATATTTAATAAAAAATTAGCTATTAAATGTTACTATAAAATTACTATTGTCTTTTTTTCTTTTTATAAACAAATGCTCCACCTGCTAATGATGATATTCCTAAGAACATCTTAACTAATGCTGATGGGTCACCAGTTTGAGGTAATTTTCCTGGTTTTTTATTATCAGTTTCTTCTCCAGAATTTAAAGATCCACCATTTCCTTCTTCTGGTTTTTCCTCTGGATTAATTTCTTCACTATAATCTTCAAAGACCTTTATAGCACTTTCTAATATTCTATTTGCTACAAAAATTTCTTTCCTAGATGCACCATCTATTAATAATTCTTCTATTTCATTTGAAGCAGTTTTCAATTCATTAATTACTTTTTCAGATTTTTCTTCAGTATTTGCTAATAATTCTTTTGCTTGTGCTAAGTTAGCTTTTGCTATATCCTTAACAGCTTCTAAACTAAAGTTTTCAGTTACTATTTCATAAATTTCTGTGTTCCAGACCCCTCCTGGAACTCTAATGTAATTGAAACTACTTCTTCAGGTTTGTCCATATTAAACATATTATAACCCTTATCTAATGTTCCAAGATCTATTCTTCTATCATCAGATGTTCTAGCAATAACTTTTGCATTAGAAATAGTTTGTTCCTTTTGGAATATTTCAACTTTATTAATTAATTCTCCATCAAAAATATTGTAAACTAATTTATCACCATTACCTAAATCTTTTGTTGGTATATATGAAGTTTGAATATTGTTATCCATTAAGTTATTTAATCTATGATTATCATCACTTGGCTTAACAGTTGATTCAAATATAACTTCTGCTTCTAGTGAATTAACTGAGAAATCAGACATTCTAACCCATGAATCAGTACCTCCTGTAGCTGTAACTCTTATATATTGAGCATCAAAATCTAAATCAAACATTCTGAATTCATTTGACATATTTCCATTATGAATCTCTGTCCAGTTTCTTCCATCTACCGAGTACTCAACCTTACCTTCACGAATTCTATCTGCACCAAATGCTCTGTCTAATACAAATTGAATATTTCTAACATTCTTAACTATTCCAAGATTTAAAGTAAAGTTATCTCCAACTTTTAGAGCTTCTGATGATATAAAACTTGAATCTAAATCGCCATCAACTACAGCTGCTAAATCTTTATAATTTCCACTACCATTTCTGTTAGTAGTAACTGATTCATCTCCTTTAGCTTCAATTATTAAATCCATACTGAAGTCCTTTACAGCTTTGTCTTCACTTGCAACGAATCTAACTTCTTTAACAATTGTGCTTTATCTAATGATATTGAATCACTATCTCCTAGCTTAATCCAATCCATTCCATTAATTGTGTATTCTATAGTTCCATTAACATTACAGTTAATCTTAACACCAGTTATAAATTTATATTCTGGTAATTCTAAACTAATTGTATCTCCAGCTTTTAACTTAACTTTTTCTTCTGCAACTACTGAATTCACTTCATTTTTATCTACAACTTTCTTGTTATATAAAAATTTAGTCTCTACACTTGATTTAACACCACTTGTAGTATTTTTATTTACCATAAATTCTCTAACATATACTTGATTTTCTTGATCTTCTATAGCTATATACTTGATATATCTAGCATTTTCATTAATTCCATCTTTAAATACTTCTCTGAAAGAATTTCCTTCTAATATTGTTTTCCATTCAACACCATCTTTAGATATTTGAATATTTCCATTCATTATCATATTATCATCTGAAGTTCTTCCCATTAACATATAAATATTATTTATATGTTCTTCTTGTCCTAGATCTACAACTATTTCATCTCCAGTTTTAATATTTCCTGCTGATCTATATGCTGTATCAAACTTTCCATCAAACATATTTTGAAAATTATATGGAGATTTTCCATTATACCACTCTTCGAATTTTAATGGAGAAAGATTATCTGAAGCAGTTGCTGTATAGCTATAAGTTTTAACTTCATCTTTTACACCCCCATTAAAATACATATTATCCGTTTTTAAATTAGCTTGTTTTATAAAATCATCTAATACTTTATCTGAAATTACTGCTTTTGAAGCATCTAATTCAGAAATTTGTAATGATAATTTTGATTTTAATTCCCACCAAGTTTGACTATCACCTTTTAGCATTGCAACAACCATATCTGATGCTGTTGTTGCTGCATCTGCATAATTAGTAAGCTTTTGTAATTGTGGTGCAACTTCTTCTAACATTGCAGAATGTAATTTTGATTGAGTGTCTGCTACAGCAGATTTAATAATTTCAAATCCAGCCTTCAAGCTTTCAAGTTCGGCTACAGGTAATTGATTGTTATCAACTTTATTCCAGAATGCTTCCATAATAGCTTTCATTTCTGGCGCATCTTCTCTACCTGTATCAAGTCTTGTACTATGATCAGCAAATACTTTAAAGCTTTCTTTTAATTCTTCACCTACTATATCAGAAATAGCATTATCCCAAGCTTTGTTATAATCATAAGCTGCTGTATTCCATGCATAATCTGCACCAGTATGTAAAGTTATCTTAGAAGCTTCTCCAAATTCCATTGGATTCATTACAAATCCACCTATTTTACTACTTAAGTCATTTCCTAAGTTATATATTGGACCTAAACCTAGCTTATTAACATTGTAATCATTCACTGGATAATTCCACCATAAAAGCATCTTTCTATTATAAAGGTTGTTTACCTTATCTGCATCTCCTAAAGTTACAGTTTGAGACATAACATCATGCCCAGTCCACATAACTTCTATATCTGTATCTAAATTCTTTGAAAATCCTTCAGTATATGGCTTAATACTTCCATCACCATCATACATTACTGATGCCCAGTATTGAGTTGGAACAGTTAATAAAGGCTTAACATCTCCTTTAGCTTTTACGAAGTCCTTGTTAAATCTATTCATCAGAGCAGCTTGTCCAGCTCCATCATCTGTAAAAATATCATCCCAGAAAATCGCAAAGCTTCTAACACCCATTTTATATAAAGACTCACATTTAGCTACAAGCGCTTGATAATCAGCTTCTGCCTTAGCATTTATTGCTTCATCTGTACTCCCCTCAGGTGCAATAGTAATATCCTTACCAGGAGAAATAGCAAATACAAAGTCAACTTTATTTTCAGCTGCAGTATTTATAAGTTCTTGCATTCTTTCCATTTCTTCTGCTGGATATGGATCTCTTCATTTATCTCTATGATATGGATCATCCTTAGGTGCATATATGTACATATTTAATTTATTTTCACCATAAAATTTAAATTGATCTAATCTATCTTGATGTGTCCATGGATTACCATAAAAACCTTCTACTATAGCTCTTACATGCTGAGTCGGAAAATCCTTTATATAAACTTCAGGCATAACCTTTGAATTATTTTCTTCAACTATTAGTTTCTTTAAAGTTTTAACTCCATAATAAGTACCAGACTCATCCTTCCCCTCTATAGCTATTGTCATTGGGCCATTTTCTTTTGAATTAGCAGCAAGGACATATCCTTCTTTTACATCAATTGATTCTGCACCTTCTTTTTTTATTTCAGTTAAAAATTCATCCATTTCCTTAATATTATCATCATCTTCACCGATTATTATCGTTGTAGATTCATCATCAAAACTAGTATTAACTTCAAGTCCTAAATTTTTTAATACTTCCATTAATTCTCTTACAGCATCTGCATCAGCTTTATCTTGACCAATTAAGTTTACCTTATTTGATAAAGCTAGCCCTTCTCCTGATGCCTCAATTTTTTTGTGGCGTTGGGCTTATACGTGGTGCCTCTATCTTTAATTTAACCACCTGCTTTTCTGGTGAATTAATTTGTTCAGCAAAAACAGTTGTAGGTATTGTTGTAAAAATAAATGAAGTAACAACTACTTTGCTAAAATTGAATTTAGTTTTGTTCTTAACATATTATCCCTCTTTCGTATTTCTTTTTTGCTTTTGTAAAAATAAAAGCTATGGGCAAAAATATATAATTATCATATAAAAAAAATAATTACATATTTTCACTCATAGCTAATGCTCTAACCTTAGTAGATTACACGCTAAATTCGGCAATATTCGACTTATATTTAACGGTATATCCATAATTCACATATCTGTCAACGTTATCAATGATTTTTCAAAAAAATTATCTACATTTTATTAATTTTATTAAAATTACATAATATATCTTTATATGATATTATTTTATTTAAATAAATCATTATGTATAAACTGCCCTTATATTGATAAATAAAATTATTTAATATATAAAATAAGGATGTATCATACCGAATTTAATATTAATATGATACACCCTATTTCCAAAAATTACTTTTTTATTGGATTTTCGCCTTTATAAAAATTAATTATTTACAGTTTTCTTCTTTAATGTAACAACACCTATTAGTAAGATAAGTCCACCTATCGCTAAAGGAATAATTGGAGATGTTCCTCCTGTATTAGGTAGATCCCCTTTACCTGTTCCCGGCTTATTATTTCCATCATTATCATTGTTACCATTATTATCATTGTTGCCATTATTATTTCCACCATTATTGTCTCCAATTACTGGTCTCTTAACTAAATCTTCAATAGCAGATTTTAGTGTATTTACTGCATTATCTACTTCTTCTTGAGTAGCCTCTGTGTTTTCTAATACTTCTTTAGCTAAGTTTAGTGATTCCTCGAAAGTTTTCCATGTCTCTGAAGTATACTCTTCTACTTTAAGTTTTTCTGCTTCATTAATTAAATTTTCTAATTCTTCTTTATTTACTTCTACATCTTCTTTCATTGTTGAAGTTCCTATTTCATAAAGAGTTGGTGCCACACCATCCCATGAAATTTTTATTTCAAAGACATTATTAACATTAGATGTATCAAATATATTTATATTCTTAGATAATTTTCCAACTTCTGACCAACCACCTTCAGTCCTCACTGAAACTACAGCCTCTGAAATAGTTGATGGATCTTGAATTATTGTAAAGTTATCTATATCTGTATTTTCTGATATCTTATATACAAGACTTCCACTCTTAGGTGCATTTACTTGTGGTTTAAAGGCTGTGCTTAACTTACCATCAATTAAATTACTTGATTCAAACTTAGCTTCAGCAGCTGGGCTTACGTCAAATGTAGCATCATTATCTGAATACTCTAATTCTATCTTTGTAATATCAAATTTAACTTCATTTTTTGATTTATTAATTATACGAACATAACGAGCATCTAATTTTTCTGTTGTATCTGATACACTTGTCCATTCAACCCCATTAATTGATGTTTCTAATGTTAACTCATTATTACTAGTGATATCAGCAACAATATTTGTTATTTCTCTAATTTTATTTAATTTTATCCCAATATATTCATTTTCAGACAATGTTACTTCATTCACTCCTGCTAAAGTTGCATTTGATGGGTAAATATCTACTGTATTTCCTTTTAACAAATCAACATTTGTATAAACATCTCTCTTTATGTGATCGGCATCATCTTTATTTATTGAAAACTCTCTAACTGAAATCCAGTTATTTTTAATTTCTCCTACTGGAACAACTCTCACATATTTAGCTTTTACATTAAGATTTTCTACAACTATTTTTTCTTTTTCCGGACCATACTCAATACCATCTATATCAGACCAGCTTTCTCCATCCATTGAATACTGGAATTTAACAAAATTAAATTTGTCTCCAGCACCTGGCTCACCTTGTTCAAATATAATACTGTTAACTTCTGTTACATCACTCAATTCTAGAGCAACATAGTCATCTTCTTTTGCAGCTCTACGTATCCACATAGTTGACAATCTAGAATTATCTCCATCAACTATATTTTGAACATTTCCCCAATATAAGTTATATCCCATATTTGTGTAAGGGAATAATGATAGCTTGTTAGTATCTGGATTGATTGCTTGAGTAGTCTTTTCACCAATTATTCTTGATAAATCTTTTACAAATGGTACTAAATATCTACTTCCTGGTTCTGGTCTAATTAGTCCATCAATTCCTTGAACTCTATAACTTCTCGAAGAAGTATATTCACTTTCACCTAAAGCATAATACTTAATAGCTTCTTCAGAATTTCCTTCTTCTAAAGCAAGTGCAGCATTAACATATGCAATTGTTGATTCAGATAAATCTCTCAAAGAATCAACCCATGCTTTAATTTCATTTTTCATTAACTCATTTTGTGATTTTTGTGCAAAGTTATTAGTTGCGTCTAAAATCTCTTGATATTCTACTAAAACAACCTTACTATCTTCTACTATTGATTCTTTTCTAAATAATTTTTTTGTAAAATCTTGAATTATTGGCCTTAATTCTTCTGATTCTTCTAATGTTAATCCATGCCAAGTTGGAGCAGGATCACTCATATGCTTTGCAAATGTATATAACTCTTCAGTTGCATTTGGCTCAATATATTTAAATGAATCTTCCCAACTCTTATCCATGTCAAATGCAGCACGATTCCATCCATAGTCTGCAATTGCAAATAAAGAAACCTTTGATGCTTGTGCTTCTTGCATTGGATTTGTTACTATTCCTCTAAAGTTTGTAACATTTGGATCTAACATTTCACCTTTTCCCATTAATAAACGACTATTATTAATATCATTTACTGGCCAGTTTAACCACATAAATGGTTCTCTTCCTACTGCTTCTTTAAAGAACTCAAAAGTTTCTTCTGTTACATAACCAAGTATAGTATCTCCTGTCCATAATATTTCAGTACTTTCAGGCATATTAGAAATTGTGTTTAAATATTCATTATTAACATCTCCGCCTGCTGATTCCTTAGTATATACTTTAGGGACAAAAAGGAAGCTATCTACATCACCTTTTGATAATCTCCATTCCTCTAAATCCTTCATAAGTCTTACTTGATCTTTTGCATCTCCTTCAGCATCATCAGCAAGTACACCAAATTGACGCACACCTATACTGTACAATTGTTCGAATTTTGCAATAATTTTTGATAAATCACTTTGATAGTTTTCCTCTGTATCAAAATTCATTCCATCCTTTAAGAATGGATGAATTGTCCATATAAATCTATTCTTTGTTTGTTCCCCAACTTCAACTAGTTCTTTAAGTTCTTCTAGTTTCTCACTTGGATATGGTTCTCTCCATTTAAGACTGTGGTATTCATCATCTTTTGGTGCAAAAATATATGTATTCATCTTAAAGTCTCCACCAAATTCCATTAAATCCTTACGATTTTCATTACTCCAAGGAATACCATAATATCCTTCTATAAACCCTCTCCAATATCCATCTGAATAATCTTTTATTACTAAATCTTTTATTTCATTACCTTCTATTTGTTTAAATATTAATTTTAGTGATGTAAGTCCATAAAAAGCTGAATCACTATCTTTACCTAATACTGCAATAACATTATCATCTACTGATACTATATGCGAATCTATTTTTTCAAAATGCTTATCATCACTTAAACCTTTACTATTAAAATAATTATCTACAATACCATTAGAATTATTTATTCCTACTAAAAAATTTGTTTGGTCTTTTTTTATTTCTGTTCCTATTTCATATGAAATACCTTTAATAGCTAATACTTCAAACAATCTATTTTTAGTTGCATCATCAATTCCATCTTCAAATACAACATTTACTGTACTTTGAAGGTTTACTTTACCATTTCCATATTCAATACTCTGTGGAACTGGGTATATCTCATATTCTCCGCTTTTTACCTCACTTTCATCTAAAGCTTTAGCATTTAAGGTAAATACATTTGGTACTAATGTAAATAACATAATTACCATCATAACTTTTGCTATAACTCTAATTTTTTTCTTACTTTTTAGTTGCATTCTCTGCTCCCCCTTAGTTTAAAATATATAATATAATATTCAATTTAATATCTGTTTAAACTATTATTAATAGTTTAAACAGGTTAAATTAAACAATATTAACAAAAAAAGCTGAAGAAGATATATTTATCTTCTTCAGCTAATGCTCTAAATTTAATTAGATTACACGCTATTACTTAGCAATTTTTACTTATGTTAACATTATATGTGTAATAATTACTATAGTCAATATTTTTTACTATTTTATAATTACTTTGTTACCTAATATCATTCTTATAATTTGTCTAAAAAATAAAAAAGAATCCTACTCACCTCTAGGATTCTTAGTTAGGGGTTAATTATAAAAAAATTAATGAGAAAATTGATTAAAAGTAACTGCACGTTTTCTTAATCAATTGATAATAATTATCAATATCTTTATAAATATAATACATTGTTATCTTATTTATGTCAATATTATTTTTAAGAAATTTTCTAAATATTTAAGATACTAATACAAGTAATAATCACATACAAAGAAAAAATTGCTCCTAAAACCATAGAGGCTAGAAGCAATTTAAAAATACTTTTCTATTCTTCAATTTCTATTGAGTTGTTCTTAATTATATTTTTATACCATTCAAAACTTTTCTTTTTACTTCTTTTATATGTTCCATTTCCTAAATCATCTGCATCTACATATATAAATCCATATCTCTTTGACATTTGTGAAGTTGAAGCGCTTACTATATCAATACAAGCCCAAGAAGTATATCCCATACATTCTACGCCTTCTTCTATTGCTATAGCAATTTGTTCAAAGTGCTTTTTGAAATAATCTATTCTATAATCATCATTAATAGAACCATCTTCCTCTACCTTATCATAGGCACCTATTCCATTTTCTACTATCCATAATGGCTTTTGGTATCTATCATATAAATCTATTAATGAAACTCTTAACCCCTTTGGATCTACTTGCCATCCCCATTCACTTGTCGGTAAATATGGATTTTTAACTCCAGTTACTAGGTTTCCTCCTACCTTTTCTCTTTGCTCTGCATTGACACTTTGCACCATAGACATATAATAACTAAAAGATATAAAGTCTACTGTATATTGTTGTAATATAGCTTCATCACCTTCTAGCATTTTCACATTAATATTGTTCTTCTTAAAATAATTTAAGACATGTCTAGGATATTTTCCTAATACTTGTACATCAGTGTAAACAAAGTTATTTCTATTATCTTTTTGAGCTAAAATTATATCATCTGGATTACAAGTTTCAGGATATGTTAAGGTTTTAGTAACCATACATCCAACTTTTGAACCTGGAATTATTTCATGACAATATTTTGTTGCTAAAGCGCTTGCTACAAACTGATTATGTAGTGCTTGATAAATTGCTTCTTCCGCTTCTTTTTTATTTGCATATTTATCTTCTACTACTCCAACTGTAGTAAATGGATGACGGAACACACTATCAATTTCGTTGAATGTAAGCCAATATTTTACTAAATCCTTGTATCTTTCAAAACATACCTTTGCATATTTAACAAACATATCTACAACTTCTCTAGAAACCCATCCATCATAATTATTTACTAAATATATTGGCATTTCATAATGAGATAAAGTTACTAAAGGTTCTATACCGCTTTTTTTTAGTTCTTTAAATAAATTTTCATAAAATTCTAATCCCTTTTCATTTGGTTCCTCTTCATTTCCATTTGGAAAAATACGAGTCCATGCTATAGATACACGTAAAGTTTTAAATCCCATTTCTTTAAATAAAGCTATATCCTCTTTATAGTGATGATAAAAATCTATCCCTCTACGTTTAGGATAATATTTATCATCTTTAGCTTCCATTGCATTCTTTATATCTTCTAATCCTACATGCCATTGTTTTACATAGTCTTTTATATCTATATCAGGTTTATACATAGCTACATCTGCTACAGACATTCCTTTACCATCAACATTCCATGCACCTTCAGCCTGATTTGCTGCAATTGCTCCTCCCCATAAAAATCCTTCAGGAAAAGATAATATTTTTTTCATTTAATCTGCCTCCACTATCTATCTAAATTTTCTCCATTAGTTTTTATAATTTGCTTATAATAGTTATAGCTATCTTTCTTAATACGCTTTAAAGATCCATTTCCATCATTATCTCTATCTACATAAACAAAACCATATCTTTTTTTCATTTCTCCAGTACCTGCTGAAACAATATCTATAGGTCCCCACCAAGTATATCCTAATATATCTGCTCCATCTTCAATAGCTTCATTCATCATTATTATATGTTTCTTTAGGTAATCCATTCTTTCGTCATCATGTATCTTACCCTCTTCTGTAACTTCATCTATTGCTCCTAATCCATTTTCTACAATGAATAAAGGTTTATGATATCTGTCTGTTAATTCATTACATACATATCTTAACCCCAACGGATCAATTGGCCATCCCCACTTTGTTTCACTCAAATAAGGGTTTTTCTTTCCTAATAATCCACCTGTATTACCTAGTATTTTCATTCCTGCTTCATGTAAAGATGATCTATAGTAACTAAATCCTAAATAATCACAAACTCCTTTTTTAAGAATTTCTTTATCCTCATCTTCCATTTCTATATTAATATTATTTTCTTTAGCAATACGGTTGAAATATGAAGGATATTCTCCAAGCATTTGTATATCACTATAAAATAAAGATCTTCTTCTTAATTCATAAGATTCAAATACATCTTCTGGATTACAAGAAGCTGGGTATATAGGAGATAGTGACAACATACATCCTATCTTAAATTTTTTATTTATTGAATGTCCCATAATTACAGCCTTAGCACTTGCTACCAACATATTATGACTTGCTTGATATATATCTTGTAGCTTATTCTCATCTTCTTTAACTACTATTGCTGCAGCTATAAGAGGTAGTGTATGAGCATGATTAATTTCATTAAATGTCATCCAATACTTAACTTTATCCTTATATCTATTAAATATCACATTACAATAGTTAGTATAAAAATCTATAAGCTTTCTATTTTTCCATCCACCATATTTAGTTATTAAATTAAGTGGAGTTTCAAAATGTGAAATTGTTATAACAGGTTCCATTCCATATTTTAATAGCTCATCAAATAAATTATCATAAAACTCTAGTCCCTTTTCGTTAGGTTCTTTATCATCTCCATTAGGGAATATACGACTCCAAGCTATAGAAGTTCTAAAGCACTTCATTCCAAGCTCTGATAATACCTTAATATCTTCCTTATAGGTATGGTAAAAATCTATAGCTTCATGACTAGGATAATATTTTTCTTTATTAATTTCTAATTCTACATTTTTAAATCTATCTGCTCCAACTGGTAGTATATCTGCAACGCTTAAGCCTTTGCCGTCTTCATTATAAGCACCTTCAGCTTGATTAGCTGCAATTGCTCCTCCCCATAAAAAATTTTTAGGAAATGTCATTTTTATGCCCCCTCGCCTATTAGTTCTAAGACCTTATCTTCATTTTTTACATTACGATAATTTTCTTTCTTTAATATTTTATTATTTGATTCAGTTATTAAAAGCATAGTTGTAGGATCATATCCTTTTTCTTTTATCTTCTTCAAATCAAACTCTATTAACTTTTGACCTCTTGTTACTTTTTCTCCTTGCTTAACTAAAAGCTTAAATCCTTGTCCGTTTAGCTCTACTGTATTAATTCCAACATGTATCAGAACTTCAAAATTATCATTACTCTTTAAACCTATTGCATGTCCAGTTGGAAATGCAACTTCTATTGTTCCATCTACAGGCGATGTTATTTCGCCAATTTCTGGTATGAATGCTACTCCATCTCCCATAGTTTTGCTTGAAAAAACAGGGTCATTTACATTTTCTAATGGAATCATTTCTCCTTTAACACAAGCTGCTAATTCTGAAGGTTTTAATGAACTTTTTTTAGTTTTAGATGCGTCTTCTTCAAATCCAAATACATAAGTTAAAATTGCTGATAGTGTAAATGCCATTGCTATACCTATTAAATAAATCACAAATGTATCTCCAAAGAATGCTGGTAAAGTTGTTAATGCTGGGAATACATAAACCATAGCCTTAGTTTGGAACATTCCCATAAATGCTCCTGCTATACCACCAGATATTGTTAACGCAATTAAAGGCTTTTTATATTTTACTGCTAATCCATATACTATTGGTTCTGTTATACCACCTAATAAAGCTGGAATCATTGTTGATGCTGCAAAAGCTCTTGTTTCCTTCTTCTTAGAACGAAGCACTACTCCTAAAGCAACACCTGCACTTGCAAATGTAGCGGCTGCAATCATTGGTCTAATAACATCATAACCTTGATTTGCAATATTGTTTATCATTATTGGAACAACTCCCCAGTGAATACCCATCATTACAAGGAATGTCCATCCTGCTCCAACTACTAAACCTGCTAATAATCCACTCTTATCACTTAAGAAATTAATTAAATCTCCCATTCCATTACCTAAAGTAACTCCAATTGGTCCTATAACTATAACTGCTAATGGTACCATAATTAATAATGCTACTGCTGATAAAGTAAATATTTCTATACTCTTAGGTATAAATTTCTTTAAAAATCTTTCGACATATGAATATATCCAAATAGTTAATATTGCTGGAATAACTGTTCCTGAATACCCCATAAGAACAACTGGAATTCCAAAGAAATCAACTACATCACCAGTTGCTTGCATAAGTCCTGAAAAATTAGGTTCCATTAATGCACCTACAATTGCAACAGCTACAAACTGATTTACCTTAAATGTTTTTGCAGTACTAAATGCTAAGAATAATGGTAAGAAGTAAAATACACTATTGCCAGCAGCACTTAAAATCTTATAAGTGCTTCCTGTATTATCCATAAATCCATAAGTTGTTAGAATCACAAGTAATGCTTTTATCATCCCCGCTCCAGCTAAAGCTATTATAATAGGATTAAATATAGATGACATTGTATTAAACATACGAGTTAATACATTTCCTGATGGCTTTTCTTCTACATCATCTGTATTCATTGATTCGCTCTTAATTTCTGGAAATATATTTAATACTGTTTCAAATACATCTGTAACATGGTTTCCTATAACTACTTGGAACTGTCCATTACCTTCTACTACAGATAAAACACCTTGTATATTTTTAATTGCTTCTCTATCAGCTTTTGATGAGTCTTTCAATTTAAATCTTAATCTTGTTACACAATGAAATAAGCTATTTATATTCTCTACTCCGCCTACTTTTTCTACTACTTCTTTTGCTAGTGAATCATAGTTTTTCTTAGCCATTATAACTCCTCCTAAAGTTTATTCTCATGATGACACCGGTTACATCTCATGGCATTATTATAACATTGAAAAGTTTTACACAAATAAATTTCGATTTTTGGAAACTTTAAAAAAATTTTTAAAAGCATGGTATAATAAAATTTTACCATGCTAATTTCTTCTATTAATTCTTTCCTTTAATTTTTTATATTTAAATGTTATGAAATCAGTAATAACCTGGTACAAGATGGCATGTGTTTGTACATCAGAACTATGCTGAAAATCTATACACAAATCCACATATGGATGATTTTCCATATCTCTATTGGCAGTAATAACAGCTATTTTAGCCTTAGTTAGTTTAAATATATTCTTATCTATATTTCCCTGCATCATCTGATACTTCTTTATATAATCACCTGAGTTAGTAAATATAATAATTAAAGTATCATCTTGAGCATTTTTTATAAATTCATCTTGCTTAATATCATGCATATGAGAAATTATATATTTTCCATTGTATGCAAGCTTAGTTTGAAAATCCATAGCTGCTGATTCTGAATATAATAACCCAAAAGCTGCAACTTTATCATAGTTTATTAAATCCATAGCTAATTCTTCAATTTTATCCATATTTATATTAGACTTAATTAATTCCAGATCATTAATAATCCTATCAATATATTCTTCCTTAGTATGTTCTTCCATGTATCCAATAATATTGTCATTATAGTTTAAATTATTAGATAACTTATTACTTCTATATGAGGCTGCTGCTTTTAGTTCTATAAAATCATCAAAACCTATATGCCTAGTAAATTTTGAAATTGTAGATTTTGATACAAAACATAAATCTGCAACTTCTTGTATAGTCATATTTTGAATAGCATCATAATTACATAATAAAATATTAGCTATATGATAATAGGTAGAACTTTCTTTTCCATCATTTAATATAATCAATAATCTATTTAACAATGTACCCATAGTTATTCTCCTAAAACTCAATTTTTCTCTTTAGTTTAATATATCTTTTTTAAAATTTAATTAAATTCAATCCTATTTCTTCACTAAATTTTCTTCCTATATCTCCATTTATCTTATTAATTATTATTTCTGAAGTTGCACTTATAACTGCCTTATTTAAATGTCCACCAATACATTTACCCTCTACATTTGCAAAAGTACCATGTATATGTAAATAAATTTCTTCATTCATTATAGATATATTTCCAGTTAAATTTGTTATTTCAAAATCCTCTTCAAAAGTATTTGAATAATATTTCTTTTCGTCTACCTTAAAAAGTCCAACAACTACTTGATTAGTTGCACCAAGACCTGAAATTGAACCAGCTTTAATATCTTCTTTTTCACAAAGCTTTTTAATAGATTCAATAACTTCTTCACCTTTTTCTAATCTCAATACAATTGTTTCACCAAATACTCTGTATTCCATCTTTATCAACTCCATCTAAAAAATTTATTTTCATTATATTATCAATTTTACCATAAAAATAAAACTATGAGTAAGATAGTTATTTATAGTCTTATTTTTTATCTTTGGAAAACCGAGAATTTTGCATTATCTATGGATATAGTATATATATTTTCATCTTCAATTAAATTCAAAAATGTATCTACATCGGTATATAAAAGGATTCCATAGGTTTTTATTCCATTTGATTCAATATAACTTAATACTTCGCTATATATTGTACTAGATATATTATTTACATTAAAGAAAGTATTTAAAAAATCTTCTCTTGAAGACATATATTTTAATAGTGATTTAAAATGTTTTTCTAATATTTCAGCACTATATCCATTATCATATTCTTCATTTCCTAACTCAAAGCATGGATAATCTTCTTCTGACAAAGTCCCACTTTCTATAATAACACCTGTACCAGTTGGATCAAAGCCAACTTTCGTATACGTATTAGAATCAGTAGTTCTAATTGCAATCCAATTAGCTGTAAAATTATACTTTTTTTCTAAAGACTTAAGCTCATCAAGAGATAAATCTTTCTTAAAGGATATATATGAAGATATTACACTTCCTTTAGGTAACTCCTTAACATTATTAATTAGATACTCTCTTTCTTCCTTATTTTGTCCATAAATAGAACTACCATCTTTATTAATATTCAAAACATTTTTATTATCCACATCATAGAAAGCATCTATTGCTGGGAACTTAAATAGATTATTATTTTGTGTTATAAGCTCATTTCTAACGACCTTTCCATTAAAAACTACATTTTCACCTGTAAATAAATTATTTTGATTTATTGTTATATCATACTTTCCTAAGCCTAATCCTTCAACATTCGTATTATCAGTAGTATATCCAGGTAAATGTAATTCTGTAAAAGTACTCATATCAATAAAGAGTTCATCTTGATTTTGTTGATTTGTAATTTTTCTACTTGGATTATAAAAAAAGTTGTTATAACTAGGTAATATTAAAAAATTTATTAATATTATTATTAATAATACACTTACTACTGATAAAACAACTACCTTTCTAAACTTTTTATTTACTGCTTTCTTTATAACTTTAGTATCAATTTCATCTAAACCTATATTATCACTTATATTGTCTATTTCCCCAAATATATTTTCTGATAAATAATCATTAATCAATTCATTTTTCTCAATTTCCTCTTCAATAATTTTTATTTCTTCTTCTGTTGCCGTTCCATTTTTATATTTTTCAAATATATACTTAAAACTCATACTTCTCCTCCCTTAAAATTTTTGCAAGTTTTTGTCTACCACGATATAATATATTTCTTGTAGCACCTTCAGAAATAGTTAAATTTTTTGCAATTTCACTTGTCTTTAGATTCATAAAATAAAACATTATTATTACTTCTCTATATATTTCAGAAAGTTGTAAAATTGCATTAAACAATTCTCGTTTTTCCTCTTCTTTTATAATTTTAAAAATAATATTTTCTTCACTTTTTAGATCTTCTTCAATATCTTTATAAGTTATTTTTTTATTTTTTCTATAGTAATCTACAATTAAATTTTTACAAACATATAATAACCAATACTTTACATTTCCTTCACATTTATCTATAGTTACAAAGGCTCTATAGAAAGTTTCACTAACTACATCTTCAGTAATATGATAATCTTTGCAAATTGAAAAAGCATAGAGATATAAATCTTTATAATATATCCTATATATTTTTTCTATCTCATAATTATTCATTTTTTCCCCCCTTCATAACATAAACGTTGAAAAATTTAAAATGTCACACTTCTCTTATAATTTTATCATTATTAAATTATAAGAGAAAAGCTTCCTAGAAAACTAGGAAGCTATATATTAAAGTACTTTAGCCATTTTTATTACTCTTTCACCTAAAAGCACTCTATCAAAAATCTTATTATAATTTAACTTTTCATAGAACTTTGTTACTTTTTCATTTTTTGCAAGCAATGATATTCCTTCAAAATCTTCCTTTTTAGCCACTTGCTCTGCATATAACATAAGCATCTTACCAACTCCAAGACCTCTTGCTTTTTCATCTGTAGCTACATTAGAAATATAGAGATTTCCTCTTCTACATTCCCTAAATATCATGTACTTAATTGAATTAACTATATATAATATCTTTTCAGTAAATCCTTCTATCTTATTAATTTGTTTTATATCTGTTTCAATACTCAATTTATCTAACTTATCATAAGGAATTAATATTATTGCACCAATTACTTTGTTATTTAATTCAGCAACTGTTATATAATCAGTACTATATCTCGACTCCTTACTTCTAATTAATGTCTTTAAATTATCTAAAGTTTCTTCTTTAGATTCTCCCCCTCATACATCTACAGGATTAACTTCAGTATAATAAATTAACTTTGCTATTTTATCTATATCCATAAAAGTAGCCTTTCTAATATTAATATTTTTACTATTCATAATTTATACCTCCCATACAGAAATAAGCATTCTGTATGTTTTAATTATATTTAAATACTACTTATTTTTCATTGATATTTGTACTGTTTTAAATGTATTAATATGCTTTAATTCAAACTAATAAAATCTAAAAATTAATACAACTATACTAAAAAAGCTAGATATTAATATTATTTACTATTAATATCTAGCTTAAATTTCTATTATTTATATATTTTAATTACTAAAGTCCTCTTGAAGTTCTTCTTTTGTGTTAAAAAATTCTTCTTTAATTAATTTTAATATTAATCCTAAAATAATTCCTGAAGCAGCTGGAATAATCCATGCTAATCCCTCGCTGTAAAGAGGTAGATATGAAATTAATTTTACTAATCTTCCATTATCTAATCCCATTTGTCCTATTGCATCAATTATACTTACAATACCTGTAAACAATATCGTTAATCCATAAATATATTTATTATCCTTAAATATAGAATTAAACATTGAAAGTACAATAAGCATTATTGCAATTGGATAAATAGCATTTAATATAGGACCTGATATACTAAGTATTTTAGTTAATCCCATATTAGCTATTATCATACTGAAAACAGCTAATAATCTTACCCAATTTTCATAAGATATTTTATTTGTTAATGTTGAAAAATATTGACTACATGAACTTATAAGGCCAACGCAAGTAGTTAAACATGCTAATGTGAATATTAAAGCTAATAATATTACTCCAGGCTTTCCGAATATGTAAGTTGTTATATTTGTTAGTGTCTGAGCACCATTTTCTGTTACTCCAAATCTACCAGCACTTGTTGCCCCTAAGTGAGCTAACATAGCATATATTATAGCAAGTAATATACCAGCTATAATTCCTGCCTTTATAGATACTGAAACCACTGTTTTCTCATCATTTACTCCTTTGGACCTTATAGCTACTGCAATTACTATTCCGAAATTTAAAGCTGCTATAGTATCCATTGTTAAATATCCATCTAAAAATCCTTTAAAAAATGAAGAAGTCTCATATCCATTTGTAGCTATCCCATATCCTCCTAATGGTTTAAAAAATGAGCCAATAACCATAACTAAAATTAATAGTAATAATGCTGGTGTTAGTATCTTTCCCATACGATCTACTAATTTACTCGGTGATAATGATAACCAATAAGATATAGAAAAGAATATAAGAGTATATAAAAATAATGCTAGTTTTAATGAAATATTTTCAGGCAAGTATGGCGCAACTGCCATTTCAAAAGGTAAACTTCCTGCTCTTGGAATACCAAGTCCAGGACCAATAGATAAATATATTAATATAGTAAATATTGTTGCAAAAATTGGATTTACTCTTTTAGCTAAATTCGTTAATCCTCCTGATTTTGCAACAGCTATTACTCCTAAAACCGGAAATCCAACTGCAGTAATAAAAAATCCTAATAATACTATCCAAGTTTTTTCTCCAGCTGATTCCCCCATAAATGGTGGAAATATTAAATTTCCAGCTCCAAAAAATAGTGAAAATAGCATAAGCCCTATTAGTAATAAATCTTTTTTTGATAAATTTTTCATGTTATACCTCCTTATAATTTCCTAAAAATAAAAAAACCGTCCCTTGAAAAACAAGGGACGGAAATATCCGCGTTACCACCCTAATTCTATAAATATTTTCTAATAAAATATTTATAGCACTTAGTTACATATCAAACAATACGCTTATCTTTTAACGGTGAAAGATTCCGTCAATACTTACTATAATTTTCAGTATTGCTTCTCAGAGATGATTTTCAATTATCTTTTGAACATTGGCTTTCAGCATATACCAACTCTCTGTTGAACAAAATAATAATTTACTTTTTCTCTTCATAGAATTTTTAAATTATTACCTTAATATTACAATCTTTTTATTTGTCTGTCAATATTATATTTTCTTTACAAATTCTGATTTTAATTTCATAGCACCAAAACCATCTATTTTACAATCTATATTATGATCGCCTTCAACTAATCTTATATTTTTAACCTTAGTGCCTTGCTTTAATGGAGCAGAACTTCCCTTAACTTTTAAATCCTTAATTATAGTAACTGAATCTCCATCTTTTAATATATTTCCATTAGAATCTTTAACTACTAATTCATCTTCATCTACTGCATTTTCTGAATTTAAAGTCCATTCATAACCACACTCTGGGCAAATTAAAAGACTTCCATCTTCATAAGTATATTCTGAATTGCATTTTGGACAATTAGGTAAATTTATCATTAATTCATTTCCTCCATTAGTTCAATATAATATATAATCATGTTTTACATTTATTTATACTATCATATATATAATATTTTTACAAATATTATACTATTTTATTCATATATACTCATTATTATCATATATAATTTCATTTATTTGTGTTCCAAATTAGTATAAATAACTTTAAATAGAAACAAACTAAAACAGGAATATATAAACAAAGGAGAAGATTAAGATGAATAAAATATTAAAGAACTTATTTTTATCAATATTATTAGTAAACTTATTCTTGATGCCATTAAAAGTAAATGCTATGGAAAAGAATTTTCTTGGAGATTCATCTACAAATAAAACTAAATGTGATTTGAAAATGAACCAAAGACGATTATGGATAGACCACGTTTCATGGACTAGAAGCTTTATTGTAAGTGATATTGCTTCTCTTGAGGATAAAAACATTGTATTAGAAAGACTTCTAAAAAATCAAGATGATATTGGCAATTCAATCAAACCATATTACGGTGAAGATGCTGGTAATAAGCTTTCAGCACTATTAAAAGAACATATAGAGTTAGCTGGTAATGTTCTTGAAGCTGCAAAAAACAAAGATTCTAAAGCTCTAGAAAAAAATAATAAGCTTTGGTATAAAAATGCTGATAAAATTGCAGACTTTCTAAGTACAGCTAATCCTAATTATTCAAATAAGGTATTAAAAGATATGCTATATAAACACTTACAATTTGTTACTGATCAAGTTGTAGCTAGACTAAGTAATGATTGGAAGTCGGATATTACTGCATATGATAAAGGTGAAGATCATATGATTCATTTTGCTGATATTCTTTCTGACGGCATAATTAAACAATTCCCTGATAAATTTAAGTAAAGAATAATTTATAATTTAATTGAAGGGTCTCAATTAATTTAATAATTGAAACCCTGATTTATCACCTATCAATATTTATATCAAAGAAATCTAAGTCATTTATCTCATCTATTTGCCTTATTTCATCTAATATCCATCTATCCTCATATCTTATAAACTTCCAATATTCTTCAAAAGGTACTCTTCTATATTTATTCCCTTCTATTACGTTACCAGTTGCTTCATTTATTAAATAATCTATAGATTTAGCCTTTATATGAACCCATACAATATCTTCCAAAATACCTTCTTTATCTTTTATTGCAACAGGTGTTGCTTTTATCAATTTCATATTTTTAAGAATATTCTTCTCTTTTCTTACTTTCATCCACTCCGTTTTTGACCTATGCCTAACATATAGCTTTTCGCTCATAAATTCTTTTGCTATATCTTGATTTCTTTCCATCCATGCATCTTGAATCTTATAAAAAGCTTTCTCTATATCGTCTTTCATTTTATCATAATCCCAATTATAATCATTTTTACCTAAGTTTTTTATAGTTGAGATGCTTTTTATCTTCTTTTTGCTAAGCCTTACTTTAAAAATTATAACTCCTGCTGATGAAATACAAAAAAACATTCCAAGACTTATTATTGAAGAAATAGGATTACTTCTCCCATTGTATCTTCCTGAGGTTCCACTATGATGTGAGCTACTACCGCCTCCACCGCCTCCTCCTCCACCACTGCCTCCGCTTCCACCTCCTCCAGCTCTTGCAAAGACATTTGATGGTATATTAATTACTAAAATTAATAAAATAATAGATATAATGTTTTTAAATAATTTCGTTCTTTTCAACCTACTCTCAACTCTCTTTCTCTTATTAAACCTACTATTTATTTCCTATATTAATATTTTAAAGTAAATTTAAAATATTAAAAAGGTATTTAAAGAAATTTTCTTTAAATACCCCCTATCTATAAAAAGATTTTATTTTAACTGCATCCATGTTTATTATTTTATATATTTATCTAAGAAGTTAAATACCTTATCATAATAAGTTTTTGGATCTACATCTGGTGCAGAACCATGACCAGCTCCATCAATCACTAAAATATCTTTTTCACAATTAGCTGCTTCATATAGTCTATATACCATTTCTGTAGGCACATATGTATCATTTCCACCATGAGTAAATAAAATTGGAGTCTTTGATTTTTTAACTTGTTCTAAAGATGAAGCTTCATGGAAATTATATTTAGCTCTAATATTAGTCACTAACTCTGCTACGTTTAAAATTGGAAATGACTTCAATTTGAATCTTTCATATAATTGAGCTTCAAACATTTCTTGCACTGATGTATATCCGCAATCCTCAACTATAGCCTTTACATTATTAGGTATCTCTTCTCCAGAAGTCATCATTACTGTAGCTCCCCCCATAGATTCACCATAAAGAACTATTTGTGAATTGCTATCTAAAGATAGAACATAATCTATCCATAATAACATATCTTTTCTATCTAGCCATCCCATTCCAATATACTTTCCTTCACTATTACCATGAGCTCTCATATCTGGAGTTAATACATTATATCCTTGATTATAAAAATTTAATGCTATAGGTTGTACATCTTCATGACTAGATGTGTATCCATGAGCAATGATTACCCATTTATCACTTTCTTCATCTTGAAAATATAACTTTCCCCAAAGCTTTAGACCATCTTCAGATACAATTGTAGCCTCTTCACTATTAACTTCTTTTAGCCAATTTTTAACATCTATCTTAAATTTTTCTTTATTTATTATTTCCATGTCAGTTTCTATTGTTTCAGGTGCATTAGGATCTATACTAGATAATGTTGCTATTCCTTGTTGCCTCACAAGTGCATAATTGAAGAAATAATTTCCAACATATGCTAGTCCACCAATTACTGATAATATTATTACAACTAAAATAAGTACTATTATTTTCCTTTTCTTATTCATCTGTGTCCTCCTATTAGTATTTTATGTTTTATTATTTTATATACAAATATTTTGATTGTCAATATATTTGTATATAAAAAAGTACTTCTGCATACTTTTACTTATTATGTCACAAGCTCCAAGTCATCAAAAAATTAATAGAATCACTTTATAATTTAAGGACTTAAATTATAAAAGATTATTCACAGTATAAGTCCATTATAACTTCCTAAAGAAAATAAGCTAAGGGCTGTCGCACAAACAGCCCTAATTAAGATTTTATCTATTTATAACTTTTCCTTGTAATCCATCAATAACATCTAAAGTTTTCTTATGCAATTCCTCATCAAAACTTGCACAAAGGCTTGCATCTACAACTATATTAGCATTTCTATATTGAGATTGAAACATAACAAAATTACTTATTACACAAATATTAGTAACTACACCAACTATCTCAATTTCATCTATATCCTTCCCAATTTCTTTTGATATTTTAATCATATCTTCAGGTGCTATACCAAATCCATATTTATCTAGGTAATAAGTGTTTTCTTCTCTATTAAACACATTTAAGCTTCCAAATATTTCATGACCATTCGTTCCTTTAATGCAATGAAGCACAGGTAGATTTAGTCCTTCTCTAGTTTCTAAATAGTTTTCTTTATGAGTATCACGAGTAAATAATACCTTATTTCCCTCATTTAAATACTCTCTTACTTTATTATATATTCCATCTTCTAAGGATATAGCTTTATCGAAACCTAAAGCCCCATCTACAAAATCCTTTTGATAATCAACAACTACTAACAACTTATTCATTAAATTCTCCTCCTAAATTTCATAAACTCAATACTTAATTTTACTATATCATATATAATTTTCTTATTTATAGTAATTAACACTCTTTTATTATATAAAAAATTTTTAATTTATACATTTATATTATATAATATTCTTATGATATTTATTAAGAGGTGATTAATTTCTATGAATAATGAGCTAACTGAAGAGAACATAAAAAAATTAAGAGAAGAATTAGAATATAGAATGACTGTAAAAAGAGCTGAAATAGCTAAAGAAAAAGCTATAGCAGCAGCTCATGGCGATAGATCTGAAAATGCAGAGTATAAAGAAGCTTGTGCTAACTATAGAGCAAATGACAATAGAATACAATATCTATTAACCATGATTTCTACTGCTAATATTATAGCTGATGATGAAATAGATAAATCTGTTTTAGGAGTTAATAGTAAAGCAAAAATTAAATTTGTTGAAGATGACTTTGAAGATGTAGTAACTTTAGTCACAGTTATGGATTCAGATCCTGAAAATATGTGTATAAGCATTGAATCAGACCTTGGATTAGCACTAAAAGGTAAGAAAGCCGGCGATATTGTTGAAGTAATTGCTCCAGAAGATGAATATACAGTAGAAATTTTAGAAATTTTATAACATAAAATTTTATTCACTAAAATTGAATATGGCACAAATAACCCAAATTAATAAATTAGCTATTAAGTACTGAAATTCTTATTTATCATATACTTGAAGAACGTATATCATTGAGATGATATATTTCTGATATAACTAATAAATTTAAAGAAAATATATTTTCAAAAGGTTAATGTACTTTTACTGACTTTACAAACTCATCTTCATATAATGTAGTAGTATGCAATTATACAAAAGCATTTTTACTAATATATTCAATTTTATGATATAATAGGTAAAGCAAATGCTACACTATTAGTAAGGGGGAGATTTAGTGAGAATTAGTAACTTTAAGAAATTAGCAATATTGTCAGTTTTCATTGTATCATTAGGTATGTTTGGATGTGGCTATTCTACTGTATCAAAAGAGACCACTAATGAATCAAAAGCAAATTTGACTACAGTTTTAAAGTATAAAGATTCTTATGTTGGAGATAATTCTGCTGTAACTAATATAGTTAATAATTTACCAGCCAACATATATAACGAAGGAATCGAGTTACAAGCCACATCAAAACCATATGAGATAACTATACACTATAAAAGTTTTAAGGATATTTCAATCAGGCTAGAAGATGATTCTCTAATAACATCATCATTTTCATATGTAATGAAAAATAATGCTTTAATAATACTATCTCTTATTCAAAATGCTGATATAGTAAATTTTGATATATCTGATGGAACTAGTATTACTTATGAACGAACAGCTTTAGTAAATACTCATAAAGATGATTTTGGAAATAACTTAGAGGAAATAACAAAAGATAAATCGTCGTTAGAAAATTTTATTAAAACTAATAAAAAATAAGCAAAAAGACTTAAACCACAGTAATTACTGTGGTTTTTTATTTTTTTAAATCTTATGTTATAAAAGATTTGAAAATCAATAGCACACTCAAATACTCCTTAATTTTCCATTATCCGATAACTCATTTTAATTTCTATTTACTTTATTATCTTTGGAAAAAATAAATCTACGATATTAAATCGCAGATTTATTTATTGTAAGTAATATATTAATGTATTGTCTATTTCATAGACTCAATAACACTTTCAACAAGTCCATCCATATCAACAATATTATCTTCCTTCATTGAAGATACTAATGAAAGCTTGTCATTTAATACATTCATTCCCTTCATACCATCAAGGAATTGTCCCATTAACTTTCCTGATTGAGTTGCCCAAGAACCATTTTCAATAAGAGCAACAGTTCTATTTTGAACATTAAGTGCTTTCATATCCATTAAATAGTTGTGCATTAATGGATAAATACCTAAATTATATGTTACAGAAGCTAAGACAATGTGACTAACTCTAAATGTTTCAGAAATTAATGTAGATACATGAGTATTAGAAACATCATACATAACTACATTTGTTATTCCTTTTTCAACAAATTTAGTTGCTAATGCATTAGCTGCTGATTCTGTATTACCATACATAGAAGCATATACTATCATTATAGCTTTTTCTTCTGGCTCATATTTACTCCACTTATCATGCTTATCTATAAAATATTCTAAATTTGTACGCCAAACTGGTCCATGTAATGGGCAAATCATCTTAATATCAAGAGTACTTGCTTTTTTAAGTAATGCTTGTACATGAGGGCCATACTTACCAACTATATTAGTATAGTATCTTCTAGCGTCATCAATCCAGTCACGTTCAAAATTAACTTCATCATTAAATAATTTTCCATCTAAAGCTCCAAAAGATCCAAAAGCATCAGCTGAGAACAATACTCCATTCTTAGTATCGAAACTTACCATAACTTCTGGCCAGTGTACCATAGGTGCAGTTATGAACTTAATTTCATGCTTACCAAAAGACTTTACATCTCCATCTTTTACTTCTATTATTCTATTATCTACATCAAAGCCAAATTGTCTCATTAATAAGAATGATTTTTCAGTACTTATTATTTTAACATTTGGATAACGAAGAATTATCTCTTCTATTGAAGCTCCATGGTCTGGTTCCATATGATTTATTACTAAATAATCAAGCTTTCTACCATTTAAAACAGCTTCAATATTTTCTAAAAATTGTCTAGATATTGACCAATCTACAGTATCAAATAATACTGTTTTTTTATCCAATAATAAATATGAGTTATATGAAACCCCTCTTGGAATTGGATGAATATTCTCAAATAGAGCAAGACGTCTATCATTACCGCCTACCCAATAAAGGTCTTCAGTTACCTTTCTAACACAAAACATAAATTAATCCTCCTTTTGACTATGAAAATTTAAACTTTTGCTAAAGATTAAACCTCTATAAAATTAGATTTTTCTTCACCACAATCCGGACAAATCCATTCTTCTGGAAGGGCTTCAAATAGAGTTTCTGGTGCTACATCATTTTCTTCATCACCTATTGCTGGATCATATTCATATCCACAACCACTACATACATAAGTTTTCCATGTAGGAGCAGTCTTCTTAGGTATAGATCTCTTCATCTTTTTCATAGGAGGAGCATCCTTCTTAGGTTCTCCATTATCTAAAGCGGCTGTTAATAATGGCATTATTTCCATTATATCTCCAACTATACCATAATCGGCATTTTTAAATATTGGCGCATTAGGATTAGTATTGATAGCAACTATAGTTGTTGCATCCTTTATTCCTTTAAGATGTTGTCCTGCGCCTGATATACCACATGCTATATAAAGATTTCCATTAAACTTTTGTCCTGACATTCCAACGTAACGATTTAGAGGTAAATACTTTAATGTTTCAGCTACGGGACGAGATGATCCAATAGCTGCACCAGCTTGAATTGCTAAAGCCTTGGCAAGTTCCATATTCTTTTCTTCTCCAATTCCTCTACCTACGCTAACAACACGATCAGCTTTTTGTATTGGAGTATTAATATCTATTCCAACTGTAAAATCATATCCATCAGCTTTTAGTGCTTCTACAAGCTTGTCTACATTTTCTTTAGCAGTACCTTCCTTAAATATAACCTTCTTACGTACTCCTGTCAATGGGTCAGCCTTCTTCTTTGATTTTTTATCTCCCTTTGGCATCTTTCCTATTATATGTGAAGCTATAACAACTCTTTGTATTTCATTAGTTCCTTCATAAATAGTACAAATCTTAGCATCACGATATGCTCTTTCAACTTCCATCCCCTTTAAGTATCCTGATCCTCCAAATATTTGTAAAGCATCATTAACCACTTCTAAACATATATCTGAAGCATACATCTTAGCCATAGCAGCTTCCATAGAATAAGACTCATGATTTTCTTTTAACTCTGCAGCACTATATATTAATAATCTTGCAGCTCTTATTTTAGTTGCCATATCTGCTAATTTAAATGAAATTGATTGTTGTTGAGCTATAGGCTTTCCAAATTGTATTCTTTCTTTAGAATATTCTAAGGCATTTTCATATGCACCTTGAGCAATACCTAATGCTTGAGCTGCAATTCCTATACGTCCACCATCAAGGGTTTGCATAGCTATGTTAAACCCTTTTCCTTCTTTTCCTAACAAGTTTTCTTTTGGTACTTTTACATTATTAAATATTAATTCAGCTGTTGATGAAGAACGGATACCCATTTTATCGTAATGATCACCAAAAGTGAATCCTTCCCATCCTTTTTCAACTATAAAAGCACTAATGCCCTTAACACCAATATCAGGTGTAGTTACAGCAAATACAACATATGTATCAGCCTTATCTGCATTAGTTATAAATATTTTACCACCATTTAAAATATAATAATCACCATCTAGTACAGCAGTTGTTTCAGTTCCACCTGCATCACTACCAGCATTTGGCTCAGTTAATCCAAAAGCAGCAATTTTTTCTCCACTTGCTAATGGTACTAAATATTTTTGTTTTTGCTCTTCAGTTCCAAAAGCAAATATAGGATAACTTCCTAATGAAACGTGAGCAGATAATATAACACCTGTTCCACCATCTACTCTTGAAAGTTCTTCTACAGCAATAGCATAGCTAATAACATCTTGTCCTAACCCACCATATTCTTTAGCATATGGTGTACCCATTACACCCATTTTTCCTAATTTCTTAACAACTTCTGTTGGAAAAATATTTTCCTTATCCCACATTAATGCCTGTGGTCTTATTTCTGCCTCTGCAAATTCTCTAATTTTTGCACGAAATTCTTCGTGTTGGTCTGTAGTCTTAAAAAACATAAACCTGCCTCCTTTTATTTCGCGTTTTATTTAAATAATTAAATAAAAAACACATTTACATTTGTAATTAACGCTAAAACTTATGCTGCAAATATTATTAAAATAATAAAATTTATTAATATTTTTTTCTTTCTTAATAATTATTATTTTAAAACTAATACTATTCATTGTCAATTTATTCTGAAAATATTTGTAATTTTACATTTATTATACCTAAATTTTATAATTATTAACAAATTTATCCACCGATATTTTATAAAATGATAATGTAATCCACCCTCATTTTTATAGATTAAAAATATAATCATGTATTTTTTTCCTCTTTATAAAATATCTTTAAATTTATATACTATTTTGACATATTGATTTTCTACATTTAATTAATAAAATATATACTACTAATAAATAAGTTTTCTGTAAATAATCCCTGTAAATAAAAACATGTCAGACTTACATCTGACATGTTTTTTATTACAAATATATTTATTGTTTTTCATTTTAATTTACTCTTTTATAATTAAAGAAACAAATTAAAACTCTATATTAATCCAATATCATTTCTAAAATACTTATCTATAAATTTCACTTTATTTATAGACTTATACGCATCTTCTCTGGCTTCATCAACTGTATTTCCTACTCCAACTATAGAAAGTACTCTTCCGCCATTAGTTCTTAATATATTATCCTCTAAAGTTGCTCCTGCTAAAAATACTTTATCTTTAATTTCATCTTCAATACTTATTTCATATCCCTTTGTAAAACTTCCTGGATACCCCTTTGATGCTAAAACTACATTTACGCAAGCTCCCGACTTCCACTTAATTTCAGTCTTATATAGTTCATCTCTTAATGAAGCTTCTATAATTTCTAGCAAATCACTTTCCATTAAATAAAGAACAGATTGAGTTTCAGGATCTCCCATTCTTACATTGTATTCTAAAAGATATGAACCTTTCTTCGTTATCATAAGCCCAAAGAATATAATTCCTTTAAAGTCAAAACCTTCTTCTTTTATACCAACTAAAGTTTTATTCATAATATTTTCTTCAAAATCACTTAATACTTCATCTGTTACATATGGATTTGGTGCTAAAACTCCCATTCCTCCGGTATTTGCCCCTTTTCCTCCATCAAATATTTGCTTGTGATCTTTTGCAGAAATAAATGGAATTATAGTTTGTCCATCAGTGATTGAAAGAATTGATGCTTCAACACCTTCTAAAAACTCTTCTATAACTATTTTTTCACCAGCACCTTTAAATATATCATCTATCATAAAGGATTTTACTGCATTTAATGCCTCTTCTTTATTTTCACAAATAGCAACACCTTTTCCTGCCGCTAATCCATCCGCCTTAATTACTATAGGATAGCTACAGCCTTCTAAATAGTCTAATGCTTTATTTGAGTCATAAAACACTTCATATTCAGCTGTTTTAACTCCATATTTTTTCATAAAATCTTTAGAAAAACTTTTACTACCTTCAAGTTTTGCAGCTTCCTTACTAGGTCCAAAAATTTTCAGCCCATTAGCCTTAAATTTATCTACTATTCCCTTAGTTAATGGATCTTCTGGCCCAACAACTGTTAATTCAATTGAGTTATTTAAAGCAAATTCTAAAAGTTCATCTATATCAGTTATATTTATATTTTCACATTTATCCTCTTTAGCTGTTCCCCCATTACCAGGAGCTACATATATTTTTTCCACTCTATTATTCTTAGCTAACTTCCATGCTAAAGCATGCTCTCTTCCACCAGATCCAATTAATAATATTTTCATTAAATACCCCCAACAAATAATTAATAATTAAAAATGAAAAATGAAAAATTATTGATGTAATTTGTTCCCAATTACTAAAAAATTAATTTTTAAAACTCCAAAAAGAGTTTTTTCCTTAATTCTTCATTATTAACTCTTCATTTTTCATTACTCTAAGTTAGTGTTTGAAGTGTCTAACTCCAGTAAACACCATTGCTATTCCATGTTCATTGCAAGCATCTATAGACTCTTGATCTCTTATCGAACCTCCTGGTTGAATTATTGCTTTTATTCCATTTTTAGCGCATTCATCTACTACATCTCTAAATGGGAAGAAAGCATCTGATGCTAATATTGTAGCTCCTTCTCCTCTTTGAAGTGCTTCTTCAGTAGCCCAAATTCTATTAACTTGTCCACCACCAATTCCTACTGCTACACCATCTTTTATTGCAACTATCCCATTAGATTTAACGTATTTAACTACTTTCATTCCAAATAGTAAATCCTTCATTTCTTTTTCAGTTGGTGATTTTTCAGTAACTACTTTTACATCATCAATTAACTTACTATCTTCTTCTTGGACTAATATACCACCATCTACTGTAACCATGTATTTTTTAGCTTTTGGTTCATTAGTACATTTTATTACTCTTAAATTCTTTTTAGTTCTTAATACTTCTAAAGCATCTTCATCATAATCTGGCGCTGCTACTACTTCTAAGAATATTTTAACCATTTCTTCTGCTGTTGCTTTATCTATTTTTCTATTTATAGCAACTATTCCACCAAAAATAGATGTTGGGTCTGCATCATGAGCTTTTTTATAAACTTCAAAAGGAGTTTCTCCTATAGCAACTCCACAAGGAGTATTATGTTTAAGTCCACAGCAAGCAACTTCTTCAAATTCGCATGCAACCTTCCAAGCAATATCCAAGTCCTTAATATTGTTATAAGATAACTCTTTTCCATTTAATATTTCAAAACTATTCATTGCTCCATCAAATTCATTTGAGCTATAGTAAGCTGCACTTTGATGAGGGTTTTCTCCGTATCTTAAGCCTTGCTTTTTCTTATATGAAATTGAAAGATACTCTGGATATTCTTCATCTTCAAGTAAGAAATTAGATATTGCAGCATCATATGCACTCATTAAATTAAATACTTTTCCAGCTAATTTCTTTCTTAATGATACTGAAACATCTCCATTTTCATTTATTTCTTCCATAACAGCTTTATAATCTTCCTTATCTGATATTACAACAACATCTTTAAAGTTTTTTGCTGCTGCTCTAAGCATAGTTGGTCCACCAATATCTATGAATTCGACTTTTTCATCAAAGCTTAAGTCTTCTCTAACCTTTTGGAAGAAAGGGTATAAATTAACTATAACCATATCTATAGTTTCAATATTTCTTTCTTTAATAGTATTCATATGCTCTTCATTGTCTCTTATAGCAAGAATACCTGCATGTATAATTGGATGAAGAGTTTTAACTCTTCCATCTAGCATTTCTGGGAAATTAGTAACTTCATTAACTTCTATTACATTAATTCCATTTTCTTTTAAATGCCTATATGTCCCACCCGTGGATATTATTTCCACTCCATTATCTTGCAAAAAATTAGAAAACTCTAAAATACCATCTTTATCAAAAACACTTACTAATGCTCTTTTTATCATTTTAAATAACTCCTTTTTCAATTTATTTTATCCTTGTTTTGCCATTTAAAATTTCTATTTTATTATTACTTATTAAATCAATTGCCTTAGGTAATAAAATATGTTCTTTTTCAAGAACTCTTTTTTGCAATTCTTCCTTTGTATCTTCAAAATAAACTGGTACAACTTCTTGAAGAATTATTGCTCCCCTATCTACTTCTTCGTTAACAAAATGTACAGTACAACCAGTATATTTTACTCCAGAACTTATAACTGCTTCATGAACCTTTAATCCATACATCTTAGGTCCACAAAAACTAGGTATTAAAGATGGATGAATATTAATAATTCTATTTTTAAACTCTCTAAGAATATCTCCTTGAAGTATTGAAAGATATCCTGCTAGAACTATTAAATCAACTTTTCCCTTAGTTAATTCTAATATTTTATCTGATGTCTTATCTCCGTACTCGCTTTTAGTTACAACATAGCTTTTTATCCCCTTAAGCTTTGCTCTTTCTAATACATATATCCCATCTTTACTTCCTATAACCATTTCTATTTTACAATTTAAACTTCCATTATCTATTGAATCTATTATTGATTGAAGGTTTGTCCCTCCTCCTGATGCAAGTACTGCTATTTTAAACAACAACCTTCACCTCCAGATGTTATATAACCTATTTCATAAGCCTTTTCTCCCATTTCAATTAATGCTTTTATAATAGGATTTACATCTGCTTCATCTACACATAATACAAAACCAATCCCCATGTTAAAGGTATTATACATGTGCTCTTTATTAACGCCTTTTTCTATTATTTTTTCAAAAACTAAAGGTAATGGATAACTATCTTTATTTATAACAGCTGTTAATCCTTCCTCATTAAACATTCTTGGAACATTTTCAATAAATCCTCCACCTGTAATATGAGCCATTCCTTTTATATCAAAACTTTCAATTAGCTTCAAAATTGGTTTAACATAAATTTTAGTTGGGGTTATTAAAGTCTTCCAAGCTTCTTTTCCACCTAAATCTTCATTCAAATCTGCAAATAATTTTCTAACTAAAGAATATCCATTTGAATGTAATCCAGAAGATGCAATTCCAATAAGCTTATCTCCTACTTTTATATTCTTACCATTTATTATTTTATCTTTATCAACTATTCCTACTGCAAATCCAGCCATATCATATTCGCCATCTTTATAAAATCCAGGCATTTCTGCTGTTTCTCCACCAACTAAGGCACAGCCACCTTGAATACATCCTTCAGAAACTCCCTTAACTAAATCTGCAGCCACTTCTGCCTGAAGCTTTCCACATGCTATATAATCTAAGAAAAATAATGGCTTAGCTCCATGGCATAAAATATCGTTAACACACATAGCAACGCAATCTATTCCAACTGTATCATATTTTTTAGTTTTAAAAGCTATATCAAGTTTAGTTCCAACTCCATCTGTTCCTGAAACCAAAACAGGCTTTTTATATCCTTCTGGAAGTTCGACCATTCCAGCAAAGCTTCCAAGACCATTTAAAACATATTCACTCATAGTTCTGCTTGCATATTCTTTTATAAGTTTTACTGATCTATATCCTTCTTCTATATTAACTCCAGCTTCTTTATAAGTTATCATTTTACACACTACCTTTCAGCCTTATTTTGCGCCTTCCATTGGTGTTGCTACTGGATAAATACCATTAAAACATCCAACGCAATATCCACAATTTTCTTTAAAGCACCTATACATTCCTTCCATGCTTAAGTATCCTAAAGAATCTGATCCTATAGCTTCTCTAATCTCCTCAGTGGATTTTTTAGCTCCTATTAACTCACTTCTATATGGCGTATCAATTCCAAAATAACATGGAAATTTAACCACAGGTGAAGCTACTAAGAAATGTACTTCTTTAGCACCAGCTCTTCTTAAAGAATCTACTAAATATTTTGAAGTAGTTCCTCTAACTATAGAATCATCAATTAAGACTACTCTTTTACCATTCACATTAACTTTTAAAGGGTTTAGCTTAACTGCAACTGCTCTTTCCCTAATTTCTTGAGATGGAGTTATGAATGTTCTACCTACATATCTATTTTTTACAAATCCAGTATCATATGGAATCCCAGATGCCTTTGAATATCCAATAGCTGCTGGTATTCCTGAATCAGGAACTGCAACTACTACATCTGCTTCAATTTTATGTTCATTAAATAACTGCTCTCCAGCTCTTACTCTTGACTCATGAACATCTAATCCATCTATTGTTGAATCAGGCCTTGCAAAATAAATATATTCAAAAGCACAAGTTTGACATTGTGTATTTTCATAATACTTATAAGATTTAATTCCATTTTCATCTATTATAACTATTTCTCCTGGATCTATATCTCTTACTAATTCAGCACCTATCGCATCTAAAGCACAACTTTCAGAAGATAATACGTATCCTTCTTCCATTTTTCCAAGACATAATGGTCTTATTCCATGCGGATCTCTAACACCTATAAGTTTATCCTTAGTTAAAATTACCATGGCAAAGGATCCTCTTACAGCTTGAATTGCATCAATTATGGCCTTTTCAATACCTTTTTTTGCCCCTCTTGCTATAAGATTAGCTATTACTTCTGAATCAATAGAAGTATGGAAAACATGTCCTCCATCTTCTAATAATCCTCTTATAACATCAGCATTTACTAAAGTACCATTATGAGCCATAGCTATTGACCCAAGCTTTGATTGACTAAGTAATGGTTGAGCATTCTCAATTCTTGTATCACCACTTGTAGAATATCTAACATGTCCTATTGCTGCAAACCCTTTAAGTCTGTTTAAACTTTCCTTAGAAAAAGCTTCTGTTATAAGGCCCATTCCTTTATGAATATCAATTGCTTCACCATTAGCCACAGCTATTCCGGCACTTTCTTGTCCCCTATGTTGGAGTGCATATAACCCGTAATATGTCATAGATGATACGTCCATAGGTTTATTTACATAAACGCCAAAAACTCCGCATTCATCTTTAAATTTATCATCACTTGGATCAAACATTAAATTCAAACTCAAAAAAACACCTCCGAAAATAATTAATTATGCATTATTACCTATTCTATTTAGTATTTCAACGTAAGCATCTTTTACATTTCCTAAATCTCTTCTAAATCTATCTTTATCTAGTTTTTCTCCTGTTGTCGCATCCCAGAATCTACATGTATCTGGTGATATTTCATCTGCTAATAAAATTTCTCCATTATATCTGCCAAACTCTAATTTAAAATCAATTAATCTAATATTTTGCTTTATGAAGAATCCTTTAAGTAATTCATTAATTTTAGATGTCATTTCATAAATCTTATCTAACTCTTCAAAAGTAGTTGCTCCAATTCCAACTGCATGATAATCATTTATTAATGGATCTCCAAGCGAATCATCTTTGTATGATAACTCAAATACTGTAGTTTTAAGTTCAAATCCTTCTTTTAAACCTAATCTCTTAGCCATTGATCCTGCTGCAACATTTCTTACAATAACTTCTAGTGGAACAATCTCAACCTTCTTGCAAAGTTGTTCTCTTTCACTTAACTTCTTAATAAAATGAGTCTTAATACCATTTTCATTTAACATTTCAAATATCATTGAAGTTATAGAATTATTTAAAACACCCTTATCTTCAATTTGTCCCTTTTTTTCTCCATTAAATGCTGTAGCATCATCCTTGTAATATACTATTACTTCGTCCGCCTTATCTGTTGCATATATTTTCTTTGCTTTTCCTTCATACATCATTTCTAATTTTTCCATTATAAATCCACTCCTTCTCCATTTTCATCTATAAATTTCTTTTTCATATCTAATCTAAATTTATTTAATTTTTCTCTTAAAGCCTTATCCTTTATAGCAAGCATTTGAACTGCAAGCATTCCTGCATTATAACTATTATTGATTCCTACTGTTGCAACTGGAATTGATTTAGGCATTTGAACTATTGAAAATAAAGCATCTAAACCTTCAACAGCTCCCTTAATTGGAACACCTATAACTGGCATTGTAGTTTGAGATGCTATAACTCCTGGTAAATGAGCTGCAAGACCAGCTCCAGCAATAACAACTTCACAACCATTTGCTTCTGCCTCTTTTAAAGTTTCAGTTAACTTTTCAGGAACTCTATGAGCTGATAACACATATGCTTTAAATTCAACTCCAAATTCTCTTAAACAGTTAGCTGCCCCCTTCATTACATCAGTATCAGATTTACTTCCAAAAAATATTACTACCTTCATATAAAACCACCCTTTTCAATTAAAAATTAAGAATGAAACATTTAAAATCTTATTTGAAATACTTTACTCCTGCTTTAAATATCTTTTGATCGAAATTTCCTGGTATATTTTTATATAGGTTATCTCCTATTCTTTCTGAGTGTCCCATTTTACCAAGAACTCTTCCATCTGGACTTGTTATTCCTTCAATCCCAAGAATAGAACCATTAGGATTATACGGCATATCCATAGATACATCTCCATTTAAATCAACATATTGAGTAGCTATTTGTCCATTTACTTCTAACTTCTTAAGTAATTCCTTTGGTGCTACAAATCTTCCCTCTCCATGAGAAATAGCAACTGAATGAATATCTCCTATATTAACTTCACTAAACCACGGTGATTTATTTGAAGTAATTCTTGTTCTAATTATCGAACTCATATGCCTATTAATTTCATTGTAAGTTAATGTAGCCATATCTTCTTCTATATCAATAATTTCTCCATAAGGTACTAGCCCTAACTTAATTAGAGCTTGGAAGCCATTGCATATTCCTAACATTAATCCATCCCTATTTTTAAGTAAGTCCATTACAGCATCTTTAATTCTTTCATTTCTAAATACTGTTGATATAAATTTACCAGAACCATCAGGTTCGTCTCCTGCAGAGAAGCCACCTGGTAACATAATTATTTGACTTTTTCTAATTATTTCTTCCATCTTTAAGATAGATTCATTTAAAAGCTCTTTATTCATGTTATTTAAAACTAATTCAGTAACTTCTGCCCCTTCTTTTCTAAAAGCTTTTGCACTATCATATTCACAATTTGTTCCTGGAAATACTGGTATAAATACTCTAGGTTTTGCTATTTTAATAGCTGGTTTCTTTATTTCTTTAGCTTCAAATAAATCTACTTTCACATTTTCTTTCTTATCCTCAGTTTTTATCTTAAATACTTTTGATAACTTTTCTTCTAATATTTCCTCTAACATATCTATATTAAAGTTAATATCATAATCTTTTAAAATTATAGCCCTATTTTCTATAGTCTTACCTATTGCTTTATAAGCGCAACCTTTAAATTCCTTCTCTATTTCAACTCCATTTTTAACTTCTAAAACTAAGCTTCCATAGTTAAGTCCGAATAATTCTTCTTTATTTAAACTTTCAAGTTCTGCCCCTATTCTATTTCCTAATGTCATCTTTGTTAATGCTTCTACTAATCCACCAAACTTTATTGATGAAGCTGATATAACTTTTTTCTCTAAAATTAGAGTATGAAGTTTATCTAAATTATTTTTAAAGGACTTAACCTTTAATGTCATATCAGCATTTTTTTCTGCCATTAATAAAACTAATTTAGAATTATTATTTTTAAACTCTGGAGAAATGATATTATTTGCCTTTTCTACATCTACTGCAAATGCTACTAATGATGGCGGTACATCTAAATCCCCAAAAGTCCCAGACATTGAATCTTTACCACCAATTGCAGGTATTCCTAAATCCATTTGTGCTTGATAAGCACCTAGTAAAGCTGCAAATGGTTTTCCCCATTTAACATCATTCTTACCTAATCTCTCAAAATACTCTTGCAATGTTAGTCTTGCTTTCTTATAATTTCCACCCATAGCTGAAAGCTTAGTTATTGCTTCGATAACAGAATAATAAGCCATATGATATGGGCTCCATATTCCCATTTCAGGATTAAATCCAAAAGTCATTAAAGTAGCATCTTTACTTTCACCATGTAAAACTGGTATCCTTGCTGCCATTCCCTCTGCAGGTGTCTTTTGATACTTACCTCCAAATGGCATAAGTACTGTTCCTGCTCCAATTGTAGAATCAAACCTTTCTACTAATCCTTGTTGTGACGATACATTTAACTTTCTTAATGTATTAATCCATTCCTCTTTTACATTTAAATCTTCATTTATTAGGAAAGGATATTTTTCTGGAGATTCTACTTTCACATTAGTAGTTTGTCTTGCTCCATTTGTATCTAAAAACTCTCTTTTTAAATCGACTATATTTTTACCTCTCCAGAACATCTTAAGTCTTTCTGAATCTGTAACAACAGCAACCTTTACCGCTTCTAAATTTTCTTCCTTAGCTAATTCTATAAATCTATCTTCATTTTCTTTATTAATTACAACTGCCATTCTCTCTTGAGATTCAGAAATTGCAATTTCTGTTCCATCTAACCCCTCATATTTCTTTGGAACCTTATCTAAATCTATATCTAATCCCCTAGTTAATTCCCCAATTGCTACTGAAACTCCACCAGCGCCAAAATCATTACATCTTTTTATCATTTTAGAAACTTCAAAATTTCTAAATAGCCTTTGAATTTTTCTTTCAGTTACCGGGTTACCCTTTTGTACTTCTGCTCCACATTCATTAATAGAATCTTCAGTATGCTCTTTAGATGATCCAGTTGCTCCACCTAAACCGTCTCTTCCAGTTCTTCCCCCTAAAAGAATTACGATATCTCCTACTTTCGGTTCTTCTCTTACTACATTTTCTTTAGGAGCCGCTGCAATTACAGCACCAACTTCCATTCTTTTCGCAACATAATTTTTATGATAAACTTCTGAGACTTGACCTGTTGCTAGTCCTATTTGATTTCCATAAGAACTATATCCATGAGCAGCTCCTAAAGTAATAGTTCTTTGAGGAAGTTTTCCTTTTAAAGTTTCTTCAATACTAACTGTTGGATCAGCAGCACCAGTAACTCTCATTGCTTGATATACATAAGTTCTTCCTGATAATGGATCTCTAATAGCTCCACCAAGACATGTAGCAGCTCCACCAAAAGGTTCTATTTCTGTAGGATGATTATGAGTTTCATTCTTAAACATTACTAGATACTCATCATTTCCTTTATCTGTTTCAATATTAACTTTTATTGAACAAGCATTTATTTCATCTGAAACGTCTAAATCTTCTAAAAGACCTCTTTTTCTCATTTCTTTCATAGTAATAACAGCAATATCCATAAGTGTTTTATCTCTATCTGTTTCACCATAAACAAAATTTCTTGACTTTAAATATGCATTATAAGACTTGACTATTGGACTTGTATAAACTCCTTCTTCAATAACTACACTTTCTATTGCTGTTGAAAAAGTAGTATGTCTGCAGTGATCTGACCAATAAGTATCTATAACTTTTATTTCTGTTATAGTTGGATTTCTTTCTTCTTTTTTGAAATAATCTTTTATTAGTTTAATATCTTCTAAACTCATAGCTAATCCCATTTCACTATGTAGCTTTTCAATTTCATAATTACTTTTATTTATAAATCCATTTAATATTTCTACATCTTTTGGCTCTGGAAGCTGTGATGATAGTTCTAAGTTATCAATATTAACTTCTCTTGAATCTACTGGATTTATATAATATTTTTTTATTTTATCAACATCATTTTTTGATAAATTACCTTTTAACACTATTATTTTTGTCCACTTAACTTCTATTTTTTCACCTGAAGTTAATATTTGATAGCACTCTGAGGCTGAATCAGCTCTTTGATCATATTGTCCTGGTAAAAACTCAACTCCAAAGGCAATTTCATTTTCTCCAAGTTTAAAATTATTTTCATACAAATTATCTACTGTTTTTTCTGAAAATATAGTATATAGAGCTTTTTGATATTCTTCTTCTTTTACTTCCCCTAAAGTATATTTATTAATTAATCTAACAGACTCTAAATAATTAACTCCTAAATTATTTTTAAAATCTTCTAGTAAGCTCTTCCCTTCTACGTTGTACTCCTTCTTCTTTTCTACAAATATACATCTCAACTTCAACTTTAATACCTCCAAAGCTACCAATCTTAAGATAACCGAACATTAATTTTAGTTTATCTAATATTTTTCGTATTTATATTTTAAGACTATCATTTTAGTATTTAAATGTCAACTTTATCATTAAATTTTATTATATAATTCGTATTATAACGAATCATATTCATCTTATTCGTGTATAATTTACGGATTTTTTTGTTAGGTTTTCTATTAACTAATTTGTATATTATTCTATTTTTTAAACTTTACGATGAACTAATAAACATATAAGTAAAGTTGATGTTATTTGTGAAGATAAGGTCTAAAGATTAAAATTGAAAAAAACAAAAAAAAAAAAAAAAGACTGTAGCATTATCTACAGTCTTTTTTTCAAAACTATCTTCTATTGTTTTGAGCTTTTCTCGCTCTTCTGCAATCAGCACATCTTACTGGTTCGTTATCGAATCCTTTTTCTTTGTAGAATTCTTGTTCTCCAACTGTGAATATGAATTCATTTCCGCAATCTTTACATATTATTTTCTTATCTTCCATTTTAAACCCTCCATTTTAAAGACTATTCTAGTAACACTAATCTCTATAACGGAGAATATCATTATCTATAAAAATCTTTAAAGCAAATATATTATAGTCCTTTTGACTACTCAATAATATTATCATATTTATCCATAAAAATCTAGTGTTTTTTCTAAAAAAAGAAAATTTTTCTTAACTTTATATTTAATTCTTATTTATACTATTTTTTAGCTTATATTTAAATTCTGGTCTTCCTACATTTCCATATGTAGTTTCAACAAAAATTTTATCTATTTCCTCTAAATAATCCATATATTTTTTCACAGTTACATTACTTATATTCAAATTAAATGCAATTTCTCTTACACTCCACATTTTATTATAATCAGCCTCTAAAATCTTAATTATTTTATCCAAGGTTAATTTATTTAACCCTTTAGGAACATCATATCCTTTAATATGTTTTGAATATAAACTATCTATGTCTCCTTGCTTTATATCCAATTCTTTATTTAATATTTCATACCTTAACTTATACTTATTTATACTTTCTTCAAATCTTTCATAATTAAATGGTTTAATTAAATAATCCACAGTTCCATAAGCAAAAGCTTTTTTTATCTCATCAGAACTATTTGCAGCACTAATTATAATAACATCAACTAAATATTTTTTTATTCTTAAACTTTTAAGTATTTCTATTCCATTTTTCTTAGGAAGAAATACATCTAAAAGAATTAAATCTATTTTTTCCTTTTCTAATATTTCTATAATTTCTTCTTCATCCGTTACTGGTCCTAAAGCTTTAATATTACCTATTTTATCTAAATATTGTTTATTTATAAATGCTACCATGGGATCATCTTCTACAATTAATACTTTTATCATAAATTACTCTCCCTTTAATATTGTTATGCAAAATATTTTCTTATTCTTGTACTCTTTTACTTCTATATTCCCATTGTATAACTCAACTTTACTTTTAACTAGATATAAGCCTATTCCTCTTTCTTCTCCCTTTGAAGATACTCCTTCAATTGTCATATATTCTATATTTTTATAAACTAAAGGTAAGCCATTATCCTTTACTTTTATTTCTATTTTATAATCATCCTCATTTAAAGATACTTCAACTAATTTATCTAAATTATTACTTGCACTACATGCTTCAAATGAATTTTCTATCAAATTGCCTAAAATAGTTACTATATCATTAGAATCTATTATTCCATGATATTCCCATAAAATAGATTCGTTATATAAAGTTAATTTTACTCCCTTTTCTTTTGCAACTGCCTTTCTACTTAGAAGCAACGCTCTAACACAGCAATCTTTTATTTGTAAAAACTCTATAGAATTATCCTCTTGAACTTTTTGAATATCAAGTATATATTTTTTAGCCTCAGAATATAATTCTAATTGAATTAACCCTAATATAACATGTAAATGATTTTTGAACTCATGTATGTTAGCTCTTAAACTTTTTGCAGCCTCATCTATTCCTGTAATTTCTTTTGCTAGCTTATCTATATTATTTTTATCACTTAATAAAATTAGTACACCTAAATATTCTTCGTTACTTACTATACTACTTAAAGTTATAAAAACTTTTTTATTTTGAATGACAAACTCTTTCATTTTAAAACACTGTTTTTCATCTATATAAGACTCAAGTCTCTTTATTACTTTATCAACATCAAAATTATTAAATAATTTATAATAATTTTCATTTATTTCAATAACTTCATTATATTTATTTAAAACTATTATTCCATTTTCAACACTATCTATTATTGTTTGTTTTTCATTATATAGTCGCCCTATTTCCTCAGGCTCCATATCAAATATTTCTTTCTTTGTTTTTCTAGCTAAAAATTTAAAAAGTATTACTGATACTATTATAGTAATTAAAAATAATAGTATATAATTTATCTTAACCATTAAATTTACTTTACTAATATCACTATAGTACTTTCCTACCATAACAAAGCCAATTTGCTTTTCTCCATCCATTATAGGTTCGAACCAACGAAATGTTACACCCATAGATCCTTCCATTAATGAATAATAAGCTTTACCATCTTCTAATACACTTTTTTTATCTGGATTAACAAATATTTCTCCTATTTGTGATTCATCTAAATGCGAATACTTTTCCCCGTTCATATCACATATAACAATTATATCTATAAATTCATTATAGGAAATAATGTCTTCTGCATAGGTTTGTATTGCCCCATCATTTTCATTATTAATTAACTTTTCTTTTACTAAAGTATTTGTTGATATATCATATGCTGAATATCTTAACATATCCTTTATTGTTTGATCATATTTATCTAGTTTATCATTTATAAATATTCCATATGAAAATATTAATGGTATTAAAGCTATAAATATTGCTGATAATACTAACTTCCTTTCAAAATTTATTTTCATAGTTCTCTCCTAACTAAATATAATGTAAACATCCAATAAAATTATATATTCTTTTAATCAAATTGTAAATAATATCTAATTTTTTCAATAAAATATATAAATTTTCATTATATAATACCAAAAAATGTAATTTACACCTTAAAATTAGGGCCATCTTTCGACAGCCCTAATTCTAAAAATACTATACTATATTATTTTTACATTGTCCACAATTTATAAATTCTTTTAAATTTTCATAAGATATACCTATCATATTGATTAATGCTTCATCAGTATAAGAACCCATATGAGGTGTTATTAATACTCTTGGATATAAATTAACTAATTCTTCAAACACTTCATTTTCAAGTTTTTGACCATTTAAATCCTTAAAGAATACTTGTGATTCTCCTTCAAGTACATCAGTACCAAAACCAGCTAATTTACCACTTTTAATTGCTCTTATTATAGCTTCTAAATCTTGAAGTTCTCCTCTAGCAGTATTTACTAAAATAGCTCCATCTTTCATCTTTGATATAAACTCATCATTAATTATATGATAATTTGAATCCTTAAAATAAGGCATATGTATTGAAATCACATCTGATTCTGATATAACTTCATCTAAACTTTTGAATTCAACAACTTCTTTAGCTTCATCGCTTTGGAATATATCATATCCTAAAACTTTTGCTCCTAATCCTTTAAATAATTTAGCTGTTGTTAATCCAATTCTTCCTGTTCCAAGTACTCCTACTGTGCAGTTTCTAATTTCTTTACTAAACATAAATGAATCAATTGTAAAGTTTTTATTACTTGTTCTATTAACTGTATACGCTGTATGTCTTAAAAGCATCATTGAAAGTGTTACTGCTAACTCACTTATTGCATTTGGTGAATATCCAGGAACTCTAGCACATTTTAATTCTAGATCTTTTACTGCTTCTAAATCAACATGATCAAATCCAACTGTTCTAGTTAAAACATATTTTAGGCCATTTTCCTTTAATAATTCTAGATTTCTTCTATCTGCTTTACAATTTCCTCTTACCATTATAGCTTCTGCACCTATTGCTTCATCTACATTGTCATGTGTAAGACCTGATGTAACTAATTTTAAATTATATCCATACTCTTCATTTAATTTATTAAAATATTCAACTTCTGTGTCTCTGACACCAAAACATACCATCTTAATCATATTGCTACCTCCAACAATCTATTATATTTTTATGCAAAAATAGGTAAATTCTTAATAATTTCTAATACTATTATCCATACTGGCATAGCTACAACCGCTAGAAGAGTTGATAATAATGAACAATTTGAAGTAAATACAGCTTCTTTTTCAAAATTAATTGCATATGCTGCTGCAACTGTTGCAGTTGGTGCAGCCATCATTATTACTGTTGTTGCTACTGCTTCAAATGATACTGGTAATATTCCTGCTACATTTAATATTAATAATAATACTAAATTGATTACTGGTATTAACATTACTTTTATTAAACTATATATCCAAGCATCGCTTTGAGACATCGCCTTTTTAAATGGAACTTCTGCTAAAGTAGCTCCTATTGATAACCAAGCAAGTGGCGAAGCTAAACTTTGTAAATATGAAAGTGGCTTATATAACCATGGAAGTGTTTTATCTATTCTTAAGAAAGCATAACTTTCAACTGTATCTTTAGCTGCAACTTGAACTTGTGGTAGCATATCTTGGAATAACCAAATAAAAAGTCCTAAAAATGTAGCAAGTATTATAGGATTTAAAAATATTTCTTTAACATTCTTTTTTAAATTTTCTTTATCCATCTTTGCTCCAGACATCTTTATAAATGCATATGAATATAAGAAAACTCTATAAGCTATATTAAATATATTAGAGTACATTGTTCCAATAGATCCATATACTGCTGTAACTATTGGAGTACCAAAAAACGTTGTTGATCCAAATATAGTAAGTATTCTATAAACAACCTGCTTGTCACCTTTTACTTTTGAATAAATTATCTTAGTTATAGGAATTAATATAATATATATAGCAAATCCCCAAATTAAAATGCTTATTCCTTGCTTAAGTTGATCTCCATCTATATCTTTCATAAATGAAGTAAAAGCTAAAGCTGGTAATGATACCGTAAGAACTATTTTAGTTAATATTTTTGATGCAACAGAGTTTATCATCTCTTTTTTTCTTAGATAAAATCCTAATCCTATTATTAATATAGATGAAAATATAGCACCAATTATTGAATTATCAGTTAATGTTTTTTGTATTATCTCTAACATAATACTTATCCCCCTTTGTTTATTTTTTAACATTCTTTGCAATAAAATTATATATTTCGACACTAATTCAATTCAATTTTTTTAACTTTATAAATAATTATTTAAGTTATTTAAGTAAAAATAAAAAAAACTTAACTATTATATAGAGTATTCCCGTCTTTTCTAAGGAAACTATATATCTTAGTTAAGCTTATATATTTATCTAATTTGCAATTAGATAAAAAAATATATTATTTGTTTTTTTATCACTTATAAATTGATTAATTTTTATTTTTCCATCAAAATCTATATACTCAATTAATCCATCTTCAATATAGCTAATCTCTTTTAAATTTAACTCCTCAGTTACATGCAAATTTAAAGAGAAGTTCTTTAGCTTTGTAAAATTGCTAAATCGCTTTAATATGAATATTGGTATTATTTCATCTTTATTATTCTCTCCATATTCTCCTACTATTATATGAGGTTTATTAAAGTTGTTAAAAAATATTTTTTCATTAGTTAACATATACAGTAATGCACTTATATTAATCTCATCATTTTTATTAAGTAGTTGCGGAAAATACGCTAAACCATTTATATTGTCAGATAAACTTTCTTTTCCAACCAAAATTTTTAAAAAATTATTTTTAAATACTTTATTTATCTGATTATATCTATTGTCATCTAACTCTTCAACTAATATTATTATCTTACCTTCTTTATTTTTTATATTTATTTTATTTAAATTACTTCCTTCAAAAATAATTATTTCAACCTTTTTATCTAAAAACTGATAATAGATTTTCCTATCTAAATATTCTTCTCTATTTAGTAATTCCATTCCGTCATCTATTCTGAATTTATTTTTTATATTCCAACATACTATTCTAATATTCATTTTTTACCCCAATTATCTAAATTCTATAAATAATTATACTATATATTATATAATTATTAAATAAATTGTATTATTTACTTAAATATAATTTTGTGACAGCCTTTCCAAAAAAGTACTTCTATATAATTTTGCTTATTCCGTCGCAAGCTCCAAGTCATCGCAAAATTAATAGAAGCACTTCAAAACTGAAGGAATTAAATTATAAAAAAGTTATTTATAGATTAATATCTTTATAATTCCCTAAATAGTGAAAAAATACCGGCAGTATACACCACCGGCAAAGAAACCTACGTAACCCTTTCGGGTCATTTTTATTCTTATCAAATTTACTACTTTATATTCCTAATTTTATAAAATTTATTGTATTTTTCAAAGTCCGCTTTTATTCATTAATGATTCTAATAACTCTTTAGAGGACTTAGATCTCATATCCATTTGCAATTCAATATCTATAACTTTCTTCTCCATTTTATTTAGAAAATCATCTGTTTCATTGTTACCATACTCTTTATTATCACTTCTAGTATCTTTAATACTTAATTTAATCATATCTATTGCTTCTTTTAATTCCTTATTATAATCCTCTTCATTTATTAATTCTTCTTTTTTACTTCTCATAGCTGTATTTTTTTCTTCTTTAATATTATAAATCAAAAAATTATAATTATCAGGCTTACCTAGCAAATAATATTTTAAATTACCATTCTTATAAAAATTCTCTATAGAATTTGAATGTTGGCTAAAATAAATAGTGCTTTTATCTAAAACATCGGTTATTGCTTGAGAATGAAAAGCTATATTGTTTGGTCTTGAATATTGAACTATATCACCTATATAAATACTTGAATATATATTATCCCAATTTTTTAGAGCATCTTCAATTTTATATTCCCTATAATCATAAGCTCTTTTATATTCCTTTCCAAAATGCAAATTAAAAGGATTGGCAGCTGTCCATGTAGAAGTTCGATTTGGCAAATTTGATGAATAATAAAACCAAGATTTAATACTTGTAGCATTTGCTTTAGATCCTACAAAATCCAATCCCCCAGCCCTTAAAACTTGAGAAACAAAATTTGTACAATCACCGCCATCATTTATAAAATTATAATATTCTTTGTTAGATGATGTTGCCCATTTAAGTGCATATTCCCTAGCTTTCTCTCTATTATAATTACTATTTTTCATATAATTAATTTCTTTATTATATTTCATTGATACATATTCATCTTTAATATAACTGAATATACTTTTATTAGTTATACTTATATTAATTAGTAAAGTTAAAATTAATATTCTTAATAAATATATTGATTTTTTATTATGTCCCATAAAAACACTCCACAACTACATCATTAAATAAATATTTATATTTATTATTAATACTATAACAAAATTTATACATAGATATAAATTTATAACTCTAACTTCTTCATAATACTCCAAAACTCATATTTTAAAAATATAGAACGGATTTATCTCACAATTAAACATTAGTATGAATAAAAAAGTACTTCTATATAATTTTGCTTATTCCGTCGCAAGCTCCAAGTCATCGCAAAATTAATAGAAGCACTTCAAAGCTGAATGAAGGAAATTATAAAAAAGTTATTCACAGGGTAACATCTTTATAATTTCCTAAAGAGTAATAAAAAAAACTCCCGAAGGAGTTCTAAATAGAAATTAACTTAGTAATTCTGTAAGAATTACATCAAAAATTTTTACTTCTTAATTGGGGCTGTTTGTTCGACAGCCCCTTAAATTATTATATTTCTTTATTTATTCTTTACTTCCTTTAAGCATTTCTCCTATTGCAGCTATACTTCCAAGCGAAGATAAAGTTTCATTTGGTAATATAAGCTTATTAGCTGGATTGTTAGCCATTTCTTTAAGTGCTTCAACTTGTTTTAATGCTATAACAGTTTCATTAGTTCCAGATTCTATTATTGCTTGGTTAACCTTTCTAATAGCTTCTGCTTCTGCAATAGATATTTCTTCAATTGCTTTAGCCTTACCTTCAGCTTCAAGTAATTGAGATTCTTTTAATCCTTCTGCTCTTCTTATATTAGCTTCTTTTTCAGCTTCTGCAGCAAGTATCTTAGATCTCTTTTCCCCTTCAGCCTTTTCAATTTGGGATTGTCTTTGTCCTTCTGCTTCAAGAATCATAGCTCTTTTATTTCTTTCTGCCTTCATTTGCTTTTCCATAGCTTCTTGAATTTCTGTTGGTGGTATTATATTCTTAATTTCAACTGAAAGAATTTTTATACCATATGCATCAGTAACTTCATCTATTATACTTAAAAGATCTTGATTAATTTTATCTCTGCCTGATAATATTTCATCTAAAGACATATTACCTAAAATATTTCTCATGTTAGTTGTTGCTGAATAAACTATACCAGATCTAAAATCTTCTATGTTATAAACAGCATCTCTCGCATTTAAAAGTTTATAGAAAATAACATTATCTACTGAAATCTTAACATTATCCTTAGTAATAACTGATTGTGGTGGTACATCTAAGATTTGTTGTTTTGTTGATACTTTTTTTCTAACAAAATCTACAAAAGGAATCATAAAGTGCCATCCTGGCTCTAAAGTTTTATGATACTGTCCAAACCTTTCTACTACATATAAATATCCTGTATTTACTATTTTTATTGATGATAAAATTGTTATTAAAACAAAAAGTACTATTACCCCAATAATAACTACTCCTATAATTCCATCCATCTAAATTTCCTCCTCTTTTTTTATAATTAATTTAATGCCATCAATTCCAATAATATTAAAGCTATCACCAGCTTTAATCTCTTCTCCTGTATTTTGTACAGTCCAGTACACTCCATCTACTTTAACTCGCGCCCTATCTACTATATCCTCTTCTGCCTTCATTATCCTACCGATATAGGTTTCTTCCATTAAAGGTATTCTCTTAACCTCATTTTTAAACTTTTTCTTAGCCCAAGGATATCCTACAGCTATTGTTATTAAGTTTAATACTAGGAAAATTATTATTTGGAACTCGAAGGATATACCTATTAGATCTGCAATCATAGCTGCAATTGCACCAACTGTAAACCAAACAAATAAAAAATTACTTGTTATTATATCAATGCCAATTGCTATAGCTGCAATTATAATCCAAAAAATTACTGCACTCATTACTTCCCCCTCCTTTTCTTAATGATATTATAACATTTCTAGTAAATTTTTGAAATTGTTTAATTAATGATTTTATTATATTATATTTCTTATCCTATTACAATAGTTTTTTTATCCCTTTATAAGGTATTATTTAACTCTTAGTTACCTTTTCTTTTATTATCATTGATTTTCTATTGTTTTCCTTTTATTATTTATATAGTTAGTTCTGAATTTAATATCAAAAAAGAGTTAAAATATTATTAATTAATATATAGATTGGAGAGATTTTATGGATTTTATTAAAGTTGCTGCTGCATGTCCTGTTACACGTGTTGCAGATATTGAATATAACTTAGAAAATATTTTCTTATGCTTAGATGAAGCCTCTAAAAATGAAACAAAGGCAATAGTTTTTCCTGAATTGTGCATTACTTCATATAGTTGTGGAGATTTATTTATGCAATATAGCCTTTTAGAAAAAGCAAATATGGCTATTCAAAAAATACTTGAAAAAAGTTCTGGTCTAGATATGCTAATAGCTGTAGGAGCTCCTTTAAACTTCAAAAATGTTTTGTTTAATTGTGCTTATATAATATTTAATGGAAAAATACTTGGAATTGTTCCAAAATCATACCTACCTAACTATAGTGAATTTTACGAAAAACGTTGGTTTAGTGAAGGATTAGGAATTGTTGATGAAAAAGTTGATTTTGATTTTCAAAAAGATATACCATTTGGAACTAACTTAATTTTCAAATCTGGTGCATATAGCTTTGGTTTTGAGGTTTGTGAAGATCTTTGGGTTACTATACCTCCAAGCTCATATCTCTCACTTTTAGGAGCAAATATCATAGGAAATTTATCTGCTTCTAATGAATTAGTAAGTAAAAAAGATTATAGAGAAGCTTTAATTTCTAACCAAAGTGCTAGATGCATGTCTGCATATATTTATTCTTCTGCAGGAGTTCATGAATCTACTACAGATTTATTATTTAGTGGTCATCTTCTTATCTCAGAAAATGGAACTATACTTAAAGAAAATGAAAGATTTCAAAGAGAAAATGAAGTTATTTACTCTTATATAGATGTTTTTAAACTTAATAGTGAAAGACTAAAAAATATAAGTTATAGAGATGCTTCAAGAATAGTTCCTTTTGATGCAGAAATTATTAATTTTAATTATAAAGAGAATAAGATTAGTAACTTTGATAGATATTTAGATAAACATCCTTTTGTTCCTTCTAATGCTAAGCAAAGGGAAGAAAGATGTAAAGAAATTTTCAGCATTCAAGCTTCTGCTTTAGCAAAAAGAATGGAACATACTAACTTAAAGAAAGCAGTTATAGGAATATCCGGAGGCCTTGACTCTACATTAGCCTTGCTTGTAGTAGTAAAAACCTTTAATCTTCTAGGACTAGATAATAAAAATATAGTTACAATAACAATGCCTGGCTTTGGAACTACAGATAGAACATACAACAATGCCTTGACTTTATGTAAAGAACTTGGTTGTGACTTAAGAGAAATAAATATAGTAAAAGCTGCTCTTCAACATTTTGAAGATATTGGTCATGATAAAGATATACATGATGTAACTTATGAAAATGTGCAGGCAAGAGAAAGAACCCAAATCCTTATGGACTTAGCTAATAAAGAAGGCGGGTTATTAATAGGTACAGGAGATCTTTCAGAATTAGCCCTTGGTTGGTGTACATATAATGGAGATCATATGAGTATGTATTCTGTAAATCCATCTATACCAAAAACTTTAGTTAGATACTTAGTTAAATATGTAGCTGAAAAAGAATCTACTAAAGAAGTTTCTGAAACATTACTAGATATATTAGATACTCCTGTAAGTCCAGAGTTATTACCAAAAGGAGATAAAGGAGAAATTACACAAAAAACAGAAGATATAGTTGGACCATATGAACTACATGATTTCTTCTTATATCACTTTATTAAAAATGGATCTTCAAAGGAAAGAATTCAATTTTTATCTGAAGAAGCCTTTAAAAATGATTACAGTAAAGAAGAAATTGAAAAGTGGCTAGATAAGTTTATTTATAGATTCTTTACTCAACAATTTAAAAGGAGTGCAATGCCAGATGGACCTAAAGTTGGTAGTATTTCTTTAAGTCCTCGTGGTGACTGGAGAATGCCTTCTGATGCATCATTTAACTCCTTTAAATAAAAAATAAGTAAATATGTTATATTAGTTGCTCTGTCGCAAGCTCCAAGTCGCCCTAACACAACATATTTACTTCTAAAAACTCAAGGTAATAATTCCTCATTCCTCGGAATTATGAATAAAAATATAAATAGTTATTAGGAATGTGCCTTTTTATAGTTCTCTATACATTAATATCAATTATGCAAGAAAAACCCTCTGTTTATCAACAGGGGGTTTTTCAACAAACTGTAAAAAATGAGTGTTAATTTTATTAAATTAATACTCATTTTTTTATTTAATATTATTACTTTATAGTAATCTTATAAATTGTTTCTTTTGAATATAATTCATTACTATCTATTATAGAATCTTCAATAAATAAATTATTTCTTCCTATAGGTATATTTTGTGTTTCAAGACATATAGCATCTTTAAACTCTAGTTCTCTTCCAATTGAAAGTCTTTTATTATTTAAGTAATTACAACTATATACAACAACTCCATTACAATTTGTATATATTTCTAAACATCTTCCAGATTCTTCATCATATAGTTCTATAATTTTTTTCTCTTCATCATTATTATTAAGTTCAAAATAATGATCATATCCCCTTGTTATATTTAATTGATAGTAATCTTTATATACATCTTGTCCTACTTTTTTAGGCTCTCTAAAATCAAAAGGAGTATTGCTAACATCAATCATTTTACCAGTTACTATTGATTCATTATCTATCTCCGTTATTTTATCAGAATCAATATACAATAGATGTTCAGTTATTTTTCTTTTAGCATTTCCACTCAAATTAAAATAAGAATGGTTTGTCATATTTAGAATAGTTTTTTTATTGGTTTTTCCTTCATAGGATATTTTAAATTCATTTTCATTATTTAATGTATATTTTATTTTCACTAAAACTTCTCCAGGAAAACCACCCTCACCTTCTAAACTCAAATATGAAAATATTACTCCAACTTCATGATTATTTTTAAATGTTTTAAAGTCAAATCTTTTAAAATTAAATCCATTAAACCCACCATGTAATGTATTATTACCTTCATTCTTTTCTAGCTTATATAACTCTCCCTGTATTTCAAATTCTCCATTACCTACTCTTCCAGAATTTCTTCCAATTATAGTACCTAAATAACCAGGATTTTTTAAATAGGTATCATAATCTTCAAATGTTAATACTATATTCTCAATATTTCCTTCTCTATCTGGTGTATTTATCTCAGTTATAATTGCTCCTAAATCTAAAATTTTTATAGAAATATTATTATCATTGAGCAATTCAATATAATTATATTTATATTTCTTAGTCTCTAATAGTTTCTCTCTTATTTCCATTCTCTATACTCCCTCCACCATGAAATTGTAAGTACTATATTGTCAATATATAATTTTAGTAAGTACAATTATATATTGATAATTATTTTATCTTTTGTAAACATTATAAATTTAGTATTATAAAAAAATATATCTAAAAAAATATCGTAGCTCTAAAGTTACGATATTTTTTAATAAGTTTATATAATTAAATTTTTATCTAATTTCATCACTAAACTGGTTCAGCATCAACTTCACATTTCCCTTCCTTTTTCTCTTCCTCAAGATTTATTTTAAGTAATGATTTTCTAAATAATAACATTGCTATAATCATTATTCCTGAAGAAATTAGAAATATACTTGAAACACTAATTTTATCAAAAAGATATCCATAAACCATACTACTCAAAGGTGAAGCTATCATACATCCTGTTGAAACAACGGTTGATACTCTTCCTAAAAACTCTAAAGGAACTATTGATTGAATCCCTGAACTTAAAAGGGTATTTGCAATACCAATAAATATACACATAGTTAATGTGATTATTAGCATTAATAAATATAAATAAAAAATAGAATTTTCAATGGCTACTAATGGTTTTAAAGCTACAATAGCATATCCTGATAAGAGTACTGATGATATTATTAAACTTCCGTATAAATTTTTACCTAAAGAATACTTCTTTGAAAGCCTCCCTACAATAAAAGTGGCTAAAATCATCCCTGCCACAGCAAAAGTATCCACTATACCATATTGTATATCTGATACCTCTAAAATAATCTTACTAATATATGCCGAACCAATAGTAAAAGAACCTAAAGCAAAATTTAATATTACAGCTAAGCTTACAATATTTATAATATCTCTTTTCTTTAATATAAATCCAATTCCATCTTTAAATTCCGAAGCAAATTTATTTAAAGATAATTTCCCTTTTGACTTTATATTTCTAGGAATAACTAAGAAGATTTCTGAAATAGCTGATACAAAAAATGTAATAGCATTTACTATAAAAACACCCTTTAATCCAAAGCTACCATATACTAGTGCTGCAATAGCTGGTGAAATTACATTACCAATAGCCATTAATAGTGAATTTAATGCATTAGCTTCAACTAAGTCTTCTTTTTTTGTTATGGTTGGAATTATAGTTTGAAGAGTTGGATTATCTAAGGTTGAAATCAAAGAAAGTGTTATAACTAAAATATAAATATTAATTAAAGACATTTCTCCAGTAATAAAATAAATAATAGCAAAAATACTTACTACTACCCCACTTGCCAAATCTAAAAAAATCAATATATTCTTTCTATAAAACCAGTCTACAATTACTCCCGAAATAGGTGATACAATTAAACCTGGAATTAATGAAACAGCAAGGATAGATGCAAATTTTGTAGCAGAGCCTGTAGTACTTAATACAAATAGTGATAATGCAAAACTCTGCATGTAAGAACCGATTAAAGATGTGATTTTCCCAAACATTAAAAGTGAAAAGTTTTTTTCTTTTAAAAGTTTAAATTTCATATTTCCCCCTTTGCTCTATTGCTAAAGTGTATTTAATTTTTATAATTAGATATTCATAACATTATTTCACTTAAATATCACCTAAAATATCCATTTATTATAATATAATACAATTATATAGTAACATTATTATATCAGTAAATAAATTTTTTAATAAAATGTATATTTATTTTTCTATATTTATTCCTTTTAACTCAAAGAAACTTACAAATCTTTATTTATAAAATTAATAAGCAAATTATAAATGGAGCTGTTTTTATAAACAACTCCATTTATTCTAAACTACATCTTCTTTTCTTAATACTCTTAATAAAGTTAATATAGCTCCAATTAAACTAATTATAGCAATGCCTATAAATACAAATCTCATTGCATAAATAAATACATCAGCTCTTCCTTCAACAAAGCCAGAAACCTTATAACCTATTTTACTACTCATCATCGTATACAAAAGACTTGTAGAGAATGCTATTCCTACTGTTATTCCTAAATTTCTTATTAGACCATTTATACTTCCTGCAATTCCAAGCTTACTCTTATCAACTGTAGACATTATTAAAGAGTTATTTGGTGATTGAAACATTCCACTACCAAGAGATACTAAACCTATAAGAAGTCCTACTAAAAACAGAGGTGTATCTTCCTTAAAAATAGCTAATGAAAAGAAGGCTAAAGTCATAATACTTAATCCTAAAGCTGATATTTTTTCACTTCCAACCTTATCAGATAAATGTCCACTTATAGGTGCTACTATAAATAAAACTATAGGTGAAACTGTCATCATAAAACCTGCAGCTCTTGGTGTTAAACTTAATACATCTTGAAGATAAAATGGTAAAATTATATTCATTGCTCCTAATGCAATAAAAGAAGTAAATCCACAGAATATACTTAATGAAAATAATTTATTTTTAAATATATTTATATCTAACATTGGGCTACTAGCTTTTCCTTCACTTTTAATAAATATAAATAATAATATAAGCGATATACTAAATGCTCCAATTATAATAGGATTAGTAAATCCAATACTTTGCCCAAAATTTATTGAACAGAAAAGTAATATAATTGAAATAATAAATATAATACTTCCTTTTAAATCAAAATTTATTTTAGTATAATCTTTTTTAAAGTTTAATGTCTTAATTATAGAAATATAAACCAAAATACCTATAGGTATATTTATTAAAAATATGTATTTCCAAGGAGCTACCGAAACAATTAATCCTCCTAATGTAGGTCCTACCATAGTTCCTAAAGCAACTGCTGTCCCTGTAAGTCCTAATGCTCTGCCCCTTTCTGAAGAAGGAAATACTTCTGTTATTATTCCTTGATTAGTAGCCATAGCAGCAGCAGCCCCTACTGCTTGAATTACTCTTGCTATAATTAAAGTTATTAATGAATTAGATAAACCGCAAAGTAAAGATCCTATTGTAAATACTGCTACTCCAAACCTAAATACCCTACTTTTTCCAATTACATCTCCAAACCTCCCAAATAATAAAATTAATGCACATATCGCTATAAGATAACTAGTAACTACCCATTCTATTCCAGCCATAGTAGTTCCAAGTTCCTTAGCCATAGTTGGTAATGCAACGTTCACTATACTACTATCTAGCGTGGTCATAAAGATCATTGGTAGAATTACTAATAATATCGTCCATTCTCTTTTCATTTTTTCATCTCCTTGTAAAAAATCAGTCAATTTTTACATTGTACTACTATTTTCCTTAAATGAAAATTCATGAAAAATTACATATAATTTAATTTTGGTTAATCCTAGAAAATTATCTTTAAAATTTTCATATTATCATAAAAGTTCTATACTACCTCTTATTTATTTTTCTTTCTTGATTATATAATAAATAAATATGCTTATTAAAATATATATTATACTTATTGTAATAATACTATTCCCCATGTATATACCTTGCATAGGTCCACTGAAAATTATTACAAAAATCATAAATATTTTAGGATAAAAACTAAAATTCAATAAAATCATTACTAAGATATACATAAATAAATTAACTATCCAAAATCCTAAAAATATTTTTAACAAATTTTTACTTTTTAAATATTTTGCTAATACTATACATAAAATCCATACTAATAAATATCCTATAGATACTATTATATTTTTACTACTTATAGGACCTCCTATTAGAATTTCATTAAAATTTAAGCATAAACTTACAATTATATTTACTATAATTAATATAATTACAGCTATTTTTTTTATCTTTAATTCTAACTTTTCTTTAATATCATTTTCCATATATCTCTCCTACTCTCTTTTCCTCTATACTATCATTTAAATCTTACAAATCCCTTTAAATAATTCTAACATTTTTCTAAAGCTTCAATTATTTTATTTTTTACAAAAAAATTAGAGCAAATTTAAATAATTCACTCTAATTATATATACTTATATTATAATTTTTTATTTTTTCTAACTTCTCTAAGCTTCTCTTCAACTAATTTTATTAGCTTGTCTTTATCCGTTTCATTATTTACAACATCCATCTTATCCATATCTATTATTAGAACTTCAGATGCATTATAACAATTTTCTACCCATGCATCATAATCCTTCCATAGGAAATTATAATATTCTTTTAAGCTTTCATCTATTTCAAACTCCCTACCTCTTAATGCTATTCTATTCAGAACAGTTTCAAAGGATCCCTTTAAATAAACCATAATATCTGGTGCCTTCTTTGGAAGCTCTTCTAATTCTTCTAACATATTGTGTAAAAGATCTTCATATATTTTCATTTCTAATTCATTAATTCTTCCAAGTTCCATATTCTTTTTAGCAAAATACCAATCTTCATATATTGATCTATCTAAAACATTATTATTATTTACTAGTGCTTCCTTTATACTCTTGAATCTTGTATTTAAGAAATATAGTTGTAATAAAAATGGATATCTATTTTTTTGAATTTCTTTTTCACTTTCACTATAGAATAAAGGTAATATAGGATTATCATCTACACTTTCATAAAATACATCTGAATTAAAATGATTTCCTAAAATTTCAGCAACAGAACTTTTACCAAGTCCAATCATACCTCCAACAACTATCAACATGCTTCACCTATCCTTTACTTTTTGTCTTTCTCTATATTACATAATAAAAAAATCACTTTCAAGACTTGACTTTTATTTTTTGTACTATATATTGTATTAGAAATAATTTTTATACTATATATTGTATTTTTCTAAATCTTCGAAATTTATCATCTAATATAATTTTTTAAAGACAAAAAGCAGCTGTAACAAGTATCTACTCACTTACCAATTAATAGTTTAACTCTCTAAATATTTAATATTCCTAAATGAAGAAAAATCCAACCACTTATTATAAAAATCTATCAGCTTATGATTTAAAGAAACTAAAGCTTTATATTCTTCTACGTATCTATATAATTCCTCATTATTATTTATTTTTATTCTAAATCCTTTTTCATTTATTATATTATAAATTTCATAATTATATTTATCTAAATATACTATGTCATTCAATTTTTTCTCTCTTATTTTTACCACCATATTCTTATCAACACTTAGAATATCAAAATTTTCTCCATAATGGAATGTTTCTCCCTCTATATCAACTGATTCTCCAATTCTAAATATATTTTTCTTTGTATTAACCTTACTTATACTTTCTCCAGGTAGAATAATATAATATTCTTCAAAAATATCTAAATTTATTTCTATATTTTCCTTAATAAAAATTGTTCCTATACTCTCTTTGCCTATCTTTAAAGTAGATATTATCCCTCCTCCACTTACATCGTACTCATCTATTATAACAAACCTTCCCATAGAATTATTTTCACTAAATTTATCAAAAGATATTATTCCCTTAGTTTTAATTATAACTTGAGCTACATCATTTAATTTTACTTCCTTTACATCAATTAACTCTTCTAAAGTTGTAGCATCTATTACTTTATCTATAGAAATAATTTCGCATTCTACCTCTTGAGTAACTAACTTTAATTTATACTTTTTATTCTTATCTAAATTATTTTTACCCATCCATATTATATTTGCTTCTATGGTATCTCCAGTTAATGGCTTTGAAGTAGTATGTGAAATAATTTCTCCTCTTTTATTATAAAATTCATCTTCTAATATAATTCCTATACTTCTTCCTGTCTCTTCTATTCTTCTTTTATCTTCGTCTAAGAAATATTCTATAGATTTTACCCTAGTAATTTTATTACTTGGTGATATTAAAACTTCATCCCCTGCAGCTATCTTCCCCGATTCTATTCTACCTGCTATTATTCTTCTATCATCAAATTTATAAACATCTTGTATTGGAAGTCTAAGTTCCTTGTCTTCTAGTCCTCTTTCCTTTGTAAATAAATCTAATGCTTCTAAAACAGTTTCACCATTGTACCAATTCATCTTATTGGATTTTCTTGATAGATTCTCCCCATAATAAGCTGAAATAGGAATATATTTTTTAGGATATACACCTAAATTCTCTAAAAACTTATTCATTTCTAACTTAATATTATTAAATTTATCTTCATCATAATTAATTAAATCCATTTTATTTACAAGGACATAAACTTGTTTTATTCCAAGTAATGATAAAATATAACCATGTCTTTTAGACTGTTCTTGTATTCCCTCATTACTATCAATTATTAAAAGTGCTCCTTCTGCACTTGCTGCTCCAGATATCATGTTTTTTAAAAATTCTTTATGCCCAGGTGCATCTATTATTACATAATCTCTTTTTTCACTTTTAAATTTTATTTCTGTTGTATCTATAGTTATTCCTTGCTTTTGCTCTTCCTCAAAAGCATCTAATAAGAATGCATATTCAAATACTTTACCATCCTCTTCACAAACTTTTTTCACCTTATTAATTACTCCTTCAGTTATAGAATTAGTATCATAAAGTAATCTTCCTATTACTGTTGACTTTCCATGATCCACATGTCCAACTGCCACTATCCTTAAAACTTCTCCACTACTCATATTTCTTCCCCCTACATATATCCTTCTTTACGTAATTTTTGCATTGCATAAGAATCTTCTTGATCTTGGGCTCTTCCTGCTCTTTCAGAAGTTTTTGTTTCTTTAAGTTCATTTATAATTTCATCAATAGTTGAAGCATTAGAATCTATAGTTCCTGTACATTCAGCACATCCTAAACTCCTATATCTTCTACCCTTTTTAGAAAAATATAAATCTATAAGTGGAATATTTTCTCTTTTTATATACTCCCATATATCTATTTCATTCCAATGAAGTATTGGATGTACCCTTATATGATTTCCCTTTGGAAAGTCTGTTTTAAATTGATCCCATAATTCTGGTGGTTGATTTGTATAATCCCATTTTGAATCTCTATTTCTTTCACTAAAGACTCTCTCCTTTGATCTAGATCCTTCTTCATCTCTTCTTATTCCTAAAATTAACCCTTCAAATTCATATTTATTTATTACTTCTTGAAGAGCATCTGTTTTTAACGCCTTACAACAAACTAACCTACCTTTACTTGGCCCCATTCCATTTTTTACAGCTTCTTCATTAGTATGAACTATTAAATTTAATCCTAATTCTTTAGCAATTTTATCCCTATATTCTATCATGGCTGGAATTTTATAAGTTGTGTCAACATGAATAAATGGAAATGGACAATATCCAAAGAATGCCTTTCGTGCAAGCCATAATAACACTGTAGAATCCTTTCCTATTGACCAAAGCATCCCAAGTTTTCCGAATTTCTTATAAGCCTCTCTTAAAATATAAATACTTTGAGCTTCTAATCTATCTAAATGATCCATAAAATCTCCCCCTTGTAGCTGTCAAGAAAACAGCAAATTAAAAATATTTTTGTTAATATCTATTGGATTCTACTCTATTAGTAGTTATTTCAAATACCTCATCATCTTTATAAATCTTCCATATTAAATTTTTATTTTTTTCTTTTACTGTCATATAGGCTCCTTGTCCCCCTATATCTTGTCCTAAATAATATTCTATTGCCTCCACATTACATTCTTTTAAACAAGCTGTACATCCCCAACAACTTTCTTCATATTTTATATAAGCCTTATTAACTTCATTTTTATAAATAAGACTTCCAGGACAAATTTCTATACACTTATTACATCCAACACACTTATCTTTATTAATTCGTATGCTCATAAAGCTCTCCTTTTTTTACTATATCTCTATAAATAATTTCTACTTTTTTATCCTTATACACAGAATTTACATATTTAAAATAGTTATTATCTATATTAGGGTAATCCTTATTTTCCCCATAACTTCTCCATCTAGTTTCCTTTCTTGCCTTCATATGTTTTATTAAAACTTTAGCCACATATAATCTATCTATTAATTCACAAATAAGCATTAATTCATAATTATCTTCTGCTTTTAATAAATTACTTGAAGAAAGTAATTTATCTATTTTATCTTCTGCAATTTTTAAACTATTATTTGTATATTCATAAAATGTTGATATTCCTCCAGCATACTTGTCCATAATATCTTGCATTTCTTCTTCTATTTCATTTATCTTATAATTTATAACTTTACAACTTCTAAACTTAAACAAAGAATCAAAAAGCTTACTTATTTCACTTTTATTTAAATGCTGGATTTTAATATCTTCTATATATTTCAACACAGACTTAGCTGCTATTTCTCCTTCAACTAAAGCTCCTGTTACATACTTTTTAGGTGATCCACCAACTACATCTCCACCTGCATATAATCCTTTAATCGTTGTACGCCTATTTATATCTACCCAATATCCACTAGCACTGTGTCCTCCAACTATATATGGTTCAGTTCCACTTATCTCTACATTTTTATATCTAGGTCCACTCCCACTATCAATCCACTTTAAAGTTTGAGAAGGAGCCATATTTAAATAAGATTTATATAAATCTTTTTCTACTTTCTCTTCTATACCTACTGTTTTTAAATAACATGGACCTCTTTCTTTTTTATTTTCTTCTATAGTGCTATATAATCTAATTGAAGTTATATTTTCTCCATAATTATTTATATATTCTTCACCATATCTATTGACTTGTCTTGCTTTTAATCCTTGTGCAATTGTCCCTGTTGGTGCAATTGTATCCTTACATCTTAAAGCTATAAATCTCATTTCAAAGGTGGTCATCTCTGCTCCTGCTCTTATTCCCATCGCATATCCACCTCCTGTATTAAAGGGACTATACCACATTTTATGTTTTGAAAATCCAGGATTATTAGGTTTATAAATACCTGAAGCTCCACCTGTAGTACAAATTACTCCTTTGCTATATATTAAATAGAAAATGTCTTCTTTCACAGAAAATCCAATAACCCCTATTACTCTATTTTCTTTAATAATAAAATCTACAATATTTAAGTTATTTAATACTTTTATATTTTTTTTCTTTTTTACTTCATTTGATAAAATAAGTTTTATATTTTCTCCATTTATTTTTATACTTCTTTTCCCACGAGGAATATAGTTATTATTTTCATCTTTTAAAATAGCAACTCCAAACTCTTCTAATCTATTAGTAACCTTATTTAAATTTTCTGCAATAGAGTAAACTAAATCTTCTCTTACTATAGATGCTCCTTCCTTTATAACATTATTTAAATAACTTTCTTCACTTTCTCCATTATTTAAATAGCCATTTATAGCATTTACTCCTGCTGCAAGACACCCACTTCTTTTTATATTTGCTTTATCTACTATTAAAACTTTTTTATTACTTGTATCACCTAAGGTTATTCCTGCATAACATCCCGCTGTGCCCCCTCCTACAATTAAAATATCAGTTTCTATCTTTTCTATTTTAAACTCCATAATTCACCTCTAATCTTATCTAATTTAATATTAATTATTAAATTAGATTTTTCTTTTCTAGAATATATATTATTTCTGATAAAGACTTCATTATAGAATTCTTATAGGTATCTATTACTATCTCAGAATTGTCAGGCTCTTCATATTCTGAATCTATTCCAGTAAAGTCTTTTATTTCTCCATTTCTAGCTTTCTTATATAATCCCTTAGGATCTCTTCTCTCACATACATCTAACGGACATTTTACAAAAACTTCAATAAAATTATCTCCTATAATATTCCTCGCCATATATCTATCTTCTTTTGATGGAGATATAAATGATGCTATTGTTATAATTCCTGAATCTTGAAATAATTTACATACTTCTGACACTCTTCTTATATTTTCTTTCCTATCTTCATATGAAAAACTTAAATCCTTGTTTAATCCATGTCTTAAATTATCTCCATCTAATAAATAGGTTAATTTTCCTCTTTTAATTAAAAACTCTTCTAAAAAAGAGGCTATTGTAGATTTTCCGGCTCCTGACAATCCTGTAAACCAAAGAACCACTCCCTTTTGATTTAATAATTCTTCTCTATGTTTTTTACTTATTTTTGTATTTTGCCAAACTATATTTCTTTCCATAATAATCTCCTAAATAGTATAATCTATTATAAAAGTTGTTATATCCTTAGGTCTAAAATAGACTTCTTGTCCTACTTTAATATTTAATACCCTATAATCATCCTTATTTATCTGTGCTTCTATAATTTCACTATTATCAAGCCTAATTAGTTCAATATTTACTACTGGTCCTACTGCTCTTATAAAAGTAATTTTACTTTTTATAGCTCCCTCTTCATTTTCTAATAAAATTTCAATATCATGTGGTCTTACGTAACTAATTTCATTTATTTCCTTAGCTTCATAGTCATCATAAATATTTGTATATAACTCTTTAGAATCCTTATTTAATATAAAATTTCCTTTCTTATCCTCATTGTTCTGAATTCTTTTATGAAACAAATTAACATTTCCCAAAAAATTATAAACAAACTCATTTGATGGATTATCGTATACTTCTTCTGGAGTTCCAACTTGTTCTATTCTCCCTCCATTTAATACAACTATTCTATCTGCAACATCTAGAGCTTCTTCTTGATCATGAGTCACAAAAACACTAGTTATATTAAATTCTTCATGGAGCTTTCTAAGCCATCTTCGTAATTCTTTTCTTACCTTTGCATCTAAAGCTCCAAAAGGCTCATCTAACAAAAGTACTCTTGGTTCAACTGCTAAAGCTCTAGCTAAGGCTATTCTTTGTTTTTGCCCCCCTGATAATTGATTAGGATATCTATTAGCCATATTTTCCATTTTTACTAAAGTCAATAATTCCGTAACCTTTTCATTTATTTTTTCTTTACTCAGTCTTGATTTTTTCTTTTTTACCTTTAATCCAAAGGCTACATTTTCAAAAACATTCATTTGTTTAAAAAGAGCATAATGTTGAAAAACAAATCCAACATTTCTTTCTTTAGTTTTTTTATTTGTATTATCTAATCCATCAAAAAGTATTATTCCTTTATCACCTTCTTCAAGTCCTGCTATAATTCTAAGCAAAGTAGTTTTTCCTGAGCCGGATGGTCCTAGTAACGCAACTAATTCACCAGTTTCAATTTTCAAATTTATATTATCTAGGGCATTAAAATTCCCAAATTTTTTACTTATCTCTTTAATTTCTATACTCAATTAAATCCCCTCCACCTTACTCCTTAGCCTTATTTAACTCTTTAACTTTCCATTCTGATATATTCTTTATAATCAAATTAACAACTGCAATAATAGTTAAAATTGAAGCAACAGAAAATGCTGCATTATACTGATATTCGTTATAAAGCACTTCTATATGAAGAGGTATTGTATTAGTTAGTCCTCTTATATGTCCAGAAACAACTGATACAGCTCCAAATTCTCCTGCTGCTCTTGAAGTTGATAAAATAATTCCATAAAATAACCCCCATTTTATATTTGGTAATGTCACCATTAAGAAGGTCTTCCATCCACTTGCTCCTAAAATAGTAGCAGCTTCTTCTTCATTATTTCCCAAGGATTCCATTAAAGGTATTAACTCTTTAGCTACAAAAGGCATAGTAACAAATAAAGTTGCAATTATTATTCCAGGTGGAGCAAAAATTATTTTTATATTATTTTCATTTAAGAACTCTCCTAAATAACCATGATTCGTACTAAATAAAAGAACAAACATTAGTCCTGCAATTACTGGTGATACAGCAAAAGGCAAATCTAGAATAGATAATAAAAGACTCTTTCCCTTAAATTCGAATTTTGCTATTGCAAAGGCAGCTACTATACCAAAGGTAGTATTTATAGGAACTGTAATTACTATTGTTAATAAAGTTAGTTTTAAAGCTTTTAATGTATATTCATCAGTAATGGCATCAAAATAAGGTTTAATACCATTTTCAAAAGCTTTTAGAAAAACTGAAATTATAGGAACTACAAGAATTAAAAATATATAAAGTAAAGCTACACTTATAAGAAAATATTTAATTATCCTATTTTCATATCTACCATTTTTTAATTTCCATACTTTCATGCTTCTTATCCCTCCAGTACTGCTAACTTCTTTCTTTTACTTATCCATTGAAGAAGGTTAATAGAAAATAAAATTATAAAAGATGAAACTAGTAGAACTAATGCAATCGCTGTTGCTCCATTGTAATCATATTGCTCTAATTTGGCTCTTATTAGAAGTGGAGTTATTTCAGTTTCCATTGGTATATTTCCTGCTATAAATACGACTGATCCATATTCTCCTAAAGCTCTTGCAAAGGATAACGTAAATCCTGTTATTAATGCTGGTATCAATTCTGGTAAAATGACCTTAAAAAAAGTTTTAAACCCACTTGCTCCTAAACATAATGAAGCTTCTTCACATTCTAAATCTATATTTTCTAAAACTGGTTGAACAGTTCTAACTACAAAAGGAAGTCCTATAAAAACTAATGCTAGTGTTATTCCAATAGGAGTGAATGCTATCTTCACTCCCATATTAATAAATACTTTCCCTATAATGCCGTTAGGAGCATATAAATTTGTAAGGGCTATACCTGCTACCGCTGTTGGCAAAGCAAATGGTATATCTACTATAGAATCAATTATTTTACTTCCTAAAAATTTATATCTAACTAATACCCAAGCTATTAATAAACCAAAAAACAAATTAATTATTGATGCTAAAAATGATGTGCCAAAAGAAATATAATAGGAATGTACTACTCTTTCATCAGTAACTATTTCCATAAATTCACTAAATCCCATTTTAAAAGTATTAAAAAATACTGTAGATAGAGGAATTAAAATTAAAATACTAATATAAAATACAGTAAAACCTATAGTTAAGTTAAAACCAGGTACATTTTTATTCTTTTTTATAAATTTCATCAAATATACCTCCATCATTAAAATGTTTTTTTTGAGCTTCTTCCCACCCACCAAATTCTTCTATCGTAAATAACTCTAAGTTTGCAAATTTATCTTTATATTTATTTAAAATTTCTTGATTTCTAGGTCTATAATAATTTTCAGCTGCTATTTCTTGCCCTTCATCTGAATACAAATACTTTAAATATTCCTCTGCTATTTCTTCAGTCCCTTTCTTTTTAACTACTGAATCTACTACTGCTACAGGTGGCTCTGCTAATATACTTATTGATGGAACTATTATTTCAAAATCTCCATCCCCCTTTTCATTTATGGCTAGTAATGCTTCATTTTCCCAAGAAATTAGTACGTCTCCAATATTATTTTGAACAAAAGTTGTTGTAGCTTGCCTAGCACCTGAATCCAGAACACTAACATTTTTATATAAACTACTTATAAATTCTTTTGCCTTATTTTCATCATTATTATTTTCTTTTAAAGCATATCCCCAAGCTGATAGATAGTTCCACCTAGCTCCTCCAGATGTCTTTGGATTAGGAGTTATTATATTTACATCTTGCTTTATTAAATCATCCCAATCCGTTATATTTTTAGGATTTCCCTTTCTAACAAGAAAAACTATAGTTGATGTATACGGTGTTGAATTATTTGGTAGCCTACTTTGCCAATCACTTGCTATAAGTTCTTGTTTGCTATTTAATGAATCTATGTCCGCTGCCAATGCTAATGTAACTACATCTGCCTCTAAGCCATCTATTACAGATCTTGCTTGTGATCCTGAGCCCCCATGAGATTGTTGTATATTAACTTTTATTTCTGTCTTTTCTTCATAATATTTTGAAAAAGCCTCATTAAAACTTTCATATAGTTCTCTAGTTGGATCGTAAGAAACGTTCAATAAAGTTATTTCCTTACTTTCTGTATTTTCTTCTTTCATATTTCCACAAGCTATAAATGAACCTATGGATATTAACCCCAATATGGAAAATCCTATTATTATTTTATTTTTTAACATATCTATTCCCCCAAACAAAAAAGGCTTTATGAATATTAATGAAAATTAATATTCATAAAGCCTCTAATTTTTTAGTCAACTTTATATTAAATATCTATAAATTTATTTTAACCTAAACTTTTCTTCTCTCTCAATTTTTGAAATCTGTCCCTTATCCATTGTAATTATTATACTTCCGTAAGCTATTTTATCCAAAGTTTCTATAATGAAATTTAAACTATCTTCTCCTATATTAATATCATGTTCAACAAAGATACTCTCCAGAATAAAATTTTTCATTTAAATTATATTGTATTGGATAACCATCCTGTTTAATTATTGTTAAAGTGCCACTATAAACTCTGTTTAATTTTTTCAATATTTGTCTAATCGTTATATTTCCGTCCTGTCTTAATTTTGTACTAGTATAATTTTTAGTCATATTTATAACCACTCCCCACTATAGTTCTAAATATTATTTTTTTATTGATTAATAGCTCCCCCTTATAATTATTTACATTTTTCCCATCGGTTTACTATGTAATTATATTATTCTATGCTAGTTAATTTGTCAACCATTTCACAAAATTTATTTTTAATTATTTAAAATAAAAAGATTCACGCAATTTGCATGAATCTTTTTCTATTACATAAGATTTATTATATCTTTTTTTATCTTAATAAACTCTTCGCTAGTAACAATATCTTCATTTCTTTCCTTAGGTAAATTAACCTTAATTTCACCTTTTATAACTGCAGGTTTTTCTGAAATTATATATATTCTATTTGAGAGTAATATTGCTTCTTCTATATCATGGGTTATAAATAATATAGTAGAGTTCATCTCTTTAGTTAAATCTAAGAGCCACCTTTGCATTTTTCTTCTTGTCATTGAATCTAATGCTCCAAAGGGCTCATCTAAAAGCATAATATCATTGGTAGTTAAATATGTTTTTAAAAAGTTAGCTCTTTGCTTCATACCGCCTGATAATTGAGACGGATATTTATATTCAAATCCACCAAGTCCAAATTCTTCTATATGCTTTTTTACCTCTTCTCTACTTTCTTTTTTACTCTTTCCTTTAAAAATAAGTGGTATACCTATATTATCTATTACTCTTTTCCATGGAACCATCATATCCTTTTGATACATATAGCTTAATTTACCATCTACTTTTACCAAACCCTTATCACTCTTAATAATGTTAGTTAATATATTAAAAATAGTGCTTTTTCCACTTCCTGATGGGCCAAGTATAGAAACTAGTTCACCTTCATTTACTTCAATATTTATATCCCTTAATATTTCCATATCATCAAAGGATTTAGAAACATTTTTTAATAAAATCTTATTCTGATAAGAATTCATTTGTATAAGCCTCGCTTGCTTTCATTTCCTTATTTATTAATTTATTTTCATATAAGAAGTTAGTATAGTTATCCCATACGCTATCCTTCATTTGTCCCCAAATTTTAGTATCTTCCATATACTTATCTGCAAGATACTTTTGACTTTCTATAGCTAGTTCTTCACTGATTTCTGGCACATTTTTCACTAATATCTTAGCAGCATCTTCAGGATTTGCTATAGCATATTCATAACCTTTTGTAGTAGCTTCCATGAATTTTTTAGCTAAATCTTTTTTATTATTAACTGTCTCTTCAGTAGTAGCAATAATTGGTGTATAGTAATCTAAAGCTGGATCTAAATCTCTAACTGGTATGTAGTTTATATCAAAGCCTCTAAGACTAGCTTCAATATTTGTCCATGCTTCAAAAGTCCACTCAAAATCTAAATTATTTTTAGTTGCTATAAAAAAGTCTTCTGTCCCAGCATCAATCATCTTTAATTTACTAAAATCTGCTCCATTCTTCTCCATAACAGTCTTTAAAATAGCTTCTTCTGATGGACTCCCCCATCCACCATAAACTTTATTTTCAAAATCTTTTACAGTTTCTATTCCCTTTTCTTTAGGAGAAGCAAAACCTGATGTATTATGTTGTATTATAGCTGCTATTGCCATAACTGGTAATGGACTATCTGATGTTCTAGCATAAGTTAAATCTTCTTGATAACTAACTGCAAAATCTCCCTTTCCAGCTGCTAAAAGTTGTAGCGATGATCCTTCTGATGGTTGAATAATTTCAACATCTAATCCTAAATCTTTATAATAACCCTTTTCTTGTGCTACATAAAAGCCTGTATGATTTGTATTTGGTGTCCAATCTAATATTACTGTAACCTTTTGTAAATCTTCTTCACTTTTTACTTCTTCATTTTTGCTACATCCTGCAAATAAAGTTAATGACATTATTGATGCTAATACTACTGATATTATTCTCTTTTTTAACATTATTTCCACCTCTAATTAATTATTTTCCCCTTTTGTATTCTTCCTTTTTTCATTATTCCACGGAGTAAATATTTTTTCTATTACTGAAACTAAAATAAATATCCCCATACTTATAGCTACTATTATTACTATAGCTGCAAACATTTTATCTAAAGCATAGGCACTTCTTGCTCTAGTCATATATACACCAAGGCCTTTATCTCCTCCAAGCCATTCTCCAATTATGGCTCCCATAATACTATAAGTTGCTGCAATTCTCATTCCTGAAAAGAAATTTATCATTCCATAAGGAAGCTTTAAATGTACAAATATATTTAATTTAGAAGCTCCCATTAATTTAAAGTGGTTTATTAAATCCTTATCTACACCTTCTAATCCATCTACTATGCTTATTACTATTGGGAAAAAGCATACAATAACTACTACTATTATTTTAGGTAATGCACCAAATCCAAACCAAATAATAAAAAGCGGTGCTAAAGCAATAGTTGGTATAGTTTGTGAAATAACTAAAACTGGATAAAGAGCCTTTTTTATTAATGGCACCATATCCATAATTATTGCTAATATTATAGATAGACCTATAGCAACTATAAATCCTACAACTCCTTCATATAATGTAGCTAAAATATGAGGTATCATAGTTTTAAAATCACTAATTAAGACTTTTATAATATCTGTAGGAGCTGGCATTATATATTTTTCTATTCCACCGCCCCTAACTATTCCTTCCCATATAATTAATAAGATTATTAAAAATATTATAGGTGCTAATTTATTTTCTATATTTTCCGATTTTTTCATCCATAGTCACGCCTTCATCTTTATAGTCAATTTTAACCATAGAACATACTCTTGATGCGCCTTCATTAACGCATATATCTTGTGCTTTCTTTACTATTTCTAGTAAAACATCCAGCTCACCCTCCATTGTAGTTTCCATTGCTCCAACCTCATATTTTACTCCAGTAGATGCTATATATTCTATAACCTTGTCCACTACAGGATAAATTCTTTCTTCAGTAACTGTTGGTATTACTTGAAGGCTTACATTACAAAGTGACATAAAATTCTCCTCCTCTTATTTAATTTAATATTAACTTAAGTAATTATCTTAAATCTGATAGAATGATTATTTACCAAAAAATGCATCTATTAATTTTTTATAAATTCTCCAAAAACAAAAAAACAGCATTCCTGCTTAAGAACGCTGCTTGATAGCTTAATTTGTAATTGAAAACAATACATAATCTCCCTACGTTGGCATTATCCAAATCAGGTTTGTGGGTCAAAATAGTATCAATTTTATCTCAGACAGTTCACTGCCCCCCCAGACAAATTATTAAGTTTATAATTTTATTTTATCATCTTGGTTATAAATGTCAAGTTTATTAATAATAGTTATCTTTCACATTTTGATAAAAATGTTTAAATTCCTTCACTAAATAATCTTTGAAAATTTTCTTCAATAGTAACCATCAACTCTTTAATATGTATATTTTTAAATTCGGCTACTTTTTCATAAACCCTCTTTATTTCACTTGGATATCCATACCTTCCATTCACCCACTCCAGAGCAGTTGGTCCATCAGTTTCTATAAGTAATTTATCTATTGGTATTTTACTAAGTACTTCATAGGTTTTTTCTGAATAACCAATATCCACACTAACAGTAAAATAGCAGCCAAGAGCTATAAACTTCTCTAAAGTACTTATATCCCCACTATACCAATGAATTATTGCTTTACTATAATTATGTTTCTTAAGAGCCTCATATATTTCCTCTTCTGCATCCTTCGTATGAATACTTACTACTTTACTTCTCTTAATACTTTCTTCTAATATAAAATTAAATACTTTTCTTTGAGGTTCAAAGTTTTTTTTATCTTCTACCCAAAGATAATCTAATCCTATTTCTCCTATAATTTCACTTTCTTCAATATACGAAATTAATTCTTGTAAATCCCCTGTATACTCTGCCGCTTTCCATGGATGAATTCCAAAACAAGCTTTAATAAACTTGCTTTTTCTACTATATTCTTTATTTCTAATATAACTTTCAATATCCATACTATTAGCTAAGGTTAATATTTCATTGTTATTTATATCTTCAATTGCTTTATCTATATTATCTTCAAAAAAATCTAAATGAGTATGACAATCTATATACATATTATCCTCCTTCACTTTTGTAATGAAAGTTATAAACTAAGTATCTATCCATATAATTATTTTATATTCTTATTTAGAAACTTTTAGTGTTACTGATATAACTTCTGGTCTATTAAATACTCTTAATGGAAATATGCTATTTCCAAGTCCTCTACTAACAAACATTGTAGTTTTATCACTATTATAACTTCCACTCGTATATTTAGGAAAAAAGCCTTGATTAGGAGCAATAAGTCCTCCTATAAATGGAATTCTAATTTGTCCACCATGTGCATGACCTGAAAAAACTAAATCTATATTATTTTTAGAATATAAATCAAATAGTTCTGGTCTATGTGAAAGTAAAATGTTAAAGCCTTCAATCTCTGACCAATTGCTTAAATTTCTATCTATACTACTAGTATCAGTCCCATCTATATAATTAGATGTTAAAAAAGCTGGATCAGATAATCCTAAAAGATGTATTCTTTCATCACCATTTTTAATTTCTACATTTTTATCATCTATAATATTAACTCCTGCTTCAATTAGCCTCTCTTTTATTTCAGAATATTTTCCAGACCAAGCCTCATGATTGCCTGAAACATAATAAATAGGTGCAATTTCAACTGCTTTATTTATAAAATTCATTGCTATATCTAAATTATACTTACGTCTATCTATTAAATCCCCAGTTACAACAATTATATCTGGAGACAAACTTTCAACTTTCTCTAATAACTTAGATTGTTCTTCCCCAAAGTTTTTATTATGTAAATCAGAAATTTGAACAATCTTAAAATTATTAAATTCAGAAAGAATTTCTGAGCTTTCATAATTATAATTAGAAATAACAATACTATTATTTTGCCATATAGAAAATATAAAAAATGATGTCCCCAATATAATAATAACTACTAATATCTTCATTCTTATATATTTCTCCTTCATATAAATATCTATTAACTCCTTATTCATCAATAATATATGTTTAGTATATCATTATTTCACTTAATAATATTAGAAAACTACAAATTATATACAAATATATCAAAAAAGAAAAATATCGTATATCACTCCTGATAATACGATATTCTTATTTATAATTATGCTTTATGATTCATCATAATACTTTTTACTTGTTCAATATTTTCTGGCTTTATTAATTCTAACATTCTAGGAATGAAAGTTATCATATACTCTTTATTAAATGTACCATTATCTTGCTTTCCAAAGCTTTCAGCCAATAATTCTTTCGCTTTAGCTTGATTTCTTTCTTCTACATTTTGCATTATAAATTCAAAAAATTTCTCTTGTCCTTTATTCATTGATATTCTCCTCACTAAATATTTTTTAACATTATATTAATAAACTTTTAAAATATCAATATTAATTAATTGGAATCAACTAACTTTTCTATTCAAAAATTTTAAAATTATATAGGATTATTTGTTTTTTAAATATAAACTGAGATCTTTTATAAATTTTAGTCTTGTCCTAATAAAAATTTTATTCTATAATCATTTTTTATGAAATCAAGAGTCTTATCTTTTTTTATTGCCTCTTTCACTATTCTTTCGTATTTATCTTTACTAATACTCGAATTCACATTAAATTTCATATTCTTATATAGTTTTGAATTCATAGCATTGTCCATACTACTTGCTTCATTGACCATTTTTATAATCATTTCTATACTTTTTTCTTTATCTTTCTTTTCTCTTGCTAAAGATAAATCTAATTGATATTTATAGTATGATCCAAAATCAAATACTTCAATAACTTTTTTACAAAACTCCACATACTCTTCTGCTTCACTGAATTTACTCTCTTTGTATAATAGATTTATTATAAAAGATAAAGTTGCAAACACTTCATGAGAGCTTTTCCACAATTTACTTTCATAAATAGCATAAGCTTTATCATATTCTCCACTACTTTCAAATAATAATGCTTGTTGAATTCTTTTATCTATATCTATCTCTGGAATCTTATCCAATATCTCTTGAGCCTTTTTATATTCTTTTTTCTCTCTATACATTGCTGATAAATCTAATCTAGCCATAGAAGCTATATTTTCTTTATTGCTTGATGCTACAAGTTCAAGCCACTCAATAATTTTAATCTCATATTTATATTTTTCTTCAATATTGGGTTCTAATAAATATATTCTTAATATTGTTGATATCCCAATTCTTAACTCATCACAATTGGGATATTCTTTAATTAAATCACAACCTCTTTCAAATCCCTTTTTAAAGCCTTCTTTAGATATAATTTCGCCTATCTCTTTTATAAAACTCTTAACTTCTACATCCGTTAATTCCTTGTTAAATCCTAATAGAGTATTAACATCAATTTTTAAGACACGTGCAAGAGAAGGTAGTAAAGTTATATCTGGATATGATATTCCATTCTCCCATTTATTCACTGCTGGTGCACTTATATTTAAATAGTTAGCCATTTGCTCTTGAGTAAGACTTTCCTTTTTCCTATAATACCTAATCACTTCATTTATTTTCATAAAAGCAAGGTCACCTCTAATTCTATCATTAATTAATTTTTCATTTATTAATTTAATAATATCAAAGCTACATATTTTAAACAATTGACCCGTCTTCATATTTTATCCATAAAAAATAACTGCTAGTTATTTTAGCATCCCTAATAAAATTATTACTAACTTACTTATAATGCTGATCACCATAACTATATTAAGTGAGTTTTTATATTCTAATTATATTTATCTATTAATTAAAATGAAAGTTGTAATAGAACATTAATTTAAATTAGTTACTTTTTAGAACTTAAATATTAATAAATCTCAATTCTTTTTCAGCTTCTAATTTAGAATCATATAATACAACTTCATTGTATGGTTTAAGATTATTTTTCCAGTTATCAGTTTTTTCTAAAAATTCTTTTAGACTATTTGCAATAAAAAAGCATTTTTTATTGTTACTGATATAGCATATTGGTGAGTCACTTTCTAAATCTGTCATTGAACCAACGCTTCCAATTAATCCATCTTCGCTATCTGTTGCAAAAATATCGACTTGCGGAACTGTATAAAATGATAATTTAGGAATATCATCATCAAAAATAAAATGTATATCATAATTATCGGCATATTGTTGATAATTATGATTTTTTTCATTTGAACTCATAGGATAAATAGTAATACCTGCTTTAATAACTTCCTTATCTTTTATAACTACACATACACTCTTATCTAGTTCTGTTACATCTAAATATACTTTATTCTTTCGATAATTTTCAAGTGCTGCACAGAATTCATTATCAGTGTATTCCTCTCTCAATTGCATAGGTACAGTATCCATAAGTGACCAAAATTCATCCCAATATTCTTCGATACCATAAGGATGTGAATTTTTCTTGTACCTATTTTTAATGAAATAGGTATTAACAGTTTCCCAAGAAAATTGCTTTATTAATTTGCCATCAATATATATTTCAAAAATATTACATCTATCCATGCCAACATATGAAGTGCAAGTATATCTAACTCGTCCATACAAACATTCTGCAATCATTTCCTTTTCAAGATATTTACGCATACCACTCAAAGAACCTAATATTTTCCCCATTCAATCCCCCCTATTAACTTATAAATTATCCCTATATTCTAACTTTAATTTTGTACCAAAACTTCACTATACTTATACTTGCTTTATTTTATCTATAAATTCTTTATTAGCTGAATATACATCAACACCTCTATCATCATAAAGAAAAAATACATTTTTTGTTTTATTATCAATAATATATACTGCACAATCTAACTCTGTATTTTCTCCTATATCTGAAAGAATTATTTTTCTAAAAAGTTCTTTTACATTTATTTTATTGGTTCTCCAAATATATCTAACACCATTATAAATCTCACCATCATCTTTCCATTTAAATGGATATATTATAAAATCTAATAATTGTAAAGTACTTTCAACAAACTCTTTTTCATTTTTCTTATGACAACTATATTTATCTTCATAAAATACAATTAAATCATTAGAGAATTCACATTGTTTCCAAATTTCATATGCATCTTTAATACATATCTCAACATATTCTTCTCTATATTTTAAATCCTCATCTTCTATATTATCGACATCATGATAAGGATATTGGTTGGGTGCAAGTTCAAATGAAACACAAACTTTTGTTAAATTACAATATTCGTTAAATAAACTACTAACATATAAATCCAATTTATTCATATCCACACTATCTATATTAAAATTCTCCATTTCTTCTAATACTCCATTCATTCCAAAATGCAATGTACCCATTTTTCTCAAATTCATCATAAGGAAGTTTTCTAGGAATACATTTTTTATAAAAAGACTCTATTTTATCTGCAAATTTATATACTTCTTTTGTATATTTATGAATACTTACTATTGTTTCATTTTTACTTTCTGTAACTATTTTTACATAATCACCTTCATGTATTACACTCCAATCAATTCCATTATCACATCCACAAATATCTACATTTGTTAAATCTTCATTTGGAATCATAAAATAACCACAACATGGTAGCATTTAATTTTCTGTATGCATTATATGATTTTCTGTTAATGTTTTTAATAAATATAATGCAGTTGCACTAACTGTTGCATTATATTTAAATATCTCATCCCCAATTTTTACAGTAGTTTCACCATGTAAACATATATCCTCTAAATTATCCGTAGTTCCATCTATCCAACATAAATTTTCTACATCTATTTTGAACATATATACCTCCTAAAATAATAACACTACGCATACCATAATTATCATTTATCTATACTATCATAATAATTTGTTAGAACAATAATAGTAATAAGCATAAATGTTGATAATAATCCTACTCCTATAAAAGCATATTTTTCTAATCTAAATCCTTATATAACATATCTCTATGATAACTTTCTTTTAGTCTTGAACTTAAAATAAACCATTTATATTTTCTTCTCTTTAATTCTTCAACATATTCAGGTCTAAAAATAGATTTATACTCGCATATATGCTCCTCTTTATGAAAATCATCTAAAGATTTATTTCTTAATTCAGACATAATTATATTTCCAATACTACTAATACTTTCTTCTAAATCACTTTTAATATACTCAACTAATCCTAATATATTAAAGTATTCTTTTTGTATATTATTTATATCCTGATTTAGATGCTTCCTCAACTCTCCTTGCAAATCATTTAGGAATTCTATTGACTTTAAATACTTATAATTTTTCTCAGTAAAACCGCCATTCTTTTTTACTAAATATATTTCTCTATAAGTGCACCCTATTCCTTTTATAACGCTTCTTGTTAATGTTATGGCATTTTCTATATATCCATTTTCAACAATTTCTTTAGTAAATTCGCCATATATATTCATAAATTCATCTGTAAGCATTCCTAATTTAAATCCAGCTTCTTTTAATTCAGCCTGAACTTCTGATTGTAATTCTTCCTTAATTAATATTATATTTAGCATAGATTCTAACTCTTCTAAGTTTATATTATTATCATAATCCTTAATTGAAAGAATTAACTCAATTATGTATTTTTTTAATTGTCCCTTACATTCTTCTATGTTATTACTACTTAACTCTTCTATAAAATTATATATTTTATTATAGTACATTTCTAACCTCCTCTAAAACTTTTCTAGTAATATACTCTATTACTAATTATATCATTTACACTAAAAGTAACGAAGTATGTACTTATTAAAATATAATTAACATTACTTGAATTTCAAGATTTAATACTGTATTTTTATATAGAAATAACTAGTAAAACTTTTATAATTTTACTAGTTATCTTTTAAATACATCAATTACTCAATTCGGTATTTTTATCTTTTCATGATACAATTATAGTTCCAAAATAATAATTTTTTTTAATTACCCACTCTTTTATATACCCTTTAAATAAATCCATAGTTATTTTTTACTGTTATATTAGAAGTGTTACCTTTATCAAAATAAATACCATTAGAATACGTATCTACATATTCAATTCTTTCATTATTTTCTACTACTACGTCTTTAGCCTTAACTATTTCTATAGTTCCTTGATAATACTCCTCATAAATTGGCAATTCACTTTGGCTTGATCCGTAAACTCTTCCATTAAAGGTCTCTGTATTAGGATTTATTATAGTATTGTTTAAAATAAATATATCTGAGCATGAAGATAAGTAAAAAGCTAATCTTGGGCAATCTACTATAGTATTGTTTTCAAAAATTATATTATTAAACATTGGATAATTGCATCTTCCATCTGGAAGGTACACCCCCATATATATAACCGCCATAGTCCATCTATTTAAATCACAACTTTCTATAAAGTTATTTCTAAAGATTACATTATTTACTCCTGTTCCTTCTGCCCAACGACTTTCTGCACCAGCTTCAATTTGAATAGCAGCTCCTTGTATTTTATAAAAACTATTTCCTTCTATTATCCCATTAGAACCATGAATTAAAACGCCTCTTGCTCTATTTGAATGAAATTTATTATTTCTTATAATATAATTTTCAGTACAATATCTTCTGTTAAAAATAATAGTTTTTTCATTTAAATTTTCTGGAGCTTTATCTTCAAGTTCAATAGTACATGTTACCTCTTCTTCATTATATTTTACAGATTTAACTTTAGAAGAATATCCAGTTTCGCTAAAATCACCATTTCTAAATTCTAATATGTCCCCTTCGTAAATAGCATTTCTTTCTTTATCTACTCTTTTTGCTATTATACTTTTATCTCCTATTATTTTAACTCCCATAGAAGTATTATCATGGATATTTATACAATCGTCACCTGCATAACTAAATTCACAATCTTCAATAATAAAATTACCTTGTGAATTTCCTATATGAATACAGTCAGCAGAGGTAGTTATAGATCTGCTTGTTCCAGGCTTTCTTACAACCTTACATTTATTAATTGTAAAATTATGCAATTTACCTCTACCAACAATTCCACTTCCAGGGCAAGAGTATATTGTTATACTCTCTAAGTTTATATTATTACTATCTGTTAAATAAATAGCTGTTGATTCATATTCATAATGTCTAAAATTATATACTTGATCTTTTTTTATTCTGTCTAAAGTCCAAATAAAATCAGTAGTATAAAATCTCATTACATTCTTTTGGATCTTTTTCATACCTTTAATAATATTTGACAGTTCTCTCACAAGTTTTTCCATATCCTTATTGGATTTTTCATCATCTGATTCAATTACATGATTATTTTTATATGGTCTAAATTCTAATGCACCTTTATTTCCTGGTTTAACTTCCTTTGGATTAAAAGGACCAACTATCCTTATTTCAAATGAATCTTTAATATTCTTAAAGGAAGGAAATTCACAATCGAAATAGCTACCATCCTTTGCTACATTTATTATTCTTCCAAGACTAGCTAATGGTTCTTTATCCCAATTCCAATCTAAAAACAAATTTTTAATTTCTAATCTTGTGCAGCTATTAATTGATATAAATTTATTATCACTAGAAAAAATAAATTCAGCTCCATTACCATTAATAGTAATATCAGATAAACCATCTAATTTTATCTGTGCTTCTCCATTATCTAAAGAAGTATTAAAATAGTATTTTCCCTTAGGTATTTCAAGCTTGCTAGCTTTAATCTCCCTACAATATTCTATTGCTTTTTTTAATGCTTCATAATTACATTTATCTCTTTCTTGTGTAGCTCCAAAATCTAGAATATTTACAACAATACCATTTGTATTTTTAGGGCTTTCTACTTTTATATTTTCTAAATCATTTAGTTTTATTCTTATGCTTTCTTGTTTGTTTTTTCCCATTTCCTTACACACCGTCCTTATAATCTTCTTCTATTTAAGTCCAGTTGAAGCTATACTTTCTTTTATTTGATTTGATAAAAGAATAGTTAATAAGATAACTGGTAAAATTGTTATAAGTGATAAACCTAATATAAAGTTTTGCTTTATAGATCCATTATTAGATAAATTATATAATGCAACATTTAATGTCCATAATTCTTGTTTTTCTGTAACCATCCATGCCCAGAAAAAATCATTCCAGTTTGATAGGAAGGTTTGAAGAGCTATTATTGAAATAATAGGCTTTGATAAAGGCATACAAATTTTAAAATAACAATATAAGTTTGAAGCTCCATCAACCTTTGCTGCTTCAAAAAGTTCATTAGGTAATCTATCAAAGAATCCTTTATATAGATAAATAAAGAATCCATAAGGTAATAAGAATGGAACCAGTAATGCTCCGTAATTATCATATAATCCCATATCTTTAAACATTGTAAACTGTGGTATCATTATTGATGCAAAAGGAATCATCATAGTTGCTAAAAAGAAAAATAACAATGGATTTGAAATTTTCTTTGGCAACAATCTAGATAAAGAAAATGCTGTTAATGAACATAGTACTGTTTGTGTTAAAATTGCCCATAATATTACTATTACTGTATTCATAACAAAAACTAAGAAGCTATATTGACTAATAGTTTTATTTTGCGAATAAGCATAAGCTGGTAATTTATGATAATGTGCAAAACTTTCTAGCAAAAGAAAATTATTCTTCTTTGCAGTTAATCCCTTAAATTCACCAGTGGTCTTGAAATCACCATTTAATAAGTTAGCCATTTTAGGTTCAAAGTCACTAGTTCCAAATTTTGAATTATCATAGCTTTCCTTTACCCCATTTATATTAAAATCATATTTTATATTATCCATTGCCTTGTTGTATCTATCATTTGTTAAAATAACCTCCTTGTTTATAACCGAATTAGCATAAACTCCAAAATCTCTTTCAAGCTCTAATTCCATTTTGTGAGCTCTTGAATAATAAACAGTCTTATTATCCTTTACCCCATAAAATTTTACTTCATAAATAGAATCTCTTTTAAAATCATTAATTGTTGCAAACATAGATACAACTGTATCTTTCTTTATAGTCTCTAAAAGCTCATCTTCATCCTTTCCAGTATAATTATCGTAATTTAAAACAATAGAAATACTTTTTGCACTATCTGGTAATATACTTGGAGGCATATCATAAATCTTAACATTATCCTTTAATGAATTACTTGCAATATAAAATAAAGGATATAATATTGCAATAGCAAACAAAATTGTAAAAATATATGCAACTACTTTTAAGCCTTTATTATTATTTATTTTATTTTTACTTTTCATCTCTATCCCTCCCCCTAATTTCTTTCTGATTTATCTAGCTTCATTTGGAATATTGTCATTATTGCTATTACCACAAATAATATCATTGAAGCAGCAGCACCTTTACCATAATCTAAATCTTGCTTAAAAGCATTATAAATGAAAATACCCATTGAGGTTGATGAACCACTTGGCCCCCCTGATGTAAATTGGTAAGGGGCATCTAATATTTGCATAGCTCCAATAACAGCTAATACTAATTGAATTATTATAATGAAGATAATATTAGGTAATATTATATGCCTTATCTTTTTAAATCCAGTACACCCATCAAGTGCAGCTGCTTCAAAAACCTCAGCTGGTATACCTTGAATAGCTGCTGTATACATAAGTACTGCAATCCCTCCACCTATTACTCCTGGGAAAATTATTGCAAATTTCGTTAAATTAGGATCACTAAGCCATAGCTGTGGTTCTGCTCCAAAAAATTTTAGTATTTGATTTGCTAGACCATAATCAGGACTCCAAATCCATTTCCATATAATCACATTTACAGACATAGGAATTACTGCTGTAACTAAATAAATAGTTGTAAATAATTTCTTTCCTTTTAATATTTCATTCAAAAATAAAGCTTGAATTATTGGTACAAAGAAAACTAATGTTAAAGATAATATTAAAAAAACAAAAGTGTTTTTCCAAGCATCCCAATAAAAATGTGTTTGAAATAAATTCTCATAATTTTTAAACCCCACAAATTGTCCTGGTGGATTTATTGCATCATATCTAAATAACGACATATAAAATGATTTAAATATAGGTATATACCTAAGCCAAAGAGTAAATATTATTCCTGGAAGCAAAAATAAGAAAGGTGAAATTTTTCTCATAACTTTCTTATATTTATTTTTTTTCTTTTTAATAGTACTTTTTTTATTAATTAAACTTTTTTCTTCACATTTAACTAAATTTTCATTCAACATATTTGTCCTCCCTATTTACTTATTTAAATTATCTGATATTACAATTGTAAGCGATTACTAATATTTGTTGAATGTTGCAAATTTAAGAAAAAAGGTACTAGCTTTAAAGAAATATCTGTATATATAGACCTCATTTATAGTAAAGGTTAAATTTAGATACTATATATTAATTTTTGATACTTTTATAAGAAATATCAATAGTTAAATTTAGATACCATTTGTCAATTTAAAACCGTTTACATCAAGTGTTGATTTTTTGTATACTTATTTTATCAAGCAAGATAATAGTATATTGATAATTTAAAAGGTATAGGGGGATTTTATATGTTAAGTAAAAAGCTAAATAAATTACTTGCTACATTTTTAATTGTAGGTGTTAGTATTGGTACATTATCTGGTTGCTCAACTAAAACTGATAATGAACCAGAAACTTCTAATAAAGAGGTAGAATTAACACTTTGGGTTACGAGTAGGGAACAAGATGACTTTACGGCCAATGTGGAAAAAGAATTTTTGCAAAAATATCCTAATATCAAGCTTAACAAAGTTGTTAAGGAAGGAGATCCAGGTAATGAATTTTACCAAGGTGTTGCAGCTGGAAATGCTCCAGATTTAATAGATGTCTCCTTTACAATGATGGATAAATATATGAAGGCTGGTATTCTTGAACCACTTAATGACTATATAGACAAGTGGGACGAAGGATCAGGATTATCAAAAAAATATCTAGACATGCTTTCCTTAGATGGAAAAGTATATGGTATTCCATCACAAGTAAATCCAATGTTCTTTGGTTATAATAAAAAGCTATTTGCTGATGCTAGTATTACATCTGCTCCAAAGACTTGGGATGAAGCTTTAGATTATGCAAAAAAATTGACTATTCCTGAAAAACAACAAGCAGGTTATGGAATACTTTCTTCAGAATGGACAGAATGGTTTTTCCAATATTATGTTTGGCAAGCAGGTGGAGATTTAACTAAACAAAATTCTGATGACACTTTATCTTTAACTTTTACAGACCCAGCGGTTATAAAAGCTGCAGAATTTTATCAAACTTTAATAAAAGAAAAGGTAACTCAATCAGATTTAACTTTAAAATTTAATGATTTAATTCCTCAATTTGCAACAGGAAAGATTGCTATGATGCCATTTGCTGGTGACTGGGTAAGTTGGGCAACAAGCCTTGGTATGAACCCTGATGATATTGGCCTGGCTTTATTCCCTGCTGGTCCTTCTGGAAAACATACAACTGCTATTGGTGGTAGTGCAAAAGTTATAAATGCTAAAACAACTCCTGAAAAGAAAGATGCTGCATTCAAGTATATAAGTTTTTATGAAAGTAAGGAAGAAAAAACTAAGTTCTATAAAAATATTGAAAGCAAGGGTGTTGTAAATCCTGTAATTATCCCAAGAGATGATTTATCTTTAGGTGATATAGTTAACTTGCCTGAAGAATATTCAAAAGTATTAAGTGATGTTCAAGATGAAGGAAGACTTGAATTCTATGGAAAAGCTACTGTTGGCTCTTATATAGATAAGGCAGTACAAAAAATAATTTCAGATCCTACTGCAGATCCTACTAAGGAATTTAAAAATGTTCAAGATTTAGCTGAAAAAGAGGTTTTGGAAAAATTCAACGAAGACATTAAAACTAATAAATAATTATAAATAAAAAAATCCCTAGAGTATAAGTAATTTACTATTAGTCTAGGGTTTTATTTGTTTTTATGTTACAATTTTACTATATTCTATTTTATTGGAGATTAAAGATGTTTAAAATATTTCAATATAAATCTAAGATATTAAATAAAATTATCACATACTTTAGAAAAGTTCATATTTTAAAAAGACTTCTTATTTCTTTTTTAATTGTTATTTTAGTTCCCACTATTATAATTGCAACTTCTAACTACAGAACTTATTCTAAAGAAATGGAAAGCACTATTACATATTATTTAGATCTTTTAACAGAAAATATATACGAAATACTATTAACGGAAATGGAATATTATGAAAATTTATCCTATAAGGTTTATAAAGATGAGTATATTTCCTCTCTCCTTAATGAAAATGAAAAGATAGCTTTAAATACAAATGCTACTTTAGAAGATAAATCCAAATATGAAAAAAATAAAAATATAATAAATGATATGCTTTTTACCTTAACCACAGATCATGAGTATGTTAGTAATATTCAAATTATAACGCCATATGACCAATATACTCAAATTAGCCAAGATGGAAGAAAAAAAGGTGCAATAATTTCAAATTTAAATGTATTTAGAGATTTACCTGAATACACTGCTGCTATAAATAATAATGGTTATCCTCTTTGGTTTGATCAACCTCAAGGGCAAACTATCTTCCTAAATCAAAATAATAATAATCAAATTATCTTTAATCATATTAGTATGTCTAGGTCATTAATAGATTTTAACACAGGTAAAACATTGGGTGTTATACATATGAATATAGATTTAAGATTTTTAATAAACATAAAAGGGATTAAATTTGATAATAAAGGTAATATTTTATTTATGTCAAAGGCTGGAGCATTAATGTCTCTTAATGAAAACGTTAAAACCCCTGCGATTTCACAAGATTCTGCAATTGTAGAAAAAATATACTCTACTTCTTCTGGCTCTTTAACAGAAGATATAAATGGTAAGCCTTATTTGATCTACTTTAAACAATTACCTAATTCGCCATATTATCTTATTTATATAATAGATAAATTATCTATTTTTAGTAGCAGTAAAACTATATTTAAGTTAAATTTTAATGTTTTACTTATATGTACTTTTCTAGCTCTTATACTGGCTTATATGGTTACTTTAAGTATTATTATTCCTTTAAATAAGTTAAAGAAAAATATGGACAAGGCTGCTAGAAAACACTTAAATGTATTTTATGATGACAATTCAAATGATGAGATAAGTAATTTAGGTGATAACTTTAATAATATGATATACGATATTGAATCCTTAATTGATAATTTATATAAAGCCGAAATAAATGAAAAGACCTTAAATTTTAGAAAGAAAAATGCTGAATTAAATGCCTTACAAATGCAAATTAATCCTCATTTTTTATATAACACCTTAGACTTAATTAGATGGGAATCAATGTATGAAGTAAATGGTGAAAGTAAAGTAAGTAAGATGATAGAAGACTTTTCTAAGCTACTTAGATTAAGTGTAAAAAAGGACAATGACCTTGTGCCTATAGCTGAAGAAATTAATCATATCCAAGCTTATTTAAAGGTTATAAATTATAAATATACTAATGAAATCTTATTAAAAACTAACTTTAATTTTGATATTTCACAATATAAAATTTCAAAATTAACCTTTCAACCTTTAGTGGAAAATTCAATTATACATGGCTTTGTAAATAATCCATTAGATAAAACTATAGAAATTAGCGGTTCAATAGTTAATAATAAAATAGTAATCACTATCAAAGATAATGGTATAGGTATGGAGAAAGATAAATTAACTGAAGTTAAAAGCAATTTAAATAATAAAACTATAATTACTAATAAAATAGGTATTTGTAATGTTAACGAAAGAATTAAGCTTTATTCAAGTGATAAGTTTGGTTTAAGTATCTATAGTAAATATGGTGAAGGTACAATTATAACTATTACCTTTCCTACTACTATTGATATTAACTCAGTATCTAAGGAGGGTCTATATGTATAAATTATTAATTGTAGATGATGAAGAAATTGTAGTAAACGGTTTAAAACGCTTTGTTAATTGGGAAGCTCTTGGTTATGAAGTTGCAACTTGTTGTACTTCCGTTGATGAAGCTGAAATAGTATTAAAGGAAAATAATATAGATGTTGTGCTAACTGATATAAATATGCCTATTAAATCTGGCTTTGATTTACTTCAAATTTTATATAAAAGCTTTCCCTCTATAAAATCTATAATATTAAGTGGATATGAAGATTTTGCTTATGCTAAAAAAGCTCTTAAATTTGGTTGTTTTGATTATCTAACAAAGCCTGTTAATTTTAGTGAGTTAACAGAAATGTTTGAAAAATTACGCCAAGTTCTTGATTCTGAAAAAAATAGTGAAACTACCACTATGGATTATATTAATATAAAACAAAATATACTGTTAAATAATATATTATGCGGTTCTATAAAGCCTAATGCCTTAGAAAATTTTAATAATATAAAACTAATAAATGAACCTTATTTTATTATAAGATTAAATATTAATTATAATATTAACCAATATAATGATTTTGTTAGTATTCAAAACATTATTTATTCTAATTTGAATCAAATATTAAGCAAATTTAGTAACCGTTATTATATTGTTGAAAATATAAAGGATTTATCAGTAATAGTCTATCCAAAAAGTAAACATTTAAATTTATCTAATGAACTATTTGAGTTATGCAAAAATGTTTTAGACTCAACCTTTACCAAAGTAAATATAGGGATAAGTAATATAGATAGTGATATTAATAATATTTCCACTCTATACGAAAATAGCGGTGTCGCGCTTCTACAAAGCATTAATAAAAATGAAATTTCCGTCTTAAACTTTAATGATTTAAAGGATTTAAAAGATGTATTTCTTCCATTACGCTCAGAGGAAAAGCAAAAATTTATTGAATATTTATCCAATCTTAACACAGATGGCTTTATTGCTTATTCAAAATATTTATTAGATAAAACTTCTACTAATTTAATTTTAGGAAATAATCAACTTTATTCTCTTGCTATCGAGCTAATTGTAATTACTTGTAATTATATTTCTAACTTTAGTTTTGAGAAAAAATTTGAATTTCAAATAGAAGATTTTACAAAAGATCTTCTAAAAAATAGAACTAAAAATAGTATAATAGATTTTACTTTAAATACCCTTAACAGCTGCTCTAATAAACTAAATGAAATTATTGCTTCTTGCAGCAATAATATTATAGATAGTGCTATTTTATTTATAAATCAAAATTATTGGAAGGATATTAGTTTAAATACCTTATCAGATGTACTATATATTCATCCTATTTACTTAAGCCGACTCTTTAAAGAAAAAACTGGTCAAAATTATATTAAATATTTAACAGATGTTAGAATAGAAAAAGCTAAGACTTTATTAAAGGATAGGAGTTTAAAGATTTATTCCATTACAGAACTAGTTGGATATGAAAGTCCTAAATATTTTAGTAAGGTTTTTAAAGAAACAGTAGGACTAACTCCTAAGGAATATAGAGATAGCTTGAATTAAATAAAAATGGTAGGCTACTTAATTTCTATAACGAGAAATTACTATAGTCTACCACTCTATTTTAAAAGGGAAATTATTTTATTAAATTTAAGTTACCAAGTTAAAGTATTTTGTGTAACTATATCTTTATATCTTATATAAGAAATTAATTTACAGTCTTCTGAAAAATTATTAAGGAAATATAATATTTCTTCTTCAAGCTCTTCAATAGAATCAATATTTCCAGCTAAATATTCTTCTAATCTATATCTTGTTGAATCTAATCTAGCTTTAATTCCTCCAAGCCTTATATCAATTACTTCAAAGCCTTGCCCCTTACATTCTCTATACCATAGTTTTCTATAACTATTATGAAAATCATCTAATCTTCTTATCAATTCTTTTAAAATATAATCTTTTATATTTTTAAGCTCTGCCTTCTCTTTATTTAAGTATGCTTTTCTTAAGTTAATTCCTATTTCTGCTTTTAATTCTAAGAAGCTACTTAGTTTTGAAAAGGTTAAAAACATTTCTTTATATTCTTCTGTTTTTTTAGATATCTTTTCATATTCTTTTGCTAATTTATTATAATGTGAATTTAACTCTAATCCTTCAATATGCTTATCAAAAGCTCCTAGTAATATATCTTGATAAGTTAAGTATTTTGATGGATTTACTTCCTTTAAATTAGGATATTTAACTGTTGGAACTAAATCTAGCTTCTCTAGTGCAAAGAAATCCTCCATTGATAAACCTGTTAAAAACTCACATCTACTATTCAACCAATCATCGTCCACTTCTTCATAGTAACTATGCTCTGCAAAAAGCATTAATCCTAATAAAGATACATTTAAAGGAGCTTCTGAACCATCGTCTCCCCATAAGGTTACAAGTACTTCATTTATATTTTTAGCCTTGCATAGCTTTAAAGCAGCATTAGTTGTTGAAAAAGTTTTCGAATAAGTAGGAGCATATCCAAGCCATCTCCAAGATCCACCTGCAAATATTATATTGTTATTGAAGCCTTCTCTAATTTTTAATAACTTTTCATAAACCTCTTCATCGGAATTATAGTAATCCCAGTAAACTAAGCTTACTTCCTTAGGAATATTACTTGTAATTTCTTCTGTTATAACCGTATCTAAATCATAATAATTTCCATTTGGTGCACCAGCTCTAAAAAACATATCATCCCACATCATTGGTTTAAAATTATATTTCTTACAAATTTCATTTACAATATTTAAATGCTCAATCATTAACTCATGGTGTGATTTGTATCCGTTTTTACTAATTGATTCACCTCTTCCTAAGTCAAAGGCTTCATCCATACCAATATGAATATTATTACTTCTAAATACTCCTCTAAGAGTTGAAATCATCGCTTCAATAAATTTATATGTCTTTTCTTCACCCACTAAAAGAACATCTGCTGTATCTCTAAAATCCTTTGCATATTCATATTTTAAAGTTTGCTTTAAATGTGCAAGGGTTTGAATGCAAGGAATTACTTCAATACCTAGTGAATATGCATAATCATCAATTTCTTTCAATTCAGCCTTATTATATTTACCCCTTAAATATCCAAAATATTTATATCCATCAACTTCATAGGTATCTTCAGTATATAACATAAATCTTGAATGCCCCATTAAAGCAACTTTTACTAATAATTTTTTGATTTCTTCTACTTTATATACTGCATTTCTTGAAACATCAATCATAGTTCCAACTGATTGTATTAAAGCTTTTTCTTTAAGCTCAAAGTTTTCTTTTCCTTCCTTAATAAACTGAGCATACAAGCTTAAAGCTCTAAATAAATGATTTCTATTTTTATATTTTATATAATTTTCTCTGCCATATTTTATTTCTATATCATTAACAGAATTCTCTTCAAGAACAGAAAATTCTATTGATTCATTTTCATATATAAAGTCTATATTTATTATTTTACTTACATCCTTTAGGGCATTTTTCATTTCTTCACTTAATCCATTATAATTCATTTATTTCCTCCTTAAGAAGCAAAATATTATTTATTTAAATTGTTATTTTTCTAATCTTTCTTTTATAAATTCATCAATGTCAACAATTACATTGTTAAGTCTAGAATATTCAGCAGCAAAAGCCATTACATGACTTTCTACACTTTTACTTGCTGTAGTTTTTATATCAAAGTCCTTATCTAAAATACTTTTGAAAAATGCCTCTGTTAATTTAGTATCACCACCATTATGTCCACCTTCTACCTTAATAGGATGTATGGTTGTCATTTCTCTTTTACCAAATCTTTTTACCTTTATAGTATTTTTTTCATCATTTCCTCCAACCTCACCTTTTGTAAACATAAGCTTTATTGTTCTATTACAATCTAAAGTAAAGGCTGATAAATTGAAAGTTGCTGTTACACCGTTTTCATATTCTAGTATAGTTGTCATATGATCTACTACATTATTGTCACATTTATAAACGCACTTTCCGTAATCACCATTCCTCAAGGCATTCAAAATATTTTCCTTAGTCGGATTTGGATCTAAATAATTTACCATAATTGGCGCTTCTCCTAAATATAACTTAATAGCTGAATAAGGACAATCCTCTTCAACACTACAATCTAAACAGCGCTCACTCATTGTATTTTTATCATAATGCTTACTACATAATTTACTCAAATTCCCAAAAGATGCTATTTTTTTGCATTTAGAAGAAGTTAACCATGTTAATATATCCATATCATGACAGCTTTTAGATAAAATTAATGGTGAGGTTTCGTCTGAATTTTTCCAGTTCCCTCTTGTGAAGCTATGTGCATAATGCCAGTATCCTATATTTTCATTATGTTGAATGCTTACTAACTCACCAAGTTCCTTACTTTCAATAATTCTTTTTATTTCTTCAAAAAAAGGTGTATACCTTAATACGTGTGCTATCATCAACAATTGATTAGGATATTTTTTTGATAGTTCTCCAAGCTTAATACATTCATCTAAATTATTTGTCATTGGCTTTTCTAAAAGTACATGATATCCTTTTTCTAAAGCTAATTTGCAAGGTGAATAATGATCTTCATCATTATTTGCAATTATCATAGCCTCTCCAAGTCTTTCTTTGTCTTTAATCTCTTTCCAGCTATTAAATACGTTTTCTTTTGGAATATTAAAAGCCTCTACAATCATTTTTCTTTTTTCTTCATTGGGCTCTGCTACAGCTACTACCTTTGCAACTTCTGGATTATTAAGTATATATTTTGAATATACATCCTTTCCACGAGCTCCAGCACCTACTAATACTACATGGATTTTACTCATAAAATTTCCCCTTTTCTTTTAATAGTTAAATTATATATTCTAATTATATAAATTTAAAAATTAATATATTAGTATCATTTTCAACTTTTTATCCTAATTTATTAAGGTATTTAAATTCATATAATTCTAGTAATTTAAATATATTATATTCATTATAGTTTGGATGGATATTTACTCTATCGTGTTATAATGATTTGACTTAATCCCTTTCATCCAGCTGTAAATAAAAAAGTTTAGACTTACTGTAATGTAATTACTATTATTCCAAATTAATGTTTAACTTGTATTATATTTGCTATATAATAAATATATGAAAACTTTATTACCATATAAAAAGGGGGGGAAATCTATGGATAAAAGTGTATTAAAAACTATTAGGAAATGTGTAGTTTTAGGATTTGTTTGGGCTATAGTTTTATTTGTAATTGCACTTATAATTACAAATTTCAATGGTTATGAATTAAAAAATATGCTTTTTATTGAGGGCATAATTTTTATTATTGGAGGAACTCTTTCATCTTTTGGAGGTAATCCAATAGGATTATCTATGCAAGGTCTTGGACAAACTAACGCTCAATATATTTCTAATGCAAACCTCCAAGTTACTAAAATGGAAAAAGATAAGACTAAAAATATAAAAACTACTATAAGTGTAGGATTAAATACAATTTCTTTAGTTATGGCTGGACTATTGGTAATTGTAGTAAACTTTATAATATAACATATATGCTTAAAAGGACACAAAATAGGTGTCCTTTTAAATATTATTCATATTTGCTTTTTTATCACATATAGAAATCTATTTTAAAAAAATCCCCCAACCTAACATTACATATTATTGTTATGTTTACATATTTAGCAATACCAATTTATTTTAGCTGGATTAGGTTCATCTATTATAGCAATTTTACGTAAAGCCTCTTCCATTTTTTTGCACTCTTTTGCTGCAATTTCATCATAGACATACGCCTGTTCATTAACACCAACGGATGAATATGCTATAGATGCAGCCCCATAAAACGCAAGTCCTAGTGAACTTGTTACAGTATTTATCGTTGCTGTTGTTGCCCCAATTGCTCTCGCTGCAGCTTGTGCAGCTGGTTTTTTCTCTGCTTCTCTTGCAGCAACTTGAACTTCCTTAATAAATTTCTTTGCTTCTACTAATTTAATTTTTCCTTCTAGCCATTCATTTACTGCATTTAATGCATTTTTTAAACGAAGATCATTAGGATAATCTTTTTCATAAATTGGTAGAATATATTCATTTGCATATTCATTGCACCATTTTATAATTGTATTATTGTTTTGTGTCTCTATTAATCTCATAAGAGATATAATATATGTTGAATCCGCTTTTCCAAGCATTTTTCGTACTTTAGCCATTATAACTCCTTTTTCTTAAATATTTTTTAATTAATAATCTCATCATACGAAATTTTATATATTAGATTATTATCCCTTCAAAATTGCCTATTTCATGTTGAATAATCTGTGCAGTAAATACAAGAATACGTTTTTTAACTCCTATCATATTAGCAGCCATGCCAACACAATACTCTAAATTCTCCTTAATGTATCTACTAAATCATCAATAATTTATTATTATAATATTTTTTATCCTATTAATTTAATAAATATAACTTATTTCTAATTTATATATTCATAAATATTATATGGTAAATAATCAATTTCTATAGAGTTTAATGAGTATATTATATAATTACCTCTTCTTATTTTATTTACTAATTTTGCTTCTAACAATAACTTTAAAGCCTTAGATACTGCAGCTTCTGATATATTTAAGATACCACTTAATTCTTGAGTGCTTTTCCCTATAGGATTTATTTCACTTAATATCCTAAGTCTTGTGGCATCTCCTAAAGCTTTAAGCTTTTTCTCTAAATCTTTAGGGCACTTATCTTCATTATTCCCTAACTCTATTAAAACAGTTAAATTTATGCTATTTTTACCTTGTCCTAAAAGTAAATGTGGACTTATAAAAGTAGAAACATTAATATTTATATACTTTAGATCTAATAGTTTTACTCTAAACTCTTTAAACTTATAAAATACTATTTCATCCTCTAGAACCTCTATTCTACTATGAATACTATTTATAAGATAAAAAATTCCTTTATCTTTTCCTAAAGTTAATTTTCTCTTTAATTCCCTAATAATAATTGGTTCTATATATTTTAACTCATTTTGAAAAATCTCAATATAAAAATCTCTTAGAAATCTTAACAGCTCTCTATAATATATATTTGTTATTCTTTTATTGTAATTTTTAAATACTCCATTTATCTTATAAAATGGCACATCATCAAGAAAATCTAATGCACTTAATATATTTAAATCTGAGCATTCTTTAAAATCATTACAAAAATCCATTATTATTAAATATTCATCTGTAATTAAAGAAAATCTATTAATATCATTTTTCATTTTTTCCGTCATTAAACTATTTATCTTTTCTACCCATTTCTCTCTATGGATATGATGCTGACTATTTGAAAGCACATGTAGTGCACAAAACATTTCAAATAATGGTGAATATACAAATTCAACAACTATTCCATTTTCATAAATTGCATCTACCCTCATAATTAATCAACATCCTTTTATTTAAAAATAAGTAAAGTTTCCTGTTTTTCTACTATGCTTTTCAACGATTTTAATAATTGTTACTGAAGCTATATATTCAATAATTATTATAGTAACTCCTATTCTAATAAAGTTACCTAAATATATACTACCACCACTCAATATTACCTTCCTAACTCCTTCTATAGCATAGGTTAATGGAAATATCACGCTAATAGCTTTTGCCCAAATAGGAAAGACCACTACTGGAACCTTTACCCCTGAAAAAATCTCCATTGGCTCTTCTAGTATAGTAAATAAAAATCCTGAATCTCTTGAAAATAAAAATAACGAATTTAAAAGCATTCCCCATAATACAGCCATTACTAATGTAATTAATAAAACTATCATTAAACTTAGATAATTTATATTTAAAACTTCTTTTTTAAATATAATAACTCCTATAGAAAAACATACCATAACTACTACACTTTCAAAAAGTGATGAGATTGCATTACCCAGTATAACAGCTTGTCTAGAAGCTGGAGATAGATATATTAACTCTAATGTACCACTTATTCTCTCGAAAGAAAAGTTCCAAGCTGATTGAACTAAGCTTCTAAATAAACTCATAGTCATATATCCTAATAAAAGATATATAATTATATTTTCTTCATTTAAATAGGGTATTTTACTATTTATTATCTTAAAAGGTTTAAAGCTATAATAACTAGTTATAAAATTTAAAACAGGCCATATAAATAATGATACATAAATTATTTTACTATGAAAATAATTTAAATGTTGTTTCTTACATTCTGCTTTTACTACTTTAAAAAACTTCCTCATAATACAAACCACTCTTTCTCAAATTAATTAGGTACCTTTCTAGTATTAGATAGTTTAATTATTATATCTTCTAGTCTTGGCTCTATCTTAAAGATTTCTTTAATTAGTATCTCATTTTTATTACAAAATTCTGATATTTCTACTCTTAAGTCTTTTGTTGATTCTATATTGTAATACCCTTCTTTTAGAATTATTTTGACCTTATTATCTTCCTCTTGTAATTTTTTTAATAAGTGTTCCTTAAAGTTATAACCTTCATTATATAAAGATAATTTTAAGTTTATATGTGAAAAAGCATCTTTAGCTAATTCCTTTGCTGTTCCCTGATTTATTATATTTCCCTTATCTAATATATAAATATAATCGCAAAGTTCCTCTACCTCCTCCATATAATGTGAAGTTAATAATATTCCCTTATTTTTTTCTTTAGCTAAAGATTTTATATGCTTTCTAAGTTCTTTTGAAACTATAGCATCTAATCCTAATGTTGGCTCATCCATAAAAAGATATTCTGGATCATTTATTAAGCCTCTAGCTATTTGTAATCTTTGCTTCATGCCCTTTGAAAACTCTTCAACTTTTTTATCTTTATTTTCATATAACCCTACTAGCTTTAATAGCTCATCTATTCTTTCATTTAATAACTTGGAGTCTAATCCATAAAGGCTCCCATAATACCAGAGATTTTCATAAGCTGTAAGCCTCCAATAAATCATTCTTTCTCCTCCTGCTACCATATTTATTTTCTTTTTAATAACCATAGGATTCTTAATAGCATCTATACCATCTACATAATAACTTCCCTCTGTTGGTGATATTAATGTAGTTAACATTTTTATAGTTGTTGTTTTTCCTGCTCCATTAATACCTAAAAAACCTATGATTTCACCTTTATTTATTCTTATAGATACATCATTTACTGCATTCACTAAGGCCTTTTCTTTTTTAAATAATCCTTTAGATACTTTAGTTTCATAAACCTTCTTTAAATTTTTTGCCTCTATCATATTTCTCACCTATCCTTGTATTTTTTCTAATGCAATTTTTTCCACATACTTAAATGATTTAAATCCAATTAATAAATAAACTAGACTTAATAAAACTACATAAATAATTCTTGGCATTTGCTCTACTATTCCCTGTCCTAGCAATGTTGTTCCCCTAATTAAATTGGAAACTTCTGTTACAGGGATTAACTCACCTACTATCCTTAAAGGATATGGTAGATAATCTATTGGAAAAGTGATTCCACATAAAAGTAACATTCCAACAAATAATGTATTTTGTGATATATACGTATCCCTTGTATAAAGCATTAATGCTCCAAGGACTAAAGATAAACTAAAAAATCCAAATAAAGCAATGATAAACACTAATAAAAATGATATAAAATTCATATTTTTAAAGGTTAGCCCAAAAGGAATAGCAATAATAACAGATACCATAATTTCAAAAGATGTAGCTAAAGTTTGATGTAGCATATTTCCTAAGAAATATTCTATTCTTTTAAATGGTGCTATCATTAAGCTTTCTAAAGTTCCTTCTCTTAATTCTGTAATAAGACTCCTACTTACATTTAGACATGTCCTAACAGCAAATAGATATGTTAAACTTCCTAAAATTATATATCCCATATAATCTCCAGTACTTGTATACTGTACAAATTCCTCTGTTATATTTCCATCAAATAACATCTTGTACATAAATAAAGCAGAAATTACAGTATATACTCCTGTTAGCAAGTTCCCTATAAAGAAATCCTTTGGATATGCTCTTAAATTAATAATTAAATTTCTTTTAAATGTGGCTCTTAATATTCTCCATTCCATAATAATCCTCCTTTTATTATAATTTTGATTAACTATTTAGTTAATCAAAACCCAGTTTCCTTTAAGGCTATGGAATTATATACCACACTTATATTCTTGTCAATAATTTCTAATTAATAATTATATTACTATAATATCGCAAAAATACTTGAATACTTTTATAACTGAATAAAATAAAATTAATTCAATATACAGATTGTTGGGCTATTGAGCCATTCTTTAGAGATTGTAAAATTATTTAAGAGAAAATGCACTATTATAGATATTAATTTAATTACTTAGTAAATAATATAAATAAAAGGTTATCTCAGTAATTTATATACTTCTACTAAGATAACCTCTTCTATTATTTAGATGTATTTGTTTTTTTAGCTATATAAGGTAATATTAATCCTAATGCAATTAATATAAATGGAGTTATAATATTTAGTACTAGTTGGAATACATCTTTTGAATACATTCCACCTATACAAGCAAATGCTGTGAATGCAAAACACCAAGCTCCTAAAATTATTCCTAAAGTTCTATTTTTAACAAAATAGTACTCTCTTTGGAATTTGTCTCCAGCCTTCTTTAAAGCTATATAGGCTATAAATACCCATAAGTATCTTAAAGGCATACATACTGCATTTAGCTTTACTAACCATCTAACTAGCTCATCAACACTTCCAATTCCTATTGCTGGAACTATAATTAATATAGAAACTATAACAAAAATTAATTTATGTCCATTAGTATATGCTCCATTTTTATTTTGTACAAATAACTTTTCTGGAATAAATCTTCTATCCCCACTATCAAGTAACATACGTAATGGTGCATCTATTGAAATTATAAGTACTGCAAACTGTCCAATCATATTAGTAATGGCATAAGCTATAACAAATAAATTTCCCAAATTATAGTATTCACCTAGCTTTTGGAATGCATAGTATGCTCCATTTGTCATTAAATCACTCGGTATATTATTTGAATCAATCATCATTCCTAATGAAATTGTTCCAAGTATTGCTGTAACTGCAACCATAATTGCTAGTGTAATCATTCCCTTAGAAAAACCTTTAGCTGGATCCTTCATTTGATTTACATATGGAGATATTTTTTCACAACCCCCAACTGCAAAAACTAATATTGAAATACTTGTAAAGAATGACATATCAAACTTCGGCATAAATGTACTTAATGACCAATCAATTTCATTTAATTGAACATTTGTAATTGCTGGTGCTGCCATCATTAATAATATGAATAGCATAGACATTACAAACATAGATGTTCCAGCTAAAGAAGATAACTTCTTTAATGGATTTAATCCCTTTGATGCAATATACATAGCAATTACAAATATAATTAAACAACTTATTTGTAATAATAATGTATTCATCTTACTAATTCTACTATCTTGGAAAATAGCCCAACTTGTTGCAATCATAAAGCTATTAGGTTTTTGTGAAAGATATGGCATATGTACAATCCAATATGTCCAACCTGCGTAGTACGCTATCTTAGGTCCTATAGTTTCACCAACCCAAGAACTAACACCACCTCCATGGCTTTTAAATGCTGATCCTAATTCTCCAACCATTAATGCATATGGTATAAAATAGATTGCAAAAATAATTAACCACGCTACAATTGCTTGTAATCCATTATATTCAGAAAATCCGTTGATTACATTACCAAATCCCCAAACTCCTGAAAAGGCCATTAATGCAAGACTATACCACATAATTTTTTTGCTTTTGTTTTCCGGCATATTTTTAACCTCATTTCAATTAAAATAATAAAAACCACAATTATAATATTATTATATCTTGTAGCTTTTATCATTTTAACATCTTCCCTATACTATTTGCAAATAAACATATTATTCAACCATTTCACCTTAGTGATACATGTAATAACTTCTGTTCTTACATCTCCCATCAAAGGCCAAGGCTTATCATAATTAGTATGATGATACTCGAAGCCACATTTTTCTTGAGCACGAAGTGACTTCTCATTCCCCTCAAAGTATCCGCACCAAAGTGCCTTAAGTCCAAGTTCTTCAAATGAATATCTCATTAATTCTCTAATAGATTCTGGTACAAGGCCTTTTCCCCAATAATGAGCCCCAATCCAATAAGCAATTTCTCCTTCGTCTGATCCAATCCCGAAATCGCTAGCTTCTCCTATTAAAAGCCCTATACATCCAACTGGTTCTTCTTCTCCTTTTGGAACAATTGCATAAATCCCTTCGTTAGAAAATACATCCCTTATTATTTCACGGCTATTCTCAACACTTGTGTGAACTGGCCATCCAGCTATTGGACCAACCTTAGGATCCCTTGCATATTTATATAGTGCAGGCGCATCTTCAATTCTCCATGGCCTCAATATTAGTCTTTCTGTTTCTAGTTCCATTTTAATTTTCATTTTATTCTAATCCTCCTAAAATTATCATTCTGTTTTATCTATAAATAATAGAATATTTCCATTAAAAGACATATATCTTTTTAGATTATGTTCCTATTTTATAATTTAAAATAGCATAGTCATAGCCTCAATAATAGTTATAATTGTTTTTTCCTATATTAAAAGAGATCTTACCCTAATGGTAAAATCTCCTTTAATTTATTTATTAACTATTTTTCTTACTGAATCATATGATAAGCAATAATTCTTAGCTATGTTATTTATTGTTACTCCATTTTTATATTGATCTATTATTTCATTATTACGTTTCTTGTAGTATTCTCTTGAGCCACTACATTCTCCCCATTTTCTTTTTCTTCTGGAAGTCGGAATATATAATAATTTCCCATCTACGTACTTTAAAATTTCATTCAATAATTCTTTTGGAAGCACATCTGCTGCATTAATATATTTCATATTCATACTCCTTTACTTAATTAATTAAATAAAGTGCAGAATGAGCAGCTAATGCAACTTTTTATCCCACGCAGTTTGTTGCATTTCTACTATTCTGCATGGGTATAAACACTATTAAAATTATTTTTTAAATTTATAAACATACCTCCCACCTCCAAAGCCTTAAAATTGATAAATATGAGTATATCATAGCTGTCTTCTATGTCAATGTTTAAGTATTTTCTAATTTTATCATACTCTATTAATTGCTAATATTATTACAAATCCATTATCTGATAAAAAGACTTGATTTCAATTGGCATTTTTCTTTTATAAATCCTTTAAATTCGTCAATTTCACTTTTGTTCAAGCAATCTTTAAATATAACAATAATTTCATTTGATTTTGTAAAAAGTGCATATGCAGTAGAAGTTTCTGCAAATCTCTTAAATACATCGTATTTCATATGTGATTTTATTCCTGTATCTAAATTATTTACTATAGCCCCTTCTTCATCAAAATATACATTATATTTACTTTCCTTTTTCCCAACAGACTCTTCCATGCGCTTTATACATATTTTAATAACTTTATTTATAATATAAAGATATTCTGCAATAAAAATAATAGTTAATAAAGAAAAACTTAATAAAAAAGCTTTATTCTCAGTCATGAATATACTTAGAATTCCAAATCCCATACATATAAAAATCATTGTTCTAAAAAAAAATTCCGTTGCAAATGGTAATATCCCACTTTTAAAAGTCCTTACTATTTCTTCATTAACTACCCCTGTGCTATCAAACATATATGTTCCCTCCTTATATAAATTCTCAAAATAATATATACTCCTAATTTATCATACTATTAATTTCCATGATGTGTAAATAAAAAGGAAGCTATCGCTTCCTTAACTAAATTAAATATTGTTTATATCAAAAGATATCTCTATAGTCCTATTTTTAGGCTCTAGTTTAGTCATTTTAACTCCTGCAGCACTAAGCATTCTCTTTGATGCTTTAACTATATCTGTATCAGCATATTTATCAGATAAATAAACAACTTCTTTAATACCTGACTGAATTATCGCCTTCGCACATTCATTACATGGGAATAAGGCAACATATATTTTAGAACCTAATAAATTTGTTCCTCTACAATTTAATATTGCATTTAACTCCGCATGAACTACATAAGGATATTTTGTTTCAAGCATATTACCTTCTCTATCCCATGGAAACTCATCATCAGAGCATCCTCTAGGTAACCCATTATACCCTTGACTTAATATTTTATTATCATTATCAACTATACATGCTCCAACTTGGGTACTTGGATCCTTACTTCTCATACCAGCTAAAATAGCAACGCCCATAAAATATTCATCCCAAGATATATAATCTATTCTTTTCAATTAAATCCCCCCAATTAAATAATTCGATCTGTTAAGTTATATGAACATTGCTCTTCTCAACCATAGGAAATACAATATGTTTGCAAAACTAAATAATACCCCCTTAAAAAGGAGAGAAGAACAATGAACAAAACTAATATAAAATGCCCACGCTGTAATTCTGATAAACTATACAAGTTTGGTATGAATAAGCAGGCTAAACAAAAGTATCAATGTAAGCAATGTAAACGCCAGTTCGCCTTAGGCGACGGTGGCGGACGTCCTAAACTTAATAATCCAAAGTGTCCTAGATGCGGTAAGGGAACTTACTTACATCATGCATATAAACATTACAATCGCTATAAGTGCAATAACAAGAAGTGTAATCACATAATAGTAAAACATCATACTACGAATATTGAAAATGCTTCTAGTGAGTGAGTTAGCGGTTCCCTTTCAATGAAAGGAATGCGTTTTCCTCTACATGTAATATTAACTGCATTAACGCTATACTTTTTAAATAATTCATCAACAAGAACTATTTCTCAATTCTTGATGATTAACTCTGGTATTAAGGTATCCCATGTTACTATAGCAAGTTGGACTAATAAATTTGCACCTTTCTTTAAACAGAAAGCTGATAAATTCAAAGCTAGTTTAAACTTACAATCTGACGATTGGCACGCTGATGAAACAGTAGTATTTATTAATGGTGAAAGGTACTATCTGGTTAGCTATTGATTCTGAAACTAGATTTATTCTAGCATTTCATCTAACTAAGTCTAGAAGTTCTGATTCTGCTTATGCCTTAATAAATGAAGCTAAAAATTGTGGTGAACCCACTTACTTTATAACTGATAGATTACCTTCGTATAACGAAGCTGCCGCTACAGTATTGCCAAATACTGAACATGTACCTGTAGCACCAATGTCTAGTGATATAAATAATAACTTAATAGAATCATTTAACAAGACATTTAAAGCTTGGTATAAAGCTAAAAAATGATTTAACTCTTTTGACAAAGCTAATAACCTAATTTACTTGTTTATCTTTCACTATAACTTTATCAGACCACATGGATCACTAAATAACTTTACTCCAGCAGAAGTTGCTGGCTTCGCTAGCGATAGCTTTGCTAAAAACTGTTGGTTTTCAGCAGCTTAATTAAACTTAATACCTTTATTTAACCTGCAAAAAATCAATTCTATTGCAGGCTTGTTTGCCATGCAATAAAATATTCAAACTTATATAATTTTCAAAGAGCGAGTAATTCTATGAAAAATCATGCTATTTTTTTCATAACAGCTTAACAGATTCAAATAATTAAGAATTAAAAATGAAGAATGAAGAATTTAGGATGTTTTGCTAAGCAAAAATTAAAAATTTTAAACTTAATTATGTATTTTACATTCTTCATTAGTTTATTTTACTTAATAAAATATTAAAATTTAATATATATATTTATTATAGCATCAATTTCAAAATATTCTATATTAATCAAAGATTCAAATATAAAGAAAAGACAATATCTCATTGGAACGAATGTGACGGAATAAGCGAACATATCATAAATTCCGAATAGTGAGGAATTTATTCCTTGTGTTCTGAAAGGGTAAATATCATTTTACGTTGACTTGGAGTTCGCGACGGAATAAGTATTTTTAGAAACTCCGAAATATGAGGAGTTTCTTCATTCAGTATATTAAAAGAAATATAATATCTCGTGTTGACTTGGAATGCATATGACTGAATAAGCGAGATATTATATTTCTTTATTTTACTTAAATTTTCTAAACCTTTGATATCTTTCTTCTAAAAGTTTATCTTTTGATTTTTTAAATAATACTTTAAATTCTTTTATTAGTTCATCTCTTATTGAAGTTGCAACTATGTCTACATTCTTATGAGCTCCTCCTTTAGGCTCTTTTATAATTTTTTCAATTACACCTTGCTCTAAAAGTTCATAAGATGTTATTCCCATTATTTCTGCGACTTCCTTTGATTTTGATGAATCCTTTAATAATATAGAAGCAAATCCTTCAGGAGATAATATAGAATAAACTGAGTTTTCAAGCATCCATACTTTATCTCCGCAAGCTAATGCAATAGCTCCTCCACTTCCACCTTCTCCAATTATTATAGAAATTATAGGCACACTAATTTGAGCAATTTCAATTAAATTCCTCGCTATAGCTTCTCCTTGCCCTCTTTCTTCTGCTTCTATCCCACAATACGCACCAGAAGTATTTATAAAACATACAATTGGTCTATTAAACTTTTCGGCTTGCTTCATTAATCTTAGTGCTTTTCTATATCCTTCAGGATGTGGAGAACCGAAATTTCTTTCCATATTTTCTTTTAAATCTTTTCCTTTTTGAATACCAACTATAGTGATAGGCATACCATTTAAAAGGCCTATACCACCAACTATTGATTTATCATCCCTAAAGACTCTATCTCCATGCAATTCAAAAAAGTTTGTAAATATCTTATCTATATAATCTAGTGTAGTCGGTCTTTCTATCATTCTAGCAATTCGTAATCTATCATAAGCTTTAATATCTTTCACAACTACACCTCCTTAACTCTATGAAAATTTAAAAGAGTTGAAAGAGCCATTTTTAAATTTTCTCTTTTAATAATATTATCTATAAATCCATGTTCTAATAAAAATTCTGCACTTTGAAAATCTTCAGGCAATTTTTCTTTTATAGTTCCTTCTATTACTCTTCTTCCTGCAAAACCAACTAAAGCTTTTGGTTCTGCTAATATTATATCTCCAAGCATTGCAAAACTAGCTGTTACCCCTCCTGTTGTTGGATCTGTTAATACAGTTATATAAAGTAAACCAGCATCACTATGTCTTGATAATGCACTACTTATTTTAGCCATTTGCATAAGAGATAGTATTCCCTCTTGCATTCTTGCTCCACCTGAAGCTGTAAATATAATAATAGGTAGTCTTCTTTTTGTAGCTTCTTCCACTGCAATAGTGATTTTTTCTCCAACTACAGTTCCCATACTTCCCATTAAAAAGTTTGAATCCATGACAGCAATAACTGCTTTATTTCCACCGATTTCACATTCACCTGTTACTACCGCCTCAGTTATACCACTTTTTTCTTCATTTATTTTTAATTTTTCTTCATAGTTTGGGAAGTTCATTGGATTTTTTGACTTCATGTATTTATTAAACTCCTTAAAGCTTCCTTTATCACAAATTTGTTCAATTCTTTCATAACTACCAAGTCTAAAATGATAGTTACAATTAGTACAAATATTATAATTTTCCTCTAAAGATTTTTTATATAGAATCTTACCACAATTGCTACATTTAATCCAAGTTCCATCTGGAACTACTGGTATATCCTTTTCTTCTAAATTAGTTATGTTTATAACTCCATACTGTCTTTTCTTAAAAATCCCCATAATTTTTCACCAACTATAAATTGTATTCTTTGCTTATGAAACTAGTATCATAATTCCCTAAGCGAAATTTTTCATTATTTAAAATATCTATTTGAAACTCAATATTATTTTCAATTCCTTCAATTACAAACTCATCCAATGCCCTTAGCATCTTATTAATAGCTTCTTCTCTATTATTACCATAGGCTATTAATTTTGCTATCATAGAATCATAAGTCGGCGGTATAGTATATCCTGTAAACACTGCAGTGTCTACCCTTATTCCATTACCACCAGGTAAATTTAAAAACTCTATCCTTCCTGGAGAAGGTATAAATCCCTTACTTGGATTTTCAGCATTTATTCTACATTCAATAGCATGCCCTTTAATTTTAATATCTTCTTGAGAAAATTCTAATCTTTCTCCATTAGCAATCTTTATTTGTTCTTTTACTATATCTATAGATGTAACCATCTCTGTTATAGGATGTTCAACTTGTATTCTAGTGTTCATTTCCATAAAATAAAAATGTCCATGCTTATCTACTAAAAATTCTATAGTACCTGCATTTACATAGTTTACCGCTTTTGCAGCATTTATAGCAGCCTTTCCCATTTCTCTCCTAAGTTCATCACTTAAAATAGTAGAAGGGGCTTCTTCTAATACCTTTTGATTTCTTCTTTGAACAGTACAATCTCTTTCTCCTAAATGTACTATGTTACCATGTTCATCTCCTAAAATTTGAAACTCTATATGTCTTGGGTTTTCGATAAACTTTTCCATATAGATAGTCTCATCTCCAAAATTAACCTTTGCTTCAGTTTTTGCAGTAAAATAAGCATTTTCTAATTCATCTTTGCTATGAACTATTCTTATTCCTTTACCGCCTCCTCCTAAAGCTGCTTTTATCATTACTGGATATCCTATTTTCTCTGCTTCGGAATATGCATCATCTAAACTTTTAACTATTCCATTACTACCAGGAATTATAGGAACATCTGCATTTCTCATAATCTCTCTTGCTCTAGACTTATCTCCCATTATTCCAATAGTATCACTATTAGGTCCAATAAATTTAATATTACATTCTTCACATATTGATGCAAATTCTGCATTTTCAGATAAAAATCCAAAGCCCGGATGAATGGCATTACATTTTGTTATTACTGCTGCACTTATAATATTACTTTCATTTAAATATGAGTCCTTAGATTTAGGCTTTCCAACACAAATAGCTTCATCTGCCAACTGTGCGTGCATTGCATCTTTGTCAGCCTCTGAGTAAATAGCTACTGTTTTTATTCCAAGTTCTTTGCAAGCTCTTATTATTCTTACTGCTATTTCTCCTCTGTTAGCTATCAATACCTTTCTAATCATAAAAACACCTCTTTATTATCCAACCATAAAAGTTAGCTCTGCCTCACAGACCTTTTTGTCATCTACATAAGCAATTCCTTTACCTATTCCTGCTGATCCCCTAATTTTTGTAAGTTCAACTTCTAATCTTAGTGTATCTCCAGGTACTACTTTCCTTCTAAATTTTGCTTTATTAATTCCACCGAAGTAAGCAATCTTTCCTTTAAATTCTTCCCTTTTTAGTAAAGCAACTGCTCCAGTTTGAGCTAAGGCCTCAACAATTAAAACTCCTGGCATTACTGGTTCCACTGGAAAATGTCCTTGAAAGAAATACTCATTCATAGTTACATTTTTTATAGCTACTATCTTAGTATCTTCTAAAGACTCTACTCTGTCTATTAGTAAAAATGGATATCTATGAGGTATTATTTCCATTATTTCTTTTATATCCAAAATATTCACCTACTTTATCTTAAATAATTCCATTCCATACTCAACAATATCTTCATCACTTCTTAATACTTCAACTATTTCGCCATCATATTCAGAAGTTATTTCATTCATAATCTTCATAGCTTCTACTATACAAAGAACATCCCCTTTTTTAACCTTATCACCTTTTTCAACATAAGGCTTTCCACCTTGAGTTCCTGATGAATAATAAGTTCCAACTAAAGGAGATTTAACTACATTATAAGATTCATCATTATTTGAAGATTCATTTATATCATTATTTATTTCTGCTTTATTGTTAATTACTATATTATTGTTTTCTAATGAAGGAATTTCTGATTTAACTTCATTTAAAGAGTTACTTTCCTTTATTATTTCCTTTGAAGTTTCTTCATTTTTACTTAATTTTAATTTAAAACCTTGCTCTTCTAATTCAAAGACCCTAAGAGAAGATGAATCTATTGATTCTATTATTTCCTTAATTTGTTCATAAGTTAACATCTTACTTTCCTCTCCACTTTTTAAATATTACTGTTCCATTATGGCCACCAAAGCCTAATGAATTAGACATAGCATAATCTATTTCTTTATTCTTTCCTTCATTTACAACTAAATTTAAATCACAATCTTCATCTGGATTTAAATAATTTATATTTGCTGGAATAAATCCATCTTCTAATGCTTTAATTGATATTATTGCTTCTACTGCTCCTGCTGCCCCAAGTAAATGTCCTGTCATTGACTTTGTAGAACTTACATATACTTCTTTTGCTGCTTCACCAAAAGCATTTTTAATTGCTAAAGTTTCAACTTTATCATTAATTTCTGTTGAAGTTCCATGAGCATTTATATAGCCAATTTCATTAGGATTTATATTAGCACTATTTATAGCATCTCTCATAGCTCTATATGCCCCATCCCCATCTGATCGTGGTGATGTAATGTGATAAGCATCACAAGTTGTTCCATAACCAACTACTTCACCATAAATCTTTGCACCTCTATTTAATGCACTTTCTAAATCTTCTAATATTAATGCTCCTGCACCTTCTCCCATAACAAATCCACTTCTGTCTTTATCAAAAGGAATTGATGCTCTATTTATATCTTCACTTTTACTAAGAGCAGTTAAAGATTGGAAGCCTGCAATACCAAATCTACAAATAGATGCTTCAGTACCACCAACTATTGCCCTATCTAAATATCCATCTTTTATACTTCTATATGCTTCTCCAATAGCATGAGTTGATGAAGCACATGCTGTTGTAACACTTAAACAAGTTCCTAATATTCCGAACTCAATAGAAATTGCACCAGCTGCCATATTTGAAATTATAGCTGGAATTGCCATTGGTGATACTCTGCTAGGTCCCCTATTAATCAAATTGGTCATTTGATTTTCAATAGTAATAAGTCCACCAATTCCTGAACTAAATACAACTCCAAATCTTTCTCTATCAACAGAATCTAAATCTATCTTACTATCTTTAATGCACTCTTTTGCTGCTACTAATGCAAACTGAGTAAATTTATCTAATCTTTTTGCTTCTTTTCTTCCTAAGTGCTCTTCTGCATTAAAATCTTTAACTTCTGCTGCCACCTTAACTTTAAAATCTGATGTGTCAAAATAAGTAATATTATCTATACCATTTTTTCCTTCTTTTACAGAATTCCAGAGACTTTCAATAGAATTACCAATTGGTGTTATAGCACCCATACCTGTAACTACTACTCTTCTTTTCATACTACTTCTCTCCTTTTAATGCATAACCATTCCACCATCTACATTTATTACTTGCCCTGTAATATAGTCTGATAAATTAGATGATAGGAATAGAGCTAAATTAGCTATTTCTCTAGGTTCTCCTATTTTCTTCATAGGAATAGTCTTTAAAACCTCTTCTTTTACCTTATCTGGTAGAACTTTAGTCATATCTGTATTAATATATCCCGGAGCTATTACATTAACATTTATATTTCTTGATGCTAGCTCTCTTGCTATTGATTTGGAGAATCCTATAACTCCTGCTTTAGAAGCCGCATAATTGCATTGACCTGCATTTCCAGCTACACCCACAACTGAAGAAATATTAATTATCTTTCCATATCTTTGTCTAACCATTATTGATGATACAGCTTTTGTCATATTAAATGTGCCTTTTAAGTTAACATCAATTACATCATTAAAATCTTTTTCGCTCATTCTTAATAGCAGACCATCTTTAGTTATCCCAGCATTATTTACTAATATATCTATACTACCAAAGCTATTCTTAACCTCTTTTATAAATTCTTCAACTTCTTCTTCTTTACTAACATCACATTTAAAAGTTAAAACTTTTACTCCAAGAGAATTTAATTCTTGAACAAATAATTTAATTTCATCAGTAAATTTTCTATAATTAATTGCAATATTAGCTCCATTTTCTGCTAGGCTTCTTGCTATTTCTTTTCCAATTCCTCTTACGCCACCTGTCACTATTGCATTTTTATTTTTAATCATTCAAAACTCCAATCCCTTCTAAAGTTTTATTTAAAGATTTTATATCTTCAATATTAAAAATATTAACCTTTAAACTTTTTTCTCTACTAATTTCTTTTATAAATCCACTTAGTACCTTTCCAGGTCCAAGTTCAATAAAAGTATCTATACCCATATTTAACATTTTATTTATGCTTTCACTCCATCTAACAGAAGATTTAACTTGTTTATAAAGTAATTCCCTTATTTCTTCATTATTTTCAATGAAATCAGCTGTAACATTAGATATTATTTTTACTTCTGGCTTTTTAAATTCTATTTTATCTAGCTCTTCTTTAAGTTTAACTGAAGCACTTTCGAGTAAAGATGTATGAAATGGTCCAGAAACCTTTAATGGAATTGCTCTTCTAGCTCCAGTTTTTAAACATAGTTCTCTTGCCTTTTCTACAGCCTCTTTTTCTCCACCAATAACAATTTGATTGTGAGTGTTATAATTAGCGATTTCAACTATTCCAATAGCACTTGCTTCATTTAAAGCTAATTTTATTTTATTTAACTCTAATCCTATAATAGCAGCCATAGAACCAATACCTACTGGTACAGCTTCCTGCATAAACTTCCCTCTTTTTCTTATTAGAGGAATTGCTTCATCAAAAGATAATGCATTTGCTGCAACTAATGCTGAATATTCTCCTAAACTTAATCCAGAAACTACATCTGGCCTGATTCCTTTTTCCTCTAATGCCTTCTTTGCCATAATAGAAGTAGCTAATATTGCAAGCTGAGTATTTTCTGTAATATCTAACTCTTCTTTTTCTCCGTTAAACATTAACTCTTTTATATCAAAATCTAATAATTCTCTTGCTTTATCAAAAGTTTCTCTACAAACTAAAATATTATCATATAATTCCTTGCCCATACCTATATATTGAGAACCTTGACCTGCAAAAATAAATGCTATTTTCATATTTTCATCTCCTCTTAAAGGCTACTCTTAACTTTTTCATACTCACTAAACATTTCTTCAATTATCTCTTTAGCACTTTGTCTTTTATTAACAAGTCCTGAAATTTGCCCTGCCATGAGTGAGCCATTTTCAATATCCCCATCTTTTACAGCTTTTTTTAAAGCTCCTCTTCCTAATTCCTCTATTTTTTCAATCGGAGCATTTTCCTTTTCAAGATTCATATACTCTCTTGCTAATTTATTTTTAATAACTTGAACAGGATGCCCTGTTGGTCTACCTGTTACAACTGTATCTATATCTTTTGCCTTAATAACTGCTTCCTTATAATTATCATGTATTGTACACTCATCAGCTACTAAAAACCTTGTTCCGACTTGAATACCTTTTGCCCCTAACATAAATACTGCTGCTATTCCTCTTCCGTCTCCAATTCCACCAGCCGCTATAACAGGAATACTTACTGCATCAACAACTTGTGGTAATAAAACCATAGTAGTTAATTTCCCAATATGTCCTCCTGCTTCACATCCTTCTGCAATAATTGCATCTGCTCCTGCTCTTTCCATTCTTTTTGCTAAGGCTACTGAAGCTACAACTGGTATAACCTTTATTCCAGCATTCTTCCACTTTTTCATGTACTTTCCTGGATTTCCCGCTCCTGTTGTAACTACTTTAACCTCTTCTTCAATTACTATTTCTGATAACTCATCTGCATTTTCAGAAAGTAACATTATATTTACACCAAATGGTTTATCAGTTAATTCCTTAGCTCTTTTAATTTGTTCTCTTACAAAACTTGCAGGAGCATTTGCCCCTGCAATTATTCCAAGACCACCTGCATTTGAAACTGCAGCTGCTAAAGAACTATCTGAAACCCATGCCATTCCCCCTTGAAAAATAGGGTATTTAATATTTAACAAATTGCAAATATTTTTATCCATGAGTCTTCCTCCATTTTATTTTTATATAGCACTCTCTATATATTTAACTGCATCTCCAACAGTCTTAATATTTTCAACATTATCTACTTTTACATTAAAGGCATCTTCAATATCCATAACTACTTGGAATAAATCTAATGAATCAGCTCCTAAATCTTCAATAAAACTAGTTTCTAATTTAACATTCTCCTCATTAACTCCTAATTGATCAACTACTATTTCCTTAATTTTTTCAAATACCATTTTTATTTCCTCCTAAAATTTAATTAATGCTCCAGCCCAAGTTAGTCCCCCTCCAAAGGCTGCTAAAATAATTTTGTCTCCCTTTTTTATAAGATCTTTTTCAAAAAGCTCACTTAATGCTATTGGAATACTTGCTGCTGAAGTATTGCCATATCTATCAACATTAATATAAAACTTTTCTTTATTAATTTTTAATCTTCTTGCAGCTTCATCTATTATTCTTAAATTTGCTTGATGTGGAATAATATATTTTATATTATCTATATCTTCATTTGATTTAGATAATAATTCTTTAACCATTTCAGGTAATACTGAAACTGCAAATTTAAATACTTCACCACCCTTCATTTCAACATATCTCTTTTCAATAGAGTTATCTTGAGCAAAAGGTGTATTTAATTTTAATTCTGCAGCTACTAATGATTTTTCTCCTAAATTACCATCAGCTGAAAAACAAGTGCTAATTATTGAATCTTCCTCTTCACAAAGCTCTAATACCGCTGCTCCTGCTCCATCACCGAACAATACACAAGTACTTCTATCAGACCAATCTACTATTTTTGACAATACTTCTGATCCTATAATTAAAGCCCTCTTTTTGTCTGTAGATTTTATTAAGCTAGATGCAACTATCAGTGAGTATACAAAACCTGAACAAGCTGCTGCTATATCAAAAGCAGCTGCATTTTTACATCCTAAAAGTCCTTGAATACTACAAGCTGTTGATGGCATTAATTTATCTGGAGAAGTAGTTGCTACAATTATTAAATCTATATCATCTTTACTACAGTTACTGTTTTTTAATGCATTTAAAGCTGCTTTATACGCTAATTCAACAGTGCCTTCACCAGTTGATATTTTTCTTTCTTTAATACCAGTTCTTTTTATTATCCAGTCATCGGTAGTTTCAACTATAGTTTCTAAATCTTTATTAGTAACTATATTCTCTGGACAATAATGACCAAATCCAAGTAATTTTACTCCCTTCATTTAACTCCTCTTTCTAAAATATAAAAGTTTTTTCCTCTTATTATATTTTATATTTCTTTCAAATATTTTTATTATCAAAGTATTTAATTATATTGAAACAATACTTTATTATTTTTTTGAATTAGTTATTATAAATCAAAATTAACTGAGTTTTTAATGATATTGATAACTTTATGCAATTCGAATATTTTGATTATCAAACTAATATCATCATAATAATACCATTTTTTTATTTTGTCAATATTCGTAATTATTTTTTAATATTATTGTATTTTTAAAATTACTAGATTATACTATTAATAATACTTTGATTATCAAAGTATTATTCTTATTTTATAAAAGGAGTATATTTATGAATATTAAACCATTAACAATAGGCAATTTAATTGCAAAAATACCTATAATTCAAGGTGGAATGGGTGTTGGTATATCATTATCAAATCTTGCTGGAGCAGTTGCAAAACAAGGTGCAATAGGAGTTATATCTGCTGCTCATCCTGGATATCAAGAAGAAGATTTTGAAACTAATACCCTAGCAGCTAATTTAAGAGGACTAACTAAACATATAAAAAAAGCTAAAGAAATAAGTGGCAACGGAATCATTGGTGTTAATGTTATGGTTGCAATAAACAACTATATTGAACATGTAAAAGCAGCAATTGAAGCTGGTGCTGATCTTATAATATCAGGTGCTGGACTACCATTAAACTTACCAGAAATAACAAAAGGCAGTAGTATAAAATTAGTACCAATAGTCTCCTCTTCAAAAGCCGCTAAGATTATTCTTACTTATTGGAAAAAGCACTTCAATAAAACAGCAGATGCTGTAATAGTTGAGGGACCTTTAGCAGGAGGGCATTTAGGTTTTAAGAAAGATAACATAAAATACGAAACAGTTAATTTCGATAAGAACGTATTAAGTGTAATAGAAGAAGTTAAAAACTTTGAAAAAGAATTTGATAAAGAAATACCTGTAATAGTGGCTGGAGGAGTCTTTACTCACGAAGATATGGTTAAGTATTTAGAACTTGGTGCAAGCGGAGTTCAAGTAGCTACTCAATTTGTAGCTACTAATGAATGTGATGCTCATATTAACTTTAAAAACGCTTATGTAAATTGTAAAAAAGAAGATATTGAATTTACTATTAGTCCTGTAGGTATGCCTGGAAGAGCTATTCGAAATAAATTAACTGAAACCTTGAAAAATGAAAGGGTAAGAGTTACTAAATGTTATGATTGTCTAATTCCATGTAACCCTGCTAGTACACCTTATTGTATAAGCTCTGCATTAATAAAAGCTGTCAAAGGAGATATAGAAAATGGACTAGTTTTTTGTGGTGCAAATGCCTATAAAATAGATAAAATTGTTTCTGTTAAAGAAATACTAGATAAACTTATGAATAAAAATCAATAGATAAAAATATATAATATTTTTATTATTTAAATATTGCTGGAAATTTTCATTCCAGTAATATTTTTTATAGAAATATTTATACCAAAGAATATATAGTGATATAAGTTATAATTATCCTGAAGAGAGGTGGTGAAATATAGTGTCTTAGATAGAAAAAAAGCCTATAAATAGAAGTAAAGTCAGGTTATTTTTAGGAGAAAATTACTATAAAATTCGAAAGTATTTATATTGGTACTTTTCTAATAATTCTTATAGCAAAGTTTTTAATTTGAATGATGAATATATTTGTGAAAATCATGCTTTTATGATGTATCAACCATACATTAATAATGAATTATGAACTATTAAAATAAGCTGCCCAAAGGCAGCTTATTTTAGCTATAAGATTTTTTTAATGCTTTCATTAGAACTTTAGGATCTTTTTTATAAGGTGTTACAGGTATAATAGTTTTATGCTTAACATTCAATAATGTATAAACAGCTATTCTTGCTGCACGAACTGAATACTCTTCAGTAAATACCATATCTTCAGGTATTTCAACAAATTGACTAATCATAGCAAAGTTAGTTGAGCCTTCAGGTACTACCTTAGGTCTATCTGTCATCTTTCTTGGTTGGAATTGAGAATCTATATATGGCATCATACATGGAATTACATTTACTACTGTATCCATAATTTCATCAAGCTGATCTTCAAAGTGAAGATGATGTAAAAGTTCTATTAATATTTCTTCTCCAGTACATTCTCTCATTGGCTTCTTAACATAATCACCAACTTTGTCTGTATAAAGTCCATATCCCCAGAAAATAGTTGTATCCATTGGTTGATTTTTAAAATGAGGTTGAGCTGCAACAACTATGCTCATTAACCAACTTGAATCTCTAAATGTCATTAGGGCTCCACTTCCTGGTATATTGCCTGAGAATTGTTCAATAAGTTTTAATAGCTTATTGCCTTTACAAGTTACAGTAAAGCTTTCCCAGTTAGTTTGATCTGGATGATCGAAGAAAGGTATTGGGTTTCCAAGTCCCATTTTCTTCTTTGCAACCTTTTCCCAAAGGTTTCCTGACATTGGATTTTCAGGTTTATATTCTGGAGCTGTCTTAAAATCTCCTAATGTTGCATTATCAGTCATACATCCATTAGTCATTATGCATATATCATCTTCTTTTAATTCTATTATCTTTTCCCCTTCAGCATCCTGTATATGAATTGCTGTTGCAGTTATTCCTTCTCCTGGTTTGAAATCTATATCTGTAACTGTAGCATTTATGCTAAAATCTACATTTTGCTTACTTAAATATTCTTTAATTGGAAGTATAACTGATTCATATTGATTGTATGTTGTACGAGTTACTCCTTCTAAAGTTTCTATACGTGAAAATTCAAATATCATACGCTCCATATAACGCTTGAATTCAAATAAACTAGACCATTTTTGGAAAGCAAAAGTTGTTTGCCACATATACCAGAAATTTGTACTAAAGAAATGTGGAGTATCTCTAAACCAATCTTCTATAGTTAAATCATCTAATTTTTCTTCTGGCATCATCATTAATTTTCCTAATGCTAAACGATCTGCATTATTGAATCCCATGCTAGTTACATCTATTATATTTCCAAACTTATCAACTAAACGAGCTTGTGAATGAGTTGGATGTAAATGGTCAAAATTTAATATTTCTTCTGTAACACTCATTCCAGGCATATCGATTGATGGTATAGTCTTAAATAATTCCCAAAAGTTTTCATATGTTTCTTCATTTAACATTCTACCACCACGAACAATAAATCCATTTGTAGAATCTCCAGCTCCGTCATTGCTTCCACCTAAAATATGAAGCCCTTCAATAATATGAATATTTTCTCCTTTAAAATTACAATCTCTTATTAAATAAGCAGCTCCTGCTAATGATGCTAATCCACCCCCAACAAAGTAAGCTTGCCTTTCTTTATTATCTACAAAATTTTCACTAAATCTTACGAAAGACTCTTTCTTTTCTTTATTATCTCTTACCTTCTTTGCAGCTGCTGCAACTGCTGCTGCTCCTGCAACGGCACTTACTATTAATAAAGGATTTACTTTACTATTTTTTTGTTTCTTAGCCATAATCTATACCTCAACCTTCCTATATAATATTTTCTTTAATATCAATATTATAGTTTATCCAAAGCAAAAAGTATTTAACCACTTTTAAAAAAGAGTACAAATTTATAATAATTTTGCACTCTAATATATTTTTTATTTTTTTATAGAATCTAAGTATCTTACTGCACTAAGTGAGGCAATATTTCCTTCTCCTGCAGCCTTTATATATTGATAAGGCTTACCAACACAATCTCCGGCTGCAAAACAACCTTTAATATTCGTTGTCATAAGTCTATCAACTGATATATGTTCATCTTCAATTTTTAGGCCAGGTACTAACTGACCTGGAGAAATAGAATCTTTTAATATAAAAACTGCGTTAGTTTCTATTTCAGAATTTTGTAAAACTAACTTTTTAATTTTTAAATCACCTATAACCTCTATAGGTTTATCTTCAACTAAAATTATATTATCATTTAAATTATACTTTCCTTTATACATTGGAACATAATATACTTTTCCAGCAATTTCAGACACATAATTAGTTTCATCTTCAGCCTCTTTATTATGACCTATTATAACTACAGTTTTCCCTTTATATAGAGGTGCATCACAAGTAGCACAATATCCAACACCTCTACCTAAATATTCTTCTTCACCCTTAATAGGCTTTGTAAACTCTATTCCAGTAGCTAATATAACAGACTTTGCTTCGAAGGTCTTATCATTTGCCATTAATGCAAAATATTCTCCCATTGCATATATGCTATTTATTCTTTCTTCCGTTATTTCTATATTCATAGCATTTAAGTGCTCTTGAAATCTTTCTTTTAAATTTTCTCCGCTAAGTCCATAAAACCCTAAATAATTATTAATTTTAGGTGCTTTAACTATTTTACTAGTTAAATTTTTATTTCCAAAAATAATGAAATCTTTATTTCTAATTTTTGCATTTAATGCTGCTGATAATCCTGCTGGTCCACTACCTACAATGGCAATATCATATCTCTTATTCAATATAATACCTCTAATTATAGATGCTTAACTATAGCATCTTTTAAAGAATCTTTTGGCATAAATCCTACTAATGTATCAACAGGAGTACCATTTTTAAATATCATTAAAGTTGGTATACTTGATATTTGATATTTATTAGCTAAATTTTCATTTTCATCAACATCAACTTTTACAAACCTTGCATTACTTACTTCATTAGAAACCTCTTCAACTACTGGTGCTATCATCTTACATGGGCCACACCAAGTTGCCCAAAAATCAACTAAAACAACACCTTCATAATTTAGTACTACTTCATTAAAATCAACTTCAGATACATGTTGAACCATTTAAATCTACCTCCTGATATACCCTATAGGGGTATTATTAATTATTCTACTATATTTTTTTATTAATAGTCAATATACTCTCTAGATATTTTATCCAATATCTTTTATTTTATTTCTTCAAATTTAAAAATTGTGATTCATATAATTCCTTATATAATCCACCATTATTAAGAAGTTCATCATGACTTCCTTTTTCTTCTATTCCTTTATCAGTTAAGACTAAAATTTCATCTGCATTTTTTATTGTAGATAATCTATGAGCAACTACTATTGTAGTTCTTCCTTCACAAAGTTCTTCTAAAGATTTTTGGATCATATATTCTGTCGTATTATCTAGGGCAGATGTTGCTTCATCTAATATTAAAATTGGTGGATTTTTCAAGAAAACTCTTGCAATAGAAATTCTTTGTTTTTGTCCACCAGAAAGCTTAACACCTCTTTCACCTATATAAGTATTATATCCATCTGGTAACTTCATTATAAACTCATGTATATTAGCTCTTTCGGCTGCTTTTATTACTTCCTCATCAGTTGCATCATGTTTACCATATAGAATATTATCTTTTATAGTTCCTGTAAATAAGAATACATCTTGTTGAACTATACCTATATTACCTCTTAATGATTCTAAAGTTACATCATAAATACTTTCCCCATCAATAGTAATATCACCCTCAGTTACATCATAAAATCTAGGTATCAAATTACAAAAAGTTGTTTTACCTCCACCTGAAGGGCCAACTAAAGCTAGCATTTTACCTGCTTCTATTTCTAGATTAATTCCTTCTAATATGCTTTTCTCTTCATAACTAAAATTGACATTTTTAAATTGAATTTCTCCTTTAATATTTTTCAACTCTGCATTTCCATCTTCTTCTATTTTTTCATCTATTATAGCTATAAATCTCTTAAATCCTGTCATACCATTTTGATATTGCTCCATAAAGTTAACAAGTTTCTTAATTGGTTGAGTAAATAGCTTAATATATAATAGATAAGCAAAGAAATCACCTAAGTTAATTATATTAAAATAAGTAAAAATACCTCCGGCTATTAAAGAAACATAATCTAAAATATCTATTCCAAAGCCAACTCCTGCAAAATATTCAGCCATTACTTTATATGCTCTAGACCTAGCTCTTTTAAATCTATCATTTCCATTTTGAAATTTATCTATTTCATGTTCATGAGATACAAAAGCCTTTGTAATTCTTATTCCTGATAGAGAATTTTCTAGATTTGAATTTACGGCTGATGTTTCTACTCTTGTTTCCATAAATGCATTAAGCATTTTATTTTTTTGTTGCCAAGTAAATAAAACTATAAATGGAATAAATGCAAAAATTATAAGAGTTAATGGGATATTAATTGTGCACAGCACTATAAAAGAACCAACTAACATAACAATTGAGATAAATAAATCTTCTGGACCATGATGAGCTAGCTCTGATACTTCCATAAGATCATTAATCATTCTACTCATTAAATCTCCAGTCTTATTATTATCAAAATATGTATTCGGCAATTTTTGTAGGCGCAAGAACATATCTCTTCTCATGTCTCCTTGCATATGAACCCCCATAACATGTCCATAATACTGCATGAAATATCCACAAGCTGCCTTAATTAAATATATGATAATTAAAGTTACAGCAAATATAATTAACATCCTAATATTTTTATTAGGTATACTGTCATTAACTAATGTTCTAGTCATCATTGGATAAACTAAATCACAAGCTGCTGCTATAAATGCTGCTAACATATCTAAGAAAAATAATTTCTTATATGGCTTATAATAACTAATAAATCTTTTTACCATATTTTCCTCCTTATATTACTACAAATACTAGTATTATTTAATAATAGACTAATTAATAATAATTTTCCATACTTTATAAGTATTTTATCTTTAAAAATAAATTTACTCACTTTTTTTCCATGTATTAATATTATTAAAAATAAATACAATATATTTATATAGGTTTTTTTATAAATATATTATAAAGGTTGGAGGTTTTTAAATGTGGTTTAATAAAAGATCCGAAGATATAATTAATGAATTATCTTCTAATTTAATTAATGGTCTTTCTTCTTCTGAAGCTAAATCAAGGTTAGAGAAAAATGGATTAAATAAGCTTCAAGGAAAAAAGAAAAAATCATTATTACAACTTTTTTTCTCTCAAATTAATGATGTAATGATATATATACTCTTAATTGCTTCTATTATTTCAGCTATAGTTGGTGAAATAAGTGATGCAATAATTATACTAATTGTTATATTTATTAATGCCATTATTGGAGTAATACAAGAATCAAAGGCTGAAAAAGCTTTGGAAGCCTTAAAAAGCATGTCTACTCCCAAAGCCTTAGTAAGAAGAGATGGAAATGTTATTGAAATTCCCTCTGAAGAAGTGGTTGTAGGAGATATTATAGTTATAGATGCAGGAAGATATATTCCAGCAGATTTAAGACTTATTGAGACTGCTAACTTAAAGATTGAAGAATCTGCTTTTACTGGGGAATCTGTTCCAGCAGAAAAAAGTTCTGATATTATATTGGATGACAAAGATGTTTCAATAGGTGACCAGCATAATATGGCATTTATGTCTACACTTGTTACTTATGGTCGTGGAATTGGAATAGTAGTTAATACTGGCATGAATACACAAATTGGTAAAATTGCTAAAATGTTAGATGCTGAAGAGGATAACACAACACCACTTCAAAAGAAACTAGCTCAGCTAGGTAAAACTCTAGGATTTATTGCCGTTGGAATATCAATACTAATGTTTATAGTTTCTATATTTCAAGGAAGAGATATCTTAGAAATGTTTATGACATCTATAAGCTTAGCTGTTGCAGCTATTCCCGAAGGATTACCAGCTATTGTGGCAATTGTATTAGCACTTGGTGTTCAAAGAATGATAAAAGAAAATGCAATTATAAGAAAGCTGCCTTCTGTTGAAACCTTGGGATCTGTAAATATAATTTGCTCTGATAAAACAGGTACATTAACTATTAATAAAATGACAGTAAAAAAATATTATATTAATGGAGAAATTACTGATTTAGAAAATATAGATATAAATAATCATGAGACTAAACTTTTAGTTTATGGAATGATATTATGTAATGATGCTACTTCCAAAGATGGAATTCAAACAGGAGATCCTACAGAGGTTGCATTAATAGACGTTGGAAATAAAATTAATATTTTAAAAGAAGATCTAAATAAAGAATTTAAAAGAATAAATGAAATTCCTTTTGACTCTGACAGAAAACTTATGACTACAGTAAATTCTTATAACGATAAGTATAATGTATTTACTAAAGGTGCTATAGACAGTATTTTAAAAATATCTAATAAAATCTTAGTAAATGGTGAAATTAAAGAATTCACAAATAAAGAAAAGGATGAAGTTTTAAAAGCATCTAATTTAATGTCTGACGATGCACTAAGAGTTTTAGCCCTTGCTTATAAAACTATTGATAATGAGCATGTTGCTATAGATGAATTAGAAGAAGACTTAATCTTCATCGGGCTTATGGGTATGATTGACCCACCTAGAGAAGAAGTTAAGGGTTCTATAGAATTAAGTAAGAAGGCTGGAATTAGAACTATAATGATAACTGGAGATCATAAAAATACTGCAGTAGCTATTGCTAAAGAACTTGGAATTGCAGAAGATATCTCTCAAGCTATGTCCGGAAGTGAAATTGACAGTTATTCAGATAAAGAGTTTACTAAGATTATTAATAATTATAGAGTATTTGCAAGAGTGTCACCTGAGCATAAAGTTAAAATAGTTAAAGCTTTTAAATCTTATGATAATATAGTCTCTATGACCGGTGATGGTGTTAATGATGCTCCTTCATTAAAGGCAGCTGATATAGGCGTTGCTATGGGAATTACAGGTACTGATGTTGCTAAGGGCGCTGCTGATATGGTATTAACAGATGATAATTTCACTACAATTGTTAAAGCTGTGGAAGAAGGAAGAAATATATTTAATAATATTAAGAAATCTATTATATTCCTTCTAAGCTGTAACTTAGGAGAAGTAGTAGCTTTATTCGTAGCAATATTATTAAACTGGCCTGCTCCACTATTACCTATTCACATTCTTTGGGTGAATTTAATAACAGATAGTTTTCCAGCATTATCTTTGGGTGTTGATCCTGGTGATAAAGGTGTAATGAATCTTCCACCTAGAAGTCCAAAAGAAAGTTTATTTACTGGAAGAATGGGAATTTTATTAATACTAAATGGTATATTAATAGGAGCTAATACATTATTTGCTTTTGTATTAGGAGAATATTTATATCCTGATTCATTGAAACATGCCCAAACTATGGCTTTTGTTGTTCTTAGTGTTTCTCAACTTTTCTATTCACTTTCTATGAGAAATGAAACTAAGTCATTATTCCAAGTTGGAATTTTAAAAAATAAATGGCTAATTTGTTCCGTATTATTCGGTATATTAATACAATTTGCTATAATTACTATTCCATTGACAGCTACAATATTTAAGGTTTATTCTCTAACTTTAAAAGATTGGGGAATAGTACTTTTAATTTCATTAATACCATTTGCTATTAACGAAATAGTAAAGATATTCTTTAGGTTAAGTGATAAAAGAAAATTTGATAAATAATTAAAAGGCACGAAAGTGCCTTTTAATTATTTACTGTATAAAAATTCCCCTTGGATAATATTCCATTGTCCATAGAATAAATTTTATCAGCTACCTTTATAGCAAAATCCATATCATGAGTTATAATAAGCATACTCATACCATCTTTTGCAAGACTTCGTATTAGTTTTGTTACTTCTCCTGTTAATCCTGGATCTAAAGCTGATGTAGGTTCATCAAAACACATTAGTTTTGGTTTTAAGGCAAGAGCACGACCTATAGCAACCCTTTGCTTTTGCCCACCTGATAATTCATATGGATAACTATTTATTTTATCTGAAAGACATAAGAAATTTAAAATTTCTTTTGCACTATTTACCGCTTCTTCTTCAGATTGTCCTAAAACTCTTTTAGGTGCCTCAATTAAATTTTCTAATACATTCATATGTGGAAAAAGATTAAAATTTTGAAAAACTAGCCCTATTCCTCTTCTTACTTCATTAAAGTTTTTCTTATCTCCATAAATTCCATTTTTACATAAATATTTATTATCTATTTCTATAGTTCCTTCATCACAATATTCAAGTCCATTTACACATCTAAGTAATGTTGTCTTACCCCCACCAGAAGGTCCAACTATTACTACTATTTCTCCAGATTCAACTTCTAAATCTATCCCTTTTAATACTTCTGATTTTCCAAAGCTTTTCTTCAACCCTTGAATTTTCAGCATAATATACCTCCTATTGATAGTAATCAAACTTCTTTTCTATATACTCTAATACTTTTGTAATGATACCATTAAAAATTAAATAAACTACACCTACCACCACAAATGGCATAATTGATGAAAGTCTATTTGCTGCTATCTTTGCTATCTTTAATAATTCATCTAACCCTACAACATAAATTAATGCAGTATCCTTAACTAAAGTTACTATTTCATTAGCTACAGGTGGAAAAATTCTTTTTAATGCTTGGGGCATTATAATTCTAAAGAATGTATCTTTTTTACTTAGCCCTAAAACTTCTGCTCCCTCAAACTGACCTTTATCTATAGATAAAATTCCTGCTCTAAATATCTCTCCAAAATATGCCCCATAATTTAAAACCATTGCTAATATAGCAGATTGAAATCTTGGAATAGTTATATTTAATAAAGGTAATCCGAAAAATATAAATATAATTTGTAAAAGAAGAGGTGTTCCTCTTAATATTAATACATAGAATCCTGTTATTGATTTTATCAATTTTATTTTAGAAATTCTTCCTAATGCTATAATTGCACCTAATGGAATAGATAAAATAAGCGTAATTGCAAATATCTCTATTGTTACCTTTAACCCTACTAAAGCTTCTGGAATAAAACCCATAATTTCATTTATTAATTCCAAAGTAAACACCTCTCTTGTCTTTTTTTATTTTGCTATTATATCATCACCAAACCACTTTTCAGATATTTCGCCGGCAGTACCATCTTCAACTAATTCATTAAAAGCTTTATTAAATGCTTCTACTAATTCAACATCATCTTTTCTCATTCCTACAGCATAAGCTTCTTTTCCAAAGTCTTCATCTAATACCTTGTACTTATCTGAGCCTCTTTGACTTATATAATATTTAGCTAATATTTCATCAGCAACAACTGCATCCAATCTACCTGCTTCTAAATCCATTAAAGCTTCATTATTAGTATCAAAAGTAATAACTTTCCCACTATTAAATGTACTTATTATATCTCCATCTGCTTCTATAGCATCAACAGCACTAGATTCACTTTGAGCTCCTACTATCTTTCCTGCTAAATCAGCTTTAGTATTTATATCCGAGTCTGCTAATGTAATTATAACTTGTCTATTATTTAAATATGCTGTTGAGAAAGCAACTTTTTCTTTTCTTTCTTCTGTTATGCTATAACCATTCCATATAAAATCTATATTTCCACTATTAAGTTCAGTTTCTTTCATCGTCCAATCTATAGGCTGAAATACTATTTCTTTTCCTAATTTTTCACCAACTGCTTTTGCAAGATCCAAATCAAAACCTGTATATTCACCATTTTCATCTTTAAATCCCATTGGAACAAAGGTATCATCAAAGCCTAAAACTAGTTTCTCCTTATCCAATGCACTTTCTATACTTTTTTCTTTACAAGATATTAATGTAAATGGCAATATTAATAATAAACTTAGCATTAAAATTCTCTTCTTTATTTTTAAATTCATTTTTATATCCCCCTAATATTATAGATAATGTTAAAATTCTAAATCACTTTTCTTATTTATTACTTTATCATAGTGAAGTGACAAAGTCAATAAAAATACGATAAGAAATTTATCGTATTTTTATTAATATATGATTATCTTTTTAAGCTTCCACCATTAGTTGCTATAACTTCTTTATACCAATTAAAGCTCTTTTTCTTATATCTTTCTAAAGTTCCACTTCCATCATCGTTTCTATCAACATAAATGAAACCATATCTTTTCTTAAGCTCAGCAGTAGATGCAGATACTAAATCTATGCATCCCCATGTAGTGTATCCCATAAGCTCAACACCATCTTCTATTGCCTCTGCCACTTGTACTAAATGATCATTTAAATAATTAATTCTATAATCATCATTTACAGTTTTATTTCCATTTTCGTCTGTAATTAACTCATCTACAGCTCCAAGACCATTTTCAACTATGAATAAAGGCTTTTGATATCTATCATAATAGAAGTTTAGTATATATCTTAACCCTTCTGGATCTATTTGCCATCCCCAATCAGACGCTTTTAAATATGGATTTGGAACTCCTGAAATTAAGTTTCCTTTACCAGCTTTATTTTTTTCTGGATCTGCAGTTGCACATGAGCTCATATAGTAGCTAAATGAAATAAAGTCTACTGTATTTTTAAGTATTTCTGCATCTCCTTCTTCGAACTTAATTTCAATATTATTTTCCTTAAAGTATCTATTCATATATTTTGGATATTCTCCTCTTGCATGAATATCTGCAAAGAAAAGATTTTGTCTATCTTGTTCTAAAGTTTTTAAAACATCACTTGGCATTGGAGTTAATGGATAATTTGGTACACCTAAAATCATACATCCAATTTTAAAATCTGGATTTATTTCATGACCAATCTTAACTGCTAATGCGCTTGCAACTAATTCATGGTGCATAGCTTGGTATAAATCTTGTTTACTTAATTTTTCCTTTGGAGTCCATATTCCAGCACTCATTAAAGGAAAATGTAATGCTGAATTAATTTCATTAAATGTTAACCAGTACTTTACCTTATCTTTATATCTCGTAAATACAGTTCTTACATAATTTTCAAAGAATCCTATAAGTCTTCTATCCGTCCATCCATCATAATTTTTAGCTAATGCCAATGGTGTTTCATAATGTGATAAAGTAACTAATGGCTCTATTCCATACTTAGCTAATTCATCAAAAACTTTATCATAAAATTCTAAGCCTTTTTCATTTGGTTCTTTATCATCACCATTTGGGAATATTCTTGACCATGCAATAGAAAGTCTAAATGTCTTAAATCCCATTTCTGCAAATAACTTTATATCTTCCTTGTATCTATGATAAAAATCTATACCTACAAGTTTCATATTATCTTCTGTTGGCTCTTCAGTTGCTGCTCCTGTTATTCCCTTTGGCATTACATCTTGAATTGATAATCCCTTACCATCTTCATTATATGCTCCTTCAAATTGGTTAGCTGCTGTAGCTCCTCCCCATAAAAATCCTTCTGGAAACTTAATCATTTTAATAACCTCCATTTTATTTGGAGCTATCATATAGACAGCTCCAACTCTTAATTTAAATTTACTTTATTGCTTTAATTAATTCATCTTTTTCTTTAACATCTCTATCTATTAAAGATAATATATCTTTATAATCATATGTATTTGTAACTAGTACAGGTGTAATTACTTCATATCCTTCTTTTTTAATTCCTTCTATATCAAATTCTACTAATAAATCTCCTGCCGTAACTCTATCTCCACTCTTTACATGAGCAGTGAAGTACTTTCCTTCTAATTTTACTGTATCTAATCCTATATGAATTAATATTTCTGCTCCATTATCTGCAGTTATTCCAATAGCATGTTTTGTTTCAAATAATGCAGAAACAGTTCCATCTACTGGAGCAACAGCTCTTCCTACTGTTGGTATTATAGCTGCACCTTTTCCCATTATTTCTTCTGAAAATGTAACATCATTCACTTGTTTTAAAGAAACAGCTTTACCTTCAATTGGTGATAATACAATTGAGTTTGATTTGCTTTTTACTTCTTCAACTGTAACTTTTTTACTTGATTCATTAAGATTTTCTTCCTCTTCTTCATTTTCTGGATCTTCAAAACCTAATATCCAAGTTAATACAAATGCAAGTATAACTGAAATTCCTAATGTTATTAATGCATTTATAAAGTTAGAACCACCATTTGGATCTATAAATTGAACTAAAGATATTACCGCTGGTGTAGCAAAAACATAACATTTTAGTCCTACAAATCCTGCATATAGCCCTGAAACTCCACCTGCAATCATACATGCATATAATGGTTTTTTATATTTTAAAGTTACACCATACATAGCTGGTTCTGTAACACCTGCAAGGAATGCTGAAATACTTGAAGCTCCTGCAACTTGCTTTAAATCTTTATTTTTTGATTTTAAGAATACTGCTAAACATGAAGAGGCTTGTGCTAGGTTTGAACATAACATACCTACTAATAATAAAGCATCAAATCCAATATTAGGATTGTTTATATTCATTATTGATAGTGGAACGAATGCCCAGTGCATGCCTGTCATAACTAAAAGTGGCATTAGTGCACCCATTATCATAATTGCAAGCCATCCTGCTTTATCATAAATAAATACCATTGCACTTGATAATGCTTCGCCTGCATAGAATCCTATTGGTCCAATAACTATTAAAGCAATTGGTAAAGCAATTAATAATGTTAACATTGGTTTCAAGAAATTTTTTGTAACTGCTGGTGTAATTTTATCTGATAATTTTTCTACATATTGCATTACCCATGCCATCATAATTACTGGAATTACTGAATAAGCATAACTAGCTGACGCTACTGGTAATCCAAATAAAGAAATCTTTTCACCTGCATCAACAAGCCCTATAAAATCTGGATATACCATAACACCAATTACTGCTGCTAAAGTATATGGATTTATATTAAACTTTTTAGATGATGAAATTACTAAAATAAGTGGTAAAAAATAAAATGTTGCATCACCTAATGCACTTAATATTGCATATGTTTGACTAGTATCTGATAGTATTCCTATCATAGGTAATATAACTAATAAAACCTTTATCATACCTGCACCAATAATAGCTGGCATTGTCGCAGACATGCATCCTGAAACTATGTCTAATATGTTATTGATAATTCCTTTTTTCTCTTTTACTTCACTTGATTTACTTTCTTGAAAATTTCCAAGTTTCATTAATTCTTTATAACAACTTCCTACATTATTGCCTATAATAACTTGATATTGTCCACCTTGTCTAGCTACACCCATAACACCTTTTATTTTCTTTATAGCGTCATCATCAGCTTTACTTTCATCTTTTAATGTGAATCTAAGTCTTGTCATACAGTGCTGTACACTATTAACATTACTTTCTCCACCTATCTTTTCTAATATTTTCTTTGCAACTATTGCATAATCCATTTTTATTCCTCCATTTAAAATATATAAATTTTAATGAAGTAAAGCCCATAATACAGAAACTATTCTGCTTACGGTAACTACCTTTCATAACTAAGATTAAAAAATATAAGAAATATAGATGAGCGCTCAAAATCTATAATTTCTATTACTAGCCTATATTGCTAGTATCAAGAATAATAAAATTAATCTTCTTTTATTATTCTTTGTATATGTACTGTTAGATACATCATTTCTTCATCTGAAATTTCATGTTCAAATTCTTTTAATATATATTTTCCAACCTTTTCAGCACATAAATACGCATCTTTATATTGGATTTTTATCATTTCACAAAAATTAGTATCATCACTTTTCATAACTTTTCCACTAAGCATTCTTTGTGCAAAGAATTTTAAATGGGTTATAAATCTTTCATAATGAAGTGAGTATTCATCTAATTCTATATTGAAATGAAACTTAACTATATTTAAAACATTTTGAATGATTTTTGTTATGTCTAAAGTATCATTCATATCTCGTGAATTAAGCTGTGCATTAACTATATGCATTGCTATAGATGCTGCTTCACCTTCTGGAAGATCAACATTTAGACGTTTTCTTATAATGCCTAAAGCCTCTTTACCAATTAGAAATTCATGATTATAAAATCTTTTTATTTCCCATAATAAGGCATTTTCAAAATTCAAACCTTGCTTATATCTTTCAATTGCAAAGCTTATGTGATCAGTTAATGAAATATAGATATTATCATTTAACTTTTTACCTAAAGAATATTTTGCATAAGAAATTATTTCATTTGAAGTCTGAATATACTCTAAAGGGATTTCAGAAAGTAACGTCATTAATTTATTACAATCATTTTTATTCTCAATAGAATAAATTTTTTCTATCTTGCTTTGATCTACTACATCACCAATTTTCTTTTGAAAACCTAAGCCACAGCCCATAACAAGAACTTCTTTTCCATTATTATCAAATGTTCTAATTAAATTATTGTTTATTATTTTATCGATTTTCATTATCTTCCTCCCCTTAACAGATTTTTGAGTATAAAAAAAGACCATACTCAAATAAAATAATACCTATTGTAGATATTATTAATAATTTGGTAAAGCCTGCATAACCAGTAACAACCCATAGCATTATTAATTTATCATAATTATAACATTAAAAAATTTCAATGTCAACCTTTCCACATTTCCTTATATTGTAAGAAAATATGCTTAATAATTGCATTTTTATTGCATAAATTTAATCAGAAAAGGTGTCTACCTAAATGCAAACACCTTTAGTATCTTAACTAAAAATTTATTACTTTAATCTAGTTCCTTCTTTTTCTTGAACTATTTTTCCTTCCTTCATAAGACCACCTAAAGCCATTTTGAAGTAATTTTTACTTGTATTAAATGTAGCCTTTATATCTTCTGGATTAGATTTATCATTAAAATGCATAAATCCACCATTTTTCTTTAAATATTTTAATATATCCTCTTGAATCTTTTCTCTTTCATTCAATCTAGTTTTTCTAGGAGTTAATCCTATAATACCATCTTCATATATTCTTTTAACTCTTAATTTCATTTCAGTTCCAGGATATATATCCATATAATATTCATTAGGTAAAATTAACCCTTTATATTTACCATCAATTGCAACATGAACAGTACCACCTTCAGTTTTTCCATAAACTTGTGCTATTACTTCATCTCCAATTTTATATTCTTTTCCTTCTTCTACAGCATTTAAAATATAATCTCCTACTTCTGTAGTTGCTGCTAATCTTCCTGTTTTATCTAAGTAAACATAAAATAAATATTTACTTCCTATATGAAGTTTAAATCTTTGTTCTTTCATTGGTACAAAAATATCCCTATCTAATCCAAAATCCACAAAAGCACCAAAATCCGTTTGGAAAACTACTTTCAAATACCCTACTTCACCCACAGTTACTAATGGCTTTTTAAAAGTTGCTATAGGTCTATCTTTTGAATCTCTATATACAAAAACTTCTAACTTATCTCCAATATTTATTTCTTTTTTTTCTGTCATTGATTTAGGTAATAATACCTCTATTTTACCCTCATCACCTAAATAATATCCGAAGTCTTTTTCTCTCTTGACTTCTAATAAATTATAATCACCTATGTTAATCATTTTTCCTCCTGGCCTTATACGTATTTCTTGCTAATTTCGACATAATTCTTTGAAGATTGCTCTATACTCTTAATTTCATCTTCTGTTAATTTTCTTACAACCTTAGCTGGACTTCCCATAATAAGAACTCCTTCTTCAAAAACCTTATTTTGAGTTACTAAGGATCCTGCACCTACAATACTATTTTTTGATATTTTAGCTCCATTTAATATTATAGATCCCATTCCAATTAAAACATTATCCTCAATTTCGCATCCATGAATAATTGCTCTGTGACCTATTGTCACATTATTTCCTATATTAGTTTCATAATCAAAGTCTACATGCACAACAGAGTTTTCTTGAATATTAGTATTTTCTCCAATATGAATTTTACTCATATCCCCTCTTATTGTAGTTCCAAACCAAACATTAGCATTTTTTTCAATAACAACGTCTCCTATTATATCAACACTTTCTGAAATATAGCAAGTTTTATCTATAACTGGTTTAACTCCATTAAAATCTAAAATCATTTTTATAACCTCCCAAATAAATTTCTACTTAAAGTTATTTTATCACTACTTAATATTATTGTCATTATTTCTACTCCTTAAATACTATATATAGATAGATAATAATTTGTTAAGGAGTTTAAGTTGGGAAAAAAAAGAAGTAAAGATATAAAAACCTTTGATAAATCTGATTTTAAATACTATTATGGAATCCCTCATTGCCATACAGAATATTCTACTGGTAAGGGTTCCCCATCTGAAGCCTATGAATATGCTTATAAATCAGGTTTAAATTTTATGTTCATAACTGATCATAACTCCTATCTTTCAGATGAAGTATATATTAAAGATAATAAATATTCAAAGTTTCAGGGAACTAAAATTTATGCTTCTAGAATAAGAAATAAATATAGTGACTTTCTGCCTTTAGTTGGCTTTGAAAGCAAAACTAGCCTCTATGGAGATTTAAATATAATTAATTCAAATAATTATTTTACTGGAACTGTAAGAGACTTAAAAATATTAGCCCTATGGATGCTTAATAATCCTGACGCCTTTATATCCATTAACCACCCTCATAAAAATATAAAAAATCTACATTATAATGAATTATTAAATAAATTAATCACTTCAATTGAAGTAGGTAATGGAAGTATTGATGGAAAATATACACGTCACGATAAATACTATTATAACTTATTAGATTCTGGTTGGTTGATTGGGGCAATTAACGGACAAGACAATCATAAAATTAACTTTGGAGATTCAGAAAATCTAACAGTTTGTATATGTAATAGTCTTTCATCAGTCAATATTATTTCTGCATTTAGAGAAAGAAGAACTTATTCAACTGAATCTAGATATTTAAGGTTTTATTTTACTATTAATGATATGTTCATGGGTGAAGAAATTAATATTGATTCAACTAAACTTAGATTTATGATATCAGCTGAAGATATTAAATATAAAATTAGAGAAATTCAAATAATAAGTAATAATGGTAAAGTTATAAGATCTATTGAAAACATAAATTTAAATAGTATTAAATATCTTTATGAGCATAAAAACGAAAAAAATGAAACATGGTATATTATTAAAATAATTGAAGATGATAATAAGGTAGCCTTCAGCTCTCCTATTTTTATAAATAATAATTACATTTTAAATTAAAACAAACATGGCATTCAAAAAAGAATGCCATGTTTATTTTCAAAATTATTGTTTTTTTTGATTTTGCATATGTTTAACTCTGTTTGGTTTAGCCTTAGGTCTAATTTCAATTTTCTTTTCCTTTTGCTTAGGCCCACCTGTGCTTTGAATATCAATAAACCACATAAAGAACCAAACGACTACTAAAGTAAATATCGCACTTATCCATATATTTTGTTTACCAAAAAAGAACTGTAATACAAATAAAACTAATGATATTCCTAATGGAATCCATTTGTTTATTCTTACTTTTGAAAATACATACTTTCTGCCTAATGTAAATAATAAAATCATTGATAAAATTAGGAATGCAAAATATGCTATAGTAAATAGTATGCCCACGATATACTTCCTCCTTTTAAAGATTCTATATACTATATTAAAAGAAATACTGAATCTTTTCAAGACATATAAATTTAATTATTTGTAACATTAAAACATTTACTAATATATTGGAAATTATAATACAATTTTTAGTAATATAATAAAATTTTGAATTTTATTTATTAAATTTATTATAATTCCCTTCTATTTTAATTAATTATTTGATAGAATATACTAAGAAATTATAAAATGTTAAAATGAGGTGGTCTTATGAGTTTAAATTTAACTTCACAGTTAGACGAATTAGATTTACAGATATTAGACTTATTAATAAAAGATTGTAGAACTCCTTACTTAGAAATAGCTAGAATTTGTCATGTAAGTGGCGGTACTATCCACGTAAGAATGAAAAAAATGGAGGAGCTTGGAATAATTAAAGGAACAAGAATACTTTTAAATTTACCTAAGCTAGGTTATGACGTATGTTGTTTTGTTGGAATATACGTAGACAAGACCTCTTCCTTTAATTCTGTATTTGAGGAACTTTCTAGAATTAAAGAGGTCGTAGAAATACATTTAACTACTGGTAATTATTCTATATTAACTAAGGTTGTATGCAAAAATATATCAGACCTTCAAGATATATTATTAAACAAAATCAATTCTATTACAGGAATACAAAGAACTGATACAATTATATCTTTAGATCAACCTATAGATAGAAACATTACTATATAATGCATAATCTCCTCTCTCTTGGTTAAACTAAATATGTAGTTTATTAATAAGGGAGGATTATTATGAAAGTTTTAGATTCAATCGTTCTTATTTTAGTTATAATTGGAGCTGTTAATTGGGGATTAATTGGATTTTTTCAATATAATTTAGTTAATGGTTTATTCGGCTCAATGCCTGCTTTAGAAAGAATTATTTATGCCTTAGTAGGTGTTGCTGGATTATACTCAATTTCATTTTTTGCTAAAAGCAAATATACAGATTTTATTGAATAATTATGACTTAATTAATAAGGAAGTTTTATACTTCCTTATTAATTTTACAAATTATTTATATTTGAAAATCTATACCCTAATTGATCTGTTAGATTTACTATATTTTTTAATATTGAGTTATCATCGTATTTACATACTATATTACCATTATTATCAACATGCACATCTATACTATCAATTTCTATACTTAAATGATAATATAGACTAAATTCTTGATTTTTATCTCTATTTTTTATTCTTTCTATCATGGATTCACCAGTATTATCATCTACATACCCTAGAGGCGTTGGTATATACTTAGTAATTTCGTTATTAGCACTCGTTATAATATTAGCATTATAAACGCCTATTGCAGGTTCATATAGAATTTTAAAATATTCTTCAAATATTTCTTGTTCATCTGCTGTTGTTCTATAATGTGGTGTTTCCCAATAAGTAATAGGTATATTAAGATTATCAGCTACAGTTATAGCATTTTCAACCTTTCTTCTTATTTCCTCTGAGTCAGTACATCCTCCATCTCCAAATTCAAATCCAGTAACACTATTACTATCTTCATATTGATGTGTATATCCATGTAATCCTATAGTTCCTCCCCTGTTAACTATATAATCTAATGTGAAAATAAAATTTGAATTCTGAATAGATTCATTTTTAGATATATCATTATCCATATTACAATCATAATTAATGTATCTTGGTATCCAAGAAATACTAAAATCCTCATGTTTATCTTTCATATAATCAACAACTGCTCTAACTTTTTCCAAGGCAGATTTGCTAAGATAAACATCTCCTGCTGTAAAATCTTCAAATCTTATATATGCATTTTTTTTATTTAAATTTCCCTTTATATTCACATCTTTTTCTATAGACTTTTTCGCTATATAAATTTTATTATTATCATAATCCCAAAAGGTATTAAGATTTAAAATTTCACATAAATCAAAGAAAGAAATATAATAATCATTATTTTCTTTAAATATATCTCCTCTTAATTGTTTAGTTGTATTATTTTCATAATAAGTTTTATCTGTAATATCTATTTCTGCAATATTATCTATTTTAATATTGTCCCCATCTATTTCTTCAGTTTTATGAAAATATTTAATAAAATCAGATATGGCTATATATATTCTATTATTTTCATATAAAACCTCATCTTTAAAATTCATTGTTTCATTATTTAAAATAAATGAAATATTATACGGGATCTTTTTTATTTCTTTACTTCTATTATTTGAAGAATTTAGTGTTTTTATAAATTCTTGTCCTCTAGTATTATAATAGCTATAGTTTACTCCATAACTTTTATATACTGGAAAATTAAATAAAGAAATTATAATCACTATCATTAATATAATTGAATAAATCTTCTTCCTCACTTATATCCCCTCCTAGATTAATATAAAAATAATAAGTCTATTTTTAGATCAGTTATGAAAATTATTAAAATACTACGTTTTATAATTTTCTTAAAAATAATAAATAATAGAATTATTTTACAATAAAAAAAGCCTACTTTTAAAGTAGACTTTATTAAATATTTATTTCATTTTCTTAATTATATCAAATAATTCTATTGCAGCATTTCTTGGTCCATCTTTTTCTTGTCCTTCTAACGCAAGACAAGTCTTAATTTCTCCAACCTTAACTGTACCATTAAACATTGCATCAAAATATCTTTCAATTAATTCATTAGTTTCTTCTTGCTTTTGAGCAGGACCAAATGGATTTGCAAAATAACTCTCAACTAGTCCTTTTTCTGAAGTAGTTCCCTTTGCCATTCTAGCTCCTGATTTAAATACCTTTATTGCATCTGATGGAGTCTTAAAATACTCAATTGATTTTTCCCCTTCTTTTACTTCTGTATAGTTATTTGCATACAAGAATAAATCAACTTCATATCCTTTAACAATTTCCTTATATGGTGCAACCGGCATAACTAATCTTGCATTAATCTTATCTGGATTCATAAATATACTTCTATCTATTTCTTTAAAAGCATACCCTTGGTCTAAGTCATCTAATCTAACAAAGGCACCAATTTCAGTTCCATATCCATAAATCTTTCCGTCTATTTCTTTAAATGTTCCCATATCATCAAATATTACAGTCATATTACTAATATAATCTTCACTTAATGTCCTAAAGGCCTCTAGACTTTCTGACTTACCTGCACCACTATCTCCCATAATTACTACATTAGCAGTCTTTCCATCCTTAAGTACTATATTAACCATTGCTCCATGAATTGGTAGATAACCTCTTTTAATCATTACTAAATTATGAAGTGTTAATGTCATCTTCTTCATATATCCAAAATAATCTATTTCTTCTGAGTGATTTACATATCCTACCATTATATCATTTTCTTTATCATCATAGAATACTGTTTTCTTATCCCCATAATTATCCTTTGCACCAAAAACATAAACTAAATCTGGCTTTTTTCCTCTATATTCTTCTATTCTTGCCATTTCAAATAAATTACATAATGTTATTCCATGTTGCATAAAATCTCTATGGAAATATATAAATGCTAGCAACTCACCAACCTTAGCTGGATAACAGAACCAATGGTCCCTATTTAAGGTTGAATTTACTAATGGATTATAATTAACTTCACTAAACATACCACTTCTTGTATTTTTCTTTGGATATGTTATAAATGGTGTTTCTAATAATATACTATCTATAAATTCTATATCTTCAAGAGACTCATATCCCTTTGGTAATGGCCATAAAACCTTATTAATTATAACAGATGCATTTCCTCCTACAGGAATTTGTCTAAACACATTAGGCTTATATCCTAATACATTTTTCTCTATTTTTCTGTATAATTTTATTATTAAATTAGATAATGCTGAGTTAGCCTGTGTAAAACTAACTGCTGATAATCCATTTTGTAGCTTATTACTATGAATAACAGTATATCTTTCTAATGTTCTCCAGAATAAATATAAATCTTCTACAAATGCAATAAAATTATCTTTGTCAGAAAATAAATCCGAATAACTAGGATTAGCTTCAACTATTTCCTCAACATTCATAACTGTGCAATACTTAAAAATCTTAACTACTGTACTTAATACTTCATTTACATCCTCTGTTTTTAATTCTTTGCTTAAGTATCTCCAACTTAAAGTAAATTTCTTTTTTGACTTTTTTAAATAATTTTCTATAACTCGTCTAAAGCCCTCGCTCTCAACTAATTCTTCAAATGTACTACAGTATTTAGCTGTAAAATTTATTAATACCTTATCATTACTTATAGAAAATTCTTTTCTCATAGATTTGCCCCCTTTTGAAATATATACAAAATAAAAATTTCATTTTATCGTTATTTTTTTATATTATAGCATATTTTCTGCAAGATTATAAAGGTGGATTTTGCATTTTTGAAAATTTTTACGAATCTTTAACTTTTCATTCCAAAGTAAACGTAATCATCTAAAAATTTAATGATATTTTTTATGATTTATTAAATATACGAATATTATTTTTCAACTTTTAGTTAATATTTATACCAGTTCGAATGTTTTTATTTTATTAGTAGATATAATTATACATCAAGAAGGATTTATCTAACAATTAAAAATTAATAAAAAAACTCCTAAAGGAGCTTTTTTGTTAATTTTAGTAATTCTTTAAAAATTATATCAATAAATATTTAGTTTTAATTTTTAATTTGTATTGTTTTTAAGGTAGACCCTTCTTGATAATTATATTATTGGTTAAGGTTTTTTGCTACTACTTCTCTTACCTTTTCCATAAGCCCCTTTTCTTCTTCCCTAGTTAATTTATCTGTATAAATTGGTTTTCCAAATGTAACTGTTATATCTATAGGTTTAAATTTTCTATCAATTTCAAAAGCTCTATATGCTCCATCTATTGAAACTGGAACAACTGGTGCCTTTGCCATAGTTGCAAGTTTTAAGCTTCCTTTTTTAAACTCTCTAAGCTTTCCATCCTTACTTCTAGTTCCTTCTGGGAATATAGCCATACTATATCCATTTTTAATATTTTCAGCACCTTCTCTAATAACCTTGATTGCTTCTCTAGGATTTTCTCTATCTAAAGGAACACAATTGTACTTTCCCATCCAATAGCCTATTACAGGTGCTTTAACCATTTCTTTTTTTGCTACAAACCCCATACATTTTCCAACTGAATCAATTAATAATGGTATGTCTAATATACTTGTATGATTCCCAATATAACAACATGGCTGATCTGGTATATTTTCCTTTCCAACCACAGTAACATTCATTTTTATTGCTCTATGGATAGTATATCTAGCCCAGTCTTCACCAACTTTTCCGCTATATTCAACTGCTGCCTTCTCTCCCTTAGTCTTTTCTATATACCAACGTTTAACAGCTTTAAATTGCATAAATAACATATATAATCCATAATGTATAACTTTAAAGACTTTCATTATATTTGCTACCTCCATCTTATTTACTTATATTTCATTATAATGTCTTATATTTTATTCTTCAATTATATTTTTATTTTCTTATGTCAATAATATATGTATATTATTTGTAAATTTAAATATACATTTCTATTTAAGGAGTTTAAATGATAAAAAAATATAAATTAATAAAACAAATAAAAAATATATTAATAGTGACATTAACGCTACTAAGTATTTTTTTATTAAAATCACTAATTAATTCAAATGCTACCTCTATCACTCCAAATGAAATGAGAGTTCATTTTATAGATGTTGGGCAAGGTGACTCTATTTTAATTCAAGTTAATTATAAAAATATACTTATAGATTCAGGCCCTAAAGATGGAAAAGATAAGGTAATTCAATATTTGAATTCACTCGATATAACTCAATTTGATTATGTAATTGCAACTCATCCTCACGAAGATCATATAGGAAACATGGCCTATATAATAAATAACTATAACGTATTAAATTTCTACTCTCCTAAAATAGATAATAATACATCCTCTTTTGAAAATATGGCAGAAGCTCTTTCTAGAAAAAACTTAAAAATTAAAATATTGAAAGCTAATTCTTCAGCTATAAACCTTGGGCAAAATACATTATTTGAAATTTTTTCTCCTAATTTAGATTCCTATGATAATTTAAATAATTATTCACCTATTATTAAAGTTTCTTACGGAAACACTTCTTTTCTATTTACAGGAGATGCTGAGGAGGAAGTGGAACAAGAAGTATTAGCTAATAATTTAAACTTAAAGAGTGATGTTTTAAAGGTAGGTCATCATGGCTCTTCAACTTCAACATCAGAGACCTTCTTAGATTCAGTAAATCCTAAAATATCAGTTATTTCAGTAGGAAAAAATAATTCCTATGGACATCCTACAGAAAATACCCTAAATAAATTAAAAAAAACTAATATATATAGGACTGATATAAATGGAAATATAATTATTACTTCAGATGGAAGTAATATTAAAGTTTCTTTGAAATGATAGATGCTCCTAAAAATTTTTAGGAGCATCTATCATTTAAGAATTTATTCTTAAATTAATATATACATATTTTATCTTATTTCTCCTAATGCATCTTCTTGGCTATTTAAATTTTTTTCTCTCTTTATTTCTATTGTTTCACCATTAATAGCATCTAAGACTTGATCTTTAGTATTTTCTTTTTCATTTTTCACATCAATTTCTTTTATTTCTTTAGATTCATTTTTAACATAAGCTTTCCAAAGCATATATATATTATATAAATTAGTTACATCTTGTTCATTATATAATAATATAGTTTCAATTTTTTCCCTTGGCATTCTTAAAATATATTCCTTATCTTTTAAAACCTTATTAAAGGTTTTTGCAAGATTCGAACCACTTATAACTTCTCCTTCTCTATGGATATCAAAATCTTTTTCTAAATTTTTAAGCCCTATGGAGTGTTTCATTTCCTTTTCATATTCTCTTTGAATATCTATATCCTCAAACTCTTTAGAAAAGTTAAGTTCTATTCCATACCTTTTGAACAAATAATTAATCACAGTATAATCATTATTTCCAGAAAAGGTGACAATAGCTTTTTTCCCTTTTTTCTTCATTCTTACAAAATATTTTTTTGCTAATTCTAAAATTTGTATTGTTTCATACTTATTTTCTATCATATATTGAGTAACATACAACTTATTATTTTCATATATGCAAGCTCCAAATACCCCTATACATTTTGGTTTCTTATAAACATAGTGTTCCAAATCAAAAAATATAAGTTCCTCCGGTTGTCTGTGTATATCAGACGTTTTTAACATAAATTCCCTATTAGTGGAATCTACCTCTATTATATTTTCTCTTATAATCACATTACCACTCTTTCTTCCTTATCATTATCACCTTAAAATTCCTTATTTTATCTTATAACATTATATCATCTTTTATAACAATATAGGAATAAATAATAATATAATTATCCCTACTTATATAATATTATGTAATACTTAATATGTTCAACATTGAAAATAATAAATATTCTAAATTAATTAAAATTATCATTAATAATTTTTCAATTGTATTGACTATTTTTTAACAGTTTGTTATCATTAAATTATGATAATGATTTTCAATACAAAGTGGATAAAATAAGCCTATTAATTTAAAATTAAGAGAAAATCAATAATAAAAGAAATTGGTGGAGATAAAAAGCTCCTTAGTCAAATCCAAAAATATAATATTTGCTATGAATATATTTATTATAAGAAGAAGGTGTTCTCATGGAGATATTAATTACTTTAATTATAGTTGTGTTAGCAGCATATATAATCTTTAAAAGTGTTCGTAAATCATCTAAAGGTAGTGGTTGTAACTGTGGAAAATGCTCTAGTAGCTGTCCTATACAAAAAGAAAATATTGTTAAGCTAGAAAAAAAATAAATATTCTATCGAATATTTATCACTTCATACTTAAGTTAAAATACTAAAAGTAGTTTTTATCTAACACTAATTTAAGTCTTTTACTCAGAAATATTAACCTATTTTTAAATTTTACATTTTATATTAAGGAGCTGTTTACAACAGCTCCTTATTTTTTCAGTATTTTTTGTGATAAATTTTCACAACTTATATTACTATAAGCATATTATATATTTTACATCTTATCTACTACTTCTATTCCTATTAAAGCTAAAGAATTTTTAATAACTTGACATGTAGCTTTTACTAAGTTAATTCTAGCTTCTTTTAAGCTTTCATCCTCTAAGTTTAATACAGAATGTGCATTGTAGAACTTATTAAATAACTTTGCAACTTCTATTGCATATCTAGTAATTATAGATGGTTCTAATTTTTCTGTTGCTAAATGTATTTGCTTTCCAAATCCTTCTAGCGCCTTTATTAATTCAAATTCTTCCTTGGAATCTAGTTTAGAATAATCTGCAACTCCTTTTAATTCACCTGCTCTAGTTAAAATGCTATTTGCTCTAGCATAAGAGTATTGAACATAAGGGCCTGTTTCACCTTCAAATGAAAGCATTTCCTTCCAATCGAATACTATATCCTTCTCCCTAGAATTCTTTAAATACGTAAATACAATAGCACCTACACCTATTTTCTTAGCTACTTCTTCTTTATTTTCTAAATTAGGATTCTTTTCATTAATAATTTCTAAAGTTTTATCTACAGATTCTTTTATTAAGTCATCTAATAAAATAACTTCTCCTTTTCTAGTTGAAAGCTTTCTGTCTGCAAATTTAACTAATCCAAATCCTACATGAATACAATCATTAGCCCACTCATGTCCTGCAAGTTCTAATACTTTAAATACTTGTTTAAAGTGTAATGCTTGAGGAGTTCCAACTACATATATACTCTTATAGAAATCATAAGTTTTCTTTCTATACATTGCTGCCGCTAAATCTCTAGTAGCATATATTGATGCTCCATCCCCTTTTAATACTATACATGGAGGCATATTATACTCATCTAACATAACTACTTGAGCACCATTACTTTCTACTAAAAGATTTTTATCTCTTAACTCATTAACTACTGCATCCATCTTGTCATTATAGAAAGCTTCTCCAGCATAAGAATCAAACTTAACATCAAATACTTCATATATTCTTTCAAACTCTTTTAAGCTTAAATCTCTAAATCTTTTCCATAAGGCCTCAACTTCTTTATCGCCTTGTTCTAAAGCTTTAAAATAAGCTCTTCCTTCATCTTCTAAAGCTGGATCCTTTTCTGCTTCATCATGGAACTTAACGTATATTCTTAAAAGCTCATTTATTGCATTTTCTTCCAATGCTTCTTCATTTCCCCATCTCTTATATGCAGATATAAGCTTACCAAACTGAGTTCCCCAGTCACCTAAATGGTTAATTCCTTCTACAGTATATCCTTCTTTCTTAAATAATTTGTATAAAGAATTACCTATTGCTGTCGTAAATAAGTGACCAACATGGAATGGCTTTGCAATATTAGGTGATGAATATTCTACACATACTGTTTTTCCTTCACCAACATTACTTGAACCATAGCCTTCGCCTTGAATTAATACTTTTTCAATAGTGTTCTTAGTAAATTCATTCTTATCAACAAAGAAATTTACATAAGGTCCAACATTAATTACCTTTTCAAATCCTTCACCATTTATCTTATCTTTTAACTCTTCCGAAATCATATTAGGAGCTTTTCTAAAAGCCTTCGCTAATTGGAAACATGGAAATGCATAATCACCCATTTCACTTTTAGGTGGAATTTCTATTAACTTTTCTATATTTTCGACATCCATATCAACATGTTGTTTTATAGCTTCTGCAACTTTCTTCTTATAATCCATTTTTATCCTCCTTAAAAATTAAAAATTATATACTATTCTTCTACATTGATTAGAAAAATTCATACAAATAAAAAACGCCTCTTAAATAAATAAGAGACGAATAAATCCGCGGTACCACTCTGATTGCATTAAATGCCACTCAATGCTTTAACGCAGCAAACGAACTATCCTACTTAAAATTCAGGCAGCTATCTCCAAGGCTCTCTTCCTAATATTCTATCTTACAAGGCTTACACCATCCCTTACTCGCTTAAAAGAATCAAATATAGTACTTTTCTCTTCATAGATATTAATATTATTATATTATAATATCAACATTATACATAAACCAAAGATTTATTGTCAACATAAAATCATTATATCTAAAAGAAGTTAATATTGGAGAGTTAATTATTAAATTAATATGAAAAGTTATTTACAATGTAACAGCTTTATAGTTTCCTAAATTATTAAATATGGAACTGTCGTACAAATAGCCTTAATTAAGAATTATTAAAATTAATTTCTTTTCAAAACTCTTTCAAGATTTTTTTCATTAATTTTTCATTATTCATTCTTAATTTTTCATTGTGCGACAGCTCCATATAATTCTAAAAAAATATTCCTAATATTAAACCTGATATTGCTGCAAATAACTTAATAATTAATTGTGATGGGTATTGTAATATAACTCCTCCAAAAAGAACAATTATTAAAAGTATTGGCAGTTGATAATCATATAATTTACTTCCATATTTATAAAAGTTTTTAGGACTAAGTTCCCTAAATAAATCAAATCCAGCAAGTCCTGGTATAGGTATTAAATTAAATATAAATAAATTTATATTTATAAAACAAATAGCATATAGCATATTAGCAATAATAACATAAGTAGAATATGGTAATCTATTATATGCAACTTCAGCCCAGGTTTGGAATATAAACATAAAAATAAAAGCAACTAATAAATTTGATAAAGGTCCTGCTAATGTTACTTTTATTTCATCCTTATATCCTCTTTTAAATGCACTTGGATTAGTTTCTACAGGTTTTGTCCATCCAAATCCAGTTAGTATTATCATCACAAACCCGATTAAATCTATATGTGCTAACGGATTTAAACTCACTCTACCCTGAAATCTAGGGGTTTTATCTCCTAATTTATCTGCAACTTTAGCTCTTGCATAACCCTGCGCCACAAAGGCTATTAATATTGCAGGGATAGTTATTATCTTATTTAATAGTATATCTGACATTTAAGCCCTCCTATTTTCTTTTTTTAATGATTATATCATATTTATTTCTATAAATTCCTTCTGTTCATATTTATTTAATAAAAATAAATATATTATATTAGTTACTCCGTGGCAATCTCCAAGTTGCCCTAACACAACATATTTACCTCTATAGACTAAAGGAAGGGATTTACAAAACATTATCACATGGTGACATTTTTATAACTGGTCTAAATATTAAAAAGAAGTGGAATGTAAGTATATCATCCCACTCCTATATTAATTTAATTACTATTCATCAGAATTTGAATTTCTATTTTTAGGACCACACTTCCCTAATTAGAACTTCCAGTTCCTGATCCTTCTCCACCTTCTACATTTCCAGCTTCTCCACCAGAACTTCCAGAGCCATCAGTATTATTACCAGTATCGCTATTATTACCAGTATCGGTATTATTACCAGTATTGGTATCATTACTTCCAGAGCCACCAGTATTATTACCATTATTAGCATCATTACTTCCATTAGTGTTTCCGCCATTACTACCATTATTTGTATTTCCACCTTGACTTGAATTATTGTTACTTGGAGTTTCCTCTTTTGGAGGTGTTGGAAGTACTTCTTCTTCACTATTCTTATCATTATAATCTGATGGATTTATGTTATAAACTGAATTATACCTTGCTTCTTCTGCATTATACATAGCCGCTACACTTTGAACTGAAGCTAAATCAAATTCATCTGAATTAGGAAGCTTATCATTAAATATAAAGTCGTTCATTATCTGTGCATTTTGTTCAATGTCTATTAATAGACACCAACCTCTATCCTTATATAAATTATCTCTTGCTATAAGTTCTGTTTGTGGTATTTGTAATTGTTCAAAATTTAAAGAAGGTAACTTATATATAGTATAAGCTAGATTTAACGCTTCTGGTATATCTATATTAGTCTTAACTTGCTTTGATAATGTATTAGCTAAACTTACATATTTTAAAGGATTAACTTCTTTCAATTTTGTAGCAACTTGTAATAAAACTTTATTTTGTCTTTCTCCTCTTTCAAATCCACCATTTCCAACATATCTAATTCTAGCATATGAAAGAGCTTGTTGACCATTTAAAGTTTGTAATCCTGTTTCAGTTATTGGAGGAGAATTAACTCCTGTAGATTCACCAATATATTTATTAATTTCATCTATTTCATAGTCTTTTATATCAGCTTCTATTCCACCAATTTCATCTATAATAGATTCAAATCCCCAAAAATTCACTATAATATACTTATCTAAATGTATATTAAAGTTTTCTTCTATAGTATTCATTAATAAAGCAGCTCCAGCTTCTGAACCTCTTAAATTACCTTTATCGTCTTCTTCTAATGCTCCGTAATAAAACGCTGCATTTATTTTATCTTCCCCATACTCTGGAATATTTACTAATGTATCTCTAAGTATGCTTGTTAACTTAACTTTCTTATTGTTATTATCTAAGGTAGCGATTATTATGGAATCTGACCTTGCTGGTTCATCAGTAGTTCTACCATCTGTTCCTATTAGTAAAACATTAGTAATACCATCTACTTCAGTATATTCCACATTATTTTTAGGAGTAGGTGTATATTCTACATATACTTGATTTCTAATATGATTATAATATCCAACTGCTACTGCAATTGAAATAGCTATTACCCCCAATATAGATAATAATATTATTTTTCCTATATTTTTCTTCTTTTTTTTATTTTCTTTTATTTTCTTTAATCCTTCATTTTCACTCATTCCTATTCCTCCCCTTACTTTCATATTATATAACAATTAAATTCATATCCACAACAATACCTTTAATATTATACAAGAATAGTTTGTCATTTTCATTACAAAAAAATAACAATCTGCATAAATTTTTATATTTTTTAATTATACTTGTTTATTTTTTGTGTTTATTGTCAATAATCATAGCAAGGAGTGATAAACATGGATAATTTTAATAATAATTCTAATTCTACAAAAAAAACTTTAAATAAAAAACAAAAAGCTGCATTATTGGTATCATTTGTAACTTTATTAGCTATTTCTTTTTGTTTAAGCTATTTTATTACTGATTATTTTACTAATCCTAACAGAAAAATCTCTAATATAGATGCTGAAAATGAAAATGTATATGCAGATAATAAATATCTAAGTAATGATATATTCGTTACACTTAAAACTAACGAAAATGTAGATATGATAGATAATTTACTTAATTTAAAAGAAAAGCTTAAATTAAAGGAAAATTTAACTGAAGAAGAATTAACAACTGAGCTTTCTAAAGATGGATATAAACTTTCCGAAAAAAATGAACAAAAACTAACATATAGTCGTGACAAAGAAGTAAAAAGTGATAAGTTTGAAGCTAATAAATATTATCTAGGTGAAGAAAATGGATATATCTCTATTTTCAAAACTGATGCTAATGGTAATGTAATTGAATCAGAAAAGAAAGTCTATACAGATTCAAAACCCTTAGGAAACTTGCCTGAAACTGATCAAAATTATATTAAAGAAAATAAATTTTCTTTTGATTCAAAAGATGCTGCATTACAAAAGCTTAGCGAAATGATTTCATAATATAAAAGAAATTAGCTGGTAAATTAATTTACCAGCTAATTTCTTTTATATTTCATTAATTATATTTCTTCTAACATTTTAACAGTATATTTAATAGCCTCATTAATTTGCTCTGATGAACTTATGATTGCATCATTATCTCCATTTTGTGGACCATAACTACCAAACTGTGCATGATTTCCACCTTTAATTTCAAAAAATGTACTATTTTCTGATAACTGAGCGCTTTTAATTTTTTCTAAATCAGCTACTCCATCTTCACTTCCATATACACTTATAACTTCTATATTAGAACCCTTTAATTCATCTCCACTTGGATAAGATGCATGTAAAGCTAGTCCCTTAATATTATCATTTTCACTTGCAAACTTACTAGCCATTACTCCACCTAAAGAATGTCCTCCAATAGCCCAGGTATCTATATAGCTATACTTTTCAATAGCTTCATTAGCTTTATTTGGTGATAATACAGCAAGATTCATAGGCATTGGCACTATAACTACCAGATATCCCTTCTCGGCTATTCCTTTTGCTAAAATAGAATAGGCCTCTGGATTAACTTTTCCTCCAGGATAAAAAATAAATCCTTTACTAGGATTATTGTCTTTAGGAGTAAATATTATAAACTCCTCTTCTGTAATATCAACAACATCTATATTTTTAAAAACTTGCTTCGCATCCTCTGTTGGATTGTAGGAATCTTTTGCCCAAATAACAAATCCAGACAATAATATAGCTAAAATAATAAAACTTGAAATTATAATATTTTTAAATATATTATTTTTTCTCTTTTTAATCATTACATTCCTCTTTATACACTTAATTTAATATTATTATTATATTCCTTTAATAATAAATAGTACATAACTAGAATAACAAAATTTAATAAGGGTATAAATAAACTATAGTATATTTATAGAGAAATTTTCGCTTTTTTAGACAAATTTCATTTTCATATATAATGATATTTTTAGTATTTCTTATATAAAAATTAATTTAGCAAATTTTAATAAAATTTTATTATTTTTTTATTTACATATTCGCCTTAAACTATTAATATATATTTATTGCCCTATAAATTATTATTCATTTTGGAGGTTTGTTTTATGAATATTAGTATTATTGATATGCCTCTATTCTACGGATGTGATAATCCTGGAGTAGAAAAAGGCCCAAGGATTTTAAGAGAGAACAACCTTCTAGATATCTTTAATAAAAGCCATGAAGTCTGTGATATGGGCGAAGTTCATGTAAAAAATGTTTCTTCAAATGATAAATACGCAGCAAACGCAAAAATGAAGTATTTAGATGAAGTTGTGAGATCAAATATTGGACTAGCTGATAAAGTTTACGAATCCTTAAAAAATTCTAGTCTACCATTAACAATAGGTGGTGATCATGCCCTAGCAATTGGAAGTATTGCTGGTGCTAGTAAGTTTTTCGAGGAAGATCTTGCAGTAGTTTGGGTGGATGCTCATGGTGATATGAACACACTAGAGACTTCCCCATCAGGAAACATTCACGGAATGCCTTTAGCAAGTTCTATGGGAATTGGACATGAGCAGTTGACTAACCTTTATTCCCCAAGCCAAAAGGTCAAACCTGAAAATGTATTTTTATTAGGTTGTAGAGACTTAGATTTAGGTGAACTTGAATTAATCAAGGAATATAATCTAAATGTATGGACCATGAAAGATATTAAAACAAAGGGCATAAAAGTTGTTTTAACAGAGTTGTTAGAAGCTATTAAAAAGAATAATGTTAATAACATTCATTTTAGCTTTGATATAGACAGCCTAGATCCTTCATACGTACCAGGAACAGGAACTCCAGTAGAAGATGGATTATCTTTTTCAGAAGGAAAAGAAGTTATTGAAAGTATTATCAATACTTCTTTAGTTAGATCTATGGATTTTGTAGAATTTAATCCTGATTTAGATAATAATCAAAAAACTTTAGAAACTTGTCTTGAGTTATTAAAAGTTATTTCTAAATCTTTTGAAGGAAAATAAGATATAAATTTGGGACCTATTGAAAATCATTAAAAATGATTTTCTAGGTTCCTTTATTATTTATTTAAAATCCGTATTTCGATTTTTTTAATTTTTGTGTTATTATATAATAAGCAAAATAATCTTAGGAGGATATAATGAAGCTATTATTTTTTGATACAGAAACTACCAGCATAAAACCTGGAAACATATGTCAATTAAGTTATATAGTAATAGATGCTTCAACTAAGCCACAAAAAACTACAGGTAAAAACTTTTTCTTTACAGTAGATAGTATGGATGAAGGAGCTCAAGCTATTCATGGATTTTCTTTAGAAAAACTCTATGAACTTTCAGATGGAAGAGAATTTTTAGAGTTTGTTCATGAATTTATGCCTGACTTCTTTGAAGCAGACTTTATTATAGGACATAATGTTCAATTTGATATAAAGTTTTTAAAACATGAATTACAACAATTATGGGAGGCAGGACTAATAGATACTACTTGGGAGCCTAAAAATACTTTTTGTACTATGGCATATTATAAACCAATATGTAATATATTAAATCCATCTGGAACTGTTAAAAACCCAAAATTAGCTGAAGTAATAGATTATCTTCAAATTACAGAAAAACAAATCGCTGATAAAGCAAATGAATTATTTGAAGGTAGCGGAAACTATCACGATGCTAGATTTGATACTGCTGCAACTTACCTAACAGTAATTCAAGGTATGAAAAAAGGATTAATTCCTGCTGGATACTTTTCAAAATTACTCAATAAGTAAAAAAGAAGAGGTAAATATTATATCCTTACTCCGTTGCATACGCCCTAAGTCTCAGTTATATAATATTTACCTCTTTCTATAATAAGGGTAATAATTCCTTATTCCTCGGAATTATGATTTTTTGCCCCATCGCAATCTAGAAGGCACTCAAAACTAATATATGCACTTCTAAATTAATTGTATAAATTAATATTCACTGAAATATTTATTCTTAAGATTCTTGCAAATCTCCTTGTCCATTGCTGGAACTCCATCTAATCTATATTTCAGTTTTAAATTTTCATACTTATTCACACCCAATAAATGGTATGGTAGTAATTCCACCTTTTCAACATTCTTTAATGAATCTACAAACTTTTTTAAAGATTCCATGTATTTTTCACTATCTGTTTTTCCTGGTACAACTACTTGTCTTATCCATAACTTAGTTCCCACTTTTTGAGAAGCTTCTATAAACTTATTTGTTTCATCTATTTTATATCCTGTCATATCTAAATAGCCATCTTCAGTTAAATGCTTAACATCATATAAAACTAAATCAGTGTATTTTAAGATTTCTTCATACTCACCAAAACCTACACCTGAAGTATCTAAACATGTGTGTATTCCTTCTTCCTTGCAACGCTTTAAAACTTCTAAAAGAAATTCTGGTTGTCTAAGAGGATCTCCTCCTGAAAAAGTAACTCCACCACCAGATGTAGAAAAATAGCTTTTAAATCTTTTAATTTTACCAACTAAATCTTCTACTGTATACTCTTCTCCTTCTTTTTCACTCCAAGTATCAGGATTATGACAATAAAGACATCTTAACTTACATCCTTGAAAAAATACCACCACTCTTATTCCTGGTCCATCTACAAGTCCCATTGTTTCAATCGAATGAATTCTACCTTTTATCATATAATCTTCTCCTCTATCCTGCACAATTAAAATTCATCTTAAGTTGTCCTAATTATTATAATTTGTATATTATAAATTGTCCAATACAAAAAGTATTAATACTAGTACAAATAGCCAATTTCTTTAGCTAGTTTCCTAGCAATATCATCACCTGCAAGCTTTTTTACTATACTAATGCACAGTTCAATATTTCCAATTAAATTTGAAGATATCATTATTTTCCCATTATCTACAAAAGATCTATTTACTTTTATAGTTCCTTCAATTTTCCATTTTGAATCAGGCATATAAATACCATTTACTCCATTAACCTGCTTTAAAAAATATACTCCATTTGAAAACGTAGCAATATAATCACAATTTTCATAAATTTTATTAATACTATCCACTAAATAATTATCCTCTAAAACTTTAATTATTCCCTTTCCTCCTGGAATAATTAATATATCTGGACATATTTTATTTTCACTTAAATTTTCATTTATTTTAATAGATACACCTTTAGCACTAATATTTTCTTTATTAGATATAGAATAAACATGAAAATACTCTTCTTTTAAAATTTCATTTACTTTATTGAAAATATTAAAAATTAGAGAATACTCTGATAGACATAAGTCATCATAAGATAAAATAGCAATTGATTTTTTGCTCTTAATTTTGCAACTCAAAAACTTTTTCTTAGTTAATTTATATGTGCCTTGATTTCTAAAATTATTTAACTCCTCAAATCCTATTTTCCCCAGTAAAGACTTTCCTGCATTAGTTATTACTGAATCTATTATAGCTTCCCCACCAAACTCTAAGAAATAATACTCTAAAAGTAATATTAAAGCTTCTTCAGCATATCCTTTCCCTCTATGATCATAATGAATTTTTATATTTATTCTGGCAACTTTAGTAGCTGAATTATATCCATGAAAACTAACTTCACCAACTGGTCGATCCATAGTATCATAAACTAAGCAATAAAAATTCTTCCCATCTGTTGGATTAACCATTTTTTTATAAAACATTTCCCATTTTTCTTTTGGAAAAGAATAAACTTCTCCAAAGTCACCCATATTTTTTTTATCCCCCCATAACTCCTTTACGAAAGATAATTCATTAAACTCAGGCATTTTTATATAAACTAATTTACCATTCCTTCTATACAATCCCATTTTATTATTCATAATATCACCTACAAATATTTCCTTCTCTATTAAAGTAAATATATAAATAACTATCTCATAAATTAATTTTTTTATCAAGGAATATAGGGTACTTAAGGAAGTTATGTTATTTATTTTTAATATTTTATTAATAATACTAATTACATAGTAAAAGATATAAAATTTATAAAATCAGGTTTCATCTACATTGAAAAGAAATATGAATTTTCTATCAATTTCCCACCTCTAAATTTTATTTAGTATTTCTAAACTTCAAGTGTTGTTTTATTAAACTATTATTTTTATAATCTTATTCTAAGTTAATAAAATCAATGATTTTCAAAGAAATTTTTTTTTAAATTTTTATAAAAAAATATTGATTTTCATGGAAGAAATATATATAATTACTATTGTTTGTTTAGTAATTTTAAACATAAGGTTTAGTATTAGAAAATTTATAGGTGGAAGGTGTATTTGTGGAAATCGGTGAAAAAATACGTAGATTACGTATTGAAAAACAATTAACTCAAGAAGAATTAGCCAATAGATGTGAATTATCTAAAGGCTTTATATCCCAAGTAGAAAATGATTTAACTTCTCCTTCAATAGCCACACTAATAGATATATTAGAGATTCTTGGAACAAATCTAACGGAATTTTTTAGTGATGCTACTGAAGAAAAGGTTACTTTTACATATGAAGATATGTTTGAAACTGAAAATGAAGACTTAAAATATAAATTAATGTGGCTTATACCTAATGCTCAAAAAAATGAAATGGAACCAATTATGATAACTTTAGAACCTGAAGGGCAATATATAGAAGAAGAACCTCATCAAGGTGAAGAGTTTGGTTTTGTTTTATCTGGAACAATAATATTACATTTAGGTAAAAAGAAATTTAAAGTGAAAAAGGGAGAAAGCTTTTATTTTAAGCCTAAATCTAATCACTATATTTCAAATGCTGGAAAAACACAAGCTAAAGTAATTTGGATAAGTACTCCACCATCATTTTAAATCTGTAGAAAGAGGTGTTTATTTTGGAACAAAATATAATAGAAATAAAAGGAGTTTCTAAGACCTTTGAAAATAACTGCGTTTTAGACAACCTTTCATTAAACATTAAAAAAAATGAATTTTTAACATTACTTGGTCCTAGCGGATGTGGTAAAACAACTACATTAAAAATTATTGCTGGTTTTGAAGAAGCTGATGAAGGTGAGGTTTTATTTAATGGAACTGATATCTCTTCTTTACCTCCATATAAAAGGCAAGTAAACACCGTATTCCAAAAATATGCTTTATTTCCTCATATGAATGTATACCAAAATATAGCATTTGGATTAAAAATAAAAAAGACTCCTAAAGATAAAATAGATTCAAAAGTTAAAGAAATGCTAAAATTAGTTTCTTTAGAAGGCTTTGAAAATAGAAAAATTGAATCTTTAAGTGGTGGGCAACAACAAAGAGTTGCAATTGCTAGAGCCTTAATAAATGAACCTGAAGTTCTTCTTCTAGATGAGCCTCTTGGAGCTTTAGATTTAAAGCTAAGAAAAGAAATGCAAATTGAGCTTAAAAGAATACAACAAAGGTTAGGTATAACTTTTATTTTTGTAACTCATGATCAAGAAGAAGCTTTAACTATGTCTGATACAATAATAGTTATGAACAAAGGAAAAATCCAACAAATGGGTTCTCCTGAAGATATATATAATGAACCAGCTAATGCTTTTGTAGCTGATTTTATTGGTGAAAGTAATATATTAGATGGAACAATGCTTGAAGACTATAAAGTTGAATTTTGTAATAAAGTATTTGATTGTGTAGATAAAGGATTTAATAAAAATGAATCAATAGATGTTGTTATAAGACCAGAAGACATCAAGATAGTATCAGCTGATAAGGGAATGTTAAAGGGACGAGTAAAATCAATAATATTTAAGGGAGTACATTACGAAATAGAAGTTGAAGATGGAAAACATGAATGGATATTACACAATACTAAGTTTGCAGAAGTTAATTCAGTTATAGGTTTAGATATTTATCCTGAGGATATTCATATAATGAGAAAGGTATCTCATAATGAGTAAGTCTACGGTTTCTAGAAAGAACCTTGCTGCATATCCATTTATATTTTGGAGTGCTCTATTTATAATAATCCCTTTACTAATAGTATTATTTTTCGGCTTTACTGTATCAACTACTGATGGAGGATATACTTTTTCTGTAGAAAACTTTTTAAGATTAGTTCAACCACAATATATAAAAGTTTTTGAAAGAAGCTTATGGCTTGCATTTTTATCTACATTTTGGTGCTTAATTTTAGGTTATCCAGTAGCATATATAATATCTAAAATGAAACCTTCAAAAGGTAATATTTTAATTATGCTGTTTATAGTTCCAATGTGGATGAATTTCTTACTTAGAACTTACGCTTGGTTACCTATCTTAGGTAAAAATGGATTTATAAATAATTTACTTGGTTATATAGGACTTGGACCTTTTAACTTCTTATATAATGATGGTGCTGTAATCTTAGGTATGATTTATAACTTCTTGCCATTTATGGTACTACCAATTTACACAGTGTTAACTAAAATAGATAATGATTTATTAAATGCTGCTGCTGACTTAGGTGCTAGCAGAAGTCAAATATTTAGAAAAGTAATATTACCTTTAAGTATGCCTGGCGTAATCTCTGGTATTACTATGGTCTTTATGCCTGCAGTTTCTACTTTCGTAATTTCTAGATTATTAGGTGGAGGACAATATACACTTTTAGGTAACTTAATAGAACAACAATTCACTACTATGGGTGATTGGAACTTCGGTTCATCAATATCAATATTTATGATGGTAATTATTTTAATTTGTATGGCTATAATGAGCTTATTTGACAGTTCAGTGGCTAAAGAAGGAGGCGGACAATTATGGTAAAAGGATTTGAAAACTTTATTAAAAAGTTTTATTTATTAATAATTTTCATATTTTTATATATGCCTATTGCTGCATTAATAATATTCTCCTTCAACGATTCCAAGACTATGGGAAAATGGTCCGGATTTACTTTAAGATGGTATGTGGAATTATTCAATAATGAAAATATATTAAAAGCTTTATTCTTTACAATTGTTATTGCTATAATTTCATCTATTATTGCTACAATAATTGGAACTTTAGCTGCTATAGGAATTAATAAAATGAAGGGTCCTAAGAAAGCATTACTATTAAATATAAATTACCTACCTGTATTAAATCCAGATATAGTAACTGGTATTGCATTAATGAGTTTATTTATATTTTTAAGACCAATTATTAAATTAGATTTTGGATTTACTACAATGTTACTTGCTCATATTACATTCAATATTCCATATGTAATATTAGCAGTTTTACCTAAACTTAGACAGTTACCTGCAAATATAGAGGAAGCTGCTTTAGATTTAGGGGCTACTCCATCTTATACTTTAAGAAAAATTATATTACCTCAAATTAAACCTGGTATTTTGGCTGGTATGCTTATGGCATTTACAATGTCTGTTGATGACTTTGTTATAAGCTTCTTTACAGCAGGTCCGGGAGTTACAAACCTATCAATTGAAATATATTCTATGGCAAGAAGGGGTATTAAACCTGAAATAAATGCTCTTTCTACACTAATGTTTGTAACAGTATTAACACTTCTATTAATAGCTAATAGAAAGGAATTTACAAGAGGTGATAAAGTTGAAAAAGCTTAAGAAATTTATTGCTGTTATATCTTCTTTAATATTAATTTCTTCATCCTTTGTTGGATGTAAAAAAGATGGTGAAAATGGAAAAAGAACTTTAAATGTATTTAATAATGGAGACTATATAAATGAAGATTTAATAGATAAATTTGAAGAAGAAACAGGTATAGATGTAATTTATAATACTTATGACTCAAATGAAATAATGTATCAAAAAGTTAAAAATAGTCCTGGAACTTATGATTTAGTTTTTCCTTCAGACTATATGGTTGAGAAAATGTTAGAAGAAGATATGTTAGAAAAAATAGATTTTAATAATATACCTAATTATAAATATATTGGAGAAGATTATAAAAATCTACAATATGATCCTACTAACGAATATTCAGTTCCCTACATGTGGGGTACTGTAGGAATAATTTATGATGCTGATAGAGTTGATGAGGTTGTAGATAGTTGGGACATATTATGGGATTCTAAATATAAAGGTGAAATCTTTATGTTTGATTCTATAAGAGATACATTAGCTATATCTTTAGCTAGACTTGGATATTCAATTAACTCTGTTAATAAATCCGAATTAGATGAGGCAGCTGATGAATTAATAAAACAAAAACCTTTAGTTCAATCTTACGTAATGGATGAAGTTAAAGATAAAATGGTAAATGGAGAAGCAATTTTTGCTACTGTTTACTCTGGTGATGCCATCTTCATTCAAGAAGAAGCTCCAGATTTAAATCTTCAATATGTGGTTCCTAAAGAAGGTTCTAATAAGTGGTTTGATACTATGGTTATTCCAAAGGGAGCTAAGCATAAAACTGAAGCAGAAGAATTTATAAACTTCTTATCTGATCCAGAAAATGCAAAGGAAAATGTTGAATATATAGGATATGCTACTCCTAATATAGGAGCTTATGAACTTTTAGATGAGGAAACCCAAGAAGATGAAACTGTTTATCCTCCTGAAGAAGTGTTAGATAAGTGTGAAATCTTTAGAGATTTAGGAAATGACATTAAATTATATGATGATGCTTGGTTAAAAGTTAAAATCAACTAAAATAGGGTTACACACGTAACCCTATTTTAGTTTCCAAACCATAAATCTATTTCTCTCTTTGCACTGTTTTTACTATCAGATGCATGAACACAATTTTCAGTTTTATTATCTGCATACATTCTTCTAATTGTACCCTCTTTTGCTACTTCTGGATTAGTACTTCCATTTATATTTCTAATTCTCTCAATAGCATTATCACCTTCTAATATTAATGCGCATAATGATCCACTAGTAATAAATCTTATTAACGCTTCATAAAAAGTCTTCCCTATATGCTCTTCATAGTGCTTACTAGCAAAATCCCTAGAAATCCTTTCCATTTTTAAATCTATTATTTTCAAGCCATTTTCTTCATACTTACTTATTATCTTGCCAATTAAACCTTTTCTAACTGCATCTGGTTTTATCAATACTAATGATTTTTCCATAATACTTCCTCCCACAAAATAATTCTCATCTAAATTATACCATCTATTTAAACATTTTATTAACCGAAAATTCAAAATATTAATATATTTCATCTATTTATGATATAATTTCTTATATTAATTTATTTATGGGGTGATATTATGACTAGATACTATATTGTTGTTGATGGTAGAGTTCAAGGAGTTGGATTTAGATACTATTGCCAAATGAATGCTTCAAACCTTAATTTAACTGGATGGATTCGTAATATGGATAACGGCATGGTTGAAATGGAGATACAAGGAGATGAAAAAATTCTTTTTAAATTTATAAGTATTATAAATAAAGGAAATTATTTCATTAGAGTTACTTCCCTATCAAAAAAAGTAATTAATATACTACCTAATGAAACTAAATTTAAAATTATTTAGCAAAAAAGAAGTAAATATGTTATGTTAGCCCCCCCATTGCAATATTCAAATTGCTATAACATATTTACTTCTATAAAACAAATTTAAAAATCTATCATTATTCATATTTGTTATTTTTTATTTTGCCGTAATTGCAAGTCATAAATATATAATGTTCTTTATTATCTTTCTGCTATTGTATCATAAAACATTAAGTTATTTTCTTGAATAACTCTTATTAATTTATCTGCATATATTAAATTACCCTCTTCATCCTTGGCAGTACTATATCCTGCATTTTCTAAAGCTTGAGCTTGTTCCTTATATGTTTTTCCTTCAAAAAGCCCGTTATTTGCATATCTTTCATTTTCTGATAAGAACTTACCATGATCCTTAATTGAAGCTTTAAAACTATCATATGATCTAAATGCACCGACTATTACATCATCATAATTTTCTTTTGTCTCAAGATTAATACTTTCACCACTCCATCTGCTATCAGCCTTTATTCCAAAAAGATTATTATATTCAGAGGATAATGTTGATTCTCCCCACCCTGATTCCAAAACAGCTTGAGAAATAGTAATAGATGGTAAGATACCATAAGTCTTATAGTTCTCATATGCAACTTCTGCTACACTTTCTATAAATTCTATCTTGTTATTATCATTAGATAAGCTTTCATTAATATAATTTTTCCTTAAAGCTTTCAAGTTTTCTATAGCTAGTTCTTCTTGATCACTATTTAATCCTAAATTATTAATTGCAGATTTAAAGCTATTAATACCCAATACATTTCCTTCACTATCTTTATTTAATAATGCATTCCCAATTCTATTTATATTATCATTATTAATTTCAAAGCTTTCATTATTAATAACATAATTGAGTGCTGCAACTTCTTGCCAATTCAACTGATATCCAACTTTACTTAATTCATCAACTACATCTATATAATTTTGAACTTCTTCCTTGGATAAAATAATATTATTATTAGAATTATTAATAAGTTTAGAGGTAGCTATTATTACAGTTGTAATTAAAGTTATTATAAATATTAATGATAAAACTAACTTTCTATATTTATTATTTATATCTGATTTACCAAAATCATTTATTCCTTTATAAGTTCCCTTATATTGCAAAGCTTCACCTCCCATTTACTTAATAATATATTATACTAATATTACTCATTTATAAATCTTATTATAAAAATTTAAGTAATAATTAAGAAATATCTTAAATTTCTGTAATTTCTTCTTCACCTTCTCTTAAATCTTCAAATACTCCTCTGTTTCTCCTATAACTAATTTTCCTAAACTCATTATTATTAGATTAATAATATTTAATGTATTTGACTACTATAAATTTAAAATTCATTATTTTTTGAAGAATTTATTTCATTTTCTATTATATTTTGCAAGAAATCCTTGATTTTTTATTTCATAGATATATACTATTAATAGATAATTAACAAAATTGAGAAGGAGATCCATAATGTACGAAACATTAAATAAGGACTACTTAAAAAAACTTTATGGTAGAATAAGTCCTTTCGAATTTAAAGACAAGCTTATAAGCTTAGCTAATCTTAATAAAGAACAATTTAACGGAACTGTATTAGATGCCGGTAGGGGAAATCCAAATTGGACATCTTCTACACCTAGACAAGCTTTTTTTACATTAGGACAATTTGCAGTTCTAGAATGTGAAAGAACATTGTGCTTTGAAAATTTATCAGGAACCATAAAAAAAGATGGTATTTATAATAGATTTATAAATTACTATAATGAAAATATAAATTTACCTGGCATTAAGCTATTAAAGGAAATAATAGATTTTTGCATTAATGAATTTGATTTTAATGAAGATGATTTCCTATTTGAATTATCAGATGGAATTATAGGAGATAACTATCCATTCCCTGATAGAATGCTTTTACATATTGAAAAAATTGTTAATAAATATTTATTAAAAGAATTATGTGGACAAGAAAAATATAATAATGACTATGATGTTTTTGCTGTAGAAGGTGGCACAGCTGCAATGTGTTATATTTTTGAATCTTTAGTTGCAAATAAATTATTGAATAAAGGTGATACAATAGCTTTAATGACTCCAATTTTTACACCTTATTTAGAGATACCTCATTTACCTAATTATAATTTTAATGTTATAAGAATTCATGCAAACGAGGTTGATGAAAATAATAACCCTACTTATCAATATCCTTTAGATGAACTAAGCAAGCTTAAAAATAAAGATATAAAAGCCCTATTTATAGTTAATCCAAATAATCCAGCTTCAATTGCACTAAGTGAGAAATGTATTGATAACTTAATGGATGTTGTTAATAACTATAACCCTAATCTAATGATAATAACTGATGATGTCTATTGTACATTTATAAATAATTTTAAATCAGTAATTTCATACTTACCATATAATACTGTAGGAGTGTACTCATTATCTAAATATTTTGGCGTTACAGGATGGAGATTAGGAACTATATTATTGAATAAAAATAATATATTTAATGAATTAATTAGTAATCTTCCAAAAGAAGATAAAGATGTTTTAAATGATAGATATAAACATATGAAATTAGATCCTGAAGAAATACCTTTTATAGATAGATTAGTAGCCGATAGTAGACAAGTTGCTTTAAATCATACAGCTGGCCTATCTACTCCACAACAAGTACAGATGTCATTATTCTGTGGATCTGCACTAGTAGATATTAATAATAATTATAAAAACCTAACTATTGAAATATGTAAAAAACGTAAGTCAAATTTATTTGAAGGTTTAGGATTAGAAGTTGATGAAAACCCTCTAGATGCTTCTTATTACACTGAAATTAATATACTAGAGTGGGCTAAAAATAAATATAGTGAAGACTTTTCAAGCTATATATCTAAAAACTATACTCCTTTAGATATATTATATAGTCTTGCTGAAAATTACTCAGTCGTACTTTTAAATGGAGATGGTTTTGCTTCTTCAGAATGGTCATTTAGAATATCCTTAGCAAATTTAAATGATAATTGCTACTATATTATTGGTAAAGTTCTAAGAAAAGTTTTAAATGACCTACTTAAGGAATGGGAAGAAAGTAATTTTGCTAAAGAAAACTTAACAAAAAAAGCACAATAAAAAAAGTGCTTCTATATAATTTTGCTTATTCCATTGCAAGCTCCAAGTCATCGCAAAATTAATAGAAGCACTTCAAAGCTTAAGTCTTCAGAATTCTTAATTATCTATATAGTCTATTTATTGCACTAAAAACAGCCTTAACAGATGCTATTGTAATATTATTATCTACACCTACTCCAAAGGTAGATTCTAAATTATCAAGTCTCTTCATTTCAACATATGCAGCTGCCTTAGCTTCAGACCCTATACCTAAAGAGTGTTCTGCATAATCTAAAATTGTTGTTTCTACTAATTTACTTTTAACTAATGCATTCTTTAATGAGTTTATTGGTCCATTTCCCTGTGCAACAATGTTTTGCTCTATTCCATTATAAGAAAATGTTACATTAATAATTGTATTGTCACCATTATTTTCTAAACTATCATTATCTTCTACTTTAAATTTAATTAGCTTAAATGGATGATTAATTTCTAAATACTCATCACTAAACTTGTCCATAATAATCTTTGGTGAAATTTCTCCAACCATTTCTGTTATTTCTTGAATTATAATTCCAAATTCTTTATGCATTGTCTTAGGCATCTTATAACCATAATGACTTTCTAATACAAATGCAACTCCACCTTTTCCAGATTGGCTATTTATTCTTACTAAAGCTTCATACTCTCTTCCTAAATCACTAGGATCTATTGGTAAATATGGCACTTCCCAATACTGATTATTTCTTTCCATATATTTCTTCATTCCCTTATTAATTGCATCCTGGTGTGAACCTGAGAAAGCTGTAAATACTAATTCCCCTGCATAAGGATGTCTTATATGAACTGGTATCTTACAACATTTTTCATATACATCTATTACTTTATTAATATTATCTAACTTAAGATTTGGATCTACTCCATGAGAAAAAATATTACAACCTAAATTAATAATATCAACATTTCCTGTTCTTTCTCCATTTCCAAATAAAGTTCCTTCTACTCTATCTGCACCTGCTAGCATTGAAAGCTCAGCTGCTGCAACTCCAGTTCCTCTATCATTATGAGGATGGACACTTAAAATAACTCTTTCCCTGTTAGTAAAATTACTACTCATCCATTCAATTTGATCTGCAAATACATTTGGTGTATCCATTTCCACTGTAGATGGAAGATTAATAATAACTTTTTTATCTTTACTTGCACCCCAAGCATCTAAAACAGCTTCACACACCTCTAAAGCATAATCAACCTCTGTACCTGTAAAACTTTCTGGTGAATATTCTAAATATACTTTTCCATTAAAGCTTTTAGTATACTCCTTAACTAATTTAGTTCCTTCTACTGCAATATCTTTAATTTCTTCTTTGCTCATATTAAATACTACATCTCTTTGTAATATTGATGTTGAATTATATATATGAAGAATAGCTTCTTTCACACCTTCTAAAGCCTCAAATGTTCTTTTTATCAAATGTGGTCTTGCTTGAGTTAATACTTGTATCTTAACACCATCTGGAATTAAATTATCATCAACTAATCTTCTTAAAAAATCAAATTCTATTTGTGAAGCTGAAGGAAAACCTACTTCTATTTCCTTAAACCCTATTTCCACTAAAAGATTAAACATATTTATTTTTTCATCTACAGTCATTGGATTAATCAATGCTTGATTACCATCTCTCAAATCTACACTACACCATATAGGTGCCTTTTCTATTTCCTTATTTGGCCAGGTTCTTTCTTCTAATTTGATAGTTTGAAATTTCTTATACTTCTTATAATTCATTTAAATGCCCCCTTGCTATTTAATAAAATACTTTCCTAACAGTAAAAAACCGCATAAACCCTCCCTATATTTGGAGCGATTTACGCGGTACCATCCAAGCTTATACTTAATTGTTTTAACGGTATCTTCTATACCGACAAGACCTACTTTCCCCATTCAGTCTTGTAGCTCATGAGCGAGTTCAAAAGCGATTATATGCGGGCTTTCACCATACCCCTACTCTCTCTAATATATCATACCTTCTACTACTCTCATTCCAAGCTTTTCTTTATTGAGTTAATTAGTAATATACTATATATTCTATATTTTGTCAAATATTTCTAGTATATTTTTATACAATATTATAATTCTACTCTTCCTCTAATTTCTCCATTATAAAAAGCTTTAATATTATTGACTACCTCTTTAAATAGTCTATTTCTTGCTTCAACACTAGCCCAAGCTATATGAGGTGTTAATACTAATCTATCATTATTTTTAGCTAAAACTAAAGGATTATCTGACTTTATTGGCTCTAATTCAAATACATCTAAAGCAGCTCCAGCTATAAGCTCTTCATCTATTGCTCTTGCCAAATCTTTTTCTACTACTATAGGTCCTCTTCCCATATTAACTAATATAGCTGTATTTTTCATCTTACTTAAAGCATCATAGTTTATTAATCCTTGTGTATTCTTATTTAATGGAGCATGTACAGAAATTATATCAGAACTTTTTAATAATTCATCAAAATCAACTCTCTTATAATCACTATTTGAGTTCTTTCCTGAAGTAGAATAGTAAATAACATTTACTCCAAAAGCCTCTGCAATTTTTGCAACTTTTCTTCCTATAGCACCTAAGCCTATGATTCCCCAAGTCTTACCTTCAAGTTCATAAAAAGGTACACTTACATTTGTAAATAGTCCACTATTTGCATATTCTCCTGTTTTTACAAATCTGTCATAATAGGAAATCTTATCATATAAAGATAAAACTGTTGCAAATGTATGTTGAGCAACTGTATTAGTTGAATATCCAGCAACATTAGTTACTGCAATATTATTATTTTTTGCATAAACTATATCTATATTATTAAAACCTGTAGCAGTTTCACATATAAGCTCTAAATTTTTAGCCTCCTTTAAGTTATCTTCATTTAAAACTACCTTATTAGTTAATATTATGTTAGCATCCTTTATTCTGTAAGCAACCTCTTCTGCTTTTGTAGTATCATAATAAACTACATCTCCAAATTCTTTTAAGGCATTAAAGTCTAATTCTCCTAGAGTTTGTCCATCTAAAATTACTATCTTTTTCATATTGCACCCTTCTTTACTACTATACTAAATTTAATATATCTTCAGGCCTATCAATTAAATAATCTGGCTCTGAAGCTTTTAAAGTATCTAATCCTATAAAAGTATAATTTACTCCACAAGTCTTACACCCCGCTGATTTACCACAATATATATCATAAATACTATCTCCTACCATCATAGCTTCGCTAGGTTCTATTCCTAAATCACTACAAGCTTTTAAACATGGATCTGGATTAGGCTTATGTAATTCTGTAGATTCTGGAGTTATAATTATATCCATATAATCATATATTCCTGCTACCTTCATCCCTCTAATTGCAAGTTCAGCTCTTTTTGAAGTAACTATTCCTATCTTTATGTTTCTTTCCTTTAGTCCATCTAAAAGCTCCTTAACCCCATCAAAAGCAAAACACATCCTGTCATGTATAGCTTCATTATATTCTCTATAATATGCAACTAAATCATCAACATTATCTCTTTTAGCATATTTCTTAAAAGGCTCTCCTAATGGTCTGCCAAAAAAGTCTAATATTTCTTCTCTTTTTAATTCCATTTCTAATTTATCTTTAAAAGTCTTATCAAAAGAATTATATATTAATTCATTTGTATCTAATAATGTTCCATCTAAATCAAATAATACTGCTTTTATCATATTTCCTCCTGATTATCTTATGATCAATTATAACGTCTTTACTTTATAATAACATATTAAATTATAATTATGCAAAATTTACATATTATTATTACAAAATCAAAAAAGGATAGTCCTCTAACCATCCTTTACATATCAAATAAACTTATTTGCTCATTATAATATCCTTTTTTATAGTCTTCTATTATATCCTTCATATTATAAAGTAATCCAAGCTTCTTACATTCATTACTAAGGACTTTATATAAATAATTTGCATTATGACTTAAACATAAGTACTCATTACCATAAGTTTTTAAATATCTTTCTTTAACTCCATAAAAATTATTATCTAGACTTTTGAAAAAGTAATCTCTTTGTTTGTTTCTTAATGTTAATCCGAAAAGTGGATAAATAAACTTAGCTCCACATTTCTTTGCTTTTCTCACAACAGATAAAATATTTTCTTCAGTATCATTTATAAATGGTAAAATAGGCATTAATAAAACTCCAGTATAAATACCTGCATCCGATAACCTTCTTATAGCCTCAAATCTTTTAGAAGTAACGCAAACATTAGGCTCAATCTTTTTACACAATTCATCATCTATCGTTGTAATTGTGATCTTGCACAATACTGGAGAATGCTCCTTTATCTTCTGTAATACTTCTATATCCCTAACAATCAAATCACTTTTAGTAGCTATATCTATTCCAAATCCATAATTATTAACAATTTCCAAAGCTCTTCCTGTTAAATTATATTTCTTTTCAAAAGGATTATATGGATCACTCATAGATCCAGTGCTAATTACCCCAGTTCTTCTCTTTGATTTTAACTCCTTATTTATTATTTCTAATGAATTTTCTTTCGCCCTAACCTCATCAAATTTTTCTATTCCATAACATTCACTTCTGCTATCACAATAAATACAACCATGACAACAACCTTTGTAAATATTCATATTGTAATTATTACCAAACCAATTATCATCTTCTCTATAATTAGAAACAATACTTTTAGCAGTAATATAATCCATATTACCTCCTTATAGGATGTCTTATAACAGTCTTCATTTTTTCTATATTAACTCTTCTTGGATCTGATAAATATATTTCATGGTGCCTTCTTATTTTACCTTCTTCATTAACTCCACAGATATCATTCATTAAGTTATTTTCTTTAATAAATTTATCAATCTTTTCGGTAGTTTTGTATTCTTCATCAAAAGAACCAATATGCATACACTGAACACATAACCCTTCATTAAATGCTTCAAATCTTGCCTTACTTACATCTAAGTTAGGCTTTTTCTTTTTAACCTCGTTACAGGAAAATTCAAAGATTTCTTTAGTTATAAATTCCGGTTGACGTATCATAGACGTCCAAATATATTTATCTTTCTTACTAAAATCCATGTCATCATCTTGTAACCACCATAATCCTTCAAGCGGTGGAACAACATAATCAAAATAACCCTCTATTTCTTTTTTTATTTCCTTGTTCATTTTTATTGTATAAGATAAAGCATATAATAACTCAATAGCTTTTGGATATTCTCCATCTTCATCATTAGGATTACCTTTACCATCCACCATTATAAACTTCATTTCAGGAACCAATATCTCTACTGGTTCTGTTTTAGGTAAATATAACTCCTTATACTTCTTTTTATAATCTATTTTTTCCATGCTAACTCCCCTAACTTATTATTTATAATTAAATTATAAATATATTAATATGACATCTATCTGTCATATTAATAATTATTTAAAGTTTTTATTAGCCTTTCCTTTATTTCTTCCCTTATCTTATTAGGTTCTAATACTTCCATACTATCTCCAAATGACATTATATATCCATATAACCATTCTCCTAATAAGAAATCTGTTTTTATTATATAGTTCCCTTCTTCATCTAAAGTATAATCCTTAAATTCATCATAAACCCTAAAAGCCATATTTTTATTTATCTTTAACTTTATGTTTACTATATCATTATTTTCATATGTATTATCTATTAAAACCTTATTAGGTGCAGTTCTAGTAAAGCCATCTATAAGAATTTTAATATTTCTTATCCTAGTTAACTTAAAAAATCTAAAATCTTCTTTCTCTTTACAGTAAGCATATAGATACCAGCTTTGTCCTTTAAATATTAGCTTTAATGGTTCCACAGTTCTATCTAAAAGATTCCCATTAGAGTTATAATACGTAATTACTATTATTTTTTTATTTATCACTGCACTTTTTATTATTTCAAATTTTTCCCCCATAGTATTATCTTTACTCCAATTTGAAAAATCTATTTCAATCCAAGTTTCACTATTTCCACCTAAAAATGCACTTAACTTAGATAATTTATCCTCAAAACAACTTTCATTAACAGCAGTAAATCCCTGAATAGCTGCTAATGCCTCTTTTTTCTCTTCTTTTGATAAAATAGCCTTATTTAATATAAAGTCTGGTAATAGTCTTATTCCTCCGCCCTTTCCTTTAGCCATATAAATTGGAATTCCAGCTTCAGAAAGGCTATCTATATCTCTATAAATTGTTCTTTGGGACACTTCAAAATGATCTGCTAACTCTTTTGCTGTCACATTTTCTTTTTCTAGTAAAATATATATAATTTCAAATAACCTTTTCATTTAATCACCTATCATTAATTTTAATAGAAGTGATATGTTTCAAGCGGAACTGAAATGTCAAGAAAACTTTCATAAAAATCCTTAAAACTATGCTCACTTTTAAAATATATTAATAATAAAAGCCAGAATAATATATACTCTGACCTTTCTCATTGTTAACTATTAAGTTCATATTCAATATTTTTAATTCTTTAAGTAATTTACTCATCAATTAAAATATTTATAGAAATTTGGTGCAGATGGCGGGACTTGAACCCGCACGAGGATCCCCCCGTCACCCCCTCAAGATGATGCGTCTGCCATTCCGCCACATCTGCATCTTTATATTATAATTTTAATTTATTATATTATATTTTTCAATATATTAATACTATATTGTGTTATAATCTTTTAGGAATGTTAGTAAATTCAAAAGAAAAGGGAGGCGCTATTAATGAAATGTGTATCAATTTCTGGTGGTGCAGGACACGGTAAAGATACTCTTGCAAACAAATTGAAATGCCTACTTGAAAGTAAAGGTAAAAGAGTATTCATAATTCATTATGCTGATTATTTAAAAATGGTAGCAACTCAAGTATATAATTGGAATGGTCTTAAAGATGAAATTGGTAGAGATATACTTCAAAAATTAGGAGATAAAATGCGAGAACAAGATGAAATGTTCTTAATTAATGAATTACTTAAAATATTAAACTTAGTAAAAGAGGATTTTGATATCGCGATTATCCCAGATGCAAGATTTCCAAAAGAAATAGAATGTTTAAAAGATATCGGAAGAACGATCTCAATCCATATAACTAGAGTAGACTATAAAAGTAATTTAACTAATGATCAAAATAACCATAAAACAGAAAGAGCTCTTGATAATTACTCTTATGATTATAAACTTATGACTTATACAGATAAAGAAATCCAAGAAATAAACTCAGTTATAGAAAATATTTTAGGATAAAAACTACTAAAAGTAGTGTTAAAAAATTTAAATCAATTATTTAATTTAAGGAATTCAGCTAAAGCTGAATTCCTTCCTAAATTATTCATTATGCATTATTCATTCTTATACTAGTGTCCTATAAGTCCACTTTCATTTAACTTTTCTATAAATTTCTTACTAATTTTATTAATAGGTCCTTTTAAGAATAGTCCTATTAATATGAATATTATTCCATAACTTAAAAGCATTGTTATATCTCTAGTTAAATTTGCTTTAACAACACCTGCTACTGATTCTCTCATTGCAGAAATTGCATATGTAAATGGTAATAACGGATTTACTTTTTTAAAGAAACTTGGCATTACCTCTACTGGAAATGTGCCACCTGCTCCAGCAACTTGTATAACCAATAATATTACAGAAATAGCTTTACCCACATTACCAAATATAGAAACTAAGGTATATACTATTATAATGAATATTATACTACTTAAAAGGCTTATTCCTACAAATAACCACTTATTCAAAATATAACATTTCAATAAGTATATATCTCCTAATGTTAGTATTATACACTGACATATTCCTATAAATCCAAAGGTTAAAAGCTTTCCAAAATATTTTTCGTAAGATTTGAAATCTATTTTTTCTTTAAATCCATGAGGATCTGTAGTTAATAAAGAAACTAAAATTAATGCTCCTACCCATAAAGCCAGTGTTGAATAAAATGGAGACATTGCTGATCCATAATTAGGAATAGGAAATAAAACTTGCTCTTTAATTTCAACAGGACTACCTAAAAATTTACTAACAGCTTCCCAATCATTTTTTAATAAAGATAATAACTTATCTATATCCTCTTCTTTATTTATTGAAGATAATTTGGAAGAAAGTTCACCTAAACTAGCTTTAATATTTGGCATTTCATTATTTAATTTTTCTATATCGTCTTTTCCAAGCTTTAATGCATTATCTAAGGTATCTAACAAGCTATCTATATCTGGAATTGCCGTTTTTGCTTCATCTAAAAGCTTAATACTATTATCCGATATCTCAGTCAATTTGTTTATAGCATTATTTATTGCTGGAATATATTTAGAATCATAATTATTTAAAATACTTAAAATAATTTCTCTATTAGCTGCTATTAATTCCTTTATTTCTTTAAGTTTACTCTTATCTATAGGCTTTGAATTATTAATAGCATCATTTACTTGATTTATAACATCTATAGCTGAATTTAATTTAGAACTTGCTAAATTTAATTCATTTACTATTTCTTTTAAATTATCATTAAACTTAGATAAAGGTTCTAGAGCCTTTATTATTCCATTAATTTTATCATTTATATTAGCAACTTTAACACTAATATTATCAAGTCCATTTATAATGGAATTTTTATCTATATTTATATTAATGACAGCATTAATAAGCTCCTCTAAATTACTAAGCTCTGTATTTATTAGTTCCAAATCTGATTTGATAACTGGCGCTACCTCTCCTAATGCTTCTTTTGATTTTTCTAATGAATTTTTAGTATCAACTAATAAGTTATCACTAGAAGTTAATGTATCCTGTAATAGTGGTAAATTCTCCTTAGCCTTAGAAATTAAATCCTCCGCCTTAGAGCTTCCTTTATATATTTCATTTATTATATTCTCTATTTCAGGAACTTTATTATTTAACTCAATAATTCCATTCATTAGTTTCAATATTTTATCCTTTGATCCCTCAATACTTACACCCATCTCATTTAATACCTTAAATATTAATCCATCTACAGTTTCTATTATGTTAGTATCAACTTGAGATTTTATTGTTGTAATACCCTTATCTGTTATTTTAGGTGCAATAGCATTACTTTTTTCATTCACCTTATATATTAATATTGGTCTTTTAATAGGTCTATTCATTATAGATAATGTTTCCTCTGTGAAATCTTCAGGAATTATTATAGTTGCATAGTATATACCTCTCTCAACTCCTGTATTACCTTCCTCCTCTGAAACAAACTCCCACCCTAAATTAGTATTATCTTTAAGCTTATTTACAAGCTCATCACCTACACTTATAAACTTATCTTGTAGATTACCACCCCTATCCTTATTAACAATAGCAACCTTTATTCCTCCTGTATTTCCATAAGGATCCCAACTTGCTCTTATATTAAACCATGCATATAAAGATGGTAATATCATAAGTCCAACTATAATTATTAAGGCTACCCAATTCTTTACTATACTTTTTAAATCCCTTATAAATATTTTAAATATATTTTTCATTCCTATCCTCCATCTAAGGCTTATCTTTAGTAATAACTTTATTTTTTACTAAAAATAATAAAATTATTAAAAGATTTTAAAATAGCCTTACAATAGAGGCTCTAATTATTAAATTTTCTTCTAAGTGCTAATAATGCATTTAAATTATCATAAGAATAAACTTCATTAGATCCCTCAAATCCAAAGGACCCATAAATTTTACTATCTTCATTTAGGACTTGAAAATTCTTCATTTTTATCATTGCCATTTCATAAAGATCCTTATCATTAATTACCTTTGCTATTTGAACTAAATTAGCATAAATAGAGGTTGATTCTACTTTACTTTCTTCTAATGTATTAATATTATAGGTAGTTGAAATATATCCATACTCTTTTAACCTATTTTTTAACCAATTAACACTCAAACTTACATCCTCATTTACTTCAGCTTTATTTAAAATAACTAAAACTGATAATAATGTATCCACATTTTCTCCACTATCATAACTTAAAGTACTTCCATCATAAAATTTCTTATATAAAGGTATGTCATTACTAATAAATCCATTATCTATTATTTCTAAAGACTTAATATAAATATCATTCCAACTATCATCAAATAAAGATAATAAATTCATTCCATATAAGTCTAAGTAGCATAATGTAGTAACATTACTTTTTCCGTACCCATCATTAAAATCTATTAATCTATTATCTGTAACTAATTTTTTCTTTATACTATTTGCAATTTTTAAACCATAGTATCTATATTTCAAATCATTAAATTCATCTCCTGCTATTATTAATGATCTTGATATTCTTAAATCATCAATTGCAGCTGATACCTCTGAAGGGATATTATTTTCTATTCTCCAACTAATTAATCCATCCTTTAATATCATATTATTTTTAATATAATTAAACACATTTTTATAGGCGTCTTCATTATTCTTGTATAAATAATAATTTAATATCATTCCCTGAGATTCAGATAAGATGTCATGCCCTTTTGTTAAATCTCCTTCACTTTTATTATTGCTATAATTAGTGTATATTCCACCACTTTCATTCATTAAATCTTCATTAATAAAATTTTCTAATAACTCTTCTTCCTTTAAAACCTCTTCATTAGATATTACTGAAGGTATTTCAACTTTCTTTACATATTTGTACAGGTATATGTAACTTATGTATAAACCTATTAATATTAAAACTAAAATAATTATTAAAGCTTTAAACTTTTTCTTCATTATGTTTACTACCCCTCTTACTTTTTCTTATTTTCTTTTAAAACCCTTAAAGTCTTATATATATTTTCAAGTTCTTCATCTGAAACATTTTCTAAATCATCTATTCGGTATTTAATAAATTCTATTGTTTCATCCTTAAAATTTCTCTTTTTTCTTTTTCTTATATCATTATTTATTATATACGCAGCTATTGTACTAGTTGTAACCCCTATAAATCCTATTCCGAAAATCATTAATAGTATTGCAACTATTCTACCCAGCTTAGTTGTTAATAATATATCACCATATCCAACAGTAGTAAAGGTAACAAAACTCCACCAAATTGCATCTCCAAATGACATATTTTCTAATAAAGCAATTATAACTGATCCTAATACTATTATAATAGTTGTTACGATTAACAAGTAATTGAATTTATTTAACTTAACTGATTCTCTAATTTTATCTTTAAATTTCATTATTAAAATAACTAAAATTATTACCTTAGAAATTTTAAATTCTACATAAATATCTATAAAACTTCCTAAATTCAAATCAAATATTATTCTTCCAATTACTATTAAAGGAAAAGTAGAAAGAAGATCTACAGCATTATCCATTATAAAATGAAGCTTATTTCTTGATATAAAAAAATTAATTAAATAATCTATAAAAAAAATTATACAAACAATTAAATTAATAAAATAAAAGCTTTCTACTACCATTAATGGAAGTTCATACATTAAATCTAAAATTATCATAATTGCAGCCATCAAAGATAGTAAACCCATAAATAATTCATATAAAATTTTAACCTTCATATAAATACCTCTCAATTAGTTATCTACTTATATTTTATAAAGTAATTTTAATAAAAATGATAACAAAAAATCTTTATTACAAAATCCTTTTACTTTATCAAGAGATTTTATATGTCTTATTTTCCCTATATGTATAGCCTTTTATCTATATTTTCTATATAAATCAAATAAATTATATAGAAAAACTATAAATCGAAACTAATATTTAGCTAATTAATAAATTATCTTCTATTCAAATAAAAAATAAAATTAAAGTTGAATATCACAAAATATTTTTAATAATTTTAAGACATCCAACTTTAATTTTATAATAACTCTTTATTTTTCTGAGCTAATCCAACTTATTAAATTTTCTACTGCTTTTTTAATATCCTTGGCCTTCATAATTGCTGATACTACAGCTATCCCACTTATTTTACTTCCATTTAGGATATTACAGTTTTCTTCATTTAATCCTCCAATAGCTACAACTGGTATATCTACTGTATGGCATATTTCATTTAAGGTTTTAATATCTGTTATTACAGTTTTAACTTTTGTTGTTGTTGGATAAATTGCACCAACGCCTAGATAATCAGCCCCTTCTTCAACTGCCGCCTTTGCTTGATTAACAGTCTTTGTAGTAGCTCCTATTATCTTATCCTTCCCTAAAATCTTTCTTGCATATTTTATGTTTATATCACTTTGGCCAAGATGCACTCCTGCTGCATCTACTACCATTGCAATATCTATTCTATCATCAATAATCAATGGAATATTATATTTATCAGTTATTTCTTTAACCTTAAAAGCTAAGCTAAGATATTCTCTTCCTGACTTATCTTTTTCTCTTAACTGTACTAGAGTAACACCAGCTTTGCAGGCTTCCTCTATTTTATTTAAAAATTCCTTTTCCTCTAGACCTGTACTATCAGTTACTAAATATAAACTACAATCAAATTTCATTTTATTCCACCACCCTTATCTTTATTCTTTCTAAAATATCTTCATCTTTAATAGTTGATATATTATCTAATAATTCTATTTTAAATGATGCTGTACCTTTAGCATCCCTAGATAATTCTCCACAAATCCCCATTATTACAGTTCCTAAAATAGCACTATTAATAATATCTTTACTACTTATATATGTAGCAATTAAAACATTTAACATACAACCTGTTCCTGTTATTCTTGAAAGCTCTTCACATCCATTTTCAATTGTATATGTCTTATTTCCATCACTTATTATATCTATAGATCCTGTTGCAACTACAGTAGAGTTTGTTTTTAAAGCAAGCTCTTTTACTATATAAATATTATTCTTAAGAGTATCATAAGTAGTAATATCTTCTTCATTTACATCAATACCTTTTGATTTTGTATCAAGTCCAAATATAGCTTTTATTTCTGACATATTACCTTTAATTACTCTTGGTTTACATTTATCTATAAAATCTATAGCAAAGTTTAACCTTAAATCACTACAACTAACTCCTACAATATCTATAATTGATGGTATTTTCTTTTCATAAGCTGTTTTACCAGATATCATTATTGATTTCATCCTGCCATCAGTTATATTTCCAATATTAATAGCTAAGGCATTAGATGAAGCTGTAATATCTGAAACTTCTTTGTAATGTTCTGCCATAATAGGCTTACCATAAGCTGAAAGTACAACATTTGCGCAATCATTAATTGTTATATGATTAGTTATGCAATGTATTAGTGGATTATTTATCATTACTTTATTTTTTATTTCTATTATGTTATTTAGAAAAATTTCTTTTTCCTTCATATACTTCACATCCTAATCTATCTTGAATTTTAGTAAGCATTCCTGTTTTCTTTAGGGAAATTAAGAAAATATAAGCTACACATCCACCCATAATAGTGGCAGTAATAAACATTGGAACATAATAAAAGACTGTTAATCCACCTTTTCCAACTAAAAAAGTCATTACTGGATATGAAACTATTGCTCCTATAACTCCTGTTCCAAAAATTTCACCTAATACTGCAAATATAATCTTTCCATGTGATAGCTTATATAAGACACCTGATAAAAAGGCTCCAAAAACTGCTCCTGTTAAAGCAAGTGGTGGTATTCCCATAAACATCATTCTAATAATTCCTATAAGTGTTGCACATAAAAGCGAATAGCCTGGCCCCATAAATACAGCACATACAATATTTATTAAATGAGCTGTAGGACACATTCCTTCAATACGTAGTATGGGAGATATAACTACCCCTATTGCTACCATAATGGATAAAAATACTGTTCTTAATACTTTGTTTTGATTTGTCATTTTTCATCTTCCTTTAACATTTATTTTAAAAATTTAATTAAAAACCACTAAAATATAGAGCTTGTCCTTTCTTAAAATAAATATTGCTAAAAGAATATAAATAATAATTAAATAGCATGTAAAAGAAAGGACATAATCCCCTTTTAAAATCGGTCGTAACTTATTAGCTACCTCTCATCTCGAAATACGAGCTCCCTCGCTATTTAATTGTCTTACCTATCCAAACTCAAGGCGCTCCCCTTCAGTTTGTTAAAGAAAACTTTATAGGCTATTTTATAAAATATAAGTGTGTTCAAGAGGACCTCTTCCCTCTCCTATATCTAACTTTGCTTTTATAGCTCCTGTTAAATATTCTTTTGCATTTCTAATACTATCCTCTAAACTTTCACCCCTTGCTAAGTTGCAAGCAATTGCTGAAGATAATGTACAACCTGTCCCATGAGTATTAGGATTATCTATTCTTTCACTTGTAAAATATGATATTTTTCCATTTTCATATAATATATCTATTGCATCATCACTTAGATGTCCACCTTTTACTAACACTGAAACATTTAAATTTTTAGATATTTCCTTCGCTGCCTTTATCATATCTTCTTTATTTTCTACTTTAAATCCACATAAAACTTCTGCTTCCCTTGTATTTGGAGTTATAACTCTTGCTAAAGGCATAAGCTTTTTTACAAGTGTATTTATAGCTTCATCACAAATTAATTTACTTCCACTTGTTGATACCATAACTGGATCTAAAACTATATTTTTAGCATTATAATAAGAAAGCTTTTCTGCTATTGCTTCTATTATTTCTGAGTTAGAAACCATTCCTATTTTTACTGCATCTGGCTCTATATCTTTAAATATACAATCTATTTGTTTACAAACAAATTCTTTAGAAGCATCTTCTATTCCATAAACTCCTGTTGTATTTTGAGCTGTTAAAGCCGTTATAACACTCATTGCATACATTTTATGAACAGTTATTGTTTTTATATCTGCTTGAATTCCAGCTCCTCCACTGCAATCTGAACCTGCTATAGTTAAAACTTTTTTCATTATACCTCTGTTACTCATTTTTATTTGTCCCCTTAACCTTTCCAATAATAGTTGTAAGTAAAATAGTAATAATCATAACTGGCATAGTATTTCCTATAGGTGTATCAATTTTCATAAACATACGATATATAGCAAATCCTACAGCCCATAAAATTAAATTTTCTATATCAAAATTTTTATTTGTGCTATCTTTCTTTAAAATAAAATTATCTGCAATTTGTATAGCTATCATAGGTGCAAATACTGATCCTATAAGATATAAGAAATTTTCATATTGTGTGATTGGTGTAAATATAGCAAGAAGCATTCCTATAACACAAACTGCTATAGCTGTCCACTTTTCATTAAATGCTTTTGAAATGCTATTTAAACTTACTCCAGCTGAATAAACATCTAAAAATGTTGTAGTAACTGTTGAAAAAATTATTATTATAAGCCCTGCCATTCCAAGACCTGCAGTAACCATAATTTTAGCTATATCAGATTCTCCTGTGTAAATTGCTGCTCCCATTCCTATCATATACATCCATAAACTAGTTATAAAATATACTATTGTACTAACTAATATAGATGACTTTGGCTTTTTAGCATCACGAATATAATCTGATACAAGTGGTAACCAAGAAAGAGGCATTGCTACACTTAATTCTACTGCCGCTCCAAAACTTATAGATTCAGTAAAGGAACTTATATTATTTCCTTTAAAAACAATAAAACTTAAAATTAGTGTAAGTATAAAAAGCATAATCATAGCTAATGTATTTAGCTTACTTAATTTATCAATATCAATTAATACCCATAATATTATAAAAATTGATATTATTATTGCCCATATTGCATTTCCACCAAAACTATAAATAGAATTTGCTGCTACTGCTCCACTAACTATCATTACAGCTGTCCAACCCACTAATTGTAATGCATTAAGACTTGAAAATAATATTGCTCCTTTTTTACCAAAAGATAACTTAACTGTCTCCATTGCACTAAGCCTTGTTTTAGCTCCTATAAATCCTGAAAAATAGAAAAGAGTACAACCAATTAAATGTCCAAGCAATATAGCTAATAAGCCCTTTTTAAAACCAAGAGGAGCAATAAGAGTTCCTGTTAAAATTTCTGCAAGAGACACTGCTGCCCCAAACCAAATTAACCCTTGTCCAAATGTTGATATTTTATATTCTTTCATAAATACATCTCCTTTTTATAATCATGTCAAAAAGGTGAGTAGATATAAATTTGCTTTTAAATAATGTATTTATATTTTTAGCCTAAATTAACTTTAATATCTGATAGATTTAAATAATTACAAAGCATTGAAAATATAAATAAAAAAAGGAAACACCTACGGCATTCCCTCATAATAAGCAAACTATATCACTTCCTACGTTGGCATTACCCAAATCAGGTGTAAGGGTCGAAGTTTGATTACTTCCTCTCAGCCTGCTACCACAAGCTCCCCCGATTACATCTATTTTTACTTTATTATATCAAAACATGAATATTTTGTAAAATAAAAATTTATTCTTCGTATATTAAAGATTAAATTTTACAAGTATAAAATTATACTTTTCCCCCAAAATATGCTTCAGTATCAACAAACTATGCTAATACATCCTATGTTCCTATAAAACTATATTGTTGAAAATTTATATATAGTTTCTTTATTATATTCCTCACCTTTTTTTAGAAATGAATACTTTGCAAATATATTATCTCTTCCTATTGGTGGACTCTGAGTTTCTATTGCTAAAGCATCTCTTCTATTTGGCTTCTTATTACATTCTAAAATCTCCTCATCTGGGAAATTAAGAGAATATAAAACAACGCTATTTTGATTAGTATATACATCCATTTCTCTTCCTGACTCCTTATGATAAAGTCTCATCTTAACATCATTCCCACCATTTAAGATCCAACAATGATCATAACCTTGTCCAATTTCTAATTGATAATCCTCTTCTTCAATATCTCTACCTATGGTCTTAGGATTTGTAAAATCAAATGGAGTTCCTTCTATTTCTATAATTTTTCCTGTAGGAACTTCATTTTCGTTAAGCTCTACTAAAAAGTCACTATCAACATATAAATGATGTTTTAAAATATTTTCTTTACAATTTCCACTTAAATTAAAATAACTATGATTAGTTAAATTTACTAATGTATCTTCATCACAAGTAGCCTTATATGATAATTTTAGTTCGTTATTTTCTGTGATAGTATATCTTACTTTAAGATTTAGATTTCCTGGATACCCTTCTTCCCCACAAGGGCTTAAATAATTGAATTCAATATATGCTTCTTCTTCATTAGCATTAGTTATTACATCTAAAAATTTTTTACTAAAGCCAATAGTTCCTCCATGTCCTTGATTTACTCCATAGTTTTTATTAAGCTCCAAAACATTATCATTTATTGTAACTTTTCCTTCAGCAATTCTTCCTGAAGTTCTTCCTATTAGAGCACCATAATAAGATGGATTTTCTTTATAAGAATTAATATCCTTATATTTCATAACAACGTTTTCTATAACTCCATCTTTATCTGGAACTAATACATCTGTTATTATTCCTCCATAATTTAAAGCATTTATTCCAAAACCCTTTGAATTTCTTAAACTATAGCTTTCAACCTTTTTCCCATTAAATTCTCCAACTAGAACCTTTAATATCTCCATAGTTTCACTCCTAAAATTCTTAATATATTTAACATATAAAACGTTGTCATTATATATTAAATATATACTGATAAAGTAAAAGAGTCAATTACTTAGTTATGTTTTTTGCTTTTGCAACTAGATAATTAATATTAGTTTCAAGTATATACATCCTTATTTTTCACCTCTAGTTGTCTCTGCAATAAATAATATTAATAAGACACACTACTCTTAAATTAAAAGCAGTGTGTCTTTTATCCTTAAATTTATTTACTATAAGAAGAAATTAAACTTCTTGCAAAATACTTTACTTTTCCAAAGATTTTTTTCTCTTTCTTAAAGTAATGATTGTAATTAATGAAATAATAGCTAAACTAGAATATAGTATTGCAATACTGTTATCTCCAGTCTTAACATTATTATTTTTCACATCAGGTGTTTTTGGAGCTTCTTCTTTAACAATCATAGTATTTGTGAAATTATATCCATCTTTTACAGATTCAAATCCATCAATTTTATCTTCTGTTAATGAGTATTCATATTCATGTCCATCTGGAGCGTACTTAACCATAGAATCTAATGCTATTTTATAAGTTGTAGTACCACTTTTAACAACAATACTATGAATTTCTTCTCCATCCTTGTGCACTCTTATAGTAATATCCGGTACATTTTTAATATTTGCTACATTAGCCCAAGTTTTTGTACCGTTAATAACAACTTTTTCTCCACCATCATAAGTGTTTGTAATCACATAATTATTTTGAGAATTTGCTTCACCACTGGATGTATATCCATTAACATTTTCTTCAATTATTGTATAAACATATTCTTTACCATCAGTAGAATACTTAGGAAGATCTTTAAATACATAAGTTTCTTTTCCTTCTTCCTTTACTTCCCCTTCTAATGTTACAACTCTATCTTTTAATTCTACGCCATTTTGATAAAGGTGTAGAGTAACTGATGGAACTTTAGAATTCTCAGGAACATTCTCCCAAACTTTATTAAATGTTATATCCGTAACTGCTTCTGTATCTAATATATTCTCAATTATGAATCCATTATCAGTTTGTGTTATTATATTTGTATAGCCTTTAATATCATCTGATAGAACATCTTCAACAGTGTATACATATTCTTCTCCAGTTTGTGCATACTTATCTAAGCTTTCAAATACATGAATATATTGATTTTTATTATTTAAGATTACATTATCAATCTCTATTCCATTTTGTTTTAATACAATCTTAACTTCTGGAACATTATCTATACTTTCATCGACATTTGTCCATTTCTTAGTAACCTTAATTGAGGTTTCCCCTGGATCATAGGTATTTAATATATTGTAACTTCCATTATTTGAAGATATATATCCATCAACTGCTGATTCTACTACACGATATTTATATTCCTTACCATCAACTGAATATCTTGGTAAGTCTTTAAATTCATATTTAGTATTTCCAGCTGCTAATTCTATTACTTTTCCTGAAACTGGTGTCCAACTTTCTCCTTCATTTAGTGAGCTCTCTAAAGAAATTGTAATTATTGGAACAACACTTAAATCCGTTACACCCTTCCAAGTTTTTTCACCTATGACATCTATACTTCCAGGTGCAAATGTGTTGGTTATAATATATCCATTTTCAGCATTTGCTACACCACTACTTGTATATCCATCAACATACTCCTCAATTACTGTATAAATGTATTCTTTGCCATCAGTAGAATACTTAGGAATATCCTTAAATACATAAGATTCATTTCCGTTTTCTTTTACTCCACCCTCTAATCTAATAACTTTATCTTTAAGCTCCACTCCATTTTGATAAAGGTGTAATGTAATTGACGGAACTTCTAATCCATTAAGAATACCTTCCCATTTTTTCATTCCTACAATATCAATCTTTTCATTATCAAAAGTATTTATTATAGTTATACTTCCATCAGAATTAATTAATTGTTCACTTAAATAACCAACTGTTCCTTCTTGCATACTTTCTTTAACAGTATATACATATTCATTACCTGATTTCTCATACTTAGGTAAATTATTAAAAGTATAAGTATATCCGTTTGCATTATTCAAAACTTCATTCCTATATTCTTGACCATTTTGATAAAGTATTGCTTTAACTGTTGGTAAGGAATCTTTTTCTATATCTACATTTATCCACTGTTTTTTTACTGTTAATTTTGTACTACCAGGAGTGTACTTATTAGTAATATCGAATTTATCATTATATATTGGCTCATAGCCATTTACCTTTGACTCTCTTACGCGATATTTATATTCTTTAGAATTAGAAGCTGTCTTTGGAAGATTATCAAATTTATATTCAGTTTTTCCATTTGCCAATTCAATCGTCTCTACATCTTCTATCTTACTTTCATCATCCCAATTATCTGCTGTAGTTCTTTGTAAACTAATTTCTATATTCGGAACAATACCATCAATATTTTCACCTAATTCATCAGTCCAAATCTTCTTACCACTAATATTTATAAGATCTGGATTATATTCATTTGTAATTAAATATTTATCTTCATCTTCAATAAATGTAATAGCTGAATTATATCCTTCTACTTTATCTTCTTTTATTGAATAATTAATTACACCATTTTCATCAATATAAGGAAGATCACTAAAGGTTCCTGCCCACCCATTAGATGTATTTAAAATAATCATTTTATCTGTTACTTTATCATTTTTAAATAACCTAACTGTTATACTTTCAGGTATATCTTTATCTTCAGTTAATCCTGACCATTCTTTTTCAACATTAATATTTCTAACTGCTGGATAGTTTATTATTGTATCAGTTAATAATGTATCTTTAGTTACATTTCCATAAGACACTATTACATTAAATGGTCCTGCTGCTATATATCCAGCTGGTGCTTCTTCTTTTAAAGTATATTTTCCAGATGGAATATTTGTTAATAATACATTACCACTTGAATCAGACACTGCTGAAATTTCTACTTGCCTATTTGAACCTGTTGAGGTTCCACTAAGTATAAACTTAACTCCTGATATGGCTTCATTATTATGGTTAACTTTATTAAATTTAACTTCTCCAAATAATCCTTTTACTCTAGGAACATTAAAATTAGTTTCTTTTAATTTTATATCTTCTTGTTCATCTTGCTTTGAAAATAAATAATAATATAGTATTGTTTCTCCATTTGTTAGAACTTCTTCATAATTAGCATCTTTTATTATTGTATCTAAAACTACTCTATATTTTAATGTATAAGTATATTTTTTATTTCCTTCTTCTGTAGTACTTTCTATTGGAGTACTATTTTTCAAATCCCAAGTTAAAGTATTATCATCAAAATTAAATGAATTATCTTCAGCGAAACCAGTAATATCTTTATAAATAATATTTTCCCCCATAGGATCAGTAACCTTCCAAGCTTGAGCACTTAACGCAATTAATTTATTAATCTTTTCGAACTGCTCATTTAAATCATTAGAATCTTTAGCTAAAAAATTACGTGTTGCAAAAGTTGCCATCCAATCACTTGGATTTAATTTTATTGAATTATTATTACTATAATAAAAAGTATCTTCTGTCGTAGAAAATGCAATTGTATATAGATTTGTACCACTTGTTTTAATTTTATTAGAGATATTATTATTATTAGCTAATACATTATTTACTTTGCCTCCTACTGGTTGCCAATCACTTAGTTTTGCATAGTTTCCCCCACCTTGAGTGCCTGTTAACTTATTAATACTATCTGTATTAGAGTTACTCATATGAAATGTCGGAGAACCATCTGTTAATAAGATAATATTGATATTCTTTATTTCTTTTCCATCAGTACCTATAAGACTATTTTTACTTTTTCCATCGTTCACAATATTGTTTGCCATTATTAATGCACCTTCAATATTAGTTCCTCCATTAGGCTTTTCAATGTTATCTATTATATCTGTTGCTTTCTTTAAATCGTTGGAAGATTTAGCTACATCAATCCAGTTATTTTTTCCATTACTATAAGTTTCATTTTGTACATCACTAGAAAAAGATACAATAGATACTAAACGCTTTGCATTACTACCTGATTCTACATCAGCAAACTTTTTCAAAAAATCATCTGCAGCTATTTGCATTTTTTCAAAGCGAGTACCCCCATCTAATATTTCACGCATGCTTCCAGATCTATCAAGTACTAATACTGTTACTGCATCAGGAGATATGCTAATGTTTTTTAATTCTTCTTCTGTAGTTACTTTTAGAGTAATATCAAACTCATTTTCAACATTTGTTCCTTCAATAGTTTTTGAAGTACTAACTTTATCTGCACTGACTTCATTTGTACCACCTTCATATACTATCTGATTATCACTTGTAACAATAGGTATGCTTTCTGCTTTAACATGTGTTTCGTTACTTGAAAATGTAATACAGCTAGCTACTAAAGTAAAGGTTAAAATACTACTAATTACTTTTTTTAACATAAACTTTTCCTCCCGTTTTAATAGTATTCTTATTACTCTACTTTTATGATTTATAAAAGCATTTAACTATATTACTAATGGTAAATGCTAAGTATATGGAATAAGGACTAGTTTATTAAAAGAATATTGATGTTCCTAATAAGAAGAAAAAGTCTGTTAATAATTTAGAACATAATAAAAAGCTGCTAATAAATTAATATTAACAGCTATATTTTAGTTAGTTAAATAATTCAAATCTATATTTTTGTTCTATATCTGGATATTTATTTTTGTCTACATCACTTAAAAACATATTTATAGGTCTAGCATATATTCCTTTATCGTCATAAAGTGCTTTATATAAAACTAAAACATCTTCCATTTCTATGTCATGATAATATAAATCTCCTCTTTTATAAATATCTATAAACTTATTTAATTCTGTGTGGTATCCTTGTAGCTTAGTACTATTGTCTATAATAGATTTGTCTTCCTTCGGCTTACTTACTGCCATTACAGCATAATATTTATTTTTAAAGTGTTTATAAATAGCAGGATACTTTATACTTCTCATTTTATCACCTATTCCTTTACTTACCTATTATATATTTCTTGGAAAGCCATTTATATATTGTTTAGGTACTTTTATCTTTTTACCTAGCTTCATAGCAGCATCAAGAGGCCAATAAGGATTTCTAAACATAGCTCTACCTATTGCTACTAAATCAGCATCTCCATTTCCTATAACTGAATTTGCAAGATCAGGTTCATCTAATCTTCCAACAGCTATAACATCAGTATTTACATTTTCTTTTATAGCTCTTGCAAATGGAACTTGATATGCAGCATGAGTTCCTGGTCTACCTGCTGCTGCAATTGGTCCTTCTCCTCCAGCACTAATATGGAATATATCAGCTCCAGCTTTCTTATAGGCCTTTGCAATTTCTATACCAGTTTCAATTCCATATCCACCTTCTACATATTCAACAGCAGAAAGCCTCATAATTAATGGCATTTCTTCTGGCATTTCACTTTTAGCTACTTTTAAAATTTCTGAACCAAACTTAGTTAAGTCTTTTCCATATTCATCATCTCTTTTATTAGTTAATGGTGAATGAAATTGATGTATTAAATATCCATGGGCTCCATGTATTTCTATAGCATCAAATCCAGCCTTAACAGCACGTCTAACTGACATTCTAAACTTTTCAACTATTTCCTTAACTTCAACTGTAGTTAATTCTCTTGGAGTTTTACTATTTTCATCAAAAGCTATTGGTGAAGGCGCTACTGGTACATTTGCATCCTGTGCCTTTCTACCAGCATGAGCAATTTGTATTGCTACCTTTGCTCCATATTTATGGCATTCATCTACTATTCTTTTTAATGGTTCTATTTGTTCATCACACCATAACCCTAAATCATAATCACTAATGCGTCCATCTGGCTCTACATCTGTCATCTCAACAATTATTAAGCCAGTTCCGCCAACTGCTCTACTTATGTAGTGAACAAAATGCCAATCATTTGCTATTCCATCCTTCTTATCTACTGAGTATTGACACATTGGTGGTAAAACTATTCTATTTTTTAATTTAAGTCCCTTAAATTCATAGGGAGTAAATAAATTTTCCATTAAAAAACCACCTTTCTATATTATTCCTTAACCTTAGTATAAATATACTACTTTTATAAATCAAGAGTATTAATTTTTATTTAAGAATTATTATTATTTTCAATCTATAAAATTAGCTAAAATATGTATTTGACATAAAACTTGTCTTTAATTTATTATATATTCAGTAGTTAATTATTTTGCCAGGTAGATTTTATTACATACTGCTTTTCTATCTGGCATTCTTAATAATTAAAACTCTTATTATATATATTCCTATTATCTACTTTTAGCCTGTCCTAATTTGACTACTAAATCATGTACAAAATTAGATCCTCTAGATATTAAAATAGCTGTTAATATTACTCCTACAAAAGGTATAGTAGTATTAATTTCAAGTAAACTTAAAATATCTAATTTAACATCTGAACATATAATTAAGGAAACTATTAAAGCTCCTATCCTATCCTTGGATACTTTTCCTTGTTGCCACGTCATCTTCAACGTTTCCCAAACACTTTCTGATATTAATGCTAAAATAAATATGATAAATAATTTTTCCATAATATCTCCCCCATATTTTCTTAAAATCCATTTATTACATCATATTTATCTTAGTATTCACTTATTCGTTATAATTTTTTTATTATTTATCTTCTTCATTACCTAATAATCTCATTCTCATTTCTATTTCATTTTCTTTTCTAGTTGCTCCCTTGAAAAATATTAATATTAGAGTAATACTTATTAGCCATATTGTTACAATAAAAAATAGCATTTATTTCACCTCTTCCATAAATGCTATTAGTATTCTCTATTAATCAAAAAAAATTCTATTAAAAAAAGAAAAACACTAGACGTTAACCTAGTGTTTTTCATGTACGAGATAAGCCGTAAGCGGAGTTCTGTATTAAGCAATCATCTATCTAGGCTTACTGTTGCCAATAAGCTCAAGCGGTACACCCGGAAACGGGGCGGGCAACCCCTAAATGTTTCCCTATTCGACCTTGCTCCAAGTGGGGTTTACATAGCCATCATGTCACCATGATGCTGGTGAGCTCTTACCTCGCCTTTCCACCCTTACCTAAGGAATACATTCTAATAAATTAGAATGTATAAGTTTCACTAACCAAATCATAGATTTGGAGTGTCACTTAACTTAGGCGGTATCTCTCTGTTGCACTTTCCTTCAAGTCGCCTTGACTGGACGTTATCCAGCACCCTGCCCTATGGAGCTCCGACTTTCCTCTCCTAGATCTAAGTCTAGCAGCGATTGCATGTCTTACTCGCAAAAATTATATTATCACAACTTTATAAATAATACAAATGAAATTTTTTACATTTTAAACAAATTGAAGTATTAAAACTAACATTAGTAGTATTACCCAAGAATAAAATCCTATACCAGAAAGCAATAGAGTTAACAATATAAGTACGAATATAACTAATCTTGCTGCAGGATTAATACAATTTTTAAAAAATATAGGTCCTCCATCACCAATTTTTTTTCCTATACCATCAAATATATCTTTAATTCCATCTTGAAATATTTTCGCCCAAGATCCTTTCTTTTTTTTATAATAAGATTTTCCCATAGCACATCTCCCAAATTATTATCCTATATTTAGTTTATGCTATACACTTATAAATAGTTAAAATAAATAGGCATCAAAAACTGATGCCTATTTATTTTATGCAAATGTATATGGATCTTTGCTATATTCTGAAATAATTATTTCTACGTCTTTTAGCTTATCTTGCAATTTATTTATTACTTCTATAAATACTATCCATTCTGATAGGAAGTGTCCAGTATCTATTATTGATACTCCCATTTCCTTATAATCACTTGCAAAATGATATGTAGTATCTCCTGTTATTATACAATCAGCACCTTTTTTATATGCTATATCAAAAAAGCTACTTCCACTTCCATTAATAACAGCAATATTTTTAACTTTTTCTGAAGCTTTTACTACCTTTAATCCACCTATATTAAGCTTTTCTTTAACTTGTTTAACTAAATCTTCTAAGGCTATTTCCTCGTTTAATCTAATAAATCTTCCAAGTCCTTCATTTGAATTTCTAGCATTTTTGTTTACTTCTATAAGTTCTTTTGAATCATAACCTAATATATTTACTATTGTTTCATTTAATCCACCACTTGCAGAATCTAAATTAGTATGACTTGAGTATAAACTTATATCATTTTTTATAAGATTTATTATTTTTTTACCTACTAATGTATCTGTTGTTATACTGCTTGGCTTTATAAAAAGTAATGGATGATGGGTAATTATTAAATTAGCCCCGTTTTCCTTTGCTTCTTCAATTACTTCTAATGTACAATCTAGAGATAAAAGTATTTTATTTACTTCTTTTTCTCTATCTCCAACCATTAATCCAACATTATCAAAATCTTCTTTCAAATTTACTGGAGCAAAATCTTCAATTATTTCAATAATATCTTTAACTTTTTTCATAATTATACTTCCTTATAAAAAATTAATCATATTTGAAATTATGTTTATTTTTTCTTCTATAGTTGCTTTTCTTTCTTTAGCAGTGATTGTACTTTCTGTTATAAAACTAAGTATTTTTTTATAATTATCTACTTTTGCATTTAAGAAATCCTTAATTAACGGATGCTTTTGCATTAATAATTTAGGACTAACTTCATAATAAATTGAATCTAGTTTCATTGATTCCCCTGATTTTTTTCTTACTTTAAATAATTCATAATATATTCCATCTTCTTCACAAAGATCTTCACATATTATTTCATAATCATTATTATAAAGATATTCTCTTAATACTTCAGGGTTCTGAGCAGGTACAAGTATTAAATAACCTATTGAACTTACTTTATCAATACTTTCTTCAAGTATATCTCTTATTAAGTTTCCTCCCATACCAGCAATAATTGCTACTTCTACCTCATCTTTTTCTAAAGGCTTAAGTCCATTACCTAATCTAAATTCTAATTCATCTCCCACGCCTTCTAAGATTGCATTAAGTCTAGCCTTATCTAATGGGTCTTTATTTACATCAATTGCAATAGCCTTACTACATAATCCATTTTGGACAGCATATAAAGGAATATAACCATGGTCTGTTCCTATATCTGCTAAAACAGATGTATTGTCAATGTTGTCAATTATAAAATTTAATCTTTTGCTTAGTTCCATAAATTTCTTCTCCTTGCTAAATTAAAATTAGCACCTGTTGGTGCTAATCTAAATAATCCTTTAATTTTTTACTTCTTGAAGGGTGTCTTAATTTTCTAAGTGCCTTTGCTTCAATTTGTCTTATTCTTTCTCTAGTAACATTAAACTCTTTACCAACTTCTTCAAGAGTTCTTGCTCTACCATCATCTAAACCAAATCTAAGTCTTAATACCTTTTCTTCTCTTGGAGTTAAAGTATCTAAAACATTAATTAGTTGTTCTTTAAGCATTGTAAATGCGGCTGCTTCTGCTGGTGCTAAAGCATCATCATCTGGTATAAAATCTCCTAAATGTGAATCTTCTTCTTCACCGATAGGTGTTTCTAGAGATACAGGTTCTTGAGCTATTTTTTGAATTTCTCTAACCTTATCTACTGGTAAATCCATAACCTTTGAGATTTCTTCTGGGAATGGATCTCTTCCAAGCTCTTGTAATAATTGTCTTTGAACTCTTATTAACTTATTTATAGTTTCTACCATGTGAACTGGTATTCTAATAGTTCTTGCTTGGTCCGCAATAGCTCTTGTAATCGCCTGTCTTATCCACCATGTAGCATATGTTGAGAATTTAAAGCCTTTTCTATAATCGAACTTTTCAACAGCCTTAATAAGTCCTAAATTTCCTTCTTGAATAAGGTCTAAAAATAACATTCCTCTTCCAACATATCTTTTAGCAATACTTACAACAAGTCTTAAATTGGCTTCTGCTAATTTCTTTTTAGCTTTTTCATCACCTTGCTCTATTCTATTTGCTAACTCTATTTCTTCTTCTGAGGATAATAGAGGAACTTTACCTATTTCTTTTAAGTACATTCTAACAGGGTCATCAATTGCAATACCTTCTGGAATAGTTAAATCTAATTCTTCTTCTATTTCTTCTTCAGCACTTGGTTCACCAATTACCTCTATTCCCATAGATTCTAACACTTCATAAATCTTTTCTATTTGCTCTGGACTTAAGTCGATATGTTCAACTTCATCCATTATATCCTTATATGTTAAAGTTCCATTTTTCTTTCCTTTATCAAGCAAGTTCCTAACTATATTCATCTTATTACTTCTATCATCATTTTCTTTTTTAACCTGCTTAGCTTTTGTTTTTTCATCTAACATATTTTTACCTCCTTCCGTTATTGCCAACTGCGCCTACACCTCTCTTTAGCTACTCATTAATTTTTTTAATTCAATTGCAATCTGTATAGATTCCTCAATTTTTCCTTGTGCTTCCAATACCTTTTGTTTTTGCTTTAGTTCTTTTAATCTTTGGTTTAATTTATAATTCTCTATCTGTTTTATTAAATCTTGAATTAATTTCTTATTATCTTTTCCATTAAGAACTTGCTGTTCTTTAATTTTAACTATTTCTTCAATAGTCTTTACATTTTCACTCTTTGACTCTAAAAAAGTTACTATATTATTTATGTTTCCCTTTTTAGCTTCTTTAATAATAGAAAATATCTCTTTATGTTCTGGAAGAATTAACTCATCTTTACTTATTAGCTGAGAAATATAATCAAAGTATTCTTCTTCTAAACATAATTTTAATAAAGATCTTTCTGCCTTTATAAAAGCAGGCTCATTATATAATTTTGTTCCATTTTCTTCCTTATTATTCATAAATTCTTGATTTTTAATATTTTTTGTCATTTCTTTTGATAATAAATCATATAATGCTTGTTCTCTTATACCAGTATTCTCTGATATCCTCTTTATATAGATATCTTTTTCTATTGAATTGACATTTGCTAAAATTTCAGTTACCATCTTACCATACTTAACCAAATCATTGCTATCTTTAAAGTTTATATTTTCCCCTGCTTTTTTTATTCTGTATTCTATTAAGCCTTCTGCTTCATTAATCAACTTCATAAAAGCTTCTTTTCCATTGCTTCTTACGTACTCATCAGGATCTTTTCCCTGTGGAATACTTAAAACTCTAACCTCAAAGCCTGCATTTTTTAATATTTCTAACCCTCTCATAGTAGCTGTTTGACCTGCTACGTCTGCATCGTAGGATATTATTACTTTATCTGCATACCTTTTTAAGAGTCTTGCTTGATTAACTGTAAGTGCAGTACCTAAAGATGCTACAACATTTGTAATTCCATATTGATGCAAAGATATTAAATCCATATATCCTTCCACCATAATGAAGTATCTTTCCTTCATATTACTTTTAATTGCAAAGTTTAAGCCATACAAATTAGTTCCCTTTTGAAATACTAATGTTTCTGGAGAGTTTAAATATTTTGGCTTAGAATCATCTAATACTCTACCACCAAAACCTATTACCTTCCCCCTATAATCAAAAACTGGAAACATGACTCTATTTCTAAATCTATCATATTTATTTCCTGTTTTTTCTGAGGTTAGAACTAGACCAGCTTCTAATAATGTATTATCATTAAAACCCAGCTTTCTTAAATGAAATAATAAACTATTCCAACTATCCTTTGCATATCCTAATCCAAATCTTTTTATAGTATCTTGTCTTATACCTCTATTTAAAAAGTATTCTAATGCTGTTTTATTAGATTTTAAATTCGAATAAAAAAACCTACCTGCTTCTACATTTACTTTATACAGTAATTCCTTCTTTTTTGCAGTGGGATTTACTCTTTTTTCATCCTCTAATAGAATATTTGCTCTATCTGCTAAATACTTAACGGCATCTACAAAATTCATATTTTTATTTTTCATAACAAAAGTAATTACATTTCCTGATTCACCACAACCAAAGCATTTATATATTTGTTTTTCTTGTGAAACAGAAAATGAAGGAGATTTTTCATTGTGAAATGGACATAATCCTGAAAAGCTTCTTCCAGCCTTTTTTAGCCTTACTGACTCAGATATTATATCTACTATGTCATTTTCTTCTTTAATTTTTTCTAGAATCTCTTCAGAAATCTGCAAGGAGATTCACCTCCTTACTATAAATTTTCGTCAACTTATATTTATTTCGACATTTTATATAAAAATCCTTCTTTAAATAAAAATTTTTATATTTTTTTATTACTTCTTCTTTATCTATATTCTTTACCAAGGTTCAAATTCCTTCATTTCTTTAAATTTTATTTTACCCAAAATATTAATATATTACTAATTTGGGAACAAATATAGAATTAAAAGTATTTAAACAATAATCATCGCTCATTCCTGATATATAGTCTGCTACAGCTCTTTTTATTCCTTCTTCCTTTGCTATTTCTTTATATATTCCAGGAAGCTCATCTTCATGAGTATAGTAGTATTCTATTAAGTTTTCTAAGACAAATTTTGCCTTATTTCTTTCTACCTTTAAAATATCCCCTAGATATACATTTTTAAACATAAATCTCCTAAGCTCTGTCATAGCTTCCCAAACCTCTTCACTAAAGGCAATATCAAATTCATTATTGTTTAAAGTCTTAGTAGTATTAATAACTACATCTTTAACTAATGTATCTATTCTTTGTGAATGAGTTTTTCCAAGTACTTTTATTACTTCCTTTGGTAGCGAATCTTCACTCAAAAGTCCAGCTCTTATAGAATCGTCTATATCATGATTTAAATAAGCTATCTTATCACTTACTCTAACAACTCTTCCTTCTAAAGTCTTTGCTTTATTATTGTTATTATTACTTAATCCACTATGATGTAAAATTCCATCTATAACCTCTTCAGTTAAATTTAGACCTTTACCGTTTTTTTCTAGTTTTTCAACCACTCTAACACTTTGCTCATTATGCCTAAATCCTTCATCTAAAAATTGGTTTAATACCTCTTCACCATTATGTGCAAAAGCTGCATGCCCTAAGTCATGTCCTACTGCTATTGCTTCTATTAATTGTTCATTTAAACCAATTCCTAGTCCTATCGTTCTAGCTATTTGAGATACTTCCAATGTATGTGTTAATCTTGTTCTATAGTGATCACCAAAAGTTTTTATATAAACTTGCGTTTTGTGCTTTAAACGTCTAAATGATTTACTATGAATTATTCTATCCCTATCTACCATAAAACATGTTCTCATTGAATCATTTTCTTCTTTTCTTTTTCTTCCTAAGGTTTCACTGCTAAATTTAGCTTGAGAAACTAATGTCAACCTTTCAAAACCTTCCATTTTTTCTCTTACATTCATATATCTCACCTCTATATTACATATTCTATATTTTTCTCTATTTTCCTCTAATTAAACATATTTTATAATAATATATTTAATACCAAGTATATTTTCTTTTTTTTACTAATATCTTAATAATAAGTAATTATAAAGGAGAGAATAATGGGAAACTTATTATCAAATAAAAAAGATGAGTTGCTTCCTATGGATGAAATTAAACATAATATTTTAAGATATTATAATTTAGAACATGCCTCTATTGTTAATATAAAATTTAAGGATACTGAAAAACAAAGAGCAGTTTATAGAATAGACCTTAATAAGAGAAGTTATTGCTTAAAGAAAGTATATTATAATGAAGAAGACCTTTTATATGTTTATTCTGCTATGGAATGGTGCTTTAGAAATGAAATAGATGTTCCAAAACTACTTCCTACTACTACTGGAAGTAGGTATGTTAAATATAAGAATATGCTTTTTATACTTACCCCTTGGCTTAATGGAGAAAAATGTGATTTTGACAATTTAACTCACGTATTATTATCTTCTAGTACCCTTGGTAGATTACATAAATCCTCTAAGAACTTCAGACCTATAGATGGCAGTGCTAAAAGAGAAGGATTTGATAATTATAGTGAATCTATAGCTAAGCACTTTAATCAACTACTATTAAGTATAAACAATGCTCATAAATATAATGATAGATTTTCTAGACTATTTTTGGACAATATAGATGAAAACTTAGAGCTAGCAAAAATTTCTTTTGAAGTATCCTCTTCAATAGATTTAAATAATTTATCTAGATCTCTTTGTCATGGAGATTATGTAAATAAAAATATCTTAATTATTAACAATAAAGTATCATTAATAGACTTTGATAAATGTGCCTTTGATTTTTGTTCAAGGGATATTTCTTACTTTTTAAGAAGGTTATTAAAAAGAGAGAATACTAATTGGCAAATTAATCTAACCTTAAATATATTAGATACTTATATGGAAGAAAATGAATTAACTGAATCAGATTTAAGATATATAGTGGCATATATTGCTTTTCCTCAAAAATTCTGGAAGCTATCACGAGATTACTATAAAAACATACGTAAATGTAATAAAAATTCTTTTATTTCTCTTATGGAAAAAGGCCTTAATAAAAGTAAAAATCAACTAGAATTCACTTATGAAATAATAAATACCTTTAGGAAACACTACAATATAAAAATTTAGAATAAAATCTTCATTTTCCATAAAAAAGGCTGCCTTTCAGCCAATGTCATTAAGTTAAGAAATTGGTTTTAAAAAAATCTACTAAGAGCAAGATATAAATTAATATCTTGCTCTTTTTTTGATAAAAAACTTGACAAATATATAGAAATTTGTGGCGAAG
>NZ_JBNOOE010000002.1:0-384371 GCF_050585265.1 Clostridium nigeriense | reverse complement strand
TTATTAATTTTGATAATATTTTTAATCTTAAATTTTATCCACAACTAATAATAGAAAAACCCTCTGTTTTTAAACAGTGGGTTTTTCAACAAACTGAATAAAAAAATCATTTTATTCTTATAAAATGATTTTTTTATAGCTCATTACTTATTATCTTTTTCCATAGCTTCTTTCAAAGTATGCCATGCTAATACTGCACATTTTACTCTTGCAGGCATGTTTGATATATTCTTAAGAACTATTGCATCTTCTAATGCTTCCAACTCATCCTCGTCATCAATCTCTCTTTTAATCATACTGATAAAAGTTTCTACTAATTTCAAGGCTTCTTCTTTACTCTTACCTTTAATTAAATCTATCATCATTGAAGTTGATGCTTGAGATATTGCGCATCCTTGACCTGTAAAAGCTAAATCTTCTATTATATCTCCATTTAACTTTACTTCTAATGTGATTTCATCTCCACAGCTTGGATTGTGACCTCTTTCGCATAGATCTGCATGATCTAACTTTCTTCTATTATGCTTAGATGCACTATGCTCCATTATAAGAGTTGTATAAATTTCATTTAAATCCATTAAACCCTACCTCCATTTTGAAAACATATCATATGTTTTTTTAATTGCTTCTACTAACCTATCAATATCTTCCTTAGTATTATAGAAATAAATACTTGCTCTAGCTGTTGCATTTACTCCTAAATATCTCATTAAAGGTTGTGCGCAGTGATTTCCAGCTCTAATACAAACTCCAAATGTATCAAAAATTGAGGCAATATCATGTGGATGAACTCCATTTATTTCAAAGGATAACACTCCACCTCTTTTTTCAACATCTCTAGGTCCATATATTTTTACATAATCTAACTTACTTAATTCTTCCATAGCATAAGACATTAGTTCTTTTTCAATTTTCTCAATGTTATCCATTCCTATTTCATTTAAGTAATCTATTGCTTTTGATAATCCTACTGCTGCTTCTACGTTTTGAGTACCTGCCTCAAATTTATATGGCAAAACATTGAAGGTAGTTTCTTGCTCATATACATATTCTACCATATCTCCTCCAAATATTACAGGCGGCATCTTTTCTAATAATTCCTTCTTCCCATACAATACTCCTATACCCATTGGACCTAAAAGTTTATGTCCTGCAATAACTAAGAAATCTGCATTTAAATCTCTTACATCTACTTTCATATGAGGTACACTTTGAGCCCCATCTACTATTACTATAGCTCCTTTAGAATGTGCATATTCTGCTATTTGCTTTACAGGATTTATAGTTCCTAAAGCGTTAGATACATGAGTTATACTTACTATTTTAGTTTTGTCAGTGATTTTAGTATGAACTTCTTCTTCAGTCAATTCCCCATTTTCATCTGTATACATATATTTTAAAATTGCACCCTTAGCTTTAGCTACATTTTGCCATGGAATTAAATTTGAGTGATGTTCTGCTATAGAAATTACTATTTCGTCGCCTTCATTAATAAAATTCATTCCATATGACATTGCAAGTAAATTGAAAGCTTCTGTTGCGTTTTTAGTAAATATTATTTCTTCTGAATGTTCTGCATTAATAAAACTTCGTACTTTTTCCCTAGCTTCGTCGTAAGCCTCAGTAGCAAGGACGCTTAATTCATAAGCGCCTCTATGAGGATTTGCATTGCTCTTTTCATAATAATTTTTAATTGCATCTATTACTACTGTAGGTTTTTGTGTTGTAGCAGCACTATCTAAATAAGCTATTCTCTTCCCATTTTTCTCTTTATTTAAGGTAGGAAAATCCTTTAAAAAATCTTTTTTATTCATTATCCAAACATCCCTTTATTACAGCTAAAATTTCATTTTTTGTTGAGTCATCTACAACTTTATCTATTATTGGATTAAAAGCACCTTCAATTATTACTCTTCTAGCATCATTATAGCTTAATCCTCTACTCATTAAATAAAATAGCTTATTTTCATCTATCTTTCCTGATGCTGCTGCGTGCTCACCAGATACATCATCTTCATCACATAATAATAATGGAAGAGCTTTTGCTTTTACCTTTGGTGATAAAATCATACAATATTCATCTTCAGCGCCTTTACTTTTAGAAGCTCCTCTTTTAAAATCGATAGTTCCTCTAAATATCTTACTTGCTTCTCCCTTTAACGCACCTCTTGTAGTAATTTGAGATTTACTTCTTATTCCTCTATGAGTAACTATATAGTTCATATCTATTACTTTTTTATCTCCACCAAGATAAATTGAACTTAATTTAGATTCTGAACTATCTTCTATCAAATCTCCATGATAATTTGTAACACTTACTTTTCCACCTAAATCTATTGAAACAAATTCTACCTTTCCATAACTATTTATATCTGATAAATTTGAATCTATATTTACAGTATTTCCATTTAATAAATTTACTTTAACTACTTGTATATTACTATCATTTTTACTGAATATTTTGCATACTCCATTATGATAGCCTTCAACTTCGTCCTTTGAATTGTATTTAATAATTATCTTTGCTTCAGAACCCTCTTCTGCAACTACTAATATATTATCTACTAAAGTACTATTTTCCTTATCCATATTAAATTCTAAGATTATCGGGTCTTGAATTCTTGCTCTTTTTTCTATATTGATAAGAAACCCTCTGTTAAAATCAAATTCACCTTGATTAACTAACTCTTCTGATGCCCCATAAACAAATTTTTTATTTAATGGAAATATCTTTCCTTTTTTAAATTCTTCTACAGTTACTCCTTCAAGTTCATTACCAGTTATTTTATAATTATTGAATTCTCCAATTTCTGGAGAGTTATAATTCTTTAATGTTACATCATTAACTTTTAACCAGCTCTTAGTTCTCACAGGAGTCTTGTTAATATTATTAAAACTTATATTATTACTCATTATCCTATGCTCCCTTCTAATTCAAGCTTAATTAAGTTATTCATTTCTACTGCATATTCTAATGGCAATTCCTTTGATATAGGTTCAACAAATCCCCTTACTATCATCGACTTAGCTTCTTCTTCAGAAATACCTCTGCTCATTAAGTAGAATATAGCATCATCACTAATTTTTCCGATTTTAGCTTCGTGTCCTATTTCAACATCATCATTCATTAAATCTATAACAGGAATAGTATCTGACTTAGAAATATTATCTAACATTAAAGATTCACAAGATACTACTGATTTAGAATTATGAGCATTTGCATTTACTTTAACTACACCTCTATAAGTTGCAACTCCTCCATTTTTAGAAATAGATTTAGAATTAATTGTTGATGATGTATTTGGTGCAGCATGGATTATCTTTGCTCCAGTATCTAAGTTTTGTCCTTTACCTGCAAATGATACTCCAGTGAATTCTGCCTTTGCTCCTTCACCCTTTAAAATACTCATTGGATATAACATAGATATTCTAGATCCAAAAGAACCTGATATCCATTCTATTGTTCCATTTTTTTCTACTATTGCTCTCTTAGTATTTAAGTTAAGCATGTTCTTTGACCAGTTTTCTATAGTACTGTATCTTAACTTAGCTCCTTCTTTTACGAATAATTCAACACAACCTGCGTGTAAGTTAGTAACGTTATACTTTGGTGCTGAACATCCTTCTATAAAGTGTAGGCTAGCTCCTTCTTCTACTATAATTAGTGTATGTTCAAACTGTCCTGCTCCTGGTGAATTTAATCTAAAGTATGATTGTAATGGAATATCTACATGTATGCCCTTTGGTACATATACAAATGATCCTCCTGACCAAACTGCTCCATGAAGTGCAGCAAATTTATGATCACTTGGAGTAACGCACTTCATAAAATACTCCTTAACTATTTCTTCATGATCTCTAATTGCAGTTTCCATATCAGTGTATATTACACCTTGTTTTACTAGATCTTCTCTAATACTATGATAAACTACTTCTGAATCGTATTGAGCACCAACACCTGCTAAGGATTTCTTCTCTGCTTCTGGAATACCTAAAAGATCAAATGTTTTTTTAATATCTTCTGGTACCTCTTCCCAACTTTCATTTAACTTAGACTTTGGTCTAACATATGTAACTATGTTATCCATATCTAGCTCATCTAAAGATGGACCCCAAGTTGGTAATTTTATCTTATTATATATTTCAAGAGATTTTAATCTAAACTCTTTCATCCATTCTGGCTCTTCTTTTTCTTTTGATATTGTTTCAACTATTTCTCTAGTCAATCCCTTATCAGTTTTAAATTCGAATTTATCTTCATTTTTTACGTCGTAAATTCCTCTTTCTACGTCTTCCACGTAGGTCTTGTTTTTAATTTCCAAAGCTAGTCACCTCCTTATTACATGGCTTCTACTTTAAAAGCTTCATATCCATTTTCTTGAATTTCATCTGCTAAACTAGCATCTCCAGTTTTAACAATCTTTCCATTAACTAAAACATGAACATAATCCGCGTTTAAGCTTTCAAGAATTTTATTATTATGTGTTATTATTAAAACTCCATTTTCATCATTAGCGAACATCTTAATACCTTCAGATACTATTCTAACAGCATCTACATCTAGTCCTGAATCTGTTTCATCTAATATTGCTAATTTAGGGTTTAGCATAAGCATTTGCAGTATTTCATTTTTTTTCTTTTCTCCACCTGAAAATCCTACATTTAAATATCTCTTTGCATATTCTTGATCCATCTTTAATTCTTTCATATTATTCTTTAAGTCTTTATCAAACTTTAAATATTTAATTAATTGACCTTCTTTTGCTATTTTTGCACTTCTAATAAAGTTTTCAACTGTTATTCCTGGAACTTCTTCTGGACTTTGGAAAGATAAAAATAATCCTTTTTTAGCTCTTTCATCAGTCTTAAGATCTGTTATATCTTCGCCTTCGAAAGTAATATCACCTTCTACTCTTTTATACTTTGGATGAGCCATTAAGGTATTAGCTAAAGTTGATTTACCAGCACCATTTGGTCCCATAATTACATGTATCTCACCTTTATTAATTTTTAAATCTAACCCTTTTAATATTTCCTTTCCTTCTACTGCTGTTTTTAGTCCATTTATATTTAATAAAACATCGCTCATTTTTACATCTCCTTGTTGTAAATATTATATATTTAAATTAAATCTTATCATTTCACTCTGAATTAATTATATCATACTAAACTACTAAGGATTAATCAACTGTTATTTTGCTAATAATCAACTATAATAGCTAATTACATATTAATAACTTTTATTATCTTTACATTTCTAATTAATATTTTATTTTATGTAGAAAACTGGTATTAAATAAATTTAATTTATACCACAAAAAAAGCAGCAAATATGTTATATTAGTCGCTCCGTCACAAGCTACAAATAAGTCTAACACAACATATTAACTGCAATATATTTATATTTCCTTAGCCAATACGTATCTTCTTAATCCTCCGTACTTTAATTTATCTTTTTTAATCTCATACCCTAATTTTTTAAATGTATTTACACTATATTTATTATATGGTGATGCAGTTGAAGTTAATATTTTAACTTTTTCATCTTTAGCTATATTCTCTATTTTTTCACATAGAACTCTTTGAAGCCCATTTCCTCTATAATCACTTCTCACCACTGTAGATTCTACTTGAGCAACTTCTAGTAACTTCTCTCCTTCTAAATCTAAATCATAACCATAGTTGCCCTTTTCATATCCTTTTTTTATATAAACTGCCATTGCTATTAATTCATTTTTTTCATCTAAGTAGCCTATAATTTTACCACCATTTTTTAAATAACTTATAAACTCTTCTTTTTCTGTTGGAGCATATAGCTGCTTATCTTCTAAATCTTCTATTATATTATCTTGTAGCTTTATTATATCCTCTATATCATTTAAGTCTAAAATTTTATATCTTGCATTAACTATTACTCCTGATTTATTTTTAAGCTTTAGTATTTCTTCCAAGCCTAACCCCTCCCTTTCATATCTATATTATCATATTTTTCTGTCTTAATATTGTTACGTTGTTTTTATGTGTTATTTTCTAAAAACTTAAATATTGAATCTAGATATTCTTCTAAAATATCGTTATTTTCTAGATAAAGCTCATGCTTAGCATTTTTAAACTTTATTAATTTACAAGTCTTACATCTTTTTGCAAACTTTTTAATGCCTCCATATCCAACTAAGCCATCATTTCCTGCCTGAAATAATAATATCTTAGCCTTTATCTTATCTATATTTCCCCTTTTTAAGGCATATTTAATTGCATTCAATGATTCATAGAGCCATCTAAATGATCCTCCCCCTCGTTGTATTTTATTATTTGAAACTATCTCTCTATAATAATAATTGTATCTACTCTCATTTGATGTAGATGCTAAAAAGAAATCATATGTACCATCATAGGGCATATTACCAAGTATAAAATCATCACCCTTTCCAAATATTAATGCCAATTTAGCTATAAGCCTAGCTATAGCCCCAGGCACTTTCCCAATTGCTATTTGAAGCATAGGAGAAGATAAAATTACCTTACTGAAATATTGTGGATATTTTTCAATAAACATAGTTCCTATAGTACCACCCATAGAATGAGCAAATAAAAATAATTTTTTATTTTTTCTTATCTTTATTTCATTATCTATAAAATATTTTAAATCCTCTATATAATAATCAAACTTTTCTACATTAATTTGGCTTTTATCATTTGCTCCTAAGTTACCAGACCTTCCATGACCTCTATGTTCCATAATAAATACAGAATATCCTTCCCTAGTAAAATAATATATTATTTCCATATACTTTTCTATACATTCTGTAAAACCATGAGAAATTACTATTCCTCCTCTTTCATTTTTTACTTTATACTTTTCAAAATATATTTTATTTCCTTTTTCTCCTGTAAAATTACCACAAGTCTTGATATATGTAAGTTTTTTTCTAACATCCTCTACTATGTCCTCATCCATACCAAAATTAATAAAATACTTTGCATTACTCATTATTACTACCTCATAATAATTAATCCTTAGTATTCTACCTCAATTTAGCAAATTTTATTAAAAAAATAAGTAAATATGTTATATTAGTGCTCCGTCGCAAGCTCCAAGTCGCTCTAATATAACATATTTACTTCTAAAAACCGAAGGTAATAATTCCTCTTTCCTCAGAATTATGTATTCTACTCTGTCGCGAGCTCCAAGTTGCACTAACATCTCATATTTATTTCTAACGGCTAGTGGTTTAAATTTAACTTAATATAAAGTTTTGTATTGCTAATAATGTTTTTATATCCATAATTTCATTTGATTTAAGTAATTTATTAGCTTCTTCTTTTGTAACCATAATAACTTCTATGTCTTCATCATCTTCTAAGTTTTCTTTTGAAACTGTTCCATTGCAAGTACATTTTACAAATGCAACTGATTCATCTGTCATACCAGCTGAAACATATACTTTTTCTTTAGTTCCTTGCTTATCTATACTTATGAGGTCTAAGCCTGTTTCTTCTTTTAATTCTCTTCTTACAGCTTCTTCAAACTTTTCATTTCCATCTACTAAACCTGCTGGCAATTCTAGAACATAATTATTTATAGGTACTCTAAACTGCCTAATAAGTACTAATTTATTTTCATCAATATGCTCTGCAAAAATGATAACAGCATCTATATCATCTTCTCCATTATTGAAAAACTTATTTTTAACTGTTTCCAAACTTTTTCTTGATGCTATTGTCCAATTTCTTAAATTGCCTTTTTTATTAACATAGTCAGCACTATATAAAGATAAGTACTTAGTAGCTGCTAATGTCTTAATATTTTTAACCTTAGTCATTTTTTCATCTCCATAATTTCTATTTTCTTACTATATATTTTACTTTTATTTTATAAATGATTCAACTTTATCACTAGATTTATTGCAATTATTGCTTTAAAATTATAATATACTATTTTTACATGATGGAGGATGTCTTAATTGAAGGAAATTAACAAGAAATTCAAAGAAAATATTTTATTGGGAACCTATTTAATTATTTTATATTTCATTCTATCAAACCTCAAGTTAGTAGGATCTACTTTTGGAAATATATTCAATATAATTAATCCTTTTATAATAGCCTTTTCTATGGCTTTTGTTTTAAACTTACCAATGATGTTTTTTGAAAATAAGGTTTTTAATTTTTTAGATAAAGAAAAATCAAGTTTTATTAGAGGCCTAAAAAGACCATTATCAATTCTAGCTACATTTATTACTCTTATAGGCTTAATTATAGCCTTAGGACTGTTTGTTATTCCACAATTATTATCTAGTGTATCTACACTTTTAGTAGCAGTTCCAGATTACTTAAAATCTTTCGAAGGTTTAATTAATCAATATTTTACTTCTACAGAAATATTGCAAAACATATATAATACACTTATGGGTACTTGGAAAGAATTACTTCAGTTCTCTGCTAATTTTTTAACTACATCTTTAAGTGGTATTCTAAATACTACAGTTACTATAACTAGTGGAATTATTAATTTTATACTTTCTTTAGTACTAACTATATATATGTTAGCAAGTAAAGAAACTTTGATATATCAACTTAAAAAGTTCTTATATGCTTTTACAAAAAAAGATTTTGCAGATAAAACAGTAGAAATCGGTAGGCTAGCTAATAATACATTCTCCAAATTTATTACAGGACAATGTGTTGAAGCCTGTATACTTGGTGCTTTATGCTTTATTGGTATGAATATATTCTCCATGCCATATCCATTATTAATAAGTGTACTTATAGGTGTTACTGCATTAATCCCTGTTTTTGGAGCCTTTATAGGTACAATTCCAGCTGTTTTCTTAATACTTATAATAAACCCAATTCAAGCTCTTTGGTTTATTATATTTATTCTATGTCTACAACAATTTGAAGGAAATATTATTTATCCAAAAGTTGTTGGTAACTCAGTTGGGCTTTCTGCAATATGGGTTATGCTTGCTATGATCGTTGGAGGAAGTACCCTTGGATTAGTAGGAATGTTAATTGGTATTCCAATCTTTAGTGTAGCTTATCAACTAATTAAAGAATATACTAATAAAAGATTATCTAATAAGGAAATAAAATTATAAAAGGGCTGTTTATCGACAGCCCTTTTATATAGAAAGTTATAGCTATTATAAATATTTTTACCTTAAAATTAAAGTAATGTATCCAACTTATCTTTATATTCTTGAATTACCTCTATAAATTTATTAGCTATTTCAGGATCAAACTGTGTACCACTATATTTCTTCAACTCTATTATAGCTTCATCATAAGTCCTTCTAACATTATAGGGCCTATTTGAAGTCATAGCATCAAAACTATCAACTAAAGTAAGAACCCTAGCTAAATAAGGGATTTCCTCCCCCTTTAATTTATAAGGATATCCAGTTCCATCATATTTTTCATGATGATGTAATATTATAGGTATAATATTTTTTAATGACTTTACCGGCTTAATTATTTTTACTCCATCTTCTGGATGTCGTTTTAATTGTTCCCATTCTTCATTAGTTAGAGGCATCTTCTTTATTAATATATCCTGAGAAATATTAATTTTACCTATATCATGCATATAAGAGGCATATACTAATAAATTCTTATCTTCATTACTTAATTCTAATTTATCCGCCAATAATCTACTATAAAACACTACTCTTTCTGAATGTCCATATGTATACCTATCTTTAGCATTTATTACACTGATTAATGTCTTAATAGATGTAACTAATTCTATATCTTTTTCATCTATATCATCTTTTAATTCATCTAATATTGATATATATGTCTCAACTCTATTTTTATTAAAAAACTTTGCTCTATATAAAGCATCATCTGCACTTTTTATAAGTTCTACATCGTCCTTAGCCTTATCAGGATATGTTGAAACCCCCATTGAAGCAGTTAATAACCCATTTGGTTGATTTTCCTCTCCATAGAATTTTGTAGACTCAATTTTTTTTCTAATTTTATCTGCTATATAAAGTGCTTCTTTTTCTGTTGTATCAGGTAATATAACTGCAAATTCTTCTCCACCATATCTTGCAGGTATATCATTTTGTCTAACATTATCTCTTAGTATTTTTCCTATAGTCCTTAATACCTCATCACCCTTTTGATGCCCATATAAATCGTTATAATGCTTAAAATAATCTATATCAACAAATATCATAGAAACAGGTTCTTTATATTTCTCTGATATTGCTACTTGCTCTTTTAGCGTATCATGAAAATATCTATGATTAAACACTTGAGTTAAACCATCTTTATTTACTAATTCTTCCAACCTACTAATATGTTCACCTTCAATCCTAACATAAAATCCTAAAGGCCATGCTGTTAAAATAAAAATTCCCGAAAGAATTAAATCATTTTGAAAATATTTATTAACAGCTGTATTAGATACACCTAATATATCCATTCCTAATATTAAAACTGAAGAAATTAAAGCAACTACTAGCCCACTTTTTAGACCCAATTGTATTGTAGAACTGGTTATTATAAAAAGAAATATATATTTATATTCACTTTTATACCCTCCTGATAAAAGTACTGACATAAAAAATATTGCGATAAAAAACAAGTTTTCTATAAACATTATATATCTATAATTTTTCTTATCCATTCTTTTAGCTGATGGAAATGACCATAAAAAATATATAAATAATAATATTAATCCTGCTATAAATATCCCCATAGAAGCTGATTGCCTGTAAATCATATTTTCAGATAACTTATCAGTATCAAAAAAATATTGAAAAAATATAATTCCCGTAAACATTAATGATGCCAATTTCACTATTGAAACCATATCATTTATTTCTTTTAATCTATCATTTTTCATCTTCATCATAGCAATAATCTCTTTCTGTATTAAATGAAGATCGGGAAATCCGATCTTCATTTAATTATTCATCTTTTAAAGCTTTTGGCTCTTCTGGTTGATACATAGCCCACCAGCAAGCTGAAGTAGATACTACAGATGCAATTACTGTAGCAAAAGCTGCAACTGCCATTAATACTTTATTGTTTAATCTTTTCATTATCGTTCACCTCTTTTAAAATTAAGTATTTTTATAAATAAAGAATCTACTATATTAACTATGAAATAACCAAATTTTGTCAATGTGAATACCTGCCATAATACACCAATATATATACATGAAGAATATATTAAAAATACATTCTTTTTGTTTACATAACTTGCAATTATGTTAAATATTACAATCATCATATAAATAGACAATATAATAATAGATCCTCTTTTTAACCTTTTAATTTTATCAACCTTTTTAATAGGCTTATTGGGACTATCTACTGGTGCTAATTTGTAAATAATAATAAATGAAATAATATATACTAAAACTCCTACAAAAATTATATAATTGCTATTTAAACTCATATTTTTAATTATATAAGCTGGAATAACAGCTATTAAAACACCAAGTATTGCACAATTAGTAGCAGTACTAGCATGTGCCCCTCCTGAAAATTTTCTTAAAATAGCTGAAGAAAAAGAAATTATTAATGCTTCAATCATTACATTAAAAATGGCTCCAACTATTGCTACTAATAAAATAGATATTCCCATATGAAAAAAAGCAAATAACCCATATTCAATAATACTTCTTTTATCTTCATCTAAGTTTAATTCTCTTTTTAAATTATTAGATATATTTCTACTTAATAATTCTAAACTCATGCTTTTTTATACTTCTTTCTTTTTTTATTTATCATATAAAATGTTGATATTATAATTCCTGTAATAACTAATGACGGTATTCCTAAAATAGTTTTACTAACTGGATCTTTAAATAAAGTTTCCAAATCAAGATTAATAAAATTAAGAATAAAAACATTTATTGCTTCTGAAATTAGCTGAACCAAATATGTAAATATAATACTCTTAATTCCATTAATAACATCTATTTTATTGTATGAAACTATTATAAATAATAAAAATAATACTGATAAAATCATATGTACACCATAATTTATTGGTAACATCCTAGTAATATAAATAATTATTGAAAATGCTATACTAGTTACTAAGTACTTTTTTCTATTTATCTCTGTTTTAGAAAAAATATAAATTGCAAATATAACTAAAAAACTTTCTGGAATTGCCCTTAAGACAAATTCTATTGGTTGTAATTTCAACATTTTTATTCTCCTTTTAATCCCATTATTAAGTGAATTAATAATTTTTCTCATTTGTTAAATTTAGCTGCTTCACTATACTATATAATATTATAAATACAAATACTCTTATAAATATATCCCCTAAACTAAGTACACTATATCCTATATCAAATATGTCTGTTAGAACTTTTAATTTAGTATTAGCATCTCCTAATATATGTATATCATTTACCTTATTAAAGGAATCGTAATTCGCATATCCTGTTAAATATGAAATAGTTGGGAAAACTGGCATATATCCATTATTTGCGGCAATAGCTATATCGTTTAATATACCTCCAATTGCTACAAATATAGAACCTACTATAGCTGATATATATTGCTTATATTTAAATATTAATGGAAGATATGAACATAAATAAAAAGTTTTTAACAATCCTACATAATTTATAACTCCATAGTTCTCCATAAAAATATTAATTTGAACAAATAAATATACTAACTCCATAAATATTACTGGATAGATTGTCCAACTTTTAAATAAAGGTCTTAGTTTAAATCCTTTAATTTTGCAAATTACAAATGAAATTATGATAGTTTCAATCATTATTTTTCCCTTCTGATTTCTTTATTTATCCTAATTAATAACTATAATAATTATACTATTACCTGTTATTCTTTTCCATAGTTTTTCATTATTTTTATTTATTTTTACATAATTTTTGTAATTAAGTAGATAAAAGTAAAACAAGAGTGTATTTTAAATATAACTTCCAACTGATATTAATAAATTTACATAAATAGCCTCACAATTCTTTAATCAAAAGGGACCATTATAAACAGCCCCTTAATTTAAAATCTATAATTTTAATTTTTGTAATATGACTTATTAAAATGCTTTAATTATACATTTTTATTTTGCATTTTCTATAGCTACTTTATAATATTTATTAATTTTCTCCATAAATATTTAATGAAAATCCTCTATCTAAAGCCTCTTTTGCATATTCTTTGGCACCAAATAATGATAAATCTCTATAATTTCCACATTGAATTTCATTAGCTGCAGGTATTTCTTTTGCATCTAAAACCCCTTCTAATGCCACTTCTAATGCCTCTTTTATTTCTTCTGGGCTTCTGTCTCCCCAAATACTTAAATAAAATCCTGTTCTACAACCCATAGGAGATAAATCTATAATTCCATCTAATTTACTTCTAAGCTCATGTGCTAATAAATGCTCTAACCCATGCATTGCTGCTGTACCAAAAGCTTCTTTATTAGGTTGTAAAAATCTAATATCAAATTTAGTTACCTTATCTCCTTTTTTTCCTTCAAGTAAACAACACTTTCTAATATAAGGTGCTTTAACAATTCTGTGATCTAATTCAAAACTTTCTACTTTTTCCATTTCTACTCCTCCTCCAAATATTTATATAATTAATTTACTACATTTTCATAATTATTAATAGTGTTAATAATTAATGAAATACTATTACTTTATCCAATCATCTTTAAATATTGCCATAGGAATCTCATCATAATACTTTCCATTTCTATATATCTCATTTTTTAGTAATGCTTCTTCTCTGAAACCAAGCTTCTTATAGGATGAAATTGCTCTTTTATTAAAAGAAAATACCATAAGCTTTATCTTATTCATATTTACTTCCTCAAATATAAATTTAATTAGTATTTTCAACGCATCACTTTAACTTCTTCATCATTTATAAATTCTACTGCCTTTTCTATATCCTCTTCTTTATAAGCCCTTAATTCAACTAATTTACCATTATACATATAATGCTCCCCCCTTTTTATATTTCTATAAAGAATATCATTCAAATATAAGCAAATCAATTTATGATAATATAATTTTATAATTTCCTAAAGAATAAAAAAAGAACTCTATTCATAATAGAGCTCTAATTTTATATTGTATTATTTTTTTATAAGTAGTAATATTATTGAAATTAAGCTAAAAGCTAAACTAACCATATTTATGTATGTTACTACTTGCTTTGGTGTAAATCCTTTTGCCTCTAACCTATAATGAATTTGACTTCTATCAGCTTGATAGACTGGCTTTCCATCTTTAAATCTTTTAATTATAACAAATATATTATCAAATATAGGTATTGCTAAAGCTAATATAGGTATAAATAAGCTCATAAATGTAGCTTGCTTAAAAGCCCCATCTAAAGCAATTATACTTAATATAAATCCTAGAAAGTTTGCTCCTGAATCTCCCATAAATATCTTTGCTGGATATTTATTATACATTAGAAATCCAAGGGTGACTCCTGAAACTATTAATGACATACTAATAGATTCACTTTGATTCAATATTATTGCTGCCCCTGCAAAAGTTATTGATGATATAAGTGAAAGTCCACCTGCAAGTCCATCCATTCCATCAGACCAATTGATCACAGTTGTTACTCCAAATATCCAAGTAATAGTAAGAATAAATTGTATTGTTTTAGATAGCAATAAATATTCTCCAGTAAAAGGATTTGTAAACCCTCTAAATACTACTCCTGCATTATAAATAATAAAAGCTGCTATCAATTGTATAATTAGCCTTGGGTATATCGGGAACTCCTTCCCCCTAGTTTTATAATAATCATCAACTAATCCTATTGATAAAATAAGTAATGATCCAATAAATATCCAAATTTTCTCACTTGTTATACTATAGTTATTAACTAAAAAATATACTATAAAAAATCCTATAAACATGGCTAATCCCCCACAAAGTGGTATCTCTTTTCCATGTTTTTTCCTTTTAGTTGGTTTATCTGTAAAACTGATTTTATAAGATAATTTTATCAAACTTGGTGTTATAAAATATACTAGTAAAAATGCTAATATAAAAGATAATATATATCGCATAATATGCTCCTTAAATTCTATTTATTATGTTAATTAACCATTATCTTATTATACTATTATCATTACTTATTATCAATTACAAAAGAGTTACGTTTTATAATAAAAAAGTTATTCAAAGGGTACCATCTTTATAATTCCCTAAAGAGTAAAAAAGCAGTAAATATGTTATATTAGTCGCTCTAATACAACAATATTTACTGCTAAAAACTAAAGTAAGTAAATTATAAAATTATATTTTATGGTTTGTTAGGAAGCCCCTAACTCTTTGCTTGTATCATATCTTTAACTTTCATAAGTCTAGTTAAAGCTCCTCTTTCATTTTCATCAAGCTTCATTCTAATATACTTAATAGTTTCCTGTAATGAAGGAATAGTCATATATTCAAGAGCATTAACTCTTCTTCTAGTCTTCTCTATTTCATCAGCCATTAATTGAGTAGATTTTTCAACTTCTGCAAGTTCTAATAGCTTTGGCAATATACTGTAAAGTTTAGAAATAGAATCATCTAATTCTGATGATGTACTTGCAAAGCCATATGGAAATATACTACCTTCATCACCTTCAAGCTGCCTATGAAAGTCCATCTTTGGAACATTAACACTCATTATATTTTTAGTTCCTACTTCAACTGATATACTTTCTTTTGGATAAGCTACTGCTTCTTCTAGAAATTCTGAGCTCATAACAGCTCTAGCCATAACAAAATCCTTAAGTGCTCCTTGAAGCTCTGCTTCTACAGATTTTCTTAATTCATTATTATATTTGACAAGATTAACGAATTGTCTCATAAGCTCATCTTGCTTATCCTTTAAAAGTTTATGTCCTCTTGTTGCTGTAACTAATCTTTTTTTAAGCTTAGACATCTCCATTCTAGTAGGATTGACATTTAATCTTGCCATGGCTATTCTTCATCTCCCTTTGGCATATACTTTTCAAGATACTCATCTCTAATTCTCTTAAGTTCAGTTCTTGGAAGTATCTTTAAAAGCTTCCATCCTAATTCTAATGTTTCTTCTATGCTTCTATTTGCTGTAAATCCTTGTGATACATATTGTTCTTCAAAAGCTTCTGCAAACTTCGCATATTGCTTATCTATATCTGATAATGCTGATTCACCTAAAATAGCTGATAATTCTTTTGCTTGCTTACCTTGTGCATAAGCTGAGAATAATTGGTTCATAGTATCAGCATGGTCTTCTCTAGTCTTATTCTTTCCTATACCCTTATCTTTAAGTCTTGATAATGACGGAAGAACATCTATTGGAGGCATAATTCCCTTCTTATATAATTCTCTTGAAAGGATAATTTGACCCTCTGTAATATATCCAGTTAAGTCTGGAATAGGATGTGTCTTATCATCTTCTGGCATAGTTAATATAGGAATCTGTGTTATTGATCCTTCTCTACCTCTAAGTCTACCTGCTCTCTCATATAATGTTGAAAGGTCAGTATATAAATATCCTGGGTATCCTCTTCTACCTGGTACTTCTTTTCTAGCAGCTGATACTTCTCTTAACGCTTCTGCATAATTTGTTATATCTGTCATAATAACAAGTACATGCATTCCTTTTTCATAAGCCAAGAATTCAGCTGTAGTAAGAGCCATTCTAGGAGTTGCTATTCTTTCTATAGCTGGGTCTGATGCAAGATTCATAAATAATACTGAGTTATCTATAGCACCAGTTTTATTGAATTCATCAACGAAGAATTGAGATTCTTCGAATGTAATCCCAATAGCAGCAAATACAACTGCAAAGTTAGCATCAGAATTTAAAACTCTCGCTTGTCTTGCTATTTGTGCAGCTAATTGTGCATGAGGAAGTCCTGATCCTGAAAATACAGGTAATTTTTGTCCTCTAACTAGAGTATTAAGTCCATCTATAGCTGAAATACCCGTTTGAATAAATTCTGATGGATAATCTCTAGATACTGGATTTATAGCTTCTCCATTTATATCTAATCTCTTTTCAGCTATTATATTTGGCCCATTATCTATTGGGTGTCCCATACCATCAAAGATTCTTCCAAGCATATCTTCTGAAACCCCAAGTTCAAGTGGTCTTCCTAAAAATCTAGCCTTAGTTTCTTTTAAATTAATACCTGATGATCCTTCAAAAAGTTGGACCATAGCTCTAGTTCCATTAATTTCAAGAACTTTTCCTCTTCTCATTTCACCAGTTTGAAGTTCAACCTCAACTAGCTCATCATACTTAACACCTTCAACGCCTTCAACTACCATTAAAGGTCCTACGACTTCTGTTACAGTCTTATACTCCCTAAGCATCTAGAACACCTCCCTCTTCAGTTATTAGTGCATCTATAGCAGACTTTAATTCAATTGCAATCTCATCTATTTTTCTTATGCTATCTTCATGAATATATTTACTTCTTGCAATTTTATCTCTAATTTCACTTAATCCTAAAATTTTATTTAAATAAACTCCTGCCTTTAATGCCCTTTCTGCTTCTTTTCTAAATAGAAGTATTAACTTTAGCATCTTATATTGTTTATCTAATGATGCATATGTATCAACTTCATGAAAGGCATTTTGTTGAAGATAATCTTCTCTTATTGACTTAGAAATTTCTAACTTTAATCTATCATTTTCAGATAATGCATCTATACCAACAAGGCTTACTATTTCTTGAAGACCTGATTCTTCTTGTAGTAATGTCATAGCTTCTTGTCTTAAAGATGACCAATCTGATGCAACTTCTTCATTCATCCATGCATCTATTGTATCTGCATATAATGAATATGAATTTAACCAGTTAATTGATGGGAAATGTCTCTTATATGCTAATTGAGCATCTAATCCCCAGAAAACTTTAACTATTCTAAGAGTTGCTTGAGTAACAGGTTCTGAAAGGTCTCCTCCTGGAGGCGATACTGCTCCAATTGCTGTTACAGCTCCTTCTCTTCCATCTTTACCTAAACATATTACCTTGCCGGCTCTTTCATAATAATCAGCAAGTCTTGATCCAAGATACGCTGGATAACCTTCATCCCCTGGCATTTCTTCAAGTCTTCCTGACATTTCTCTTAAAGCTTCTGCCCATCTTGATGTTGAGTCAGCCATTATCGAAACTGAATATCCCATATCTCTAAAGTACTCTGCAATAGTTATTCCTGTATAAATACAAGCTTCTCTAGCTGCAACTGGCATATTTGAAGTGTTAGCAATAAGTACTGTTCTCTTCATTAAACTTTCACCAGTTTTTGGATCTTTAAGTTCTGGGAACTCGTTAAGAACATCTGTCATTTCATTTCCACGTTCTCCACATCCAACATAAACAACTATTTCAGTATCTCCCCATTTAGCTACTTGATGTTGAACAACTGTCTTTCCTGCACCGAATGGTCCTGGAACTGCAGCTGCACCACCTTTAGCTACTGGGAAAAATGTATCTATAACTCTTTGTCCTGTAGTCATAGGTGCTTCTGGTTTTAATTTTCTTGCATATGGTCTTCCTTTTCTTGCTGGCCATTTTTGCATTAAAGTTAATTCCTTATCACCTTTTTCAGTTTCTACTATACATACAGTATCAACTATAGTAAAATCGCCTTCTTTTATTTCTTTAATTTTACCTTTAACTCCATAAGGAACCATTATTTTATGAAGTACAACTGTAGTTTCTTGAACTGTTCCAATAACATCTCCAGTTTCTACTACATCTCCTACTTTTACTGTAGATACAAAACTCCAAAGTTTTTCTCTATTTAAAGATTTAACTGCTACACCCTTAGTTAAAAATGGTGAATTTGCTGCCTTAGCAAAGGCATCAAGTGGTCTTTGAATTCCATCAAACATAGATTCAATAAGACCTGGTCCTAATTCTATACTTAATGGCTCTCCAGTAGTTACTACTGGATCCCCTGGTCCAATTCCTGTAGTTTCTTCGTAAACTTGGATAGATGCCTTATCATTTCTCATTTCGATTATTTCACCAATAAGACCTTTTTCTCCAACCTTAACCATATCGAATATATTTGCTTCTTCCATCCCTTCTGCTACGACTAAGGGACCTGCAACCTTAATTATCTTTCCGGTCTTCAAATTACTAACCTACCTTCCTATAAAATATTAACACCAACAGCTTTTTCCACACTATCACTAATTCTCTTAAGTCCTATATTTAACGAGCCTTGATTACTTGGAATTAATATTACAGCTGGAAGTACTTGTTCATTATAACGTGCTATAGTTTCTTCTATATTTTGTGCTACTTGTTCAGTTACGAAAATTACTGCATAATTATTTCTTGCACAATTATCTACTGCTCTTCTTGCTTCATCAGCTTCAATTACTGGAAATACATCTATTCCTAAAGCTTTAAAAGCTAATACTGAATCCTTATCTCCAACAACGCCTATTTTCTTATGCATATATATCACGCAACCTTTCCCTTATTACTTCCTCAGCAATATTATTAAGCTTGCCAACCATTATAATTCTTATTACTTTTATTTCAGTTTCCTTAGCATAAATATAAGATAATATCTTTTCTGGTCCAAAAGTAACTAACTTAGAACTTTTCATTAATTCCATGATATAGTTATCACTTAATTTTTCTAAAAGACTTGCAGACTCAGTAGCAATGTATCCTTCAAAGCCTTCTTTAATTAAATCTGAATAAATAGTGCTTTGTAGTTTAGACATTATATTTTCTGGTGATTCATTCAATAATGCAACTAATTTACTACTATCTATTGCTCCACCATCTACTATCACTTCACTAGCAAACTCTTTTCCTTTGTTTTGCTTCTTAATTCTAAGTAGAGTTCTTATATTAGTAGAATCAATCATTGCTTTAACTAAGTTATCTGTAAACCTATAATCTAAAGATTTTTTAATTTCTACTAATTCTTTATACATATATTTATCCATAATAATATCTATCTTTTGAGGGTCCTTAGTTTCTTCAAAGACCTTCATAGCTTCTTGGATTCCTTTTCCTAGGATTCCATTTAAGCTTTTCAAACTATCTCCATCTATCTTACGCTTAATTTCTTGTAAATCTAAATTTCCTAGTTTTATAAGCATAGATGATAAATCCTTGCCTAGCACCTTTCCTTTTAAAAGAACCTTTGCATTATGATAGTCATATTTTAAGCTCATTATTTTAACAACTTCTTTAACAGGACTTATTTCATAAACTAAATCATAAACTCTTTTTAACTCTGCTGTTAATATTTTTTCATAATCTTCTGGTCTTTTTATATTAGATGAAACATTTGAATACTCCGTTTCATTCAAAATTCTAAGCACTTCACTAGCAGATGGAGCTTCAATCATTCTTTCAACTTTTGGTTTATCAAGAAGTCTAGTTTCTAAAACCCATATTCTTGATACTGCTTGGGTAAATTTCATTACATCCATCTCTTACCCTCCTTAATTGAATAACGCACTTGCTACTTCAAACTCCAATTCATCCTTTAATGAACTTACTAAAGCTTCATATGTGTTATTTATTTCTATGCCATTACTTTCAAGAATAAATCCACCTTTAAAATTTCCTATCTTAGGACTTAACTTTATATTTCCCTTATCTCCTAATGATTGATTTAAATCATATATAAAAGTAAGATCAACTAATTCCATTCCTTCTTTATTTAAAATAAGATTTTGTTCTCCTATATTACCTAAAGAAAGTATTGAATTTTTAATAAACCTTAAAAAATCATCTCCAGAAATAGATGCCAATACATCTATACTATTTTCAAATACTTCTTTAATAACTTCTTGTTTTGCAGATAACTTATTATTTCTAACCTTTAAAGAAGCAGAAGATAGTATTCTCTCTTTTCTGTTTTTAGCCTCAACCTCAGCCTTTTTTATAATTTCTTTTTCTAGTTCCTTGGCTTTAGCTATTTTTTTTGAAAGAATCTTATTCTTTTCTTCTTCTGCAGAAGCTAGAATATTATCCTTTCTATCTTCAGCATCCCTAAGGATTTTAGAAGTTAGATTATTTACATTTGCCATAGCCTATTCTCTCCAATCCTAGAATCCTTTATTTACTAACATAAATGAAATAACGAAACCTAATAATGCATATGTTTCAACCATAGCTGCTAATATTATACCCTTAGTATTATGTTCTTCATTTTTTGCTAATATTTGAATGCCTGCTGCTGCAACCTTACCTTGAGCTATACCTGACCAAAGTCCTGCAAAAGCTATTGGTAGACCAGCAGCTAATAAATATAATCCTTGCTCAAATGACATACCTGAAGTCATTTTACTAAATATTAAGAAACCTATAACGAAACCATATAAACCTTGTGTACCTGGTAATAATTGAAGAACTAATGCTTTACCGAATTTTTCTGGTTCTTCTGTAACTAAGCCTGTTGCTGCTTCACCAACTATACCAACACCTTTAGCTGAACCTATACCTGATAACCCAACTGCTAATGCTGCTCCTAATGCTGCAAATATTAATCCTCCATTGTTTTCTACAAAAAATTGAATCCATGTCATTTCCATTTTTTAATTCCTCCTAATTTCTTTTGATCTTTACATACTTTTCTGAACCCTTAAATGCTTTAAATGGTTTTCCACCACCATCATAAAATTTACCAAAATATTCTACATATTGAAGTCTTGCTGTATGAACATATGCTCCAAGTAAAGATAATCCTAAATTGAATATGTGAAATAATATAAATAATACTGGTCCTATTATTATTGCTGCCACTCCTGGTAGAGTATTTATTAATAGATTTAACGCACCAGCAATAGAACCACCAGCTAATCCTAAAGCCATAAGTCTTGTATAAGAAACTAAGTCTCCTACATATCCAGTTATACCATATAATGAGTATAACCCTTGCCCTGCCTTAGCTCCAAATGATTTTTCTGCTCTTCCTCCACCAATAACTACAAGTATCATTCCAATTATCATAGTTGCAATAAATATCTTACCTAAGAAATTTGGTAGGTCTAAGGCGTTAACTGCAACAATTCCACCAATTGATAATAAAGTTATTATCCAAGAACCTGCATCTAATAAAGCATCTTTACCTTTACCTATTTTCACTAAGCTATATACTTTTATAAATAATCCAAAGAATATTTGAATAACTCCTAGAGCTAATGATAAAGCAACTATTGTCATAACATCTTTATTAGTATCTATTAATTGAGTTGGTAGTATTACTAAATCACCAAAGAATGATCCGTAAATCAACCCAAAGAATATTGTTGGAAAACTTAAATAGAAGAAAAATTTAGTGAAATCCTTCATACTATCACTTAACTTTAAGAACTTTAAAGCTAAAAATGATCCTATTAATACTAATAAACCATATCCTGCATCCGCAACCATCATACCAAAGAATATTAGATAAAATGGTGTAAGAAGTGGTGTTGGATCTATTTCATTATATTTTGGATAACTATACATACTTGTAACGCTTTCAAATGCAGACACTAACTCTCCATTTTTTAATTTTATAGGTACCTCATCGATTTCATCTTTCTTTACATCTTCAAACTCCATATAATAATCATCATTCAGAAGATTATCACAAATTGTTTTAAGTTCATTACTATCATCATCTGCTATCCACCCTTGAATAGCACAAACATTCTTAGTCTTTAAGAAGTTTTTAGATACCTTATTTCTTTCAACCTTACTTGCAAAGTAATCATAAGCTAATTCTAATTTTCTTAAGTCTTCTTCAAAATTTGAAATTTCTTCTTTAACAAAAAACTTTTTAGATTTAGTTTCTTCTATTTGGTGTTTAAAGTCTAAAATTAATTTTAATGCTACATCCTTATGTTCAGTTTTAAAAGCGCTAAATCCTACACTTCTAAGAGTTTCAGAAATACTTTCATCATATTCCTTATTAGCTAAAATTAATATATTAATATCATTAGTTCCTCTTGATATTATTTCAATATACGCATTTGATAATTCCTGAATTAAAATATCTTCATATGACTTAGATATAGTCCCTAAATAATACGATGTATTCTTTAACGTCTTAAGTTCATCAAAAGATACATCCAAATTTTGCCAAGGCGTTAAAATATCTATTTCAGCTTGTAACTTTGTTACTTGTGAATCTAACTTAGCTAATTCCTCTTCTTTTTCCTTTGCCTTATCATAACTAGCTGTCCAGTTAGAGGACTTAACTTTTTCCTCTAATTCCTCTAAAGTTAAAGCTAATTTTTCTTCTTGTAGTGCTTTTAATCCAGACTTTGTTGGAACATATTTATTTAAGAACTCTACTCCAAATTTAGCTTTTGATAAGTCTTCTTCATATTTAGAGATTTCTAAATTAGCATCATCCTTATATAATTGCTTTAAATCTTCATATTTTTTAAGAAAATCATCATCTTGTAAGTTAATAAACTCAACACTAGATAATCCTTGAATTTTCTTTAAGATTTTTTGCTTCTTAGATTCAAAGGTAAGCAGAGTGAACTTCTTCATCTTAACTATTGCCATGAATCTTCACTATCCTCTCAACGATTAAATTAATAGCATTATTTTTTTTATCATCAGAAACATTTTTTATTTCTTGTACTTCCTTTTCACCTTTTTTTAATATAGGTGCTGCTTCAGAATTCCCTTCTTCTACTGCCTTTTTAAGTATTTCCTCTTTTCTTAAATCAGCTGATTTTAAAATTTCATTATATTCTTTTTCAGCTTCAATACTTGCATTCTTAATTATTTCCTTTGATTTAATTGTAGCTTCTTGAATTAAACTTTCAGCTTGATCTTCAGCTTTTTTAATGTCCTTTATTGCTTCTAATGCCAAAATCTCACCACCTTTATTATATTAATTAAAATTATAGTAATTAATGCTTTATATAGTATTAATTACTTCATATTATATTCTATTATACACAATTTACTGTTTTTTTCAATAGATTTATCTTTCCTTTAATTAAATCACTATTAAATTTTATAACTTATATTTGTTTTCTTAACACTTTCTTTATTTAATTTACACTTTATTAATATTATTCCAGTTCACTATTAATATGCTTTATATCACCCTTGTATCCAAATAAATAATAATCCTTTTCCTCAATTATTAATGAATTCTTAGTAAATTCATTAATATTTATATTAAAGGACTCTAAATAATACTCTCTAAATGAATACTTCTCTCTTAACCTTTCTTTTATTTTTTCTTCCTCCTCTTTATCTATATTTCTATTAATAAAATCAGGCATTCCTCTTTTCTTATTGAATCTTAAATAATCAAATTTTAAAATTTCTTTTAAAATAAAATTATCTTCTTTTAATATTTCCATATTAAAATCTAAAAATACTTTATAGTATTCATTATTTCCTATATTCCTATTAAAGTATCCCTTTTTCTCAAAGTAAGCTCCTAAGTCATAATAAAAATCAAATGGTGTTTCAAACTTATTTACTAAATATTTTATTATGTTACTAAACTTTTGAGAGTTATAATATTTATCAACCATTTCTTCAACTTTTTTTAACCTTAACAATTCATCATAACTTATATCATTAGTTTTCAAAATTTCGTATGGTGGATATGGAGAATACTTCATTCCATAATCCTCAGCTTCTTCTCTCATTGATGATCCTCTTAGTAACTTTAAAAACCCTAACTGTATTTCTTCAGGCTCTATGCTATACACATCATTAAATGATTTTTTAAAAGAATTATAATCTTCTCCAGGAAGTCCTGCTATAAGGTCAAGATGTTGTTTTATGTTTCTTATTTGAAGAAGTTCATCTACTTTTTCTTTTATGTCACTAAAATTTACAAATCTATTTATTCTATTTAAAACATCATCATTTGTAGTTTGAACTCCAACCTCGAATTGAAATCTATCCTTTGGAGCTTTTCTCAATAATTCAAGTTCTTCTGCCTTTAATATATCTGCAGATATTTCAAAATGAAATTGAGTATTAGTATCCTGATTAATTAAAAATTCCCATATAGCCATTGTAAACTTATGATTGCAGTTGAAAGTTCTATCTACAAATTTAACAAGTCTAACTTCTTTATCTATGAAATACTTTAATTCTCTCTTTACTCTTTCAACCTCAAGAAACCTAACTCCATGAACAGTTGATGATAGACAATACTTACAATTGAATGGACATCCATTTGATACAAAACTGATATAAAAATAGATGATACTATTTGTTAGTATCATCTGCAATATCTATTATTTTTATCATTATTTTTTCTAAAACATTTTCCCACTCTTCTTCATTTAACCCATCCAAGGCTTCGATTATCTTCTCCCTCATAAATGCCTCCTCATCTCTTTGTTGAAAGTAAACTATATAATAAATATCTATATTTATAATTTTATTATATCATCTATTTAAATATTTTTTATAATTTATTATCGACAAATCAAACATATATTCTATTTATTTATTTTTATTTTTTATGCTTTTTATAATTATGTTAAATATTATTTTAAATTATATGAAAAAATAGAGTAGGATTAAATTCCTACTCTATATTGGTTTAGGTAACTTAGTTATAAAACTAGAATAACCTTTACTATATTGAATTATATTTAAACTACTATACTCTTCCATTTCTTTTAGGTCCTCATATTCATAGGTTCCATCTAATTCGTCTTTAAAATACTCAAAATCTTCTTTTATAGATCCTTTTAATAACATAAAACTTGCACCGGCACCTTTAAGTGTATATATTGTATCCTTATCTAATTGGTCTAAATATTGACCACTTAGGACAAACTTCATACCAAACTTTCTAGTTTGAGTTAATATGCTTTCCATATACCTTTCAGCTGTTTTAGTTTGAGATATTTCATCAATGATAATATGGCTTCTTTTACTTCTATCAGATAATTCTCCTCTAAATTCACAAGCTAACCAGCACTTGGTAACTAAAAATGTAGTTATAACATTTTTAACATATCTCTTAAATTTACTTTGTGGCATTCTTATTAAAATAACTTTTCCTTCTTCCATAGCTGCAACAAAATCTAAATTCTTTTCTGGTATTTTATTAAACATCTTCTTTAGATAAAAATCTCTTTTTAATAAAGTTATTCTATCTAGTATCCCTTCTATTTTAGAATCTCTTGTGCCTATTTTTTCAGCCGGATTATCTTTAGTAGGTTTACTCCATTCATCTAGCTCTTCTAGTGTTTGTATCTCTTCTTGTAATTCATTCTTTAATTCAATAGCTATTGATTTTATTACCTCTTCTCTGTATTTAAAATCTTGTAGACACCTTATTACATCTCTAAATGTTGCGTGTTCATTCAGATAAACTATATCGGTGCAAGCACATAAATACCTTTCCATTTTAGGTGATAAAGGCTCTCCTGCTTCATTTATACTGTTAACAAGCTCTACTGTCAATTGAGTTTTTTTATTTGCTAATTGCTGCTTATCAAACCAAGTCATTTTACTAGAAAATTTTATTTCATTATATGACAATGACTGTAGTCCTTCTTCAGTTGAAAAATCTAATACAATTGAATTAGATATAACTTTTTCAATATCCTTACTAACTTCATTATTTCTTATGAAATCGATATGAATAACACTTTCTTTTCTAGTAGTCACAAACTTTACATAATTAGATATATATGTTGATTTACCTCCCCCTTGTCTTCCTAACAACATTAATGGAAGGTTTCCAATCTCTTTATGATCCTCTAAATAAACTTGTGCTATAGAACCTTTATTTTTATTATCACCTAGATATATATATCCTTGTTTTAATTGTTCAGGTACTCTAACTTCTTCAACTTTAATATGATTTATATTGAAATAATTTAATAAAGTTCGCCCTGGTATCTGAATGAAATTAGTTGCTTCTTCAGTACTTATTATATTTTTTTCTATGTTGAAATCATAATCATTAATATTAAATACTTTTTTTGTTTTTACTTTCTTGTATGTTAACTCATTATCTTCATCAAGTACCCTATAAGATTGACATACACTTAATGCATTATTATCTCTTCTGATTTTATCTTCTCCATCAGAAAGAACTGCAATTTGTGTATTTAATATAGTAGCTTCTTTTTTCTTTTTAGTTGCAGCACTTAATTCTCCTTCTTGCTTTATAATTCCTAAAACTTCTTTATATAAACTGTTTTTATCTTCTAAATCATCTCCACCTACAAAATCATTTACTACGTTTAGAATACTATCTACTATATTTAACAATAAATATATTCCATTCATAGCTACACTAGCTAGTGTTAATTTATTTTTATCTAAAGGCTTCATTTCCTTAATTTTATCCATGGTTTGATTATATTTATCGATCCATCCAAATTGCGTTGATGGTAGAAAATTATATATTATTGTTATTCTATCCTCTTCTTTCATAATATCAATAACATTTAAGATTGAATTTAGTGGTTCATTACTTTTTCTATCTACCTGTAAGCTCAATGCATCCTCTTTCTTATAGCTTAATTGATACATTTCCATATTATTAGTAAAGGGAGTTAATCCCCCTACTAATACCGATATAGTTGCTTTAGTCCATATTTCTTTTATTTTTTCAATTAATATATTTTTAAAAACACTTGGTACTAGAAAATAAAAGTTAGCATTACCTTGGTAGATATCAATTATATAACTTATTTTAAAGCTAGTTTCAAAAAACAATTTTTTCTGTTCAAATCTTACTTTCTTATTTATAGTTTTGTAAGTATATGCTATAGCTTTAGCGATATTAGATGAATTATAATTCCTAATTGATTTATGTGGTGTAATTTGAATATATACATAATTAGGTTTTATAAGTTGAAAATATTTGCTTAAGGGAATACTCTTTTCTTTGTTAAAAATCATATTAATACCCCTTTTATTGCTTGTAAAAAGAAATAAATCACTATGCTTAAAGTTACATACTTACCAGACTTTCTTAATCCACCAATATATAAAATAAGTGATACTATACACACTAATAAACAAATCCAATAGCTGTTATTAATTATTCCTATTCCTATCCATTTAACAAAATTTATTAATCCATTTTTTATTCCTTCTAAAATTCCTGTTACTATACTTGTCTTTAATCCTTCTATTAACTTCTCCATAATCTCCTCCTACGCAAATGCTTCTGCAATGAATCTAAATGTTGCTGGTAAAAAATAAAATGATGCAAAGATTATTAACCATTTAAATATAAGCGATAGTATTTCATTTTTCCCACCGCCTTTTTTAAATACAGCTATTAATATTTCTAAAATACAACCAATAACACATACCCAAAATCCTACTCTTTGTATAATACTTAAAAACTGTGTTCCTATAATATCCACTTTATTTAATGCATCTTCCGTAGAAGCTAAAACATTATTAGAGATATTAATGCAAGCTGTTGTAAAAATAAGCAACTTAGATATTCTTTTATCCTTCATTAGATCTCCTATAAATGAATCTTCTTTATTGATTTCTTTAATTTCCTTAATACTCAATTCCCCACGTTCATAAGCTAAGAATTGCGGAATGCTCATTGTTATTTCTTTCATATTTTTTATAAACCTCCTGATTATTTTTCTGTTTTTAGGTAATACTATAAATAATTAATTTATCGGAGGTGCATTATGATAACAGCATTTGTTTTAGGTTATCTTGCTTGTTTTGCAGTAGCTTGTGCAGTGGTTTATTTATAATCTACATAATATAGTGAAATTTTAATAATATTATAAATTTTAGTATACTTTTAATATATGCTCGCATAAACTGCTAGTACAGCGTACGCAGTAGCGACGCAGCAGTTACCTTAGCCTAAGTCTACCTTATTAGATTTAGGCTTATTTTTTATTGTTTTTCGATAAAGTAAATACATCCATCTGGTTTTATTTCATCTTCCTCGCATACAAATTTAACTCTTCTATTTAATTGAGTACCGCTTGGACATATTACCGTAGCTCTATTAATACCTAACTTTGTATTTTGAATACTAATTAATTTGCATGGCTGCCATCCTTCTATACAATCCACATATACTTTCCAGTCATATACAAATTGCTCGTATTCCATGATGTATCTTTTACAGTCCGTATCACTTTCAATATCAAATCCCATTTCCTCAAAACTTTTTAATTCCATAATACCCTCCTAAAAATCTCCTAAATCTATTAAATTATTTTCATTATTGATATTTTCTCTAACCTCTTTACTTTCATTAGTTTCATTCATTTCTTTTCTTAAAATATCCTTGATAAATCCAGATACATTAGAATGTTTATAGATCCAATCATAAAGTTTTTTATCTTCAGCAGTATTTTTAAAACTTAATCCTATTGGTTTTAATTTTGCCATAGCTTCTCACCTACCTTTTTAAATCCCTTTGCATTTGAATAAATAGGATCATCAGCTATAGTACAATTAGAATATCTATTCATAAAAGCTTTAATAAATAATTTAGCTCCTCCTCCAACTAATACTATCTTTTCAGTTCTTGCAGGAAATTTAAAATCTAAATCTTCCTTTATCTTCATAAAATTAGTTTTTAAGATATTTGTTATAAAACTAAGATTTACTGTTTCTGCATCAACTTTTAAAGTTCCTCTATCTATAACTCTATCTATATCTTTTAAACTTAAATCTAAGCTGTATTTAGAGTTTATAGTATCTGCTATAGATTTATATATATTAAGAGTTCCTACTGCTACTGTAGAGCTTTTTTGATGTTTCTTATCCGCTATATAGGCTATATCTGTAGTTCTTCCACCTATGTCTATTAGTATTACATCTTCACTTAAATTTAGATTGTAGTATGCTCCTATCCCTTCTGGATATACTTTAAAGTTATCTATCACTAAAGTTCTTTTCCTTCCATTTATCCTTATATTTTTAATTTTATTTTTATTGATAAGTTCCTCTAAAGATTTATGATTATCCTTATATTGATTTACAGGCAATCCACATACAACTGAATTAAAATCTTCCTCACTTGATAACGCTATCCCTGTATATAGAAGTGGTAAGAAGTTGTCTTTACTACTTTTATTAAGTTCAGTTTCAAAGTTCCCTTCTCCTATAATGAACTTACTACTATCCATTTCTAAAACTATTCCACTTCCTAATATATTTTCTTCTTTAGATACTAAAGCTTTTACATTTAATCCTGAGTTACTTTTTAGACTGTAGTTACCCACATCAATTCCTAATATCATATATCCTCCTAAGAAATTATTACTTTTTCTAAGTTCTTGATATATCTATATGTAATTTATTTTAAAAAAGTACCAATTATTTTTAAAAAGTAATAAATAATTGGTGTTTTTATATAAAAAAATATGATACCTATTCTAGATACCATATCTCTGTAACTTCTTTATTAAGTTTTCTAGCTATTTGATATGCTAAATTAAGATTAGGGTAAGACAATTCTTTTTCCCAGTTAGTGTATGTTTGTATTGGAATATCAATTTTTCGAGCAAATTCAGTTTTGCTATCAATCATAAATTCCTTTAATCGTATTTCCTTAAGTCTACATCTTAGCAACTTTACCACCCCTTACATGAATATATTAACATAATATGGTAATAATTAAAATGAGGTGATTACTATTAAAAAGAGTTTTATAAGATTAGATTTAAGTATTATATTAATGATAGTAAGCATAGTTTTAGCATCTGTATTTCCTTTATAATATAAAAAAGGCTAATAAGTAAGATTTTTCCTACCTATTAGTCTTAAAAATTAATTAATTAATTATTTTATGAATTAAACCTACACTGCAACTATACATTTCAGCTATTTCTTTAATTGTTTTTCCTTGAATACGGTACATCTTCATCATTTCTTTTTCTTGTTCTGAAAATCTTGATTTTCTTCCTGCTCCACGTTCGTTATGAGTAGTAACATTTCTATTTTCACATTTTAATTTCTGAATTTCATTTTTTAAATCTTGAATTTCCTTCTCTTGCTTTTCTATAATTTGACCTCTTTCAACTGCTTCTATAGCATAACTTCCTTCTTTATAATAAGCTGAATCTTGAATTTCTTTTTCTAACTTTTTTATAATTTCCAATAACTTTTTATTTTCCTCTCTTAATTTATTAATCTCACTCATTAAAAACCCTCTTTTCAATAATTAATTTATGAATTTATTATACATTAATTCATTTCAATTTTCAAGTATTAATTTATGAAATTCAGCAATTAATTTTTGAAAATTAATATAAAATAAAAAAGGCTAGTAAATAAGATTCCTTACCTACTAGCCTTAAAATTATCTTATTCTTAAATTTTGTCCTGCATATATTAGATTAGGATTACTTAATCCATTTAATTTAGCTATAGCTTGCCATGTAGTACCATACTTAGCAGCAATATTAGAAAGATTATCTCCCGCTTTTACTGTATAGTTAATGGATGTATCTACTGCTCCTGAAAGCTTTAATACTTGTCCTGCATAAATTAAATTAGCATTAGCAATATTATTTAATCTACATATCTCTGAAACTGTAGTGTTAAATCTACTTGCTATAGAGGATAAGTTATCTCCTGCAACTACTGTATAAGTTTCTACTGTAGGTTCTTGTGGCTTAACATTAACTGTTCCTGCTCCATATCCATTCTTCCCCTTTTGCTTTATAAGAGTTGGATAATCTACTAACATATAGTTTTGGTCAACGGTTTGCCCACAAATTTGTGTACTTCTAATTAGATTAGTTTCTCCACCAAATTGCCACATTCCACATTGACCATTGTATGTTAATTCTGTATTCCACTGTGCAACCCACATAGCTGTATTATTCTTTATATCATCTTCTAAATAATTTTCTATAAATGATTTTGAAGAATAAACTCCTACAAAATATCCTTTACTTTCTAAATACTTTACGAATGTTCTAGTTAATGCTGATACTTGACTTCTTGATAATGCTTTCTGTACTTTATCCTCAACATCAAAGTAAATAGGTAATTCAAATTGCTTTCCACTTATAATAGATTCAACGAATTTTGCTTCTGCTAAAGCTTCTGCCTCGTTAGTAGCATATGAATAATGATATGCTCCTACTGGTAATCCTACATTTTTCGCCTTGTTATAATTACTTTCAAAATTAGGGTCTTTACTTTCTGCATAACCACTTCTGATTATAGTAAATTCAACCCCTTCAGATTTAGCCTGGGTAAAATTAAAATCTCCTTGCCATTGGCTTACATCTATTCCAAATACTTTACTCATTTTTATATTCCTTCTTTCATTAATTATTTTTTATAAATTAAAAGAAGCAAGATTACTCCTGCTCCTTAATTTCCTTCTTTTCTCCATCTTTTAATTGTGCTAATGCATCTTTAAGCTTATCTGGTATAGGTAAACCTAAAGCTCCACAATTCTCTATAAGGCTTAACCCTTCATTTGCAATATAGAAATAACATACTAAGGTACGAAAGACCCAATTTCCTGTATTCATTAATCTATCTAGTGCTACAGCTATAATTAAGACTATAAAAATAACTGCTTTTCTAGCAATTCCCTTTAATCCTACATCTGATGAAAGTTCTTTATTTACATATCCTCTTATTATTCCTGTGCAGTAGTCTAGTACTATAAAAAGCACTAATATTCCTATAGCAGTATCCCATGTACCGAATAACCATGTAAGCCATGTTCCTATAGCTGCTACTCCATATTTAATATAATTTAATACATTCTCCATTTTCTTTACCTTCTTTCATTTAAATTTTTATATAAAAAAGAGACTAGATTCCTCTAATCTCTAATTGACAAAATACTTGTCCTTAACTTATTATCTTTATTGGAGTTAACTATTTTACCAGGTAGATTATGTGCATACTGCTTTTCTACCTGGTATTATTTTTTATTTAATTTAATGCGTAATAATTATCCTAAGTATAAAGTGTACACAATCACCTATTTACAAGACTTTGCACTTGTTTACAGTTACTATTACGCATTAAAAAAGACACTATAAAGTGCCTTTTTTTTTAGTTTTTTTATCATTAAAACTCTTTTTCCTCTTCACTTATTAATCTCTAAGTAATCTATCAAGCTCAATCTTAATATTGCCCAATAATCATAAGTTATTAAAAGCTCTTCTTTAACATTAACCCCTGCAAATTGAAGAAATTGTAGTAGCCTAGCATAACTTAATACAAAGTTTTTAAAAGTTCTTAGTAAAACTTCCTTTCTTTTTTCAGTATATTCATCAAGAGTTTTAGGATAATCACTTATAAACTCCAACTGACTGTGATAAAATTCGTATAATATGTCAATGTATTTCCCTCTATAACTATCTTGAAGAAAACCTTCATAACCTTTAAAAAAGTTAATACTAGCATCTAAATTCTTTTCTAGGTGTTCAATAGAACTTAATAAAGAATCATAATTAAACTTTATATTATTCATTTGTATCTTAAATCTCCTTAATATATTATTACTATTTTTAGTATAATTATATTAAAGAAAATCTCAAGCTAAATAAATTAATAAAATCATCAATAAAAGGGTACTATAAAGCACCCTTCTTTTTAGCTTTTTTGAACTCCTCAAACTCCTTTTCTTCTTCAATAAATTCTCTCATTTTAGCCTGAAGAAATGGAGAAATTGAAATTCCTTTTCTTTCAGCATACTTATAGAACTCATCATAGAGCTCTGGTTCAACTGTAACATTTACTCTTCTTACTGCCATATAACCACCCCTTAATGCGATTATATAACAATTTTTTCTATTAGTCATTTTAATACACATTAGTGTGTGTTAGTGCGTAATAGTTATCAAATATTAAATAGTAAAAGCATAATCTAATTTAATTCTATAAAATCTATCTACCGCAACTCCACTAACTACAACTATATTTCCATTACTCGCAAGAATTTTAAATACCGCAAAGTTTGTAGCATCGGGTGTAAAATCAGCTCTATTTATTCCTTGTGCAACAAAAGTTTGGTCTACTTTAGGTTTTATACTTACTGTTCCGATTACTGTATCTGCTACTATTCCACTTGAAGTCCTAGTGCAAGTATAATAATCAATGTCGACTTTATTAAAAAAAGTTCTATATATACGTTGCCTAGATGATGTTATTTCCCAATTAGTTCCTACTGTAACTGTTGGAGAGTCAACCATTGGTTTTGGAAGAATTCCAGTTGTTTCAACATATGCTTTAGGTATATCAACATGGTCAAGATTATTAAGCCATGCTCTATGTCCACACCAACGATAACCGAAAACTATAGAATCATTAGAATTTCCTCCCGCACCATATACTCTAATGCGATTATTAGTAGAGTCAACGACAACTCTTACGTAAGGTCCACCTTCTATCCACGGGGTTAAGTCATTGAATACTACTTTAGGTGTTAAGTCTGAATCTGAAGATACCCCAGCATATAAAGAAAAGTCTTTTATCTTTATCTCATTCCCATTCATTCTTGCAACCCAAAAATGCACACGCCCTCTAACTCCATTAAATTTATATGTGCCACTATTAAGTACAGTTTCAAAAAGTGGAGTGTAATATAATGAATAATTTGTATTTCTAGCGCCACATTCTCCTGAAATATTTTGTCCAATCATCTTAAACTACCCCCATTTCTTTTCTTAAAATTTTTATAGGTTCTTCACGTAAGGGATTAGTGTAATAGAGCCCCACACTATCAAAATCCTCATTTCTGAATACCTCAAAAAAACCATTCAGAAATATAGCTGTTGGCATACCTTTTTCATCTGGAGTCCCTGTGGAACTATAAATAGCTGGTGCGAGTAAATCTTCCCAATAATGAGAACATCCAATCTCTGTTATTAGCACCTTTTTATTTGGATACTTTCTTTTTTTTCGTTGCACTTCTTCTAAAGGTGTGTCCCCAATATGATTCGCCAATCCCAGCCAACCATATATTCCATCTTCCCAAGTTGTATTTTGTTTTTTCCAACTTATAGAGGGGTAATAATGTGGCATCCAACCATCTATATAATCCGTATAGAAATCATCAACATCTGGAACGCCACTAAATCCAGTTTTCCTATTAGCTCCTTTGACTGCGACTAGGGTATTCTTTATTATCTCGTAATTACTTTCAACATTTATCACTGTCCAATGTTCATTATAAATCGTAAGCCATTCCACTTCTAGTTCGGAATTAGCAAATTCCATCGTTAAATTATGATATGCAGTAGCGTAGTCGGAAAACTTCAATCTTCCAGCAGATTCCTGTTCTTTAATGAAAGTATCTTGCATTTTAATAATATATAAATTTAAACCGAATTGTTTTGCAACAGCAACCATCTCTCTAACTTTTCCTAATGTAGGATAGGTCTTCCATTCTAGCTGATTTGCAGTTATTTTACCTGCAATGAAATCATCCCTATTAGCCTTGAGTGGTTGAATTTGAACTGATAAAGCTATATCAGTAATACCAGCCTTTACAAATGATTGACAATCAATTGCCCAACTTTCTTGAGTACCATAAGTATCTTGACTTCTACTACCACCTTGTGATAAATAAGCATATACCTTTGGTTTAAATGGTCTATTATTGGCAACGTTATTTGTTATATCTGCCAATTGCGTATTAACTTTATTGAAATCTTCTTTACTTGCTGCACCTGCATTTTCTACTATTGTTTGTGTTTCTTGATTAATTTTCTTTATCTCAATTGCTGCATCTTGTACTTTCTCGAGTGCTGTAATTGAATCTGAACTCTCTATAGCTCCTCTAATTACACTTCCAACTACTTCTAGATAAAAAGAAAAAGTAGTATTTTGCTTACTACTTTCTACGAGGACTACTTCTATTTTTGTTGTACCTGGAACTCTAGAAAAATCTTTTACTAAGTTAGCATTTATTTTATTCTCTTCTTTAACTATATCTGTGTTTTGAATAACATATGTGTTATCTGCTTTTAAAGCTTGTATAGTTATTTCTTTATTAACAAGATCTAAAGGCTCTCCATTTTCAAATATATTAGCTTCTAAAGTTAAATCATCATTTTGCTTACATTTAGCAACTATGTAATTTTCTTTAGAAGTATCTAAGTTAACTACTATTTTACTTGCCATCTAATCACCTCACATTCAATAATTCTTCTAATTTTTCTAATCTAGTTTTAACATCTTCATTTTCTTTTTTTAATTCTTCATTTTCTTTTTTTAACTGCTCTATATCAGCATTTTTTTCTTTTACTATTACCTCATCCTTGGCTGGTAATCCTTCTACAACTTCAAAAATTTCATTTTCTTTATTATATTTAAGATTATAAGCATTTATTTTATCTTCCTTGTCTAGATAAGCGTAACAATTTGAAAAATAATCATCTGATAATTCATCTTTTGTTTCTACTTTCAAAATTTGCTCTACCATGTCTGTTTTTTTATTTATAAATATTTTTTGCATTTTATCACCTTACCTCGTTTTCCAACTTGCCCAAGCACCATTAACCCAAGCTCTTTGATACATATTGTTAGCAAAATCAAAAGCTATTTGGACAAAATCAGATTCTCCCCACTTAAAATGTAAAACAACTCCATAATTTGAAGGAGCCCCCTGAGAGCCAATACTATAAGCATACCAACCAGAATCATAATAAATATTCAAATTAGAAATTCTTTTCGCGGTCGCTTCTATAGAACCGCACCACCCCTCATGGAAATACCTTCCCAAAGCATTACCAGTATATATATCCTTAACATATTTTATTGTATTTCCATACATGCTTAAAGGTTTATATATGAATACTTGATTTCCTTCTGAGTTAGGAGTTTCAGTTATCTCTATCGTTGTAACTCTTTCTGCCCCTGCTTTATAGCCTAACAAAACTCCATTATCTCCAAATAATGCTAAAAGACCACCAACAGTATTATAAATTTCGTGCCAATAATTTTTATCAGTAGTGTTAGATTCTATCCAAAAAGTTTTATTACCTTTTAGTAACACTTTATCTAAAAATTGTATTCCTTTAAAATTTTTCATTAGTTCATTTTCTACTTTCGAAATTCTTAAAGACGCTTGAAACTCAGCCGCAGTATTAAAATTTTCATTTTCCGTAAACCCTAAATCTATATAATCACCATCACGAGTATTTGCGATAGATAGTCCATTTATATTTTTATTACTATCGAACCTTGAACTCCTTATTCCTGCAACAGTTTCTCCATCAGTAACAAAAGATAATCCACCTCTATTAATTTCTATACCATAGCCATTTAAAACATTTATTATTTTACCTATCATTTGCAAATTAGTTCCGTCATAAGCAAAGTTTCCGTTTGCAAAGTCGAATGTACCATTATCAAGATTAAGCCAAGAAACGCCATTCATACTCATTAATATACCCGCAATAATACAATCCGCCATAAATCCTTGACCAGTTCCAAATGTTCTAAAGTCCCATTCTTGAGTTCCTGGTTTAAAACTGCTTGCTATTTCAAATCCCATAGTTCCTAAAACCATGCATCCGAATGTTGGACTATTTTCTAATCTATCCTCATATAGTACTGCCCTTATATGTTGTGGTTGAGCAATATCTCTAAGTGCCTTAAATTGAGTTTGGATAGCATTAATAACACCTTGTATTTCTCCTGCATTTACAGTACCATTGCTATTAGTTATTTTATTTACAGTTGCTTGTATATCAACTTGCTTATTAAAGAAATTCTCTACTTCATTGCCTAATTCTATAGATATATATTCTCCTGTTATTAAATCTTCTTCAAAGTCTACAACCCTTGCTTTAACATCTATATCTAAATGTTTAATATAACAAGTTACTGTATCTCCTTTATTTACATTTACAAGCATTTTAAAATTCTTATATTCTGTAGTATTAGCTAGATTTATCATATCAATTTTATAATTTATTGTAGGCTTATCTATTCCATTTTCATAAATCAAATTGCATTGTCTAATTAATTCAGCTCTAGCTTCTTCTATAGTATCAAAACCTTCTTCATCATCAGCATTTTCTTTAACTTTAACATCAGAAAATTCTATAACTCTCATTTTAGGCTTAGTGTACTTAGCAATTAAAGAACTATCTACCCATGGAGTGTTACCTTCTAACATAATCCCATCATACCCAACTGGAATTATTCTAGTTGCTACTTCTTCTATATTTATATCTTCTTCTATTTCATTTAAGTTATATCCAAATTCTACTCTAACACCATTATCGCTACCGATTCTATCATTAATATAAACATCAAAGTTTTCGCAGTAGAACTCTCCACCCCAACGATTTATAAAAGAATTTTCATCATCTCCTAAAAGAGCTTCTACAATATTCTTTCTTATATAATAAGAAGTGCTTAGAGTAGTTAAATTACTATGTCCTGTAAATGGTGTGTCTGCTAGAATTATATTTAAAGCTTCTTGTCCTAGTTTATTACTAGGTCTAACATCTAATAAGACTTTATCTATTAAGTCATAAAATAAAGGCCTTGCATAAGCTGTTACACTATACAAAGACCTAACTACATTATATATTCTATAGAATATTTTCTTTTCATTTTTCTCTACTGCAATTACATTTTCATATTCAATGTATTTCCATCTGCCTTCTTCATCTAAGAAATGTTCTAGAGTTACCTCTTTCTCACTATCCTTATATGTACAAGAAGTAGGATCTAGTGTTATATCGCCATTCTTATCATAATTGGTATTGCTTTTTAAATATATTTCTATCATTATAAACACCTCCAATTAGGTAAGATATAAATCTTAAAACCTTGTGTCCAACTAAATGTATTTTCACCTTCTAATAAATACATATCTTTCCATCTACCTTCTAAGGCTACATTATTAACTATTCCCTCTCTATAACATAATCCTTTATCTGTATCTATTATTAATTCTTGCCCTACGTTAGCTTTTATAGTTTTATTATTTATTGTTAATGTTAAATATCCTTCTCCTACAATACGATACACTGGTCTAGAAACTAGATAATTATTGTATAGAAGTGTTACTAATTCCCTTTCATTTTCATCTACGTAAATATAAGGCTCACAAGTAAATGTAGCTGTAAACCTACCTATCTTTTTTATTACTCTTTCAGGAGTATCTATAGTTACTTTATTAACTTTATAATATACTTCTAGATCATCAGAAAACTTTAATTTATTACTTCCTTTACCTAGTAACCAACTCTTTATATTTCTAAAATCTTTATCCCATGTATTTTTAGACATAAAATTAAAAGATACAGTTATATCTATATCTCCATATCCCTTTTCTCTATATAAAGTTTTACCTCCTGGTACTTTTACTTCTTCATATTCCATTTCAGGAGAAGGCTTAGAAGGCCTAGCTGTTACTAAAAGATTTACATCTAAATTGGTTTTATTATTATAAACTATAAAATATTTACCCAAGTGCTAGACCTCCTTTGCTTTTTCTATAGTTATTAGTTCCCTTACTTATTTTCTTAATTACTTTCTTACTAGTCTTTTCGCTTATAACTTCACCATCTAATTCAGTTACATTAGTAATATATATAACAATATCTTTATCTGAACTACTATCAACTATTCCTTTTATATTTCTATACATTTCATTAAGTGGTACTACAGCTTCTGCATTAGATCCTTGTCCATTGAAGGCATCCCCTACACCTATTCCATTTAATATTGTTGGTGTCTTAAATATACCACCATTATAATACCAATCAACTGATACCCTAGGAATTGAAGGTGGCGATAAGCTAAATTTTCCTGTTATGCTGAAATGAGGTAACTTAAACATTGATGTAATATTACTCCATATCGATGTTATACTGCTAACAACTCTTTGAAATGGTGATATTATACCATTCCATGCATTCTTAATACCATTTACAACTCCACTCCATACTAAGGATATTGTATTAGTTATATTTTGCCAAACGAATTGAATGGTATTACTTACACTTTGAAATATACTTTTCCATCCTTCCCAAGTAGATCTAAAAGTATTAATAACTATATTCCATATATTCTTAATTATATTACAAGCACTTTCCCATATAAAACGAATAGCATTAACTATTATCTCAAATGCAGTCTTCCATGCTTCTATTTGAAGCTTAAAATATTCTATTGCCATATCCCAAATTAATTTAAATGCTGCAACAAATCCTTCCCATATGCTTTTGAAAAAATTTATCGTTGTATTCCAAGCAACCTTTAAAGCTTCAAAAAGTTCTAAACATAAATTTCTAAACCACTCGCATTTATTCCAAAGAATAACTATAGCAGCAACAAGTGAAGCTATTGCAATTATTATAAGCGTTATTGGATTCAAATTCATTACAAAGTTTAATGCTGCTTGTGCTATGGCCATTGCATTAGTTGCTATAGTACTTGCAACTGTTGCAACTTTATGAGCAATAAATTTAGCTGCACTTATACTAGCTTGAACAGCACTTTTGGCAAACTCTAATGTTGCTTTCCCTAAATTTAAAGCTAAATTTCCTACTGCTTTTGCTCCATTCACTGCTGAGGTAACCATATTTTTCCCTATAGTAGTTGCAAAATTTCCTACAGCCTTTACACCATTTAATGAATTGCTACTAATATTTTTAATTACATCAATAGCCTTACCACCAAATTCTTTCATATCCTTATACCCATTTATTATATTACTTATTCCTTTAGAAAATGAGCCTAATACTATAAGTGTTGGTCCAATTGCTGCTACTATACCCGAAATAGTTAATATGTTTTTTCTTCCTTCATCGCTTAATCCACTTAAAAAATTTGTTACAGTTTTTAATACATTCTTAAGTTCTGGTAATGCAACTTTTGCTAAATTTAATAGCTCCTGTCCAAATGGCAATAATTCAGATTTAGCTTCTCTCAAAATAGATGAAAATTGTTTTCCAAATGAATTATTAACTTCTTCTCCTGCTTTTTCTGTTGCTCCTGTAATATCTGTTAATCCCCCATTTATATTATTCATTGCTAAAATAGCATCTTTTGAAGAATCTTCCCACATTGTTCCAAAAAGATTGACTCCAGCCAAATCTTGTTCTATAGGATCTTGTATGTTTTTTAATCCTTCTATAGTTTGATTTAACGCTTCCTTAGCTGTATCTCCACCTGCTGCAAATTTTCTAGCCATTTCATCAGCATTTAAACCTATTAATTCAAACCCTTCTATAGTTGTATTACTTCCATCTATTGCTCTTATTGATAATTCCTTTAATGAATCAGCCATTTTATCAGCATTATATCCACCAGCATCTAATCCAGCTTTTATATAACTTAGTGCATCTTGTCCATCAAGACCTAATTTTTTAAATTGTGGTGAATATTCATATAATACATCTAATAAATCTCCTCCACTATTAAGTCCATTCTGAAAACCTTTAGTAATCAAATCTAATCCTTGATCTAAATCATCTATTATTCCATTTTTAAGCATATTGTTTAAAGTTTTTGTAATCTCATCTGTTTCTGCTCCAAATAATGTCTTTATAGTAGAAATCTGTTCTAATAAGTTTTCTTTTTGCTCATTAGTTAAATTTGATGTTTCTTTTATATTTTGTTGTAATAAAACTACATCATTTACACAATCCTCTAAACTTTCTCCAAAACCATTATTATATAAACTCTTAGCTACATCCTTAAGCTTTTCAGTTTCTTCAGATGTTAAGCCTAGTCTTCCAGATAAAGTGCTCAAATCATTTTCTGTATCAAATGCCATTTTACCTAAAGCAGTACCTGTAGCAACTATTCCAGTACTAACTACACTCATCTTTTTACCTACATCTGTTGCTGAATCTCCAACCTTCTTGAAATTTTCTGATAGCTTATCTATTTTACTATTGTTAATTTCTTTATTTATATCTTCTAGTGCCTTTTTATTTTGAATTATAGCTTTTTCAGTATTATTCATTTTTGATGTGGTATCAACTAGCTTGTTATTATTATTTTGAATTGCTTTTTCATTTCTGGCATACTCTTCTTGTAATGCTTGTAATTCCGATTTAAGCTTTTTACTCTCTTCGCTATTCTTTCCAGTTTGCTCAACTGATTCCTTATATTTTTTATTTGCATCTTCAATTTTACTAGTCAATTCACTTTGCTTAGATTTCTGTTTATCAATTTCATTATTTATTCCTGTTATTCTATCTTTATATATCTGAATAATTTGAGTTTGAGCCTGAATTTTAGCTGTAAGTTCTTTTTGAACTGAACTTAACTTTTCTTGTGTTGTACCAAATGCCTTAGCCTTTTCAGTTGCTAGTCCACATTCAGAACTAACTAACTTTAACTGTTGTGTAACCTCTTTCATTTGCTTTTGAAACTCACTACTTGAAGCACCAATCTTTATACTTGCTCCTGACATAATTCACCTCCTAACTTTCAAATTCTCCTGATGCACTATGACTTTCTATAGGATTCCTCACCATATCAAATTCTAAATAATCAATATAATCAACAATATCCATGTCCATACATTCTGAATAGCTCATTTTATGAACCCTCATTCCATACCTAATTATCTGAAATAATATATCAACATATTTATTTTCTTCTATTTCTTCATCCTCATAGCCGTTTTCCTTATCATAATCATCAAAGGCGGAAGCTTCTTTCATTTCACCCCCGCCATTTATTTTTTTATTAAATTTTCCATCTTCTTCATAGTCTTGTTTCCTATTTCTTCTCCAAGTTTCATGAAAGTTGGATATATATCGTCTAGATCCATGCCATCTAAAAGTTCATCAACTGTAAAGCTATCTCCAAACATTTCACAAATATACTCACACATCAAATCATAATGTTCCTGTGTGAAAACACCCTCTTCATCAGCTTTATTCATTACATCTTGAATTTCTAGCATTCTTTTTAATGCTCTTCCTCTCATTCTTCTTGTAGAAAATTCCTTTTCTATAATCTTCCCATTTTCAAATATTTCTAATTTTATTTTCAAATTTCTTCCTCCCAAATATTAAGACCAAGGACTGAACCTTGGTCTATTATTCTAAATATTAAATTTCTGGAGCTGTATATTCCTGTACTTTAGCAAACCACGTTGTAATTGCTTGTGTTGCTGTAGTATCTGCTTCAAGTAAATTGCTTTCATCAACTTGTATTGCATATAAATTTTTCTTTTTCCCATCAATCGTATCTTCTTTTTGTCTAGAATAAAAACTTCCTTTTAAGCTAGATGTTTGTGTTTTTATTTTATCTTCTTGTGTTTCATAGTTCATTTCTGGTCTTTCAAGCTTACCGCAATAATACCATGTAAATTCATACTTGCCATTTCTCTTCTTTGCTCTCCAACCAATTGCAATTTCTTTAGCTCCATCTCCAGCTGCCTTTAATAAAAATCCATTTTTATATAGATTTTCATAAAGCCTTGCATAATCCTGTGGTGCTAATGTATTTACTGAAAAATCTATATCAGTACCTTCATACTGTTCAACTATATCTTCAACATTATCATCACTATAAACTTTTTCAATTGTGAATTTATCACTAACCTTTGCACTTAATGCTCTTGCAAGTTTTACGGGCGTACCTGCTGTGTATGTTGTTCCATCATTAGTCGTTACTTCTGCTACATAGATATCCTTTAACCCACATAATCTACTTCTTACTATTACTTCTTGTTCTGGCATTTAATTTACCTCCTCTAAATAATTAAATCTCAATGCTTTATGATATATTTTAGTATCAGTTTCAAAGAAATCCTCGCCATCAATATACCCAAAATCATTTCTTAACATTAATTTTTTAATTTCTTTTTTTAATTCCCATTCATCTTTTAAGCTCCAAATATCAATCTGAATAGTATGAGCTATATCTTCTTCTTCATCATCTGATAAATTATTACTTCTATCACTTAACTCACAAAACGTAATGTGAGTATCACTAATATTTTCATCATACCAACCTTGTACTACCGTAATACTTCTTTTAGATATTGTATCTAATGCTTTTGCTATTATTTCTATAATATCCACTTTACTCACCTACTTTAATTTTGTAATTAAACTTTCATATTCGCTTTTTGCTACTTCACTAAAATAATCTTCTAGTTCTTGTTTGGTTTTTTCCATATATGCTAATGGTTTCATCCGTGAAGTACCCCATTCAGTAAATTTAACATAAAAATAAGGTGAAATATCTGATTTATCCCACCCTACAATTATACTTTGATATCCATTTTTCTTTTTTACCCCACTTAAAGGAACATTATCTGCTGAATGTCTTCCTGTTCTACTTCCTTTTCTTCCACTAAGCATAGGATCTCCACTTCTTGGCATCTTAGTTTTTACTGTATTTTGTGCCTTAACCCCACATTTTTTTAGAATATTAGCATTAACTTTCTCTATTTCATTTTCACTAGCAATGTTTTCTACCTCTTTTATAATTTCATCTAAGCCTTCAAATTTAATAATCATGTTAAATTATCATTTTCGCTTTTATATAAACATAATCCTTAGAATTGGCTTTAAAATCAACTTGATATACTTGATATTCAATATCCTCAAATAAAATAATAAATTTATTTTTATCGGTAGTTCTCATTGCTTTTACTTTATTACAATACCTTACTTTAAAAACTATGACATTTTCATATTTTATATTTTGAGCTTCATATAGTTCATTTCCATATAACTCCATTGGAGTACACCAGCAATCATAATAATCTTCTGTCTTTTCTTCCCATCTTCCATTAACTATTAATTTTACTCTATTCTTAATACGAATCTTACTGTCCAATCACTCCACCTCACTATAATTGCTTAATTTATCTAATATAGTAGTAACTATAGCATCTTTCTTGGTATTATTCGGAACTTCTGTACCTCTATTCTCATACATATCATGTATAATCTTTTTTTGCAATAAATCAGCTAGCTTATTAGCCTTTTCATCTCTTTTATATGAAGTTCCTACACATGATTCAATATAATTTTCACTAACAATTATTAAATTATATAAAACATCATCATCATCATAATAATCTATTTTTAAATACTTCTTAACCTCATCTAATTCCATATACTCACCCTTTCTTTAAAGTAGGAAAGGGAAATTTAATCCCTAACCTTTTAAGCTAACTCTATCTTCTTTATAGATCTAATTGATCCTTTTATAGCATCAAATCTTTCTAGTATTCTTAACTTTATAGTATCAGTATTAAATCCAGCTTCTGTACTTCTTGCAATTGTAACACCATTTCTTTCTAGATATTTAACAGCTTCCTTAATTTTTAGTGAAAAATAAACTTTTGTTTTTTCTGCTGAAGGTGTAACTAAAGAGCTATCAAAGGTTACTATTGGCTTACCATTAAAATATTCCTTTCCATCTAGACCTACAGTAATAAGGTTCATATTTCTACCTTGCTTATCTTTCATATTTTTTAAATAAGCATATCCCTCTACATTACATAAAGTAATTAAACCAGCTTTTACTGCTGGTAAAGCTTTTGCCATTACATCTTCTAATGCTGTATAATCTGTTGCTTCTACAATTGTTGCATTATCATTAATAATAGTCATAATTTTTTTATTTTCTTTTGCAACTGCTATTTCAGTAAAGTTAGTCTTAGCAATTCCTTCAATTTCTACTTCTGCATCATCAACTAATTCAGAAGCTAATGTTTGAATTAACCCTACTTTCTTACATTTATAAGGTAACTCAGTAGTTACTAAAGTACCATCTACTATATCAGCGCCTTCAGCTATATCTGCTAATTCATTTTGATCATAATCAACTACTGGAATAGTTCCTTCATTCTTTGTAACAGGAATAACATCACAAAGCTCTTTTAATGATCCGTATCCTTTTTTTATTTCTTGTAATTGATTTATAAATTCCTTAGGTAGTACAGCAGCATTATCACTTGATACTACAGCGGCTCTTTCTTCATTACTTAATTCATGACCCATTACACTTTTTACTATAGCTCTCATTTCATTTACTTTTACTTTTGGATTTTTATTAGCTAAATCCCTTTGTTCTTCTAAATCTCTTTTTTCATCTTCTTCTATTTCCTCTGCAATTTTAACTTTTCTCTCAAGATTTCTTATTTCAGCAGTTATATCCTCTGCTTCTTTTAATTTATCTTCTTTTAATAACTGTCTTGCTTCAACTTTTTTATCTACAATTAATCTTCTTAACTCTTTTACTTTCATTTTCTCACCATTCCTTATATTTTTTATAAAAAAAGAACCTATTGTTTAAATAAGTTCTAATTCTAATCTTAATTTTTCTTTTCTTTTTTCTCTTAAATTTTCATGATTCTCTTTTGCTCTTTTATAGGTTGTACAACTTGTACTTTCATAAGCAGGATTAGTAACAATCGATACATCAAATATTTCTTTGATTTTATTTATAGTTCTTAAATCATATCCTCTTTTTCCATTATCCCAATCCCATTTTTGTGAATCTAAATCAGAATAGTCTAACATAAATGCAAAACTACATTTATCTATTATTCCTGCTTCCATATTAGAAATTAAATCTCTACTATAGGATGTATCAGTTGGTATTGCATCAAAGAAAAGTCCTTTTTCATCAACTGTTAATGTTAATGCTCCAATTCCATTAACTTTGTTATTTCTAGCTAAAGGCTTATCCATATCATGATTGATATTTAAAACTACATTATCCATTTTACAGTTATCTAAAGCTCCTTCTCGAATTATCTCCCTAAAATAGCCTAAGTCTTCACTTAAACTATCAAAAGTTAATGCATAACCTTGTAAATGAGTTTGCTTTTCTTCACCTTCTCCAATGCTCCTAACTTCAAAAGAAGTAGTGATTTTCATTATTTCTTTACTCAATCTCATCACCTCCTTTCTTATCATTAGCTCCCTTTTGCCAAGTAGCATTACCTTTAATAAGGTTATCTAAAGTAATTTGTCCACTAGGTAACGTTACTATATCCCCACCATCAACAAGTGGCACTCCTAATATTCTTTTAGCATCATTTACTGTATATGCTCCATCCTTTAAATATCTATCTATAATAATACTTTGAGTTAATGGACTAGTTCTAAGCATAGCATTAACATTAAATCTAATTTTATATCCCGCTTCCCTTTCATCCTCACTAAGTAATTTCCAGTCCATTTCTTGCTCTAATGCTGTTATTATTGGGATTATAGCATTACTTAAAAAAGCTATTGTTTCCTCTTCCGTTAATGATCCCTTTTCTATTAGCGAGTACGGAACTCCTATAGCACTTGTTATATCCTTCTTACCTATTATCTTTAATTCTGCGAACTGACTATCTGCTAAAGAAAGATTTAAGGCTGATACATTATATCCAGCAGGTACTGTAAAAACTCTTCCGTTGTTTGAATACATTTTATCAAACTTATTCTGAACTTTTTTAAGTTCTTTTTCTTCTTTTATGTCTGATGTTAACTGAACTACTATTTTGTTAGTTAATCCATTGCTGAATAATTGAGCTTGGTACTTTTGAGCTTTAATATTTGTATCAATACTATCTTTTATATAGGATCTAGTATTTCTAAAGCTTATTCCATTAATAGAATTATCCCTTAGAATAATTATGTCTTTTTCAAAGCAACTACCATTCATATCTCCACAAGTAAAATCAACTAATACTTTGTTTTCTTTAGTTGATTTTATTAGTCCTGCATTATCAACTATAAACTGATTAATTTTAACTGGATAAAGACCTTTTACTAACCCTTTTTTGTCATAATCTATATATAATCCAGCACTTCCATAATGCTTATTCATTGCTACAAGTGCTTTTATACATTCAAATGCATTCATTGAAGGATTAGGCCTTAGTCTTAAAAGTTCATAAAGATAAAAGTTATTTGCATCTATATCTCCTTTTTCAGTGCTTATTTTAGTTATAATAGGTAGTTTAGCAATATTATCACTATAAAGATTAATACATTTTGTATAGGTACTATCATTATTACTAAAATCACTATCTTCTCCTTTTATCCATGATGTCCAATCAAAAGGATTTTCACCAATTAAGCTTCGCTTTTCAAATAACTTTTCAAACATTATCTCACCTCCTATCTATATCTTGATATAATTATTGCTATCCCTATTAATACAAAAGATAGCAAGTATAAACCCATATAGATATTAAGGATTAATGTTGTATTTATAAGAATAATTAATGCGATAATAACTAAAATATCTACTAAATTCTTTTTTAAAAACTTTAACATTAACTTAACCCCAATCCTCTTCCTCTAATTTATCAACTGCATTATATCCATCCTCTGGTACTACAAATTCTGTATAAGCAAATATTAATACTGCAACCATATCTATTCTTTGTTTATTTTTATCTTCTTTTGCTAACATTTCATCATCTGATTTACCTTTAGTTGTAATGGCATTTTTCATATTCCAATCTAATAATTCATTAGCTTCATATCGTACTTTGTTATCATATATTTTTTTTCTAAACTCTTTAGTTGAAGGACTTAAATTAGTATAGGTTTGCTTTAATAATATTACATCATAATCTTCTGCTAATCTTTCCATAAGCTCTTTTGCATTCATAGGATCAGTTACAATAGATTTAATTGTACATTCGTATTCTTCTTCTATACCTCTTATATATTCCTCAACTTTTGTATAGCTTATAGTCATACCTTTATGCAAATCACAATATTTTTTTTCAGCATAATTCCTATAATTAATGTTTTCTCTTCTTTCTGCCAAACTATCTTCTGGTAAAAAGCCATGAGATTTACAATATACTTTTCCATCTTCAACATACATTATAGAAACTGCTGTTAAGTCAGTTGTTACAGATAAATCAACTCCTACAACAACTTCCTTTCCTTTAAAATCAATGCTTTCTCGCCTACATTTCTTCCAATAATCTATATTTATATACTTATTCAATTCATTACTCTCCAAAAATATATTAAAATTCTTTGTAAATAGCTCTTCTTGCTCACTTGTTTTAATTTTTGCAGTTTCTCTATCTGCTCTAATCTCATTGTAATTTTCTTCAACTCTTAACGGATTAGCTTTATATAATCCTTCTTCTGTCCATACTTCTTCTTTGCTGCAATAATATAATAAACAGAATAATCTTTTATTATCTATTGTTCCTTCTAAAACTGCTCTATCGTAATCTAACTCTTCTGGCATAATAGAATTACTTTCAGCATAAGCAGTAGTTATTTTAAACATTATAGGATTTAATACCGATAACTGACCTTTTCTCATAGCTTGTATATTCTTATTATCAGTAAATGCACCTACTTCATCACAACAAACTGCTGCTGGTCTTATGGAGTTATTCTTATTTGCCTTTGCAGTTCTTGGATAATAAAAACTATTAGTAATTTTACACTTGATTACTCCTATTTCACTCTCTGATACAAAGAAATGCTTTTTTATTAGTGGACTAGCTTCAATTAACTGAGCCATAGCCTTTCTTACCTCTTTTGCTAAATCTCTATCTATACAAATAGAATAAAATTCACTAAATTCCTGTTCCGTTAGCATCAGCAATAATAAAACTAAAGCAATAATAAATGTCTTAGCATTTTTTCTAGGAATAAATAAAACTACATCCCTATATCTAAATTTTTTCTTATTACTTTTATATCTCCATCCAAAAATAGCTGCTAAAAAAAGGCATTGAAAACCTTCCAATCCCTCTAAAACTTGTTTACCTGCAATAAATCCAGTAGCATAATTAAATAATTTTAATAAGTTATTTATCTTTTTTAACTTTTTTTCACTAAAACAAAATTCAAATTCATCCAAATATTGTTTTTTGTAGTAATCGTCCAAGAATATTTTACATTGTAACTTTACCTCATCCGTTGTAATTTCTTCTCCAGAAAGCACATCATTGCAATATTTTAAAGCTCTATCTAATAAAATCATAATTATTCGTCATCATCATCTTGTAATGCTCTTAATACAGCATCTTCATTTTCATCTTTAGCTTTTAGTGATAAGCTGCCAAACTTTGCTCTACTTTGTGGAGATAATGAAAGTTCATTACAACACCTATAAAAATCTTTATTGTATTTATCTTTCGCACTCATTAGATCCTTATTCATTATTGCTTTTGGATTTTTATTTATTATTTTTTCAATATATTGTAATCTATCAATCGCTATGCTGCATGTTGCTAATATATAAACATCTAAATTACTTAATATTTGACTTGCTTTTAATTCCTCAAATATATTTGTATATATAAACTTTTGTTCATCTGTTAAATAAATTGGAGGAATTTCTATTTTATCAGCTAATCCTTTTAATTTATTTTCTGTTTCTTTTCTTTTTTCAATTTCTTCTTTTGAGTTATGTCTACTTTGTCCTTCAATGCTTTTACATGGTCTAGCCATTTTAAAAATTACCTCCTTATGAAGTTTTAAAAGTTTCATTTTGGGATATTTTTGTGACTGAGAGAGCATGCAGGATTTTTTTAATCTCTATAAAAAATTTTACTACTCCCCCGGGTATATAAATTTTATCTATCCAATTCCAAATTCTTTTTTCGCTTTCTTTAAACATTCAAATAATATTTTTTGCATTTTATTTTTTTCTTTATCTGATTTTAAATAAGCTTTATGAATCTTTATATGATTAGATTGAGTTAAGTATATTAAATTGCTTTTATCTAATGCTCTTTCTTTACGCTCTTTTAATTCTTCAATATGATGTAGTGTGTATCCTTCCACTACATTTCCATTAATATAATACTCATACCAATCAATATTAACTAACTCTATTATTCTAGTTTCCCTACAATCAATCCAGGTATTGCTCCTATAAAAAGCTTGTTCATCCTTATCATTTCTTCTAGCTCTATATTCTCTATATCTTTCTCTAGTATTGTCTATCTGGCATTTACAGGTAGTATTACTAGGAATTCTTTTACCACATGAACTACAACGCTTATACATCATAATTAACTAATAACCTTACTATTTATTTCTTTTCATTCTGAATTAATAACTTATTATCAATAGCTATAATATCTAAATCACTAGGAATTATAATTATTCTTATCCCTTGATCTAAAAACAGTTTCCTCAATCCTCTATAGTACTCATCCGTTATAGGTCTATTAGCCTTTAATATAATTTGCCCTGGTAATAAGTCTAATGGTATATAATCAAAATCACTTATCTTGAATCCCGGCTTATTACTCTTAGGACTTGGATTTATTCCACATTCCATTTATTTCACTCCTTAAATTATTACTTTACTATCTATTTCTTTTTCTTTAAGTTTTAATGACTTCTTATCTATATCTATCTTGTGAGGGTCATTCTTCCAGCTAGCCTTTTTCTTATTCTGTAACCAAAACTTCTGAGCATTAACATCTGGGTGACTATATTTTTTAACCTTTGATATAACTACTTTTTCTTCTACCACAATTTCTCCATCAATTAAGCTTTCTACCTTAACCTTTGTTGGAACTTCTTCATAATAATAAAATCCTGTAGCCTTTTTAAAAACTGCCTTTTCTGCTTCTTGATTTAACTTATCTTTTCCAGTAGCAAATACAGCCTTAAGTGCTACGCTTTCAGTCTTGTATTTCCTAAATGTGGAATATCCTATTCCTAACTCTACTGCTATTTCTTTATCTGTGCAACCCTGCTCAATCATTGATTCTATCTTATCTAAGCTACTATTTATAATCTCTTCAAAACTATCTTTTCTAGCCATTTTTTACCTCCTTTATCGTAGCACTCATTTTTTAAAGTGCTATGATAATTTTATATATTTCCCTTCCAGTTATTTAAAGCTATATTTTATAATTTTATATATATTTATAAAAACCTATTGTAACCATTGAATTTACTGGTGTTAGCTAACCTTTTTTATTTTTCTTATAATCGGTAATAACATGGAGAATTACGGATGTCTTTTTTAAGTTACATATATTAGTAGGAATTTTTCTACTTTCTATTAAATAGTAATCATTTTATTTTTTACGTATTATATATCTTTATCTGCAATCTTGAAACTATCCTTAATCATCTTTTCTTTTAGTCCTAAATATCTTTTTGTTTCTTCAATACTCTGATGATTTAATGCAATTCTAACCTGCTCTAAATCTTTCCCAGATTCTTCATATATTTTTGTTGCAAAAGTTTTTCTTGGACTATGTCCACTTATATTTTTTAATCCTATTCTTTTACCTACTTCAGATAATATCTCACTAAATGCTTTTTGACTTATCGCTTCATTTCCTCCACCTTTATTAGAAGGAAAAGCAAATTCTGATCTCTTTTTCCCTTTTACATAATCTCTTAAATATTTTTCTAACTTATTACCTATTAATGCATCTCTTCTATCAGGCTTCTTTCTATTAGGATATTTAGGTAAATTACTTTTCCATTGCTCATATTGTTTTGATTCCTGGATTGAAAAATATCCATGTTCTAAAGCTTCTTTTATTTCTCCGATAGTTAAACTAACTAAATCACCCATTCTATATCCAGTTGCCCTTGCTAAAATAAAGAGCATTAAATTTCTTTCAGAATACTTCTTGCTATAGAGAATAAGTTCCTCTTTAAATCTAATATATTTATTATCAGGTATCGGATTTGCTGTTCCTTTTTCCCAATCTCTAATTTTTTCTTCTTCAAACATCACTATATCTCACCTGCTTTATAGCACCATGTTTCCCCCTTTTATAAGAACTATGTGACATTAAATCTTTTAAATCTCTTTCACTTAGCTTTTCTTTACTATTTTTTTTAATAATCGATTTTAATTCCTTATATTCTTTTGATTGACTTTCTTTTAAAATATCATTAATTCTCATAGTTCTCCTTTCTTCCCAAAATACAAAAAGACACCTAATTAGATGCCTTTTGTAATCCCATCCTAGGGTATATATGATTTTATTAGTACACACTCTTATTTTCATTTACTAACCTCTTAGGTGTATCCCAAGTTGTAGTAATATCTTTTTTAATTACTATATCGCCATTTTCTTTTGTTTCATAAATTGATCTATTCTTTAATATAAATGTTTTATCAGTCATATATTTTTTAGATTCATAATTTACTGCTTTTAAGGCTTCTTTTCTCATGATAACTGCTCTATCATGTTTTTCCTTAAATTCTTTTAAATTTCTTTGTATATATTTTTGAATCGCTGCCTTTGTAGTTTTTTTACCTGAGGTATTTATTATCCTTGCTATTTCAACTGAATTATATCCTTCTAAATATAACTTTTTAATAAACTCCATAAATACCTCCTAAATTACATAGTTCACCCCAACCCATTAAGGTGGACAACCCTTAATTTAAACAAATAAGTAATTAATATTGCTTGTCCTTTTTATTTCCGATTTGTTTAAATACATTCTAATATAAAAAAATATAAATATCATCTTACGTTTAACATATATTTCAATATGTTTTTAATTCATTTTTGATGATATTTATATCTTTTTTGTTTGTTTTTATAGTTTTATATTTTATTTAAAAATTTTCATTAAACCTTTTTCTTAAAGTATCTGCTCTATTGCTACTTATTATTATTTTTCCTTCTGCTATTATTATTGAATTTGTTTTTTTACCACCTGTTGCATCTATTAAACTATTTTCTTCTTTTGCACTTTTAATTAATCTTCTTGCATGGTTACTATCAGCATTTATTATTCCTATTATTTTATCTACATTAACACTATTTTCTAAACCTATGTTTAAAAACTTTGCCATATAATCACCTTCTTATACCTTTTGTTTGAATTACTCTCTATCCATAAAATCAGCTAAATCTCTTAAGTTATCTCTAACATCTGATATTTTTTCTGATATATCATCTAAATCATCATTTTCATGCAATCTTAAATCTAATAATTTATTATCTATCCTTCTTACAATACTGGCGCATAAACTCAGCTTTGTATTTAATTTTCCAACTTCGTAAGAAAGCTCCATAGTATCTTTGTTTATATTCATTTTTACCTCCTGTTTTTGCATTGCGAATTAACAATGATATTCAAAATTAATTAAATCATCTTTGCTTATCCACAGAACAACTCCATCTTCACACTCAATCTCATATTCATACATATCAGAATTTGTTATTTTATACTGTTTTCCTTTTCTTAAATTATTCATATTATTTTTAGGTACAACAAACATTCCCAAGGCTCCTCACTCCTTTCTTGATGCGTAATATAATCAAATTATATATTTATGACCTCTTAAAAAATCTATCATTCCCTCCACAACATCTTTATTGTTTTTAGCTAGTACTCCTTTAATAAAAATATTTCCATCAGCTTCTAACCTAATCATTTCTTTATCTCCACATATAAAAGTTATTGTATTACTAGGTTTAATTGTATTGGCATCTAAAAAAATAGAATCATTATTTACAGTCATTTTTAACCCTCCATATTTTAAAAAAATTCATGCCTTACTTCTCTTATTATTAATCATTAACAATGTGTACCCTATTATATCTTTAAGAGTGTCCTCTATGCTCTCCTCAACCACTTCGCTTTCTTTCTTGGTAAGACTTTTCAATCTGCTTAACTTGTCCTCTATTCTTAGAAAATAAGCAGTATCTCCATATTCTTGTAATGTCCTATCAAAACTATTCCCATAATCTCTATTTTTCTTTTCTACTAACTCCGCTACCTCAATAGCTATATTTTTTATCATTAAATAACCTCCATTCAATATCCCCATTAACTTACTAACATCCTATAGCTATGCTCTACATCACTTTCAGCTAACTTAGCATAAACCTTTAATGTTATTCCTACATCTTCATGACCTAGTATTTGTTGTATTACTTCTGGCTTCATTCCACTTCTTAAGGCTTGTGTAGCAAATGTATGCCTAAATATATGTGGATGTATGTGTATATCTAAGTTAGCTTTTTCTTTCATTTTATTTACAATTACTTGCATACCTCTTGGACTAATTTTCCTATATGGCTTTCTTTCAGTAACAAATAAATACTCACTTTCATCTTCTCGACTTTTTAGATAATTGTTTAAAGATCTCTTACACCTTTCAGTAAAATATACCCTTCTCTCTTTATTTCCCTTACCTATTACAAGTAAAGTCTTATTAGCAAAATCTATATCTCTTACTTTTACATTTAGAACCTCTGATAATCTGCATCCTGTACTTAAGAAAAATTCTAATAGAGCTCTTTCTCTTCGTGTAAGCATAGAATCTCTAAGTTGCTCTACCTGTTCCTCAGTAAGTGGTTTCCTCATTCTCTTAGGTTCCTTCATAGGTTTTATACTTGCACAAGGGTTCTTTATTATAAATTCTTCATTTTGCAACCATGCAAAAAATAATCTTATAGGTGTCATAAATGTGTTCATACTGCTTGGACTTTTCTTTTCAGCTTCACTATACATAAGCATTTTTATGTCTGCTGTTGTAACTGTGGAAACTGGCTTATGAAATACATTTTGTAATTTCCTTAAAGTGTATTCATAATTTCTAAGTGTTCTTGGAGATAATCCTTCTAACTTCTTAGTAGCTAAGAAATAATTTATCTTTCCTTCTAGATCTGATGTAGTCAATGCAGTTTATTTACTAGTAACTTCATAGTTATAAATCACTTCTTCTATAATTTTCCTTATTCTTAATTGCTCTTGTAAATTTGCTTCTAATCCAGGTAATTCAATAGTCAATTTTCCTATTAATTTAACTACAACCTCATCATTACAATTCCTATAAAAATTAGTTTCCATATCATTTCCCCCTTGTAGCAAGTGCAAAACTTAGTCTTGCTTTTCTCTTTTAGTAGCTCCATATATTAATGCCCAATAGGCAAATATACCTATTATCCATATGACTACTACTCTCATAAACTCTCTCCTTATATTTTAATTTTTATCTTCTTTATTACTTCTTTCTGCTAAAGTTTCTTCTAGTTTTATTTTTATCAAATTTAATCATCCTATTATAACCAGCTTTAACATATTCTTTCTTCCAGGCATTATAAACTTTTTCTACATCTTCGACCTTTAATTCGAATACAATTTTAACTCTCATCTTTATTAGCTTAGGATCCATGTAAGATATTTCGTCTAGATAATTAAATATCTCAATCACTTAAATTCACCCCTTTTTTATTTCTAAAATAATAGCTGGCCCTTCGCCTTTAATGTAACGATTTTTACTATCATCTAATCCTGCAGCTTGTACCTTATGGACTTCATTTTTATTGATTTCCATACTTCTTATCCCGTCTCTACTTGTAAGTTCTTTTATTAACTCACTAACTGCAACTTTCCTTAAATCCATGCTAATTCTCCTCATCCCAGCCTAAAAGTTTTTTCTCTAGATCATCATAGTCATAATCTCTGCCTTTAAAATTATCAAATTTTAATTTAGATTGTTTATTTCTATTTGTTGTTTTTTTATCTGCATAATTACCTTCAATAACTTTTATAAAGTTATTAGGTTTTACTAACCAATCAAATGTTATAACCCATCCTTTACTATTTTGACCTTTTAGAAATGTACTGTATTTTATATTATCTATTGCTTCTAAAACTTTATCTTCTCCATATTCTTTAAGTCTTGCATTTAATAATTTATATCTAGTAGTACCTGGATTAATAGAAACTAATTTTTGTAATCCTAGTTCATTCCACTTCTTTATGATAGGTTGTAATTTATTACTACTCACTATATCTTTAGATGTAGTCTCATCTCTCTCTAACTCTATCTCTCTCTCTAACTCTATCTCTCTCTCTAACTCTATCTCTAGTGGAAGTTTGTCCAAATCTGTCTCGAAAATGTCCGGACATTTGTCCCCTTCTATTAATAACAACTTTTTTTCTTCTTTTATCTTATTTCTATATTCTCTTTTTCTATCAGCTTCTGAGCTGCTTTTACCAATAAGACTTTGAATATCTAGCATATATATTGCTCCATTATCTAACACTTCAATTAAACCTAATTCTCTAAATATACATAAGGCTTTGTCTACAGTATCAACATTATGGTTAGCAATAGTAGCTATCATCTTCGGACTATAAGGGATATTTTCTTTAAACATTAGTTTTCCATCTGTTTTCAAGGACTTAAGATACAGTTTCATTAATATATCTGAATATAAATATCCATTGTCCATAGCTTGTAATATCTTCATATCTTCTGTTTCATAGAAGTTTTCTTTAATTTTCAAATAATAGTATTTTTTATTATCTGACATTATACTTACCTCCTTCACAATAAATTCTGTTATTGTCTATATCCTTTATATCTGGTATAATGTCTTTGATTATTTTGCTATGCTCTTTCCCTTTATCTTGGTTGGTAAGGGATTGAGCTATTTCCTTTTCTAACTCTTCCATTAGAACTTCTTTAAGCTCCTCACCTTTGTAAACTCTGTCTTGAACCCTTGGAACTACATTATTTACAATGTCTAAAATTAAGCCCATATTCTTCTCCTTTCATCTTCTACACATATACCTCTTTAGTTGTCCTAATTTCTTAGTGAAGTAATATTTATCATTTAATATAAAACTTATAAAAAACATTAAAATTGTTATTATTAATAATCCAATAACTACTTCATAACATAACTTAAGTAAACTCATAAAAAATATTTTAACTACATAAAAGAAATAAATTAATTTACTCATTTGAACACCTCATTTTAGTAGTTACTAACACATAATTACTATAAATTTCTAAGTTATATTTACTATATTCTTTAGTTATTCTTATCTTTTCTTTAAAAGTCCTATATGGTATTACTTCACATATTAAATACCCTACCATCTTATACTCCTACATTCTTATTTGAGCATTGCAGCCTTTAATCATCAGTTCTAATTCTCTAGCAGGTTGCCAGTCTATTATTACCTTCTTAGCAAAGTCAAAATCCTTTATTGCGGTATCTTTATAGGAAGCAACTCCTACTATTCTTTTATAGTCCTTCCAGCATTGGCTAAATGCTTTCTTGCTAAGTTCCTTATATGCTGGTGTATCTTTTCCACCTAATACTGCTATCACCTTTTTATTTACTAGATCACTTAGCACTTTCTGATTTCCAGTTTCTATTGTCATTCTATTTTCTAAGTTAGCAACTCTATTATCTATTTCCAATGTCTTTTCATCTAACATCAAAATTGCTTGAAGCTCTTTAGATAGTCTAGGAATTTGTTGCTCTTTAATTTCATTTTCCATCTTATTAAATGCCTCTATATATTTAAGTTTCCAACTTAAAGCTTTACTGCCTGTGAATCCCATTACTAATAAACTAAACCCATCTCTAGTCAATAGATATTCTGGGTATTGCTTACCTCTATTTTCGTAAGTACTTTCAACCATCATATCTTTCACGGCTGAATTTTCAGCTGCCAAATTTGAAATTGTTTGTAGTATATTTTTATGTTCCTTCCCAAAATCTTCTGCAACTTGTCTACTAGTTACAACTGGTACTGCTTGTCCTCCAATATTAATTTGTTTAATAGTTAAATTATTCATATAGATTGTCCTCCTCACTTAAATTCCTATTTCATCATAAGCATGTCCTAAGTTCTTAAATGCTTCTGGTATTCTTTCTGGATTAGCAATTGTAATATTGTTAAATATCCCCTTTAAGCTATCTAGTAATTTTTCAGTTTCCTCATCTGTTAACAGTTCGATTTCTTTTTTTAATTTCTCTTTCATCTTTTATCTCCTTCCCTAATTTATAGCAAATCATTATTTCTTCATATGTGCACTTGTAAAGTTCTTTCATTTTTAATAAGATAGAAGCAGAAGGTAAGCAAATATTTTGTTCTATCTTATATAGTGTTGTAATTTTAATGTCTAATTCATCAGCGACATATTTCTTTGTTAATCCTGCTCTTTCTCTTAAAGTTCTGAACACTGTATCACCTCGTTTCTATGTTTTATTATGTCACTTAAAATGACAAATAACAATTGCTATATTTATCCATTCTAGGTTATTTTAAGTCATTTTAAATGACATAAGTTCTAATTGCTATTGTTTTCTCTATTTTACTGTTTTTGTTTATTTCTCTATACATTACTTCACTTTAGAACGCTTGTTCTCTTTAATTATGTCATTTTATATGATAATATTTTCGTATAGTCATTTAAAATGATTTTAAGGAGGCAAAAATGAAAGGCGAAATTTTGAAACAATTAAGAAAAGAAAAAAAAATGACACAGCAACAATTAGCTGATAGATTAAATGTTTCACGCAGTGTTCTTGCTATGATTGAGAGTGAAAAACAAAAAGGAAGCATTGATTTACAAAGACAAATTGCTAATTATTTCAATGTCAGCTTGGATTATTTAGAAGGGTTTACTAATGAAAGAAGTGGAATCTCTGAAAAAAAAGAAAGTTTAGTTACTAACTTCTTACAATTTTTAATTAATTCCGGGATTATAAAAGATGAGAATGAAATTGATGATAAAACCGAGGAAATGATTTTGGAAATGGTTAAAAAGGAAATTGCAAATTTAAAACGAGGTGAATAGAAAATGAAAATAGCAATATACACAAGAAAATCTGTTGCCGTTGAGAGAAGCGAAAGTATAAGCACTCAAATTGAAATGTGTAAGAAATATTTTAAAGGGAAAAATGAATTTGAAATTTTTGAAGATGAAGGTTTTAGTGGAGGAAATACTAATAGACCTTCATTTTTAAAAATGATGTCTTTAGTTAAGCTTGGTAAATTTGATGCGGTAGCAGTGTATAAAGTTGATAGAATAGCTAGAAATATAGTAGACTTCTTTAAAATATTTGATGAGTTAGAAAAGTATAATGTAAAACTTATATCTATAACTGAGGGGTTTGATCCGAGTACTCCATCGGGAAAGATGATGATGATAATGTTAGCTGGATTTGCTGATATGGAGCGTGAGAATATAAGGCAAAGAGTTAAGGATAATATGATAGCTTTAGCCAAGAAAGGTTGTTATACTGGTGGTTTTGTTCCCTTTGGGTGTGTTACTGTTAATATCGAAGGTAAATCTTATCTTCAAATTAAAGACAAAGACCTTATCAAATTAATATTTAAAAAATATTATGAATTGGGATCTCTATATGCTACTCAAAAGTATCTTAAAGAAAACGGTTTTAAAACTTTAGCAAATAGAACTAGTTTGAATAGAATACTTAGAAGTCCTGTTTACGCTAAAAGTTCTAAAGAAATAAATGACTACTTTAAGGCTAAAGGATATTTGATATACGGAACTCCTAATGGAAAAGGCTACAATACATACGGTAAAACAGTTAATGAATCTATGCTCATAGTATCAAATCATTCTGCACCAATTTCATCTGAGTTATTTTTAAAAGTTAATAAAATGTTAGATAAAAAAAGAGACGAATCTGCAAAAAGATTTAGTAAGACTTATTGGCTTACTGGTACACTCTATTGCCCTTTCTGCGAAGGTAAATACACTATAGCTAATAGCAGTAAGAAAAGCTATTATATATGCTCTAATAGACTAAATAGAAAGAATAACGATACTGGAATAGATAAAAACAAAGAAAAATGTTCAAATAATAAATATATTAATGCAGAAGTGCTAGAGAAAAAAGTTGAAGAATTAATAAAAAGATTAGAGCAATCAGAATTATTCGAGAAATATTATAAAACTAGTCTTTCAAATGTTGATGATAATGAAGATAATGAGATAGATATTTTAAAGAAAAACTTTGATGAGAATGAATCAGCGATAAAAAACTTAATAGATAAATTATCTTTAGTGTCTAATGAAGCAGCTAAGTATTTAGTTGAAAAAATTGATGCTTTAACAGAGCAAAACAAAGAGATAAGTCTAAGCATAGATAATTTAAAATTACAGAGATTAGAGAAAAGTACGAAGATAAGCAAAGAGGAGATTAAGGATTTAATAATAAGATTTAATAAAATAAGTGATCCAAATGAGAAAAGAGTTATATTGAATAAAGTCTTTAAAAAACTAGTATATAACCCATTTGATGATACTTTAGATATTCATTTTAATTAGTATCAGTTTTGTATCTAAAGGACATCCCCTCGAAGCCTCATAATATACAATTTTATTATCTAAATTTTCATCTTTCTCATAAGGAAATACTATTTCATTCATATTCATTAATGGTCTTTTCCCATTAAAAACTACATCTACATCACATTTATAATATAATCCCCTAATAGAATTAATATTTCTTTCCCCTAATTTATATTCTACAAACTCTCTATAAGTCTTTTCTCCTTCGCCCTCTATGATATATTCTCCATTAAGCTCCTTAAGTATATTTTGGCTATCATAAGAAACCTCAGGTCCTCCATAAAGGATTTCTATATCTTCATCTACTAGTTTAATTAAATTTGAAATCCTTTTAATCATTTCAATATTCCAAATATAAGTAGAAAAAGCTACAACATTTGGCTTTTCCATAATTATCTCTTCTAATATCTTTTCTTCTCTATCATTTATGGAAAACTCTCTAATTTTGCAATCATAATTCATATCCTTTGTAAATGCTTTTAAATATCTAACAGCTAAATTGCTATGTACAAATTTAGAGTTTATAGCTGTAAGTAAAATTTTCATAAGTATTTTCTCCCTTCAAACTTAAACTTATATTTTTCTTCCCCTAATGAAGTGAATATCCTCCCATAACTTAGTTTCTTCTATTTTATAATATTTTTCAAGGAGTTTTTCATTTTCTTCCATATTAGATTTTATTATTGGGTTTAAATTCTTAAATTCAAACTCTTTTAAATTTCCTGATGGCAACACTGCTACTATTTTATTATTTATCATATCTCTTACTTCTTTATTTATATCCCATATAAATAATTCTCCCCCAGCTTTAATATATTTACTTACCTCTTCAATTAATTTTAATCTTATTGAAGAGTTCCACATTCTACTTAGGCAGAAAAACATTGTGCAAGTATCATATTCTCCCTCTTTCAAAATATCATTATTATCTCCATTTACATAGTCAACTGATATTTCTTCCATTATCTCTTTTGATATATTATAAATAACACCAAAGCTTTCACCAACATCTAGTATGTTTCCTTTTAATTTCACATCTGATAAATTTAATACTATAGTTTTTCCCATCTCACCTTACCTCCATATTACATAAGTTATATTACATTTATATTTACTTAACTATAAATTTATTAATACTTTTTATATTTATATTTAAATTTCTTATTACTCATATTTGTTTACATTTTAGAATAGATATAAATGTATTGATTGGGGGTGAAAAATTTGAAAGAAGATAGCTTTCTGAAAAATTCTGTCCTGCTAACAGCATCTAATATAACTACTGGAATTTTAGGATTTATTTTCTCAATTTACTTATCAAAACTTATAGGTCCTGTAGGAATTGGTCTATACGGCTTAGTAATGCCTATTTATAACCTTTTTATATGTTTGATGACTGCTGGAATAATAGCTGCTATTTCTAAAGTTTCAGCTATATATAAGGCAAAAAGACAATATAATAATATAAGTAAGACAATAAAATCAGTTGCAAGCTTTAATATAATATGGTCCATTGCAATAGGAATAATGGTATTTTTTCTAGCTCCTTACATAAGTAAATATGGAATCCATGATATGAGAACTGTTAATGCTATTAGAATAACTTGTCCAGCAATGGTATTTATAGCTTTATCAAATATTTTAAAAGGATACTTTTTAGGAGTTTCAAAAATAGTTGTTCCATCCTTTATAGATATTTTAGAAAAAGCTATGCGTATAATTACAATAACATTATTAATTATATTTTTTAAAGCTAATTCTATTACAGCTCTTGTAACATTAGCATATTTATCATTAGCTATTGGAGAACTACAAAGTTTAATATTACTATTTGTATACTACAAAAATATTTCTAAAAAGGCTCCTACTTCAGCAGATAAGCCCGAAAGAGCTTCACAATTACTATTTAATGTTTTAATTATAGCTTTACCATTATGTATAAATGGTTTTTTAGGAAATTTATTTGGGACAGCTTCCACACTTTTAGTTCCTAGAAGATTAGCATCTGCTGGATTTGATGCTTCTACTGCTTTAGGTATGATTGGAAAGTTTACTGGTATGGCATTAACTATAGTTACCTTCCCTATGATAGTTATTATGTCAATTAACACTCTAATGGTTCCGGATTTATCTGAAACCATTAGTAGAAGGGATTATTATAATGCCTCTATAAGAATAAAAAAAGTTATGAAAATAGCATTTCTCCTAGGTCTTGCTACTACAGTAATTTGTAACTTGATTCCTACCTCTTTAGGGCAAATGTTTTATAGTAGGGATGATTTAGGTGCCTATATTAAAATAGCCTCATTAAGTGCTCCTATATTCTTTACATCTAGTACTATGTTTGGAATATTAAATGGTTTAAATAAACAAAGTATAATACTTAGAAACTCCTTAATAGTATCAGCAATAGAAATTGTATGCCTATATATATTCATTGGTATTCCAGGAGTTAATATAATGGGATATGGAATAACTTTATTCATAAGCTCTAGCATAAGTTTATTTATAAATCTTAGAGAAGTTCAAAAACATATATATTTAAATTTATCAAAAAGCAATATAATTATTTTTACATTACTTTCAATATTAATATTTATGATATTAAGAGGACTTACAGCCAATATACTTACTAATTTTATAATTATTAGAAATATTGCTCTTATTATAATAACCTTTTTAATATTTACAGCACTAAGCTTCTTTGGAATAGAAGAAGAGTAGTGATAACACACAATTAAAAATAAATAATGTATAATGCATAATTAATATAAAACTACTTGAAGTAATTTTAAAAGAATAAAAAATTAAGTATTTCGATATGAAATACTCCCATAATTTCAAATTATACATTTTACATTAAGGGGCTGTTTACAACGGCCCCTATTCACTTTTCCATTATATAATTTTTGAAATTCTGTCCTTTTCTTTTAACCTGTTGTTCTTTTACAACTCTATATCCTAGTTTTCTAAAAAATGGTTTTGCTGTTATTGATGCATGAGTTGTTATAACCATTTCCCCACATCCATATGCATATCTTTCAAGTCTTCTAATAATTTCTGTTGCTATACCTCGATTTTGATAATCCTTGTGTACATATAGCCTATCAATATAGCAACCATCAATATCTCCAAATCCAACAATTTTATTACAAATCTCAGCAACAACTGTATGATGTTCTAAAAAAGATTTGTTCCATTCTTCCTTGTTAATATTTCCATCTGCCCATGCATTAAGCTGATTTTTATTATAGTCTTTATTACAAATTTCATGTACTGTGTTATAAAAAATCTCTACAATATCATCTATATCAGAGTGCTCATATTCTCGAAGTATAATAATATTTCCATCAATATAATCATATACCTTTTGAATCTCTTTTTCATAATCCTCTTTAATTTCAAAATAAGTTACTCCTGCTTTAATACATTTTTTCTTTAGTTCTTTATTCTCAATAATAAACTCATCTATATTTATTTCTTCGTGGAACTTTCTTTTTTCTATTATATTTTCATAAGTAATAATTTTTTTAAAATTCTTTTCTATATATGAATCTGAAAATAAAATATAAACTGCTATAATATTATCATCAGAAATATCAGCCACACTTTCAGGTGGAAGATAGCATCCTTCCAGAATTATATTCTGTTTATTTTCAATACAAGTATCTATTATTCCTTTTACAACTCCCCATAAATTTTCTGAAATTACATCGTCACTATCATAAGGAGTAAATCCACATTTTTTATATCCACGAATAATTCCCATCTTTATATGATCGATACTTGTATATGAGAAACTGTACTTTTCAAGTAATTTTTGTGCCATTACAGTTTTACCAGTATGGCTTACACCTCCAACTAAAATAATCATTTATTTTCCTCCAATAAATATATACACATTTTTTGTTAAAATTAATCTTTATCTATTCTTCATATTTTTCAAATACTAAATCTACAGAATCAACTTGTCCATAGCTTCCATTACTTTTAGGTATGGCTGTTACAAATCTCCATCCGTCTACTGCATTCCTAGCTATTATTTCCCTATGATCTTCTTTCCCAAAATAGCCTCCAACTTTACACTCAATAAATAAATACTTATACATATTAAATCTCCTTTATTATTTATATGATAATAGCGATGGATCTTTGATTGAAATTCTTTTAGGCTCACTATTTTATCCTCATTATTAATTCAATTATTGATGTTCCATCAAAATCATAAATCTTAACCAAAAAATATTACTGGAAAATTAAATTTCCAGTAATATTAGCTAAAATCCTATTCTATAAAAAATTATTTAAAGTCTAATATTATATATTTTATTATTTTTAAATTTTTTTTCTTCCTAATATAATAATTCCAGTAGATGATAATAATACCGCAAGTACTAGCATTATATTTGAAGATACTATTATTCCTGTTTTTGGTAATTCATTATTAGACTCTTCTTCTTTATCAGTTATATCAACATTATCTTCCTCTTTACTAGTGTCATTATCTTTAACTTTTAAACTTTTCACAGCTATATCTAAATTATTTATTGCTTCTTCTACCATTGATTGACTTGCTTTTTTATTATCTAATACTTCTTTCGCATTATTTAATGCTACTTCGAAATCTTTCCATGAATCTTCTGTATAATTTTCTTCAACCTTATCTTTATTTGCATTATATAATTCTCCTAATTTATCTTTATTTACTTCTGGAATTTCTACCTTTTCTTTTAATTCTGATACTGCAACTCTTAGCTTTTCTAATGCATTATCTACTTCCTCTTGTGTTACACTTTCTTTTTCTAATAATTCTTTTGCTTCATTTAATGCAACTTCGAACCCTCTCCATGACTCTTCTGTATAATCTTCTTTAATCTTATCTTTGTTTGCATTATATAATTTTTCTAATTCTTCTTTGTTTGACTCTGTAATTTCCCCACTATTAATCTTAAATATAGTAAATGAATGAGGATCCAAGTCTACTTTTAGATCTTCGCCATCTGATACAAATGATGAACTTTCTATTGCAACATTATTAGGATTTGTTAATGAATTTTCTGCACTAAAAGAATCTCCTGAAAGTTTTTTAACATCTACTTTTTTACCTGTTAAATCCATATCATTAACATTAATTTTTATAGATTGATTTTTTTCTATATCAAAATTAACTAAAGCTACATAAATATTGTTATACTCATCTTTACTAGTTAAAGAATTAAACATTTTTACATTATCACCAAAAGTAATCATATTATTAAAACTACTTTCAACAATTTCACTTCCAAACATACCATTATATAGTTCAAAAACATGAGCAGATGGTGTTGAGAAGAACTTATAGTCGCCTTCACCTCCACTAGCTCCATTTTGTGCAACTGCTTGAATTACAGCTTGCTGTGTTGGTCCTAAAGCATCTGCCCCATCACTATACCAATCTACTAAACAATGCTTTTGAATGTAAGGACTTCCTAATTTAATATAATCCATTATACTCTTTGCTACATATAATGCATGGGTTTGAGACCTTACTAGAGGATTAGTTGATCTAAATATTCCAAATTCAGATATTACTGGAACCTTATCTTCAGGCATTATATCAACATATTCTTTCACTTTATTATAAGCCGTTGTTTCTGATAGTTTCATTGCTTTATTATAAAAATCTTCACCACTTCCACCTGGATCACCTGAATATGGATGAATAGTTAATCCATCATAAAGGTCATTCTGACCTTTAGCATTCATTGTATTAATGAACCCTTGACTTTCATAACTTGAATATATATGAATTTCTTTATTTGTGTTAGATTCTTTATTTATTTGATCAATGGTTTCTCTCATAGCTTTTGATATTTGAGTAAATCCATCTTTTTTAACTTTGTATGAAACTGTAATTTTTGAATTAACTTCTGGAATATTCCCATTAGTACCATCACCAAATTTAATTTCTCCAGTAAAGTAATTCACTTCTACTTCATCTTTTTGTCCAGCTTTCTTTATATCACTAACTATATCCCATTTTTTATCATTTACATAAATCTCAACAGAATCACTTTCTATTGCTGTAAAAGATTCTTTTTGGTATTCTTCATTAGTAACACTACCTCTTCCTGGAATTGTGTTAGAATATCTCATATATTTTACTTGATTTGCTTCTCCATTACTATTGCTAGTAGAAGAATTCCAATTTTCAGGTTCAACAACCTCCTGTTTTGTAAAAGCAACAGTTCCACCATTTATATAACGATCTAATGAATCTCCTCCTGGAGCTTGTGTCCAGTACATTTGAGATGTTGATCCATCTCCTCCGCCTTGATTCATTTCATTTCCAATCTCAAAATATCTTATATCATATGGTTTAGAATGTCCATTTTCCTTACGAACTTCGGCCCATGCAATTCCACCATTAGGATTTGTTCCTACTTCCGCATTAAGATATTCAATTAGATCTGCAGCATCGCTTGCTGATCCTCTTCCTAACCCATATACATAAATAATTTCAGAGTTATTATCTGTTGCAAATGTTCCAATTTCATCTAAACCGAAATTAGGTTCTATTCCTTGAGCTGCACTATAAAAACCATGGATTTGATTTTTTCTATTATCTTTATCACCAATAGAATCCTTCCATCTAAATAAATTTGAAATAGTTCCGCCAGGATATCTTATTGAACCAAAATTTGCATCTTTATAAAGAAGTTCAAAATCTTCCCTTACCTTTCCTAATTCAGGATCAAAACTTCCATATCCATTAAATGCATATCTATGGTTTATTCCAAATAAACCTCTATCTATCTCTCTCTGAATATTATTTGTGTTTATTGTTAAAGTGATATTGTGATCTATAGTTACATCATCATAAATTTCCTTTGCTATTGTATCACCGATTACATAGTCATATACTCTTATTTCATCAATTTCTCCTACAAATTGCTGAGGATTACTGTTTGTAAGAGATTTATGACTGCCAATTAATAAACTAGTTAATTCATTAACTTTATTGCTTCCTGCATCATACTCACCATCTAACTTACCATTAATATAATACTTTATTTTATTGGAATCTTTATTAATAGTTATTATTATATTTTGCCAACTTTCTTTTGCTATTGTACCTGCTGATAATGCATCTGTTCCATAAACATATGATCCATACTTATTATCATTGGAACGTAAAGTTAATAATGATTTTCCTTTACCATCCTGTTGTAATAAAGCTGTATGTTGAGTTGTGCTAAGCTCTCCAGCCTTATACCATAAAGAAAATGAATATGAGTTTTGTGCTGTATTTAAGAAATCCTCTATTTTTAGATTACTATCATTTCCCTTTGTAAATGATAATGATTTTCCTAAATTTTCATCACTTGACTCTTTTATAGATACATGATCTCCAACTAATTCTCCATCTTCATCACCAGCCAAGTTTTTAACTTGTCCATCATCAAAGTTCCAATAACCAATTAAACCATCTTCAATATTTACTGTTTTTGTATTAGTTTCAGCTTTAACTGCTAGTATAGGGTTTATAAACGTTGTAGTTAGTGCTATTGATAAAAATAAATTTATAAACTTCTTTTTACTCAAATTAATTACCATCCTCTCAAAATAATTAATATCCTCAAGATATCGATTACAATTCAAATATAAAAGTAATAACTTTATTATTTTCATTAGTATATTCCCCATAACACTATCTTAAGTTAAATTATACTTCACCTCCTAGGATATAATTAAATTTATATTTTATATATAAAATATATTTATATATCTCTCTAGTACTATTATTGAATCCTAAAAAATTTCAAAATGAAATGAAATATCCTCTTGAGGTCATGTCTTATAAAAGCCGATTTTTCTAATACTTAATGCATCTTAATTTCTTCTATATTTTACCATGACATATATATTATGTACATATATTACTTAATAACCAAATTGATTCACTTTTGTATGATAAAAAATGTTGCAGTATAACAAAAAACTCAGCCTAAGCTGAGTTTTTTGTTATCGTTATAAATTAATAAGTAAAATATGCTATGAATAGACGTAATAGTATTTTATTATTTATGTAATATCTTTTTTCTAAAGTAATTCTTTTCTAAGACTTCTCGGTAAAAACTTATATACCTTAGGTGATATTAAATCTAAGTCTTTTCTTCTAATTCCTCCAAAGTATATCATAGAATATAGATAAATAACTCCTCCTATAGCAATTAATAATATAGTTGCTATTGCAATTATAACTCTTCCTCCACCTAAGGCTTCTGCTACCTTAATTATTGGGAATTTAGCTACTAGTATTACTATAGTCATTAATAAAGAACAAATAGTTGGTACAATTGCTTGTTTAACTATTGGAATATTAACTTTAAAGAATCCCTTTATCTTTTTATGATTTATTATTGTTGGAATAATAAATGATATAAATGTTGCGATTACTGCACCCATTACATTAACACTTGGAATAGAAACTAATAAAATATTTATAATTATTTTTGCTATTAATCCAAGACTAGCTGACACAATAATTAAGTATAGCTTATTAATTCCTTGTAATATAACATTTTGTATAGTTGTTATTGACATAAATATCAGTAATGTTGAACCATACATAAGTAAAGTATATCCTGAATTAGAAGGAAACAAGAAAGTATATATTTCCTTACTTAATATTGCTAATCCGAAAGTAGCTGGCATTACTATTATATACATCATCCTAAAGGAATAACTAGTTTGTTGTTTTAATTCCCTTTTATTTTTATAAACAAATGCCTGTATAATCTTCGGAAATATTGATGTTCCAAGAGCTGTTACAATAGCTAGTGGTACATATACAAGTGTTTTATAATAAGATAATACAGATGTTAAATTATCTATTTGTAGTTCATTAAATCCAGCCGAAGTTAAGCTTCTTGCTAAGGTTATACTATCTATAACTCCTGCAAAGTTTTGAACTGCTGCAACTAAAGTTATAGGAATAGCGTACATAAATATCTTTTTAACTATTCTTTTATCGGAAACCCTCTTTCTACTTGGATCATGATTTTTTTCTGCTTCTTCTTCAAAATCCTTCTTATTATATATATATATTATATATATAATTGCAATAATAGCTCCAAGAGAAGTTCCTACAGTACCTCCGGCACTTCCCCATTCCAAACTTCCTGTACCCCAAATTAATAAAGCTGCAAAAATAATACTCATAACTACATTTATTAATTGCTCAATTATTTGAGATATTGCAAGAGATTCCATCTCCTCTACCCCCTGCATATATCCTCTATATCCAGCTAAGATAGCTGCAAATATTATTGCAGGACCTAAAAATAGAAATGTTAAAGCTGATCTCTCTCTATATATTAATTTAGATATAGGAAATGATAATGCCATAAAAATTCCAGCAATTACTATACTTATAATTGATAAATATTTTATTGAAAGTTTCATAGCTCTTAAAGCATCTTTATGATTTCCCATTGCTCTAAGTTCAGTAACTACCTTAGTTACTGCAGGTTGTGCTCCTAAACTTGTTACAGCAATTAAAAATACAAATATATCATAACCTGCTACATATATTCCATAGCCTGTTTGACCTAAAACCCCTGTTAGTAAAGGTACATATATTGCTGATAATAATTTACCAGCAATACCTGCTATTGATAATATTAAAAAACCACGTCCGGCTGATTTTTGCTCCATAATAATCACCTTTTATTATATTTTGAACTTAAATACATCATTTTTTATCTTTTTAAATACTGGTGGTAAGCTTTCTGTTATTGTTTTATTATTTAAATAGTTTAATTTATCTTGTGTATCTCTAAAAACAAGTTTATATGCATATAAGAATTGACAATCTAAGCCGAACTTATTTGCAAAAAATGAGTTTAATTTTCTATCTCCATATTTATTATCTCCAATAATAGGAGTACCTAAATGAGATAGGTGAGCTCTTATTTGATGGCTTCTTCCTGTTATTAAATCTATTTCTAAAAATGAATATGCTCCATTAGTCTTTAATGTCTTAACTTCCATAGCTATTTCCTTAGAATTTGGAATCTTTTCATCATAAATTTTAGAAATATTAGCTTCTTCATTTTTCAGTATATAACCTTTGTATAGCCCATCTTTAATTTTACCCTTAACTAAAGTATTGTAATACTTCTCAACATTACCTTCCCTTATTAATTCATTTATGCATCTTAAAGATTCAAAATTCTTACCAAATATAACTATTCCTGAAGTATTTCTATCTAATCTATTACATGGTGCTGGAGTAAATGTTACTTCATTTTCAGGTAAATAATCACCCTTCTCATTTAAATATGATAATACATAATCAGTTAAGCTTGGTTCTTTTCCTTTTTCATCTGGATGCACTAAAATATTAGGCCATTTTTCAACTATTAATATATTAGAATCTTCATAAGTTATCTTCATTCCTCTAGCATTTACCTTAATGAATTTTTCCTCTGGCTTTTCTTTAGTACTTTGTATATATTTAATTTCAACAACATCATCTACTTGAAGTGTATAATTTTCTTTTTGCTTCTTACCATTAACTCTTACATCACCTTTTCTTAAGGCTTTAAATATTTTACTTAAAGGAACATCCTTTAATAGTTTTCTTAAAAATTTGTCTAATCTTTGACCCGCTTCATTTGTTCCTATTTCTATTCTCAAAGTAATCACTCCTAGTTTCTATATTCTAAACTATTTTCCCCATTCTACTAGAGTAATATTATTTTAGCATCTTGTCAAATATTCAAATACCATTTGACACTGCATTGCTACTCCAAGTGGTAAACAATCCTCATCTATATCAAATAAATTGCTATGAGCTGGGAAAATAATATTTTTCTCCTTATTGCCTGAGCCTAAGAAGTAAAATACTGATGGTCTTTCATTTGCAAAATAAGCAAAGCTTTCTACTCCCATTTTAGGATTCTTTTGAAGTAATACATTCTCACTTCCTAAAATCTTTTCTGCTCCAGTTTTAAATAATTCTACCATTTCATCATCATTATAAAGATTTGGATAAGACTCCTCTATTTCTATTTCAGCAGTTGCCCTAGAAGATTTGCATATTCCATCAACTATTTCAGTTAATCTTTCTTTTGCAAAAGTTCTATCCTCCTTGCTCATAGTTCTAATTATTCCACTTATTATTACCTCTTCTGGTATTATATTTTGAGCTGTTCCCCCATGAATACTTCCAACTGTTACTACCGCTGGATTCGAAGTATTTATTTCTCTACTTACTATAGTTTGTAAAGCTAATACAACATGACTTGCTATGACTACAGGATCTACAGTAGTATGAGGATAAGCTCCATGTCCACCTGAACCTTTAATTTTTATAGTAAATGGATTTGATGCTGCATTTACTACTCCATCTTTTATCATAATAGTTCCACATTCTAAAGTTTCTTCTACATGAAGCCCACAAACACAATCTACTATAGGATTTTTTAAAACTCCATCTTCAATCATAAATCTAGCTCCACCTATAGTCTCTTCAGCTGGCTCAAACAATAGTTTTACATTTCCATTAAATAAATGTTTATTTTCATTTAATATTTTAGCTGCTCCTAATAAAATTGTAGTATGAGCATCATGTCCACATGCATGCATTCTTCCTTTAACTTTTGAGGTATAATCACAAACCTTTTTATCTAAGATAGGCAGTCCATCAATATCCCCTCTTAGCGCTATAGTCTTATTAACTATATCCTTGCTTTCTTTAGTGCCTTTTATAATTCCACATACACCAGTCTTAGCTACTTCTCTAAATTCAATACCTTCATTTTTTAAAAAGTTCTTTATAAATTTAGAAGTTTCATATTCTTCCATACCTAACTCCGGATGTTCATGTAAGGTTCTTCTTATTTTTATTAATTCATCTTTTATGCTTATTGCTTCATTCTTAAAATTCATATTTTTGCCCCCTTAAGAATTTCTAAGATTTTTTATTCAATTTTTTCATATTGACTTAACAGATTCATACTAAATATATATGAAACTATTCTGTAATATATTATATTGTCAAAATTTCTCCTTTTATTGTCATAATAAGATTATACAGCCTATTAATAAATTAGTGAACAATTACTTATCTATTGAAATAATATTATTTTCCATTAAAATCCTTAAAGAAAAACTTTTATTTATTCCATCTCCAAAATCTAATTTTATTACATCTTTATTTATCTCAATAACCTTTCCCCTACCATAAGCCTTATGAATTATAATATCACCATTCTTAATTCCATAGTCTTCATTAACTTCTATTTCTTTAAATCCACCTTCTAAAACAAATCTAGATATGTCTTTAAATTTACCTCTTTGAGTTTTAGGTGAAAAAATATATAAATTATCTATAGCCCTTGTAATTCCAACATAAAACAATCTTCTTTCCTCTTCAATATTTTCATCTATAGATGATTTATGTGGAATTGTTTCTTCACAGGTATTTATTAAAAATACATTTTTAAATTCCATCCCCTTAACCCCATGAATAGTACTTAGTATTACTCCTTCTTTTTTATCTTTACTCTCGTTAATTTTTTCTTTAACTTCTTCAACATGTGAAAGTAATTCTATAATAGTCCTTAGCCCATCTGCTGCACTTTTAAACTCTTCAACTATATCTTCAAGATCATCTAAACTTTGATTATATCTTTCAGCATATTCTCTTAAATAGTCTATATATCCTAATTCAGATATAACATATTGTATTGCAGAAGATAATGATAACTTGTTTAAATGAATAATATCCTTTCTTAGTTCATCTATCTTTTTTGCTTGATATGGTGGAGTGTCTTTTTTGTCAATTAAAATGTCAAAAGGGCATTTATCCTCCCTATAGGTTCTAACATATTCTAGATTACTCTTACTAACATACCTAAATGGCCTATTAATTATATGTAAGAAACTCTCCCTATCTTTTATATTTATAGCTAACCTTAAATAGGCTAACATATCCTTACAAATAAAATGCTCAAAAAAATTATATCCTTTATCTAAAAGCACAAAGGGTATTTTTCTTCTTGTAAATGTATCTATCATACTTCTTGCTTCCATATTAGTTCTATATAAAACTGCATTTTCAGTAAAGTTATATTTAGATTTTTCAATTATACTTGATATCTCTTCTCCTTGAATTCTTTCATCATGAGGAGATGAAAACTTTATTAAGCCAGTAGTAATTTTATTTGCTTTAATTAATTTAGAATTTCTATTTAAATTATTTTTAATAACTTCCTTTGAAGCTTCTACTATATTTTCATTACTTCTATAATTTATAGATAAATAAATTTTCTTACCGCCACTAAAAATATTATGGAATGTAACCATATATTCAGGCTTAGATCCTCTAAAACTATAAATACATTGATCTTCATCTCCAACTGCAAATAAAGAATTATTTTCATTCATCATTTTCAAAAATGAAATTTGCAACTCATCACAATCTTGAAACTCATCTACAAGCACATACTTAAATAAATTTAGATACTTATTTAAAATTGATTTATTTTCTTTAAATAAAGTAATTACCTTAATTGATAAGTCATCAAAATCCCAAAGTCCATTTTTACTCTTATATTCCTCATACTTCTCATATGCCTCTAGAAATATATCCTTAGATAAAGTTGCCTTAAACTCATCTATAGCTTTCAATGATGTTTTATAAAATGATATATTGTTTAATACTTCTTTTATTTTATCTTCACTAACTTCATCAGAATACTTTGCTAAAACTGCCTTAATAATTCTATGAGCTATTCCACCTTCTATTATAGATATATTATATCCTTCTCTTAATAGAATTTTATAAAACAACCCATGGAATGTTCCAAAAAACGGAGCATTCTCTCTATTAAATACATTTTTATACCTACTCCTCATATTATCTGCTGCAGCTCTAGTAAAGGTAATTACAATTATATTGCCAATTTTAACATTTAGTTCTGTTACTAAATAATTAACTCTATTTATAATAACAGTGGTTTTTCCAGATCCAGGTGCTGCTACCACTAATACATTTTTATCCTTTATATATACTGCTTCCTTTTGATAATTATCTAAACTAACTTTCATAGTCTCTCCTCTTTATCTTCTATTATTGACTTTTTGTACTATAAATAACTATATTGTAATAATTTATTTATAGAGGTACAATAGAAATATATTTTATAAATCAATTCCTTTATGATTTTTATAAGGATATTTATTTAAGAGGAGAAAAACATGGAAAACTTAATTAGATTCGATGTCACTAACGAACGTAACCTTACTATGTTAGTTGACTTTTATGAATTAACTATGGCAAATGGTTATTTCAATAAGGAAATTCAAAATAAAATAGCATACTTTGATATGTATTTTAGAAGAGTTCCAGATGGTGGTGGATACTGTATTATGGCAGGTGTTGAGCAATTAATTCAGTATTTAAACAACTTAAACTTTACAAATTCAGATATAGATTATTTAAGAAATAAAAATATTTTTTCAGAAGAATTCTTAGATTATCTAAAAAACTTCAAATTTGAATGTGATGTTTGGGCTATACCAGAAGGTAATTTCGTATTTCCAAATCAGCCATTGGTGATAGTTAGAGGCCCTGTTGTTCAAGCTCAATTTATTGAAACTATGATTTTACTTACAATAAATCACCAAACATTAATTGCAACTAAAGCAAATAGAATATGTAGAGCTGCTGCTGGAAGAACTGTAATGGAATTTGGTTCTCGTAGAGCTCAAGGTTATGACGGTGCAATATATGGAGCAAGAGCATCTATAATAGGAGGATGTGATTCCACAGCTTGTACTATAGCTGATAAATATTTTAGTGTTCCTGCGGTTGGTACCATGGCTCATAGCTGGGTTCAATTATTTGATACTGAATATGAAGCTTTTAAAGCTTGGGCAGAAGTATATCCAGATAACTGTTCATTACTTATAGATACTTATAATGTTCTAAAATCTGGCTTACCAAATGCAATAAAGGTATTTGATGAAATATTGAAACCTCTTGGCAAAAGACCTACTGGTGTTAGAATAGATTCTGGAGACATAACTTACTTAACTAAAAAATGCAGAAAAATTCTTGATGCAGCTGGCTATTCAGACTGTAAGATAATAATTTCTAACTCGTTAGATGAACATATTATTAGAGATGTTTTAAATCAAGGTGCTTGTATAGATTCCTTTGGAGTTGGAGAAAGATTAATAACAGCTAAATCTGAACCAGTTTTTGGTGGAGTATATAAACTTGTAGCAGTTGAAAATAACGATAAAATAGTTCCTAAAATTAAAATCAGTGAAAATACTGAAAAAATAACTAATCCAGGTTTTAAGAAAATCTATAGAGTTTATGATAATGAAACACATAATGCTGTAGCAGATCTAATTGCCTTAAATCATGAGGTTATAGATGAATCAAAACCTCTTGAAATCTTCCATCCAATTGAAACATGGAAGAGAAAGACTGTTACAAATTATTACGTTAAAGAATTAATGGTTAAGATATTTGATAAAGGACAGCAAGTTTATGAAAGTCCTTCAGTTTTAGATATAAAAGAATTTTCTCATAACGAAAGCTTAAAAATGTGGCCAGAAATTTTAAGATTTGAGAATCCTCATACTTACTATGTGGATTTATCGCAAGAATTATGGAACTTAAAGCAAAACTTACTTCATAAAGTAATAAGATAAAATAAGAAATACTATATTGTTTAAAATATTGTAAATTTCCTAAAGAATAAAAAAGACTTTTAGGAATTAACCTAAATACTAATTCCTAAAAGCCTTTTTATTATGTTTTAATAATTAATAACCCTCTCATCCTCATCACTATTTAAATATCTATCTTGAGAATAAAACAAATCATCATTTAAACTCTCTTTAAAAGATATATTATTTCCTGATATTGAAAAATCCTGAAAAGGACAAATTCCACTTTCATTGCTTATCGTATGCATTGGACAATCGCTATAGCAATTAACCTTCTCTTTATTAGTTGACCAAAATGGACACTTCCCCATACTCTTACCTCCATACCCACTAGTTGAAAACGAAATCAAAATTTTCTTATATTATATTACATATTATTGTTAATTTAAAGTATTAACATATTATTTTTGTATGACAAATATCGACCAATTTATTTTTACATTTAATAAATCTTTATTTCTTGTATATTTAGTCTATTTTATTAATAATTAGCCATATTTTTTATTAATATTAACATATTAATAAAAACAAAATTTAAAACATTGCTAAAAAAGATAAAAGAGGACATAGTCCTCTTTTATCTTTTGCAACGACTGCTATTTTTAACTACTGAAATATTTATTATTTCATTAGTAAATGCTTTAAGTAAAGCTTTTTCTAGAACCTTTTCATGGTCAAAGTTTTCTATATCTCTGCATTCAGCGAATACTTTATTTAATTCCCCATCTACATTTCTATATGTTAATGTTACATATGGCTTATCATATTCTACATTAACTATTTTTAATCCCCAAGAAATTTGAGCATATTCACCGTCTGTTGTTAATTTAGTTAATTCCCTTAGCTTTACCTTTTCTTCAGAAGGATCGCTAATTACGATTAATTCATCTCCAACTTTATATTTTCCCATATAAATTCCTCCTTATAAAATAAATTCTATCTTTATTATATATTATTACATAAATTTATGATATTATAAATTTAGTTAATTTTAAAATTTATGTTTGTTAATTTATTAACAACCTTTGTATAATTATAATATCATATGATAAATTATATTACAAGCAATTTTATATAAAATATATAAAATATATAAAATATATAAAATATATAAAATATATAAAATTCAGCAAAATTACTACTAATTAATATTTATTATTTATTACTATTAATTACTATAAAATATATATTGACATTTAATATCATCTATTATATAATTGTGATAACAATAGGAAAAGGATGGTGTATTATGGAAAATATAACTTCTATCTTCAGAGAAAAGAAATTAAAACTTACTCCTCAAAGATTAGCAGTTTATAAGTATTTAATGAGTACAGACGAACATCCTTCTGCAGAGATTATATATAAATCACTTCAACCTGAGTATCCTACTATGAGTTTAGCTACAGTATATAAGGCCCTAAAAACTTTAGTAGAGGTTGGATTAGTTCAAGAGATTAATGTTGGAGAAGGAAATTTCAGATATGATGCTAATCAAAACGAACATGCTCATATTCAGTGTATAAGCTGTAGTAAGGTTTCTGATTTGGAAAATATTTCATTTTCTACTCTTAATCATACTGCTGAGGAGTGCTCAGATTACAGAGTTTTATCAAATAGAATTTTCTTTTATGGATTATGCAAAAACTGCAAATAATAAACAAGCTAGGAATTTAATCAATTTCTAGCTTATTTTCTTTGTAATTGAAAGGCCGCTAAAATAGCGGCCTAAAAGGGGGATGGGGGGGTTTTAGCTTAAACGAAGATTACTCTACGTTTGCTATAGGAGAATACTTCTCCGGTACAGTTATAGTATTAACTCCCCTCTCTTTTTTTATACAATTATTTTTCATTTAAAATATCCTTTATTATAAGCTTCAATAACTTTATCTATAAACATTGCTTTTTTATAATCAACTATACTTTTTATAGCTATTAACATTTGTATGTTCTCATCATCTTCAAGAAAATCTTCTTCCATTAAATCCTCTTTAATTTCACTATTAACTTCTTCATCAAAATTTTCTTTTTCAATATCTTCAATATGTGCATTATTATCTTCAGAATTAAAGACTCCATTATTACTACCTTGCATATTTATATTCCCTAATCCTAGATTATTCATCATTCCTTGTAATGGTCCAAAATTAAACTCATTTCTATTAGGCTGATTGCTATTTCCTTGATTTAAGTTAAAATTATTTAAATCTAAGCCATCTATCTTCATAGATGACAGCATATTTCCAATTTGATTAAAGTCTACATTACCTCCTAATAGACTCATAAGTTGCGCTGGATTTATACCAAAAGGCACATTATTCCCTAGGTTATTAGAAGTCTCACTACTTCTTCTTTCCTCTCTGCGCCTTCTCTTTCTTTTAGACATTAAGGCTCCTCCTATTATATTTCTGTTGCTTTATTATATGTAAAAAAATTATTTTTGCTTATAATTTAGGGTATTTTTTTGGAGGGCATAGCCCTCCATCCTCTATACTATTATTAGTAGCCGTCTCCGCCGAATATATTTCCGAAACAACCTCCACATAGTAAGAATAATAATATTATTAGAACTGAGCAGTTACTATTCAATAAACCAGAACCACATGCTATTAATAAGAATATAATTGGTGTAATGCAACTATTTAATCCACCAAATATATTTCCAGTTCCACAGCAAGAATTTCCTACTGGTTCACAGCACATTGGCTCGCAGCAATAATTATCATCTTTTCTTTCACGACAATGTTTTTTCTTTGACATGATCTTCTCTCCTTTCTAATTTATATTAGCAGAATCCGCCAAGTAAATTTCCACATCCAAAGTTTCCACAGTTTCCAAAGTTTGAACCATTACAAAGGAATAGGATTACTAATAAGAATAGATAAGGTGTACAATTACCTAATCCTCCACTACCTCCATCGTATCCATCACAACAATCAACTTCTTTACAACAGCAATCGCGTTTACGTTCCTTCTTACAGCAACACATTCTTCTTCCTCTGTTACCACCAAATCCGCCGCCAAATCCGCCGCTGTAGAATAGGATTAATAAGATCCAAATCCAACTTCCACCAAAGCCAAATCCACCGTTATTACATGGTGCATTTGTTTGAGGTGGACAGTTAGGTGCAATATCATCATTACATCCACATGAATTTAAACCATTTAGAATTTCATTCATTTCCATAACTTACTCCTCCTTGGGATTTTTAGTTTTTTTTGTTTTATACTATATGATATTCCCTCGAATAATAATTGCCACTGTTTTTTATTGTAATATTATAAAATTTTTAATCAAAAAAAGAGCTGTGCACTAATTATTTAAGTACACAACTCTTTATACTATTTATTTTCAACTAATGGTGCAAAAAGATTATCAATTAATTCATCTTTTCCTTTTTTATTTACTGAAGAAAAGAAGTATAATGTATCTTCTTTTGTTAATTTTAAAGTATCTCTAATTATTTTCTCGCTTTTTCTTAATTCATTATTGGATAATTTATCACTTTTTGTAGCTATAATTACTTCATCATATCCATAAAATTTAATCCATTCATGCATTTGTATATCATCTGCAGTTGGTTTATGTCTTGAATCTACTAATAATACTACCCTTTTTAATTCACTACGTCCACTTAAATAAGTTTCAATTGTATTACCCCAACTAGCCTTTTCAGTTTTAGATACCTTAGCATATCCATATCCAGGTAAATCGACTAAATAAAATTCATCATTATTAATTATGAAAAAATTAATAAGTCTAGTTTTTCCAGGGGTCTGACTTACTTTAGCTAACTTTCTTCTATTAGTTAAAGCATTGATAATAGAACTTTTTCCAACATTTGATCTACCTACAAAAGCAATTTCTGAAAGTCCAGTTGTAGGATATTGATCTTTTTTAACTGCAGATGTAACAAAATCTGAATTTTTAATTTTATACAATAGTATCAACTCCAATTATAGCTTTATTTAATACCTCATTAACATGATCAACTGCAATAATATTAAGCTTATTTTTAACCACATCAGGTATCTTATTAATGTCTTTTTCATTTTCCTTAGGAATTATAATAGTATCAATTCCTGCTCTATAGGCTGCTATAGACTTTTCTTTTAATCCCCCTATAGCTAAAACCCTTCCTGTTAATGTAACCTCTCCAGTCATAGCAACATTGCTTCTAACTTTCTTATTAGTTAATGCAGAAACTATTGAAGTAATTATTGTAACACCAGCTGAAGGTCCATCCTTTTTAATAGCTCCTTCAGGAAAGTGTATATGAATATCAGTATTTTTATAAAAATCTTCTTTTATTCCATATTTACTTGCATTTGCTCTTACAAATCCGAAAGCTATCTTAGCAGATTCTTGCATTACATCTCCAAGTTGACCGGTTAATGTTAACTTTCCAGTACCTTTCATAGTTACTGATTCAACTGGTAATGTATCTCCACCAGCAGCTGTCCATGCCATTCCTTTAACTACACCAACTCTATCTTCTTTATCTTTAACATCAAATGTAAAAATTTTATTTCCTAAGTACTTTTCTAATCTATTTGCATTTATGGAAATAGACTTTTTATTATTTTTAATCATTTCTGTTATAGATTTTCTTATAATTTTTCCTAGTACTCTTTCTAAACTTCTTACTCCAGCTTCCCTTGTGTAAGAGTTTATAACTTCCTTAATAGCAGCTTCAGATATTTTAAACTGACCTTCCTCCAACTTATGATCCTTTAATAACTTTGGTATTAAATAACCCTTTGCAATATGATATTTTTCTTCATAAGTATATCCTGATACTTCTATTATTTCCATTCTATCCAAAAGTGGTGCAGGTATTGTATCTAATGAATTCGCAGTAGTTATAAATAAAACCTTAGATAAATCCATATCTAATTCTAAATAGTGATCTCTAAATGTATTATTTTGTTCACTATCTAAAACTTCTAGAAGGGCATCAGCAACATTTCCTCTATTATCATATCCAAGTTTATCTATTTCATCTAATAATACAAGAGGATTATTAACCTTAGCTTCTTTTAATGCATATGCTAATCTTCCTGGAATAGCACCAACATAAGTTTTTCTATGTCCTCTTATTTCAGCTTCATCTCTAACACCACCAAGTGACATTCTTGTATATTTTCTATTTGTTGCATGTGCTATTGATTTAGCGATAGAAGTTTTACCTACTCCAGGAGGCCCAACTAAACATAATATAGGTCCTTTTAAACTATTTGTATATTGTTTAACTGCTAAATATTCAATAATTCTTTCCTTTACTTCCTCTAATCCATAATGCTCTTTATCTAGAATTTCTTCAGCTTCTTTTATGTCAAAATTATCCTTTGTAGATTTACTCCAAGGAATATCTAATATCCAATCTAGATAAGTTCTTATTACATTACTTTCTGAACCTTGACCTGCTGCAGCTCTTAATCTATTTAGCTCACTATCAGCCTTCTCTCTAACATATTTAGGCAACTTAGCTTTCTTTATTTTTTCCTCATACCTAGCAATTTCCCTCTTATCTTCGTCATCTTCTCCAATTTCTTCTTGAAGGACTCTTATTTGCTCTCTTATATAATATTCTCTTTGTGATTTATCAACACTTTCCTTAAGCTTCTTACCTATTTTTCTTTCAACATTTAGTATGTCTATTTCTTTTTCAATAATCACTAACAGTTTTTCGATTCTCTTAATGCAATCTATTTCTTGAAGAATTTCTTGTTTCTTTTCTTCATCTACAATTACATAAGAAGCTACTACATCTGCAAGCTCACTATAATTCTCTATAGTATCAAATATAGAAACAACATTATTTCTCATATTTCCAGAAGCTTTAATATATTTACTAAAGTTTTCTCTTAATAATTTTACATATGCCTCTATATCTTCATACTCATCATTAGAAGCTTCTTCTATTTTTTCTACTTCTGCTTCTAAGTATTCATCCTTAATATTTAAACCTGTTAATCTACCTCTATCTAGTCCTTCTACTAATACTCTTATAACATCATTCGGTAACTTTATTATTTGCTTTATTGTACATATAGTTCCAATTTCATATATATCTTCAAATTTAGGATCTTCAATTTCATAATCTTTTTGAGTTGATAAGAAAATCTCAGTTTGATTTTCCATGGCTATTTCTATAGCCTCTCTAGATTTTTCTCTTCCTACATCAAAGTGTATTATCATATTAGGAAAGATACTAATTCCTCTTAAAGGAATTAAAGGTAGAGTCATAAAACTTTCACTCATTATTCCCATCCTCCTTGTTTTAATTGTATAACTTTATTAGTATACACATAAAATTATTATTTTTCAATCTATTTTAAACTCATATATTTAAGCATATTTCATTAATAGATAATAATTATTATATACTAATTATACATAGTTTTTACTAATATTATAATACATAGATAAAATTTAGCAATGAAAATCAAATAAAATTTTTATTTATTGAAGAAAATAGAAAAAATCTGTTGTATAACAACAGATTCTCAATGTTACTCCTCAGATTTAGCTGATAATATATCTAAATTATTATTTATTAATATATTATCTCCCAAACTTTCCTTATAAATTGCTTCATCTATTACTTCTTTTAAATTTTTAACTGCTATAACTTTAATACCTTCTAAATTTGAAAAACTTTCTTTCCAATTTTCAATAGGTATTATAACTCTATTAGCTCCTGCTTTTTTTGCCGCAGATATCTTAGCATTAACTCCTCCAATTGGCTTTACTTCTCCTAATAAACTTATTTCACCTGTCATTGCTATCTTATTACTAATTTTCAATTTATTTATAGCACTGTATATAGCAGTTGCAATAGTTACTCCAGCTGAAGGTCCATCTACTGGCATTCCACCAGGAATATTTATATGTATATCATAACTTTCACACTCTAAATCAAATATATTATTCAACACTGTAAATACATTTTGAATTGATGAATACGCTGTACTTTTTCTTTTAATCTTTCTATTGCTACTACTTATTTCTTCTTCTTCAACAATTCCTGTAACTTTTAAGGTACCAGGTCTATGATTAACTTGCTTTGCTGTTGCTTCTATTTCCATTAGTATTCCTATATTAGCACCATGAACAGCTAATCCATTAACTACTCCAACTTCTGGCTTTTCTTTAATTTTTTTATCTGGTATTTGTGTATAGTTACCATTTTCTATTACCCATTGAATATCATCTATATCAATATCAGTTCTATTTTCATTTATAGCAACCCCAGATGAAAGCTGAACTAAATTAACTACATCTCTCCCATTAGTACAATATTGAGATAGCAAATTTAAAGATTCATCCTTTATACTTAATCCAACCTTAGAGGCAGCATTTTTAGCAATAATTTTAATTTCATCTGTGTGAAGAGATCTAAAGAATATTTCAACACATCTGGATCTTATTGCTGGAACTATTTCTTCTGGACTTCTAGTAGTTGCTCCAATTAATCTAAAATCTGCTGGTAATCCATTATCAAAAATTTCTCTTATATAGTCAGGCATATTTGGATTTTCACTGCTATAATATGCACTGTCTAAAAATACTTTTCTATCTTCTAATACCTTTAATAATTTATTTAACTCTATATGGTGTAATTCACCTATTTCATCCATAAATAAAATTCCGCCATGAGCCTTTGTTACAGCTCCTGGTTTTGGCTGCGGAATACCAGCTATGCCTAAGGATCCAGCCCCTTGATATATTGGATCATGAACTGAACCAATTAAAGGATCTGCAATTCCTCTTTCATCAAATCTAATGGTAGTTGCATCTATTTCTATAAATTTTGCATCTTGTTTAAATGGTGATTTATTATACTTCTTAGCTTCTTCTAAAACCAATCTTGCTGCTGCGGTTTTCCCTACCCCTGGAGGTCCATATATTATAACATGTTGTGGATTAGGTCCACATAAAGCAGCCTTAAGAGCTTTAATTCCTTCCTCTTGACCTATAATCTCATCGAAACTAGCTGGTCTACTTTTCTCAGTTAATGGTTGAGTTAATTGAATACTTCTCATTTTTCTTAACTTATCCATTTCCTTTATATTTTCTCTTTCAATCACAACCTTATTAGCGTTATGCCCCTTATTATTATTAACCATATAGTAAATAAAGAGTAACATAGTTGTTATTTGTAATATCACTAATATTTCAGTCATATTCTTTGCATTAACTTTCTAAAGTAAATGCGTCCTCCCTTCTTTTTAGTCATATAAATATTATTAACTTAATGCAAATTAAATATTCTATAAAAAAAGGGTAAATTTCCATGATTTTTCTTTAAGATAAAAAAATAAAAACATCTTAAAGTTAAAAATAACAATAAGATGTTTTTATGTTAAGCAGTTTCAATGCCTTTTCTTTTTTTCACTTTTTTAGCTTTTAATTGTGGTCTTACTTCACCTTCTGGCAATCTAACTACTTCTGGATTCTTCTTTTCAGATATACAATTTTCGTTAATAATAACCTTAGATATAGCCTCATCTGATGGAATATCAAACATAACCTCTGTCATTAATTCCTCAACTATTGATCTTAATCCTCTTGCTCCAGTTTTTCTCTTTATAGCTTCATCTGCTATAGCCTTTAAAGATTCAGATGTGAAACTTAATTCAACATTATCCATTTCAAATAATTTTCTATATTGTTTCACTAATGCATTTTTAGGTTGAGTTAATATATTTATTAATGCATCACTATCTAAAGATTCTAAAGTTACAACAACTGGTAATCTACCTACAAATTCAGGTATAAGTCCAAATTTCAATAAATCTCCAGGCATTATATCTTGAAGTAGTTTACCAACGTCTTTAGTGTGCTTAGAAGTTATATTAGCTCCAAATCCTATAGAACTCTTTTCAGTTCTCTTTTCAATTATTTTATCTATTCCATCAAAGGCTCCGCCACAAATAAATAGTATATTTGAAGTATTTATTTGTAAGAACTCTTGATGAGGATGCTTTCTTCCGCCTTGTGGTGGAACTGAAGCAGTAGTTCCTTCAAGTATCTTTAATAATGCTTGCTGAACTCCTTCTCCTGATACATCTCTTGTAATAGATGGATTCTCTGATTTTCTTGCAATCTTATCTATTTCATCTATATAAATAATTCCTTTTTCTGCTCTTTCTATATCATAATCAGCATTTTGTATTAGCTTTAATAATATATTTTCTACATCTTCACCTACATATCCAGCTTCAGTTAATGTTGTAGCATCAGCAATTGCAAAAGGAACATTCAAAAATTTAGCCAATGTTTGAGCTAGTAAAGTTTTTCCTGATCCTGTTGGACCTAATAATAAGATATTACTTTTTTGAAGCTCAATTTCATCATCTACTAAATTTGAATTTATTCTTTTATAGTGATTGTAAACTGCAACAGATAAAGACTTTTTAGCCTTTTCTTGACCTATTACATATTGATCTAAATAATTCTTTATTTCATTTGGTTTAGGTACACTTGTTGTGTCTAATTCAATACTATCTTCAAATTCATCTGCGATTATTTCTGAACAAAGATCTATACATTCATCACAAATATATACTCCTGGACCAGCTATTAATCTTTTAACTTGCTCTTGATTTTTGCCACAAAAAGAGCATTTTAATTGTTTCTTTTCATCATATTTAGCCATAAATTCACCTCACTTAGGTTTAGATAGAACTATTTTTCGTCACTACCTTTTTCATTTTTAGTAATTACTTTATCTACTAACCCATAATTCATAGCTTCATCTGCTGACATAAAGTAATCTCTTTCAACGTCTGCCTTAATTTTTTCTAATGATTGATTAGTATTTTCACTTAAAATCTTATTTAAAGATTCTTTAATCTTTAATATTCTTTTAGCGTGAATATCAAAATCAGTTGCTTGACCTTGGAAACCACCTAATGGCTGATGAATCATAATTTCACTATTTGGTAATGCAAATCTTTTTCCTTTTGCTCCAGATGAAAGCAAGAATGACCCCATTGATGCTGCCATACCTATACATATAGTTGAAACATCTGGTTTAATATATTGCATTGTATCATAAATAGCCATACCTGAAGTTATTGATCCTCCTGGACTATTTATGTATAAATAAATATCTTTATCTGGATCTTCACTTTCTAAAAATAATAATTGTGCAACTACTAAGTTAGATACAGTATCATTAATTTCTCCACTTAGCATTATTATTCTATCTTTTAATAATCTTGAAAAAATATCGTAAGATCTTTCTCCCCTACTAGTTTGTTCTACTACCATAGGAACTAAACTCATTTTTATTCCCTCCTTCTCTATAATTTACCTTCTTTTATAATATATCCATATTATTAAAAAACTAATTATATTAAATTATATATAATTTTGTTTATTTTGTTAATGGTTATTTGAAATAATTGCCAGAATAAAATTCTGGCAATTACATTTTTCTCTTATTTATTATTTTCTACTAATAATTTTATTGTTTTTGAAACTTTAACATCAACAGTTAAAGCAGCCTTTTGGCTATTTAATAATAAATCTACCATTTTTTCATCTTCACCAGCTGAATACATCTTTGCAACTTCTGTTGCTTTTTCTTTTAGCTCTTCTTCAGTTACATCTATGTTTTCTGCTTTTTCAACAGCTTCTAATACTAAGTCTGTTTTAACTTTTACTTCAGCATTTTCCTTCATGTATTCTCTCATCTTAGCTTCATCTGTTCCAGTGAATTGGAAGTATTGTTCTAAGTTTAATCCTTGATATTGAAGTCTTTGCTCTAAGTTTTTAACCATAGTATCTATTTCTTTTTCAATCATAACTGCTGGTACTTCTACCTTAGCATTTTCAACTACAGCTTTTATTATAGCATCTTCATATTCTTTTTCAGCTCTATCTGCATTTGCTTCTTCCATCTTCTTAATTATATCAGCTTTTAAATCAGCTAATGTATCAAACTCAGAAGTTTCTTTAGCAAATTCATCATCTATTTCTGGTAATTCTTTAACCTTAATTTCTTTAACTAAAACTTCGAATTTAGCTTTCTTATTGTTTAATTCTTCTCTTCCATAGTTTTCAGGGAAAGTTACATTAACTTCTACCTTATCTCCTGCTTTTGAGCCAACTAATTGATCTTCAAAGTTATCTATGAAAGTACCTGAACCTATTTCAAGTGAATAGTCTTTACCTTCTCCACCTTCAAAAGCTACATCATCAATAAAGCCTTTAAAGTCAATAACTGCTGTATCACCAGTAGCTACTTCTCCGTCTTCCTTAGTTTCAATTCTTGCATTCTTTTCTTGCATTTCTTTTAATTTTGCTTCTACATCTTCTTCAGTTACTTCATAAGATGGCTTTTCAACTTTTAAGCCCTTGTATTCTCCTAATTCAACTTCTGGATAAACAGTTACTTCTGCAGTATAAACGAAATCTTTTCCTTCTTCTGCAGTTACTATGTCTATTTGTGGATAGTCAACTGGAGTTATGTTATTTTCTTCTAATGCCTTTGAATATGAACCTTCTATTGCAAAGTTAATTGCATCTTCCATTAATACTCCTACTCCATAATACTTTTTAACTATAGCCATAGGAACTTTTCCTTTTCTAAATCCTGGCACATTAAAGTTTTTAACATTTTTATTATAAGCTCTCTTTATAGCATCTTGAAACTTAGCAGCTTCAACTGTTATTTCGAACTTAACAAGGTTTTTCTCTATTTTTTCCATTTTAGCTTCCATCGTATTCTTTCCTCCTAAAATAGTAAGATACTATCATAATTGATATAACTACGATATTATACCATATAATATCAATTACTTTCAAATATTTGTTCATTTATTTTTCTTTAATTTATTAGCTCTCCACCTGAGTTTATATATTTAACATTTCCATCTATAGTAACTTCTAAACCTTTTTCTTTGATATCACCAAATTTTATTTCCTTCCCCTTAGAATTCCATAAAGTTGTATGGCTATTATTATTTAAATTTACTACCCAAATGTACTTATTTAAATCATATCCAAAATAAGGTACATTACTAATATATGCAACAGTAGTATTATCAATAAACTTAGCCTCTACATTCCATAGGTATCCATTATATGTTTGTAAAATTGATGTTTTATTAAAAATCTCTCCATTTGGAGCTGTATAGCTATCTTTTGTTATATTCACTTCTTTTGCATCAACATTAAATATTTTCATATCTTGATTTTCATCAATAGTTAATACTAAATTTTTATCTGGATTTAAAGTGTAATAAATATTACTTGGAGCATCTTCTATCCCCTTAAACTTAACTACACCATTAACTTCTTCATATTCTGCCTTTAATATAATGCCATCTCTAACTACTAAATCCATAGTCTTACTTTCTGGTTCCTCTGGCTCCTTAGGTGCTTCTTCCTCTGAATTATTTTCTTCTTCAATATCAGTAGCATTTTCTTCAGGCATTACTTTATCTTCATCAATCCAATTTTGTACTCTATTTTTTAATGTATCCATATTTACACTACTCATTGCTATCTTCATAAATAAAAATCCAATAAAGAAAATCCCTAAAATTGATATTAGAGCTATTCTTTTTCTTCTTTTTTTCATCTGTCTCTCATAGTCTCTACTGAATATGCTAGGTTTTTTCACACCTAATTACCTCCTAAAAATTAATCATTATATATTAAAAGCATCAACTAATATATTTATTGAAACAAGTTCATTTAATTATTATTTTCTGCTTCCACAGCCACATGAACCGCCTTTTGTACTACAACATCCCCCACATTTTATAAGACCATTCTCCCTTAGCTCTTCTACTGTTAGCTTTGCTTCATTTTTATCGTATGATTCATATTCTGGCGTAGCCTTCAATAAATCTTCAGTCTTAATATTTAACATTTAAATCACCTCAATTTATATTATATACTGTATTTTGAGTAAATCTCCATATATTTTATTTATTTTTAAGTTTTTTTAATTTTATTATATACTATAAACTGATATATTCTATTAAAATATTATAAGCTTCGATTTTTTTTATAAAAACTATTTGTTTTTTTGACCAAATATAATATAATTATAATATAATAAATTTACATTTATTATATATTTTACATAATGAAATTTAAAGTAAATAGCCCATACTACTGTTAATATTTTTAACAGTTTTAATAAAACCCCACATATGTTCATTTATTCCCTTTCTTAAATGAACATAAAACCCTTTAACCTGTGCAAAGATTTTGTGCAGGTTTTTTTACTCTTTAGGAACTTATAATAGACGTACCTTTTTCTTTATCTTATATTTAGACACTTATGCTATCTCATCTAAAATCCCTATAAAATTACATAAATAAAAAGGCCCTTAGGCCTTTTTATAAAAATCTACATTTTTAATATTATGTATTTAGTCTATACATATGGCGATGGATCTATATGTTGTCCATTAATTCTTATTTCCCAATGAATATGAGGGCCTGTACTCATTCCAGTTGACCCAACCTTGGCAATAGTTTGTCCTCTATAAACTGTTGTTCCTACACCTACAAGTAATTCACTATTATGAGCATAAAGAGTTTGAACTCCATTACCATGATCTAGAATTATCGTATTACCATATCCACTAATCCATCCTGAATATACTACTACTCCACTTTTAGATGCTGCAACTGGAGCTCCATATGGATCACCTAAATCAATACCTGTATGGAAACCAGCCTCTCCAGTTACAGGATTAATTCTTGGTCCATAATTATCTGTAACAACTCCTGAACCTGGTCTTAAAAAGGTTTCAGTGCTTGGATCACCAGGAACACCACTACTTCCACTATCATCTGAATCATTATTACCACTAGAATCTGAACTGTCTCCATCACTTCCAGAATTATTATTACTATTATTATTTATGTCTGCAAAAATTTTATCTAACTCCTGCTGAAGCTCTTGATTATATGCAACTAAATCTCCAATTTGATCTGCTAACTCCTGTTGTTTATCTGTTAACGATGCAATTATTCCTGATTTTGTGGATTCCAATTCACGAAGTTCATTCATTTGACTTTGATGATATTCTTCCTTTGCTAAATATTCCTTTTGAGCCTCTTTTAATTCATCCTGTCTTGATACAACTTCCTTTTTATTATTTTCTATATTTTCTAACTCTTTAGCAATTTCATTTTTTTCGCTTTCTAATTGTTCCTGTAAATCTTTTGCTTTCTGAGCTAATGTTCTATCTAAATTAATTATTCTAAAAACGCTTTGTATGTTATTAAATAAGGATAAAATATCTTCACTTTTTAATATTAAATATATGTACTGAGTCGCTACATCCATTTTATAGTAACTCACAAGCCTTCTATCTATGTTTTCTTTTAATTTAATTTGCTCATTTTCTTTTTCAACAATTAAATTTTCTTTACTAGCAATCTCATTTTCAGATTTAACTATTTTATTATTTATTATATCAATCTCTTCTTGAACTTCATCAATCTTTGATTGATAATAATTTACTTCTTCCTTCGCTGCCTCTAGCTCCTTACTTTTTTCATCAATTTTATCTAATATTCCTTGAAGCTCGCTATTTTGACTATCTATTTCACTATTAACCTCGTCTTTTGCATCTTCTAAATTATCGATCTCATTTTTATTTTGATCAATCTTATCTTGTAAAGATGAAGTTGATTCTGCAAAGGCTATAATATTCGCTGAAAAGACTACCGTAATAGTTAGTGTTATTACCTTTAAAATTCTATTCATAGCCATCCCCCTTGAAAGTTATTCTAAAGTAAACTTTTGTACATCAACTATAATCCATTGATTATTTTCAAATTCAATTTGAGTTAAGAACATTTCCTCCACATTATTATCTATAAATGGAAGTAATTTTTTACTTATATTGTAGTTTAATTTAATTACTATATTCCCCTTATAAATACCATCTTCATAATAAAACTCACTACTTTTAATTTCAGTATTTAAATTATTAAGTTCATAGTTATTCTTTAAAAATAAGCTTTCCTTTTTTATACTGTCATAAATTTTACTTTTTGCATCATCTCTAGAATTCTCTATTAAAGAGTAATCTGAATTATTTAACGCATTGAACACACTAGTATAAAAACTGTTACAAGATTTATTAACCTCATCTATTAAATTGTCATTAACCATATTTATATCTATATTTATATTCGGTAAAGTACCAATAGTAACCTTATCACTTTTTAATATTCCCCAAGGAAATTCCCTTTCTAACTGAATATTTATTTCCTGATTTAAGGGTATAGGGCCATATTTTTGTATATCCTTCACACTTTTATTAATATATTTATCATTAATAAAAACTTTTGCATCTTCAAAATTAGACGTCAAATTTATATTGATAGCAGGCATATTTAAGTTGTAAGTAAAATCTTCCATTATATATACTTCTTTTTCTTCTTCAATTACTCCATATAAAGTTTCTAATTCACCCTTTATTAAGTATTTCCCAGGAATTAAGTTTCTTTTCATATTAGTTTCTTCAAATTTAATTCCATTTATATATACTTTAGTTTCATCAAAATTAGTAGTTATTTCTACAGAAGCTGGTTTTATCTCAATATAATAATTGTCGAAAAATAGTATTTTATCATTAATTAAACTAAAATATCCACTTTCACCATTAGATTTTAAATTTTTAATAATATTATCTACTTTTGTTGTATTTTCTGAATAATATTCAGTTAAGGGTTCAAAATCATTTTTACTTATTTTATTACCATCCAATTTAATTTCTTTATAAATTTTCTCTGGTTTATTTTCTTTTAAAGCAATTTCTAAATTCTTTAGTACTATGCTTTTTGAAGAATTATATTTACTTACACCAAAAACAATAATAACAAATATTAATAAAAGACTTACTGAAATTAATACTTTTCTTTTCTTTATAAAATCTTTTAAATTTTTAAAGGTTAAATTGCTAATATCCTTTATTAATAATTTAAAATTTTCATTAAAACCTCTTACTAACTTCTTTAATTTCTCCAATACCTTTCCATCCTTTATTCTAAAATATCTATTATCCATTTATTACAATTTAAGCATTTGTATACTCTGATAACAAATAAATCTAGCATTCCTAGTGATCCTAATTTACTTGATGGTGAACCTACTTTACTTAATAATTCAACCTCTTCCCTAGTAAAGAAATCATCATTTTCATTTAAAAATCCTTGAATTTCAATTATATAATTTCTTTTAGTAGCTTCACAACAATCATTTGCTTCAACTACTTCTATTTCTTCATACTTTAGCTTAGGACTAAGTTCTTGGATAATAGAAATAACATCTTCATATTGATCTATATTATCTAAAAAATCTTCTTTATAGAATACTAAATTTTGTACTTGAAATAATTTTTTCATATAAACACACCTTTTCCCTATATTTTTATTTAATTTTATATTCAAAAGTAATATTAATCAAGGCTTTATCTGCCTTATCATTTTTTTCAAATATCTTTATTTTATATTTAATAATGATATTAATCAAGATATTTTATATAGTCAAAATTTAACATATATATGTTATAATTTAAAATTATAAGGAGGGATTAATATGATTTTTGATAGCCACATGCACTCAAAATTTTCTAGTGATAGCAAAATGAATATATTAGATGCAATTACTATTGGAAAAGAAAAAAATATAGGAATAATAATTACTGACCATATGGATTTAGACTATCCAATTAAAGAGGAGTTTAAATTTAATATTCCAAGTTATTTTAATGAATATGAAAAATATAGATCTAATAAAGTTAAACTAGGAATTGAAATAGGATTAACAGAAATTACACTTATAGAAAATGAAAATATAGCTGCAAATTATGATTTTGACTTTGTGTTAGGTTCTATACATGCAGTCAAAGGCTTGGATATATACGCAGAATATATACATCAAGGCTACACAAAAAAAGATTACTTCAATTATTATTTCGAAGATATGCTAAAATGTGTGGAGATTTACAATAATTTTGATTCATTATCCCATATAGATTATCCTTGCAGATACTGCTCCTTTGATAATAAAGAAATATTAGTTTCAGAGTATAAAGATATTATTTCTGCAATATTTTCTACATTATTGAATAAAGGCAAAGTAATAGAACTAAATACCTCAAGACTTCATATCCCTGAAGCTCAACTAGCATTAAAGGATATCTACAAACTTTATAAAGATTTAGGTGGAAAATATGTTACCTTAGGTTCAGATGCACATAGTCACTTAAATATATACAAGAACTTCGATATTGCTTTAAAATTCATAGATGAATTAGGTTTAAAGGGAGTCTATTTTAATAATAGAAAAATGGAACTAATGACTATCTAGAAAATATAAGATTACATGAAAATCTTAATTACCATAAATAAGGGGCTGTCGCACAAATAGACTTAACTAAGAATTTAAAATTAATTCTTAATTTTTCATTGTGCGACAGCTCCTATTTAATTGATTCTATAATAGAATATAAGTCAGTTTCTGAAATAGCAATATCTACTTGCACTGCATATGAAAAAGTATCATCTTTCCATATTGCAAGACTATATAATCCATCATTTCCTTTTAATATAATACTATTAGAATCTACTGCATAAGTTTTTATTTCATTATATTCATTATAATCTCCACTAATATCTTCTTCTCCTTTTTCCTGACGGAAACATATTTCATTTTCCCCATTTAAATATATAACTTGTATAAAATAATTATCTATAACAGAAATAGAATCTTGAACATAACCTTCTGGAAGTTTTGTAGGTATATTTGCTTTAAATCCAACTATAGTCTCAGCTTCCTGAAGTGTTTCTCACTCTTTAAAAGGACTTGGAATCTCTACGGAATTTTCACCAATAATTTCATTTGTATTCTTATCTTCTATTTTTATATTACTTTTCCCACAAGCAACAAGTGATAGAACCATAGTTCCACATAATGCACCAATAATAAATCTTTTCATATCATAACACTCCTTATTCTATAAAATATTATAGCCATTTTTTTGACTCTATCTTATATACAAATAAATATATTAAAGTGTTGCATAAATTATAAATTTATTTTTTTAAATTATTTATACTCTTATAATTTATAAACTAAATTTAAAAACTATTTAAATGAAGAAAGGGCTGTCACTCAGACAACCCTAATTAAGAATTTAAATATAAAAATTTTCTTTATATTTAATTTATTTTTTCTTTTTAAATGCTATTGCTCCCCCTATAGTAGTACCTACTCCAAGTATTAATGTCATTAATGAACTAGCCCCTCCTGTTTGTGGTAACTTTCCATTATCAGTTGTTGGCTTATTTGTATCATCTGGTTTTATATCAATAGATGGTTTATCTATTCCATCATTATTGCCATCACTACTTCCATTATTATCATCTGGATTTTGTGGGTTATTACCATTATTGTTATTACCGTTATCATCTCCATCTCCTGGATTTTCTGGTTCTTCAGGATCAACAACATCATTTTTATTTACAGTAACTATCTTATTATCTTGCCATATATAGCTAATTTCATCATAGAAAATTCTAACCTTAACAGCGTAGCTTCCAGCTTCTTCTGGTGTCCAAGAAGTGCTTCTATTATCACTTCTATCTTGAATAACTGTCCACTCATCATCATTTTGCCCTCTTACTGAGAATTCATATTCAAATTCTACTTCATCTGTTGGTGGAGTAGCTGTAAGATTTAATGTTTCTCCTGCTTTTAATTCATATTTATCCGCTTCTAAAGTAACATTAAGCTCTGGCTGCTCATCAAAATATCCACATTCTTCAAGTATATCATAAAGATCATTTCCATTATAAACTTCCTGTGGTTCCTTAGCACCTTCATTTAAATAATCCTTCATTAGATAGTTTTCTATAACTGCATTCATATCAATATAGTTAACTATTCCATCTTGAGTTAAATCAGCAGCAACTCTTTCTTCTGAAATTTCACTAGCCTCACTAGAAAGCATTTCATCATCAAAAATTGTAGGTACATATACCTTAGCAATTTCAACAGCATCAAGAATATCTATGGCTCCATCTTCGTTAACATCACCTAATTTAGATTGTAATGGAGTTGAAGATGTAAATGAATAGCTTGTTATTGCGAATATATTTCCTATTCTCTCATCGTCCTTATTTAATCTACTTCCTGGTACATCAACAATACTATCAAAGCCTCCTGGAGTCTCTAGTATAATTTTATAATTTCCTTCAATTATAGGAAGATCATTAAATGCAAATAAATGTCCTCTTTCAAGCATTTCATCAAACATAAAGTAAGTTGGCTCATATTTATTTCCATCTGGATCAATAGCATAAACTTTAGCATCACTCATACCTCTAGTGTAAGTAATTGTTGTACCATAAATTAAAGTTTTTTCAGTAGATTCGATTAATAAATTTTTATCCATAGTCCCAACTTGAACATTAACTAAATCTCCACTAGAATTTTTAAATTCTCCACTAATACCTCTTAAATTCATATATCTAAATTGTTCATCATCTATTAAGTCTTCTTCTATTCCCTCAAGACTATTAACCTTATAATTAACATCAAATAATTTAACACTATCATTTAAGCCAATAATATTTTTGCCATCTAATTTAAATGATATTTGAAATGCTTGTCCTCCATTATCAGTTGAAATTTCTTCAAAGTTTATATCTATAGACTCTTTATTTTCATTTAATATAGCTTTTAATTCCTTAGTTGGAGTTACTGATTCTATCCCCAAATCTGCATTTCCATAATTCTCAATAACAAAAGTACCTTCAGTAACATCCTTTGCATTATTTAAAGAAATACTTGCAATTAAGCTATCATTTTCAGTAACTCTTTCAAGATTTGTATCTAATGATAAATATTGAGTATCCTTATTCACAAATATAAAATTATGTGGTATATCCGTTACTGTTGCAGCATTAGCATATTCTAACTTAACCTTAAAGAAACCATCTTTCAAGTCATTTTTTTCTATTCCTGCTATTACTACATCTCCATTTTCCTTTGCCATAACACTCATAGCTATTCTCTTACCATTTGGATAATATCCATTTGCATATAACCCATTTAATTCTTCTTGCTTTAAATAATCTAGACCATATTCATTCTTCAATTTATCTACATATTCATTAAATACATTAGCTTTTATCCAAATACCTTCATGCTCTTCACCATCGTACCAAACCTCTGAAGAATATAAATCATCAGTTACTTCTATTATTCCCTCATTAAAATTAAAAGTAAGTTCATCAGAGTTTGTATCATTTATTACTGCCATAGGTATAGTTTTTGAGAAAGTCTTTCCTTCATAAGTTTCAACTACAACTTCTAAATCATATATTCCATTTTGAACTGCAATCTTTTCTCCAGTAACATTTCCATTAACTATTTTAGACACTAATCCACCTGGCATAATATTTGGAATTAACACCTCATAATCTTCTGGAATCCAACTACCATCTTGACTTCCAGCGTGTCCAATATATTCTCCTGTAGTCTTATCTTTAATAAAAGTATGAATTACTGATACTGGTTCACTTACAGCCATAGTAACTGTAATATCACTACCTGCAAAAAAAGTATACTCGCTCTTATTAAATAAAGATGATGTATTAAATGCTGATAGCCCCTTTGATACCCCTTCATACATAGATGGATAATCTAATATGCTAAATCCTTCTATTGATAATGTTGCACTAAATGGCATTTGATAATCTTCATTACTAGCTGTATCTTGAAATAAAATATACCCTTCATAAGTTCCATTACTTGCACTACCAGGTAAAATTATTTCTGCATCAAAACCCTTACTTTCTCCTGGATCTAATGTTATTTTATCTAAAACATTTAATTTAACATTATTTTCTTCTGCTGATACTGCTCTATCACTATTAGAATAATGGACTGATACATTATAGGTTTTTCTTTCACTTGAATTATTGCTAACTGTAACTGGAATTACCTTCTCTGTATCCTTAGAATTATCTTCGTTCTTATACACTTTTCCATAAGAAAGCATGCCTGTTACATTATCATACTTTTCACTTTTTTCTCCAGCTATAACTTCATATTCTGCTTTAAATGAAACATCCTCATAAACTGCTTCATATGGATTAACTCTTCCAGCACCTATTTGATGAACACTATAATCACTACCATCTTCTTTAATAATCTTTTCGGAAGTGTTCATTATTGCTGCTTTTACATCCTCTGGAGTATAATCTGGATTAGCTTGAAGAATTAATGCTGCTATACCAGCTACATGTGGTGCTGCCATGGATGTTCCACTCATTCTTTCATAGGCTACTTTATAATTGTCCTCATCTTCATTTTTATCATTTATATATTCTGGAACTGTAGAGAATACTTGTGAACCTGGTGCTACAACATCTGGTCTTATTTCATAAGTTCTCTTAACTGGGCCTGCAGAGCTAAAATCTGTTAATTTATCACCTTCAACAATAAAACTACCTGATGCTGTTATTGTAATCTTCTTATCTAAATTTTCTTTTAAAACTTTTCCATCTTCTAGTGATAAAGCTAGAGTATTTAAGCTTGTACTTTCTCCAATGTATGGCATAGTTGAGTCTGTAACATTATTTGCTATAATTACAAAAGCAGCACCTGCAGCTTTGGCATTTTGTAATTTTTGAACAAATGTTGATGTTCCTCTATCAATTAAAGCAACCTTACCTTCTACATCTAATTCGTTAAATTCTTCTTCACTTCCTAAGGCACAATAAACTACTTCATACTCTGTATTTTCAAAAGCTGAAAATGGAACTTCTAAGTTTTTAACCATAACTTGTGAATTTATTTCTAAGCCATTTAAAGCTATTTTATAAGCATCAACTTTATAATCTACAGAACTTGCTCCTACAGTAATTGGTAATTGAGCTGTTCCTGGAGCTGATGACGTTGCTGCACTTGGTCCTGAATTACCATTTGCAATTACTGTTACAACCCCTGCTAAAGTTGCATTATTAACAGCTGTTACCATAGGACTAAATGGATCTGTAGTACCTGCATCACCCAGTGACATATTTATTACATCCATTCCATCATTAACAGCTTTTTCAATACCTGCTATTATTCCTGAAGTAGCACCTGAACCTCTTGGCCCTAAAACCCTGTATCCATACAGTTCAACATTTGGAGCAACTCCAAGCACTGCATTATCAGTTTCAGTATTGGCTGCTTGACCCGCTATAGTTCCTGAAACATGAGTTCCATGAGATGTATAATATGCATTCCCATAATAATCAAACTCTTGCTGCCCACTTTCCTTCCAGTCACTATAAGTTGTTTCCATAGGATCAGCATCATTATCTATAAAGTCCCAACCTTTAATAGACTCTATATCTTGATTATTAGCATCCCCATCATTTGATGTAAATCCTCTATATGCATCAGTTAAATCTGGATGATTATAATCTATACCAGTATCTAATACACCAACCTTAACTCCATCACCTTTTACACCATCTTCATGTAAATCATCAATATCTAAAAATGGCACTGAATCCATCATAAGAGGTGATATTTCATTTGATACTGCTTCATGCTTATCTTCTTCTGATTTAATTATCTCTTCAGATTTCTCTTCTTCCGATTTAATTATCTCCTCAACTTCATTTCCCTCTATTCCTATTTCTATTTCATTTGTTAATTCATTTTCCTCTATTATAGGCTCAGTACTTTCAATCTCTTCAATTTCATTTGAAGTAGAACTAGACTCATCTTCTACACCTTCATCATCTACATTTTCTAACCTAACTTCATAATCTTTATGAATCTTCTTAACAACTTCACACTTTATTAAAGCTTCCAATTCACTAGATTTTATATTCATTGCTACACCATTAAACACAGTGTAATACTCTTCTTTTATTTCCATTTTTGTATCACTATAAGTTTGCGGCATATTACCTAAAAAAGTTTCAAATACTCTATGGTCTCTTTCTACCTTTGATTCAGACAACTTAAATAATGATTTTTCATTACTTACTGCCAATGGTTCACTTACAAACTCTACGATAACCGAAACAACCTCATCAGATTCTAAATCTATATCTGTTGAAATTTTTGAAGCACTACTTGCTTCTTCAATTAAATTTCCCTTCTTTATACTACTTAATAATTTTGCATATTCTGAATTATCTGTTGTATTAGCTTTTGCATAGATTAAAGAATTAGACCCCAAACTTACAGCTAATGCTATACCTATTATTCCCTTTAACTTATTTCTTTTCATTAAAATTTACCCCCTATTTATTTTGCTTATTGCTTTAGTTAACATATCTTTTAAATACTTTTCATATAATTTTATATTAATATGTACTCATCTACTTCTATCATTACTCAATTTTAACTAAGAAATATAGTTTAAGATGATAATTCTCCCCAATTCATCCGTCTTTATTTTTTACTTTTTTTAACTATATTTACATATATTTCTTTATGGACTTATTATACTATCATTTATCTTTTTGTCAATTAATTTTTTACTTATACTATTTTGTTTAAGTTAAATAAAATAGTATAAAAAATAGCCCTAGGCAAGTTATATTAATGCCTAAGGCTATAAATCATATTCATAGAAACCTACTGCTTATATTTAGAGTAGGCTATACTCTATGTAAGTTCTATTATTAAAAAACAAGTTCTGAAGTATCACTTAAGTTCATATTGCCAAACATAAAATTTTTAGGTAATATAGGTAACACCTATAAGTGAGTTTTTTCTATTTATTTTATTTGTATAGACTTTTTATATTTCTTATAATACTTTGAACTTGAAAAAATATAAAAAGCACCAAAAATTATATAAAATACTGCTGAAAAATATAGTTTACCAATTAAATGCCATATCCCTATAGCTAACCATAGAATGCTTACAATTGCATATAATTTCCATGAAATTTTATTATCTATTACTTTATTTTTATACTTACCATACTTTTTTATTTGCTTGATTCTTGAATTATATGCTAAATAAGGCATAAAATTAAAGACAAATATAAATATATCAATTATTAATAATCCAATAATAATCGGGAATATAGGTTTAATAACAATTGAGGAAACAACTATCAAACCAATTAATGCTATAGCTATTATTAGAGAATATAGAGTTCCTTTTCTTGTAGTATTTCTTATACTTGTATATTTATCTATTTCTGATTCACAATCACTATAAATTGGTTTAGTTCCAACTTGTGCTGAAAAAATATGCATATAATTTCCTATAGAAACAACAAGCTCCCATCCTGCTTCTTTAAATATATTGAAATATTCTTCATTTGTCTCTGTTTGATAATCTATATTATATACTATGTTTTGAGGCTTATCTTTTCTTAGTTTATAGAAAAATCCCCATACTATGTCTTCTAATATCCAACCTTGACTTGCATAATTTTTTAATTTTTCCATATCATCTTCTTCACTAAATGCAAGTCCATTAATCATTAAATATTTACTTTTCATCAATATCCCCCATTTCTAACCTAAAAAATTTTCAGCAAATCTAATCATCTGTCTTTTACGTTCGATCTCTTTTATTAACATCTCTCGTCCTTTATTTGTTATTTTATATACTTTTTTATTTTCAGCTATGTCAGTATTTAACTCCACTAACTCTGCTGCTAGAAGTTTTTTCAATGTTGTATAAAGTGATGCTGGCCCAATTATAACTTTATCATCTGTAAGCTTTTCAATAGTTTTCATAATTAGGTATCCGTGCTTTTCCTCAATAACACTAGCTAAAATATAAAAAGCAGTATCTGTTAATTCTCCGATATCAATAGAATCTTTTCTCGCCATAAATTACCTCTTCACAGTTTTATATCATTAATTGATATATCATTAAATATAATATATCAATTAATGATATACTTGTCAAATATTCATATGTAATTTTTCACATAACATAATCAATGGTTTTACACTTCCTAATTTGTTCATTGTAATCAAAGTTTGTATCAATTTTCTTTGGAATAATAATTTCTCCTAAATTTATATAGTGTATTATTCTAAAACTTACAACTGTTCATACAAAAAACAGTACCTAGTTTTGTTTTTACACAAAACTAGGTACTATTCCTCTTGATCTAACAGTTTTTACGAGCCTATAGCTTCTTTTTGTAGCCATTTGTCTTATGAATCATATTTTATTTATATTTGCAGTTATATTTGCAATTTAAAACAATTTATTTCTTATTTTTCTTTTTATTTAAAGCAAATCCGAGAGCTGTCATGGCCATAGCTAAAGCTACTGTTGCTACCGGAGTGACTGTTGCACCTGTATTTGGTAAGTTTCCTTTTCCGTTGTTATCTTCTAGATTTGTTTCAACCTCTGGCTTTTCTTCTTTTTCTTCTTCTTTTGGCTCTTCTTCTGTTATCTTTTCTTTCACTGTAAATATTAGTTCTGCCTCAACATTATCAGGAGAAATTGCCTTAACAGTTGCTTTTCCTTCTTTTATTGCAGTTATTGTTCCATTTTCATCTACTTTAAGCACTTCTGGATCTGATGTTTCCCACTTCAGTGTCTTATCTGTTGCATTATCTGGTGTGATTACACCTGTTATTTTTATTTGCTCTCCGATTTCTAGTTCGTCTTTTTCAGCAGATAATTCTATTTTTTCTACCTTAATATATTCAGGTTTTTCTATTTCCTTTTCTTTCACTGTAAATTTTATCTCTGCCTCAACATTATCAGGAGAAATTGCCTTAATAGTTGCTTTTCCTTCTTTTATTGCAGTTACTGTTCCATTTTCATCTACTTTAAGCACTTCTGGATCTGATGTTTCCCACTTTAATATCTTATCTGTTGCATTATCTGGTGTGATTACACCTGTTATTTTTATTTGCTCTCCGATTTCTAGTTCATCTTTTTCAGCAGATAATTCTATTTTTTCTACCTTAATATATTCAGGTTTTTCTATTTCCTTTTCTTTCACTGTAAATTTTATCTCTGCCTCAACATTATCAGGAGAAATTGCCTTAATAGTTGCTTTTCCTTCTTTTATTGCAGTTACTGTTCCATTTTCATCTACTTTAAGCACTTCTGGATCTGATGTTTCCCACTTTAATATCTTATCTGTTGCATTATCTGGTGTGATTACACCTGTTACTTTTATCTTCTCTCCAATTTCTAGTTCTTCTTTTTCAGCAGTTAATTCTATTTTTTCTACTTTAATATATTCTGGTTTTTCTATTAAAGAATCTAATGCTATTTGCAATGATTCTTTTGCCTCATCAATCTCTGCCTGTTCTGCAATTACACTTTCATTCAATGCCTTTGCCATAACATATGCATCAAAGAATATATCGTATCCTTTTTTATCACTATAGCTCAAATCTAATTCTTGAACTTTTTCCTCAGCTTGAGTAATAATTGAATTTAAATCTGATTTTTCAACTTGCTCATATGCTTCAAATTCCCTCAACTTAAATGTATTCCCATTATTCTGTAATCCTTTAACTCTCAAATATTGTGTATTAACTGGTTCTTTAAAAGTTATCTCATTTATGCTTTTCCCAGTTACTTCTTGAATGTCTGTCCAAGTTTCACCATCTTTTGACTGTTGTATCATAAACCTCTGTGGAGGATTATCCCATTGCAGAACTATCTTGCTTATATCATATTCTCCTTGCATATCAACTGCAAGAGAACTATCTGCATATGCACCCTCAAAATAAGAATCTTTTTCGCTCACATCTGTTCCATGAGAACCGTTCAGTGCATTTCCATCACCATCTAATGCTTTCCATCCAACTCTTAACTTTTTCCAACCAACATCTTGACCTACATCACCTTTACGCTGTGCCATTCCTGCTGCACCTTTATCTTGAGAAACATTTACCTCACTAACACTTTCTCCTCTTCCTATCTTATCTATAATTTCTGGAGACAATGCTTTGTTATATGCTTTAATATTTGCAATTTTACCATCTAAGCCACTTCCAATAGAAGTTAAAGGAAATACAAATGTAGATAATAAATTATCATAGTCTGTTTCAGAAGCTGTCAATCTTGACAACACAGACTGTAGCTTTCCATTTACATAAAGCTTTGTAACTTGTTGCGTTCCAACCACTGTAAGCTCTACTTTCTCACCTGTTGGTATTTTGTAACTAAAATCTTGATTGAAGAATACACGATTCAATCCAAGATTTCCATTCTTCTTTACAGTTAAACGTCCATCATCTCCATCAAAAAGGCATATATCCTCTTCTCTATTATCAGCGTCAGATAATTTTAAATCAAATTGCACTGTATATGGATAATCCAACGACTTTAGTGTTGTTGTAACGTCACCAGTACCGTCTAAATTTAACCATGTTTCTCCATCTTCTTTTACTATTTCTCCATTCTTAATTTTCCCATCATATCCATTTCCACTTGAATCATATATAGTTCCATCTTTTTCATTTGCAAAATCATATGACATAACAAGCCCTGATTTAGAGTCTACTCCTGCACCTAGAGTTACACTAGGACCTTCTCTCAAACTCTCATATTTGAAACTATAATCTTCAAAGTTCTGCTCTTTATCAGTTCCCCCCCATGTTTTTTCACTCAAAACAGCTGCCTGTCTCAGTAATCTTTCCTGACTATCTCTCTCTGTGACTCCCATATTATTAATATCTGCCCATAACGAAGTCTTTGCCCCAAGTAGATTTGGTTCTCCCTTTTTCAAGTTTCCCCCCGAAATTATAGTTGGATCCCAATTATTGAAAAGATGTTCTATATTTACAACATCTCTATAATCTCTTCCTGGATTTCCATATAAATAATTTGAATCAGCATTTACTATTTTAAATCCTTGTGAAACTCTTCTAACAGCATTGTCCCAATAATCTGACCAGAAATCTATTACAATATCATTATATTCTTTTGCATCAACGCCTTTATTATCAAAATATGGTAACATAGATGCCCACATACGAACCTCTTTTCCACTCTCTTTAACTGTTTCTGCCATTTTGTTAATATAATTACGCATTCCCACATATTCATTATCTTGAATATTCCAATATTCATCAATACCAATATTTACCGTATCACCTAAGAAAACTGGATCTTCTGAGTCTAGATATTCTTTATATAATGTTTCCATGAAAGTACTTGCCCACTCTCCACTTTCTCCTATTAAAGATAATAATTCCCAATCTCTAGTACTGTTAATATCCCCATTGATTTGCGGAAGAACTTTCTGTACTTCTTCTAAGTTATTTCTTATATATTTTGTAAATAAAAGTGAATGTCCTGGTGCATCAATCTCAGAAATAGGATTTATGCCATAACTCATTGCTAACTCTTGAAGCTCCTTATATTCTTCTTTTGAATACTGTGGTGAGCCACCATACACTTCGTTATAATATTCATCATCCTTATCATCTGTTTTCAGACTTGGAAATAAATCACTTTCTAATCGGAACATTGCTTCGGCATTCTTCCAATAATTATAATCTCCTCTGTCACCGCTTGAGGCAATATGCCTATTATCATTCAAGTGAAACTGTACTTCATTTATCTTATAAAAAGCAAATGTCTTAACTAAATCTTGTAAAGCTTCAATACGGTAAGGTGCCCTTGCAATATCAATCATAACACCTCTAATTTCATATTGTGGGAAGTCTCTTATAACACCTTTTGGGAATGTGAACTCTTTTTTCTGCGTATAAAAAACTTGTTCCAAAGTCATAAGTCCATAAAGACATCCATTATAACCACTGCTTGATATTTTAATTCCACTGTCATCCGCCACTAGTAAATATCCTTCTTCTCCAGTATCATATATATCCATTTTTGTAGAAGTTAAAACAATATCAGATTCACCTGCATTTCCACCTTCCACTACTTCTAATGTCCACCCTGTAATATCCTTCATATCACTTTGGAATTCTTCTGCTACCTTCTTAATTCCTAATTCTGCATCATCTTGAATAATTATTTTAGATTCACTATTTAGATTAAATTCTCCTTCATATCCATACCACTCCTGAATACTTGGAATTACTTTTGGTTCCTTGTTCGCATTATTAACTTGTGGGAATAAAGATGAATTTTTATCCCTTTTATTCGGTACATGAACATTAAAACTCTTTTCAGCCTTATCTTCCTCATTTTCTTTATTTACTGCCTCAATAATGATATCTTGATCATAATCGTAAATATTATGATTGCTTATTTTACCATCATCTGAAATTACTTGTGAATATTCACTTCCTTTTACTCGAATATCATATCCTTCCGGCGCTTTTGGAAGGAGTACTTCTTCCATATCTTTTGTTATCGTTTCCAAATAAGATATGCTATCAACTACATCTTGTGCAGATTCCGGTAATAACTCCTCCCCAGGATCCAAATCTAATACTCCATTAATTTCTATTTCATACACACCTATACTCATATTGGCTGCATTTGTATTTCCAGATGTAAATCGTAACCTTACATAACGCTGTACATGCTTCATTTCTCCATTTTCCCTTAAGTCTACAACTTTAGTTAAATTCATATCATTCCCTGGTGGCATTACCCCCTCTCCGACTTTCTCCCATACTACACCATCTTCATTAGTTTCTGATGTCTCTATCACAAAATTTCCATAAAGCTTTGCGAAAAATTTAACCTTAATTTCAGAAATTAGAGAATCTGTTCTAAGTTTTATCTCTATCCATTGTTCTTTAAATGTTGCATCTTCACCACTCTGCCATCTGCTATTTTGTTCTGATAAATTTCCATCTACAGCAAGATTTGGAGTTCTTGCTGGATATCCATCCTTAGCTTCTAAATATGCTGATGCTCTTGTAGGTCTATTCAATGCTAAATTTCTGATTTCTTGACTTGTCGCTTCTGTTTCTTTTGTCTCTTCTATTTCTTTTACCTCTTCTGTTTCTTTTGTCTCTTTCTCTATAATTGCCTCTTCACTCTCTTTTGTCTCTTCTGTTTCTTTCTCTATAATTGGCTCTTCGTCTGATTGATTCATTGCTTTTACAGTGATACCATCTCCTCCATAAAAGCAACTTAAACTAACTACAATAATCAAAAATGCTGCTAATACTTTTTTTCCTCTCATCTTTTCTCCTCCCCATTATTAATAGATTAAATAAATTTATCATTCACTTTATAACATAATATATAACCGTCTAAGTTTCAACGTAAATTTTACTTTTTTAGTTAATTTTGTAAACCAAAAGGAATTATTACTTTTTGAGCTAAAAGGAAGTTAGTTATGCAAAGTATCTAATATAATTAAATTGATATTGGTCATGAGCATATTTAGGAAGATTACTTATGTTAAATGATCAATTATTCAAGAGAAGACATCTTAGGGTTGAATCACGACTTATAATAAAAGTAGTGTAATAATCGTGTACATGCAAATTTTACATAACATCCAAATAAATTAAAAATTTATTTTATTATACTTCTGTATTTTTTATAATCAATTGTTATTTTTTTCTATAAATAATAAAAAGTTTTAATACATACTTAGTATTAAAACTTTAATTTCAAACCTTTTATTATTATTCAAATCCTCTTTTAGTAAAAATGTTTAGATTTGCCCATATACAATATAATTGATAATATTTTAATTTCATATTCTCATCATAATAATATTAAGTGCTCTACTATTTATCTACATCAATCAAATTACTTATATATTCTATTTTACCATCCAATACCTCATCATAGAAAGATTGTTTATTGTCAATGAAATCAATACATTCATTGAGTTCATTCATTTTCTTTAATAATGATTCTTTTAGTTTATCAAGCATCTCCTTTCTTTTAGGAATTGTAGAAGAACCTTCTATGCAATAATTCATATACAATTTCATATCTTTAATGCTCATACCACACTTTCTTAGGCATTGCAATCCATTTAACCAGGCAATATTCTTTTCATCAAAGATTCTATAGTTATTTTTATCTCTTTTTACATTTGGTACTAATCCTTCTTTACAATAAAATTTTAATGTTTCGTAAGATATTCCAACTTGTTCACATGCTTCTTTTGTTGTATACATAAAATTTCCTCCTAAATTAATAAAAACTCTTGCTCGGTAGCTACTACCTACTAGTAACATTATTATAAACCTCAAAATATTAAAACTAAAGGAGATGTTAAAATGGAATATGTAACTTTAAATAATGGCATAAAAATGCCTAAAGTTGGGTTTGGAGTTTTTCAAATCACAGATAAAGAAGAATGTACTAAGGCTGTACTAGATGCTATTGAATCTGGATATCGATTAATTGACACAGCCCAAGCCTATGGAAATGAAGAAGCAGTTGGAGAAGCTATTCTTAAATCACCAGTTTCTAGAGAAAATTTATTTATTACTACTAAGGTATGGATTAATAATGCTGGATATGAAAAAGCAAAGGGATCTATTGAAGAATCTCTAAAGAAAATGAAATTAGATTATTTGGATTTAGTTTTAATTCATCAACCAGTAAGTGATTACTATGGTACTTACAAAGCTATGGAGGATTTAAATAAAGAAGGTAAAATTAGAGCAATAGGAGTGTCAAATTTCTATCCAGACCGTTTAGTTGACCTTTCTTTATTCAATGAAGTTACACCTGCTGTAAACCAAATTGAGATTAATCCATTCCACCAACAATTAATAGCACAAGAAGTTAACAATAAGTATGGAGTACAACTACAAGCATGGGCTCCCTTTGCTGAAGGGAAAAATGGAATGTTTGATAATCTTACTTTGAAGTCAATTGGTAATAAGTATGACAAATCAGTTGCCCAAGTTATTTTAAGGTGGTTACTTCAAAGAGGAATTGTTCCACTAGCAAAGACAGTCAATAAGGAAAGAATGAAACAAAATATAAATATTTTCGATTTTGAATTAAGTGAAGATGATATGAATACAATCTCTTCTTTAGACAAAAAAGAAAGTTCTTTCTTTAATCACCAAGAAGCATCATCAGTAGAGATGTTAGCTAGTCTTATTAGATAAAGTGAAAATTATTAAATTATTACATCATAGAAATTAGGATATATATATGAAGAAGATATTGTACTTAATGAGACATGGACAAACCTTATTTAATGCTAGAAGAAAAATTCAAGGGTGGTGTGATGCACCATTAACTAAACTAGGAATCAGACAAGCTATAATTGCTGGAGATTATTTTAAAAATAATAACATTACTTTTGATTATGCTTACTCATCTACATCTGAAAGAGCTTGTGATACTTTAGAGTATGTTACAAACATGTCCTATACAAGAGTAAAAGGTCTTAAAGAATGGAATTTTGGTACCTTTGAAGGAGAAAGTGAAGATTTAAACCCCTCATTACCTTATGGAAACTTTTTTGTTCAATATGGCGGTGAAAGTGAAATTGAATTAAGAAATAGAATTGCTAAAACCCTTCATTCAATTATGAAAAATGATAACCATAATACAGTTTTAGCTGTTTCTCATGGAGCTGCTTGCCGTCAATTTATGAGATACTGGGCTCATACTAGTGATATTGACCAAAAAGAAAGACTAGGTAATTGTTGTATACTAAAATTTGAATTTGAAAAGGATACTTTTAGGTTAATAGAAATAATAAATCATGATTTTAATGAATTACCTTAATAAAAAAGAAGTAAATATGTTATATTAGTTGCTCCGTCGCAAGCTCCAAGTCATCGCAAAATTAATAGAAGCACTTCAAAGCTGAAAGAAGGAAATTATAAAAAAGTTATTCACATGGTAATATCTTTACAATTTCCTAAAGAGAAATTAAATTCCTACAATAATCATTTATTTGCTTATTGTAGGAATCTTACTTTTATAATCTTACTCTCTTTACTTCTATAACTTTCTTAGAAAGTCCTCCATGCGTAACCTTAATAACATCATATTCATTATAGTTGCAATAATCATATACTCTAAATTTAATTTCTCTTTTATTCGAAAAATCAGTAACATATACTTCGTAATGTACCTTTCTAAATCTATCTCCTATTTTCATTACAATGCCTGTACATACTCCTTCAGTCTCTGTATATAATCCCAAAATAGCATCTACCAAATATAATGTATCTGGAATAATAAAAATAGAAGCAATAACCATGATAGGAATATACACTAACCTAAAATCACCTAAAAACGGTACTATAAATATAAGTCCAATCCAATCAATATGCTTAATTCTTTCAGTAAAACTTACTGATACATGAGGTACTAGCATAGGTTTAATCTTCCATAATAAACTGCTATTCTCATAAGAATGTTTATTATAAGCTTTTCTCCAATTCTTTTGAGTTTCAGAAAGTATATCAACTGTCCTGCTCTTTCTTTTGAACATATAAAAGTTTATATATCCACCATATATAATTGATGCTGAAATAATTATACTAATATTTTTTACCATAATAATTGTAAATATTATATATCCAATAAAAAATATATGTAATAACTTCATAGCAAACATTTTTCTATCAAGCTCTTTCTTCTCATCCTTTGAAAGTTTCCTACCCCTTTCAAAAAAATTAAAAATGCAACATATTAAAATGCAAAATGCAGTAAATTTATTAAACGAATCCACAGCCTGTAAAGTTTCATATGAACCCTCACTTATAAAATATACAACATTAGTAGCTATATTCATCACTATGGGAAGTATAGCAAAAATTATATAACTTTCAATACCTCTTTTTTCAGACCACATTTCTTCTCCCCCCATATTTTATCCGATCGCTACCATTGCTAATACTCCCATCCTCTATAGGTGGGAGCTAAGCACTGCTACGCGCCTGGATAAGTGATTACTTTCTTCTTAGAATATTGTATCTACTTATTATTTATCTTTAAAAGTTATTTCATACTTTTCCAAATCATATGAATTTGCAAAAAATCCTTTTAATATTGTTTCTACATTATTTCGAGCATTCTCTAATAAACCATTTGCAATAGCATCTTCCTCTGCCTTTTCTTTTAACTCCTTCATTGCTTCATTATTTTCTGTCATAGTAATTTTAGTGAAGATACTTTCATCCTCATGATATATTTTAAACGAATCCAAGTCTATTTCACTACTTAATACCTTTGCCTCTGGTAGTTTTACTTCAATGCTAGTCCCATTTTCATCCCATTCAATATCCTCAAAGTCAAATCCCGCTTTTATAACTATATCATAGCTATAAATATATTTACTTTGTGTAAATGGTATTGTGACTCCAAATAAATTTTTTGACTTATCTGTAACACTTAATTCTGTACAGTAAGCAGTTTGTGTCGCTAATTCACCAATATCTTCAAATCCAATTTTTGTAGTTTTACTTTTAAAGAAAATATCACTTCCTACTCCAAGCACTACAGCAACAATAATCACTAGAATTACAATACCTATCATTAATTTTTTAGTAAGATACTTTTTTAACCACCTTAATTTGACACCACCATTTTTTACTGTTTCATTTTCCATACTCATAAAATTATCCCCCTTTAATTAAAATTCTTCTTTATAATAATTCATGTAATTTTCGCGAGATGTCATGCCTTAACACTTGAAATTCTTTATATATTTTACACAAAAACCATTTTTATTAAGTTAGCAATGTAATTATATAATATTTTATAAATATCATATTATTTATTTTTTTAAATATACCATTTTGTTTTTTAATACCATCTCTGTTATAAAGTTTATCTTCAATTACTTATCCAACTACTGTTTCTCCTTTTAAGTATTATTAACTTCATATAAGCTTAATAGTTTTCTGAATCTATTTACTAATTCATCTCGTATACTTTGTGGACCTAAACATTCACATTTATCTCCAAAACGCATTAACATATTATAATTAAAATCATTTTCTATAAAAGGAAATTCAACTATGTATTTATTATTGCCATAAGGCTTTATATTTTTTTCTTCACAAAAGTTTGGCAGGGAGTCTTTTAATGATTTATCAATAAGAAGTGTAGCCATAATTATATTATCGGATGTTAAATCTGGTGAACTTAATTGATATTAAGCCCACGCCTTAGGACAGTATATAGTTTTGTGTAAAAACCTCATGTAACATAAACTAATTTTCCCATACCTTCAAATTAATAATCTAACATTGCCAAATCATAGATTTGTAGAGTTACTTATGATACGCTTCTCCGTATCATAAGTAAAAAAGTCTAGACTTCCACATATACATGATAATTAATAATATTTCAAATTCAAGTTTTCATTATATTTTTATATGAAAATAGCTAGTAAAACTTTTATAATTTTGCTAGCTACCTTTGTAAAATATTTTTTGACCAATTAGGTATTTTTTTATCTCTCCATATTACCTTACCCTTTTTTAAATATATAACTTCTCTTAATACTTCTGTATTATCATATATATTTACTTCATCACATATTTCAATTACATCATTTAGATTTTTTAACGAATCATAGTATCTTCTTTCTATATCTTTATCAGGTATTCCATGTCCACCTTTGCTTACTCTAATTTTAACTCTTTCCTTAGCAAGTTCTGGATTTTCTAACCCTATATAATTCATAACAATATAAAAACCATTTTCTTTTGCAAACTTTATATTCTTTACTATGCTTCTGCCGTATAGTGTTGTTTCTTGATTAAATGATATTCCATCCAAAATGTGTTGTTTTATTAACTTAACAGCTTCTCTTGCACATTTCATTTGAAGATTATTGTCTTTCCAAGAACCAATTCTAACTACCATTTCATCAGTATTTATTCTTTTTTCATTTTTATTTTCATTATAATAAATAGATTTATATATTGAAGTTTTACCTGCTCCATTAACCCCTGCAAAAATTGTATAAGTTGGCATACTATTCACCTATAACCTTAGCTTGCTCTTTTTGTAATACTAAATTGGATAAGGTCATATAAAAATCTTGTTCTTCTTTTGTCTTGGCATTTTTAAATAATTCCTTCAATTGACTATATGAATAATTTATAAAAATATCATATAAATTAATATCCTTATTTACCATTAAATTTCCTCCTAAAAAAGCATTTATATGAATATTATATACCAAATTAAATGTATTATAAACCTAATACCTTTTAATTTTGGTTCTCCATAGATACTATAAATTTCTGAATAATGTCATTATTCTATATTATTCTTAATTATAATATAGAATTTATCATCACCACTAAAAAAACTCTTGACCTTAAGTAAACTTAAGGATTTATATTAATTATATCCAAGAGGACTTCTGATAATAGCTCAAAAGAAGCCAGAAGAAATATATTATTTGAAATACAAGATGACCTTAATAATCGTATTAATAAATTATCTAATTGTTTATAAAAGATTGAATATAAAATTGATTATGAAAAATTTAAGCCTATTTTATTTGATATTCCAAATTCAACCAATTCAACTACTAAAATAATCCATAGTACTATGTCACTTTTTGAATCGTTTTGTTTAATAATTCACCTCATCATTATTTAATATGAATGTAATACTAAAACATAATATATCCTTATTAATATCTACTTTAATTTCGCCGTTCATTTGCTCAACTAATAACTTTGCAACTGTGAGTCCAAGACCTGAACTTGAATTACTTCTTGAAGAGTCTTTCATATAAAATCTATCAAATATATGTTCAACATCATTTTCATCTAAAGTATTGGCATCATTAACTAAAATAATTTTAACGTTATTATTATTTTTTTCTAAGGATACTTTAAATTTATAATTAGCGTATTTTATTACATTTTCAAGCAAATTGGTAAATATTCTCTCTAAAGCATTTTTATCAACTTCTACAAAAGCCTCCTCATTTAATAGCGCTACCTCTACCTCAATATTCTTTTTCTCAAAGTCATTATAAAATAAAAGAATATATTCTCTTACCGCTTTATTTATATCTACTTTTTCAATATTAAATTTATATTCATTAGCTTCTAATCTAGATAAATCATAAAATATCTGAACTAAATTATATAATCCTATTGATCTTCTTTTTATAATTGCTAAATACTCTGCCTTTTCTTTTTCCCTTATATCTTCATTTTCTAAAAATTCTAGATATCCTAATATAGAAGTTAAGGGGGTTCTTAAGTCATGAGATATATTTTCAATTTCTTTTCTTATTTCTTTTTCTCTTCTTATGTACTTAATCTTTTCTCTTTGTGATTCTTCTAAATATTTATTAACTACAATTAAAAATTTTTCAAAGTTTTTATCTCCATCTAATGAGGTTAATCGCCTATTTAATTCTATATTTTCACTAATTTCTTTTAAGTCACCTGTTGCTTCTTTTATCTCTTTGGAAATCAAGAAAAAGCGTGCAGAAAAATACACGCTAGGTATTAAAAGAATCAATAATATCCATATCATTTTCTACACACCCTTTTTACTACTTAACTTCTTTTCTTTTAAATACTTCTAAACCTATTATATAAAACATTCCACATCCTACAACTCCAACTACTATAGATTTTACTATTGCTTCTGGCGTAATCCAACCTAAAACTAAGGTATTTGTAACTTCGTTGAATGTAATATCTCCTACTATATTCCAAGGCATATAGCTTGCTATAGCACGGCTAATCTCACTTTTTCGCCCTATCATAGCTAATAAAGTAGGTATTACTATAACTATCCCTGCCCAACAAGCAACAACATTCATTTCTTTTTCAGTAATAAAATAAAAACTATGTGCTACAACTAAACTAAATAATATAAGTGGTATACCTGCTACTATTGAATTAATTAAAGTAGCTAAATATTCAATCCCGCTATTCTCTAATAGTATATATGCACTAATTATAAAAGTAGCAATAACACAAATTGCTGCAATAAATGAAAATATAATACTTATTATAAATTTTACAAAATAAATACTAGACCTTGATATTCCAAAGGAAACTGTATTTTTTAAGGTTTGATTTTTATATTCTTGTGAAAATATAATACTAACAATTAACACACACATAATCATTATAAGTTGCAAGCTACAATATAGACTACTAAATGCATACTTAGTAGTTGCATATGGAAAGCTTGTATCATTCTTTGCAAATATCCATAAAACTATATTCAAAAAAACAACAAGGGCCATTGAACCTAATATAAATAAATAGCTACCTTTATTTCTTAAATTACGATATATTTCACTTCTTATATAATTAATCATTTTTAACTCCTCCAATCAAAGACATATAATAATTTTCAAGGTCTACACTCTTTTCATATAAACCTTTAAGAGCTATTCCATTAGATATAGCTAACTTACTTATATCTTCACTAATTGGAGCCTTATCAAATAATTGTATTAATCCATTTGGCATAATTTTATAATCTTTATATCCTAGTTTTTCTTCTAGTAATACTGATAGCTTTTTAGGATTATTAACATTAATCTCTAAATAGCTTTTACATCTTTCATTTAATTCTTCTGCCGTTATCTCTTCTATTAGCTTTCCTTTACTTAAAAAGCCATAACAAGTAGCTATATTATACAGTTCTGATAATATATGACTTGATATGATTATTGTTATGTTTTTTTCTCTGTTTAAATTTATTAATAAATTTCTTATTTCCTTAATTCCACTTGGGTCTAATCCATTAATAGGTTCATCTAATATTAATAGCTCTGGCTCACCTAGTAATGCTAGTGCAAGTCCTAACCTTTGCTTCATTCCTAAAGATATATATTTAAATTTCTTTTTCTTTGCTTCATATAAATTAACCTTTTTTAATACATTATCCACATTTTCTTTACCTGGAATACCTCTTTGAATCCTATAATATTCTAGATTATTCTCTAATGTCATATTAGGATAGAAACTTGGATTTTCAATAATTGACCCAACTCTTTTTCTTACATTCATTAAGTCCTTATCTGTTGACTTAGATAATAATTCAAAACTACCATCAGTTAAATTACTTTGACCTGTTAAAATTCTAAGAAATGTTGTTTTACCTGCTCCATTATCTCCAACTAATCCGTAAATTTCACCTTGCTTAACAGTAATATTAACTTTATTTAAAACTGTACTATCACCATATTTTTTTATTAAATTAAATGTTTTTATTACCTCTCTCATGTTACCTCCCTTTAGTTTCTTTATAAATAATTTTTATATTATCTCTTTCACAGTATTAATAATATAGAAATATCTTAAATAAATACTCAAGAAAGTTTAAAGAAAGTATAAAGATTAATTTTTATTCATTTTAAATCCAATCCCCCACACAGTCTTTATATACTCTTCGTCAGCTACCACTTCTTTTATTTTCTTTCTAATGTTACTTATATGAACATTAACACTATTGTCTTCACCATAGTATCCATTTTTCCAAACTTCTTCATATAAAAATTCTCTTGAATATACCTTGTCAGGATTTTTTATTAAAATTCTTAATATTTCAAATTCATGTGATGTTAAGGATATGTTTCTTTCTTTAAGCATAACTTCTCTAGATTCCTCTTCTAATGTTAGATCTTTAAATCTATAGCTTTTATATTCTTTATCATTGACTTGCATTTGAACTTTTCTATTCCTTCTTAAATGTGAATTTACTCTTGCAATTAATTCTTCACACTGAAATGGCTTAGTAATATAATCATCAGCTCCACTATTTAATAAATTGACCTTATCTTCTAAAGCACTCTTTGCTGAAATTACCATTATTGGTGCATCCACTTTATCTCTAATATTCTGAATTAACTGTTCACCACTTACTCCTGGCAACATCAAATCTAATAAAATCATATTAAAAGTATCCATATCTATTCTTAATGCAGCTTCACTACCTGAAAAAGCTTGTGTAATTTTATAATCACACTTTTCTAACGTAAGCTTAATTAAATTATTAATATCCACATCATCTTCAACTACTAAAATATTTTCTTTATCCATAATATAAATTGATACCCCTTCATTTCTTTAATTCGATTACCTTTTACCTTACCGACAAATTCATATTTATAGTTCACTTAAAATTTATTGCTTTTTTATTATAGCATATTTTTAAAACTCATTATTATTTGTCTAATTCAATGTATTATAAATCTAATACCTTTTAATTTCTCTTCTTTCATTTTTTAGATTATTTATTTTCTTTCTTTTATTACTTCATATAACTCATTTATAATATTCTCCATAATACCACCTTACTTATAATAATTTTTTATGAAAACATCTTAATTCTCCTGTGTGGCAGGCTACCCCTACTTGTTCCACTAAAATTAATATTGTATCTAAATCACAATCTAGAAATTAAGCTCTCCATAATATAAATAAGCCAGTAAATCACTTTCCATATATTCACAAATCATAAAACTATGCACATAATAAAGGGAATTATCCCCAGGTAAATTGTTACTAACTTCATTCTCATTGTTGATAACTAATTTAATTGTACAAAAAAAGATTCAGCTTAAACTGAATCTTTACTTTAAATTCTACTTATTTTTTTACTAATATTTCTTTTTTTCAATTACTTATTTGCTAACTCTTCAATTTTATCTTCTGTAAGTCTATAAACTGTCCACTCATCCATAGGTACTGCACCTAAAGACTTATAAAACTTAATTGATGGTTCATTCCAATCTAAACAAGCCCATTCCATTCTCTTACAGCCTTGTTCCATTGCTCTTTTAGCTAAAAATTTAAATACTTCTTTTCCTATTCCTCTTCCCCTTGCTTCTTTTTTAATAAAAATATCTTCTAAGTATAACCCACTTCTTCCTACAAATGTAGAGAAGTTATAGAAATATAATGCATAACCTATTGGCTTTTTATCTAATTCTAAAATAACTACTTCTGCTCTATTATTATGAAAAATAGATTCACGTAGAGTTTCTTCAGTAGCTATTACCTCATCTGACATTTTTTCATATTCAGCAATTTCTTTAATAAGTGATAATATAAGTTCACAATCTTCTTCATTAGTTTCCCTAATTTTTAAATTCTCAATACTAGTATAATAATAACGCATAAAACTTCCTCTCTTTAATTCCCTTTAATTAATTATTTTAAGCAATGTCTTTAATCATTGCTATATCACATCTTTCACATACATCATCATCAAACTCCTCAAAGCCATATTTTCTATATAACTTTACAGCCTTATACAAAACTGAATTAGTTTGTAATGTAATCTTTTTATAATTTAATGATTTAGCTATTTTAAATGAATTTTCAATCATAATATTACCTAATCCTAATCCTTGAAAACTTTGTTTTAAATACATTTTTCTTAGTTCACATGTATCCTTGTCTATTTTATAAATTCCATAACTTCCAACAATTTTTCCTTTAAATACTATAACCTCAAAATCCCCATTATTTTTTGTATAGTATCTCGGTATGTCAGTAATATCTAAGTCCTCAATTTCAGGATTAACTTCTAATCCATAATCACTTAAAACCTCTTCTACTAAATGTAGAACTTTTCCTTCATCACCACGTTTAGCTTTTCTAATAGTTAGATCCTTCATAATATAGCCCCCTAATATCATATATATCTTAATAAATTTATTCTTATTATAATTTTATTAAGTCATATAATTTATTAATATTTTAATAATATTATAAAGGTTTTTCTACATAATTTCACTAATATTTTGTGGTTTTTTTGCAAATTTTTTAAATACAATCATAGCTAATGATATAGCTAAAATTAAAATTATAGTTTCTACTAATAAAATATTTTCTATAACTCCAGCTTGATAAAGAGCAGCAGGAAAATTTATCACAGCATGTGCAAGTATTGCTAGTCCATAATAAATATACTTTCTCTCTTTTACTGCATAACAAACTAAAACTGATAAGGAAATATGAATAATCATTGCTATAATTCTTTCATTTCCTGTCATTAACCAAATATAAGAACTAGTATTTACAAATTGATCCTGGGTTGCACTTATTACATCCTTTGAAACTAAGGCACCTTCCATTATTGATTGAAAACCGCCTTTGTTTATTAAGACTGAATAGATAATAGCATTTAAGCTACTAATTCCTCCAATTAATATAGCTTCTATGCCTCCATGTCCAACTCCATAAGTAATAGCATTAATATCATTTCTATCCTTTATTAGGTATTTAAATGATATTAATCTTGCTGTTTCTTCAAAGATCCCTGCCATTAATCCTCCATATAACATATATGCTATTGGATTACTTAATAAAAACTCTGAAGTAGTTTTATTAATACTAAAAAAATATGAATGAATTGGTGCTTCTAAAATTTGTACTGCAACAAAGAATGCTAGCATTCCTATAAAGAATATTTTTAAACTTACTTTATACTTCTTCTTTAAATAAATAATTCCTCCTATAGGTAAAGCTAAGCTTATAATTAAGCTAGTGACCATAAAGATAATAGATAAATTACTAACCATTTTCTAATCCCCCTTTATTTACTCTTATACTTTTATAAAAATTAAATTAATATCGTGAAATATTACTCATACTGATTTTAAAATGTATCCTACTATTAGAGTAACTATTTAAATAATATGATAATATTGTAATGTATATTATTGAAATATTTTTTACTACAAATAACCCTATGTTATTCAATTCGGATTCCCCTATATCTTATATTCCTTTTATAATGAAATAAATTACTAAGAATATTAGTAAAACAAAAGGTAATATCATTAATAGTACTCCTATTGGATTACCTAAATTAATATCCCATCCAACTCCTATTCTTTTCTCTACAAAGATACTTGGATCCTTTTTATTGAAATAGAAATTTCCTAATATCCAATTTTTATCGTCATCCCTATATATCTCTTCCTTTTCTTTGCTAAACTTTAGGTTTTTACCACCTTGTCCAATCTTATAGCTTATAATTGAAAAAATAATTACTGTAATTAATATTGTTGGTAAACCAATTATATTCACTAAATTAATATTCCAAGAATAAATAGTACAAAATTGGACAAATGCAAACATTAATGATATTTCTAAAGTAATTATAAATAAAAGTATAGAATTAACTCTTTTAAAAACTTTTCTTTGCTTCTTAATTTCCTCTAAAGTTCCACTATTAATATCAACCTTACTATTAATAGCAAATTTATTAAGCACAGCTATAAATATTATCATTCCAACCTGTATTAATGCTGGAAATAGAACTAAATAGAAAAATCCCTTAAAACCTTCTTTCTTTACAAAGCTATCTGCTATTCCTTCAGCATTATAATGAATAGGAAAAGGATTTGGTACATTTTTATAAGCAACTAAGGTTGCTATAACAGTAATTAAAGGAATTACTAATAAATACATAAAAGTTTTAGTTTTTATTACAACATTATCTTCCCTTACTTTTGGCTTTCTAATGGTGGTATCCACAATAACTACATTTTTTCCTAAGCTTCTCCAACCCTTTTCTTCCTTAAGCTTCATTGTTTTTTTCCAATAGATAATTATGGGTATATTACTAATTACAATTAAAGAAAATATCAATATAAAGTATATCCATATTCTTGAACTTATAAAGACAAGTACATTTATTATAATAATTAATGGTAAAATAAATATTAAATAATTTTTCTTATATTCTTTTTCTAACTTAATTATATCCTCATCATTCTCATATTCTTTTGGAACTCTAACTCCGAAAATAATTCCATTATTAGAAAACCTATTTACAAAAATAGTTGAAAAAATTAGAATTATACTTACAAAAATAGTGCTCCCTAAAATAATTATCTTTTCCACTACTCATCACCTACTCTTTATTAAAATCTAAAAATACTTTATCTATATAATCTTTAATTTCCTCTTTACTTAATCCTCTGTTATAACATTGAGCCATATAATAATATAAATTTTCATTTAAATCTTCTTTAAATCTATTCATAGATTGATCTAAATTTAAAGATACTATTGCACCTTTTCTCCTATCAATTTTTATATAGCCCTCCTCTTTTAGCATTGTATACGCCTTATTAACAGTATGCATATTTACCCCTATATCTTCAGCTAAAGCCCTAACTGAAGGCAACTCCTCATTTCCCTCAATTTCTCCTCTTGCTATACCTTCAATGACTTGATTTTTTATTTGAACATATATCGGGACTTCTGAATCAAAGTCTATTCTCAAAATCATTAAATCACCTCTTTTGTCTATAAAAATTTAAAGTAATATTTTATTTGAAATGAACTCTTATTTTGCCATTATTAAAAATTCCCTTGCATTATAGCCTATTAAATAATTTTACAGATATAGTATTTAAAATTACGGTTATAGCTCCTAATATTGTTATTTCATATATTACTATACATAATAAAAATAGATTTATATTTTGTATTTTCCCGTAAATGTAAATAACTACTGGAACTGCTACTATAGCTACAGAAATTAACATTTGAATCAATACACTTGCTCCTTGCTTTACTACTGCTGTTTCTGAAACCCAATTTAACTTAGGAAAGAACAAGTTTACTATTATTCCTATAATCGGTACTATAATAGAAAAAATTATTGATATTATTAAAAGCGAAATAACTTGATTTAATTCAAATTTTAATGATATTGAAAAAATAATATCTGAAATTAATACAGCTGGTACAATCAAAATTAAATTTAACATTATTTTAGCTTTAAATATCTCTATTGGTCTTATTGGACTTGATTTTAATATCCATAGATTTTTACCTTCTAATGATATAGATGAATTAGTTGTGCAAGATAAGACTAAAACTCCACATACAACGACTATAGTAAATATAGGAATACTCTCTCTTATTATTTCTATTTCAAGAATACTTACAAGCACTTCTTCTCCCATAAATAAAGTAGCTATTGAAATTCCAAGTAATAATATAGGCCCAATAATTGTGTTTATTACATATATAGGAGATGTAAAATATCTCTTTATTTCTTTTTTTACTAATGCCACTAATTGAGAAGATATTCTCATTTCTTTCATTTTATAATCAGCCTTTTTATAACTTTCTTGAAGCTTAGAGCTTATACTTTTAAAACTTCTACTAAATATAAATACAAATAATGAAAATACTAAAGCTGATAATAGTACAAAAATTACAATATCCATAAAATTAGAATTAACTAATCCTCTTATAGCAAAATCTGCTGGTGGATAAATCTTAGAAATTCCATCAGTAATTGATGAACTATTTAAGAATATTGACTGTATTAAATCCCCTGATTTAAATGATGCTATATATATTAATAGTACTATTCCTAAAGTTCCTAATATAATAACAGCATTTTTATGCTTCATCTTAGATGATACAAAACTTATTCCAAAGGCTATTAATGAAGATATAACTATTGGAATAAGTGGTAATGCTATAAATACTAATAATAAACTTAAGAAGAATATAGGTGATGTATTTGTATATTTAAAATAAATAACTGCTGGACATAGTAATGTAAATAATAAAAAGAAGTAATTTATTATTAATAGATGTATCATCTTTGCAATTAAAACATTACTTTTCTTAATTGGTAGACTCATTAATAAATCGTAATCTTTGAATGAAAATAATATACCTTGTGCTTTATAAATTGATGTAAATAAAATCATTGCAGTACTTAACATAAATCCCATAACTAAAAGCAACTCTAACATTCCTATTTGTTCTAATCCCTTTGCCAAAATATCAGAATATATAATTGACATAGCCAAAAATGCTATTATAGATATTCCAATAGTAATAGCTATAAATATAGCTTTATTTCTTTCTGTCTTTGATTTTTCATTTGTAAGTTTATTAATACCAATAGAATTAATAAATGTTATTTTTAAAAGATTTACTAAATTACTCATTATCTATCAACTCCATAAATATATCTTCTAATGAACTATTTCCCTTAACAGCTTCCATCCTACCTTGTGAAACTATAACACCATCCTTTATTATTGCTACCTTATCACAAAGCTTTTCTGCCACTTCCAATACATGCGTCGAAAAGAAAATTGAAACTCCATCTCTACATAAAGTCTTCATTTCCTCTTTTAATAAATGTGAAGCCTTTGGATCTAAACCAACAAAAGGTTCATCCAATATTAAAAGTTTCGGTTTATGAAGTAATGCAGAAATAAGAACTAATTTTTGCTTCATTCCATGTGAATATGAAGAAATTAAATCTCCTAAGAAGTTTGTTATTTCAAATTTATCAGCATAATACTTTATGGAATTTTCTCTATCACTCTTTGATACATTAAATATATCAGATATAAAATTTAAATATTGAATTCCAGTTAAACTTTCATAAATATCAGGATTATCCGGTATATAAGCCATGTTCTTTTTACAGTTTATTGGATCTTTTTTAATAGATATTCCATCTATTAAAATATCTCCTTCCTCAAATTCAAGTATTCCAACTATTGATTTTATAGTAGTTGTTTTTCCTGCTCCGTTATGACCTATAAAGGCGAATATTTCTCCATTATTAACTGTAAGAGAAATATTATTAACAGCCTTTTTCCCATTTTTATATGCTTTTGAAAAATTAATTATTTCTAACATTTTTACACCCCTTATCACATCTGTTATATTTATACTATAACAGATATAATAAAAGAGCAATATCTTTTTTTATTTCCTACTTTACACATTATTCATATATGATAAAATTATATTGGTCGGTATTCATTGAAACCGAACTTTGCAAAAATTTATTTTTTGCCGAATTATATCCTTAAAAAAGGAATAAGAACGGAGGAGTTTTATCATGTTAAACGCTAGAGGGGTGGGAAAATCCCATGAAAATGTTAGAAAGATGGTAGTAATATCAATGCTATCAGGTATCTGTTTATTCTTAGGATTAACAGGTCTTGGTTTTATACCTCTACCACTTTTCAAACTAACTATTTTACATTTACCAGTAATTATTGGAGCTATAATTGAAGGACCAGTAGTAGGTGGTTCTATAGGCCTAATATTTGGCTTATTCTCAATTTATCAAAATATTACAGCTCCAACGCCAATGTCCCCATTTTTCTATAATCCATTAGTATCTGTTTTACCAAGAATATTAATCGGGGTTATTTCTTATTATGTATACAAAATAATAAGATCAAAAGTTAAAAACATAAAGGTATCTATTAGTGTTGCTGCAATTTGTGGTTCATTAGTTAATACTATCGGTGTACTTGGCACAATTTATTTAGTTTATTTTAAAGATTATGCTACAGTCCTTATGGAAAGAGGTACTATTTCAACAAATTCGATGAGTGCAGTTACTACAGCTCTATTAACCGTAATTGGTACAAATGGAATTGCTGAAGCTATTTTATCTGCTTTAGTTGTTACACCTATAGTAATTGCTATATTTAAAATGCAAAAGAAAAATATATAAAACATATTTTATTATATAAATTTTAAAAATAAATTAATTTTTAAAACTCCTTCGGGAGTTTTTTTATTTTATTTTTTAATTATTTATTAAAATAGTTTGTACCACTTTTATCCTTTCTGGGAAGATAATTCTCTTAATGTATTTATTTTTATAGTTTAATAAGTTTTTTTTTACATAATATAATAGTACAAAGTAACAAAAAACTTTGTATTAACTTTTAAGGAGGCGCTTATTATGGCAAGCAATAAAACATTAGTACCAGAAGCAAAAAATGGATTATCTAAATTCAAAAATGAAGTAGCTAGTGAAATGGGAGTTCCTTTCACAGACTATAATGGAGATCTTTCTTCAAAACAATGCGGTAGTGTTGGTGGAGAAATGGTTAAAAGAATGGTTCAACAATACGAATCAAAAATTAAATAAATAAGCACAATCATCTAATTTTGTGCTTATTACATAGCTTTGTTACAAGTCATCTAATAATTAATAGATGAACTTCAAAGCTAAAGAAAGGAAATTATAAAATCTTATTTAAAGAATAAAATTTTTATAAATTCCTACAAATAATAAAAAAGCTATGTCTAGGTTATGCCTATACATAGCTTTTCTTTTAAATATAAGATAAATTTTTACTTAGCTTATAGATTTTCAATAGCAGCTTTTACTGCTTCTACATCTTCATCAGTTCCTTGTCCATCAATTTTACGAAGGCAAGTAATTCCATATTCTTTTTCAATTTTATCAGCTGCAAAACAATATGTTTCAGCATGTCTTTCTTTACTACCATTTACAACAACACCACGAACTAAATCTTTGTGTTTATCTAAAAACTCTCTTGTAACTTGTGTAATTTGACCTAATCCTTCATTACGTGTAACAAGAACACATTCTTCATTTAATGCCTCACTAACATTTTGTGTTGGCATTCCTAACTTTTCAGCAAATGCTTTTCCACTACCAAATCTACTATCAAATACTACTAACATATTTTTTCTCTCCTCTTTATGTATTAATTAATTAAATTTATTATATCACATAAAAATCAGAATGTAAGTATTTTTTAATAAAAATTATTAATAGATAATATTTATTAGTAAAACTATTGGTAATATAAAATTAAATAAAAAAGTTATTCATGGGGTAACATCTTTATAATTTCCTGAAAAATAAAAAAATCCGTACAAAAAGATACTAACTTGTATCTATCTTGTACAGATAATATTTGGAGCGAAAGACGGGACTCGAACCCGCAACATTCACCTTGGCAAGGTGACGCTCTACCATTGAGCCACTTCCGCAAAATGTGGTGGCTTACCCGGGAATCGAACCCGGTACACCTTGATTAAAAGTCAAGTGCTCTACCGATTGAGCTAGTAAACCATAATGGTGCGTGTTAAGAGATTCGAACTCCTGGCCCACGCCTTAGAAGGGCGTTGCTCTATCCAGCTGAGCTAAACACGCATTTTTCCCACGAGCAATATAATAACTTATTTTGTCGTAACTTGTCAACCTATTTATTAAATTTATAAAAAAATAAAATTTTAAATTAGTTGTAATAGTTTTGTAACTACAACTTTTAGACTTCTAAACTATAATAGAACTGCAATAAAGTAATGGAGGTAAAAGTTATGAAAAAAAGATTCATTTCATTGGCTTTAACATTAGTTATGGGAAGTATGATGGTAGGCTGTATAGAAAATAAAAATAATTCATTAGATGATACTAATATTTCAAGTCAAAATCAAATTGAAAAAGTTCCTGTAACACTTTCTAATATAGCAAATAAAAATATGGAAGATGAAGTAAAAAATTTACTTATTAATAATGGAGTAAGCGAAGAAAACATAACAACATATATAAAATATATTAATGATTTTAATGAAAGAGTTGAAGATAAGAGTTTATTAAAGGTAGATTTTGTAACTGTTGACTCAATAAATGGATTATATAATTCAATTATTTTAACTCCTAAAACACTAGATGATGGAATTACTATAAGCGAAATAAATTGTAGGTTAGCAGCTTTTGCATTATTTAAAGATTTTGTAACAACAAAAGGTAAAGTAGCTGCAGATAATTATCTAATGTTTGATATTGAAGCTATTGATAGCAATCCTATAGTTGATTTTAGTGAAGAAGATAAAGAAAAGTTTATAAATTTATTTAATCCTGTAGATATAGGCAATGTAAAAGATTCACAAAAAATAATAGAGTTAATTAAAGAAGATTTAAATAAAAGAGAAATTAATATAGAGAATAATGGAAAAGTTTCATTAATAAATCTCTATATGAATGATGAACTTGAAAACAAGATGTTTGTAGGTCATTCAGTAGTAATGATAGAAAATGAAGATGATTTTATTGTTCTTGAAAAGTATTCACCAATATATCCATTTCAAATATCTAAGTTTTCTAGCAAAGAAGATGTAAAAAAATATCTTTTATCAAGAGATGATATTTACGGAAGTGAAATTGATCCTATATTGTTTATTAATAATGAGGAATTCTAAAGTTAACAATAATACTCTAATATATGATTATAGAAAAATATTCCATATTAGTAAATTACACAAAAATAGGGCTATTACACTAATTGGTGTAGTAGCCCTTAATTTATAGTTCTATTCAGATTTAATTACTAATTGATCATCCTCTTCATCTACTATAACACTTGATCCATAACCAATATCGCCCTTTATAATCTTTCTAGCTAAAGTATTTTCTATACTATTTTGAATATATCTCTTTAATGGTCTTGCTCCATATACTGGATCATATCCTTCTCTAGCCATAATTGTCTTTGCTTTATCAGTTACTTCAAGAGTAATATTTTTATCCTTTAATCTTCCTGAAACTTCTTTTAAGAAAATATCTATAATCTTCTTGATTCCATTTTCTGATAGAGGCTTAAACATAATTATATCATCTACTCTATTTAAGAATTCAGGTTTAAATCTTAGTTTCATTTCATTCATAACTTGACTTCTAATACTTTCTTCTACAGTATCTTCACTCTTATTTTCTAAAAGATAGCTACTTCCAATATTTGAAGTCATAATTATAATAGTATTTTTGAAATCTACAGTTTTTCCTTTATTATCAGTTAATCTACCATCATCTAAGATTTGTAAGAATATATTAAATACATCTTCATGTGCTTTTTCTATTTCATCAAATAAAATTACACTGTATGGGTTTCTTCTTACAGCTTCTGTAAGTTGGCCACCTTCATCATAACCTACATATCCTGGAGGCGCTCCAACTAATCTAGATACTGAATGTTTCTCCATATATTCAGACATATCAATTCTTATAATATTTTCTTCAGAATCAAATAAATTTCTAGCTAAAGTCTTAGCAAGTTCTGTTTTACCTACACCTGTTGGTCCTAAGAATATAAATGAACCTATAGGTTTATTAACATCCTTTAATCCTGCTCTTGCTCTAAGAATGGCATTTGAAACAGCAGTTATAGCTTCTTCTTGGCCAATAACTCTCTTTTCCATTTCACTTTCTAATCTTAGAAGTTTTTCTCTTTCACCTTCTAATAGATTACTTACAGGAATACCAGTCCATTTAGAAAGTATTTTTGATACTTCCTCTTCAGTTACTTCTTCCTTTAAAAGTGCTCCATCATAATTTTCTTTAACATCTATTTCTTTTTGTTTAATTTCCTCTTCTAATGCTGGAATTACACTATATTGAATTTCAGCAGCCTTATTATAATTATAGCTTCTTTGAGCAGTTTCTAAGTCTCCTCTAGCATCATCTAATTTAGATTTTAAGTTTCTTAAAGTAACTATTGCATCTTTTTCTTTCTCAAACTTTGCAGTCATTTCATCATTTTTAGCCTTAAGTTCTGCAATATCCTTTTCTAACACAACAAGCTTCTTCTTAGATCCTTCATCTTTTTCCTTTGTTAAGGCTTCTTTTTCAATCTCTAATTGGAATAACCTTCTTCTTATTTTATCAAGTTCTGTTGGAAGAGAATCTATTTCTGTTCTAATCATAGCACCAGCTTCATCAATTAAATCTATTGCCTTATCTGGTAAAAATCTATCTTGTATATATCTATGAGATAATTTTGCAGCTGCAATTAATGCTGAATCATGAATTCTTACACCATGATGTATCTCAAATCTTTCTTTTAATCCTCTAAGAATTGATATAGCATCTTCTACAGTTGGCTCTTCTACTATAACAGGTTGGAATCTTCTTTCTAATGCCTTATCCTTTTCTATATATTGTCTATATTCATCAAAGGTTGTAGCACCAATACAATGTAATTCACCTCTTGCAAGTAATGGCTTAATTAAATTACCTGCATCCATAGCACCATCAGTTTTTCCTGCTCCAACTATAGTGTGAATTTCATCTATAAATAAAATTATTCTTCCTTCACTACTTTGTACTTCTTTTAAAACAGCTTTTAATCTTTCTTCAAATTCACCTCTATATTTAGCTCCTGCAATTAATGCACCCATATCTAAAGAAAATATAACTTTATTTTTTAAACCTTCTGGTACATCTCCTCTGATTATTCTTTCAGCTAAACCTTCTACAATAGCAGTTTTACCTACTCCAGGTTCACCAATTAATACTGGGTTATTTTTAGTCCTTCTTGATAATATTCTAATAGCTCTTCTTATTTCTTCATCTCTACCAATTACAGGATCTAGTTTATGTTTCTTAGCAAGGTCAGTTAAATTAGTACCATACTTACCTAAAGCATCATAAGTACCTTCTGGATCTTGAGTTTCTACTCTTTGATTTCCTCTAACTTCCTTTAAAACTTCCATAAAAGTTTTTTTATTAATATTATACTTATCTAATATTCTCTTAACTTCTCCATTTTTATCTACATCAATTATTGCAAGCATTAAATGCTCAACACTAATATAAGAATCTTCGAATTTTTTAGCTAAATCTTCAGCCTTAACTAATACCTCTTCTATTTGTCTAGTAGCATACACCCCAGAAGAGTTAGCACCTTCACCTAAAACCTTTGGCATATCTCCTAAAACTCTATTTAAATCATCATCTATTGATTTAACATTAACACCCATTTTAGTAAATATATTAGGTATTAAACCATCCTCTTGTTCTACTAGTGCTGTAAATAAGTGTATTAACTCTACTTGTTGGTGATTAAATTTAACTGCAATCATACTAGCATTATTTAATGCTTCTTGAACTCTTAATGTCATTTTATCAATATTCATGTGCTTCACTCCTTTATATACTACTTAATACATTTATTTTAATCTATATTTAAATAATAATACAAAAGTCAAAGAAAGTCAAAGTATATTTTGATTTTTTTATAATTTTCTATTTCATAATAAATAGGATATAATTAGAGTAAATGAAATAATTGAAAAGAGGTGATTTTTATAAGAAGAGAATATGTAAGCTACCCCTCTGATTCTCCTATAAAGATATCTTATGCCAATATAAAAGAATATCCTATACACTGGCATAACTCTATTGAGATACTTTATGTTTTAAGAGGAAGCATAAATGTTAATGTAGATACTGATTCATTCGAAGTATTAGAAAAAGAGATGGAAATTATAAATGTGGATGAAGCTCATAGAATTTATAGTAATGAAGAAAATAAAGTTTTAATTTTTCATATAGATCCTTATTTTTTTGAAAAGTACTATAAGGATATTAATAATATCTTCTTTTATACTAACTCAACAGATGATGGTGCTCAAGAAGGCGAAGAATATGATATCCTCAGAAATTTTCTAGCTAAACTTTTATGCGAAGCTGTTCAAAAGCTTGATGATTATGATAAAGAAATTGAATCTATTTTAGTAGATTTACTATATCATCTTATAAATAATTTTCACTACTTAACTTATGAAAAAGAAGAGTTAAAAGATAAATCTGAGCAATTAGCTAGATATCATAGAATTTCTAAATATATATTTAATAATTATGATAGTAATATTACTTTACAAGAAATTGCAAAGAAAGAATTTTTAAGTCCTCACTATTTATCTCATGAAATTAAGTATGCTACAGGATACAGCTTTACAGACTTGGTTAATTTAACTAGAGTTGAAGAATCTGTCAAACTTTTATTAGATAGTGATTTAAGTATTTCCGATATATCAGATGAAGTTGGGTTTTCACATGTAAGATATTTAAATAAAAATTTTAAAAATTACTATGGTTGCACCCCACTTCAATATAGAAAGAAAAATAAATTAACTGAAAAAGAATATGAAGCTAGTAAAAAAATAGAAACTTTAAATCTTCAAGATGCCTTAGAATATTTATCTTCTGAACTAGATGATTATGAAAGGTTTAATTATGAAAATAAACTTTGGAAGATTCATATAGATATGGATGAAACCCTTGGAGAGTTTAACAATGATTATAGTGAAATTATAAATCTAGATGATGCCTTCGACCTATTGCTAGAAGATAATAAAGACATATTAGAAGAAATACAAGAAGAGCTTCACTTTAAATATGTAAGACTTGAAAATATGTTTAATAATGATATGGGGGTATTCCCAAAAGCTGACTTCTATAACTGGAACAAAGCTAAAAGTGTAATTGAATTTTTAGATTACATAGATTTAAAACCACTTATATTACTGGATAATCCAAATTTCACATTTGAAAAATATAAGCAAGTTTTAATAAGCTTTTTTGAATACTTCTCTGAAATAGAATATATTGATATAACAAAATTTAAATTTCAATTTACCCCTGTTATAAATAAAAAAATAAAGAGTTCTTTATTTAACTTCTTAATAGAAGAATATAACCTAGATGTAATTGAAGAAGACTTTGTCTGTGATAAAAGTTTAAATAAGATTTATGATACAGCTTTTATGCTACCTTTTATAATTCATAATACTATTTTTAACAAAAATTCATTAAATTTCTTAAGAGCCTTTGATGTGTTAGAAAAAGAAATAAGTTTAACTAATGAAGTTTTTATTGGAGCACCAGGATTAGTTAATGATATGGGAATTAGAAAGCCTTCATACTACGCTTATTATTTGCTAAGTAAGCTAGGTGACGAAATAGTTAAAATAGACAATGGACTTATAGTAACTAAAAAAGAAGATGAATATTGTATACTACTTTATTCTTATAATGATGAATTAGAAGAAATGCAAAAATTTGAAGATATCTTTACAAAACGTGGTAAGAGAAAAATATCTAAGAAAAAAATATCCTTAAATATAGAAAACATAAAAAAAACATCTAGAATTATAACTTATGAAATTAGCGAAAGAATTGGGTCTTCTTATAACTATTGGCTATCTATGGGATCGCCAGATAGGCTAAATAAAGAAGAAAAAGAAATCTTACATAAGGCTTCTTTCCCTAAGATAGAATTTAAATACTCAAAGAAAAATACTATTTTGAATATAATTACTGAACTTAAAGGCTATCATGCTAAACTAATTTTGATTAAAAACACTAAGTAATAATAAAATTAATAGAAATACTTCAATTCTAAAGGAATAAAATTATAAAAAGTACAAAGGAACTAAATTTTATGGTTTCTTTGTACTTTTCCAATTTATTTGGAATTTTGTTAATAACTTAAATGTACTTAAAAGTACACATTTAAGTCAATGCATTATAAATCAGTTCTAAGTATAATTTAAGTATAAGTATGAACGGAAAAAATTTAGAAAGGATTGATTTTTAATGAGAGGCTTATTTTTTGTACCTAGCGTATTCTCTAAATATTCATTATTAAGTATATTATCATCATTTTTCCATCCTATTAGAAAATAGTAATTTTATTTTAAGAATAACAGATTAATTTAATGATAACTCATTCTTTGTAAATATATTTGGATAATTGTAAGGAATAAAACTTCATAATTCTGAGGAATGAAGTTTTATTCCTTTAACTTGTAGAATTAAATATGTTATGTTATAGCGACTTGGAGCTTGCCACGGAGCAAATAACATAACATATTTAATTCTTTTTTATTTTTCTAATTTTATAGCTAAGGTGAAATACTTTAAAGAATCTTTGACTTCTCCTAGCTTATAATACATTTCGCCCATGTCTAAATAACGTTCACGTCTCTTCTCTCTATTAGCAAATTTAAATAAAGAATCTAGTGATAGGTTCATATACATCTCTGCTTGGATATACATCCCCTTTTTTTGAAGTATCATTCCTTTTAAATAGTATGACTCTTCAATGAGAACTATATCTTTTGAGTTAATTGCAGAATTTAAAGCCTTATCAGTAATTTCATAAGCAATATCATATTCATTATTTTCATATAAAGTTCTTATACATGAATTCAAGAATCTAACATACTTTGCTTCATCTTCTGTAGGGAATATCTCTATCCCCTCTTTAATTTCTTCAATAGCCTTTTCTCTATTTCCTACATAAAAGTAGCTTTTACTATTTTTCCCTTTTGATATAGCTAACATAGTAGGATTGGACTTCTTATGTTCATATGCTAAGTTTAAATACTTTTCTGCATCTTCTTTCTTAAGCTTAATACATACTGTTGCAAAGCAATGATATATATCACCCTTTTCTAAAGAATCACTAATGTGATCAATATATTTCAAAGCCTCTTTTAATGTCTTATAAGTTTCTTCTAGTAAACCCATCTTTTCATAAGATTTTCCTTCTCTATAGCAAATATATGCATAGTTAGATTTACTAAAGCTTTTTTCACTTTTTAATAAATTTCTAGCCCTATCGTAATAATTTATTGCTTCATTAAGGTCCTTAATACTGTAGAAGAATGTAGCCATATCTATATAATAAGTTATTGTATTATCAAAAGTATTATTTTTTTGGTATAAATCATAATATTGAGATATTATTAATTGTATATTTTCCACCTTATTTTTCTTTACATAATAACTAAAAAGTTTATGTATAAGTTCAAAAGCTAAGTCATTATATGAATATTCTAAGGCATAAGTTAAATTATGATCAATAACCTTATCCATTTCTTCATCTGGAACTAGGTCTTTATTTATTAATTCAAGGTTAGTAATAATTTGTTCTTTTACATCCCTAACTAAATACTCATAATCAAGGTCAAGTTTATCAGCAATATATTCTAAAATTTCTTTATCCGCCTTAATTTTTCCATTTTCAATACAGCTCATTTTGGAAATTGAAACTTTTTTTCCACATAATTCTTTTAAAGTTATCCCTTGATATACCCTTGCCCTTTTAATTTTTTCACCAGTTGATAATATTTCCATTTAATACCCCCGATTGAATTAATTTTTAAGAATTCCTATTTTCCTAAAAATATTAACTCCTTCATCTAAATATTTAGCTGCTTCAGCATCCCTTTTATTATCTATATAAAACTTTCCAAGCATTATGGATAATTTCCCCAATTGTTTTTGTAAATCGTTAGCTTTAGCTAAGTTATATGTATCTAATAGAACATATTCTGCTTCCCTTGAAAGTTCTTTTATTGTATAAATTCTGTACCATAATAAGTTTAACTCTATTAAACTTTCTATATCGCCTTCATCTAAATAACTATTTATTTCTCCTAATAATTCTTCACATTTTGAAATATCTTTTAATTTAATATAATTTTCGCAAATATTAATTAGCGTTTCTACTATCTTAGAATCTTTTCTTCTTACTCTAATTTCTTTAGATATTTCATAATGTTTAAAAGATTCTTCTATGTTTTCAAATTCATAGAATAGTTTTCCTAGGTTATTCTCTATTTCAGAAATATTATTTAACTCATCTAACTCTTTATATACTTCTAGAGTCTTTTGTGAATACTTTATTGCATTTGATAAATCACCTTTTTTATTATATTCTTCTGATAATAGTAAAAGTGTTTTAGCGTATTCCTCTCTATTATTAACTTGCTCAAATTTACTTTTTGCTAAAAATGAATAATCTATGGCTTTAGCAATATTTTCAATTTTAAAATAAGATTCTGCCATATAATAATAAATTTCTCCAAGTAAAAAATCATTTCCTATATTATTATCTAGGTAGACCTTTTCAGCTTGTCTTAAGTAACTACTAGATGAGTGATATGCTTTTAAATTTAATGTTATTTTCCCTAGGTTTAGAAAAGTTTTTATTATCTCTTCGTAATTATTATTTTTAATAAATATTACATTTGAAGATAAGAAAAATTGTTGTGCTAAAGTTAGCTCTCCTTTAGCCATATAAGCTTGTGCTCTTAAATAAATAATCTTTGCTTTTCTATATTCTAGATTATATTTTTCAACATAATATAAAGCATTCTCTATGTATTTTTCTCCAGTGATGTAATCTCCAGATAATATATAAGATTCTGCAATTTGCTCATAATATACGCTTATCTTTTCAGCCTGAGTTTCTTCAGATTCCATTAAATATTCAACTGAAGTTTGTAATGCAACTGCTAAATATTCAAGCAAATCCATCGAAGGATTAGATCTTCCCGATTCAACTAAACTAATTTGACCTGGAGTTATTCTATCTCCTGCCAAATCTTTAAGAGTCATCTCTAATTCTTTTCTTCTTCTCTTTATTTTTTCCCCTAATGCAAGAATTTCCATCAAACACTCTTCCTTTTCATTACTGCTTATTAATACTAAATGTATCTGCCACCATATTTTTTTGATTTTTTTCGTCAAAATATAATTTAAAATACAAAATTAATTTTTTCTTTTTTATTATTATATCATTAAATACATAAAAATTACTAGATAATTTCAAAAATCTGCTATAAAATTTGTAGATTTTATAATATAATTTTATATTTATACAAATTAACCACTACTATAAAACTAAAATAATAGAAATAACTGTCATACAATGTAAAATTAATACGTTATAACTGAAGTAGTGAAATTATAAAATATTATTCAAAGGATACCATCCTTATATTTTTCCAAAAATAAAAAACTCCCTTAGGAGTTTTTTAAATCGCAACAAATTTTAGTTATTCCTTTAATACACTTTTTACTTCATATATCCCATTATCATATCACAGGTATCTTCAGCCATATTCATAGCCCTTCTTCCAACTCTTTTTATATTTCTTTGAGTTCTTCTATCTAACTGTGGTAATACAACAGCACTTACTGCCATACCTATTACTGCACCTGCTGCCATACCTTTTATCATCCTTAACATTTATCATCACCTCATAAACTTATTTCTAATTTTATTATTTGTAATTTTTCTTCTTATATTCATAAGATAAGGATAATAAATTTTTTGCCTCGCAAAATATAATATTTAAACTTAATTTTAGATTACATTAAGTTTAATAACATAACTTACAAAATGAGTAGATTCAGGTGTTGAATCCCATATGACTTTTACAGAATAAACATATTCACCTTTTTCATTAGGAACTTTAATGGAATTATTATCAATATCTATTTTAATTTCTTTTCTATCTGCTCCTAAACCATCTACTTCAATTGCATATATTTCAGAAATATTTTTATCATATTCAATTTTAAAATTTATTACATCATTAGGTTGTACATTAATATAATCCATATCCTCTGCAATTTCTAACTCTGGTGCACTTATTAAACTATTACCTAATCCTTGTCCTGTACTATCTATTTCTGACCATGTTACTTCATTTACCTCTGTTTCAAAATATTCACCATTATACTCTATTGTCATTGTTGGATAATTCTTAGGATAATTTGATGTCGAACATCCACTTAGAAATAATAAACAAATTGATATAGTTAGAAATATTTTTCTCAATAATATCATTCCTTTCATACAACAATTTCATCTAATCTATAAATTGGAATTAATCCGAGTGATATAAATAGATTATTCTCAACCTTTAGTATTATACAAATTTTAACATCTAAGTAATTCTATACAAACTAACAAATCTGGATAAATTTATTTTCCCATCCTGTATTTGAAATATTACCATTTAATTTATTATTCAAATAATATTTCAATGCTTCTATCTCATCTTTACTAAAATTATTAACTAATTCCTCTATTTCATCTTCCCAAATACAATTATTTAAAATTTCTACTAAATCATCTAAACTTTTAACTTCCTTATGAATAACTGCAATTTTATCCTTAGTAAATCTACAAACTCTTATTTCATCTATTAATTTCCTTAAGCTTTCATCATCCATAGTTTCATTAGCTAGAAAAATATCTTCCATTTCATTTTCCTCTATTTTATAGCTTAAAAATATATTTTCTAAATTATTATTTTTAGTACCTTCTTCAATTCTAACAAGTAAATTTAAAGCTGTCATTTTCACATAATTATTTTCATAATCACTTACTATTTTTAATTTATTACATATATTATTAGCTGCTTTTATAATATCTTCCTCTATTTCTTCTTTAGTCATTTTTTTGAAAGTATATAGTAATATTTCTCTTTCATAACTTTTCATTTCTAATTCAAATATATCTGCCTCTACCAACTCTAAACCAATAACATTAGTAAGTACTGGCTCAAATATATTTATTAATAATTCTTTATAATCTCTGCAATAGCTTTTTAAAATTTTTATTATTTTTTCTTTCTCAAAGTTATTACAAAATTTATTTTCAAATAATAATCGTGTAAGATATTCATTAATGAAATCTATTCCTTTCAAATCTTCATCTACAGGATTTGAGAGTTGATAATCTATACTACACGGTACTTCATGAGCCCAAAATCTATAATCGTAACCTTTGATACCTTTTTCAATTCCAGCAACAGTATCCTTATATGATATATTTTCTATGCCAGTTGATGTTTTTATTACCTCTTTTAGCAAATCCTTACCCGTTGTTATATCATTTTCTATTGTTAGCCAGGAGTCCTTCCATGCACCTTCTAGACATTCACATTGAAATAGGTCTACATTCGATTTTAGATTTTTCATTTCTTTCTTTAATAAAAATGTAATAGACTTTAAAAGTTCTTCAGCAATTTCAACTGGAACTGATGAACTATCTCCCATGGTATATCTTTCTGTAACTTTTCCTAATAAAGTCCAAAGCTTTATTTTAATTATTTCTTTATCTTCATTGCTTATATTAGCTAGGTTTGAATCTTTTAAAAGCTCTAAATAAAAATTATTATCCGCCATAGTATCTCCTTTTATATCCATAAGTTATTTTATCTTTCTCCATTTAATCCATATCTAGTATTACGACATAACTCCTCAAGATTTGTTCCACTTAAATATTCTATCGATCCCTGACATTCTCCATTGAAGCATATCTTCATAAATTCTATTAACTCATCATCTGCTATTTGCTCCATAGCTTCTCCCTTAAAAAAATAAAAAATTTCCTGTAGTTCTTCTAATGTTTCTTCATAGGTTTCTTGAATGATGTATGGAGAATCACAAAATGCTTCTATTAGCTCTTTTAAAATTCCATCTCCGAATTCTACTCTTCCAGTATTCTTCAAACTTTCAAACCTTTTATTAATTAAACTTTCAATTTGGGTGTCTGACAATGTAACTCCATATTTCATTGTCATCTCATTGCATTTTTTTATTTCCATTGCTAATTGTTTTTTCTTCATATTTTGGATAGTTAAAGAAAAATTTTCACTCATTACTATCACCTCTAATACAGTTTACTGCTATTTCCATATTAGTACTAGACTTGAATTTTCTTCTATTTTATGGTATTATAAGAGTATAGAAGAAAGTGCTATAAAACTTGAAATATCAAGCTTTACAGCACTTTTTATAATTTATAAATAATTCCTTATTTTTTAAATCTTCTTTCATAAAATCTCACCGACAAATTCTAATTGGTTTTTTTAATGTTTGCTCCAAGCACTAAACCTAATAGAAACCCTAAAACCATTCCTAATCCTGAACTATCAAATAAAAGTTCTCCGATTCCTCCGCCCATTAAGAATCCTAAAATACTTCCAATTCCAGAATAATTATTCTTAATTTCCATATCCCTATACCTCTCTATATAAATATTTTACAAATGATATTAATACTCTTCTATAAATCCCTATTTATCAAGTATTTTATTAAACAGCTACCTCACATAATAATATAAACGAAAGTCAATTATAATATATTTTGTAAATTTCTTGCTGTTCAATTTTCTAAAAAACATTTTTTATAACTAGTTCTCAATATATTAAAATTTTTACCTATTTGATTTTTATATACTTATTGTTCTATAGTCAGTCTCTTTCCATCACTTATAACTACAATAGTTCCCTCTCTTGTAAGCAAGACATTTGTACCTATTCCTTTTAATAATTCAACTGTCTCTTTATCCTCCTTCTCTTCTTCTGATGAAGTGATAACTGCATATTCAGGTTGTATTAGATTTACGAATTCCGGAAGGCATTCCATATAACGTCCATGATAAGGTACTTTTAGTAATTGATATTTAAAGTTACTCTCCTGTTTCGTAATAAATTCTTCAATTCTAAGATTATTTGCATCTCCAGTAAATAACATTCTATTTTCCCCATGTTCTACCGATATAATTAATGAACTATTATTACTTTCCTTTTCGGAATAAGTTGAAGCAATATGAGGATATACTTTGTATGTTACATTATCCAAAGTAAAACTAATCTCATTTTCTAGAATCTGAGCCGTAATCCCTGCCTCATCACATGCTTCTAGATAATCATCTACCTCATCACTATCCTTAAAATAATCCGAAGTAATAATATTATTTACTTTAAGTTTTTTTATAACCCTTGCTGCACCTCCAACATGATCTTTATCAAAATGCGTCAGAATCAAATAATCTATAGTATCAATTCCTTGACTCTTTATTAATTGTACTAGTTCCTTCCCCCCACTCTTAAGCCCTGTATCAATTAAAACAGTACTATTATTTGTATGTAGTACTATTGCATCAGCCTTTCCTGCATCTAGAAATGTCACAGATAAGCTTTCTTCCTCTAAAAATGAATTCTGACTATTACTATTGGAATCTGACTTACCAGAATATAAACTTTTTAGATTATTACATAATATCAAAGCAATAAATAAAATAATTACAAATATTATAATTCCTAAGAATATCCTCGTTTCATATAGCTTTCCAAGTTGAGTTATTTTCTTCATGTTTTTTCTCCTTTAACCATATTATTCTATGCATAATTAACATGAAATAATAATTTTTTCATATCATTTACTATTCTTTAAACTATCTTTATCTATTTTTGATATACATTATTTATAATTTTCATAAAATATTTCTTATTTTTCATTTTTCGATGCAAAATACTTGATAAAGTAAAAAAGATTGCAACGCAATCTTTTATTTTTCCTTCTTATATAAGTATTCAGCATAATTTACTACATCTTTTTGCTTTTCTAAAGGAAGTTTATTTAATACATTCTTCAATCTTTCAAAGATTTCTTTGCTTTCATTAATCTCATTATCTATAGCTACTTCTTCTTTAGAAATATTTATATTAGTGTAATCTTCATCCTTTTTAATACTAATAATGTTATTTTCTCTTCCCATAGCAAGGGACTTTAATTGATTTTTAACTAAGTCATTAGTAACATAAATTTTATTATTTCCAAGATACTTATAAACTTCATTATTAGAAGCAATAGATAAAGCCTCTTTACACTTTTCATCTGCTATTTCGTTATATAAATCTCCAGTATGACTATCAACTTTAACAAAGATAACTTCTATTCCTTTATCCATAAAACTTCTCATCTTATTATAATAATCAATAGATGATTGTTCTTTTCTTTCCCAAAATCCCGTTGCATGATGTGCAATTCCAGCATAATCATGGAAGATTACAACCTTTTTCTCATTTTCTCTTAATGCGTATTCAACACCTTTAACCGTCGCCTCTAATTCTCCAGCAATTTGTCTTATACTTTTATTAGAGTTATCTTCACTTTTACCATTTTCAATATATTCTACTATATTATTTTTCACAGCTACTAAGGCATAAGCATATTTTTCTGTAGTTATATTGTAGCTTCCATCAACATAGATATGTAAGCAATCCATAGGATAACTATCTTTGCCCTTCTTTAGCATGCCATCACCATCTGATAAAAACTTTTTAGCCTCATTTATATCTTCAAAGCTTTTATACTTAGCACCCTTAACACCTTTTATATACTTTTGACACTCTGCCCAAGTATCTACTATTAAATTCTCTACTTTTTCATTAGTATCAAAATTAAATCCTTCTTTAATTGCATAAACCTTTTTAGCCATGCTTACTACTCCTTCATTTAATTTTATAATGATATAATTTCTTCAACAAAGTTATAAACCTTCTCTACATTTTTAGCACCTGTAAAGTTTACTACATATTCAATTATATTTTTAATAACTAAAACTATATCATTCTTACCTTCCCAGTTTTCCAATATTATATTAATTGATACATCATCTATTATTCTTTCTAGTGCAAAAAATGCTACTGCTATTTCATCTATTTTTCCTATAAAAGGAATATTATCTGGTATTATATCCGTTGGAAAAGCAATATATGCAATGGCTCCTGAAATTATTAATTTTGTCTTTAATGAAACTCTCTTATCCTTTAGTAATCTATATAATAATGCAGCCATATCAGGAATTATAAACAGATAGTCACTATAAGTTTTTACCTTTGATGGTAATTTTTCTTCTACATAACCTCTACCAAGGCTATAATAATCTTTAACTTTTTCTATATTTTCATCTATTTTTTCTTCCTCTTCTTCTTTTTCCTCTTCTTCTTCAGGTACCTCTTTAATTAATGTCCCTTGTAGTGAAACATTAATATTAGATAAATCTACATTTAAAAGTCCCTTTCTTAAATGTAAATCTGATATATTTAAATCCACATATGGAACATCTTTTAATAAAGATTTTATATTTATTACTACTTTTCCTTCTTTATATGTTATTCCTTTTTCTTCTAATGACTTTAAAGCAAACTTTAATGCAGCCTTTCTAAGTATAGAAAATATTTTTATTTTAGCTATCTTAAAAGAAGAAACCTCGCCATGTATTATTCCATTTTCTACTCTACTAAGCTTTACTCCAGCAATAAAGTTTATAGTAAAACCTTTAGAAAAACTTCCATATAGCTTTATTTCCTCATCAATTTCAACTCTTTCTAAGGCTAATCCATCAATTTTCACAAAATCATTTAATATACTTAACAAATCTTCTCCAGTTAAAGAAACTTTAACACCCGAAATATTCATACTTACCTCCTATTAATAAGTTAATTATGCATTTAGATAAATTTCCAAATCTGTTCCAATTATATAAAGTAACTTGTCCTTTATATAAACATCTTTAATATCTGAACTATACTTTTCTAAATTAATAATTATATCATTTCCTTTTATTCTAATATAATCATCGCCTAAAATTTTAACTAAAGTCTTTAATATTACTACACTAGCTCCTTTTAATATTCCAAACTTAGATATATTTAGATCTCTAGTTTCTAGCATTATTTTATTATCACAAACCCTCTTAATATAAACAATGCCACTAAAATTGCTATTCATTTTAGTAAAAATCTTTCCTGAAAAAACTATTCCTTTATTTATTTCTATATGGGTTACTTCTATCCCTTTTTCTTTTCCTTTTAAGTTAATTATTTCAGTAATATCTTTTGATGATAATACAGTTGAATTAAGCACTTTTATTATCTCTCCTTATATATTACTCAATAAATCTATTAGTCTAATCAGTCAACTATTTATCTTAAAGTATACTCTATTTAGATATCTTTTAAAAGATATCTTTTGAATTTTACATATATACCAACACTTACATTGGAAAAATATATGTATTTAATTAGACTAAATATTTATAAATGTTAAAATATTTATGATAATTAATCTTCTATTTAGGAGGTAATGATGAACAAACTAAAGAAAAATATAATTTGGATTCCAATAGCAACTGCTATTATTTCAACATTAGTTTTAGTATATTTAAATTTTGGGCAAAAGGCTAACTACAATAAACAATATTCATTATTTTTACAAGATATAACTGATAATAATATTTCTAAGGTCATATTTAATAATGATGCAAATTTAACTGTATTTTTAAAGGATGGAAGTAAATATTCTACTAGTAACCCTAATAGTCCTACTTTAAAGGAAGATTTATTAAAAAATAATATAGAAATTTTAGATGAAAAAGTAAGTAGTCCCTCTAAAACTATAGCTTCAATAATACTTTTAACATCTATAACTTCAATTGTTTTTATATCACTAAATAAGAAAAGTCTTGGTAGTTCAAAAATTTCTAATTTAGATGTTAAGGACTTTTCTGTAGACGAAAATGCATTAAACTTCAATTCTGTTGCTGGTAATGAAGAAGCTAAAGAAAGCCTTATGGATGTTGTTGATTTTCTTAAAAACCCTGATAAATATAAAGAGTATGGTGCTAGAATGCCAAAGGGAGTAATTCTTTATGGTTCTCCAGGTACTGGTAAGACTTTGCTTGCCAAAGCAGTTGCAGGCGAAGCTAAGGTTCCATTTTATGCATTAAGTGGATCAGACTTTGTACAAGTATATGTAGGGGTTGGAGCCGCTAGGATTAGAAATTTATTTAAGAAAGCGAAGGCTCATGGAAAAGCTGTTATTTTTATAGACGAAATAGATGCCATAGGAAAGAAAAGAGGCGGTTCTAATGCATCTAGTGGAAATGATGAAAGAGATCAAACATTAAATGCTCTTTTAACTGAAATGTCAGGCTTCGGAGAAAAAGAAGGTATAGTTGTTATTGCTGCAACTAATAGATTAGATACTTTAGATTCTGCACTATTAAGACCAGGTAGATTTGATAGGCATATTGAAGTTTCTCTTCCTGACCTAGCAGCAAGAGAAAAGATAATATCCCTTCATTTAAAAAATAAACCTCATAATGAAATAAATATAAAAGATATAGCTAGAAAAACTGCCTATTTTTCAGGTGCTAAATTAGAAAGTTTAATTAATGAAGCTGCTATAATAGCTGCTAAAGAAAATTCATTATCATTAAATGAAGGACACATAAATAAAGCTTTTTCAATTGTTCTTGCAGGATATGAAAAAAAAGAAAGAAGTCATTATCTAGAAGAAGATAGACTATTAACATCATATCACGAAGCTGGACATGCTCTTCTTTCATTAATAAAGACACCTGAAGATACAGTTTCAAAAATCACAATTATTCCAACTACTAAAGGCGCTGGAGGTTATACACTAACTATACCTAAAGATAGTTCATACCAAAGATTAGATTATCTAAAGAATAGAATTATGGTTCTTTTAGGAGGTAGAGCAGCTGAGGAATTAATTTTTGGTAAAGATAAGATTTCAACAGGGGCTGAAGGAGATTTAAGTAAAACAACAGAAATAGCTCTGTCTATGATTTCAGAATATGGTATGGGAAATACCCTTGGCCTATTAAAACTATCAAGTTTAGGCCAGCTTTCAAATAGTTATGGAAATCCTGTTGTTGAAGAATGTAGAGAATTAATTAATTCCTTATATAAAGAAACAATAACTATCCTAATTGAAAACAGAAAAATCTTAGATAAAATAGCCAATGAATTATTAGATAAAGAAACTCTAGATAAAGAAGAGATATATACAATTTATAATCTTTTTAAATAAAAAATATAGTGTTTAATAATATTAGGGCTGTATCTGAATGAATGATTTAAATTTAATATGCTCCCTTTTATAAGTAGACAAGTGAAATAATAAAACTTGTTTATCTAGAAGGGAGCATTTTTATTTATTACTATTTAATTTTAATTAAATATCAGTGGCACAAAGATTAAATATGCACTTATTACTGCCATAAATTTATACGGTTTTGCTTCCTTATCTGATTTTTTTATTGAGTTAATCAATCCAATAGTAAATGTTAAAGGTGTAATAAACATTGTAAATTCACCTATTCCAGCAATGCTTTTTAAAATATTGTACATATAATACCCCTCTCATTTTTCTCTTTAATTCTTCTTTAATAATCTAGTTGTTTTAATCTTATAATTACCTTTTCTTCTGAAGCATCTTCTAATTTATAAGATATTATTTTTCTTTCAATATCTTTAGTAACCTTATCTGAATTACTAAAAAGATCCCTTGCCGCATTTATAGCATAAGCAAGTACTGTAGCTGCACCTGCACTACCTAGTTCAAAACCCATACTTTCTGTTTCTGATAATTGGCTTTTCATTAATTTATATACTTCTTTACAATATGCTCCTTTAATTGTAATTCTATCATACTTATACTCTAAAGCTGTTAATAATTCAGTTGGATTATATGCTTCAAAAGCTGGATTTTCCCTTTCAAGATCTAATAATTCATCTAATACAGTTCCTGGAGTTTTTTCTAATATTTCTGCTAAAGCCATTATCACCTTATTCGAATACTTTTCTATTTTTTTATTAGTATGATTCGATAATAATTGCTGACTTATTCCAGTTTTCTTATAAACATCATATCTTTTTAAATTATTCCTTTGTAAATATAAATCCAAATAATTCATTTTAACACCCTCTTTTTATTAATTAAAAATATTTTATTACTAAAATATTTTTTACTAATCATATTATACTTTTAATTTCATAATTTGTATATATATTTCAAAAAAATATCCAAGAAATCTTATCTATAATTTTTATTTTTTATTGTCAGCTTTATTTCTCGAGAATCATTAATTTCCTCTGTAACATCTTCATCACCTATAAAACTTATTATTGACCTTGGAGATATATTTACTGTTAATTCTTCCTTATTATTTACACCTTTATCAAAATTCAATTGCCTCAATGAATATCCATAGTATATACCATCTTCATCTACACCACCTGTGTCTAATCCTGTTCCTCCTTCAACATTAAAATCTTCTCCACTTATATCTATATTAAAACCATATAAAGTTGGATCATTAAGCTTAATTTTACTTTCAATTTTATATACTATTAATAATTGTTCTCCCTCAAAATCTACAGCTTCTATATTAACAATATGATTTTCTGTATGAAATTCTTCTTTAACTACTAATCCATTTTCCGTATATTTAATTCCTAATCCCCATTTGTTATTTAATACTTTAAGTACTGAACCAACTATTGGTAGCTCTTCAGCCAAAGAAGGTTTAACAAAGTTAATTCCTATTAATAATGTAATGAATAATCCAGCAGCTTTAAATACATTGTTTCTAACTTTCTTTTTACTCTTTGACTCTATATCTTCATATATTTTATCAACCTTTTCTCTTAAAGAATTTGGTATTTTAATATCATCCTCATTATAAAGATTTTTTAATCCCTTATCTAAATTCATCATTACATTATCTCCTTTCCATTCATACTTTCAGCAATCTTATCTTTTGCTCTAGATAATCTTGATTTAACAGTACCTTCTGGTATTCCCACAATCTCTGAAATATCACTTATCTTTAAATCTTCAAAATAAAATAATGCGATAACTAACCTTAACTCCTCTGGTAAGGAATCAACAGCAATTTTCAAGTCTAAATTTTCATATTTATCGTTATACTGCTCTTCAATAACCTTATCTAAACTTATACATTTTTTATTAAAGTTATAAATTTTATTACATTCATTTATAAGAATTTTTATAAGCCAAGTTTTAAATAATTCATCATTTTTTAAGTTTTTAATATTCGAATACGCTTTCAGTATAGTATTTTGTATTGCATCTTCTATATCATCTTCACTATTTAAAATTCCTTTTGCAACTCTATATATACTCTTAAGATTTTCATCTATTAATTTAGTAAAGGCTTTTCCACTTCCTCTCTTAGCCTTGGCCACCGAATCTAATTTATTTAACCCAAACATTTATTTACCCCCTCATATATTCTCATCTATTAGATATAGTTAACTAGTAAAAAGTTCATAAATTTTATTATAAAAAATAAAAGAGAATTCTATTTTGTTATTAGAATCCTCTTTTATTATTTTATCATCAATTTCTTATTGAATATTTAAATATCTAAAAATATTTCTTTTACCATCTCTAAAGCTACTTCAATAACCTTATCCATATTGTAATATTTATACTCTCCTAATCTTCCTCAGAAAATCACATTTTCTTCATCATTGGCAAGCTCCTTATATTTATCCTTCATAGTTAATCTTCATATATATTAGTTAAACCCTACAACTAACTGAGATATTTTATAGATTCCTATACATATCTTATGCCCTACTAGTCCTGGCAAATTAATAAGTTGTCCCATTAATCTATATCTAAGAGTACGGTATAACCTTATATCTTTATCTTTAATATATTTCCATAATTCTTTCTTCTTTTTTAGATTTTCTGACGTTCCTGAACGTATTAATAATATACCTGATACAGTAGTTATAATTTCAAGATAATTAAGCATATATTTATAAAGCTTTTTATTTTCTATGCTTTCTATATCAACATTTTCAATCATTAGCTTATTTACTTTAATCTGTTGATCTATTCTCTTTATCATTACTTTTTCATTTACAGATTGATCTTCTCTTCCTATAAGATATCTATAAAATTCAACATTTATATAAAATATCTTTTTAACATACTCAAGAGGTAAATATACAAATAAATTATCAACATAAAAAGTATGCTTTGGAAGTGATAGTCCACATTCTCTTAGGACTCCTGTTCTATATATAACTGAATGCATTAAAATATATTGTCCTTTACGAAAAGTTCCAATATCATCCCACGAAAAAATTCTTCCTTCTGGAAGCACATTATCATACTTCATAACCTTTTTAAACTTGGAATTTTCCTTTTCATATACAAAATTACTAATCAACATATCTACATATGTTTTCTCTTTATCAAAAGTTTTTATAGCATCTAATATTTTCAAGTATGCTCTTGTATCTACCCAATCATCACTATCAACTACTTTAAAATATAATCCAGTGGCATTTCTTATTCCTGTATTTACTGCTTCACCATGTCCACCATTTTCTTGATGTATAGCTCTTACTATGTTTGGATACATTTTAGCATATTCATCTGCAATTTTTCCTGTATTATCTGATGAGCCATCATTTACTATCAGTATTTCCACGTCGTCTCCTCCTGGTAAAAGTGACTCAATACAATACTTCATATACTCCTGCGAATTATAACAAGGAATTGTTACTGATAATAATTTCATAATTACACTACCCTTTCTTACATATTAAATTAAAGGGATAAAACTTCTAATTAGAAGGTACTTATCCCTTAAGTAATTTTAACTATTCAATCAATTATAGCATTATTTTAACAAAGTTTTGGGATTATTGTCCTAACTTTCTAATTTTTTTATATTCTATTTTCATTATAGGTCCGTACGCTTATTATTTACTCTTAAAAATTATTTTAAATATTGGGAAAAATACCCAGAATGAAATAGCACTATTAATTATCATTGTAACAAAATCTGCTATTGTTTCACCTGTTGCTCCCATTCCCCATGTATTCATTAATAAATTGTATATTGGTGCCTTGTAAAGCCCTTGAAGTGCAGCTGCTCCAACTGTTATTATTAAATACGCAATTACATACCAAAATGCTGCTTTCCCAACACTACCATTTGATTTAAATGTTACATTTCTTTGTGCAAAAAAATTAATTACTTGTGCAATAGCCATTGATATTTGTACTGCAAGGAAGTAAGCAAGACCGCCTCCTCCACCTGAAGCAAGAGAACCTGCTGCATAATTAAAAACATAATATGCACTTCCATCAAAATTATTCCCAACCTGTAGTATTTGAAAACTTGTATTTACTAATGATGTATGTTCAAACATACCTTTTAGTACAGGCATTAATATCATCTGTAATACAGTTATACCATTACTAAGTATAAAGAATACTAGAAATTGTGCTGTTCCTGGATGCTTTTCACTAAAACTTGTCCACATTGAGACTATTTTATTTGTTTTTACCGCTTCTTTATTCAATTCTATGCCTCCTCCACTATTTCTATGTCCGAACTCATTTTTATCTTTTTAGATTTTACTAATTTTCGTCTTTCTTTTAATAAGTGAGCTAGCCCTTTAAAGAAATGCCCATTAACTATCATTAACATTCCATCTAACATGGGCATATTAACTATACCTCCAGTCATTCTTGAAACTCCTCTAAATGGCATATGATATACTGACATCATAATCATATTAGCAGTATCTCTCTTACCTATCTTTGTTAAAAAACAATGTGCGAAAGCTATCATCTTATAAGCAAATCTAGCAAATAAGCCTTTTCCATACTGGCATTGTGCAATAGTATCATTATAGCTAATATCCCTTGTTCTATCCCATTTTGAATTAGGTACTTTATTTCCAAGAAGCTTTTCAAATTCATTTAAATTTACATCATATACATTTCCTGAATAATAAGATTGAAGCTCACTTTTATTATATGGAAGTTCTACATTCGTCCCTTGTATAGAGATAGTATCAGTAAGCCTTATATCTTGACTTGAAGCCCCTATCATTATTTCATATTCTGCTGATTCAACTTCCCATTTATTAGTTTTCACATTAAAGTAACGGAATGTTTTATCGTCGAAAGGTATCGTTACTTCTTTTTCTTCTCCAGGATTTAAAGAAATTTTAGCAAAGCCCTTTAATTCTTTCTTAGGTCTAAATATTTCTTTAGATTTACATCCTACATATAATTGAGCAACTTCCTTTCCTGAAGCTTTCCCAACATTTTTCATCTTAAATGATACTTTATCATTATTTACCTTTATATCTGAATACTCAAAATTTGTATAGCTTAATCCAAATCCAAATGGGAAAAGAACTTCCTTACCTATTGTGTCATAGTATCTATATCCAATATATATTCCTTCTCTATATTCCACACTAACTTCTTTTCCTGGAAAGTTTTTAAAACTGGAGGTATCATCATATTTTAAAGGATATGTTTCTGCAAGCTTACCTGATGGGTTTACTTCACCTGTTAATACTCTTAGTATAGCCTTTGCTCCAGCTTGTCCACTTAAATATGAATGGAGTAATCCCTTTACTTTATTTATCCATGGCATTTCCACTGCTGATCCACAAGATAAAATAACTACAATATTTTTATTTACTTCATATAATTCATTTAATAAGTCTATTTGATTTTGAGGAATTTTCATATTTTGCCTATCCAACCCCTCAGCTTCAGTAACTTCATCTAAACCAATATGTAAAAGAACTACATCAGCTTCTTTAGCAAGTTTACAAGCATCATCTATCTTTTTCTTATCTCTTTTGCCATATCTATCAAAACCTGGTTCATATCCAACATATGAAATTCCAAAGTTCTTAATACAATCTATAGTATTATCTAAAATAGTTGGATTAACAACAGAAGAACCTGCACCTTGATATCTTGGTTTCTTTGCAAAATCACCTATAACTGCAACTTTTTTTTGCTTTTTGATTGGTAAAATATTATCTTCATTCTTAAGAAGTACTATGGATTCTTCAGCTACTTTTTGTGCCATTTCATGATGTTTTTTATTATCAATTTTAACTTGAGAACTTTCCAAAGCTTCTGTGGTTTCAAATATAAGTTCAAGTAACCTATCAACACATTCATCTAATACTTCTTCTTTTATTTTTCCACTTCTTATTGCTTTAATAATATCTTGATTTGTTTCACCATCTGTAGTTGGCATTTCTAATTCATTACCAGCAATTAAACCTTCTACACGGTCATTACAACCACCCCAGTCAGTAACTACACATCCATTAAATCCCCATTCATCACGAAGAATTTCTTTCATTAAATGTATATTTTCATTTGTATAAGTTCCATTTAATTTATTATAAGAAGACATTACAGTCTTAGTTTTTCCTTCTTTAATTGCAATTTCAAATGCTGTTAAATAAATTTCTCTAAGAGTTCTTTCATCAACTATTGTATCAATAACCATTCTTCTTTCTTCTTGATTATTTACAGCAAAATGCTTAACACATGCAGAAACTCCATGAGATTGAATTCCTCTTATATATCCTGCTGCTAATTTACCAGCTAAGTATGGATCTTCACTAAAATATTCAAAATTTCTGCCACATAAAGGATTCCTCTTCATATTTATTCCGGGTCCTAATAAGACATTAACCTTTTGTGCAACTGCTTCTTTCCCTAGATACTCACCAATTTTTTCTGCAAGCTCTTCATTCCAACTGTTTGATACTGTAGCCGCTGTTGGAAAGCAAGTTGCTGGCTCACTAGGATTAAGACCTAAATGATCTGCTGCTGCCACTTGCTTTCTAATACCATGTGGCCCATCTGCAAGAAAAATATTTTTTATCTCAAGACGTTCTATATCTTGAGTCTGCCAAAAGTCTTTTCCAGACATTAAAGATGCCTTTTCTTCTAAAGTCATTTTATTAATTAATTCTTTATATTTCATATTTTATTCCTCTTTTATATTGTAGTAACACTAACTTAGCATTACTAACCTAATTATTTTACTGTATCTTTTGATACTAATATTATTAAAGATCTGTTATATTTTTCTTTAAAATAAATGTAACTAAAAGTACTGCATATAAATGATTAAATCAATTATATGCAGTTATGATTTTAATATATAATTCTTATTTTATAATTTGCCTATTTTCTTTCTTTTCTCTTAAAAGCTTTTTTGTTACTAATGTCACAGAAACTACTACACCAATAGCTACAACTGCATCTAGGGCATATAACCAATATTTCCATAAAGGTGTTACTGAAACAATCTTAGAATCAACTGATAATCCATTCATAGCGTGACTATTTACTATAGTATAAATTATACTATGAGCTGATTCTCTTATATTATTAACTACAGTTGGAGTTAGTGTATTCCCAGTTAAAGTCCATAAAGAAGAGTCAGTATTTAACCATAAGTTTGTTCCAGCTTCTAATCCTTCTAAAATGTCTTGATAAGCAAATACTGAATAAGAAGCTTGATCTGTAATAACTGTTCCATCAAATCCCCATTCATTACGAAGAGTTTCTGTCATAAGCCCAGCATGACCACCTGACCAACGAGCCCCTATACGATTCATACTTGCCATTGCTCCCCTAGCATCACCTTCACGAACTGCTACTTCAAAAGGTGTTAAATATAATTCACGTACAGTTTGTTCATTAGCAAATATTGCTCCCCCCATACGATTTGTTTCTTGGTCATTTAAAGCAAAATGTTTCATAAATACAAATGCACCCATAGATTGTACACCCTTCACTTCGCTACCAGCCATTTTTCCTGAAAGGAAACTATCTTCAGCAAAATATTCAAAATTTCTACCACTAAAAGGTGCACGATGTATATTTATACCTGGTGCATACCACCCTGCAACTTTAGAATTTAAACTATCTTCACCTACAGCCTTACCCATTTCTTCTATTAAATCAAGATTCCAAGTTGAACCCATAACTACTTGCGCCGGATAAGACATACATTTTGTTCCACCACCTACTAAAGTACTAGAAATACCTGCAGGACCATCCTTATCTATAGTCCCTGGAAGGTTTATTGATTCTATTGGAACAGTAGCATATCCACCCATACGAACTAATTTAGTCATCTCTTCCATTGTTAATTGATCTAAAAGAACATCCCACATTTCATCATCATAATCTAATCCAATAAACATTGCTGCACTTAACTTACCATGTTCATCACTTATCTTTCCAGTTTCAGGCATAACAACATCTTGATCTTCAGTATGTGAAATTTCTAAATCCTTTAATAATTGATCTGAAGCAGTCATAGAACCGCCAGCATATGTAGTTGGCCATGTACCTGCCCAATCTTTTCTAGATAAATACTTAAACGAAGGGTCATAATAGTTAATATCTACATCTTCAAATTGATTATTTATTTCATTACCAGTTGCAACTGAAACAGCATAAGTTTCTGAGTCAAGAGTTTCTACAACAACTTTATTAGTTAGTTCTATTTTACCATCATAATCCATATCATTAGCTTTACTATATCCCTTTGCTGCTAGAATATTATTTAAAGCATCGTGAGAATTTTCACCTGCTGTAAAGTAATAATCACCTGCATCTACAATATAAGTTCCATAGCCTTTAGAATCATATGTTTTCATTTCTTCTTTATCTACAATAACAGTTACAACTTCAGATTTACCTGGTTCTATTAAAGATGTTTTTTCAAACCCTACTAGCTCAACTGCTGATTTTTCTATACTATTTTCTTTATCATATTCTGTATAAGGAGATTGCATATAGATTTGTACTACATCTTTTCCTGCTACATCACCTTTATTTGTAACTTTAACAGAAATTTCAAATTCATTTTCTTTTTCTTTTACATTATATTCAGACCATTCGAAATTTGTATAAGACAATCCATATCCAAATGGGAATTGAACTTCCTTAGAATAATCATAATTCTCTAGCTTTTCATTTCCTAAAACAACATCTTCATATCTAGTTTCATAGTATCGATATCCTACATAGATTCCTTCTGCATAAACCATATAAGTATTACCATTTGCTACATTACTATTAGCTATTTGATAATTACCTAAGTTAGCCATTGCTGGTGAACCCATTACATCGTAGGCATAAGTATTTACTAAGTTTCCTGAAGGATTTACATTACCATTAAGAACTTCACCAATTGCATAAGCTCCTCTTTCACCTACAGCACCTACCCATATACAAGCATCAATATCATATTCATTTAAGAAATCAAGTTCCATAGCATTACTAGCATTAATAACTACTATAACTTTATCAAAGTTATCAGAAGCCATTTGTAAAAGTTCTCTCTCATTTTTATCTACTTCTAAATATATGCTTCCACTATCTAAGACTTCACTTGAAATGTCAGCAGTTTCTCCTCCTGAACGTCCTATTACAACAACAGCTGCATCATTATATTCTTTAAAGCTATTTTTTACTTCATCAGTATAAACATTAGCTGGTACCTCATTTACAGCAAAGGAACCTTGTCCGTAAACATCTGGAACTGCTTTACGATATGATGACCCTGCCCCACTTTTATAGAAATTCCATAATGTCATATTTACATCAAATCCTGAAGCGTTCATAGCATCCAATAGATTTGGTGCCTCAGATGAATCTACAGAGCCTGCTCCAACACCACCATAAACTAAATCAACGGAACTTTGCCCAAGTAAGCTTACTTTTCCTCCAGAAGCAAGTGGAAGAGCATTATTATCATTTTTTAGTAAAACAATTCCTTCCTCTTCTACCTTTTGACTTATTTCTTCAGTATACTTTCTCATTTCCTCTTCTGTTGAAAATGAACTTTTATAGTACTGAGTGTCTACGTTTTCATCATTGCTAACAGTTTTACTAGTTTCATGTCCTAAATAAATAGAAATAATTTGTGAATAACTCATCGCATAAAAATTCCCTACTACTAGTCCTACTATTAACACAATAATTACTACATACGTTATAATAGCTGTGATTTTAGATTTTCTTCTCATTGTTATCCTCCCATATTTAATTCTTAGAATTATTAAAATATCTTACACTCTTTTAACAATTCTAGAAACAAGTTAACTTTAACATTTTTTATTTCAAATAACTATCAGCCAAAAGTTACTCTGTCTAAACCAAAAGTTTACCTAAACTAAAAGTTAGGAGGGGTAAACCTTTGGTTTATAATTATATTTATTCATTCTAATTATTATATTTTTGATGTATGCTAATGCCCATTATTGCTTTATGAAACTCCCTTATCTAGATTCAATATATTTTCATTATACCTAATAAATCCTTTTTTCATTGTTACTATATCGGAATACTCACTTGAATTAGTTACTACTATTGGGGTAGTAATATCAAAGCCTTCTTCTTTAATTTTATCAATATTAAATTCTACTAATAAATCTCCTTTTTTAACTGTTTGACCTTGAGCTACCATTACATTAAAGTACTTACCGTCTAATGAAACTGTATTAAATCCAATATGCATTAATATTTCTACACCATTATTAGAAGTTACTGCTACTGCATGTCCAGTAGGAAACACCACTGAAACAACTCCATCAACAGGACTAACTAATTTTCCTTCTGAAGGTAAGATTGCTACTCCATCACCTAAAGCTTTTTCTGCAAAAACTTTATCAGCAACTTCTGATAAATCTTTAATTTCTCCCTTCATTGGACTTGTTAGAATCTCTATCCCCTTACATTCTTCTATAATAATTTCTTTTTTCTTTTTAATACTCTTATCTTCTTTTAAATTAGTATCTATATTTTCACTAGGATCTTTAAAGATTATAAAAGATAGTACTACTGCTAATAAATATGATGTAGTTATTGCTATTAATAATCCTCCAAATCCTTTACCAAAGTATGCAGGTAACGTTAGTAAACCTGGAATAATATAACCAATGGTTGCACTTCCTGAATATCCTGCAATTGCCCCTCCTACTGCACCTGCTATAGAGGCACATATAAATGGAGTTTTATACTTTAATGTTACTTTATATATGGTTGGTTCCGTTATTCCTAATATTCCTGTAGGTATTGAAGATAACGCTGCTTTTTTAATATTTTTATCTCTTGATTTCAAAAGTACTCCCAATACAGCGCCAGCTTGTCCTATACTTCCACATATAGCAAAGGCAAAAATACTATCAACCCCATATAAAGATAAGTTATTAATAATTATTGGCATAGCTAACCAATGAATCCCTTTTATAACTAATACTTGCCAAAATGCTCCTACTATAGCACCTAAAATTATTGGACTTAGATTATATATAAAAGTATAAATATTCCCAATTATATTTGTTGCTATTGTTGCTATAGGTCCAATTATTATAAAAGTCAAAAGTGTCATTACTATTAAACAAATCAATGGCATAAAAAAAGGTTTTAAATTCTCATTTATTACCTTATTTAAAAACTTTTCTAATTTAGATAATATCCATACTGATATTATTATTGGTATAAATGTAAATCCATAATTTATTTCTTTAATATGTATGAATAAAAAATCAATGCCATTATTTTTACTTATAAAATCAACAATTACTGGATTAATCAATATAGCTCCTAATGTCACTGCTATATACTCATTTGCTTTAAACTTCTTGGCAGCTGTTAATCCCATTAATATAGGCATAAAATAAAGTGCACTATTTTCTATTGTATGTAAAATTTGATATGTTACACTATCAACTGATATGTAATTAAGGTAAACTAATATTGCAATTATTCCTTTTAAAATACTTAAACTTGCTAATATGCTTAGAACTGGTGCAAGTATTGATGATATTAAATCTAAAACTTTACTTTTAAAATCATTCTTTTCTTTTTTATCTGTACTTTTACTTTCTTCATTTATATTTCCATCACTAATATTAGTTAGCTTCATAATCTCTTTATATATTTCACCAACTTTATTTCCTATTACTACTTGAAATTGCCCTCCACTTTCAACAACACTTAAAACCCCATCAAGATTTTTTACATTCTCTTTATTAGCTTTACTATTATCAACTAATTGAAACCTTAATCTTGTAACACAATGTACTAAAGAAATTATATTACTTTCTCCTCCTACATTTTTGAGTATTTCTTTTGCTAGCTCTGTATTATTCATTATTTCACTCTCCTATACTATAGTCATTAAAGTTTTTATTTCTCCCGCCAACATTTTCCACTTTATCATAACAATTACTGAACTTCTATAAGCGAAAAGTTACTGGTAGTAAACTAAAAATTTAACTAAACTTAAAGTTATTAGGTATAAACCTTTAGTTTACATAAAAAAGAGTAAGTTCTTTTAATATGATAAAAATCTATTAAAAGAACTTACTCTTTAAAGTAGTTTATTTTCTTTTATTATATTCATTTAAGTAGTTTATTTTCTTTTATTATATTCATTTATGTAATTCTTAAATAATGAAACAATTTTAGATTGAACAGGTCTTTTTTTAGTAACTAAATAAATATTTTGATTTATTTTTTCTTTCAATCTTATTATTTTTAACTTATCATCTTTAATAGAATTTTCTATATAGTCTACTGAAACAGCTGCAAGTCCATCTGATCTACAAAGCATATGGGCAGTTACAGCATTACCTATTTCATATTTAATCTGTGGTGTAAATCCTTGCTCTAAACATTTCGATACAAAGTTATGCTCTTCACCTGATTCCACTGATTTTAATACTAATGGTTCGTTTTCTAATTCCATTATTGAAATTTCATCTTTTTCTGCTAAATGATGATCCTTTGAAACAACGATAACCACTTCTCCTTCTAGCATTAATTCATAATCACAAATATCAAATTTTTCATTAACCATAACTAGTCCAACATCAACTTCTTCGTCTTCAAATAATTTTTCTATTGGATATTCATCTGGAACTTCTTTTAACTTCATTTGTATATTAGCATGTTCCTTAGGAAATCCAAACAACAAATTAACTGGTAAAGATGATGATGCTGAATAGGTAACTACAGCATTTAAAACACCTTTGCTTCCACTCATAACACTAATTTCTTTTTTTAAATCTTCTACGAGATAACATATATGTTTTGCTCTAGCATATAATACTTCCCCATATTCTGTTGCTTCTACACCACGTGAGCCTCTATAAAATAATTCTGTTTCTAAATCCATTTCTAATTGCTTTATAGTTTTACTTAATCCTTGAGGAGTAATGAATAAATCTTTAGCTGCAGCAGTAACACTTTTCTTTTCGTAAACTTTTATAAAATATTCTAATGCTTCTGTATTCATTTATTTCTCTTACTCCTTACTAACTTATTTTTTTCTTTTATAAGTTTAGCTGTTCCTTTGAAAAACTTACCATTTACTATCATTAATATTCCATCTAGCATAGACATATTAATAATACCACCTGTCATTCTAGATATTCCTCTAAATGGCATATTAAATATAGACATAACCATAATGTTTGCCTTTTCTCTTTTACCTAACTTAATTAAAATCCAATGTATAAAAATCATTAAATAATATGAAATCCTTGCAATAAGGCTTTTTGCATATTTACATTGAGAAATAGTATCGTTATAGCCTAATTTTTTCTTTTTATCCAAAGTACTAATTGGAACTTTTTTACCCATAAGCTTTTCAAACTCTTCTAATCCAACATCAGTTACTTTTCCACTATAATAAGAAGGTAGATTACTTTTATCATAAGGTAATTCAGTATTATTACCTTCTATCCAAATACTATCAATTAATCTTATATCAGCACTTGAAGCTCCTATCATTATTTCATATTCAGCTGATTCAATTTCCCATCTATTGGTCTTAACATTAAAATATCTGAAGGTCTTATCATCAAAATATATTTTTATAGTCTTTGTTTCACCAGCATTTATAAATACTTTAGCAAATCCCTTTAACTCTTTTTTAGGTCTAAAAATTTTATCTGATTTACAACCTACATATAATTGCGCAACCTCCATACCAGCAACACTTCCTGAGTTGTTTAATTTAAATGTTACTGAATTTTTATTAACCTCTATATCTGAATATTCGAAGGTTGTATAACTTAACCCATAACCAAAGGGAAAAAGTACTTCTTTATGTACAGTATCATAATAACGATATCCAATATAGGGCCCCTCTCTATACTCTACACTAACTTCTTCTCCCGGAAAATTATTGTAAGATGGTGTGTCTTCATATTTTATTGGATATGTCTCTGCTAACTTTCCAGAAGGATTAACATCTCCCGATAAAACCCTAAGTATAGATCTTGCCCCAGCTTGCCCTGCTAAATATCCATGAAGCAATCCTTTTACCTTATTAATCCATGGCATTTCTAATGCACAGCCACAAGATATAATAGCAACAATATTTTTATTAACCTTATATAGTGCATCTAATAATTCTATTTGATTTTTAGGAATACTCATAGTGTTTCTATCTAATCCCTCAACTTCTACATATTCATCTAACCCAATATATAGAAGTATTACATCAGCCTTTTTAGCAAGTTCACAAGCATTACTAATTAATTTCTTATTTGTTTTTCCATACCTTTCAAATCCTTGTTCATATCCAATACTAACAATTCCCGATTCTTCAAAACAATCTAATGTATTATCCAATATAGTTGGATTTACTATAGATGATCCTGCTCCTTGATATCTTGCTTCTTTAGCGAATTCTCCTATTACTGCTACCTTTTTATTTGGTTTAATAGGCAATATGTTGTCTTTATTTTTAAGAAGAACTATTGATTCTTCTGCTACCCTTTGGGAAATTCTATGATGCTTTTCAATATCAATTTTTACATATGATTCATTTAGTGCCTTTTCTGTTGTAAATATTAAATCTAATAATCTATCTACACACTCATCTAACACTTTTTCATTAAGTCTTCCACTTTTAATTGCTTGTACTATTTCTTCATTTGTTTCACCACCTGTTGATGGCATTTCTAATTCATTACCAGCTAACAATCCCCTTATACGGTCATTGCTTCCGCCCCAGTCTGTTATAACACATCCATTAAATTTCCATTCTTCTCGAAGAATATCCTTCATTAAATGTATGTTTTCGTTTGCATATGTACCATTAACTTTATTATATGATGACATTATAGACTTAGTTTTGCCTTCTTTAACAGCAATTTCAAAAGCAGTTAAATATATTTCTCTAAGGGTTCTTTCATCAACTATAGTATCAATTGTCATTCTTCTTTGCTCTTGGTTATTTACAGCAAAATGTTTAACACATGCAGCAATCCCATTAGATTGAATTCCTCTTATATATCCAGCTGCTAACTTACCAGCAAGATAAGGATCTTCACTAAAATATTCAAAGTTTCTTCCACATAAAGGATTCCTTTTCATATTTATAGCTGGACCTAGTAATACATTTATTTTTTGATCAACTGCCTCAGCTCCTAAATATTCTCCTATTTTTTCTGCTAAATCTTCATTCCAGCTATTTGAAATAGTTGCTGCAGTAGGAAAACAAGTAGATGGGTTACCTATATTAAGCCCGATTTTATCTGATGCTTTTTTTTGCTTTCTAATTCCATAAGAACCATCTGCTAAAAACATACTTTTTATTCCAAGGCGCTCAATATCATTTGACGTCCAATAGTCTTTTCCCGACATTAATGATGCCTTTTCTTCTAATGTCATCTTCTCAATTATTTCTCTATACTTCATTCCTTATTCCTCTTTTTATATTAAGTATAACTTTAAACTATATAAATAATTTCATCTAATTTATTAATATAAATAATATCATTCAACATTATTTTACATTATATCATCATTTTACTAATTTAAATAGTAGGCATTTGTAAATCTTCCTTTTCATTCATTTAGTAATAAAGATATTTATAAAAAATATAAGGAGCTATGACAAAACAGCTCCTTAATTGTACATTATACTTTCTTTATTTTTCATTATATTTCAATTAATTATATGTTATCTATATATCTATATTTTTAATCCATGAAAATACTTTTTAGTTCACTATATATTTGCGTTTTATTTTCTAAATCTATTTTATATAGATTATTATTTGGTATTCTTATGTAACCAGTACTCCAAACCTCTATTATTCCTGGCTTACCATTAGTATTTTCAAATAAAATGAATTCTACATCTCCGCTAATATCATTAAAGTTAAAAACTCTTTTATAATTATAATTTTCTAATATCTCAAATACTTCTTTTCCTTTTTCTGAATCTAATTTAATAATATCTGAACTAGTAATATTTCCATATACACTAATATCTTCATAATTTATATTATTACCTATATCTACTGCTTTATATATGGTCACAGGTTTTGAATAATAAAAAATAAATGAAATACAACTTACTAATATTACTATAAAAATCACTAAATTATTTTTATATTTTTTTATTATACTTTTTTCTGTATTAGACTCATTCTTTTTTTTCATTATTAAAATAAAATTATAGATTATAAATATTATGGTAATTAAGGCTATTCCTATAGAAAATAGGTATAAATAATTGCTTATCATCCTATCCCTCCCTTTTGTTCATATTAGATTTATTTAATACATCTTACCATTTTATTATATTTTAACCAATAATATTTTCAAAAATAATTTTACTTTTCCAAGCCAAAATATAGTTGTCGCACAAACATCTCAAATTAAGAATTTAAAATTAAAAACAAAGAATTATTTATGTAATTCTTACAAAATTACTAAAATTAAATTCTTTTTAAAACTCCTTGGAAAGTTTTTTCATTAATTTCATTATTCATTCTTAATTTTTTTGTGCGACAGCTCCATTTTTGATTTTATATTAACTTTTTGAATCTCTCATTATCTTCAGGATAAGGAACTACATATGCATCTTTAAATCCTTCTTTTTGCAATCTAAGCACTTCCTCTTCTGCTTCTTCATAATCTTTATAGTATCCTATGCAAATCCTCCAGCCTTCTCTTTTAGGTGTTTTAGGTTTTTTAACTGGAGTATCTATTAGGACTTTATTAACCATAGCTAAACAAGCATTAGCTACCATGTACCCATACTTTATACTATTAAAGTTCTTTTCTACATCTTCATTAGATATAAAATCTGCTTCTATCATTACAGCTGCCATTTTAGTTTGTCTTAAAATAGTGTAACTTGCTTCCTTTATTCCCCTATCCTTTGATTTTAAATTAGCAAGTAATTCATCTATTAAAAATCTTGCTAATTCTTCTGATTTATTTCCCTTTTCAAATATAACAATTTCAGTTCCACTAACAGAATTATCTACAAAGGAGTTCATATGGAAGCTAACAAAATAATCCGCATCCCACTTATTAGCAATATTTACCCTATCATTTACATCTAAGTAAATATCAGATGCCCTTGTAAGCAACACTATTTCACCATTTCTCTCTAGTAGCCTTTTGGCTTCGTAGACAGCTTGTAATGCAATATCAGCTTCTCGCCTACCATTTTTACCAACTGCCCCAGAGTCACTGCCACCATGTCCTGCATCCAATACCCATTTTGCCAACTTTTTCCCTCCTAATTTATATAATTACTATATAAATCTTTATTACTTTATACTTCATTATATTTCAAATTCCAATAGTTGGTTACAAAATTTATTTTTATTATAACTATTCTGACATTGAATTTAATAATTCTTCAGAGCTATAACTAATTAAGATGCTACTAAATGACAACTAATTTTTAAATTATACTACAGCATAACTCATACATATTATTTAAAAATTTTTCTATTTTATCTACTTCTCCAATTCCCTGAGCTAAAGTCTTACTTCCTCCACCTTTTCCATTTATAATATTAGCAAATTCTTTAAAAATCTGTCCCATATTTATATTTTCAATACTTTTAGATGAAGAAAGCACTATATTAGCTTTATCTTTATTCTTTATTGCAAATAAGCAAATAACATTATCTTTTTCACTTAATTTATTTGCAAGCTTTGCAACATATTCTACAGATTTATCTATAAATATTTTATTAATAATTCTACTTTTATTACTAGTATCAATTTCTCTTAATAATGAATTTGCCTCGTATTCTAATAATTCCTCTTCTAGCTTCTTTTTTTCAATTTTTATTTCTTCTAATGAAGCCCTTAAATTTTTTATTCCATTTAAAGCCTCATCTTCATTGCTACTTAAATAATTACATATATCTCGTATTACTTTATCTTTATTTAATGAATCATCAATAGCTCTTTTTCCTGCTAAAAATTCTATTCTAGTATTTCCTTTATTCTTCTCAAACCTTTTAATTTTAATCATTCTTAAATCAGAAGTTTTATTAGGATGCACTCCACAACAAGCATTAATATCTAAATCTTCTATTTCAACTACTCTTATATCCTCTTCAGTATTTGGTAAGTCTCTTCTTAAATTCATAGTTCTTAATTCTTCTTCACTTGGAACTAAAAAATTTACTCCTAAGCCTTTTCTAATTACTTCATTAGCTAAAGCTTCTGCTTTTCTTACTTCTTCCTCATCTAATTGGCCTATAATATCTACCGTACTTATTTCTTTTCCTAAATGAATACTTACTGTGTTAACATTAAATAATTTAAAGAAACATCCTGATAATATATGTTGACCTAAATGTTGATGCATTCCATCTTCTCTTCTATCCCAATCTATTTTACATTTAACAATTGAATCCAATTTAATTTCTTCAGTAACAACATGATATATTTTCTTATTTTTTTCATAGACATCTAAAACTTCTTTGAAATCTATATCTCCTAAATCACATTGCTGTCCTCCTCCCCCAGGAAAGAAGGCTGTGCTATCTAATACTATATGATATTTATTTTCAAATTCTTTTACTTCTATTACTTTTGCTTCAAATTCCTTTAAATACTGATTTTTATAAAATAATTTATCCATATTTTCACCTACTTCTTACTTTTATCTACTAAAGTGTATATTTCCTTAGATATTTTTGCTATAAGCTCGCAAGCTTCATCTCCCCAATCTAGTACAAATCTCTCATCTTCTTCACCATCCTCAAATGGTTCATCACTTAATTCTCCAATATCTTTAGTTAAAACTACTAATATATAAGGATCTGCTCCATATATTATCCCTACATCATGATAATATCTATAATAATTTCCAATCTTATGTGCAACTATTCCATAATCTAAATACTTATCTAACCTATCATGGTAATTAGTCTCAGTCATATAATCTATAAGAGTACTATAATAAGGATTATTATCTGGATTTTCGTATAAAATTCTTAAAAGTTCCCCAAATTGCTTCGCTGTTGTATAATTGCCATATGGAATATTATAATCATCAGTAACATATCTCATATAATCAGTAACACTTGTACTAGCTACTCTACTTAGCATATTCTTTGCGATATTATCTGAATCTACAATAGATAAATAAATAGCTTCTCCTATAGTTAGGTTTGGAACTTCATCTAAATAATATAGACTTCCACTTCCCCCTTCTCTATCAGCTTCAATAAAATAAAGTAAATCATTCATTGTTTTACTTCCATTATTAACATCATCTAATATCATCATGCACAAGGGGACCTTTGTTGTACTTGCAGCAATATAATATGTATCACCATTTAAAATATATTCTTCATTTGTATTTAAATTTTTAAAGTAAATAGATACATTATCCTTATATTCTCCTAATATTTCATCTACGGTTTTAGATATAGATTTTACTAAATCTATTGATTCATCAGCTTCTTCATTTTCATCTTTGCTTTCTTGATCCTCAATTATTTTCTCATCTAACTCATTTTCATATATACTAGTAGTTTCCTTACTTTTGCAGCCTACAAAAAATATTGTAAATAAAGATATAATCAATAATGTATATATTTTCTTCATTTCAGTCACCTTCATATTATTTTATAATTATTAAATTATATCATATAAACAAGTCAAATATAACCAATTGAAGTTTCTTAATCTTTTAGAATTTTATAAAAGATTTATTAAAGTCAAAAAGATGAAATATCTAACTGTTTATAAACAATTAAAGATATTCCATCTTTTTTAATTCCTAGGAAAGTATAAAAACTTTGCCCTTTTAATAACTATTTATACTTTCCTTCCTTTAGCTTTGAAGTTCACCTATGTAATTTTGCGATGACTTGGAGCGTAGCGACGGAATAAGCAAAATTACATAAGTGGACTTTTTTAGAATGTTGGAATTACTGTTCCATCACTATATTTTTCTTCAATATAACTCTTAACTTTATCAGAAGTTAAAGCCTTAGTTAAAGCTTGAATTTTTTCACTATTTTCAGTTCCTTTTCTAACAGCTAATACATTTCTATAGTTTTGAGCTGCTTCTGCATTTGCATCTTCTATTGCTAAAGCTTCTTTAGATGGATTTAATCCTGCTTCAAGCGCATAGTTACCATTAATAACTGCTATATCTACTTCATCTAAAACTCTTGGTAATTGAGCTGCTTCTAATTCTTCAAATTTTAAACTTTTAGTGTTTTCAGTAATGTCCTTTGGAGTAACTAATTCTCCATCTTTTAATTTAATTAATCCTGATTTTTCTAATAATCTTAAAGCTCTTGCTTCATTTGATGGATCATTTGGTATTGCAACTGTTGCTCCATCCTTAATATCTTTTAAATCTGTTAAAGTTTTAGAATATGCTGCTAATGGCTCTAAGTGAATAGCTGCTGTATAAGTTAAATCTAAGCCTTTACTTTCATTAGTTTGGTTTAAATACGCTATATGTTGGAAATAATTCGCATCTAAATCTCCTTCTGCTAAGGAAGTATTTGGTGTTACATAATCAGTAAACTCTACTATTTTAACTGTATATCCTTCCGCCTCAAGATCTGGTACAATTTGCTCTACTATTTCTTTATGAGGCACTGGACTAACTCCTATTGTTATTGTTTTATCTTCAGATGCTGATCCTGTACTATCATCTGACTTTGATGTTCCGCATCCTACTAAACCTATTGCTAAAGCACCTACTAATAAAATTGATAAAATTGATTTTCTTTTCATATTTAAAACCCCCTATTTAGTTAATTGATAATTGTTAATGCGTAATTTTAGTTAATTGATAATTGTTAATGCATAATCGTGGATGAAACGCCTTTAGGAGTTTCTTCTTTAATTGTTCATTTTAATTTTGTTTTGCAAAATATTAGGATAATTTTTTATATAAATAATTTCCTAATGATTGTAGAACTTGTACAATTATTATTAGAATTATTACTGTTGCTATCATTACATCTGTTTGATATCTTTGATAACCATATCTTACTGCTAAATCACCAAGTCCACCTGCACCTACTGTTCCAGCCATAGCTGAATATCCTATTATACTTATTACAGTTAATGTTAATCCTGAAATTATTGATGGAACGGCTTCTTTAAGCATAACTTTAAATATTATTTGTGTATTGGATGCTCCAAAGGATTTTGCAGCTTCTATTACTCCTGGATCTACTTCTTTTAAAGATGACTCTATAATTCTTGCCACAAATGGAGCTGCTGCTATAGTTAATGGAACTATGGCTGCTGTTGTACCTATAGATTTTCCAATTAATAATTTTGTAAATGGCATTATTGCTACCATTAATATTAAAAATGGAAAACCTCTTAAAATATTTATTATTGTATCTAAAGTTTGATAAACTGTTTTATTAGGTTTTAATCCCTTTGGAGCTGTAACTATTAATGCAATAGCTGGAATAAATCCTAATATTACTGAAAATAATGTTGAAAAAAACACCATTATTATTGTTTTATTAAATCCTTCTATTAATATTTCTGCCATTAATTAAGCACCTCCGATACTACTCCTTTTTCTTCAAGATAAGCTATAACCTTGTCCTTATCTTTTTCTTCAATATTTATTACTAAGTTTCCTAATATCTCTTCTCTAAATTTTTCAAGCTTACCCCAAACTATTGAAAAATCAATATCTAGCTCTCTTGACATCTTTGTTATAAGTGCATTTTCTGAAGATGTACTTGGGAAATATAATTTAATATTAATTCCTTTAACAGGAAGAAGTTCATCTTCTTCTCCAAGAAATTTTTTAAGGGATACTCCTGGTCTTAGGAATAATTCTTCTGATTTTCCTTCTGCCTTTAATACTCCACCTTCTATTAATGCAACCTTTTCACATACTTCTTTTACTACTTCCATTTGGTGAGTTACTATTACAATAGTAATCCCTAACTCTTTGTTTATTTTTGATAGTAGTGCTAATATATCCTTTGTTATCTTAGGGTCTAAAGCAGAGGTTGCTTCATCACAAAGTAAAATTTTAGGTTCAAGGGCTAGTGCTCTTGCAATTGCTACTCTTTGTTTTTGTCCACCACTTAAACTTGATGGCTTAACATCTGCTTTTTCTGAAAGTCCAACTAAATCTAAAAGTTTAGTAACTCTCTCATTAATCTTATTATTTCTATATTTTCTGTAACTAATTGCATTTTCTCCATTTAATTTTTCTTTATATTCTTTATATTCTTCTTCATAACCCCAAACCTCTAATGGCAGAGCTATATTTTCAAATACTGTTTTTCTATTTAATAAATTAAAGCCTTGGAATATCATACCTAGTTTTTTTCTAAACTCCCTAAGTTCCAATCCTCTTAATTCATTAACTTCTTTTCCCATTACATTTATAGAACCTTCTTCATAAGTTTCAAGTCCATTTATACATCTCAATAAAGTTGACTTTCCAGCTCCACTATGTCCTATTATTCCATATATTTTTCCTTCTTCTATTTTTAAAGAAACATTTTTTATAACTTCAACATCATTAAATCTTTTACTTAAGTTTTTTATTTCAATCATTAACGTCCCCTCCTTAAAAACACAAAAAAACGCACTGGAGAATAAATTCTCAAGTGCGTGTAAAATTCACCTATTAATTTATTCTCTCATCTTTCAGCTAAAAGCTGCAGGATTTAGCACCAAGCTTAATAAGAGTAATTTAGCCTAATTTAATTAAGCCTATCACACCTATTGCAGGTTGCTGGGTTTCACAGGGCCAGTCCCTCCACCACTCTTGATAAGAAACTCAAAAAGTTTATTAATTTTTCTATTGATACTAGAATACATTTATTGCATAAACTTGTCAACAATTATTTTTTTATTTTTAGAAAACTATACTCTCTTTAGATATGTTAATTACTTCTGCATCAGTATTTGACTCAACAAAATTAATTATATTTTCAGCTGTAGAATCTACTTGTGCATTAGTTGAACATATTCCGGATACTCCAATTGTAATAATCTGATGAATATCTTGATTATCTACTTCATTAACTGAAATATTAAATTTATTTTTTAGCCTTTGAGTTATACTTCTAACTATCATTCTTTTTTCTTTTAAAGAATGAACCCACTCTGCTCTTAAATCTATGGTCATAACTAATACTTTCATATTCTCACCTTTTTATTTATATTATGAAAAATTTAATATTTTTATTCAAGTCTTTTGAATTTAAATTTTGTTCTAATTGAAACTATATCATTATGAATGTTTAAACTTCACAATTCTTCTACCTTATAAACTGTATATCCTTCATAATTATAATCTATTTTCGGAAAAGTATCACTTATCAACCACTATTTAAAACAGAGCCTATAAATAAAATGATATTTATTTCATAAGACTATCTTGGAAAACTTTAACTTATTATCTAAAGATTTAAGTAACTTAAGAATCTAAAAGAAGTGATTATTCTAAAAAAAAGAAGTAAATATGTTATATTAGTTGCTCCGTCGCAAGCTCCAAGTCGCCCTAACACAACATATTTACTTCTACAAACTCAATGTAATAATTCCTCATTCCTCGGAATTATGAATTTTTATTCTGTCGCAAGTTCCAAGTCATCGCCAAATTAATAGAAGCACTTCAAACCTGAAGGAAGAAAATTATAAAAAAGTTATTCACATGGTAGCATCTTTATAATTTCCTAAAGAGTAAAAAGTACTCTAGTAGTTTTTAACCTTAATTCTTAATTCATTAGCATCTATTATATAGCTTAGTTAAATCATAAATTTCTTTTGCTAATTTATCATTAATATCTTTTTCTCTAACTCTCCAAATCCAATTTCCTCCTAATGTAGAAGGAAAATTCATCCTTGCTGCTTTTCCTAGTCCTAATAAATCTTGCATAGTTGTAATTGCTAAATAAGCTGTACTTCCCCATACTCCTCTTATTAAGCCTCTTGCTATACCTTCTTCATAAGTTAAATTTAGATATTTTTTAGCTTTTTCAATCTCATCTTTTCCTCCAGTGCTATTATACCATCCACAAATAGTATCATTATCATGGGTACCAGTATATGCCACGCAATTTACTGGATAATTATGTGGCAAATCTTCACTATTTTCACCACCAAAAGCAAATTGTAATATCTTCATCCCTGGAAATCCTGTATCATCTCTAAGTTTTATTACTTCTTCTGTCATAAATCCTAAATCTTCAGCAATGATTTTTACATCTCCAAGCTTTTCTTTTATAACCTTAAATAGTTTTATTCCTGGTCCTTTGGTCCATTTACCATTTTCTGCTGTCTTATCTCCATATGGAACTTCCCAATAAGCTTCAAAGCCTCTAAAATGATCTATTCTAACAACATCGTATAACTTTAAACTCTCTCTAACTCTATCTATCCACCAATTATATTCTTCCTTTTCTAATGCCTCCCAATCGTAAATAGGGTTACCCCATAATTGTCCTGTAGATGAAAAAGTATCTGGGGGACATCCTGATACAGTTATTGGTTTCATATCTTTATCAACATTAAAATACTTAGGATTACTCCAGATATCTGCACTATCTTCTGCTACATATATTGGTATGTCTCCTATTATTCTTATTCCATTTTCATTAGCATAATCTTTTAAGGCTTGCCATTGTTTAAAGAATAAATATTGAATAAAAATCCAATAATCAATTTCATCTTTAAGTAATACTTCATAACGCTCTATAGCCTGATTTTCTCTTAGTCTTATATCATCATCCCAATTATACCAGCTAACTAAATTAAAATGTTTTTTCACTGCCATATATAAAGCATAATCTTTAAGCCATAAATCATTCTTAGATTTAAATTCTTTTATTTCTTTATTATATTTTCCTTTTGAGTTATTATAAGCAATTCTCAAAACTTTATTTTTATTAATAAATAATTTTGAATAATCTACAGCATCCTCTTTAGAACCATAATCTAGAGTATCATAATCTTTTTTTTCTATTAAGCCATCCTTTTCTAATAACTCGAAATCTATGAAATACGGATTACCAGCAAATGCTGAAAAGCATTGATATGGCGAATCTCCATATCCTGTTTGCCCTAAGGGTAATATCTGCCAGTATTTTTGTCCACCATTCTTTAAGAAATCTACAAAGGCAAAGGCTTGTTTCCCAAAAGTGCCTATTCCATACTTTCCAGGTAATGATGAAATATGCATTAATATTCCACTACTTCTTTCCATAAACTTTACCCCATTTCTAAAAAAGCTATTACATATTTTTTGTCTTCTTAGTTGAATTAATTTCATAAGAGAGTTTGGATTTTCTGTTTAAGGGTTAATAATATTGAAGTTAGTTGATTCTCTTACTACAAGCTCTGTATTTAAAATAATGTGTTTATTATCTGTTCTATTTGACATTAAATCTAATAATAAATCAACGCTAATTTTTGCCATTTCTAATTTAGGCTGAATAACTGTTGTAATAGTAGGATTATAAAATTCACTTATATCCATACCATCAAATCCAACAACAGCTATATCTTTACCAATTTCTAATCCATTATCTTTTATAGCCTTTGCACATCCTACAGCCATTATATCTGATATTGCAAATATAGCTGTTACTTCTTTATGCTTTTTTATTAACCTATTAGTTTCTTCATAAGCACCTTTATAAGCATAATCTCCTAAAATTCTATAGTCTTTATTAAATTTTATATTATTATCACTTAAAGCATTTAAATAACCATCTTCTCTTAAATGACCAATTCCTATATCATACTCATCACCTAGCATTAAAGCTATATTCCTATGACCACAATCTATAAGATATTTGGTAGCTGAATATGCTGATTTTTCATTATCTATAGATACAGAAGAAAAATTTGAAAATTCTTTCCCATATTTATGATTTATAGATGTTAATACTACTGGCACTCCAATATCATTAAAATCATCATTTTTTACTTCTGTAAAATTTCCTCCAAGGCATATAACCCCTTGTAGCCTTTTCTCCTTTATCATAGATATTAAATTATTCATTTCATCGTTGCTTAGATAATCATGATGCTCTAATATCATTGAATATCCTGCTTTAGATATCCTTTTACTTATTGAATCTAACATTTCAGAGAAAAATGGATTAAATACCCCTTTAATTAAAACACCAATATTGTTTGTGTTATTTTTCTTTAAATTTCTTGCACTATTGTTAGGTATATAATTATTTTCTCTTATTATTTCTAAAACTCTTTCTCTAGTCTGCTCTTTAACGTCTGGATGATTATTGATTACACGTGAAACTGTACTAACCCCTACTCCAGCTATTCTAGCAATATCTCTTATGTTTATCATAACTCCCTCCAAATCTCGACAAATTATTCGGTATCGTTTCCATATATTGTTATAATTAAACTGAATAGTTCATACATATAGTACTATTCTTTTACCGATCCTGAAACTAATCCTGTTGCTATATATTTTTGGAAAATCATAAATATTACTACTATAGGTAACGCTGCCATTACTGCTGCTGCTGAATATTGGGTCCAATTAGCAGAGAAATTATTAGTAATAAACTTTTGTAATCCTGTAGTTATAGTTTGGACATCTGCATTTTTTAATATGGATGATGTAAACATAAACTCACTATATGCACCAATAAATGCAAATAAGAATATTACTATTAACATATTTCTAAGAAGTGGTAATATTATTGAATAGAATACTTTAAATGTAGATGCTCCATCTATATATGCTGCTTCTACTAATTCATCAGGAATACCATCTATAGCTCCTTTTAACAACCAGATATTATAAGCACTTCCACCAGCTAATATTAGTATCAAAACCCATGGTTTATTAGTCAGGTTATATAAAAATACTATACCAAGTATTGCAGGCAAAGCCATTGTTGTTGGAAACATTTGAAGTATTAATAAACTCATTAAACCATTTTTTCTTCCCCAAAATCTTAATTTTGAAAAAGCAAATGCTGCCGGAATTGATAATATCAATTGAATAACAGCTACTATTGTACTTATTATTAATGAATTTCTAACCCATAATAAAAATTGAGTCTTTTCTATTACTTTTATATAATTTTCTAATGTCCATTCTTTAGGGAAAAATGTTGTTTGTGTAAAAGCATTTCCCTTTGCCATTGATGCAGAAATTACAGCAATTATAGGAAAAACAGTGATTATTAGCATACACCATATGAAAATTCTACTTATCCATGCTGTTCTCACTTCATCAGGTCTTAATTTCTTCTTATACACTACTTTTTTTTCTTTTTGTGTAGCTGTATTTAAATTCATACCAACTTGTTGCATTCTATTCAACCTCCTCAAACTGACCAGATGCCTTCATTTGAATAAATGAAATTGATGCAATTATTATAAAGATTATTATGCTAAGTGCTGATGCAATTTCAAATCTACCAAATTGTATTGAAAGCTTATAGTTTACTGATGCTAGTATATCTGTATAACCTGCAAATTGAGTTGTTAATCTAGGTGGGTTTCCTTGAGTTATTAAATATGCAGATCCAAAGTTATTAAAATTAAATGCAAATGATGAAATTATTAATGGATATGCTGTTTTAGCTATTGATGGTAGTGTTATTTTAGTAAATTGCTTCCATTTACTTGCCCCATCTACCATTGCAGCTTCATAATAAACTTCTGGTATTGCTGATAATGACCCTAAAGAAACATTCATCATATAGGGAAATCCAAGCCATATATTAACTATTAGTATACTAACCCTAGCTAAATTAGGATCTGTTAACCACTTTATAGGTTCTTCAATTAAATGTAATTGCATTAATACATTATTTATTTGACCATAGCTTCCATTAAATAATCCTTGGAAAGATAAAATTGCAACTGTTGCTGGTAACGCCCAAGGTAATATTAATATTCCTTTATAAAGTCCTCTTTCTTTTATATTTGGATTATTCAGTGCTAATGCTAAAATTAAACCTAATAAAAAGCATCCAAGAGTTGAAATTACTGCAAAAATTATTGTCCATACAAATACAGGTAAAAAAGTTTCTTTAAAAGGTCCTGTTAATACTTCTTTGAAATTTGCTAAACCTACAAAGTTTATTTCACCCTTAGAGTATTGAGTATAATCTGTAAAAGCATAATATATTGTTGATATTATCGGCATTACTGTAAATATTAGAATTGAAATAAGTGCTGGTGCTAAGTAATAATAGGCTTTATGACTTTTACTCTTCATGCCCATATAAAGTCCCCCTTTGTTTTATATAGAGATGGATCTGCCCCAAGGACAGCTTAAATAATATTGTGAGACAGCACCATCTCTATTAGTTAAATCCTTTATTTAATTTGTTTAATACCTTCTTCAACTTGATCAACTATATTCTTAGCAGTTGTTGCTGCATCAGTTTGTCCAGAAGTTAATAATTTTAAATTATTATTTGCAGGAGTCCACATAGCTTGAACTTCTACTATATTAGGCATTGGTGTAGCTATTTTAGCTTGTTCAACAAAGACTTTAGTATATTCATTATCAATAGCATAATCTTTAGCTACTGGAATTCTATTACCAGTCTTATAAATTATATCTTGTCCCTTATCAATAAACTCTTCCATAAGATCCCATGCTAAATCCTTATTCTTAGAATTTTCATTAACTATACCAGTTTGAACACCTAAGAATGTACTTGTATCATTTCCACCAAGTGTTGGCATTGGAATTACTCCAAAGTTTAATCCAGCTTCTTCAGCTGCTGAAACATCCCATGGACCTGAGAAATAGAATCCAGCTTTTCCAGAAGTAAATTCACCTTGAGCTATATCTCCTGTAATATCTGCTGCCATTAATTTATCTTTATTTACTAAATCAGAAATAAATTGAAGTCCTTTTATTGCTCCTTCATTTCCAAGTCCTATATCAGTTGGATCTAATGTTCCATTATTATCTTTATAAACATATCCACCATTAGCTGATAAGAATGCATATGAGAAATAGAAATCATTAATATTGTATACAAATCCAACCTCTTTAGCTTGTTCTACTAAATCTTCCATAGTTGTTGGAACTTCTTTAACCAAATCCTTATTATAAAACATTGCAGTTGTTTCTTGTGCAAAAGGTACTGCATAAATCTTACTATCTAATGTAACTGCTTCAACTAGTGCATCAGATGTATATTTGTCTGCTGAAACAATGCCACTTGGAACTTCTGCTGCAACTCCAGCCTTTTGGAATGTTCCTAAATTATCATGTGGAATTCCTAGCATTATATCTGGGCCATTATCACTTTGAGCTGCTTGAATCATAGCTTGCCATTCGCCTTGATCTTCAACAACGCTAACTTCTACATTATTTTCTTCACCCCAAGCCTTTGCTACTTTTTCAAATTCCTGAACTTCAGAAGTTGTAAAATGGGACCAAACTGTTAAAGTCTTCTTTTCTCCTGAATCGGAAGTTCCTCCATTAGAACTTGATCCACAGCCAACGAAAGCAGTTGTAGTAATTACTCCTGCAATTAAAATTGCTAATAATTTTGAACGTTTTACCATAATAAATTCCTCCCAAAAATCTAATTTAAATCTTTATATTATAAACCCCTTTTAGGTTTATTAACTTTTTGATAACATTTTCAGATACCCTTTCCGGTACCGTTTCCGAAAAACTCTACAATTTACTACTATAAATTGCTTCTTTCCAAAGTAAAAATAATATTTTAAACTCTACGGCTTCATTAAAGTTAGAAATATCATAATTAATTATTTTCTTTATCTTATCTATTCTATAGAATAATGTATTTCTATGAATGTATAGCTTGTCCGCAGATTCTGTAATCTTAAGTCCTTCACTAAAAAATACCTCAATTGTTTTTATTAAATCACTATCTAATTTTGAAAATAAATAATTATATTGCTTATATATTCTAATAACTTCTTCATATTTAGCATTATTAACCATCTTTTCAATCAATAAAGAATTTTCACTATAAACCTTTGAGGATAAATTGTATTTTAAGCAAATTCCTATATTATCTTTTAAATATTCATACCTCTCTTTAAGCTCTTTATATTCATTTATCTTGCAGTAAGTTACATAAACCTTTTCATTTATATTTTTTCTTATTGATTCAAATAAATTATTAACTTTTTCATCGCTAATATCATTTTTGCTTATAATCAATATATATTTATCTTGTGTTACTATAATATTTTCTTCTTTATCATAGTTACTTTTAATAAAGTCTAATACCTTTGACTGTTTTTCTTCTAAATATAGTAATATTAGTTTAAAAGGTTTGTATTTAATAACTTCTTTTAAACTATCATCTGAAAATTCTTTTCCCTTTAATATACCTAATATAATTTCTTCCTTTGATTTAACTGTATTATTTAATTCTTGTTCTAAGAAGCATTTTAATAAACTTATACAATTACTATAATTTTCATAAGTTTCTAAGAGCAATTCCTCTGTTGGAATTTTAATTATACTACTTATAACCTTAGAATTATCTCCTTTAAGAAAGTCTGCTAATACAACTCCATTTTTTTCACTTAGTTTGAAGGGAACTTGAATTTTCTCGCTTATTTTTTTAAAGGAGCTTTTTAATCCATACATAATCTCCCTCCGAATATATTGTTTTGATTTGAAACAGGTAACGTTTCCAAAAACCTCAAGCAAAATTCTTGTTTTTTTCCAAATTTTCCTTGTAATTAAATTATATTCCTGCAATCGTTTTTATTCAATAGTATATTTGTACAATTCAAAATATTTATTTTGTGCAATTTCACAAATATATAATAAATTTTATTAATGTGAATTTAAAGTGAATATGTTTCTAAAAAAACAAAAGGAGCTATCGCACAAATATCCCTAATTAGGAATTTAAAATTAAAAATGAAGAATTACTAAAATTAATTTTCTTTCAAACTCTTTAAGGAGTTTTTTCATTAATTATTCATTATTAATTTTTCATTGTGCGACAGATCCTCTATGTGTTAATAAATATTTTATATTACTTCATCTTTTTTAATGCTTTTTTCATATCATTAACCATTGATGCAACGTTATCTTTAACATCATCTCCCATTTCCTCAACCTTTTCAACTAACTCAGATATTTCTTCAGCAATCTCTTGGGTTAATCTACCAGATTTAACATGTCTATATAGCCTTTTCATTTTCTTTTCTATTTCTTCCATACCCATAGATTTACACCTCCTAACTAAGATATATAATTATATTTAACTATTAAAATATAATTATACTTAGTTAGTTAAATAAATTTATTCTACTGATTTCTTTAGAATAACATTATTCAATAGTTTAATTGTTAAAAGAGCACATGTAACTCCAAGTAAAATTCCACCAATTATATCTGATGGATAATGTACAAAAAGATATAATCTTGAAAATGCTATTAATGAAGCCAAGGCGTAAGCCACAAACTTCCAACTTTTCATATAATATCCTATGACTACTGCTGCTGTAAATGATGATGCAGTATGACCTGATGGAAATGAAAAAGATGATGGAGCTTTAATTATTATATTTATATCTGGATACGTTATAAAAGCTCTAGGTCTTTGAACTACATTTTTTATTATTCCTTCACCAATTATAGAAGTCATAAGTAAAGCTATTAATAAAACAAATCCTACTTTCCTATACTTCCTTTGAGCTAATAAAATAATGCCTATTAATATCCAAATAAATCCCTTATCTCCTAAGGTTGTTATTATCACCATTAACTTATCCATAACTGGATTTGAAAAATTTTCTTTAATAAAATGTAAAATATTTACATCAATATTACTTATAAAATTTATCATAATAACCTCTTCATTTAATTTTATGTAACTATATTTATTTAATAATTATACATTTTAAGTATAATTTATACAAGTTATTTAACTACAAAATGGGCTGTCTAACAAACAGCCCAAATTAAGGATTAAAAATGTTTCATTAATTTTTAATTGTACAAAAGCCACTTAAACAATTATTTTATATAGACATTATTTTCTTAATTTCTTTATTCATTTCAATTAATTCTATAGCTAAATCTTTAATAGTCTCTGCACTTATAAGTTGATCCTCTGCATGCATTATTATTAAAGAAAACTCTATCCTTTTGCCTCTTGCTTCATCTTGAATTAAACCATAATGGGCATGATGTCCTTCTAATAAAAATCCCTTAGCCTCATCTACTTTTCTTTCAGCTTCTTCAAAATTTCCATTTCTAGCTTCTCTTATTGCTTCCATAGCCAAAGATTTAGCCATGCCAACATTGCTTATTATTTCAAAAGCAACTAATTCTAGTTCATTCATTTTTTATTCTCCTATCTAATTACATAGTTTCTTTATTTTCTAATTCTTCTTCGTGCATCTTTATAGCGGCTTTATTTGATGCAATTACGAACGGAGCATAAATTAATACACTGACTGCTAAGCAAACAAATCCTACTACAAGTCCCATAAATTCTCCACCAGTTCCTATAAACGGAATAAGTGGTCCTGGAGTAGTCCACACAGCCCCATAAGCTATTGGTGGAATAATCTTAAAGAATATCGCTCCATATCCAATAAAAACATTTACCATAGGTACTAGTAAGAATGGTATTATATATATTGGATTTAATACTATTGGTAAACCAAATATTACTGATTCATTAATATTGAATAATCCAGGTCCTATTGATAATTTAGCAATATCTCTTTGATCCTTTGCTTTAGAGAATATGAATATTGCTATAAGTAATCCCAATGTCATACCTGAACCACCATAGTTAGCAAAGGCATCAGTTAAAACCCAAGTTGTTGGAAATGGTGCTCCCCATGCTGTTCCATTAGCTTGTGCGTAAGCTAAGTTAGCAGCATTTGCTTCAGCAAACATGGTCTCTCTTACTGCTGCAATTGTGTTAGGTCCATGAATACCCATTATCCATAATAAATTTGATACTAAAACCATAATTGCTACTGAAAAAATGTTATCTCCAAGTTTAGTTAACGGAGCTTGCAATACATTATAAATTATAGTGTGAATTCCTCCACCATTAGTAACTTTATCTAATATAAAGTTAAGAATTGAGAAACCAACTGTTACTATTATTATTGGTAACAATATCTTAAATGTTCTAGAAACTGCTGGTGGAACTTGCTCAGGCATCTTAATTTCAAGTTTAGATGACTTTGAAAGTCTTGATAATAGTTCACCTACTAATAATCCAACTATTATTGCAACGAATAGACCTTGAGGTCCCATATATGTCATTGTAATGCTTCCATCCACTGCTGCAGGATACATTATAAAGAATACGGATATTCCAGTAAGTCCTGTTAATAGATCATCAGCCCCTAAGGATCTTGCAAGGTTCCTTGCTATTAAAAATACTATTAAAATTGCTAAAATGTTTAAAGAACCATTTAAAACAGGTGCAAATATAGCTTGATAGTCTGCTAAATTAGGAATTAAATCTCCTAAGTGTAAAAGGTTTGCTATAAATCCATCTGGATGAAGTAAAACATTATTTATTAATACCATTAGTGAGCCTGCCATTGTTAATGGGAATGTTAAGATAAATGCATCCCTAATTGCAACAATATGTCTTTGTGCATTTAACTTCGTAGCAATCGGCACAAGAATTTTCTCCATACTGCTTTCTAGTTTAGTCATAATACTCATTATTTTTCCCCCTTTTATCTTTTTATTTATTATAAGCTCTTGTTAAATGCCAAGAGTTTTTAATACATTATCTAAAATGACTTTTCCATTCATGGTCCCATATAATCTCATATCTATTACTTCAACAGGTACCCTTCCCTTAACTAATGCATCTACTTGAGGTTTTTGAAATCTTACTTGCGGTCCAAGAAGTACAATATCCATTTTATCTATGACACTTGAACATTCTGAAACTGGCAAAGCTTCAATGTGTATTTCTATTCCTTTTTCTTTTGCTGCTGCCTTCATCTTATTTACTAAAAGACTGGTTGACATTCCTGCTGCACAAACTAATAAAATATTTTTCATACTAATCCCTCCTAAATTTACATTTCGCCTAAGCTTACTCCCTTTAGCTCTATCTTCCAATACCAATTTATTCTTTATTTATAATTAAATTATATCCTTATAAATCCCGTTTTGTAATCATTTTCATAACTAAAAAAACAGACTTAACATCTATATAATTTGTCACATAAAAATAACAATTTGTTTTACTTTACCATGGTTTTTATATTATTTTTTAATATATTTATTAATGATAGTAACAAGATATTTTTCAAAAAAAAGGATAGATTACTCTATCCCTTATAATTTTTATATAATTTTTTGCCTATGATTTCTATAATATATAATGCAGGTATTTGTGTCGTAATATCATCCTCTTCAGTTTTTTCTTGTTGTACATAATATCCAATATTTATATCAGATATCTTTGCTATTATAGAGTCTTCATTATTAGTAATACTTATTATCTTACACCCTTTTCTCTTAAGTCTATTAATATGTTCTATAGCTGTTGGTGTTTCTCCTGAAACTGAAAAAGCCATTGCAACGTAATTCTCACTATATTTTAAATGTAAAGGATAGAATGGATCATCTATATAAATAGCATTTCTTCCAATAGCTGAAAGATATCTAGCTGCATATTTAGCTATTATTCCTGAGAATCCTATTCCAATAAATATAATGGTATTAGCCTTATTTAATTCATGACAAACTAAATCTATTTTTTCTATATATTCTTTTCCTTGAGCTTTTTTTAAGAAATCTATTATCATTGAAGTATTATCTGCTAAACCTTTACCACCAGATTCATCTAAATACATTTTGAACTTAACTTTAAATTCTGAAAATCCTTCACAATCTAGCTTTTTGCAAAACCTTAATATAGTTGTAGTTGAAACATGAGCTTCTTTTGCTAACTCCCTTATTCTCATATAAATAACTTTTTCACTATTTTTCATAATATAGTTATACAATGATAGCTCAAGTTCATTTAAACTTTGTATCTTATTATAACTAAACATACTAATCTCCTTTAAATATAATAATGCTTCAAGTAATATTTTCCATACTCATTTAATATAACCTTTATTTTACATGTATTGTATAGTAAAGACTTGTCCCATAAGGTGATTTTCTCTTAAACTCTGACTTTAAATATTTCTCTAAATCTACAGCTGATAACTCTGTTTCAGCTAAGTAAATTATTTTAATTCTATTTTTATCATCAAAAACTGTTAGCTTAACCTTGTCATCTTGGTAATTATCAAAAAATTCCCTTATAAATTTCATTTGCACTCCATTTATCTCAACTTTATGCATAACCCTTATCCTCCCACAAAATTATTAAATAAATTTCCGCCTAATCTCCATAGACTAACATTATATCCAGCCTCTATTATTGGTTGATATAAGCATTGTAAAGTAATTTTATCAGCATACCATACTTCATGCTTTATATTATCTTTATCCATGTAATTAAAATATAGATATTTACTATTCTCATCTCTTTGTATATCTACATCATATTCACTTAATATTTTATTGACCTCTAATTCGGATACTGATTTAGTCTTACCATCTTCTCCCCAATCAAATCCTCCTGTAGCTATAGCAAAACTCTTATTTCCATCTATTTTTTTCATTTTTTCTATTAGAGATTTTATAAACTCTTCGTTTGCCTTTTCACCAGGTTCACTAAAAGCCCCATGTAAGTTGTAGCACATCATTACATAGATTGGCCCATCTATAAAATCTAATTTCTCTATAGGGGCATTGGGTTCTAGCATTACCCTTAAATCTAAATTATTTAAAATTGATTTACTATATAGCTCATCAATAAACAACAAGAAATTATCCCATAAATCTAAGTCATCCTTAATTTGTTCATAATCGATTTCTATTCCATCAAATTCATATTTACTAGCTAAGTCTATTATCTCATTAATATGATTCTCTCTAGATTCTTCATCCCTTAGAACTTCATTTAATACATTCGTATCTTTTAAAGAAGATTTTCCATCATCATAAACCACATCATTTACAATGGTAATATACTTTTTAAAACTATATAATTTAGTTTCATTGTAATATGTTATTAGCTTCTCAGGAATTACAAGTTTATTTTTATCATTAAAATTTGCTGAAAAATATGAAATACTACTTAATTCATTATCTAATTGTTTTATCTCATTATCTACATCTAAGTCCCAATATACAACCCAAGAAGATAAATTGCTTAAATCTGTAAAAGTCCCACTCTTATCCTCATCTATAAATATATTATCTCCCTGTGTATTTACATTATTTTCTTCAATATTTTTGCTATTATCTATTAATTTAAATAACAATAATAAAGTTACTATTAATGTTAAAATTCCAATCATAGTGTAAAGATTTTTATGTTTTCTAATCATATTACCTCTTCTTATAAGTTAGTTATAAACCAATTTATAACTTTCTCAAAATAATTTTTAATGTTATATTTAATAAGTTCAGTTCCCTTTAGTGACCCATCATATAATACCGTATCATCTATTTCAGTAACCTTTAGCTTTTTAAATATTCCATCATAAACATCATCTGCAATATTTCTTTGACTATATCCATACTCTCCCCAAGCTGATTCTAGAAAAACACTTCCTTTTTCTGTGCTTTGCACTTCTAGTCCTTCTACTACTGTTTCTCCATCTAATGTAATATCAAGTTTATTTTCATTTAGTATTATATTTACTTTCTTATTTCCCTTTTCATTTATATCAATGTCATCAACATCTCTTCCGTCATTCAAATCTTTTGAATATAGTAATTCTTCTTTACCATCTATGCTTTCTGTAATTTCAATATTATTATTAATAATCTTAAATCTTAAATTATTTTGTAAATCATCACTTGCCCTAAGATAAATTGCTTGTGAACCTATTATATTACCATTAAGTTCTATAGATAATTTAATATTTTTAAAATCCTCGCTATCCAATAACTTAATAATTCCTTGATCTTCTGGTAATGATGTAAGAATAATAGTATCATCTTTAAATTCTGATTCACCTTTTATATTTTGAAAACTTTTTGATCTTTCTTCATCTCCAACAACAAAATTTACATCTTGCTTAGTATCATCCCAAACTCTCATTAATAAATGATTTGTTGACCAATATGCCTGTGGTTGCATTCTTGTTAAATCATATATTGAGCTATCTCTAGTATTTAAAGAAAATCCTTCTCTATTAAAATTCATACTAAAAATTTTATTAATCCACTTTTCATTAATTTTACTAACCTTATCATTTGTTCCAAATTGACTTGTATTAGAATGCATAAGAGCATATAAGCTTGGTACACTTCCTAACTCTTTATTATAAATCTCATATAATTTTTCATAGTCATAATCTATACGTTCATTCATTTCACTATAAGTTTCTTTTGGTATATTATTTTCGTCTCTAATATAATCCATTAAATAGTGATTGTAATTTCTTCTAATATTAGTTGATAATTTAGAAAAATCATTAGAAGTTAACTCTCCTAAATAATTATCATCCTTATCAAAAACATTTATATACTCTAGTCTATACCCATTTGTTCCCAGTTCCCAATAAGAACTTTTAACAAGTTCTTTTAAATCCTTTGGCATTAAAAACTTAGGATCATTCTTAGAAAACTTATCAGCATAAGTAAGCATTGTTGCCTTATAATTGTACTTCTCCATTATTTTTTGTGCAAAAATTGCAGTATCTCTTCTACCATCCTCAAACAATAGTAATAACGCCTTACTTGGCAATGCTTTACCTTCATTATAATAATCTAAAACATCTTGTTGGGTTATAGTAACATATCCATTATCCTTTAAAGCTTTTAATTGATTTTCTAATGCTTCTGTACTTATTAGTTTATTAGTTCCACTTCTATCTACTCCAAAATAAGATATAACAATAAAACCATTGTCATCATTATTACTTACAACATTATGATCATATGGGCTATACTCTGAAAATGTAAAAATTGCCCTTATAGCTACTATTAATAACACTAATAATATCAATGCTTGTATAGTACCTCTAATAATCTTTTTTCTATCTTTTCTTTTAGGAGAAATTTCTTTATACTTCATTATTAATTCCTCCTTGTCTTCCATTTTTCATCATTGTTCTTTTTCTTTCTGCTTCTATATCACTTTTAGTCATTCTTGTTCCCCATGTTGATTTCCAGAATGTTGCCCAAGCAATTGGCATTTGCCAGAGTAATACTGCTTCATAGAATATACAAAATATCATTCCAAATATCCATGTTGTACTCTTTCTAAAAAACATTTGTGCAAAACTCATCATCAATGCCATCATCAACAATCCCACAAGGAAGGTTGTTGGAAAAACATTATGAAATATAGGGACATAAATAAGATTATAAACAACTACAATTGGAGCTAATATAGGAACTAATAATCCTGTATAGAAAAAGATAGACATGAAGGGTTCTTTCTTCCATATAAATTTTCCTGCAATAATTGACTCTCTAAGCCATGATCTTTTCCATCTCATCTGTTGTTTCAAAAACACTTTATACTTATTAGGAACTATAGTGGAACAAATAGCTGTATCCTGATAAGCAGTTCTATGTTTATTTAAAACAAAATTAGTCATAGCTCTATCATCTCCAAAGGTAGCTTTTTGCCCCAAAAAAGTTTGATTTCTCCATGCCTCCATATTGTCCATAACTATTTGTTTTTTATAACATGAAAGTGGTCCAGATAAACATGTAACAGCATCAAAATATCCCTCTGCCGCCTTCATTATTCTAAAGGCTATATAATATCTAACTGACTGCATTTTAGTTAATACATTAGTATATGTATTAGCCACATCTGTTCTACCAGATACCCCTCCCATTTTAGGATCCTTAAAGGGTTGTACTAAGTTAATAATTGCAAATGGATCTAAAAAGCTATCTGAATCAACGAAAACTACTAAGTCATGTTTTGCATTTAAAACTCCTGTACACAGTGCTTCTCTTTTACCCATATTTTTTTCTTGGACAAAATACTTTAATCTTTTATCAACTTCAAATCTCTCTTCTTTTTTTAACTCTTCTATAGTTTCCTTAATTTTCTCTACAGACTTATCGTTAGAACAATCATCTACAACTATTACTTCTAATTTATCAATAGGATAATCCTGGTTAATACATCCTATAATTGTTCTTTGTATCCATTTTTCTTCATTAAAACAAGGAATAATTATAGTTACTCCCGGGGTATAATTAGAGTCAATTGGAACAGGTTTGTATAATGCACCAAATAGATATCTACTCAATAAAAATATTGCTGCTATTATGCTGTACAAGTACATCCATTTATTAAACTTAAAATAAATTATACTCTCTGCCCTCATTAATATTATAAAAAAGCTTATGAAAAATAATAATATACTTGACATAGCCAAAAAATATTTATCTTTTTTCCTCTTTGAATATTCAGATAAGGTTTCTAGAAATTCAATTCCGCATAATATATTTCCATCCTTATCAACTATATCTCTTACTTTCTTACCTTTTATTTTAACTTTTATTTCATATCCTTCAGGCATTGAACCTTGTAATATTCTAAACTGTAGTTTTAAATAATCAGCTTCATTAATTGCTTCTAACTGACTTTTATCTTCTAGTTTTATTAATATTCCAGTAGTAGATATATTATTAGATTTCACTATAAATTCATTTTCTTCTTTAGAATTTTTATATTTTACTTTTACATCAATTTCTGTAATATACCTTATTCCAGCTTTACTACTTTCAATAAATGTAGTTGTTTTATTTTTATTGCAATTTATCTCCTTTTGACCTCTACGATCAATCCCTTTTCTTATACCTTCTTTATCTGGAACATTAGATAAAATTCTTCTATCCTTTTCTGGTTCTAATAAAATATCTTCATCACCTTTAACTTTTTTCTTCTTATATTTAATTTTCAAGCTTACTCCTCCCTATATAAAAGCTTTTAATTTCCCAGATAATCACTTAGCTTTGCAATTTTATACTTTTTACCGTATACTCCATTTTCATTATTAGTAAGGAACTTATCTAATGCTTCTGCTGTATAATAACTTTGGTTATTCATATGCATTACTATTACATTACCTACTCCTTCTTTTAGTTGTGATTCAATGGTATTGACTATCTTATCTGAAGAGCTACTTTCATAATCATGAGTAGATATATTTCCGCTAATTGAGTACTTATATCCACTTTCAAATACAGATGATAACCCATCCTTATCAACATATAATGTTGGTGGTCTAAAATATTGCTTTAGAGAATTTAAATCCCCTATTACCTTAGCCATAGCATTATATGACTCAGTTAATGACCACTCTAGTGTATCTTTACTTTCACTTAGTAATTCATGACTATAAGTATGGCTACCTATATCATGCCCATTTAAAGCAATTGTTCTAAGTATATTAGGATTAATATTAGATAAATTACTATCTATATCAAAATACCTTGCTATTGCAAAAAATGATGCTTTTACATTATGCTTATTTAATACATCTAATATTTCATTAACAATAGGATCACCGCCCCAGTCATCAAATGTAAAGAATATTACATCTTCACCGTTAGTGTTTATAGTTCCAGTAGTATCAATTCCCACTACTTCCTCATCACTAAAACCATATAGTGGTACATACACATTGCCTATATAATTAGTTCTAATTAAATCAAGAACTTTATCACTATTAACCTTTTCAAGGGTTTTATAATTAGATAAAATACTATATCTACCATAGCCATTCGTGCCCTCAATAGTATTTTGTATATTTTTCACAGAGGTTATATTGTAATTTAACGGTACTTGAACTATATCATAGGAGCTTGTCCTTTCGTTATATCTATGGGCATATCCATTTTTTACATACCTTTCTGTTAAAATTTCTATAATATTTGAAATTTGATTTTCATCTTCAAATATATTTGAATCTAATCTAAAATACACAATTTCACCTTTACTTAATGAAACATAAGAATTTATATTAAAGTAATCACTAACAATATCTTCGGCACTCATATTTCTATACTTTCCTAAAATAGGTGCCTTTGTATAAGTGATTAACTCATAATTTTCAAGACCACTTATTTGCCTTATTGTAGATACGGCTTCTTGAATATTAGAATTTGAATATCCATATCCAGCCATGTATGCATTAGTGTAAATTCCTTTTTCCTTCAATAATTTATCAACTTCATAAATTTCTTTACATATTTCTTCAGTAGTTTTACTTAATATTTTAGAACTAGAAGTTACTCCTCCATTAGCAATTTCATGACCAGCATTTATAATTTTTTCTATTCTATCTGGATAATCTTCTATATCTTCCTTAGTTACAAAAAACGTTCCTTTAGCATTGTATTTATCAAGACTCTCCAATACATCATCTAACACTTTTTCATTACTTATTCCTCTAAATGTATATGTTACTGCCTCTTGAGTTGTAAAAAATCTTGAAACTACTGGCGAAAGATTATTGTTATTTTTTTTCATTAATTCATTTAAATTAATTTCAGAGAAATTAACTTCTTCTTTTTCTACATTCTTATTTACTTCATTTTTTATTTCTTCTTTATTAATAACTTCATTATAAATATTATTTATAATATAAGTAGTATTAGGCTTTGTAAGTTCTTCTTCTTCATTTGTATCGATTGTCTTATCTATAATAGGTAATTTTTTCACTTGAACTGGTGTTATTCCCTGTTCTGTAATTGAATCTAAAATCCACTCTACTATATCTACGATACTTACATCATACTCATCTATTTGAGTTTCATCTATAGTAGATTTTTTATCTATTGCAGGTTCTTCTTCTGAGCTGGATTTATTATACTCAAAATCATCTAAAACACCATCTAATTTTATAGATATAATTTCTCCTTTAGATAACTTCTTTATATAACTATGTACTTCTTCATAATCTTTAAAACTTTGATAACTTAAATAATAGCCTGGACTTACAACATATCTATTTCCGGCTGCATATGCTGAAGCTAATAATTCATTACTATATACTGTTGAGCTACATTTTAATAATCTCGCATTTTTTTTAACTATCTCTTTTAACACCTTATTAGCACTAGAGAAATCTGCTATTAAATCTTCCTTTGATAAATTTTGCATATCCCTTGTCCCTGATAAAGTTCCACTACCTATATCATGTCCATATTCCTTTATAAGCTCTACTGTACTAGAATCTTCAACGGCCTCTACTCCTGTAATAAAAAAAGTTGCTTTAACATCATATAAATCTAATAAATCTAGTATTTCCTCTGTAACCTCTGTATCATTTATTCCCTCAAAGGTTAAAGCAATAATATTAGATTCTGTATCAATATCTTTAATTACTTTAGCTTTTTTATTAATACTATATTTTTCTATTGCTAGTTTAGTTTCATATGATGAATCATATTTCTCATCATCAATTGGATTTACCCCTAATGAACTATTATCTATCCTATAATGTCTGTAGGCATAGAGTCCTATAAATAAAGCTAATAATAATATTATTATTGTTATTATAGGCACAATCTTTCTCTTCATTTTCTCTCCTCCGATTTATAAATTAACAAAAACAATGTATTTCTCATATAACCATTATTTTAACTTTAATTAGATTTTGCATGATTCATTATAGCAATAATATATTTTATTCACAACATTCGGTATTTAAATTATTTTTAATAATCTAAAAATAACTCAAAAAAATATTGTTTTAATAAACATTAAGTAATTTAATTCATTATCAGAAAATTTTAAAAGGACCTAAAATATAGGTCCTTTCATAATTTAATCTATAGATATTAATCTTTGTATATGAACTGCTAAATATGCTATTTCTTCTTTAGGTAGTTCTTTGTTATATGTTTTATAAATATATTGAGCAACCTTTTCTGCATATTTTACTGAAGAAGCATGTTTGTGCTTTATTTGCTCATATAAAAAATCATCAGAACTATCTATTAATTTTTCAGCAAAAAATCTTTCTGCAAAAAATTGCATATGAGAAATAAATCTTGAATAATGAAAACTCTCCGTGTCAAAATCTTGATTTGTTGCATACTTAACTAAATTAACTACAGCTGAAATAAGTTTTGCTGCTCTCATAGCATCATGCTGATAACTTTTTCCACTTTGTGCATTAACTAAGTGAAAGGCGATATTAGCAGCTTCTTCTTCTGGAAGATTAACATTAAATTTCTTATTAAGTAATTCTAATGCATAGACTCCAACACTAAATTCCTTTGGATAAAAGTTTTTAATTTCCCAATAAACTCTATTAAAAACCATAATATCATTATTATATCTTTCTACTGCAAAACTTAAATGATCTGTAAGAAGTAAATATATATTATCTTTAAATGTAGTTTCTAACTTTTCAGTAGCATAATTAATAATTTCTTGAGTTAATTCAAAATATTTTGCAGGAATTGAATTAATCATATCCATTAATCTTTTAGCTGTTGGATTTTCAACTGGCATAAAAATCTGATTTTCATCACTATCATCTATCTCTTCTCCAGCTCTACGTCCATATCCTATGCCTTTTCCTAATATAATAAATTCTTGTTTCTTATCATCTTCAACCAATAATACACTAGAATTCAAAGCCTTCTTTATGATTAGCATAATATCCCTCTCAACATTAATTTATTTTAATTAATCATTAGTTCATATCTTCTCCGTTAGTTTCAATAACTTTCTTGTACCAGTAGAATGATTTCTTACGTCTTCTTTCTAATGTTCCATTTCCAAAGTCATCTTGATCTACATAAATGAATCCGTATCTCTTTGACATTTGAGATGTTCCTGCACTGATTAAATCTATTGGAGCCCAGCTTGTATATCCCATAAGCTCTACCCCCTCTTCTACTGCCTTTTTCATCTCTATCATATGACTTCTGAAATATGCAATTCTATAATCATCATTTATTGAACCATCTTCTTCAATTTTATCAACAGCTCCCATTCCATTTTCAACAATAAATAATGGTAATTGATAACGGTCATATAATTCAATTAATGATATACGCAATCCAACTGGATCAATTTGCCATCCCCATTCAGTTTGTGGAAGATATGGATTTTTCACTCCCATAATCGTATTTCCTGCTGTTTTTTCCATCTCCTCTTCATTTTCACATGCAGCTAATGACATATAATAACTAAAGGATACAAAATCAACAGTATTCTCTTCTAATATTCTATCATCATCTTCATTCTTTTCAATAACAATACCTTTTTCAGCAAACATTCTTTTTATACGTTCTGGATATTTACCACGAACTTGTACATCTGAGTAAAAGTAGTTATTAAGATTTTCATTTAAAGCCTTTAAAATATCTTCTGGCTTACATGTTAATGGGTATGTTGTAAGCTTAGTTAGCATACAGCCTACTTTACTTCCTTCTATTATTCTATGACATTCACCTGTCACAATAGCTGATGCTACAAATTGATGGTGTAATGCTTGGTATATATCTTGTTCTTCTTTTCCTTCTTCACAACGATCTGCTACTATACCTGCTGTAGTAAATGGATGACGATATATACTATCTATTTCATTGAAAGTTAACCATAGTTTTACTAAATCTTTATATCTTTCAAAACATACAGTACAGAACTTTACAAAGTAGTCTACAACTTTACGTTCAATCCATCCATTATACTTTTGACTTAATGCTAATGGCATTTCATAATGAGATAAAGTTACTAATGGCTCTATTCCTAGCCTTTTCATTTCAGAAAATAAATTTTCATAGAATTTTAAGCCCTCTTCATTTGGTTCATTTTCTTCTCCTGTTGGGAATATTCTACTCCATGCGATAGAAACTCTTAAAACTTTAAATCCCATTTCAGCAAATAATGCTAAATCTTCTTTATAATGATGATAAAAATCTATTCCTCTACGTTTTGGATATAATTCAGAACTCTTATCTTCTATTGCCTTTTGTATTTGTTCACTAGTTATACCAACATGTCCCTTATAATCTGTAACACTTATATTAGATCTAAACATTGCAACATCTGCAACCGATAAACCTTTTCCTCCTACATTCCATGCTCCTTCAACTTGGTTTGCAGCAACTGCCCCTCCCCATAAAAATCCTTCTGGAAATCCTTTTTTAATACTCATTATTCTATACCTCCATTGCTTTAACTAAAACTAAATTTTTTCCTACTTTTGTATTACCTTGAGTTTTTGGTTGAATATCAACATTTTCCATATTAGTCATTACCATTGGAATTATTGTATCATATCCTTCTCTTTTAATTGCATCTATGTCAAAGTTTAAAAGTAAATCTCCTGCCTTTACTCTATCCCCAACTTTTACCTTTACATCAAAATACTTTCCCTCTAATTTAACTGTATCTATACCTACATGAAGAAGAATTTCCTTTCCACAATTAGATTTAATTGCAATTGCATGATTTGTATGGAATACAGTTTCTATTGTTCCATCACAAGGAGCATATAAAGCTCCATCTTTAGGCATTATAGCAATCCCATTACCTAATATTTTTTGACAAAACATATCATCTTTTACATCTTCAATATTAACAACTTCTCCATTTGCATAACTTAATAAAGTAATTTCTTTATTTAAATCATTAGATTGAACTACTTCTTCAGTAGTTTTTTCTATAACTTCTTCCTTTTGATCCTTCCAAAGTATAATACCTACAACAAAAGCAACTACAAAAGATATTAATGCACCAATTATTGCATAAAGTATATTTTTAGGCAACTCTTCTGAAATAAACATTGAAATACTTGCAAGTCCAGGTCCTACTGCTGCAAAAGCCCTAACAGATGATATACCTATAAATGTTGCTCCTATAAAGCTACCTGCCATAACACTTGATAATACCTTCTTATTTTGAATAGTTAAGCTATAAAGTGCTGGTTCTGTAATACCAAATAATGCTGATACTCCAGATGATAATGCTGTTGAACGAGTCTTATCATCTTTTGATTTAAGTGATACTGCAAAACATGCTCCAGCTTCAGAAATATTATGTGCTAATGATGCTGGTAAATATAAAAGCTCATATCCCATTTCTGTAATAGATGATACTGCGTATGGTACTAAGGCTTTATGCATTCCTGTTGAAATTAAGAATGGTAAAACTGGAGCTAAAACAGCAATTGCCACCCATCCTAATTTACTATATAAGAATAATATGCAACTTGTGAAACCTTGTCCTAAGAAATATCCTAATGGTCCTATAGCAACTAAAGTAACTGGTACTGTAATTAATAATGTCATAAGTGGTACAAAAAATATACGAATTGCTTTTGGTGATATCTTAGTAAATAATTTTTCTACTTGCGCTAAGAATAACACACAAAGTATCGCTGGGAATACTTGAGAAGTATAATTAATATTTGTAATAGGTAGTCCAAATATTGAAGCGCCCTCTGCCATTATACTTGTCATTGAAGGTAAAATTAAAGCTGCTACTGCTGAAATTGATACTAATTTATTTGATTTTAATTTAGAAGCCGTTGTACTTGCTACGAATATAGGTAAGAAGTAAAATCCTGCTTCCCCAATATTATTTAGTATATTATATAATTGGCTTGATTTATCTAATACCCCAAACATGGCTAAAAGTAATAGTAAAGATTTTAATATACCTGACCCTGCAATTACTGGAACTAATGGTTGGAAAACACCAACTATAAAATCAAGTATAGTTGCACCTATTTTCTTATTGCCTTCTGGAGCCTTCTTTCCTTCTCCTTGTCCAATATTAGCAATTTTCATTATTTCATCATAAACTTCTATAACTTCATTACCAATAATAACCTGACATTGTGCTGAAGTAACTACTCCAACTACACCATCAATTTTCTTTAATTCATTAATATTTGCCTTTTTATCATCAACTAATGTAAATCTTAAACGAGTAGAACAATGCTCTAAATATGCTACATTCTTCTCTCCACCAACATTTTTCAAAATATTTATAGCTGTTTCTCTATAACTTTTCATAAGTAATTTCTCCTTTTATAATTTGAAATTTAGTTTAACTTCTGGATTTTACTAATTGAATTTGGCCAATATCAATTTAAAAAAGCAAAAAGGACCCAATAAAAGTAACACGTAAAAATAGTGTTATTTTTATTAGATCCTGCCTGCATTACCAGTCACATGTCTAAACATTAACTAAGATTATAATACTATATCCTAGCTAATTAGTCAATGTAAATCTTTACTTTTTTTTTGTTTTTTTAATAAATATAGAACACTGAAAATTCTCAGTACTATAAAAAAGTAGATAAATTGGCTTTTAACTAATCTATCTACTTTCATTCAACCTTACTATATTCAATTTAAAAATGGTCTAAAATGCTGATTTAAATATTCTATTAAAACTTGATACGAGTTAAAAATTTGCTTTCTTCTAGAATATCAATAATATCTACAAATATTTTCCCATCTTCATATCTACAAAGATTACATTTTGTCGCCTCTTCAAATCTAACTTTTCCATCTTCTTCATCATATCCAACAAAAGAAAGGCTACCTGCTGTGAAGTAAGGTTTTCCCGCAAATATTCCTTTATAAGGATGGTGAGTATGTCCTGAAAATATTCCTATAATTGAACTTTCATTCACAATATCTTCAAAATCCTTATCAAAACTTACTGGTGGTAAATTAAATTGATTTTTTAAAAGATGATGATGAAGCATAAGTATTACATCTTTATCGGTGTCTTTTTTTAATTCCTCTCTTAACCAATTACATCTATCAAGAGTTATAGTTCCATTATTATTATGATATTCAGAATTATCAAAGCTTATTATCTTAAGCTTGCCTATTTCCATCATAGTATTATAGGGTTCATCCTTTAGTCCTTCATTAAACCAACCTTTATAAAATTCTTTCTTATTATCATGATTTCCTAAAGTAACAATATAAGGAATACCTTCAAATAAACTATCTAAATTTTCTTTTAGTATTCTATAATCCTCACTATCTCCTGATTCTACTAAATCTCCAGTTATTATAATAAAGTCTAGAATATTCTTATCTATTTTTTCTAATACTCTCTTTATTTGAATAATTGGATTAGTCATATTATTAAAAATAGAATTATATCCAACTTCTTCTTTTATATATTCCCTTAGAAAATGAATATCTGATATGTGTAAAAATATCATACTACACCTTTTTACCCTTATTTTTCTTATTCTTAATACTGAATATAACTAAAGCAACTATTGTAGCTACATAAGGTATAGATGCTGTAATTTGTGTTTTTAATGATGTATTTTGTAATACATTTCCTGCTGCTTGTGAAAATCCAAAGAATAAACTTGATAAAAGTACTCCAATTGGATTTGATCTTCCTAAATTATTTGCAGCCATTGCAATATATCCACGTCCTGAAGTTATATTTTGTATAAATAAAGTTACAGTTCCCATAGAAAGAAGTACTCCACCTAAACCACATAATAATCCTGATAAGCTTATTGTAAGGAATTGATATTTTTCTACCGGAGTTCCAAGGCTTCTTGCTGCCTCTTTATTTATTCCTATCGCTCTTAATCTATATCCTAAAACTGTTTTATATAAGAATATATGCATTCCAATAGCTATTATAAATGCTAAATAATCAATTATTGTTAAGCCCGAAATCATTGTTCCAAGCACAGGAATATCCTTTATAACTGGTATATCTATCTTTGTAAGACTTACTAAACTTGGATCAGTAAAAACACCCTTTGTTTTAAATATTACATAAAGTAAATATGTTGTCACTCCACCCATCATTGTATTAGTAGCCATACCAACAACTACTGGAGAAGCCTTTAACTTAATTATACAAAAGCCAACTATTGCTGAGATAATCATTCCACTTACAGCCCCTGCAATTACTGACCAAAATACACTATGAGTATAATAATTAGCAACAATACTAAAGAATGCACCAGTTAACATGGTCCCTTCCATAGCAATATTAAAAATTTTTACTTTTGTACATATTGCTGCTGCAAGAGTTACTAATAAAATAGGCGTCATCATACGAATAGTAGAATTTACTACCACCGCTAAATAATCTATACTTAATTCCATTTTTATTGAACTCCTTCCTTAGTTGATCCATTTTTGTTTTTATTTTTCTTATACCATTTCACTACAAATTTTGCAGTAATTAATAAAGTTATAATTCCTTGAATAATTGTAGTTACTTCAGATGGAACACCCATACTACGCTCTATTGTACTACCACCAGTTGTAAGTCCTGCTAAGAAAATAGAACTAACTAAAATACCAACTGGATGATTGCTTGACATTAACGAAGCTATAATACCTGTCCATGCGTATCCTGGAGAAGTTATCATTGAATCTACATAACGATATCTTACTCCTAAAACTTCACATGCACCACCAAGTCCAGCTATAGCACCACTTAACATTAGTATATAATACATCATCTTTGTACTATTAACTCCACCATAATTTGCAAAGTTTGGATTTAATCCTCCCATCTTTGCTTTATATCCAAAGCTTGTCTTTTTCATAACAAATAGTATTACTAATACAGCTATTAATGCAATTACAAATCCAAAGTGTAATGAATATCCTTTAAATATTTTAGGAAGTATTGCATCAGTTAACTTTTGTGTTTGTATAGCTGATGAATCAACAGCAAGTGGGTCTTTAACAACATATGTAGTAAAATATGACGCAATATAATCAGCTACATAATTAAGCATAAGTGTTATTATAAGTAAATCTAATTTAAATCTTTCGCTTAAATAGGCTGAAAGAACAGAATATAATATTCCAACTACCATTCCTGTAATAAGAGCAACAAATACAACAAATACTGCTGGCCCTGGGCAATTAGCTGCTACAATTGCTGATGTAAAAGCTCCTAAAACCATTTGTCCTGCTGCTCCAAGACTTGAATATCCAGATCCCCATGCTAAAGCTCCTGCAAGTCCTGCAAATATAATAGGAACTGAACGCGTTAATGTAGTTGTTAAATAATAAGCTGATCCAAATCCACCTTTAAACATTCCTATAATAGCTTCAAATGGATTAAATCCTGATAGTCCAATGATAACTCCACCTAAAATTAACCCAACAACTATAGCTTGCATAGGATGTTTTAAAGGTTCAAGAAATTTAGTAAATTTATTAATTTTACTTTTCATCTGTCTTACCTCCTACCATTAAAAGACCAAGTCTTTTTTCATCAATACTGCCTCTTTTAAATTCTCCTACAATTTCTCCTTCATATATTACATAAATTCTATCGCTTAAACTCATTATTTCACTTAGCTCTGAAGATACTAAAAGAACGCTATCTCCATTATTTCTTTTTTCAACAAGCTGATCATGAATAAACTCCATAGCACCTATGTCAATTCCTCTTGTTGGCTCACAAGCAATAAGAAGTGGAGTTTCCATAGCTATCTCCCTTGCTACTATAAGCTTTTGTGCATTTCCTCCTGAAAGTTCTTTAATCTTTTGATTTGGAGAATCTGATTTTACACGAAATTTCTTTATTAATTCCTTTGCGTGATTTGTAACTTTATTTATATTTAATATTCCATTTTTAGCAAACTCTTTTTTATCTTCAAATCCCATTAAGGCATTTTCAGTTAATGTAGCCTCTTTAGCACTTCCCCATAAATAACGATCTTCTGGTATATGTGCTATCCCTGCATCTCTAATCTCCATTACTTTTTTATTAGTAATATTATTTTTATTAAGTATTACATCGCCTGAATCTACATGATCAAGACCTGTTATACATCTTATAAGCTCAGATTGACCATTTCCTGATACTCCTGCAATACCAACAATTTCACCTTTTCTTATATGTAAATTAACTTTATTTAATATTTTCTTTTCATGCTCTCCATTTAAAGTTAAATCCTTAACTTCTAATACATTTTCTTTTGTTTCTTTTTCTGGGATTATTCTTGTTAATATTTGTCTCCCCACCATTAAATAAGATAACTCTTCTATGCTTGTATCTTTCTTAAGAGTTTCTGCAACCACTTCTCCAGTTCTCATTACAACCACTCTATCAGCTACTTCCATAACTTCATTAAGCTTATGAGTAATTATAATTATACTTTTCCCAAGCTTTGCCAATTGCTTCATAGTTTTTAAAAGCTCATCTACTTCAATAGGTGTTAAAACTGCTGATGGCTCATCAAATATAATAATATCTGCATTTTGATAAAGAATTTTTAAAATTTCAACACGTTGTTGAAGCCCAACTGGACACTCATCTATAATTGCCTTGGGATCAACTTTTAACATATACTTCTTCGAAAGCTCTTCTACTACTTCTATATTCTTTTTATAATCAAAGAAAATCCCATTTTTCATTTCTTTTTTATAAACTATATTTTCAGCAACAGTCATTGATTCAAAAAGCATGAAATGTTGTTGAACCATTCCTATACCTTGTTCCATAGCATCTGATGGGTTATGAAAGTCCATCTTTTTTCCATTTATATAAATTTCTCCAGAATCTGGTCTTTCTAGTCCATAAAGTATCTTCATTATTGTTGACTTTCCTGCCCCATTCTCTCCAACAACAGCTAGAATCTCACCTTTGTTAAGACTTATGTTTATACCATTATTAGCAAGTACATTTCCATATCTCTTAACGATATTTTTCATTTCTAAAAGCATCTCTAACTTCTCCTTCTTAAATTATCTTACTCAATTGGTTTTTCCCATTTTTAAATTAAAGAAGGGACTGTTGACAGCCCCCCAATGCAAAATGTATTTCATTATAATTCAAATCTTATAAAATATTAACTATACATTCTTCATTTTTATTATTCGGCAGAACCCTACCAAATTTATAAAAACCTTGTTTTTTATTATTAATTTGCTGACTCTTCTGGAACTTCTATTACAATTTCACCTGTTTTAATTTTTTCTGCTGCAGCCTTTCCTGCTTCTATAACTTCGTCTGTTATAATTTCACTATTTCTATAATTCATAGATTCTGTTGTAATACCAACTACTCCAAATGCACCTTCTTTTATTCCAAGAAGTTGAGCTCCACCTTGAAGTTTTCCTGCTAAAAATTCATCTACTATTGTATTTATACATACAGCAGTATCTTTTATTAATCCACCAATTATATACTTATTATCTTCAGTTGTTTGGTCTATACTTAAACCAGTTGTATATATTGGTGTACCTTTCTTCTCTAATTCAAGAGCTGCTTGATATATACCAGCATTTCCACTAGCAGATACTCCACCAAATATGAAATTTGCTCCTGCTGCCTTTTGTTGAATTGCATATTCATAAGCTAAGCTTGTATCACTATATGAGTTTGTATAGTTATACATAAATTTAGCATTTGGATTTAAAGATTTAACTCCTTCTTCAAAACCATATCTATATTTATATGTAGCTTGTGTTTGGAATGATGATATATAACCATATAAGCTTTCATTTTCGAATGCTTTTGCTATCATTGCACCAAGCACATAGCTTCCTTCTGCTTCCTTAAATCCTATGCTTGTCACTTTATCGTTAGATGCTGTTGTATCTATAACTGCATACTTTGTATTTTCAAATTCATCTGCTGCTTCACTAAATGGATCTGCTGCTTGCCAGCCAATACCGATAATTAAATCATAACCTTCATTTGATGCGGCTCTTGTGTTTTCTTCCCAAGCAGCTGTATCTGTACATTCTATTGAAGTCCATTGGAAGCCATACTTTTCTGCAGCAGCTTTTACTGCATTATAAGCTTGAAGAATAAATTGTTCTGTACCAATTGTATCTGATATTAATGCTACTCTTAATTTTGAATAGTCTCCATTAGAAGCACCATTTTCTCCTGACTCACTATTGCCAGATGAAGAACATCCTGCAAAAACAACAGTTGACATAATAAATAATAAACAAATAGTAATTTTCTTCATAAATTTTTTCATAACTTCATCCCCCGTATTCAACTTACGACTTTATTATAATAGCTATTTAATATTAAAAATATGACATAGGTCATATTTTTCTAAAAAAACTATATATTTAACTTATTTTTAACAAAAATGTTCGTGATTTTCAATATATATTTTTTATATTTTGGTGTACTATTAAATTACAATATTAAAATTCATATTAATTGAATGACAAATACCCTTATGATAAAATAATTATAGGAAATATTAATGCTACTATAGTGTGGAGGCCTTATGGAAAAAGTAGAAAGTATCTCTCTTTTTAATAAATACATCCGTGAAACTAAAATTTTAGAACTATTCTCAAATGATATGAGTGATAAAATGGATCTTTTTTATTTTAAAAAAGGTGATATTTTAATAAATGAAGGGGAATGTTCGGATTATTTATTTTTTTTAGTAAATGGACGAATGAAAGTTTTCTCTCATTCTAGTTCTGGTAAAGTAATGTTTGTTTCTCATTTTAAATCTCTGCAAATTCTAGGGGAAACATGTAGCCTATGGAGAAAAACTCCTACAGCTACAGTTCAAGCCACTACAAATGGCTATTGTATAGGAATATCCCTTACAAAACATAGGGAATTGCTTTTTAATGATATAAAATTTTTAAGGTATACTTGTATGAATCTTGGTGAAAGACTTAGTTACATGAATAGTAATACTTGCATTACTATGTTTGATTCATTAGAAAGTCGTTTAGCTTCATTTATACTAAACAACTCTACAGATAATATATTTCATTATAACTTAACAGAATGTGCAGAGCTTTTATGCACTAGCTATAGACACTTATTAAGAGTTCTTAATACATTCTGCAATAATAATAAATTAAATAAAACAGGTAAATATTATAAAATAATAGATAAAGATTACTTTATAGAAATTGCTTCAAGTTCTTATGATGTAAATTCTTCTATATAATATAATTTATCTTAAAATATTGGAAAAATTTATTTTTTGTTATATACTAATAATGTAAAATTTATATACTCAGAATGATTCTGAGAGAGGTTCGTAACCATCCCTCTATAAAAAACTAGGACCCTAATTTAATTTATTTTAAATTAGATTATTTTTGTTGTATAAAATTTCAACAAAGTAATAACTAGATTTTTATAAGGGCTATTATTTACTAATAGTCCTTTTTAATTTCTAGCAATTTATAAAAAGCTTATTATGTAAATAACCTTTTATAAATTATGTCCTATTTTATTTGTGATGGAATGAACTGTATAGTTCGTTCCTTTTTTATTATTTATGAATATAAATTTTTCATATAATCGGTAAGGAGAAATGTAAATGAAAAGAAAAGTAATAATTGATTGTGATCCAGGTATTGATGATTCATTAGCTCTACTTCTAGCTTTAAATTCACCTGAACTAGATGTTATAGGAATAACTATTGTATCTGGAAATGTTCCTGCTAACCAAGGTGCTAAAAATGCATTAAAAGTTCTAAAACTTCTAAAAAGAGAATATATTAAAGTTTATATTGGAGAAAGTGAACCTTTAGTTAGAGAATTAGTTACTGCACAAGACACTCACGGTGAAGATGGATTAGGTGAAACTAATTATAAAGAAGCTGATATTGAAATTAATTATAACGGAATTGATTTTATATTAGATAGTGCTAAAGAATGTGATGTTAGCATTATTGCCTTAGGACCTTTAACTAATCTAGCAAAAGCTTTAGAAAAAGATGAATCTTCCTTTAATATGATTAAAGAAATAGTATCTATGGGTGGTGCATTTAAATCTCATGGTAATTGTTCACAAGTTGCAGAATTTAACTATTGGGTTGATCCTCATAGTGTAAAAGAAGTATTTGATAAAAGTAAAGTTCCATTTTCCATGGTAGGTCTAGATGTTACCCGTGAAATAGTATTAACTCCTAACCTTATAGAAGTTATAAATCAAATTGGCGGAGAAATAGGTAAATTTATTGTTGATATAACAAAATTTTATGTTGATTTCCATTGGAAACAAGAAAGAACTCTTGGATGTGTCATCAATGATCCTTTAGCTGTAGCTTATTTTATAGATAGAAGTATTTGTGAAGGCTTTACATCTTATTTAGATATTGTTGTTGATGGAATCGCAATGGGACAAACCTTAGTTGATGTAGGCGAATTCTATAGAAAAGAACATAATGGGTTAGTTTTAACTAAAGTTGATTCTAAGAAGTTTATGGAAATGTTTCTTTTCAGGTTATTCCCAGACAATATTAATGATATAAAATTAATACTTAACAATACAAAATATGGCTTAATTTAATATTTAAAGGAGATACTCATGAAAAATAATAACATTTTGAAATTAACGTTTATGTCTCTGGCTGTTGTAATAAACATTCTTGGAGGATTTATTGCTATTGCACTTAAACTTCCAATATTTATAGATACAATCGGAACTTTTTTAATTGCTTTTTTATTTGGACCAATAAGTGGTGCAATAACTGGTTTAGCTACCTCATTAATTAATGGATTTACCTTTGATCCATATTCACTATACTTCTTTCCTGTTCAAATAGTAATAGGATTAACAGCTGGATTATGCTATAAAAAAGGATTATTTAAAGGTAAATTTATAGTTTTAGGTATTTTAATCTCAACTATAGCTGGTTCATTAATTGCTTCATTAATTTCAGCCTATGTTTTTGGTGGTATGACTTCCTCTGGATCTACATTTGTAGTTATGTACTTAAAAAATGTGGGTGTAAATATAGTAGCTAGTGTTTTCTCAACTCAAATATTATTTGATTTATTAGATAAGGCATCTACTATTTTTATAGTATTAATGTTAATTAAATCTTTACCATATAATATGAAAGAAAAAATAGGTGTTGTAAATGGATAGATATAGTAAAATAACTAATAAAAATATTAGAGAAATTGTATTATTAAAAGCCTTTCCTTGTATCTGGGGAAAATGTAGCTTTTGTGATTATATAGATGATAATAGTTTAAACGAAGAAGAAATAGTAAACCTAAATAAAGAAGTATTAAAAAATATTACTGGGGAATTTAAAGTATTAGAAGTTATAAACTCAGGTAGCTGCTTTGAAATTCCTAAAGAAACTTTAAACGATATAAAGAAAATAATAAAAGAAAAAAATATAGAAAAATTATTTTTAGAAAGCCATTGGTGCTACAAAAATAGATTAGATGAAATGAGAGAATTCTTCGGTATTCCAATTATATTTAAAATAGGTGTAGAAACCTTTGATAATAACTTTAGAAATTTAGTATTAAATAAAAATGCAAACTTTAAAACTCCTGATGATGTAAAAGAACACTTTGAATCAGTTTGTTTACTAATTGGAATAAAAGGTCAAACTAAAGAAATGATTAAAAGAGACATAGACATAGTCCTTAAAAACTTCAAATATGCCACATTAAATGTATTTGTAAATAATACAACAGATATAAAGAGGGATGAAGAACTAGTCAAATGGTTTATTGAAGAATATAAATATTTAGATTCCTATGACAATATCGAAGTATTATATAACAATACTGATTTTGGCGTTGGAGATTAATACGGCTACATAATGTATCCCCCATATCCCCTTTTATTTATATGATACAAAAATCGTCAAGGCGACTGTGAAGACGTCGATTTTTTTAGTGCATCTGCCTTTCCAAGCTTGCCGAGGAAAAAATGGCAGACCGCACTGTATTCAATTTTATTCTATACTCTTTATAATTTTTGCTGGATTTCCACCAACAACTACATTATCAGGTACATCCTTAGTAACTACTGCTCCAGCTGCAACTACAACATTATTTGCAATAGTTACCCCTGGACAAATTACAGTTCTTCCACCAAGCCAAACATTATCACCTATTTTTACTGGTTTTCCATATTCATAGCCACTATTTCTTTCTATTGGATCTAATGGATGAGTAGCAGTATAAATATGAACTCCTGGTGCTAAAAAAACATTATTTCCTATTGTTATAGGACATACATCTAACATTACACAATCATAATTTGCATAGAAATTTTCACCTACTTTAATATTGTATCCATAATCACATTTGAAGGCTGGCTCTATGTATATTTTTCCTGCTACCTCTCCAAATAATTCTTTTAATATTTCAGTTCTTTTTTCTAATTCTGTTTCTAAAGTAGAATTAAATTCTCTAAATAGTCTTCTAGCATTAAGTCTTTCTTTTACTAAAACTTCATCATCTGCTAAATACATTTCACCTTTAATCATTTTTTCTTTTTCTGTCATAATAAATCTTACCCACCCTTAAATTTTATTTTAATATTATAATGTTATTATATTCCTATCTTATAAAAAATTCTTGTATTATTAATGCAATCAATATAATCCCTAAAGAATTTTGTAAAAAATAAGCTGTATCAAATTAAGTTATATGCGAAAATAATAAAACCTAGGTAGTAAGTGGTAAATCTTCCCGCCTTAATACCTAGGTAAAAATAATATTTTTGTATTATATAAAGAAACTTATATAATAATTTCCTATTAAAGATATTGCAATTATAACTATACTCATTTTAAAGTCTAACTTTTTTAACTTGCCTAAATATACTCCTAAAGCACCTAATGCTCCTAAAGAAATTGCTATAATCCTATAAATAACATAGCTACTTGGTACTGCAGTAAATGCAATTACCGTAAGTGCTGCTATTAATACTAAGCTGCAATATACAAACCAAATTTCATTAAATATAGTATCTTTCTTTAAAAAAGCTATAGTTATTGTTGCTGCTATAATTATTCCAATTATAATTGTTGTAATAAATAAAAAACCTAATGCCATAAATATCATTCCTTTACAAAATTTTTAGTGTTTTAATAATAAATAAACTATTCTTTTATTAAAATATCTAATGTATGAGCTCCTGCCCCTACTAAATCTTGTCTTTCACAGGTAGATAAATGGTAATCAATAAAAATTTTAAAAAAATCCATATGTTATTACACCCTACTCATTCATTAGATAAGCAACTAATATTTTTCCACCTACTTTAGTTACTCTTTTTGCTTCTTCTAAAGCTCTTACTTTATCTTCAAATGTATATAAATGATACATTGGTCCAAAAACTAATATTATATCAAAAGTATTATCTTCAAATCTAGCTAAATCTAAAGCAGTACCTTGAAAAGCCTTTACTGAACTGCCCTTAGATTTTATTTTAATCTTATAATTATAATGTTATTATATTCTTATCTTATACATAATTCTTGTATTATTAATGCAATTAATATAACAATACTGCTAAATTAGGAGTTTTATATTGATAAATTAAATACGCGAATTATTCTAACATCATAATATATTCATGTCAATAAATCTATCTTTATAATAAAAACATGTTACTCAAAATACATAAAATATTAATATTGGTTTAATAAAATTAATTTCAACTTAATTTTAAACACATTATTTTCCTATTAATTCAATAAGTCCTGTGCCAAGCTTTTCTCCCCAACTTAGACAGTCATGTCCTGAAGGAAATTGTTCATAGAAAACATCATATTTCATCATAATAGTTCTTTTTCTAAAGTATAATAGCTGAATTTTATTTTCAATATTTTGATAACTTATCTAATAGTATTTAAATCCCCTAAAATTTAATTTTAAATACCCTTCATTAATAAGTACCTTAATTAAAAGGAAATTCAGAAAAATTTCTTAAAATTATTTTATATAAATTTCTAAATAGTAAAAAGCTGTGTATTTAAAGAATAAATACACAGCTTTTATATTATAAATTCTTAAAGATTAAAAATTATTCTACTTGTCTCCTTTTGCTTATCATAATCACAGTTCCTATAGAACATAGGATTACAGCAATCCATAAAGCTATTTTCGAATCCCTTCCTCCTGTATTCGGAATTTTATCGTAAGAGGATGAACCATTCGATCCTGAATCGCTTGAACCAGAATTATTTGTTCCTGAATCCCCTGGTTCTGGATTATCTACTCCTGAACCTCCTGATCCTGGATTATCTGTTCCTGTATCTCCAGGTCCCGGATTATCTGTTCCTGTATCTCCTGAATCTGCTGTATAGACAGCCTCAATTGTCATATCATTCTTAATAGAATCTGTTATCTTATTCCAATAACCAGTGTATCCCTTCTTAAGAGGAATTTCTGGATACTCCTTATCTGTCAATGATTCTCCGTAATTCTTACTTACAGTACCAATAACCTTACCATCTGCAGTAAAAGTAATAGTATAGCTATTTATAGAATACTCTGCTGTTACAGTCATATCTTCCGTAACATTCTCAAAACTATTATCCCATCCTGTAAAGGAATATCCCTCTCTTTGTGGATCCTCTGGAGCTATAGCACTATTACCTTTTTGAACTATTTCTTCCTTTAAAATAGATCCATCATAATCTTTAAATGTAACTGTATATTTTTCAGTATCTTTTGAAACTTTAACAATACAATAGCTCTTTATATTATTATCTGTAGATGATTCAACTTTTATATATGCATATCCTTCAGATAATCCAGTTATAGTTCCATCTTCCGAAACAGTAGCAACTTCTGGATTAAAACTTGTCCAAGTAAGTTCTTTGTCTTTCTCATTAGTTGGTGTTGGAGACAATATCGCTACTTGATTAGCTGTTTCACCAACCTTCATTTCTATATTATGTGTATCAAGAGTTATCTTATCTGCTAAAACTGGTTCAGATATTACTGCAAAATTCACAGAATACTGTCCATCTTTCGTAGTTGCTGTTATATAACTCACACCTGGCTCTGATGGAGTGTACATAGCCGCTTCATATTTCTTACCATTTACATCTGCTTCGCCTAATTCAATCTCACCATTCCCTTTTGTAAGAGTCCAATCAAACGGCCCAAACATTCCATCTGGCTTAACATATGTCGTATCAGAGATAGTACCAGCCTTGGCACCTTCACTCTCTACGCCATCTGCTACAATGAGAAGTTTATTATCTGCTCCACTTGGCGCATAGTTAATTATAATTTCCCCAGTATTTGAATTGTATGTGTAAGCATTATAACCTGGATAGTTCTTAATCTCATATTTATAGCCGTCTGAATATACAATGTAAATATGAACATCAGATGGTAACGCATAATCCTCATCATTCACTAATTTAGCCTTATAGCTTCCTCCTATACTGAAGAAATCTGCCCCATCAAGTTTAAGTCCTTTAAGTTCTGTATTCACATCTCCTATCTGATGCAAACTAGATTGCTTATACTTTGCCATTAGTGTAGCTGTCTCACCCTGAGTTACATAAATTGACTGTGAATTATAGTTTCCCCCAGAAATAATGTCATCTTCCTTATTAGACTGATAAATTTGATCCCAGTCTATATCCATACTTCGTTGTATATCACCTATGGTAACTGTTAATACAGCATGACCTGCTGGAAGAATATCTTCTGATGAATTTACTGTCAGATACAAAAATCCTGAAAGAGCATCACTAGAATACTTTCCTACAGTAATAAGACCTGATGCATAATCATTAGCATAATCTTCATCTTCTGAAACTTCCCATCGTATATTATCTATCTTAACATTCGCTGGTTGAATATTATTTACCTTAACTACAAGTTCTCCATCAGGCTTTAATCCTGAAAAACTATCAATAGACAAATCAAAGCTCTTAACCTCAGTGTTTTTCTCTTCTACTGCTACAATACAAACAGCAGATGAGCTACCATTTGAAACAGTAATAGTTGCTTGTCCTGGTGCAATAGCTTTAACACGACCGTACTCATCAATAGTAGCAATTTCTGGATTACTTGATGTACGAGTAAGAATATCACCTAAAACTTCAGTATTATTATTAACACTTAAGTCAAATTGCTCTCCAGGATTTAATAGAGCTGATGTCTGTGAAAGAACAATTCCGCTTGAAGCATCAATTTTTATAGCATAACTTCTGTCATTAGCACCATAGTCTCCACATGAAACAAGAACATTTCCATTCCATTTATAATCATAATAATTATTTTCACCTGGATATGACTCATTAGCATGACTATATTCTGTTACATCTACAGTAAATGTAACCTCCTTTTTTTCTGAGTCATAAACATTATTAACATAAAATGGATTATTTCTATCAATACCTATTTGAGAATAATTAGGATCACCATAACCCTCTTTATAGGTACGTGTTACATATGGTGCTATTTCAATAGATGCAATTGATCCATCTTCATCATATACTTTTCCAGTAATATATGTGCGACCATCTTTCTCATATATTCTAACAGCATTATTTTCAAGTTTTGGTGCTACTGTATCTATAGTAACTGGGAAGGAAATAACATCTCCAGTCATATCCATTGTATGGCCATTAAATGTAGGCTCATTTTCCCCAGGAATTATAGAATCAAAGTTTGTAACATCTCTACCTAATTCTTCATTATAAACTTCTTCACCATAATCTCCCTCTCCATAAGCAGTAATAGTATAGGTACACTTCGTTCCACTAGGAAGTACATTTCCTTCCATATCAGTTCCATCCCATTCTGGGAATGTACCGTAAAGGCTAAATGGTATAGCAGCACCTAAGCTAGAATTATAAAGACTCTTTGTTGGATAAGAAGCCCAATCACGCATATAAACCTCTCCAGTTTTAGAATCTTTTGCCTCAATAACTACTACTCTTGCATCACGAAGCTGATAAAGAATATAGTCATCAATACGGTCAAAATACTCATCTCCATTAGGTGATAGTGTTATATTTTCTTCTTTATATATAACCTGACTGATAGATGACATTTCATCAAATACGTTCTGACCAAGATTAAAGAATCCTATAACTCCATAGATATCATTTTTTTGGGTACTTCCAACTATATTAGTATTCCAAGTGGACTCGTTATTTAATACATTCTCACCATCTTTAGGTTCGTCAATCCATAAAGCTGAGTCAAATATTGGAGCTTTAGACCAATCACCATAGAATGATAGCATAGGCATACCTATCTGAGGATTCTCACTATCTGTTGCATCAGTTAAAATTACATATCCCTCTACATAAGTTCCATTTTCAAATAGCCTGTCCAACTCTGATTTTTCACTATCTGTTAATGATACAGTATTACTAAATGTTGTGTTCCCACCAGCAGGTACACTGATTTCTCCTAGTGAAACAGTTTTTATAATAACATCAGTATTAGAGATAACATTACGTTCACCCCATTTGCTAGATGTAGATGATACATCAGGTCTCATCAACACAACTTGAGCATCATATTTTAAATCACTATCAGAAATGTTATTCAAGTTAAATTCTATATCATAGTTACCATTTTTATCAGGGTCATCACCAAGTTCCAACTTACCAACCTTCTTATCATCAACTGTTATATAAGCCGGTGTTGAAACTGCACCTGATGCATTTACAAGACCTGCACCTTGTTGACGTGGAGAATAGTATACTCCTGCTTCGTCCTTTTGTGGAATAGCTGTACTTATTAATAGTTGACTAACAACATTTCCAACAGATTCAGCTGGAGTTCCTGCAAAGGCACTTTCTTTAGCTATATGCTGACGAACCAATGCACCGATACCTGCCATATGAGGAGCTGCCATAGATGTACCACTCATCATTTCATAACTTCCAGTATATCCGTTATTACTTGTATTAACCTTATCTAATACTGTAGACCATATATTTCCTCCTGGTGCAGTAATTTCAGGTTTAAGTTCAAGTCCTGGACCTGCTCCCCATGAAGTAAATGAAGACATTTGTCCAGAGCTAGGATTATCAAGTGTTTCATCAACATTAGAAACTTTTATTTTAACATCATATCCACTCTCTAAAGCATTTACTATTTCATAACCATCTTGTCCTGAAATAAATGCTGAATCTAAACTAGTACCTGAAACACTCATTCCAATTAATTCTGTACCGTTAGGATCATCGTCATATACTATAACTCCTAATACACCGTAAGATTCATTACTAGAATTTACTCCTGAAAAACTAATAGCATTGTTAACTTTATCTGCAAAGGATATCTCTCCACGCTTTACAAGCGCTAGGCCTGTCTTCCCGTTATTATATCCATTATTAAATCCGGCATTATAATAGTCATTATAAGTACCAACCCCACCTACAGAATAAATTGGATACTCCTTATCTGAAAAGTCTGCCTTCATAGCAACAGACCATGGGTCGTTGAAAGAAACCTTGTGCTCATTACCTTCATTATCATTCCACGTAAAATATGATTGTACTTTAATAGTATTTTCTATAGATGCAACGCTAATATTACTACTATAAATAGCTGGAGATGACATCATAGATTCATCAGGATTAGATGTTAAGCTATTACCATTGTAACTATTACCTTCAGAAGACTTTTCACTATTTCCAGCAGAAGTCATAAGAACTATTCCTGATTTATTAACACGTTCATGGACATCATTCTGAATTGTATCGTCATTTGCAAAACCATTATCAGAACCTAAACTTAGGTTAATCATATCAGCCCCAAGCTTTAGAGAGTCTTCAAGAGCATTTACAATATAGCTTTCTGCTGCACCACCACCTGCATCAGGGAATACCTTCATAAATAATACCTGTGCATCAGGAGCAACACCTGAAAATTTAACTTCCCCTTCCTCAGTACTAGCAAATCCTGCAATAGTACCAGTAACATGGGTACCATGATCGCTATCAGCAGGTAAAACATTTAAATCTCCCTCCGCATAGTCACATGCATATGGTACCTTTAAATTTTTATAAAGTGCGTTGTTATCATAAGTTATATGATTTCCATTATTTCCAGTAGTAGAATTAAGTTGATTTCCCTTTAGAAACTCTTCAAGACTATTACCAGTGAAACGTAGATTCCAATCATCTATTCCATCGGTTGGATTTCCACTCATAAAAGAATCATCAGTAAACGCTTCATGTGTACGTACAACTTCTCCGTTCCAATCAATCTTTATATCAAGTCCACTATCAAGAACTGCAACTAGCATACCTTTACCTGTATCCCCTTGCCTCCAGGTTTCATCAACCCCTATCATATCATAACTATAGGAGTAATTTTCCTTGCCATCTTGCACCACTGAATTTTCAATAGGGTCAGGAAGATCATATGTGTGCTCAACATAAGCACGCTTAACCCCATCTATTTCACTAATTTTATCAATGATACCATATGGTACACGAATAGCCATAGCATTTACGATAGTAGACCAATTATCAATTACTTCAAACCCCTCTTCAGATCCTCTAGCTATATTACTACTTTCATTAGCTAGTGTGGATATCTTAGAGATTACATTCTGCTGACTATCAATTATTTCATCAGATGCTATCTTAGCATCCTCTGAAGATAAAAAGTTAGATACTGCTTCCCCTGCTGAAGTTTCTCCATCAAGTGAAGAATAATTGCTAATTTCGTAATAATCCATTACAGGAGCCTCCTCCATCTCTACGATGGCTGTAACTATTTCATCGTCCCCATAAATAGTTTCTACTTGTGATTCATTTGGTTTTGTTTTTAATTCATCAAGTCTAGGAGTCCCCTCAACTTCAACAGCTGTCAGCTGAGAGTAATTACTCTCCTTCATATCTGCATGAGTGTTAGTAGTTAACATCCCAACTAACATGAAAATCGTAATAATCCCCGAAAAATAACGATTCATCTTTTTCATGTTTTTGCCCCCTTTTTATTTAATTTTTTATAATTTATACAATATCTAATACTAATAATGTTAAATATATATATAACATTATGTTCTATGTGTATTGTACATAAATATAATAATACTTTTTTTTACCACTTGTCAATAAAAACCATTTATACATATTTGTTTCTGTTGTAAAACTTGACAAAAATGCTATTATATGAAATACTCAAAACGATTATTTTAGAATTTAGTAAAAATATGCCTTAAGGCATCAGAAGAAGGGAAATTTATACTATGAACTATAAAGATAGACCTAACCTGCTGCTTGAAGCTCTTGCATATCTTGGTAGGAAGGCATCAGGTAATACTTGGGATCACTTAGAACAAAAGATTAAGCACAGAAAATTAAAAGATAAAGATTCATTTCATGAAACATTTTCTAAAATTAAAAAACTCACTATTCGTATGGATGAAAATATATCTCTAGGTGAAGATATAATAAATAAATATTTTACCAATCTTGAAGGTTTTCCTTTCAATACCATTGGATCAACTTCAGTTGCCTTTCTTCTATTCTACAATGTTTTAGAAGAATTCGACGAAGATTTTGACACTCTAATATCATATATGAAAGATTTTTCACCTGATAGAATTGCCTATAATATTGCTGAAGCTCTTGACATTTCAGATAATTGCAATACTCCTTGTTCATTAAGTGACAGAGAATTCTTAGATAAAGTTCTCTCACTTTCTGTTCCAGCTGAAAGCAAAATAACCATACTAGACACTTACCATAATTATCACGAAGTATTAAATGACATTTCCGTATGTCTTAATACTATTATTAATACTTTCAAAAAAGAAAAAAATGCTTTAACAGATATAATAGATAATTTTAGCATAGAACTAGTTCAGACCGGCTGTATTGAGTATTTTAAGCAGATATCAAAACTCAAACTCGTAGATGAAATAGACTACCACATGCAACCTTTTATTTTTGGTATGGACACAAACCTTACCTCAAACCAAAAGATCAATACTGTTCACATTTATTGTGGAATCTTACGCAAAGATCTTTTAGATATGTTAAACGGACAGATTTCCTATATCGACGATATCTATGAAGCTTACCATCTTCTAGGAGATCGTACAAGATTTGATATTCTTTGTTATCTACGCAAACAAAGTGCATATGGGCTGGAACTATCAAATCACCTTAATGTTTCTAGAAATACAATTCATCATCACATGAGCAAACTTATCAATTACGGTCTTGTAATTTGTACTACTGATGGCAAAAGAGTATATTATTCACTTGATACGGAAGCATTTGAAATGTTTATTATGAGACAGAAAGATTTATTCTGCAATAAAAACTGATTATAACTGTAATAAATAGTAAACATAACTAAAATTGCACCAAAATATCAGTTTATATCTAATATTTAGGTGCAATTTTATTACCTATTCTTTTATTAAAATATCTAATGTATGAGCTCCTGCCCCTACTAAATCTTGTCTTTCACAGGTAGATAAATGGTAATCAATAAAAATTTTAAATGTTTCATCGTCCATAGCATTTAAAGTTGGTCTCATAAAGTTAGCAGGTCCATCTGCTGAAATTATTTTTATTCTCTTTACTCCTGCAGCTTCATTTATTTTATTAATATCTTCAATTCTTACATAGTCATATAAATCCTCGGGATTTGATATAACATGAAAGTTCTCATCAAGATTTCCATCTTCAATACACTTTTTAATATTATTTTCTTTAAATCCATATGTTATTACACTATACTCATTCATTAGATAAGCAACTAATATCTTTCCCCCTACTTTAGTTACTCTTTTTGCTTCTTCTAAAGCTCTTACTTTATCTTCAAATGTATATAAATGATACATTGGTCCAAAAACTAATGTCATATCAAAAGTATTATCTTCAAATCTAGCTAAATCTAACGCAGTACCTTGAAAAGCCTTTACTGAGCTACCTTTAGCCTTTAAAACTCCTAGATTATGTTTTACAAGTTCAATTGCTGTAACATCATATCCTTCATTAGATAGTGCTACTGAATATCTTCCAGTACCAGCTCCAACATCTAATATTTTTAAACTCTTATCATCATTTAAATATTCATGAATATATTTCATAGAAGTTATATATTCAACTTGCCCATGCCTTCTTGTTAATCTTTTATCTTCGCAAAATTTATTATAGTGTTTTTCTAATTCTACTGTCATTTTTTTCTCCCCTTTTAATATAATTGCTTAACTTATAAAGTGGATAAACATTTCTTGTTAATAATTATATAAAGCATTAATTTTCTGTTAGAAAAAACCTTGATCTCTCAAGGTTCTAAATTTACATTTTTATTAATTTCAAAGGCTCTAAACCTTTATTTGTCAAGATTCTTATTGAAATTATTATATACTTATCTCATATTTTTGTCTAGGTATACTTAATAGTCAATAAACCCTTAGTAGAACAATTTTCTTTATTCTACTAAGGGTTTTTATATAAAAGTTAAATTACGGAGTTTAATGGAATTAAAACTTAAAAACTATAGTTCAATTTCTTTTGTGTCCTTAACAACGACTTGAGCTGTTTGCTTTTCAACCAGATTTCCATTTTCTGTCTTAATAAGATTATTATTTATAATAGTATCCATTAAAGATACTACTGCTATATCTTCAACATCTTCCTTAATATCCTTTATAGATACTGTGTACTTCTTTCCCGCTGCATCCTTAAAACTAATACTTGCAGTTCTTTGAATCATAACTTTTCCTCCTTTCCCCTCAAATTAATAATAAATTTCTTCTCTTACAAACTACTTATAACTAAACCTACTCCCCTCTAGTTATTACATAAGTTTGCTCTTTTTTAATAGTAGAAACAGTGTATGCTAGGATTCCACCTATTGCATCAGATAAAGCCACTAACTCATCATCTGTTGCAGTTGCTGATATGTTTTTAAAGCTTTGTCCTTCAAAAACATCTTCTCCCTTAGAGTTAACTCCAGTTTGATAGCTTATTCCTAAAGCATTTCCAACTAATACTGAACTTGCTGCCATGTTTATCACCTCCTCAACTTATATATACGTACGAGAAAGATGATTTAAAAAAAATAAAAGAAATAAATATAATATTCGAGATTCCGTCGCAAGCTCCAAGTCACAATCATTTAAGGTTATTCTCCTAAATCCAATCCATTTACCATAAAATAATAGCTACTTCACTCATTAATTAACAATATTGCATAAACTGTATGGATTTGAGCTGGATAAGTTTCTAATATAATACCGTCATAGAATATCTTTACTTTATCGCCAACTTTAAAACTTGTCATACTATCTTTTAATTGAACATCAAGTGAAACACTCATTTTATCACTACTCTTAATTTCATCCTCATCTTCATCAACAGAAACTAAAATTGCTTTATCATATATTTCTGTTACTATTCCTGTAAAATTAGGCTTATCGTAAATATCATTCATTGTCATTGGTTTAAATAGATAAAACAATATAATACCGACAACAAATATATCTATTACAATGAACCAAAATATTTTTTTATTTTTCATTTTATCACTTCCTTTTGAGAAATATAATACGATTATTCAATACTTTATATACTTATACACATAATTCACGGATTATAATTCTAATAATGATATAAATAAAATTAAATTTATACAAATATTGATTATCCCTATATTATAACATAATTTGGAAAATAATTTTATGTTAACGTTCATTTAAATAGAGCCTTAAAATTAAATAAGTACCCTTCACTTTCTAAATTGTAATAAAAAATTATGTCCATCTTTTTTAAGATAGCCGTTTGTTAATATTATTAATTATCCCAACCTAATAGTTTCTTTTCTAGATCGTCATAATCGTAGTCGCGACCTTTAAAGTTATGGAATCTTAGATTTTTATTGTATCTATAGCTTTTTTTATTTTCATAAGGATTATTATTTTTACTTTCTTCTTGTTTCAATATTTTTTGATTTAAATAAACCTCAAACTTATCTCCAAATAGAGTAAATGGAGTTAAGTATTGCTCAAAGCTAGTACCCTTCCAAGTCTTAACTTTCTTATCTATAACTTTTTTAAAGTCACCAAAACTAAAACCTTCTCTTAGTCTGGCTTTTATTAGATTTATAGTTTTAGTGTTACTAGGCTTATACATAACACCAGCTTTTGAGTTTAAATAGTTAATTATACTAGATACATTCTCTTTTATATTATTATATATATTAGTTACTATGGTAGATGAGTTATTTAGTAGATTAGTCTTTGTTGAACATTTCTCTGCATACCCTCTATGATTATTTTTGGATACCCCCTCTTCATTTTGGTGATTATTTACAGATAATTTTTCTAAATCATGTACAGCTTCGTCATTCTCAAGAACACTATCTTCATTATTAAGAACTTCATTAATGGTAGAATCCTCCTCTGAACTTATACTTATATCAATATCTTCTTCATTAATATAGTAATTATTAGCTTGTCCCTTATTATCCTTATTATTATTTTTAGCATTATTATTATCTTTATCGTCATTATTTTTATTAACATATACTAATTCCTTATACTTTTCTCCTAAAGCATAAAAAGAAAAAGTTCCACCTTCCTTTTTAGTATAATGAGATAAAATTCCTAAATCCCTTAATTTAAGCATTCTCATCATAATAGTTCTCTTTCCTAAACCTAAGAAAGGAAGTTCATTTTCAATATTTTGATAACTTATCCAATAGTACTTAACACCTTCTATAACTTCATAGTTCATCTTTCCACTATTTCTAAAATCATCAAAATACCTAAGAATAGTTACATCCTTAACATCTAAATTAAATTCCATAATCTTTTTAACTGAATACCCTAAAAATGAAAATTGCATATTTAATCCTCCTAAAATTTATTTAAATACCCTATCATTAAATAAGTACCCAGTTTTAAGTAAAATTGAGAAAAAAATAAAAGAAAAAATATGGCGTTGGAAATTCCGTCGCAAGCTCCAAGTCATCCCAACGCCATATTTTTTCTTTTTCAAACTAAATGTAATAATCCCTCCAAAGTCGGAATTATGTGAATTATTTACGACCTCGCATGCTCCAAGTCGTCATAATATTATAAATATTTTTTCAAAATAATTGATATAATTCATTATTCCACCATAAGCTCCAAGTCATCCCAACGCCATATTTTTTCTTTTTTAAATTAGGCTATATTTTAAATATGTGTTATAACTAGTTATAAGTAAAACAAACAGATTGCTTTGTCCGTTTTCTATCTATTTTGTATGACAATAATCTTATTAATTATTCTTGTCCTGTTCTTTAATTGATTTAACTACTATATTTATACCATAACCAATAACACTGATTGTTATAATAAATGCAATAAATACTGGAGTGAACATAGTTATATAACTATATCTCCAATAGTAGCCCCCAACATTTATATCTTTCCTCCACGTTTTTTATAATCCACTTCAATTTTATTCTTCCAATTATCACTTATATTTTTATTGGTTCTTAGACAGCTTACAGTTTCACTTATTACTTCATAATTAAGCCTAGTTCCTTCACTATCACAATTATAATTAGTTGCTCTATCTTCAGATATTCATATACTTTCAGCTGCTCTAACAGCATCAATATTTGCTCCAAGGAATATAAACTCCCATCCAAATTCCTTTTTCTTATCTTCTATCATTCTTCTAATTTTTTCATAACTATATCTTGTACTTGAATTTTCCATACCATCTGTAGTTATTACAAAAAGAACTTTACTTGCTCTTTCTGATTCTAAAGTATGTTTTTGAGCATTTTCTATTTTATTTATAGTCTTTCCAACGGCATCTAATAATGCAGTAGTACCCCTAACAAAATATTTTTTCTCAATTATAGGCGATACTCCTTTTATATTAATTCTGTCATGTAATAACTCATACTTATTATCAAATAATACAGTAATTATAAAAGCTTCTCCCTCTTCTTTCTTTTGTTTTTCAATCATTGCATTAAAGCCTCCGATAGTATCCTTTTCAAGTCCCATCATTGATCCACTTCTGTCTAAAATTTATTAACAAATATAGTTTTGATGATTTATTAGCATATATAAATAATATACCATTATTTAACCTAAGGTATTTTCATCAAAAGCAAATAATGCTTCATTTATCTCAAGCATGAACTTTTGTAATATCATTACGAATTATTTCTAATGACATATAAATCTCTCCCTTACATTGTTTCACCTTTTTAAATATAAAAAACCATAGTGTTACTTTCTGTATTAAGGTAATTTTACCACAAATTATCTGTAGAAAGGATAACGCCTATGGCTTGTATTTTATTAATATCTGGTTTATACAATGTTGAAAAGCATAAATCCAATATAATTAATAGCAAAATTTGCAAACATGTGGATTAACCAAGTAACATATATATTTTTATATTTCCCATTGAAGTAATTAAAAATTAATCCTCCAACAAATAATCCAACTATAGTTAAAATAAATAAGCTTATATCAAACCATCCTATCATCATAGCAATATGATAAAAAGCAAATGCTAAGGAACTAAAAATATATGCAAACTTCCTAGTTGATACTTCTTTTAGCTTTAAAAATGCAAAGCCTCTAAAATAGAATTCTTCTAGTAAAGAATTAATAAAAGAAATATATATAGTAACAAATAAGAAGTTATTATTGTTAATACCTGCATTTTCTGATAATGAGGATACAACATTTGAAAAATCAAAAAAATTACCTATTATAAAATAAGCTCCTAAAATAACTGTAAATATTGCTACTCCTGATAAAATAGCAATGATTATTTCCTTCTTGCTTTTTACCTTAAATAAAGAAGATAAATTTAAATTCGTATCATATCTTGAATATAAAATTGGCATTATAGAAAAAAGTATAATTTTTATAAAGGACTTTATAAGATACTGTGGGCTAATAACTGCATCTATAAATCCCATTATTAAACAACCTATTAAAACAATTAAAATAATAATTTTCTTTTTCTTTACCATAATCCCACCTATTTTTCCTTATTATACCACAAGATATATATATCTGTTATCTATAACTTTTTATACATATTCCTAATTACTATTATCTTCTCTTAAATCTTTTATAATGTATAAAAGTCATCAAAAGAAAATATACAATTTATTTATTTCACTAGAAAATGCTGACTTAACACCAAGCTTCTTTGTTAATTTCTTCTGAGTAATTTTCCCAACCTCATTAAGTAAAGTTAGGATTTTCTTTTGGCTTACTATTCTTTCTTCTCTAGTATTTCTACCCTCATAATATGTTCTCGTGCTGAAACCTTCGTTCTGTTCTAAAATTCTTTGTCTCACATCCCTTGTTAAACGTACCATATTTCCCTCCAAATAATATACTAGTAGTTAAATATATTGCCTATACTTATGATTTATTGTGGTTTTTATGAGCTAAGTAAGAAATTTATAAATTTCATATACTTTGCCAATAGATAGTATAATTTATTAATCAAATTCGCTTTCATCTGCAGTCCCAGAATAAATAATAGAATGATATATTTCTCCATTATATTCATATGCAGTGTACGGATACCATTCCCCATTATTTTTTTTGTTTCTTTTTCAACAGTACGAAACTGATCCATAGCCTCTTCTCTACTATACTCATTAACTGGAAAGGTATAGTAATCATACATTTGTTCCCATCCCATTCGTTTTGCACTAATTACATGACATTTTCCCATATTATTCACTTCCTCCTAATTCCAATTTATCGAGTAGTTTAATAAATAACTTACTCATATATTAATACAAATATTAATTTCTATATATTTCTATTATCTTATAATTATGGTTATGTCTACGTAAAAGCAAAAATGATAATTTTCTTTTTTAATTCTTCACCACCGTATAGTATTATTTATCTTTTAGATTATTAAATTCTTGAAAAATATTAATATTAACATTATCACTATTCAAGTCTAATAAATTTTTACTTTTAAACACTGTTCTTTTAAGCCCCCAGTAAGTTTTCTTGTACGAATCCTTAGGTACACCTACAGTATAAATGTTCTCTAATTTACTAAACTCAATCCTATTATCCTTAATATCTGTTGGAAAATAAAAAGCCCACCAATCTGAAGGTGATATTCCACTTCGCCAACTTTTTATATTTTCATATTCAAATTTGGATAAATAATATGATGGTGCTTCTTCAAAATTTAATTCTAGTACATATAGTGGTCCATTTCTTCATTTATTTTCCAGTTCTTTATCTTCTCTCCTTTGATATACAATTATATTTTTTATTCTCTTTAAATACGAAATATTCATTTTTATCTATTATACTACTACTAATATTACTCTTAAAACTTTTAAAGCTATCAAAGCCTTTTTTAGCTAAAAGTTTATAAATATCATCAATTACTACTTTTTCAAAATAGTTTAACTTAGAACTTTTATATAATTCTTCTATTATAGAACATATTTCTTCCCAAGAAATAAACTCAAATATTACACCATTTTCTATAATATTTCTCTTCTTTACGTTATCTACTATTTCTTTGCCTTCATTTTTCCTAGCAATAAAAAGTAAAATTGGTTTCTTATTTTTTTCTATTGCTAACTCTTTAATAATCATTGATTCTCTAGATAACTGATTTTTACTTGGCTCTTCACTTTCATAGTCTTTTATTACATCATCTTCTGATGATAAACCACTATTATATTTAACTTCTATACCAATAGTAACTAAATTAAGATCAATAATTAAATCTAACTCTCCATCTTTATGATAAGGCCAAAACTCAATTTTTTCTGCCCACTCTTCTGCTTCATAATTATTAAAGTTACTTTTATCAATTATTTCTAATAATATTTTTTGAATGCCCTTACTAAATGGAATATATCTTAATGCACCAAAGATATTACCAGTTAAATTATCTTCTGAAGTTTCTCTTAAATTTGTTCCTCTGCTACTAATTTTCCCATGCAACTCTGCAATCATAAATCTTCCCCTTCATTATATCTATACTATAATAAACTTATTAATCATTATTAATCTTATTCACCCTTAATATATAAATTGCATACAAATTTATCTATTAATAATTTTTTCAAACTAAACAAATTTAATAAAAAAATATTGGAGATATTCTACTAATGATAGTGTATATCTCCAATAATTATTATAGTTTAACATTCATATCTTACTATATCATCTACTATTACTTTTTCTAAGCATATATTAAATCATCAACAACTACAAACTCTTTAGCTTTAATATTTTCATCTTTAAATGAAATAATATTTTCAATAAAATTATTTTTAATTTTTTCAAATTCTAATTGTTTGTTTTTATAGTCTTGCATAGCCTTCTTAAATTGACTTACTGCATCATCTCCCTTTATAGCTTTTTTTATAATTTCTAATAATGTTTCTTCACACTTATCTATAAGCATCTTAACATCTGAATCTACTATATTTCCAACTCTCTCAAGTTCTGCAATTATATTTTTGTAATATTCTTCATCATACATTTCTGCAACTTGTATTTCATATACTTTTCCAATACATAGCAATTCAAAACTTAACTGCTGTTGTCTTATTAATCCAAAAACAATTTTTGATAGTTCATCCATTTCTGATAATCTCTTATCTGTAGTACTTAACTTTTTATTAGGTATATTAACTATATCATTACTCTTTCTATCTATGCTCTTAGAATAAAATAATATATTTGAACACATTTTATTATTTGTTGCTTGTAAATTAGTTAAAGTGGATAATTTTAATACTTCATTTCCAAGTATTAATTGCATATTACTCTTTACATATTCACAAAAATTATATGCTGAAAAGTTATCTGATTCTTTTTCATCATAAATTATACCAATAATCTCTTTAACATTTTTTGTAATTGTTTCTAATCCCTCATCAATTCTAGCCATAAAATACTGTCCTGTAATTGCAGACATTGCTGAGAATATCATTAATGGAGTTAGTGATATATTATCAACAGATACTAATCCAGCATGAGCAGATATCTTTCCATTATCTCCAATAAGCGGAGTTCCTAGCATTCCATTTTTATACTTCATTAAAGTTCCTGATGCACCTTCTGGGAAAACAATTTTATATGAATTGCTAATAATTTCACTTTGTTCTATGCTTACTGCTAAAGGTAATTGTTGCATAAACATATTTACCTTAGCAAGACTACCTATACACTTTTTATTGTTAATTTCTTCATTTTCAACTTTCATAACAGTTAAAAACTCTTTTTTACTTCTAGGATCTAAAAAGCTAACTTCATCTTTAAAGCTTATTATTTCTTCCTCTTTATTTGTTAATAACTCTTTACTCATTTCTCATACCCCCAGATTTATTAAGTGTACTTATACTCCATGTACAATGCCTTATCTTTTAACTACTTTCCATTCCCTATTATACCATATTCTAGCATAAGCCATTAATCATATATTTAAATTTAAAATAGAGGTACAGTAGTTAGTTTTGTGTAAAAACAAAACTAACTACTGTACCTAAACTTATATTCAATCATTATTATCTTCATAAAATATTTTTTGAATAATATTCCAATTAATATAAATTAAAGGTGATAAAAATAGTCTTTTATATCACCTTTTAATCTTATAAATCTTCTTACTGAAATACCTATCTCCTTTACCTGAAAGTATCACTCTAGTATTGCTTTATTAATATTATCCTAATCCTACTTTTTTAGATTATTAGTTAGCGAAAAAGTCTTTCTCATCATACTACTATCATCCTCAATATTTTTCTTGTTATTTTCAATTCATCTATTATACAACATACATGTAATTGCATTTTATAATATTGATTGAAAAACCTAGTATTATTTTTTAATTGAAAGCTTATTTTCCCCACTCAACGCTAAAAGCTTTTTAGAAGCATTAGTCTAACTGGTAATATTCAAAATAAAATAAAAATAGGAATAGATACTTTGGTACATGTGTACCATTGACTATTCCTCTTTATATAATTAAGTTTAGGTCTCTCTAATTAAAAACACTTACTTTAAAATACTTGTACTAATAATATTTAAATTTTCTTTCCAAGTAGCTTTATTTCAGATTTAACTTTGAATAATATAATTTCCATTATCTCAAGTTATAATTTTAACATTTTCAATTTATATACCATTGGCTTCATTTTATCCACTAATTTTTTATATAACTCATTAAAATTAGCTAAATCTTCTTTCATAAATTCCTTTAGAATACCTTTTATTTGATACCACCCAGCATCCCATGTGTTAATATTATATTTAGGGTTATCCTCATTAAATAATTTTCTATATTCGAAGCTTTTTTCTACTATCTCCTTTGCTTTATCTAAAACATCAGTCGCCTCTTTTGAAAAATTAGTTTCCCTCACTAAAGTAAAAGTATACCTATCCCCTCCAAAATTTCTAATATCATTATAAATATAATCATTGTCGTACTTAACTGCTAACTCTCTCATCTCATCTATACCCATAAAGAAAAATTCATTCTTTATGTTATGTATTCTATTCTTATACTCTATTTTTCTCAAAGAGCTTTGATTTGATGATGTATTAAATATTGAATAAATTATTGCATCGTTATTCCATTCCTCATATAACTCATTATCTAAATTAGGCTTAATATATTCATCTTTTTGATTTATCCATGTATATTCTTTACCAGTTACTAATTTTCTAGCTGCAAAATTGGAAACTACTTTCATATAATTTTCTTTAGTTATTGATATTCCATTTGCTGTTGAAGCTGTACTTGATAATAAAAACACATCCGATTTATTTTTATAAACATTATTGCTCACGTTTACATAATATCCCAATGCACCATCTACAATTCTTCCTCTACCCTTCTGCTTTACATTTATTGCACTACTCAACTGTGGAGCATCTTTAGTATTATTCTTTATAACATCTTCTTTTATCCAATCTGAAAATGATTTTTCTAAGTCTAAATTGTAAATAATTTTAGTTCCTATACCAATTATTTGCCCATTTATTAAATCTTTTATAGTATGCTTAAACTCAGTAATATTATTTGATTCTCCACTTTTCCAAATTGAAAAACTTATACCCCACGACTCTTTTACCCCTGAAAAATAGCTTGCTTTAAATAACATTCCACTTTTAAAGTTAAAATTCTTAAAAAAATTTTTTCTAAATCCCTTGTAAGAACTTCCTGACATATATATCGGATTAGAATATATACATATATTTATGTTATTCAAATTATATACTTCTTTAAATTTTAATATCCTATATAAGAACTGAGTTATTAATTGTTGTGAAGATTCTCCCATTTCATCATTTTTCATTAACTCATTGACCTTTGTCTTCGCAACCCCCTCTTTATGATCACCTATCTTTGTACCTGCATTATTTGCTGTTGCATATGGTGGATTAATAAAAAATATTATAGGCTTATTACTTTTTATACTTTTTAATAGTTCTTTAGGTAATTTATATACTTCTTCTAGCAACTCAGCCCCTTGTATTAATTCAATATCATCATTTAAAAAGTCATATTGAAATTTTATTGAATTAATATTATATCTATCTCCTATTCTTAAATCACTTTCATTAATTGTTGAACAGTATAATTCCTTAAACTCATAATCTCTAGTTAAGTTACCTGTTCCCCATGCACAGTCCCAAACAACATATTCTTCCCTCCAATTTTCACCAAATTCTTTCGATATCATATTATGTGCTTCATCTGCCCATATAGTTGGTGTATAAAATTCACCATTGAATCTACGCTTTGTATCATCTATCAACCTATCCGAAATTTCAGTAAACACATCTTTTTCTCTTGATGTATAACGCTTATCAAAATGCTCTATAAATGCTCTATATGCTCTTCCATCTATTTTTATTTCTCTCTTATTAGATAAAACTAATATATTTCTTTTATTTGGGTGAGGGTAACAATCTTCTGGTGAAACCATTAAACTAATAAAAACATAAACTAAATCATTTACACTATATTTGTTTACATCAACTATCACTTTACATATAAAATAGTCATAAATTAATGGTATATTATTTTCTGTAATCTTAACAAATCTCTTTATATTCAATGCTAACTCTTTTATCTTATCAGCTACATCTTTAAATGAGAATGTTTTATCTACTCTAAATATAAATGGATTTATTTCTCTATCTTTTGCTATTTTTAAAACTACTTTAGGATTTTTATTTGCTGCTTCGGATGGTGCAATACTCCAATCAATATCTTCATACAAATATTTTATAATTGTATTTGTATGAATTACAAAACATTCATCTTTATCACCAACCAATATTATATCTGGTAATATACTATAGTGTATATCTGTATTAAATTTCTTTAAATAATATATAACCTGGATAAGAACCTTTGCCTTCTGGATATCTCTACTAAAATCTTCATCATACTTGAACTCCATAATTAATCTTAAAACTTTAGTTGCATTATCATACTGAATATTTGATTCTATATATCCATCACATTCAAAAGGATGTTCTATTATACTTTTGGGGAAATATGTATTTATCCCCTTTTTATAAACCAATTCTACTTCTTTTTCTTTCTTTGAATTAACTATTTCATTATAAAATTTACTAGTCATCATAACTCCCCTAACTAAATATATTTACTATCATTTGAGTTGTTTTATTTATTAACTAATGTTTGTTAGGTTACATTCTTACTGTTGACTAATTTATTATCTTTAGTTCTCTTTCTTACCATAAAATATATGCATCTATTTTTTTTAAATTCTAAATTTATGCAAACAAAAAAGAGTAAAATTTTTCGATTCTACTCTCCAAGCTTCTTCTCTATGTTTTCCTTATATGTAGCCCCAAATTTATCTTTCCAAATTTGAGTTCCTGATACTTGTGCTCCTAATATAATAGATGCTGCTTGACTACTACTTTTAAAAATAGTATCTTTATTAAATATTAGTATATTATTATGTTTTTTTAATATAGTTAAATCAATTAATTTATTTTTATATCTCACCCTATCTATTGCAAGTGAATTAACATTTTCCTTTATACATTCAGAACCTTTTTTTACTACATAGCCTTCATCATTTATTATTAGTGTAGCTTTGATTCCCTTATTTTTAATATAATAAACTTCATTTTTGTTTTGTACTAAATCCTTATTTTTTATTTTATTTATTGAAATTGTGTTTGGCCTAAAACAATTAAATTCTACTGCTGGTAATATTATTTTTATTTGTTCTAAGAAATAATCCATATCACTCTGATCAGCTTCTGGTAATGATGTAAGCTTATTACTTTGCTGAATATTCTCGACCTCTACATTTCCATATTCTAGACTTAATTGTATTAACTTTGTTTCTAAATACTTTATATGTGCCTTTGTTAACATCTCATCTTTACCAATAAATGCTATACACTCATCAAATTCTTTATTAGAATCTACCAAGTGTTTTTTAAGCCTTGCACTAACATCTTCCCCTTCACCAATATAAATTTTTTCACTATAATTACTATTATTAGATGGCGCCTTTAAAAAGTACACTCCCGGTCTCTTATATTCATCTCTAGTTTCTAACATATTCTCAAGATGAGAAACTGGAGAATATATTCCTCTACCACTCCAATTTCCTATATCTATAGTCTTTGGACCATAATTACTATCATTAATTAAATACATTACTAATTTCTTGCCCATTCAATACCTCTACTTAACATAATATATTGATTATAGTATAGTCGAACATTTAATATATTATACTTATAAAACTGGGCTCCAGGAGAAATTCCCCTGGGGCCCAGTTTTTTACCATATTCATTTAACTTACTTCTATTGCATTATCTTTTATTTCTTTAATAACACTTAATAACTTACTTCTAACATCAATATTATTTTCAAATAGTTCTACTATGTTTCCAACAGTTCTAAAGGGATCTTCTGTTAAAACTCTATTATCATCTATCATTCCATTTTTAACTACATAATCTACTATTAGCTTAATAAAATGTATTTGATTAGAGTTTAGATTTTTATTATTTAAAAACTCTGAAAAGGCTTCATTAGCAGCTTCTCTATCTAAACCTACCATATTCCTAACAAGCTTTGTTATTGGTGTATTACCAAATTCCTTTTGGTAATCTGATTGGTTTCCTAGTTCACTAAACATTATACTTTCTAAATGTTTTATATCTTCTTTAGTTAGCTTTTTATTATTTCTAAGCTTATATATTGCCATTTCATTTTTATGCTCATTTAAATAATGTTCAACCTTTTTTCTATAGTTTTTCAAGTCATTAACATTATAAATTGAAGTATTTTTTTCTTCTGCTATTATTAAATCCTTAAAGTTGGTATAATAAATTATTCGTCCATCCTTTTCTAGATATTTAATAAGCTCTCTTAATGCTTCTCTTACTTCATCAACTTCAAATATATCTGCACTCTCCCAAAAGCTTTCTGTCATAGCTTTTTCAATAACATATTTTTGCTCTTGAATTTGTGGTATTGTTCCAAGCTTTGATAATTGTTCTGCTGTATTTATAACTGACTTAATTCCTCTTGTAGCATTTTTACCTTGAAGATAAGCAAGTTGTATATTATACATAACTAAATCAAATCTTTTTGCTAGTTCATCATCATTTAATGGAGTTATTAAGCCTGCAACATTATCTTTTAATTCAATAACTGAACCTGTATTTAAAGCTTCCCACTCTTTTTCATTTTTATATTTTTGAACATATTTTAAATTCATTTTAACTAAGAAATTTTCTTCATTTAATGCTTTTATACTATTTAAAAGCTCTTCTACTAAATCTTTTCTAAGGTCTATATATTCAGTATCAGAGTATTTTAAATCTTGTAGCTCTTTAATTAATTCAACTTTAACATTAAATAATTTTTCTGTTATTGATTCTATTTTTCCACCTTCAAAGCCTTTAGGATTTACTCTAAAGAATTCAAAGTTATTACAGAAATCGAATATTAAGAACTTTTCTTTATCTTGCCCTAAACCTAATAAATCTTTGCAAAGTCTTGTTCCTCTACCTATCATTTGCCAGAACTTTGTTTTACTTCTTACCTTCTTAAAGAAAACAAGATTTAAAATTTCAGGTATATCTATACCTGTATCAAGCATATCAACACTTACTGCTATTTGAGGCATTTTATTTTTATCTGAAAAATCATCTATTAAGGTTTCAACATAATTTGTATTATAATCTATTACTTTAGCAAAATTACTGCCATACTCTGAATATATAGTATTAAATCTTTCTACTATAGCCTTTGCATGTCTACTATTTTTAGCAAATATTATAGTCTTTCCAAGCTTTTCATTACCTTCAATTCTTAATCCTTCATTCATTAATTTATTTAATACTAAATCTATTGTATTAGCATTAAATAACCACTCATTAACTGCTGAACTACTTATTTCCTTATCTATATTTTCATCATCATCAAAGGTTGCTTCAAATTCTTCTTTTTCTTCTTCAGAAAGCTCATCATATTTTATACCCGACTCCATAATCTCTGTTTTATTTTCTATCGTTGTATAATCAACTAAAAATCCATCTTCTACAGCTTTTTCATATTCATATGCATAAGTTGGTACACCACTTTCAAGGTTAAATACACTATAAGTATTTTTATCTATTTCATCTCTTGGTGTAGCTGTAAGACCTATTAAATAAGCGTCAAAGTAATCAAATATAGCTTTAAACTTTTTATAAATAGATCTATGACTTTCATCTACAATAATTAAATCAAAATGTCCTGGCGTAAATAATCTATTACCATTTTTACTCTTAGTTTCATCTATTGAATTCATCATAGTTGGATAAGTTGAAAATATCATTCTTGATTCTTCTGGATTATCTCTATTATCAAGAAGATTACATAATGGTAAATTAGGCAATAACTTAGAAAAATTGTTTTTTGCTTGTTTCACAAGAGCTTTTCTATCTGCTAAAAACAATACATTCTTTATCCAGTTATGTCTTGAAAGCACATCTACTATTGAAATAGCAGTTCTTGTTTTTCCTGTCCCTGTTGCACATACTAAAAGCATTTTTCTTTGTCTATTTTCAAGTGCTTCACATACATTAATTATTGCTTCCTTTTGATAATATCTATTTGATATTTCATCTTTTATATCTATATTCTTTAATGGAATTTTACTATATATTCTATCTATCATTAATTGAAGCTCTGACTTTTTATAAAAACCATATACTCTTCTTTCTGAATATTGATTATAATCATCATATATATAAGTTTCAAAACCATTAGTAATAAAAATTACTGGTCTTTGTCCATATTGCTTTTCTAAACAATCAGCATATAATTTTGCTTGTTGTTTACCTACATCAGCTTCTTTAGAAACTCTTTTTGCTTCTACTACTGCTAAAGGCTTACCATTATCTCCATATAAAACATAATCAACAAAGCCTTTTTCTGCATTATTAGGCATTCCCTTAACTTCAACTTCTTCAATTACATCTTTTCCTATATCCCAACCAGCTAGCTTTAATTCAACATCTATATATCTTTTTCTTGTTTCAAATTCACTTATTTCATCTATGTTGAAATCGTAATTTAACTTATTTTCTTTTCTTCTTTCAGTTAATTCCTTTATTAAATCTTCATTTTGCTTTCTTATTTCTTCAATCTTTTTATCTTTAGAACTAAGCTTGTCATATAAATCCTTTAACTCTTCAGGTCTTGTTCTTACTTCTTCACCTACATCTAAAAGATCTTCATCAAATTCTTCTGCTGTAAATTCATCTGAATAACAATAATCAATCCAACTTACAAACTTGTGAAGATTATTTAATGATAATATAGCTTCGCCTCTTTTCACACTTTTATTAGTATGAACTGCAACATTACCAAGCTGTATAATGTACTTTATTTGAGGTAACATTTCATAATCTATAAGTTCAATAAAACTATTACTATGTATTAAAGAACTAATATTATCTTGATAAGGTAAAACTAAATCTGAATCAAATGTATATAACCATTTAACAGCTAATTCTAAAGCTCTTCTTGATAAAATTGCAGTTGTAGCTGGACTAATTAATATACTCTTTTCAGCTTCTAAACAAGCATTAGTAAAGCTTTCAAAATTCTTTTTCCCTTTTAAAAAATCAAAATTCCCCAATACTGTCTCCACCCTCTTTTTAATTTAATATAACTTCTATAGCCTCTTCTCCTAAAAACCATTCTTTTACTTCATATTCACTGTATAAAGCACCTACATCACTTTTAACAAAAAACTTAACAGTATAGTCCTTAAATTTTCCATAAAAGTCTTCATTATATTCTGTTGATCCAATACAAATAAGTGCTCTATTTTCTTTCCAAAAAATTTTATTTAATATTTCATTATTTGCATTTAAACATCTTTCATTTATAAATAATCTTACTTCATTATCAAAAGCTCTATACCATTTCATATAACCTTTGCTACCAGCTATTTCTTCTTTTTTTAAATTATCTCTCAATTTTTTCATTATTAAATTCTCCTATTATTATCTACTAAAATCTATTAATTACTTTATTGAAACCCTTGCAATATTAAAGGCAATAAAGAGATTCCTACATCTACACCCTTGTCTGCTATCCATTTAATAATACTATTACAACTTTCCCACTTCTTGCTTTTTCTTTCCTTAGAATTAATTATATTTTCTAATTCATTAACTTTTTCTAATATTTCCTGTATTTCTTGTTCTCTTAAAGAAGTCATTTCCTCTATCTTTTCTCTAACATTATTAAATGTAGCAGATATACTTATTTGATTAACATTGCTATTAGAAAAAGTAATATTAGTTCCAGTCTCTTTCTCATTATTAGAATATCCATGAGCTTTAAAAGCACTTAATTTGCCTTTCAATATTATTAAGTTATGCTTTAAACTTTCTCCTTCTTCATCACAATAAAATTTAGCAGTTTGACTATAACCATATAGTCCATCCCCTAAATTTCGTATATAATTATGATATTTAGCTATTATTCCTTTGTAAAATTCATTAGTATATTTTTCTTCATTAATAACTCTATCTATTTCCTCTATATCATTATCAACCATCTTTTTAAATTCATTATTCACAGTAAACCTCACTAAAATAATTCCCCTTTAAATGCTCTTTGCATTAATGAATTGAAGTTATCTTCCAACTCTTTCAAACTCTTCTCCAATTCAAATTTCAATTTGTCGACTTGTTTGAAGAATTCAGCAAATTCATTTTGTTTATCAATTGGTGGAAATATGAACTCTAACTCTGATAGTTGTCCTTTACTTAATATCCCCTTCAATGACATATTGATTGTACTTTGTATATACTTTTGGGATAAATTAAATTGCTGTAACATAAAAAACACATTATTTTTTAATGGTTCAATCCCATTAATTTGTTGATTAAATGTAACTCTTCTATTAGCTATTGCAACATTTCCAATACACTTAATACTACCAGCAATACAAGTCATCAATATACTATTTTTCTCTATACTTCTTCCTACTTTTAAACCCTCTTCTGATAAATATTCTCGAGCAGTAGTTAAGTAAACTCCTGCATCTGTTATATTATCTGATTTAATCCACTCAATATAATCTCCATAATACTCTTCAACTTTTCTTGAAGGAGTATTTCCTGTAATTATATTGCATTCATCAGCTAATTTTTTCTTTTCCCAATTCATGGGATTTGAAACAGGGTCACCAAACATCTCGATAAATTTTGATTTTACTAATTCATCTAATGCTTCTATTTGTTCTTTTCTTTTATTAATTAATTCTTGTGCTTTATCTAAAATATTCACTATTTTCTTCTGAATCTCTATATCCTCTGGGAATATGCAGATAATCTCATTTACCGTTTTAAAATTTACTGCAGGCAATCCTGTTTTTTGTTGATTATTAATTAATCTATTATATACTATTTTTTGAGATAGATAATAATATAAATACTCATTTATTATCAAATTTTCATCTACGGTAATTTTAAATAAATTATTTGCAATAGCTCCAACATATCCTCTTACAACCCTACCAGCATCACCATATCTAATCATAACAACATCTCTATCATTAACTAAATATTTTTCTCCTGGATTATCAATGTATCTAATTTCATCCTTATTTTGAGTATAGTCAATTATCCTTAAAAATCTTACTGAATTATTATTTACAGAACTATATTGTTTATCAATGGCAACTTGTACTCCTTGACTAAAACGTGCAATATCGCCTAACTTTTCTCGTCTCATAACTACACCTCAAGCATTCCTTCTAATTTTTCTAAGCCTTTAGTTATTTCTTCTTCTAAAGTCTTTATTCTTTCTAAAATAACACTTGGAGCATCATATTGTACTTCTTCATATTCCATTTCTTTGTATTTATTTATAGATAAGTCATAGCCATTTTCTCTTATTTCTTCTACTGGTACAAAGAAGCTTTGTTCTGTTCTTTTTCTATCTACTTCTTTATCTAAGTTATTAAATCTTTCTATTATATCTTGAATGTCATTTTCTTCAATTGGATTTCTTTTATCGTCTAAGGAATATCCATCTGCTTTCATATCATAGAACCATACTTTATCTGTTCCACCTGTTCCTGTTTTAGTGAATATCATAATGGCTGTTGATACCCCCGCATATGGCTTAAACACTCCACTTGGCATTGATATTATAGCTTCAAGCTTATGGTTATCTACTATTTCTTTTCTTATTGATTTATGTCCACCTGTTGATCCAAATAAAACTCCATCTGGAACTATAGATGCACATCTTCCACCTGTTTTTAATATTCTTAGGAATAATGCTAAGAATAAAAGCTCTGTTTTCTTTGTTTTTGTTATTTTTAAAATATCTGCTGATACTGCTTCATAATCTAAACTTCCCTTAAATGGAGGATTGGCTAATACTAATGTGAATTTTTCATTATCTGTATTAACTTCAGATAATGAGTCCTTATATTCTATATTAGGATTATCAACCCCATGAAGCATCATATTCATAGCACCAATTCTAAGCATAGTTCTATCCATATCAAAACCATAGAACATATTATTATTAAAGTGTTCCTTTAAGCCTTGAACAAAAAATAAATCATTATGATTCTTTCTTAAATACTCTTGTGATGATACTAAAAACCCAGCACTTCCCATAGCAGGGTCAACTATTACATCTTCTGGTGTTGGCTTCATTAAATTAACCATCATGTCAATTATATGTCTGGGTGTTCTAAACTGACCATTAGTTCCTGCTGTTGCCACTTTAGATAATAGATACTCATATAAATCTCCCTTTGTATCTTTATCCTTATCAAATTTAATATTTTTAATCCCTTCAACTATCTTACTTAGCATGAGTGGAGTTGGAATTTTAAATATTGCATCTCCCATATACTTTGCATAAGCTGACTCATTATTTCCATCAAGATTTTTAATAAAAGGAAATACCTCATTTTGAACTATTAAATACATTTTTTCTGGGCTTCCTTCATTAGAAAACTTACTCCACCTTAAATGTTTCTTATCCTCTGGAAAAGTTCTTTTAAAATCTATACCTAAAATTGAAGCTTCTGCTTCCTTTGTTGTTTCTATTTCATCTAATCCCTTAATAAATAAAAGATATGTAAACTGCTCTATTACTTCTAATGGATTAGTTATTCCTCCAGTCCAAAAAGTTTCCCAAATTTTATCTACCTTGCTTTTTAATTCACCTGTAATCATTTTTATGTCCTCCTAAACTATATACTTATATTTTACTATGGATTAGGACTTTTTTCTATTTATAAATATTCATATAAATTACAGCATATAAATAATACAATCAACTTTTATATGCTATATAACTTTTACACCGTTAATTTTCTTATTTATAAAATTAAATTCTATATTTATAATTTGTACTTTCATTTATAAAAATAAAACCTTATTTCTAAATTTCTATATATCATTATTAGCATAGGATATTATAAATGGTGATGAGCTATAATATAATCTATTATTTATAATAAGTTTATACATATCTAAATTATCAATATTATACTTATAACTAATATCATAGTATTGATTCCATTTTATCTTTTTTTCCACTTCTAACTTTTTCAAAATTTCATTTTCAAATTCAATATTGCTATTAAGTCTATTTACTTTTTCCAGAACTTCTTCGATAGATTTATTCATATCTAACATTACATATCCTAAACCATTTTTTATGCAATAGTTCTTTAATGCATCATATTTAACTAAATTTCTATATTCAAACATATTGAAAATTGGTTTTACCTCTATTAAAAATCCCCTTCCATCAGTTAATTTACATATAATATCAGGATAATACTTCCTTTCATTTTTTTCTCCATAATTTATAATTAATGGCTGCACTTGATAGTATTCCACTAAATTACTTTTTTCTAATATTGTTAAAACATTATATTCAAGATTTGATTCATATTCAATTTCATAATTATTTTTATGGCTATAAAACTTCCCACTAATACCATCTCCATCTGAATTTACATTTCTTTTAGGAGTAACCTTATATAAATCGTTTTGGCCATACTACCTTATTTAATATTCTCTCTTCAAATCTCAAATTAATTTTTTGTTCTTCTAAATCTAATTTTGTTTTTTCTATTTTTAAATCATAAAACTTTCTAACTGCGTTTCTAAGATTAATAAATTCTTTATCATCAAAAATCACTCTCATTATTGTATTATATATACCACTTTTATCTTCATATGCTTCAGCTATTAATATAGCCATTCTATAAACTTTAACTTCTTCTTCATCTCCAATTATTCTTTTTGTAAACTCTCTAAACACCATACTATTAATTTCATTACTTTTTTTATATCTATTAATAATCTTATTAATAGTTTTATTAATTAATTGCCTAACTCTTTCTCTTGTTATTTCATATTTATCTCCTATTTCTTGTAATTTATATCCTTGATATCTTAATATAAAGATATCATATTCTCTTCTATTTTTAGCTACACGCCTTAATAATTCCTCTATAATCTCATCATAAAAATTTTTAACAGTTTTAAATTTTATTGTCTCTTCATCTTTTATATATTTCTTTCCTTTAAATATATCTTCAATATCCAATTTATCAATATTGAACACTTCTAAAGCATTCTTATATTTATCCATCATTGTATTTATTTCAAATTTATTTTTTTCTAATTCTTCATTAACTATTTTATTTTCTACAGTTATTTTAACTACTTCCTCCCTATTAATTACCACTTCAGTATTTCTTTCTTTTAGTTCAATAGATATATTATTCTTTCTAAACAATTCTTCAAATAGTTCTAAATTATAATTTTTTTCTTCTAATAAATATCTCTCTTTTAAAAAAGCAAAATCATTTTCCGTAATATTTTCATATTTAATTAATGTTTTTAGTGTGTAATTTATAATCTGTGGTTTATCACTATTAATATTTTTAATTAATATATCTTTTAGTAAATAACACTCTTCTTTATATAAAGGGAATAATTTTCTCACTGCTGATGCGGCCAACCTCTTTTCATTTGGAGTGCCATTCTCTAAATATTTTTTTAGATATCCTATAGCCTCTTTTTTATTACTTTCTCCTAATTCATAAGGAGTCATATTTTTAAAATCAATAATAATCTCCTTATTTTCTTCTTTATATTCATATTGAAATTTCAAATCAACTACATTTTGACTTGTTTCTATTTCTTCAAACATCTTCTTATTTTTCAAATTTAATTTTAATATTTTACTAATACTATTTTTTAATGATTCAAACACTATTTTCCCACCATTCTAAATACTTATCTCCAATTTCATTATACATTATTTTACATGAATTTCAATTTAATACATGCACCATTTTACATTTATTATGATAATAAAAATTTATTTTAATGATAAATAGTAATTATCGCTGAGCAACTCACTTTTTATAGGATTTAACCCCTCCTTAATTCTGAGTGATTTAAAAAATCACTCTTACTATGTACTCTCCTACTAAAGTCCGACTTTCCTCACCCACCTACACTCCACTAATACTCTCATTCTTAAAAAATTCCTAATAAAGTTTGACTGCGAAAAACTCATAAAAATGGTGGTATTGATAAACGCTTTCTTAATTAAACTTTAATCGGATTCTTCTTAAAGTTTAACTTTTAAAAAGCGTTAGATTTAATGGAATACCAAAAAAGAGCTAAGCAATTTTCTTGCCCAGCCCTCTATTTATCAGCATTTAAGCCTTATTATATTTTATTTATTTCTCCTTATTTAATCCTAATCCTTAACTCTTCATCAAAGATGCTCAGTGAAAGTTTCTTCGGAATACTCATTCTTTAATCGGATTAGTTAATGTTTTTTCGGAGATTACACTCCGGTCTTTATAAGCTTAACAATTGCCTCAGCATGTGGTGTGTTTGGGAACATGTCTTTAACGCAGCTTTCAACTATTTTGTATCCTGCTGCTATTAAGACATTTAAGTTATCTACTAAAGTTTTAGGATTACATGATACATATATTATCTCTTTGGCATTGAATTTAATTACATATTCTAATGCTTTTGGATGTACTCCACTTCTTGGTGGATCTAAAATTATTGTATCTGGTTTATCTTTAACATTCTTTATTATTTCTGCTACATCTCCAGCTAGGAATTCACAGTTATTTAAATTGTTTAATTTAGCATTTTCTTTTGCTGCTTCAACTGCTTCTTCTATAAGTTCTATACCAACTACTTTTTTTGCGTTAGCTGCTGCTATTTGCCCTATAGTTCCTGTTCCGCAATAAAGGTCAAATACTACTTTATCCTTTGATTCTCCTATATAATCTCTAACTATACTGTAAAGACTTTCTGCTCCCTTAGTATTAGTTTGGAAAAATGAAAAAGGAGATATTTTAAATTTTAACCCTAATAAATTTTCAGTTATATAATCTTTTCCAAATAATAAGTTAACTTTTTCTGGTACTACTGCATCAGAAAATGAATCATTTTCTGTATGTAATATTGATACTAAATTACCTTTATATTCTTGATTTTTTAATATTTCTACATACTCTGATAAATCAAACTCAACTTGAGTTGTAGTAACTAAGTTAACCATTAACTCACCTGTATTAATAGCTTTTCTTATTACTAAATGTCTTAAATATCCTTCTCTTTTCATTACTCTATAATAAGGTAATCCTTGAGTTCTAAAGTAATCTACTGTAGCCTTAATTACAGTTCTAAAATCTTTATCTACTATTAAGCATTTATCTACTGTAATAATTCCAAAAGACTTTCCTTTCATGTGCATTCCTAGAGTTAACTCTCCACCTTTTTCAAAGTCTCCAAAAGTAAACTCCATTTTATTTCTATATTCCCATTGTTCCTTACTTCCAACTATCCCCTTATAGTTATTAAGTGGTAAGTTTGCTTCTTCAAATAAAGATTTAAATTCTTCACTTAAAAGCTCTAATTGCTTTTCGTAAGTTAAGTTTTGTGATGTACAACCACCACAAATTCCAAAATGCTCGCAAGATGGTGCTATTTCATAATCAGCTCTTTCATCAACAGAAATAAGCTTTAGTTCTGCAAAAGCTTCTCTTTTTTTCTTAACTCTGCCAGTTACAACTTGCCCTGGGAAAGCTCCTTTTACATATATTTTTTTGCCTTCTAAAGTTCCAATCCCAATAGATGGAAACTCTGTTTTATCTATTTTAACCTGTACAGTACTTCCTTTTTTCATTTTAACTCCTAATTAAAATTATTTTAGTATTATCTTTCTTCCTATAGTTTCTTTTAGCTTAGTTGATGTGCAAATTGGTATATATAAAATATTTACTATTATATACATTATTAAGAACATTGGCTCTCTTTCTGCTATATATAGTCCAATAACTTTTAAAATAAGATCAAAAACTATTAATAATAGTAATGAAATAGCTATACTTATTATTTGATCTATTATTCCTGCTAAAAGCTTTTTCAAAAACTTAATACCTTTACCATCTTCTTTGTTTTTTTCATTTTTCTTTTCTGTGGTAACTTCTTTACAGTCAACTCCATCGATTGCTTCAATCACCTTATTTTTTTCTACAACTTCCTCTTGAAATTCATCATTATTTAAATCTTTATTATCCAAAACCTCATCCTCCTAATATAAATTAATTATTTTTTAAAATCATAAGTTTTTGAGTCTATTTTATATAGTAAAAAGTCATTTTTAATAGTTATAGTTTCAACTAATCCATTTAAATTAGTCTCAATAGTTCCATTAGCATTTTGATTTTTAACTATATCTATTATCTTAGCATTTATTTCTGAATAATCCCTTTCGGAATCATTAGTCATAGCTTCTGAAAACGTTGATATAGAAGTTTCTTTTAAATCAAATTTATCTTCATCTTTTATTTGATCTAAATCTAATCTAAACCCTATCTTCAGATTTAAGCTGCCGCTTGCCATATCAGAGCCATAAGTTTTAAATCCATAATACATACTTTCCATTCTATTTGGCTCAGGATTTAAATTATCAAAATAAACGTATTTATCATTAACGCTTACGCCATTGTCATCACTTATCTTTTCTTCTTTAACATATTCTAATCCATAGAATTTAGCAGCTTCTTCCATTCTAGCTGTTATTTCATCATTTAAGGCCGATACTTCATCTCTAGTGTAATCATTTGCCCATTCACCTTCACCAATAAAAGGTTTATCTTCTTCAACAGATCTTGCACTTTGTGCAGTATTACTTTCTTCATTTTTAGCATTAGAAGAAGGACTACATGCTACTAAAGATACAGCCATTATTCCACTTAAAATTGCAATTAAAGTTTTTCTTATCATAATATCCTCTCCTTAGGATGTATAACATACCTATAATATTTTTTCCTTAAATTCATCTTATTATAACATTAAAGATTTTATTTTGAAAGTGCTTGTCACCTAACTGACACATAAAGAAAATGGAGCTATTGCTCCATTCAAAATTAAAAATTTATTTAACTACTTGTGAAACTATTATTGCTATACCTATTAAAGCACCAGCAAGAAAAATTGCAACTGCAATATTCCCCTTTTCTAATTCCTTATTAAAATCAGCTGGTATAATTGCATCAAAAATCTTATAACCTGCTACTAAAACAATAATTCCAACAGCTCCAAATATAATACTTAGTAATAAGTTCATAAGAGCGTTTAAAACAAATTCCATAATATATCCCCCTCTAAAATGCTACTATATACTAATTTTACCACAAAACATATAATCATATATTAAAGATTTGTAACTTTCCTTAAATAGAAATCTGATCCTTTATCTTCTCGAAGGTCTTTGCCCCTATTCCATCAACATTTTTAATTTCTTCTATAGACTTAAATCCTCCGTTCTTTTCTCTATAACTAATTATACTTTGTGCTTTAACCTCTCCAATTCCAGTTATATTCTGTAATTCTGTTAAAGTTGCAGTATTAATATTTATAATTCCATCACTAGAAACTCCTGTGGAAATACTACTGTCTCCCACATTGTTATTTGCATTGTCGTTATTAGGAATAACTATAAGTTCATTAGCCCTAAGTTTTTCAGCTCTATTTATTCCATCTATATTTGCTTCTTCTGTTAAGCCTCCGGCCATATTAATTAAATCCCTAATTATACTTCCTTCATCAATTTCATATACATCTGGATTTTTTACTTCTCCCTTTATTTCTACTGTAATTTTACTCAGAGTATTATTAACTATATTTTCTCCAAAAGTCTCTGTACTTCCACCATCTCCCTCTTCACTATTTATATCATTTTCTTCTACAAATATGTTTTTCATATACTCATCCTTAAATACACTTGACTTATTTATTCCATATAAATAAAAAGATGCTAAAATACAAAATAAAGCTAGTATAACTAATACTATATTTCTTACATTTAGTAAGTCCTTTATTTTTTTATCCATAAAACCCTCCAAATTAATAGTTTATAGCTATAATTATTAACTTATTATTAAGTTTTTAACTGTTTATACATAAATTTTTATAAAAACTAGAATGATTTATATTTTTCTGATAAAATAATTTTGTCTATATGAAAACATTATGTGGGAGAATTGGTATGAAAAAATTTATAAAAAAATTTCTTTTATCCTCTTTAGTTGTAAGTAGTATTTTTACTTCAGTAAGTGGATTTACAGTAAAAGCTACTGAATTACCGCCTGTATATTCAGAAGGTGCTGTGCTAATGGATGGAAGAACAGGAAAAGTGCTTTATTCTAAAAATGAGCATACTCAATATGAGCCTGCTTCTACAACAAAGGTAATGACTGCTTTAGTTGTTTTAGAAAATGTAAGTTTAACAGATAAGGTAACTATAGGAGAAAAACCTCCTCAAGTAGATGGCTCTGCTCTTGGTATCCAAAAAGGGGAAGTTTACACAGTTGAAGAGCTTATGTACGGGCTATTATTAGAATCAGCCAATGATTGTGCTGAAGCATTAGCTGAATATGTTTCAGGTTCTAATGAAGAATTTGCAAAGCTTATGAATGCTAAAGCTAAAGAACTTGGTGCTTTAAATACAAATTTTAAAAATCCTAGTGGTCTTCATGAAGATGGGCATTTAACTACAGCTTATGATTTAGCTCTTATAATGAAAGCAGCATCACATAATGAGGAATATGTAAGAATTTCACAAACAGAATCTTATAAATATGTGAATCAACCATTTTCAGATGGAAGTGAAAAGTGGGCAACCAATAGAAACCAATTACTTAATGAATATAGTGCTTATTATTATGGAAATACTTTTTGTGGAAAAAACGGATATACTCCTGAAGCAAATCATGCCTATACTGCTGCTGCAGTAAATGGTGATCAAATGTTAATTGCTTCATTTATAAATGCTACTGATAAGGATAATTTTTATACAAATATAGGTCCATTATTTGATTATGGATTCGACAATTTTGAAACAATTAAATTAATAAGCGCAAATGATGAACTGGATACATATAAAATTAATGAAGATATTACTATACCATTATTAGCTAAAAGTGATTTTTATTATACTAAAGCTAAATCTGATAAAACTCCTTTATATTCTTTAGAATATGATAAAACTGATATTAGTAAACAAGCAATTAGCCTTGGAGATACGTTATATAAAGTTAAAATAGTGATTGATGGTGAAACTGTATCTACTATAGACTTAATAAGTGGAACTAATAGAGAGTATGATAATAAAATAAAACTTCAAGAAAACTTATTAGAATTTATTAAAAAACCAATGAATATAGCTTCCATAGTACTTGCATTATTTATTTTCTTTATACTTATAAAATTTATTATTTATTTTATAAAAAGAAGAAAGCTTAAAAGAAAATACTCAAAATTTCATAGATATAAAAGTTAAAAGAGGCTATCCCAACAAATAGCCTCTTTTTCTCTTCTTATCTATTTTCTAATTCTTTAACTAATTTATTAATATCCTCTGGTAGCTTTGCTCTAAGACATAAAGGTTCTTTAGTTCTTGGTGATTTAAAATCTAAACCATAAGCATGAAGTGCTTGCCTTTTAATAATATGAATATCATCTTCACTTCCATATAATGTATCTCCCCAAATAGGATTTCCTAAATGACTTAAATGTACCCTTATTTGATGTGTTCTTCCTGTTTCTAATAGACATTCAACTAAATCAGAATTCTTATATCTCTCTACAACCTTATAATGAGTTATACTTCTTTGTCCTCTTTCATCCACAACTCTTCTAATAGTACCTTCTTCTTCAGGTCTATAAATAGGTAAATCTATAGTTCCCTCCATATTTTCCATATGTCCATGTACTACAGCTAAATATCTCTTTTCTACATTATTTAAAGTCATTTCCTTAGATAACTCCATATGCGCATACTGATTTTTAGCTATTATTATAAGCCCTGAGGTATCCATATCTAATCTACTTACAAGTCTAACTATACACTTTTGATTACTTTCCTTAAAATAATACATTAAAGCATTGGCTAAAGTACCACTTTGATGTCTTTTGGTAGGATGAACTACCATATTAGGACCTTTATTAACTACTATTATATCTTCATCCTCATAAACTATATCTATAGGAATATTTTCTGGATCAATATTTTGAGTTTCATCCTTCATTAAATTTATTAGTATATTATCTTTATCTTTTACTATGTAATTCATTTTAACAGCTTTATTATTTACAAATATTCTTTTATCTACAGAAGCACTTCTTATTAATCTAGAAGAAAGTCCAAGTTCTTCTTTTAAATATTCTCTAATTTTTCTTCCATCGTACTCCCTAGTAACTACCTTCTTAATAGTACTCATTTTCCCTCCTATAAAAAGGAGCTGTTTATAAACAGCTCCAAATTATTATTCATTTTACATTAATTTAATAAGTTATAATCATCACCTAATAGTATTACAACATCATAATCCTTATATTCAGATTTACTTATTTTATCAACTTTTTCTATGTCTATATCACTTTTTATTAATTCTCTTAAATCTTTATCATCACTTTGTATTACACTTTTAGATACTGCTGTAGTAGTGTTTCCTACCTCTATATTAGTGTATCCTAATGAAATTAGCTTGTTTTTTGCACTAGATGCTAATCCATCTATCTTGGTTCCATTTAAAACTAAAACTTTTAAATCTCCTCTATTTATAGATGTTATATTATCAGCTGATGATGAATCTCCTGAATTTAGAGCATTAATTAAGTCTGTATTATATTCTTTATCAGCTACTATATAAGATTGACCATATATATATTCTGCTTCACCTTGCAATGTTTTCATCACTATATTAGATGGTCCTATCCTTAATACCTTCATTCCTAATGATATTAATTCATTTGCTGGAATATTGGTATCAACATTTTCACTAATGGCATCTAAAATCTTTGGCGCTTTAAATATTATACTTGGACTTAAGGCTTTATCAATCAACTTACTAATAAATAATTGTTGGTTCTTAATTCTGTCCAAATCACCATTTGCAAGTCCAGTTCCATCATTATTTTCTCTCCATCTAAAAAACTCTTCAGCTTTTTGTCCATCTAGAAGAACAGTTTCTCCTGCTTTAAAGTTTATATGAAGATCTTGCGCCTCGTCATCGTAATACATATCTTGCTCAATAGTCATCTCTACTCCACCAATAGCATCTACTATACTTCTAAAGGCATTATAGTCTATCTCTACAATATAATTAATATTAATATCAAGTAATGATTCTACATGGGTTATAACTTCATCTTCCCCACCTAAGGCATAAGCTGCATTCATCTTCCAATATCTTTGATATTCTCCAGTATCTAAATAAGCATCAACTTCAATTAATGTATCTCTTGGAATTGATACTAAATGAGCCTTCTTTGTATTAGGGTTATAGTTAAATACCATAATACTATCACTTCTTCTAATTGACTTATTAGCTTGATTATCAGTATCCCCTATATCCATTCCCAAAACTAAAATATTTATAGGATCACTTGATGATGCTGGTGCAGTTCCAGTTCCTAATGTATTTGTTTTTAATCCTGATATAAATGAGTAGGCATATATTCCACCACCAAAGATTAAAAGTAAAAATATAGTAAATATAAGTTTTACTATTCTTTTTTTTCTTCTTTTCTTTCTTTTAGCTTCCATAGCTTTTCTTCTTTTTATTTTTTCTTCCCTAGTAAGTGGTCTCTTACCTCTGTTTCCAAGATCTTCTCTGCTATTCCCCATCTTTTAATTCCTCTCTAAGATTTATTTATGAAGCAACAAATAATTTCTTGCCTTAATACTATTTATATCAATAGGAACTCCCTTACTTAACAAGTACTCAATGGTATGATTCAAACCTTGAAGAACTCCATTATCCAAATCTTTAAAACACTCTCTTCTAAGCTTATCTACTCCTGGAAAATTTCTATTTGGTTCGATCATATCAGCCATATAAATTACTTTATCTAACTTACTCATATTTTCCTTTCCAGTAGTATGCCATCTCATAGCACTTAAAATTTCCTCATCTTCAATTTCAAAAACTTCTCTAGCTACTATAGGTCCAACCATACTGTGCCATAGTTCTTGATTTCTTTCTTCATCATAAGTTAATTTTACATTATTTTTATCTAAAATATCTTTTAATTCATATATAGTTTTATTTTTAGCTATATCATGAGCTAAAGCAGCAATTTCCGCTTTTTTTTCATCTACCCCATTTATATTTGCTAACCTTATGGCAGTATCAACTACTCCTAAGGTATGAATATACCTATTTTCCATCAGATTATTTTTAAGGTAGATCTTAATTTCTTCTATACTAAGCATAATTTTCTCTCCTTAAATTTCACTTTATAATTATTTAATATTATTACAATAATTATATATATTATTTTTTTCTATATAACTTAATACTTCTTTTGGTAAGAAAAAGTCAACTCTTTTTCCTTCATCAATTCGTTTCCTAATCATAGATGAGGAAATTTCTAAATCTATTATATCTAAAAAATTAATAGTTGTGTTAAACTTTTTCTCAATTTTATCCTTTTGAATTCTTAAATTTTTCTTATTGTAACCAGCTCTATTAAACACTACAAATTTTGAAAGCTTAAATATCTCTTCTGGACTTTTCCATTCTTCGATATCCATTAGACAATCAGCACCTGTTATAAAGTATAATTCATTATCCTTAGTTTTAAACTGCTTTAAAGTTTCAAAAGTATAGCTGTAGGCTTCTTTTTCAACTTCATATTTGCTTATTTCGAAATCCTCATAATTTTTAATAGCTTCACAAACCATATTATACCTTAAGGAAGCCTCTATAATTTTTTTATCTTTTTTATGAGGCGGATTTCCTGCTGGTATAAATATTACTTTATCTAAATTTAATTGGCTTTTAGCTTCATAAGCTATATACAAATGAGCTAGATGAATAGGATTAAAAGTTCCTCCTAATATACCAATTTTCTTCATTTTAATTATTACCTAGGTAGTTCTATCTTAGGTTTTTTTGAGGATTTTTTATATAAAACTATCTTACTTCCTATTGCTTGAATACCTTCGCATCCTATTTTTTCACATATTGTATTTGATGCTTCCCTAGCAACTAAGCCACTATTTTCAAGCACTTTAATTTTTATTAATTCTCTTGCTTCTAAAGCTTCTTCTAATTGTTTTAAAAAAGTTTCCTCTATTCCATTCTTACCTAATTGAAATATTGGATCCATATTATTTGCAAGTCCTCTTAGGTAAGCTCTTTGTTTTCCTGTTATCATTTTAGTCCTCCTATTTTATAGCACATATTCAAATTCAAAATCATTAAGTCTTACTATATCTCCATCTTCAATTCCCATTTCTCTAAGGTTATCAAAAACACCTTTGTTTCTTAATACCTTATGGAAGTATCTTAAAGAGTCAGCGTCATGTATATTAACTGAGTTTAATAATCTATCTACAAATGATCCATAAACTACATATATCTTATTTCCATCTTCTCCATCTTCAATAGATACATCATAAGTAAATCTCTTTTCTTCTGGGATAAATCTTTCATCTTCACTTATTTCTAAATCTTTAATTGGAATTTCTGAAAGCATTCTACCAGCTTCTTTAATTATTGTCTCTACCCCTGATTTAGTAGCTGCTGACATCTTATATACTTTATCAAAACCTAATTCATTTACTTTTTTCTTAAAGTCTTCATAAACTTCTTCATCATAAAGCATATCAGCCTTATTAGCTACAACTATTTGTGGTCTATCCCAAAGCTTAACTGAATATTTCTTAAGTTCTTCATTTATCTTTAGGAAATCTTCAAATGGATCTCTTCCTTCTATTCCTGATATATCAACTACATGTATTAGTAATCTAGTTCTTTCGATATGTCTTAAAAAGTCTAAACCTAATCCTACACCTTCAGCTGCACCTTCAATTATTCCTGGAATATCCGCCATAACAAAGGCATTTATTCCTTCTGCTTTAACAACTCCTAAATTTGGTTTTAAAGTAGTAAAGTGATAGTTTGCTATCTTTGGTTTTGCTGCTGTTACTGTTGAAAGGAAAGTTGATTTTCCTACATTAGGGAATCCTACTAAACCTACATCTGCTAATAATTTAAGTTCTAAAGTTATCCATCTTTCTTCCCCTGGCATACCTGGTTCTGCAAAATGAGGTGCTTGCCTAGTTGGTGTACAGAACTTACAATTTCCTTTTCCACCTTTTCCACCTCTTGCAATTACAAAAGTATCATCCTTATGAGAAAGGTCAGCTATTATCTTATTAGTTTCAAAATCTCTAATAATAGTTCCCATTGGCACCTTAATATGTAGATCATCTCCATCTTTTCCATAACATTTAGAGCCTTCACCTTTTCCACCAGTTTCAGCCACAAATTTCTTTTTATATTTAAAATCTAAAAGTGTTGTTAAGCCTGGATCAATTTCAAAAATTATGCTTCCGCCTTTTCCTCCATCTCCACCATCTGGTCCTCCTAGAGGAACATATTTTTCTCTTCTAAATGATACACATCCATTTCCTCCGTCTCCAGATTTAACAAATATTTTCGCTTTATCTATAAACATAAAATCACCTATCTTTCATAAATTATTTTAACCTTATTCTTATTATTTCAATCTTTTCAAGGTTTATTATAACATAATTGTAAATATAATATTAATCCTTCTATAATATCAAAATAACCCTACTATATATATCACAATTCATAATATGAATGGACAATTGACAGTGTACAATGGGTAAGGTTTATCCATTGTCAATTGCCCATTTCTTTTTATAAATTTTACAAAATAAAGCACCCTAAACTAGGGTGCTTTATGAAAATAATATTATTCTGCTATTTCTTCAAGATTTACTGGATAAATGCTAACTTTTTTCTTATCTCTACCCATTCTTTCAAATCTAACAATTCCGTCTTCTTTAGCAAATAGAGTGTCATCTCCACCCTTACCAACATTAGTTCCTGGATGAATCTTTGTTCCTCTTTGTCTAACTAAAATGTTACCAGCTAAAACGAACTCTCCGTCAGCAGCTTTAACTCCTAATCTTTTTGATTCTGAGTCTCTACCGTTCTTAGAGCTACCTACCCCTTTCTTGTGGGCAAATAATTGAAGGTTCATTATTAACATACTATTGCACCTCCTCTTTCAACAATCTTATATATTCACTATCTTTTTTACTTCCAAAAGTTAATTTAAGAGATTCAATCAAGCTTTCTATACTTTTTTCAAAAGTCAAAAGTAATACTTGACACTTCTCTATTTCTTGATCTTTAAGATTTGATAAATTTATATGTAAAAATCCATCATTTATCTCATACTTAATCTTAAGCTTTAATACCTCTTCCATACCTATTAAAGTACTTTGAGATAATACAGAAACTGAATTGCAAATTAAATCATAAGCATTTCCACTTTTCTCTATTTCAGCCTTTGAAAGAGCATGACCTTCTATCTTAAATCCAAGTCTTAAATCATCCTTTTTCAAAATCCTAATCTTAATCATGATAATTAAGCTTCGATTTTTTCGATTACTAATTTAGTGTATGGTTGTCTGTGACCAGTCTTCTTTCTGTAGTCCTTCTTTGGCTTATACTTGAAAACTGTGATTTTCTTAGCTTTGCCTTGAGCAACAACCTTAGCAACAACCTTAGCACCTTCTACAACTGGTGTACCAACTTTTAAAGCATCACCATTTGAAACTGCTAATACTTCTGTTAATTCAACTGTTGAGTCAACTTCAGCGTTAAGTTTTTCAACGAATATTACGTCTCCTTCTTGAACTCTGTATTGTTTTCCTCCTGTAGATAATACTGCGTACATTAAAAACACCTCCTCTTATTACGGTCTCGCCAACCGAGGTACAAAGCTCTAAACTTTGTTTATATAAAAACCTCTTATGTGCGGTTTAACATCTGCTATTTTACCATACTATTATGTATATTGTAAAGCAAATTATTCATATTTTTCATATGCTTTTACAAGATATTTTTTTACATTTTCTTTTTGACTATTAAAAATTAAAGGTTCAACTTTATATCCTTCAATTCCATCTACAAAATTTAAATAAATTTCATTATTTAATGAGTTTATATTAGATAAGAATGAAAATTCATCACCCTTAACAAATTCCTCATAATTCTTATCTAATTCAATATAAAAAGAACTTATAGAGCTTTCTTCTTCTGCCTTACTAACTTCATTTCTAATTAATTTTTCTATATACGATAGTTTTAAAACAAAGCCTTCCTTATTACATCTCTTACAGCCTTCCTCTAAATATTCATATATAGATTTTCCTCTTCTTTTTCTTGCAATTTGGACTAAATCTAATTCAGTAAAAGGGAATACTTTAACATTTCCCTTATCTTCTTTTAAGGCTTCTTTTAAAGCATTCATAACTAAAGATTTTTGAGAAAAATCTCTCATATCTATAAAATCTATAACTATTATTCCTGCTAAGTTTCTTAGTCTAATTTGCCTTCCAATTTCCTTTGCAGCCTCTAAATTAGTTTCTAATATAGTTTTATCAAAACTTCTTCCTTTAATATTTTTAGAAGAATTAACATCTATAACATACATAGCTTCTGTTTTATCTATTACTATATTTCCACCACAATTTAAGGCAACCTTCTTATGTCTAAGCTTTAATATTTCTTTTTCAATTCCATAAAAGTCAAATAGGCTTCTACTATTATCATATTTTTCAATAGATATATCACTATTTCCATCTACTATTGAAGAAATTTCTTTTAAATCCTCAGTATTATTTGTAATTATTTTGCAACTAGCTCCTAAGTTTTCAATTATTACTTTGTTTAAAATAATATTTTCTCCATAAAGCTTCCCTAAGTTTAAACTATAATTTAACTTCTTTATAAGTCCTTCAAAGTCTGCTAAAAGTCTATTCTTTTCTTCTATTAAATCCTCATCACCAGCATGTACAGCTTCTGTTCTAATGGTTACACCATAACCAGCAATATCATTAATAATATTTGAAATTCTATCTTTTTCTTCTTGATTATTAATTCTCTTTGAAAAGCTTATTCCACTTCCGCCTAGAGTTAATACCATGAATCTACCTGGAATACTTACATTTTTGCTTATTTTAGCTCCTTTATTGTTTAAAGGTTCCTTTATAACTTCTATTAAAAGTTCATCGCCTTTTTTTATTCCCTGATCTTTTAGTTCATTACTTAAATACATGTAAGCTTCTTTTTCTAGCCCAATATCTACAAAAACAGAGTTTATAGCAGTAACTATATTTTTTACTCTTCCCTTATAAATCTCTCCTATTTTAGGATCTTGAGAGGCTTCTTCAACGAAGCACTCTACAAGTTTTCCATTTTCTTTTATGGCAATTCTTAAAAGCAATTCATCTCTTTCAATGAAAATTTCTCTCATAAAATACACATCCCTAAATGAATTTATATATTGGTATGTATTTATTATCCTTTAATACATACATTTCTTCTCTCTTTATATCTATAAAGGCATCTTCAACTATTTCAGGAATATTACTTTTTATATAACTTGCTACTAAATCTGGTGATAAATGTTCTCTACTACCTGAAGAAACAACTATGTTTAAAATTAATTCGTCATTGTTAATCCAATATTTCATTTCTTTAATCATAGTCTTTAAATTAACTTCTTTTTCACCTTTTTTACTTTTCTTTATAGTAGTCCAATCTGATTTTTTATCTAATTCTTTCATCTTTTCTTCAGCTATTGTAGAATCTTCACATATCATTTTTATAGTAAACCTTGCTGCATCTATTAATGCCATAGTTTGAGGAATCTTTTTTTCCCCTTCTTTATTTACTACTTTTTTAGCATTTAAAAATTTAATTCCTGATGCAGTCTTTTCATTTAATCTAGCTACTATTTCTTCTTCATTTAATTCTTCTACTAATACTATATCCATATATTCAGCATCTGAATAAACACCAACAGATAAAGGTTGTGCTATTGACATTGCCATGTGCGGATTAAATCCCTTTGAATATTCCATAGGAAGATTTGCTCTTCTTATTACTCTTTGCAAAGTTCTCATTAAATCTAAATGAGATATAAATTTAATGCTGGATTCCTTAGTAAATTTAATTATGTAACGCACCTTCAAAACACTTCCCTTCTTTAAAATTAACATTTACTCCACAACCTGTACAACCCTTTCTACAGTTTTGTGTAAGTTCTGCTCTTTTTGCTTTTTCATTTTCAACTTCTAAATATCTTCTATTAACTCCAATATCTATAAAGTCCCATGGAAGTATTTCATCATAGCTTCTATCTCTGTAAACATAGAAGTCTTCATCTATATTACATTCCTTCATAGCTTCCATCCATATATCATATTTAAAGTATTCTGACCATCCATCAAATTTAGCACCTTTTTCGAAGGCCTTTATTAACAATTCACAAGTTCTTCTATCTCCTCTAGCAAATACAGCTTCCATAAATGAAGTTTTTTGTTCATGATAATTATAATGAATAGCTCTAGTTTTTATAGATCCCTTAACAGCATCTATCTTTTGCCATACTTCATCTGGTCTAGCCATTGGTGCCCATTGGAATGGAGTAAAAGGCTTTGGTACAAGTATTGATGTACTTACTGTAATCTTTAATCCCTTTGCTCTCTTTTCTTTTGGAATCTCATAGTATACTGCCGCCATTTTTTCTGCAAGCTCACCAATACCAGCTGCATCTTCTATTTCTTCATATGGAAGCCCTAATATAAAGTAAAGCTTAATAGTGCTCCAACCTGATTCAAATGCACTTTTAGTAGCTTCTAAAATTCTTTCTTCAGTTAATCCTTTATTTATAATATCTCTCATTCTTTGAGAACCTGCTTCTGGAGCAAAGGTTAATCCTGTTTTTCTAACCTTTTGGATTTCCTTTATTAAATCAACTGAAAATGCATCTACTCTAATAGATGGAAGTGCCACCCCTACATTTTTATCTCCATGTTCTAGAATTAAACTGCTTACAAGATTTTGTATATCTGAATAATCACAAATACTTAATGATGCTAAAGATACCTCTTGATATCCAGTTGCCTCTATCATCTTTCTTGCTTGATCCATTAAAGTATTAGTTGTTTTTTCTCTTACAGGTCTATAAATCATACCTGCTTGACAGAATCTACAACCATTAGTGCATCCTCTTGAAGTTTCTAAAACTACCCTATCATGCACTATTTCAGAATAAGGTACTATCATATCTAATGGGAAATCTACCTTATCAAAGTTATTTATTATTCTCTTTTTAACTTTAGCTGGAACGTCATCATACTTTGGTTTAAATTCTTTTATAGTTCCATCTTCATTATAAGTAACATCATATAAAGAAGGTACATATACGCCCTCTATCTTAGCTATTTCTCTTAAAAATTCTTTTTTCTTACCTTTTCCTTTATATTTCTTATATACATCAAGTACATCATTCATGATTTCTTCACCTTCACCTATTTCAAAGAAATCAACTATATCATATAAAGGTTCTGGATTATAAGCACAAGGACCACCAGCCATAACTATAGGCTCATCTTCTCTTCTTTCAGAAGCTCTATAATTTATTCCAGCCATATCAAGCATATTTAATATATTTGTATAACTCATTTCATATTGAAGAGTAAAACCTAATATATCAAACTCAGTAAGTGGATCCTTTGTTTCTAAAGTCATTAAAGGAATCTCATTTTTTCTAAGTTCTGCTTCCATGTCTGGCCAAGGTGCAAAAACTCTTTCACAATATGTATCTTTTCTTGCATTTATAGTATGATAAAGTATTCTAGTTCCTAAATGAGACATTCCTACCTCATATACATCTGGAAAACAAAAAGCAAATCTTATATCAACATCTTTTGGATCTTTGACTACTTGATTTAATTCTCCACCAACATATCTTGATGGTTTTTCAACCTTATATAGAATATGATCAGTAATTTTTTTCATAATCATTCCTCCTAAAACGAGAATTCAAATAGGTGCTATCACAAACATTTTACATTGTGCGATAGCACCTATATCCTTTCCATTCTAGCATATATAAAACTAAAGGTAAATCTATTACTAACATATATGCTGCTGATAATTTAACCATTTTTAATATTATTAGGATTTTTCAATTATATATTCCTCCAAAGTCATATTCCCATATATCTTTAAAGCTTCTATAAGCTCATCTTCATGTAATATATGAATAAGCTTCATATCATCATCTAATATATAAAAAGTATTAAACTTATTTCTATCTACTAGAGCCAATACATTAACAAGGCCCTGCTTGTAATAAACTGATATGCTCTTATTTTCTATATATCTATCTTTTAAAAGCTTTTTTCTTTTTTTAACTATGTTACCCATAGTTATATACATAGATGTATGTTCTTCCATTCTAGTAATATAAATTATAATTATCGCTCCTATTATCATACTAAAATTTAAACTATGTAGAAATATATATATATAAGCTCCTATTACTATAAATAAACCTGCTATTATAAAACTTATTATACTTATAATTTTTTGAGCTCTTTTAAATAAAATTTTTTTAGACAAAATTATTTCTAATATTCTAGATCCATCTAGAGGGTATGCAGGTAATAGGTTAAATATAGCTAAGCCTATGTTTAAATTAATACTAGTTTCTATAAAGCTATTATTATACTTAAAACTTAAAATATAAAAAAGTACTGCCATTACTATATTAAATGAAGCCCCTGATAAATATATAATTATTTTTTCCTTATCTTTTAAAATATTTATATCTGAAAGCTCTGCATTTAATCCAAATATATGAAAGCTTATATTATAAAACTTACATCCATATTTTAAAGCTATAAGTATATGAGTAAGCTCATGTAAAAACACCCAGATAAAAGCAAATATAAACATCCTATTATAGCTACATACTAATAATATCAATAGTATTTCTGCTAATATCTTTTTTGTCTCTCTATTCATTTATATCTCCCTATAAATTGCTACAATTCTATATAATCACCTTCTATTTCTAAGATTTATATATCTATAAATCTAAAGTTTTGTTTATATCATCTAACTTTATATTAGAAATTTCACTTATTACATTCGTATATTTTTCTTCTATATTTTTCAATATATCCTTATAATCAAAACCAAGTTTATCTACTCCAGATAATAATTTTTCATAATTGAAATTACTACTAACTGCCGCCTTACAAATTTTGTAAAGTTCCTTTGCCTCACTATTGGGTAATACTTTCAATGTAAATACTCCTAGAAATAATACAAATGTACATATCATTCTAATTATAAATCTATCAATATATTTAAATTTTTTCTTTTCAGACTTTACTCCATATGTACCGCTTCTATAAGTATAATTTCCTACATTTGCAGCGCTTGGATATATATCGTCTCTTGTGCTACCTACTTTATCTATTTTATTTGTTTTTCCCTTAACTTTTCCTCTTACTTTATCATAATAATCTTTATATGCATCACTATAATTATTAATCATACTCCTCTCTCCTACCCTTAATAATGTATTTATATTTACTCATAAATAATTTTATGCTAAGACATAAAAAAAAGAAGGCAATTGGCCTTCTTTCATTAAAAATATATTTTTTTTCTTCTCATTCCTACATTTAAAACTAAACCTATTGACATTACTGTAGTAAGTAGTGAGCTTCCTCCATAACTAATCAGAGGTAAGGTTATACCTGTAATAGGCATAAGACCTATTGTCATCCCTATATTTTGTAATAGTGCAAATAGGAAATATGCAACTAAGCCTACGCAAATAATTGATCCAAAGGTATCCTTAGCAGTTTGCCCAATGGCTATCATCCTTGCAATTAACAATCCATAAAGTAAAAGTAATGTGCATGCTCCAACTAATCCCCATTGTTCTGCAACACTTGCAAATATAAAGTCAGTTTGAACTTCTGGAACATATTGAGATGCATATCCAACTGAAGATTCTTTAGTTATTGAATTACCTTGTAATCCTAATGTTCCTCCATTACCTATACTGATAAGAGAGTGTTTAAGTTGATACCCTGATTCTGAAGTATCAGATTCTGGATTTAAGAATGAAGTTATTCTTGTTTTTTGGTAAGGTTGTATTAAGCCTGAGTTCCAAACAATTAATATTGCTATAAGTAAAGATAATAAACCTCCACCTATTATTCTTATATCTAATCCACCAATAAAAAATATTCCTACTACTATAAAGAATAGTACCATAGTCATTCCCATATCAGGTTGAATTACTATGAAAACAGCCGGTATAACTGCATATACAGCCATCCTAAAGAAATTTTTCCATTCATTTATAGTTCCATTCATTTCTTCTAAGGTTTTACCTAACATCATAATAGTAGCTATCTTTGCTAATTCTGCTGGTTGAAAGGATACTGGTCCAAATTTTATCCATCCTCTTGCTCCATTTATATCAGAACCTATAAACATGGTTAATATAAGCAAAATTATAGATCCCCAATAAAATAAAGGAGTATAGGATTTTAATAATGTATAGTCAATTGCTAATACAAAATACAATGCAACTAAGCAAATTAAAAACCACATGGATTGCTTTATAAGGAAGCTAGTTCCATATTTTGATTCAGTTGCTAAGTATATATTCACTATTCCAATTATTATTAAAGAAATCATTGAAAATAAGACTAATTTATCTATTTCCTTAAGTTTTTTAAAGTCTATTCTAAAATGCGATAATGGTATCATTTCTTTATATTTCACCTCCGTCTTTCAACCTAGATTTATTATATCCAAAAACACTTCATTTCTCCATAATATATCTAATAAGTAACTAAAATTTAAGAATTTATTCATTAATTTATAGAAAATAAGTAACTACATTATGTTAGTTGCTCCGTTGCAAGCTCCAAGTTGCACTAACATAATATAGTTACTTCTAAAAACTTAAGGTAATAATTCCTCATTCACTTGGAATTATGAATTTCTGTTTCGTTACTATAATTAAAAATTTAAAACCTTAGTTGTTGAGTTTCTACCTTCTGCTTATTATCTAATTTTTAATATTCTTAATTGGAATATTAGCAATTAATGACGGATTATTACCCTCTAAATTTTCACTTTTACTTACAGCTATCTCCACATCATCAATATCTATCTCTATATATTTTGATAATACCTCCAATATTTCCATCCTTATCTTATCAAGGGTTTCATGAGGTAAATCCCCTCTATCATGTATTAATATTAGTTTTAATCTATCTTTTGCCACGTCCTTAGGTGTTGGCTTATTCGAAAATTTCCTAAAAAAATCCACCTCTCAAATCCCCCTTTTAACGCTTAAATAATCTTTTTAGTGATGCGAAGAATCCTTCTCCCCCAGTTTTTAAATCAAGTAAAGGAACTTCCTCACCAGTTATTCTTCTTGCTATATTTCTAAATGCTTGACCAGACATTGACTTATCATCTAAAACTATAGGTTCTCCCTTATTAGTTGATACAGTTATGTTCTTGTCATCAGGAACTACTCCTAATAATTCTATTGATAAAGTTTCAATTATATCAGGAACGTCTAGCATATCTCCTCTTTGAGTCATTTCATAATTTAATCTATTAATTATTACAGCATGATCATCTAATCCTTTAGCATCTAGCTTTCCAATAACTCTATCTGCATCTCTAACTGAAGTAATTTCAGGATTAACTACTACAATAGCTCTATCAGCACCTACTACTGAATTTTCAAAACCTTGTTCAATTCCAGCTGGGCAGTCTATTATAACATAATCAAAATCCTCTTTTAATTGATTTACTATTTTTAGCATATCTTGAGGTCTTATATCATCTTTATCTTTAGTTTGAGCTGTTGGTAATAAACAAAGATTTTGATATCTTTTATCCTTTATTAAAGCTTGTTTTAATCTACATCTATTTTCTATAACATCTGAAATTGTATAAACTATTCTATTTTCTAATCCCATTAATACATCTAGATTTCTAAGTCCAGTATCTCCATCTACAACTACGACTCTTTTATTTAAAGCAGCTAAAGCAGTCCCAATATTAGCTGTAGTTGTTGTTTTTCCAACTCCACCCTTACCTGATGTAATAACAATAGAAATTCCCATTTTTTAATCTCCCTCCAACACTATATATATTTCTTTGGTAAATATGGTTCTACCACAATAATATCATCCTTAATTTTTGCTAATTCTGGGTAGGATGGCTTAACTCCATCATCAGGTGCAATAGTAACTATATCTGCAATTTGAAGTATTTCTGGCTGAAGGTTGAATGCTGATATTACAGCTTTTTTATTTCCACCTAACCCAGCATGCACTTGTCCTTTAATAGTTCCTAAAACTACTATATTTCCTCCTGCATAAACTTCTGCTCCATGATTAATATCACCGATAATTACTATATTTCCATAATATCTAACCTGTTGTCCACCTCTTATTGTCTTTTTTATAAACTTTGTTTTTCCTTCATATATTCCATTAAAAATTTTATTTTCTTTCTTATCATTGGATTCTACTTTTTTAATATCTTCAAATATGCAATCCTTTATTTGAATCCTTTCAAATAAGACATCCTTTAACTTTAAGATATCATCTTCCTTTAATAGCTTTAAGTTTGTTTCTATGGTAAGAGATGAACCTTTGTAAAAACCTTTACCCACTGATAACTTTTTAATTAAAGCATCTAACATATCATTAAAACTATCAAATTTATCCATATCTATTGTTGCATTAATACCATCCTTGGTACCTTTTATTTGAATGCTACTATGTACTTTCATTGGTCACCCTCCACCAATTACCTTAACTTATTAATAATACTGTTACATAATTCTAATTATACAATTATATTATATAGTTTAACAACCTAATTTTGTATTTAATTAAAAAAGCAGTTAAAAATAATTATTACAAATTAAAAAGCTGAGAAAACTCAGCTTTTTTAATTTGAAGTATTAGAATTTGTATTTCCTGTTATATTATCTAATGTAATGCTATCATCCTTATTATCCTTAAGAGGTGATTCTAAAACATATTTTCTAAAGGATTCTGATTTAGAAGCATAATTAGGATCTAGTTCTAATAACTTTTCTTTAAAATACGCTTCATATATAGCTTTATGGATAGTTGCACCTTCACTACCTCTCTTACCATCATAAATAGTTGAGAATATAACTATTTCTGGATCATCTAAAGGTGCCATACTAATATAGTTACCATAAGCTAATCTTCCTTGAATAGTATAATTTTCATCTGTACTAAAGTCGGCAGTACCTGTTTTTCCTCCAACTTTAATTGGGAAGTTTGCAAAACTTGTATAAGCTGTTCCGTTACTAGAACTTGTATTAACTCTATACATACCATCTTTAACAGCTTGAATATATTCTTCTGGTATATCTAATTGATCTACAACTTCTGGTTCATATTGTTTTATTACTTCTCCACTTGGTGATGTGATTTTATCAACAAGAGTTAACTTATATCTAGTTCCTCCATTAGCTAATGTTGCAACATAATTTGCAATTTGTACTGGTGTGAAGTTATTCATACCTTGCCCAATTGCACTAGATATAATTTGTCCTGGAGTTTCAATTTGAACTGTAAGATTACTAATAACATAATATGCTAAAGCATCAGATATTACTCCTGCTTCTTCATCTATATCTACAGTTCTTTTTTGAGAAGTTGTAACTACTGAAGCTTTAAACTCATCAGATAAATTCATCACATTCTTAATATATGGAAGTAAACTTTCTGCATATGCAGTAGTATCTCTAACTTGCTCATCTGTTCCTACCTTTTCTAAAGTATCCTTCATATAATCTTTCAAAGCAGTTTTTGCTTCTTTTAAATCATCTGAATCACTATCACTATCTTCTATATTAAGTGGAACAAAAGAATAACTGTAGTAACTTCCAGCCTTTAATGCATCTACTATTTCATACATTGGTGTATTTACTACTTGATTCTTCCATGACTTAAAGTTATAAACTTGCCCGAAATTTTCTTCAATTTGTATACCTGTAGATGTGTTAACTGAGTTTTGATTGTCTGGATCTGCACCAAGACCAAATTTCCATGCATATTTAGCAAGACTATTTAAGGACTCAATATCTCCTCCATTATTTTTCCACAATCTATATCCTAATTCATAGAAATAGTAGTTTGATGATACTTGTAAGGCCTTTCCTAAATCAGTAGCACCATTTGCTACACCCTCAAAGTTTTTTAATATCATTCCAGGTAAATCCTCTTTACTCCATGTGCCAGAAGTATCATTCATAACTTCTGATGTTGTAACAACACCTTCCATTAATGCTGCAATTGCAGTAAGAGGCTTAAAGGTTGATCCTGCTGGAAGAAGCCCTTGAGTAGCATAGTTGAAGAAACGCTTAGGATAAGTATCAAATTTATCTTCTCTCTTTCCTGTCTCTTCATTTACTGGGAATAAATAATCTATCCCTCCAGTAGCACCTGTTCTTTTTATATATTCTGTAGCATAGCTTTCTATATCTGGATTGAAATACTCCTCTGATAATTCATCAGTAAGCATTCCCGGAATAGTAAACACATTAGGATCATATCCTGGATAACTTACCATTGCAATTATTCTTCCCGTTTTAGCTTCTATTGCTACTACTGCTCCTCTAGTTGCATTTGGTGCTATACTCTTTATACGTTCCATTGTATCTGCCATTGCTTGTTCAGCAGCATATTGAACATTTTTATCAATTGTTAAATATACATTATTACCTGGATAAGCTTCTAATTCAAATAATTCTTCTGTAACTCTCCCCATTGAGTTAACTTTAACTGTAGTTCCACCCTTTGTACCTTTTAATTGGTCTTCAAAAGCAGCCTCTATACCTGCAACTCCTATTAAGTCTGAAGATGCATCATATCCTCTTAATTCATAGTTTTCTTCTTTAGAAGAATCTATAGAAGATAAATATCCTATTACTCCAGATGCTAAACTACTATATGGGTAAAATCTAATAGGTTCAGTACTAACATTTATTCCTGGTAAATCATTTAATTTTTGATAAATTATAAAAGCTGTCTCTTCTTTTATATTCGATGCAATTGTTACTGATCTATACCCTTCAAAACTTTGCATCTTTATGGCATCTTTTATTACCATATAATTTCTTACATCTTTAAGAGAGTATGTTTTTAATAGTTCATCTAAAATTTCTTTTCCAGATAATTCTTCATATTTTTCATCATAAGCTTCAACTCTTGCATTATAAGACTTACTAGATTCTCCTTCTTCTTGAACTGGAGCTGGATCTACAAGTTCTTGAAGGCTATAAGTCTTAATAAGCTTATAGAAGGTTTCTTCTGGTGATATCTCAAGTAATTTGCTGTTAACTTGAGTTGTTTCTTCATCAGTAAACTCTGTTTTTTCACTACCAAATAATTCTTTTTGTATTTCTTCGTTTAGACCTCTATCTCTTTTAAATCTAGTTTCAACTATTTTCTTTGTATCTGCATCATCTGTTGTAAATTCAAAATAGAAATTTCCACTACTATCTATTTTAAGTATTAAATCATCATCAAAAGTTTCTCCATTTTCAGAAAGTATATCAAATACTTTGCCCATTGTGTCATAAAAATTTTCATTTTCATCATCAGGTTTAGTATATGTTAAGGTATATGTTTGAATATTAGTAGCCAAAACATTTCCTTCACTATCGTATATCTTCCCTCTAGGTGCCTTTTCAGATATAAGTCTTGTAGAACTGACATCAGCTTTTTCTTTATAATCCGAATGCTTATAAACTTGAAGATAAACTAACCTTCCAATAAATGTAGCAAAAAGTGCTATCAATATGATATACAAAACAACATATCTAGAAATTTTCTTTTTCTTTTTAGGTTTATTTACTATCATTTAAACCTCCATGCCCTCTCTCTATAATTATTATCATAAAGCCTTAAAACAAAACCATACCCTAAAAACATTAATACAGCACTATATATAGAAGAATATATTCCAACTTCAATATTTATAGTTTTCCCTGCTAATTTTAATAATATAAAGATTGAAAATACCTTTAATATATACAGCAATCCCATAGAAATCACTGGAATAAGTTTTTTTTCTCTATAAATATTTTCACCAATAACTGCTGCAAGTAAGCATATAAGCATATTTACTAGAGCGTTTATTCCAAAACCATTATAAAAATATATATCCTGCATTAATCCGGAAATAACCCCAATGAATACAGCTTCACTTTTACCATTTATAATAGAATAGGCTATTGCAAAAGTAAAAAGTAAACTTGGATATGCTCCCTTTATTGCTAAAAAAGGCATAAGAGAATTATCAAGTATTAAAAGTACTAATGAAATTATAATCAAAATCCATTTTTTCATAAACTACCCTCTAATTATCATATTTTACTTCTCTTGTTTCATTTGGGATTATTACAAATAAATCTTCCAATTTATCAAAATCAACATATGGTTTAACTATAGCAGTTTTCATTACTTTAATTTCATCACTTTCAACAGATACAACTTCCCCTATTCTAATATCCTTAGGGTAAACTTGCCCAAGTCCAGAAGTTACTATGACATCTCCTTCTTTTATTTCTGAATCCAAAGATAAGTTAGTAATCTTTGTTAATCCACTATTAGAACGAGTAACATATCCTTTAAGTATTCCTGCAGTTTCTCCAGTACTATTAACCTTAACAGAAATAGCTATATTTTCATTTAATAAGCTCTCAACTATAGCCCAATTAGTTCCTGTACTGGTAACCTGTCCCACAAGACCCTTGTCTGCAATGACAACCATTCCCTTTAGTATTCCATCATTTTCACCTTTATCTATTATATATCCATCAGAATAACTTTCTCCACTATATCCAATTATATTACATCCAATATAGCTGTAATCATTTTTTGAGTTTTTAAAATTTAAAACTTCTCTTAATCTATCATTTTCTTCTTTAAGTGTATCGTATTCTAAAAGTTTATTTTGTAATTCTATATTCTCCTTAGTTAATTCATCATTTTCATTCTTAACCTCAGAAAAATTTAAGAAGAAATCTAAAGTTCCTTTTATTTTATTATTAAAGGAATAAACTACCTTTTGTAGTGGATTTATAGCACTACCAACACCACTTGAAACTGCACCCTTTTCTTCATTATTAATTGTATAAATAATTACGCCTAAAAAGGCAACTGACAGCACTATTACAGTAGCTGCCAGTTTATTCTTACGAAGCTTCATTATTGACCTCTTTGAGTCCTACTTAACTCATCAAAGTTATCTAATGCTTTACCTGCTCCTAATACAACGCAATCAAGTGGTGATTCTGCTATATGTACAGGCATATTTGTTTCATTGTTAATTAGTGCATCTAATCCTCTTAATAATGCTCCTCCACCAGCTAACATTATTCCTTTTTCCATTATATCTGCTGCTAATTCAGGTGGTGTCTTTTCTAGAGTTGTCTTTATTGATTCTATTATTGAATATACAGGCTCTTTTAATGCTTCTCTTATTTGATTTTCAGATACAGTTACTGTCTTTGGAAGACCTGTAATCATGTCTCTTCCCTTTATATCCATTTCTCTTATTTCATCATCAACTTTATATGCTGAACCTAATTCCATTTTTACTTGTTCTGCTGTTCTTTCACCAATCATTAAATTAAATTCTTTCTTAATATAAGCTATTATTGATTGGTCTAATTCATCTCCAGCAATTCTTAATGATTTACTAGTAACTATTCCTCCTAAAGAAATTATAGCTACTTCTGTTGTACCACCGCCAATATCAACTATCATACTTCCTGTAGGTTCTCCAACTGGAAGTCCAGCTCCTATTGCTGCTGCCATTGGTTCTTCCATTAATACAACATCTCTTGCTCCTGCAAATTTTGCTGCTTCTTCTATAGCTCTTCTTTCAACTTCTGTTACTCCTGATGGATAACAAACTATTATTCTTGGGCTAGTAAAAGCACTCTTACTAGTTACTTTTTCTATTAATTTTTTAAGCATTGTTTGTGCTACATCAAAGTCAGCTATAACACCATCTTTTAAGGGTCTAATAGCAACTATATTACCAGGAGTTCTTCCTATCATAAGCTTAGCTTCAGAACCTACTGCAAGTGGCTTTCTAGTTGTACTATTTATAGCAACTACTGAAGGTTCACTTAAAACTATCCCCTTACCTTTAACAAAAACAAGCGTATTTGCTGTTCCTAAATCTATTCCCATATCCTTATTACTACTGAAAAATCCCATATGAATTCCCCTTTCGCTATATTATTCCTTTTTCTTTCAAACTAACATATTGATTTTTTCCAATTATTAAATGATCTAATAAATCAATTCCCATTATCTTGCCACATTCTTTCAATCTAATTGTTATATTAATGTCTTCCTTACTTGGTGTAGGATCTCCCGAAGGATGATTGTGACAAATGATTATGCTAGAACTACTCTTTTTTAATGCTTCCTTAAAAATTTCTCTTGGATGCACAATAGATGAATTTAAACTACCTTTAAAAACATCTTTTATTCCTATTATATTATTTTTAGTATCTAGCATTATAAGTTTTAAAACCTCTTGTTTTAAAAACACCATTTCTTTCATTACAAGTCTAGCTATATCATTAGGGGATGTTATACCTTTGCCTTCTCTAATTAAGCTTAGCATGTTAATTCTTCTAACAAGCTCACCAACCGCCATAATTTGACTTGCCTTTATGTTCTTAATTCCCTTTATACTAGTAATCTCATCAATTCCAGCATCTAATAAACCATCTAGTCCATTAAATTCAGATAAAACTCTAGTACTTAAAGAAACTATATTTTCTCCTCTAGTTCCAGTTCTTAAAATCACTGCAAGAAGCTCTGCGTTACTTAAGGTTTCTGGTCCGTTAATTAATAACTTTTCAATAGGTCTTTCTTCTTCTGGCATATCTGTAACTTTTATACTATTATTCATAAATAAACACCTCAAAATAGTAACTTTATTTATAAATATGCCCTAAATTCCTACTCTTTAACCTTATTTATCATTTTATTTAAAAGATTCAGCGGTAATCCTACTACATTGTAGTAACACCCCTCTATACCTTCTACAAAAACTCCACCGTAGCCTTGTATTCCATAAGCTCCTGCTTTATCAAGTGGTTCACCTGTTTTTATGTAATCTAATATTTCGCCATCTGTTAAATCGCTTATCTTTACTTCAGTGTATAAAGCTGCTTCTTCTGTTTTATTATTATACATATTTACAACTACTATACCTGAGTAAACTCTATGAGTTTTACCACTTAATTTTTTTAGCATTCTATATGCATCTTCTTCATTTTTAGGCTTGCCTAAAATTTCATTATCTAATACAACTACAGTATCTCCTGCAATAATTACAGCATCTTCCTTTAGGCTATTTTTAGTGCTAATTGCTTTTCCCTTAGCTAAGTTAATTACATATTTATCTATATTTCCATTAAATAATACAGTATTCTCATCAAAGTGACTTACTTCAATATCAAAATCCTTAATTATCCTATGTAATAACTCTTGTCTCCTTTCAGATGCTGATGCTAAAACATATTTCAAACCTATCACATCCTAATTTTATACATATTTATAGTATTGACAAAATGGCACGGTTTAAAACCAAAAATAAAGACAAAGATAATTGTCCCTATCTTATATCTTATATAGTTTATCATTATATAAGTTTTGAAACAAGTAGCTTTGCCCTTCTTTATTCAATTTTTATTTATTTGTAATATTTTCGTTATTTTTTACAAACGACATTTTTCTACTTTTCTATTCTACTCAATACTGAATAAATATACTCTAATTCTGAAACTATATTTGACTTATTTATAGTCTCTGGTAATTCATTAATATGTTCTTTATATTCACTTAAAATATCAATGCTATCTCCCTCTGTAATATCTCCTAGTTCTTTAGTCCAACTTTTAAAATCACTAGTATTAACTTCTTTAACCTCTTCTTCTCCTGCTGTATTTAAAATTTCTAAATATCCTTCTGTAATTACAATAACTTGATTTTCTACTTCATCATTTTTATTTAATCCTAGGTTAACCTTTATATTTTCAATTCCCTTTTCTTTTAAATTTTCCATAAGAGCAGCACTATCAGCTTCCTTAGCTATTCCAGCTATAACTCTATATTTGCCTTCTGCATCTTGAACTATAAAAGAATTAAAACTACTGTCTATAGTATTTAATACTTGTTTAGCATTTTCTTCTTTAGAGAAATATCCACATTGAATTAAAGCAAAGTTTTCTATATCTTCTGTTTCTGCTGTATTATTACTATTATCCCCATCTTCAGCTTGAGGTATAGTATTGGTTTGTCTTGAGGTATCGATATTAGGAATAACTTTTAATAATATCCATGCTGCAAGTAAACCTATAACTACCGCCGCAAGAGTTGTCATAACTAAAGATGTTAAAAGATTAATTCCATTATTCTTCTTTTTGTATTGATATTTTGTGTACTTCATTTTATCCTCCCCCTCTTTCTATACTTCATATATATTCTAAATTCCTTGATAATATTCATTATGTAAAATAAATTTTATAAGATTTTTTATTAAAGAAATTTAGAAAAACTTATTAAAAGAGTGGGCTATTATAAAAAAGTTATTTATAAGGTAACATCTTTATAATTTCCTAAAGAGTAAAGTAAAATATGGGCTGTCGCACAAACAGCCCATATTAAGAATTTAAAATTAAAAATGAAGAATTATTGATGTAATTCTTACAGAATTACTAAAATTAAATTCCTTTCAAAACTCTTTCAAGAGTTTTTTCATTAATTTTTCATTGTATTAAAGCTTTCTTTACCTAATAACTATGCTTCTCTTACAACTGAAACTCTTTCTTTGTTATGTCCTCCATTAACTGCTAAGTCAATCATTGCTACAGCATAATCTTTGTAACTAATTATACTTTCACCTTTTGAGTTAAGCTTAAATTCTTCTCCAGCAAGAATATATTTTCCAGTTTTTTCTCCATCCGCTTGGAAATCTGCCGCTGGACTAACATATGTCCAATTTACATTATTAACATTTCTTATTTCTAATAATTGATTGGCTTGAGCAGTTGCTAACGGCTTAAATACTTCTGGGAAATCTTCTCCATCCTTAAGTTGAACTGTATGTTCTTTATTTACATATAAGCTACCTGCTCCACCAACTACTAAAAGTCTATTAGCTTTGTCTTCTAAAATCTTAGTTAAATGCATTAATGATGTAGTATGATTATTTAAAGTTTCTGGTGTGAAAAATCCTAACGCATCTATAATTACATCATAATCTTTAATATCATCATAATTTAAATCATAAACATCCTTAATTAAATTTTTCTTTGAATTAACTACTTCTTTCCTAGCAATAGCTAGTACATCTATACCTCTTTCTATAGCCTCATTTAATATACGAGAACCTGCCTTTCCATTGGCTCCTATTACTGCAATCTTCATTTTAAATTCCTCCCTTATTTTCAAAACATTATCTTTTATACATTAATTATAGGACCTAATAGTTCCATAAAAAAGTACGCACTTTCAAGTAATATAGTTACTTAAAGGAAAGAATTAAGGTAAATAGCTAATTAAGAAAAAAAGAAATTCAGCACTAAGCCAAATTTCTTTCTTATAATTCTATTTTTTATTTTAATTCCTGAAGAACTTCAAGTAAGTATTCCCAAACATTTTTAACTGATGAAATACTCATATGTTCTTCTGGTGTATGAACATCATAAAGATCAGGTCCAAAGCTTATCATATCTAATTTTCCTAATCTTTCATTAAATAATCCACATTCAACCCCTGCATGAATTGCTACTATCTTAGCTTCTTTTCCATACATTCTCTTATATACATCTTGACATATTCCTCTTACCTTTGATTCACTATCATATTGCCATTCTGGATATCCAGCAGTAGTTTCAAATTTTGCACCTATTAAATCTGCTACTGTTTTACTTCTTAATACTATTTCATCCTTTAAAGATGCTATTGAACTTCTTATTGCACTATCATATTCAACAATATCTCCATTGGTAATAACTACTCCTAAGTTTGTTGAACTTTCAACTAAATCCTCTATTTCAACACTATTAGTGTTAATTCCATTTGGTATTAAGTAAAGTAAATTTACTGCTTTTTCTGTATCTACTCTTGTAAATAATTTTTCAACTTTTTCTGTGTTTTCTAATATAGAAACATTAACTCCTGGATCTTGAGTTTTTAATTCATTTACTAAAATAGGATTCCATGAATTAATTATTTCTTTTGCTTTTTCTAAGTCACTAGCTTTAACAGCAATTACTGCATCTGCTTCTCTAGGAATAGCATTATTTTTTGATCCACCATGAACTGATGCTAATTTATAATCTATATTTAATAACGATTTTAAGATTCTACCCATAATCTTATTAGAGTTTCCTCTTTCCTTATTAATTTCCATTCCTGAGTGACCACCTTTTAATCCTCTCACTGCAATATGTAAGAAATTATTGTAGTCTCCTACTTCTTCTAAATTAACTTTTAATAAGTGCTTGCTTCTAATTCCACCAGCACAACTTACTAATAGGTGTCCTTCTTCCTCATTATCTAAGTTTAAAAGAATTTTTCCAGTAATATGCTCTTTAGAAACTGCCATAGCTCCTGACATTCCAGTTTCCTCATCAGTAGTAATTAATACTTCTAGCGGTGGGTGTGGAATATCTGTAGAGTCTAGAATAGCTAATGAATATGCAACTGCAATTCCATTATCTGCTCCTAAGGTAGTATCTGTTGCATAAACCATATCATCTACAATTCTTAATTTTAATGGATCCTTTTCAAAATCATGTTCTGTTCCCTTATTTTTTTCACAAACCATATCCATATGTCCTTGAAGAATAACAGTTGGTGAATTTTCATATCCCTTTGTACCAGGTTTTTTAATTATTACATTTAAAGCCTCATCTTGGTAAACTTCTAAATTAAGCTTTTTAGCAACACTTACTAAGTAATCGCTTATTTCCTTTTCATTTCCTGAACCCCTTGGGATTTGTGAGATTTCCTCGAAATATTGAAAGACCTTCTTAGGTTCTAAATTTTGTAAAACATTCATGTTTTTATCTCCTTTCCTACTAAATTATGTTAGAATTATATTATAAATAAAGTATATCATAGTATATATGATACTTAAATTTTATTTTTTTATTATAATTATTCGGAATATTCACAATTTTTATTATGAGGTGATGTTATGCAAAAAACAAAAATGATTTTTACCATTGGCCCCGCAAGTGATACTGAAGATATTCTAAGAAAATTTATCCAAATTGGAATGAGTGCTGCAAGATTAAACTTTTCTCACGGAACTCACGAAACTCACAAAGAAAAAATAGATCTTATAAAAAAAGTAAGAGAAGATTTAAACTCTCCTACAGCAATTATCCTTGATATTAAAGGTCCTAAAATAAGAACTCATAACTTTGTTAATGACGGTGTAGAACTTCATGAAGGTAATGACTTTTCTTTTATATGTGATGATGAAATATTAGGTGATAATGAAAAATGTACAGTTTCATATAGAGATTTATATAGAGATGTTAAAGTGGGTGGAGAAATCTTAGTAGATGATGGTTTATTAAGATTTAAAATAAAAGAAATTAATGGAAAAGAAATTAAATGCTTAGTTACAGTTGGTGGTACTATTAAAAATCATAAAGGTGTAAATGTACCAAATGTTAAAATAAATCTTCCTTCTATTACTGAAAAAGATAAAGAAGATTTAATTTTTGGATGTGAAAATAAAATTGATTTTGTTGCTGCTTCCTTTATAAGAAAAGCTTCTGACATCCAAGATGTAAGAGATGTTCTAAAAAGTCATGGTGGAGATTACATTCAAATTATAGCTAAAATCGAAAATCAAGAAGGTGTTGATAATATCGATGCAATTATAGAGGCTTCTGATGGAATAATGGTAGCTAGAGGTGATATGGGAGTTGAAATTCCAATTGAAAAAGTCCCTATAATCCAAAAGAACATAATAAGAAAATGTAATGAAGCTGGTAAAATAGTAATTACAGCAACACAAATGTTAGATTCTATGATAAGGAACTCTCTTCCTACTAGAGCTGAGGCATGTGATATATGTAATGCTATTTTTGATGGAACAGATGCAATTATGTTAAGTGGAGAAAGTGCTAGTGGAAGTTATCCAATTGAAGCTGCTGAAATGATGTCTAGAATAGCTATAGAAACAGAAGCCAACTTAGATTACAACTACTTAAATAAGAGATTGAAAGAACCTTCACTTACTTCCTTCTCAGAAGCTATTAGTTATTCAGCATGTAGAAGTTCAAACCTATTACACGCAAAAGCAGTAGTTGCAGCAACTAATAGTGGAGCTACAGCAAAGCTTATATCAAAATATAGACCTAAATGTCCAATTATTGCTATAACTCCATATGATGAAGTTAGACGAGGACTAAACCTTAATTTTGGTATCTATCCAACAAAATGTGAAGTATTCACTACTACTGATGAAATACTAAGTGAAGCAAAGAAAGTTGCAACAAAGTTATCCTTTGCAGAAAAAGGCGAGGATATTATAGTTGCAGCAGGAATGCCTAGTGCTACTACCGGCGGAACTAATATGCTAAAAATAGAAAAAGTATAAATATAATGTTACTTCTGACCTAGAATTCATTCCAAGTCACAGTAATATTATTGATGCTATAATTTAAAAGATACTATTTAGAAACTAATGTTACGAAATGGTATCTTTTTGCATATGTTTATTTATATTAAACTAAAAACCATGATTTCTTTAAACTTTAATATGCTATAAATGTCTTAAAACCGTTATTTTTATTTTCTTCGTGAAAATTTCATTTAGCGAAGAAATCATAATAAGTATAAATTACACATATAAAATAATTATTAATTATTTTATATGTAAAGGAGATAAATATATGAAAAAAACATTAATTATTACATTAGTAAGTGTTATGTTATCGACGTCATTAGTAATTCCAGGTAAAGATGTAAAGGCAGAAACAGTAACTAATAATAAAACAAATATTATACAACCTAGGGAGTCAGGATCATTTATAGTGACTGCTTCATCAGGAGCATATATATATGCACAAAGAGATGAAGCATCTTATAGAGTTTATTATGCTCCATGTAATACGGTATTATGGAGAATGGAATATGGCACTACTTATGATCAATATGGAAGAGCTTGGTATAAAGTTAGAACGTATGATTCATATTATTCTGGATGGATATTAGCAAGCACTGGATATAAAGATTGATATGAAAAAAAAGACTTTTATAATATTAGCAATTTTTTTTTTGATTGTAATATTTATTAATAAAATTATTAATAAGGATATTTATAATATTAGAAATATTATAAATTATTTATGCTCTGACGAAATTAATGATAGGGAATTTAAAAGTTATGGAAATCAAAAGGCATCAGATTATATTAATAATCTATATAAAGAAATGGATTTAGAGTTTGTATTTGAAGACTCATATCTTAATAGTTTTAATTATGATTTAATAAAAATAAATAATATTATTGGAAAAATTAGTGGCGAAAATAACAAAAAAGCTATTATATTAACAGCTCATTTTGATGCTTGGTATAATGGGGCAGTTGATAATGCCTCAGGAGTTTCAGCAGTAATTGAAATAGCAAAAAAACTAAAGGAATTTTCAGAGACAAATAAGCTTAATCAAGATGTAATATTTTTAATGACAAATGCTGAAATGAATGGGTATAAGGGAAGTGAAGATTTTGTATTAAAACTATCTGAACTAAATTATGAGAATGTCTATAATATTAATATAGATTGTATAGGAATAAAAGATTCAATTAACTCTAGTGGATTAGGCTTAAAGAATTTAAGTCACTTAGAAGAATCAAAAAAATTATATTCAGGAATAAAAGAAGTATTAGGAGAGTACGAGATAGATTATACGGAAGATTTTTCTACAGAAAAATCTAGACTTGCATATGAACAGGGTTATGGAGTTAGTGATTATGTTTCTTTCGAAAAAAATGGATATCCTAATATTCATATTTCGCAAAAGGATATTGGAGAGTTTATATTAAATGAAAATGATGATCCTAATTTAATAGATTATAGAAAAATAAAAAAAATTTCAGAAGCATTAGCTCAATATATAAAAGAAGTTGATTTTTAAAAATAAAAGATAACATATATAAAAATATTTTTAGATATGTTATCTTTTATTTTTCGTGAAAATTCCTTTTAGCGAAATTTTATTAAGTTATATATTTTATAAATTATTAATTCATAGCTATCATCAATCATATCTATATGATGAGGCACTTTATCAATTTGTTCAATTATTTTGTTTAGAAATAAAAGAATCAAGACACCTACGTTCCCCAAAAATTTATAAAATCTCATAAAGATTATTCTCCTTATTCTTTTTAAAATATACTTCTGACAACTTTTGATTAATATATTTTACAATTATAATAAAATTAAAAATATTTAAATGTTAGATAGAAGTAATTGTATTAATCTTGAATCCTAACAAGTCTATATCCAACGCCTATATGAGTTTGTATATAAGTATTTTTTTCACAATTTTTTTCTATCTTTTTTCTTAAAGTAGCCATGAAAACCCTTAAGGATGGTATATCACTTTCATATGCTACTCCCCAAATCTCTTTTAATATATAAGTATGAGTTAATACCTTCCCTACATTTTTGGCTAATAAACATAGTAATTTATATTCTATTGGAGTTAAGTGAGTTTCTCCATTTTCAATAAATACACATCCTGATGCGTAGTCTATTCTTAAATCTCCATTTATAAATTCACTACTTTCTTCTTTTTTTGTATTATCATAATTCATTTTACGAATAGCAACCCTTATTCTTGCTAGTAATTCATCTACACTAAAAGGCTTAGTTAAATAATCATCAGCTCCAGAATCTAAGGCTTCAATTTTATCTTTATCTTCACTTCTAGCACTAACAACTATTATTGGACAATTAGACCATGTTCTAATTTTTTTTATTATATTAACTCCATCTATATCTGGAAGACCTAAGTCTAATATAATAATATCCGGTTTATGTGATGTAGCAAGAATTATTCCCTGATTTCCGTTTTCTGCTACAAAACAGTTGTAAGAATGAACTTCTAGAGTTGCATGCATAAAATTTCTTATTGCTTTATCATCTTCAATTACCAAAATTGATTCTTTCATTATTAACCTCCACCTTTGATAGTGTAAATCCTATTACTGTTCCATGAGGATAATTATTTCTAACATAAATTTCCCCACCATGAGCATTTATTATTGACTTACATAAGGCAAGTCCTAAACCTAATCCTCTTCTACTATCAACTTTATTTCCTTTAATGGTAAAGAACATATCAAATATACACTCCTGATTCTGCTTACTAATACCTATACCATTATCTATAACTTCTACTATAACCTTTTTACCTTTTGTAAAAACATCTATTCTTATTTCCGTTCCTATTTCAGTATATTTAATAGCATTATCTATTATATTTATCATAACTTGTACTATTAATCTTACATCTACATCTACTAATAATAAATCATCTTTAATATTAATCTTAACATCATAGTCAGAAATCTTACGATTAACATGTTGAAGAGCTTCATTTATTATCTCTTCAACTAACTGAGGCTCTGTATTTAATTTTACATTTCCATTATCTAATCTAGATACTGATAATAAATTTTCAACTAGATTTATTAACCAAATAGAATCATCATAAATGTCTAATGTCAATTTTCTTTTTGTTTCTTCATCAAAATTATTATTTAATATTGAACTAGCACTTCCAGATATACTAGTAAGTGGTGTTCTTAAATCATGAGACACAGCTCTTAATAAGTTGGCTCTAAATCTTTCATTTTCAGCTTGCATTAAAGCATTTTTCTTAGATTCATTTAAATTATACTTTTCTATCGCAAAAGATATCTGACTTATCATAGCCTCTAATAATGATTTTTCACTACTATCTATTACTTCATTTTCTCCCATTACTATTCCAATTACAGCCATAACATTTTCTTGTCCCAAAAGAGGAATATACATTGCCTTTGCTCCTGGAATTGTATCTGTATTTGCTCCTGCTCTTTTTTTGTTTTTTATAGTCCAAAGGACTACTCCCTTTTCATCTTCACTTGCATATTCTCTATCTATCTCACTACCATCATCATACTTATAATTATAAATACTTTTTATATCCTCGTTTTCAACTTGATAAATTATAATTGGTTTCTTTAAAAATTTATACAATTGTCGTTGAGCTGTTAATATAATATCTGATAAATTATCGCTTCTTTCTAAATCTCTACTTGCTTCTAGTAATATATTAGTTCTGTTTGCAATTACTGCTGATACATTTGCTTGATATTTAACTTTATTAGTCAATGTACTTGTAACTAATGCGGAAGTCATCATTATTACAAAGGTAACTAAATACCCTGGATTATAGAAATTAAGTGAAAACCTTGGATCTGTATATAATAAATTAAATAGTACTACACTAGCCAAGGAAGCAAAGCCACCATAAATATATCCACTAGTCTTATTTGATATTAATAATACGCCTAGTATAAATACTGTAATTATATTGGATTCACTAAATCCTAAGTTATATAATATTAAACCAATTATTACAGCTCCAAGTAATATACTTAAGGTTTTTATAGTATCTGAAACTGATATATTCATGAATTTCATTTCATATTTTCTTCTATCTATAGTATTTTCATTATCTGGTATAACATATATATCTATATCTGGCGTTAATTCCATAATTCTATCTACATAGCTAAGCTTAGATAATAAAAACTTTTTTCTTCTTTTTGTTCTACCAATTATAATCTTAGACACACCACTTAACTTGGAATATTCAGATACCTGATAAGGTACATCATCTCCATATACAGTTTCTATATTAGCTCCTAATTCCTCTGCTAGCTTCAAGTTTTTTCTTAAACTTTGAATGTTCTTTTCTCCTAAATCTTTAGATGATTTTGTTTCTACAAATAAAGCTGTAAACTTTGCACTAAATGCATCTGCCATTCTGGCAGCAGCTCTTATAACTCTGGCATTAGATGGAGCTGAACTTAAGCATACTAATATATGCTCATTAGTGTGATATATATTTTTACTATAAATCTTGTTAATATTCACTTCCTTATTAACTCTATCTGCAGTTTCTCTTAATGCTATTTCACGTAAAGCTACTAGATTTTCTCTAATAAAGAAGTTATCTAATGCTTTTTTAGCTTGTTCATTTTTATATATCTTTCCTAAATTTAATCTTTTCATTAAATCAGAAGGTTCAATATCTATAAGTTCAACTTGAGATGCATCATTAAAAATTCTATCTGGAACTCTTTCATTTACCACTACATGAGTAATTGATGCAACTATATCATTAAGGCTTTCTATATGCTGTACATTTACTGTTGTGTAAACATCAATACCTGCATTTAAAAGTTCTTCTATATCACTATATCGTTTTTTATGCCTTAGTCCATGAGCATTTGTATGTGCAAGCTCATCTACTAATATTAATTCTGGTTTTCTTTTTAAAGCTCCATCTAAATCAAATTCCTTTAAAACTATTCCTTTATATTCAACTTCTAAATTTCGTAAAACCTCTAATCCATTTAAAAGAGCTAATGTTTCTGGTCTTGCATGAGGTTCTATATATCCAACCACAACATCAATGCCTGCTTTTTTAGCTGAATGAGCAGCATCTAACATTGCATAAGTCTTCCCTACACCAGCAGCATAACCAAAGAATATTTTCAGTTTTCCTTTTTTGTTTTTTTCTTCATTTTCATTTATCTTTCTTAATAAATCATCAGGATTAGGACGATTTTCCATAAACTTAGCACCTCATTATTTTAATATCCCATCTAAAGCTAAATTAACTTCTAAAACATTAACAGTTTCTTCTCCAAATATACCAAAAGCTCTTCCTTTAGTATATTTATCAATAATATTCTCAACTTCTTCATTGCTTATATTACGACTTTTTGCTATTCTATCTACTTGATATTCTGCTGCTTCTAATGAAATATGTGGATCAAGTCCACTTCCTGAAACTGTAACTAAATCTACTGGAATAGCATCATCTTTTTTATCAGGGTTTGACTCTTTAATTTTATTAACTCTTTTCTCCATTATCTTTTCATACTCATCACTTGCTGGACTTAAGTTTGATGGTGTTGAATACATTAGAATTTCTCCATCTTCATTTTTGTAAGTAGTAGTATCTATATTCATAACACGTCCCCACATATATTCATTTCCACTAAACTCTTGTGCTAGTAAAATACTTCCATAGGCTTTACCATCTATTTCTATAATACTACCATTTGCCTTATTCTTAAATAAAATTTGTGAAATTCCTGTTATAAAAATTGGATATATTAAACCACAAATTAAAGTAAAAACTAGTATAAACTTAAATGCCTTTCCAATTATTTTCATGACTATTCCTCCTACACTAAACCAATTGCAGTTATTATAATATCTATAAGTTTAATTGCTATAAATGGAGCTATTATTCCTCCTAATCCATATACTAATAAATTTCTTGATAATAATTTATTAGCTGGGACTTCTCTGTATTTTACACCCTTTAATGCTAGTGGTATAAGTGCTATTATAATTAACGCATTATAAATAACTGCTGATAATATTGCACTTTCAGGACTATTTAACCCCATTACATTTAACTTTTGTAATTCTGGATAAAGTCCAATAAATAAAGGTGGTATTATTGCAAAATATTTTGCTATATCATTCGCAATACTAAATGTAGTTAATGCGCCTCTTGTCATTAAAAGCTGTTTTCCTATTCTAACTATTTCAATAAGTTTAGTAGGTGATGAATCTAAATCTACCATATTACCAGCTTCTTTTGCTGCTTGTGTTCCTGTATTCATGGCAACAGCAACATCTGCTTGTGCTAAGGCTGGTGCATCATTCGTACCATCTCCAGTCATTGCAACTAAGTGACCTTTCTTTTGAAAATCTCTTATCATATTTAGTTTTCCTTCTGGAGTTGCCTCTGCTAAGAAGTCATCAACTCCAGCCTCTGCTGCTATTGCTGCTGCAGTCAACGGATTATCACCTGTAATCATTATTGTTTTAATTCCCATTTTTCTAAGATCTGCAAATTTTTCTTTTACACCCTTTTTAACTATATCCTTTAAATGTATTATCCCTAATACCTTATTATTTTTAGCAACCACTAATGGAGTTCCCCCAATTGTTGCAATTTCCTTAACTTTTTCTTCACATTCTTTAGAGAAATACCCTCCATTTTCTAAAATATAGTTTTTGACTGCATCTGAAGCTCCCTTTCTTATTCCATTACCGTTAAAATCTACTCCGCTCATTCTAGTTTTAGCAGTAAATTCAATAAATTTAGCATTTAAAGTACTCATATCTCTTGCCCTAATTCCAAATTGATTTTTTGCTAAAATTACTATACTTCTTCCCTCTGGAGTTTCATCTGCAATAGAAGATAATTGTGCTGCATCTGCTAATTCTTTTATATCGACTCCATCTACAGGTATAAATTCAGTAGCTTGTCTATTTCCAAGTGTTATAGTTCCTGTCTTATCTAACATTAATATATCTACATCACCAGCAGCCTCAATAGCTCTACCACTCATAGAAAGTACATTTGCTTGATTTAACCTACTCATTCCTGCAATTCCAATGGCAGATAATAACGCTCCTATGGTTGTTGGAGCTAAGCAAACTAATAAAGCTATTAATGAAGTTATAGATGTGCTATTTATCTTACCTGCCTCACTGGAAATAAATTCAGAATAAGTGTATAAGGAAACTGTTACTATAAGAAATATTATTGTCAGAGAAACTAAAAGTATTTCTAAGGCTTTTTCATTTGGTGTTTTCTTTCTAGCTGCCCCCTCTACCATAGCTATCATTTTATCCATAAAACTTTCACCAGGATCGTTGCTTACTTTAATAATTAACCAATCTGATATTACTGTAGTTCCGCCTGTAACTGCACTTCTATCACCACCGCTTTCACGAATAACTGGAGCTGATTCTCCTGTAATTGCACTTTCATCTACAGAAGCTGCTCCATCTATAACATCTCCATCAGCTGGAATTTGTTCTCCTGAAAAGACAATAATAATATCTCCTTTTTTAAGTTCAGTTGAATTTATTTTTTTTATATTTTCTCTTTCTCCTATAGATGGAATCTTATTTGCTAATACATCTTTTTTAGCTGAACGTAATGCATCAGCCTGAGCTTTTCCTCTTCCTTCAGCAATAGCTTCTGCAAAATTTGCAAATATAACTGTAAACCAAAGTAACACTGCTATTTCTAAAATAAAATTTGGTGAATTATCTTTAATTCCTAATAAAGCTAAAAGATATAAAATTGTTGTTAAGATAGAAGCTATATATACTATAAACATTACTGGATTTTCTTTTTGTGTTTTTGGATTTAATTTTATAAATGAATCTTTAATGGCTCTTTTTAATATTTTTTTATCAGATAAAAAACCTTTATTCTCTCTCATTTAACTTCCTCCTTCTATCCTATTGACTGAAAAAATTCTGCTATTGGTCCTAATGCAAGTGCTGGGAAAAAGCTTAAAGCACCTACTAAAAGAACAATAAATATTAATAACCCTATAAATAAAGCATTATGGGTTGGTAATGTTCCTACCCCAACTGCTACTTTTTTCTTTTGAACTAAAGATCCTGTAATAGCAAGAGTTCCTAACATAGGTACAAATCTTACAAATAACATCATTAAACCTAAACTAATATTTATAAAAACTGTATTTGCTTGAAATCCTGCAAAGGATGAACCATTATTTCCACCTGCTGATGAATATGCATACAACATTTCTGAAAAACCATGAGCTCCACTATTAGTAAGGCTATTAGCTACACTTGGTACTAACGAAGCAATTCCACTACCTATTAATGTAGCTATTGGTGTTGCAAGACAAACTAACATAGCCATTTTCATTTCAAAAGGCTCTATTTTCTTTCCTAAATATTCTGGAGTTCTTCCAACCATAAGTCCTGCTATAAAAACTGCTATTATTGCAAAGGCTAACATTCCATACAGTCCACATCCAACTCCCCCAAATATGACTTCTCCTAATTGCATTAATAACATAGTTACCATTCCCCCTAGAGGTGTATAGCTATCATGCATAGAATTAACTGATCCATTAGAAGCTGCAGTTGTAAAGGCTGCCCAAGTTGATGAAGAGGCTATACCAAATCTAGCTTCCTTCCCTTCCATATTACCACCAGCTTGATTTATTGATGATATATTTACAGCTCCATTTTGAGCAAGCTGTGGTGTTCCTTTTGATTCATTTACTGCTATCACTCCAAGTGCTATAATCAGCATTAAAAACATAGAAATAAATATTGCTCTTCCTTGTCTTTTATCCTTTATATTTCTTCCAAAAGTAAAACATAACGCTGCTGGTATTAATAAAATAGATATCATTTCTACTAAATTACTAAAAGGTGTTGGATTTTCAAAAGGATGAGCTGAGTTTACACCAAAAAATCCCCCTCCATTAGTTCCTAATTGTTTAATTGCAATTTGGCTAGCTGCTGGCCCCTGTGGTATAACTTGTTTGGTTATTACTGTTCCATCTTCAAGAGTTATAGGTTGTAATAAATCTACTTCTTTATATGATGAAAAATTTTGCACGACTCCCTGAGAAACTATTAATAATGAAACCACTATTGATAAAGGCATTAAAATATGAACTATACTTCTGGTTGCGTCCACCCAAAAATTACCTATAGTCTTTTCTTTTACTCTAGTAAACCCTCTTATAAGTGCAAATAAAACTGCTATGCCTGTTGCTGCAGATACAAAGTTTTGAACAGTTAATCCAATCATTTGAGTAAGATAACTTAATTGACTTTCTCCTGAATAAGCTTGCCAATTGGTATTACTTACAAAACTAGATGCTGTATTAAAACTTAAATCTAAGCTCATTCCATTAACACCTTCTGGATTTAAAGGAAGAATTCCTTGAAGTATTTGCAATAAAAATAAAATTATAAATCCTATTAAGCTAAAAGCTAATACAGATTTCGCATATTTTTTCCAATCCATCTCTTCATTCTTATCGATATTAATTGTTTTATATATAAAACTTTCTACAGGATTTAATATCCTACTTAAAAATGTTTTCTCACCATTCATTACTTTTCCAATATAATTTCCTAATGGAATAGCTAATATAATTAATATCCCTAAATATAGTGAATACTGTATTATTGAGTTAATCATTCCTTTTCACCTCTTAACAAAATATAAGTTAAATAAACAAATAATGATAAAGCTACTAAACCTATAAGAATAATAATTACTGACATCTTTGTCCCCCCTTATGCCTTAAATTATATTAGGATTAATATTAAGATGGTGTTAGGATTAATTATGATGACATTAAGATTGTATAAAGATTTGAAAAAGTAACTATTATAAAAAGACTCTTTATAATAAAACTATTACAAAGAGCCTTTAAAAGATTTCAAAGTTTGTTTACTCTGAAATATAAATTATTTATTTTTTGAATTATTAGATGATGATTCTTTACTTTTATTATCCAGTATTGAATTCTCAATAATAGTATAAAAAATAACATCTTCTTCATCTATATTTTCATTATTAACTTTAGTTATATTGAATTTTGAAGTTAAACTGAATATATTACCATCTATATCATAAACTTTATCTCCTTTGGAGTTAGTTATAGTATAATCCTTACAAAACATAAAAAATTTTTGTTTCCCACTACCTATCTTTCTTCCTGTTTCATCATAAAAGTACTGCCTACGATTTAATTTCCAAAAATCACTTAGTTTTTCTTCTCCAATATATCCAGTAACATTACCATTAGAATCACTAACTTCAGCCAGCCTATCTAAAGAAATATTAAATAAATTTCCATAAGTAGGTCCTAATCTTTTTATTTGATACTCACTTTTTATTACATTTCCTTTTGAATCTAATAATTCAAGTTTATCTCCAAAAGGAGTGAAAAATCTTCCTCTTACTTCTCCAACCACTACATTATCCACGCTTACATAGTAATGCTTTCTAAAGGAAAAAATTTTTCTCTGTATTTTAATCTCTTTTGCTTCATCTAAAATTTCCTCTAAACTTTGATTTTCTATATCAAATAAATCACTAGATGTCTTTCTAAATAAGCTAAACATTTGTAATGAGTATGCTACTACAATTAAACAAATTATAGAAGTAATAAATTTAAAAAATCTCCTAGGTCTATTACTCCCCCTCATAATAATCCCCCTCATAAATAATATATCAAACTTCATTATGAGTTATATAATACTATATTTTATCATTAATATCAACTTTAATTTAAAAATTTCTATATTCATAAAATATATTTGTAATAATAAAAATATAAGGAACTCAGCATAAAGTGAGTTCCTTAAATAATTCTATATTTAAATTTTTTCATTACTGATTTTTTTCTTAGAATAATCCTTTAAATAAGTCTCCTAATGATACTCCTTCATCTGTATCATTGTATTGTAAATATTCTTTAGATTTCTCTTCAGCATCTTTTATAGTTAATGATATTTTCTTATTAGTCTTATCAACATCTAATACCTTAACTTTTACATTTTGTCCTAAAGTTAATACATCTGATGGCTTTGCTATGTTCTCTTCTGAGATTTCATTTATATGAACTAACCCTTCAACTCCAGGGAATAATTCTACAAAGGCACCAAACTTTAAGAAGTTAACTACCTTTCCATCTAAAACTCCCCCAAGCTTTAAGGCATCTCCATATTTAGTCCAAGGATCTTCATTAATATCTTTTAAGATTAAAGATACTCTTTCATTTTTAGTATCTACTTCTCCAACGAATACTTCAACCTTATCCCCTTCTTTAACTACATCTTCAGCTCTATGAACTCTTCCCCAAGCTAAGTCATTTAAGTGAATTAATCCAGTTACTCCCCCAATATCAACTAGTGCACCAGCTCTAATAATCTTTTTAACAATACCTGATCTCTTTTCACCAGACTTAATTGATTTCCATGATTCTTTTTTATTATTTTCAAATATTTCATCTTCAATTACTCTTCTTGAAGCTACTATTTTTCTTGATTTAAAATCTAATTCAATTATTTTAACTTCTAATTCTTTTCCAATTAAATCAGATAAATTAATTCTTTCTCTTGAAGATAAAGAAGCTGGTATAAATACTCTAATATTTCCATAGTAAGCAACTAATCCACCTTTAACTTCTTCCTTTATATAAACCGTAATAACTTCTTCATTATTAAAAGCCTTTTTAATATCTTCTTTTTCAGTAACCTCTAAAGCTTTTACTCTTGATAATTGAACATATCCTTCTCCGTCATTTGGCGATAAAACATAAACCTTAATTTTATCTCCTATATTAACAACTTCTCTAGGGTCTTTATCCATATTTGTTAGTTCTTCTTTTTCAATAAGTCCATCAAAGGCATAATTAATATTAACCATAACTTCTTTATCATTAACATCAATAACTTCTCCGTCTAATATATCTCCAGTTCTTATTCTCTTAACATCAAAGTCCTTTAATAAGTCTCCCATAGTTCCTTCAAAATTCTGATTTGTCATGTATTTCACTCCTTAAAATATGTTGTGCTCTACTTTAATTTTAGTTGAATGTGATATTGATTACAAGTTTTTATAATATTAACTTTATATTAATTATTAGTAAAATTAATTGTGTTATAATTATTATATTAAATAGATACAAGATATGAGTTATATAATACCTTATTATAATGTAATTATAATAAGTAAATAAGAGATATATTACGATATGTATAGTAATTATTAGTTACTTATGTAATTTTTAATTTTTTTACTAACTTTTAACCATAAATGAATTTTGAATATTTTATATTTTTTATATAAAATAAATTTATAATCTTTTCTTGGAGGTGAACCTTATAAAAAGAAATAACAGTAAAAAAATAATATTTAGTGTATTTTTAACCTTTATTTTTTTAACTTCTAGTTTTCTTATAGATACAGTTCCTATTTTTGATACAATTACTCATGGTGAAACTATAGTATCAGCTAAAACTAAAACATCAAGTGGTTTTAAAAGTTCTAGCGGATTCAAGAGTTCTAGTAGTTCTAAAAGCTCTAGTAGCTTTAAATCAAGTGGTGGAAAATCAAATGTTTATAAGTCTTCTAGTAGTTTTAAAAGCGGATCCTATAGCAGTGGCAGCTCTAGTTCTTCAAATAGCTCTAGTAGTTCCAATAGCTCAAAGAGTCAAAGTAACTCTAGTAACTCTAGTAGTAATTCTGGAAGTTTTAAAAGTGGATCATATAGTAGTGATGTAGATAAAGGTAAATCTGGAACATCAAAGGGATTTTCTTCTGGTTCTTATAGCACTACAGATAAAAATAATACAACTCAAGATAAAGATTACAACAATGAACCAAATAGCTATGACAATTATGACAATAGTGGTGGATTCTCATTAGGAGATATCTTATATGGATTATCATCTATGCGAAGCTTTGGCTTTAGTATGGGGGGTGGAGGTATATCCTTTGGCTCCATATTAATAATGGCAATAGTATTTGTAATTATAATGGCTATAATAAAAATTTATTTGAAAAATAGAAAATATTAATTTAGGAGGATACTTATATGGGTATATTTACAAGAATGTCAAACATGTTAAAATCAAAAGTTAATTCAACTTTAGATGAAATGGAAAATCCAATAGAATTATTAGATCAAAAAATTAGAGATATGGAAAAGCAATTAAATTCTGCAAAATTAAACTCTGCTCAAATAATCGGGAATGCTCACGAAATAAAAAAGCAAATGGATGCTTGTGAAGTAGAAGTTAAGGATTTTGAAGATAAGGTAAAATTAGCTTTATCTAAAAATAATGAAGACCTAGCTAAAAGAGCTTTAGCAAGAAAAATAGAGTCTGAGAAGAAGTTAGAAAGCTTAAAGACTAGTTATGAAAATGCAAGACATCAAGCCGATACAATTAAGAAAAACCTTGCTGCTTTAGAAGCGGAAATAAATAAAACTAGAAGCTATAGAGATGAAGCTGCTGCTAGATACAGTAATGCTAAAGCTAGTCAAAAAGTGAACGAAGTTCTTGCAAATGTTCAAACTAAATCAAATTCTATTGAAATAGATAGTATAGAAAGAAAAATTCAAAAACACGAAGCTTTAGCTCATGGTTTAAACGAACTTAGAGATGTAAATACATTTGAAAGTGAATTTGAAGCTTTAGATACTGTTGATTTAGACTTAGAGCTTGAAAAGTATAAAAATAATAATAATAATAATTAGGTGATTAAATGTCTAATACTATAGATTTTATAAATACTGAAAGGGACACTATTGGAAAGACTTATACTGAAATTACTTATGCAATAAGTGAGGTTTCTCCCTTTCTTGATTCAAATATATTAAAAAGAAGAAAGTATTATTCGAAACTTCCTATATTAAAAAAATATATAGAAATGCTTAATGATGCTGAGTATTCTAGTAAAAATAAAAAATTTAATTTTTTTAAAAAAGATGATAGCATATTAAAGTTAGAACAATATAAAAGTGATAATTCAGAGGATTTTATTCAATTCGAAAATTGTTCCAAATGTTCTTGTCTTAATTGCATAAAAGAATGTGATTTTAAAAGTTGCAGCGGATGTAAAGTTAATTCATATATAAAATCTTGTGATAAATCTAAGTTAAATGTTCGTTTTCACAAAAACTTTATTTTAGATTTAACTAATAATAATACTGGAAAATCTAGCAGATATAAAGTGCTTGCAACACTTGAAAACTGTGTTGAAGATAAGCTTTATATAGCTCTTGAAAATTTACTAGATAGTAATGATAAGCTTCTTCTATACTATTATCCTGGAATTTCATCTGATGATTTTGGTGAAATTACAGACGAGGAAGAATTCAATCTTATAGTTGAAACTTATGAGCAAGCATAATGTGCTTCACACAATAGAAAATATATACTAGATAATTCATAAATAATAATAAAATGGTTGCCCCAAAAGGCAACCATTTTATTATTCCTTTATAAATACTAATTCCTTTTCTGTAGACATATCTTCATTAAATAAGTATCCATCTATATCTAGCTTCTTAATATCTTCAATATCTTCAATTTCATTTTGTATTATATATCTAGTCATAACCCCTCTAGCCTTTTTAGCATTGAAGGTTATAATCTTGTATTCTTCGCCTCTTAACTCTTTAAATATAGGAGTTACTACATTTACCTTATTACTTTTTATTAAACCTTCTATAGATTTAAAATATTCATATGATGCTAAATTAATTATGGTCTTATTTTTATGAGACTTTAATTCTTCTATTAAGCTTTCTTCTAATGTAGTATCCCAAAATTCATAAAGATCTTTTAATCCATTTACTTTTAACTTAGTTCCCATTTCAAGTCTGTATTCATTAATTCCATCAAAAGGTCTTAAAACTCCATATAATCCTGATAATATTCTTAAATGCTCGTTAGCATAGAAAAGTTCTGAATGTGATAAGCTTCCTACATCCATCCCCCTATAAACATCACCTCTAAAAGCAAGAATTGCTTGCTTTGAAGTATCTAGACTTTTAGTCCATTTTTGAAATCTATCTCTGTTTAATGTAGCTAATTTTGTACTTATTTTCATAAGCTTCTCTAAAGAATAACTATCGTAATTAACAATTTCATCTATTATTTCCTGCGACTTATCTAAGAATCTAGGTTCACTCATAGGTAAGTTACTATCTTTTTCTTCAAAATCTAATGTTTTTGCAGGAGAAATAACTACTAACATAATAATCCTCCTTTTATCTTATATTTTATACTATTTCTTTCTTTTTCATTTCACTATAACAATAATTAATTATATCACTTCTCTTAATTATTCCAATAAAAATTCCTTCATCATCTACAACCGGTACAAAATTTTGACTAGTAGCTAAAGATATTAAACTTTCAACGTCAGCACTTATTGAAACACTTTTATGCTTTCTTTTTCTTGATATATCATTTACTCTTACATTTTCAGTATTTCTAAAGTTTAAATCAGGAGTGTTTTTAAGCTTCCAAAGTAAATCTCCTTCAGTTAAAGTTCCAACATATTTACCGTCTTTATCTATTAATGGAATAGCTGTATATCCATGATGCTCCATTTTCTCAATAACTTGTCTCATAGTAGAATCTAGATATTCATATATCACCTCATTTTTAGGTGTTAAAAAAAATGCTATATTCATAATGTCTCTTTCCCCCATACTTCAATTATAAATCAAGTCACATCTATATTTTATCATATCTAGAATGTAATTGTTTTAGAATATAATAATTTTAATACTTAATTAATTTATTATCCATTTTTTTGATTTTATAACTATAATTCATATATTCTATTTCGTCTATTATGGTTGAAACTTCATTATATACTTCTTCTCCACTGAAAGTTTTCTTAACTATAACTTCATTTATTACTTTGTTATCACATTTTGGGCATTTACCAAGAGATAAAAATCTCCATTTCATTGGAATAAAACCGTATTCTAAATCTATTTTTATATTGCATTTTGGACATTTACAACTTATTTTTTCCTTATCCAATTTATATTCGCTTAAATTCTTAACTTCTACTGCTGGCATATTATATATATCCTTAATAATATAATTCTTTAATACTCTAGAATTATATATTCTCCTAAATACTTCTGCTGTATAAACTGCATCATTTAATGCATCATGTAACTTACTATTGTCAACTTTTATCTTTAATTCTTCTAATGCATTTTTTAAACTTAGAGATTTTTTCTTACCTAGAATCTTAGTAGAATATTCTTGTAAATCTAAATAATTTTTTAACCAGCTTAAATTTTCATATTTATGATATATTGCATTACTTATTATCTCAATAATATCGTCCTTTGCCCAAGAACATATTATATCACCATCATCAATAATCTTTGATAACTCATCCATACCTTCTGGAAATGGTAATCCATTTCCTAAATCCTGTTCTGTAATATTTGTTATTTCTGATATTTTAGGATTTAAAACTGGAATAACTGATGGCTTAATATACGTTTTAAATTCTTTTAATGGCTTCATGTAATTATCTAATTTTATAGCACCTATTTCTATTATTTCATTATCTAAATCAATACTTTCAAGGTTTGGATAATCCTTAAGTATATTAGGATAATATTTATGTATGCCTTCTAAATTATTAAACTCTAAATCAATTATTATAAATGACATTTCATACCTCTCACTACTTTATTCTCTTAAATATATTATGCCATTTTTTATGAAACTTTTCACTACTATTGTTGTAAATAATAGTCAAAAAGAAAAAAACTCCCCTAGGAGTTTTCATCAAAGTTTATTCCTGCAAGCTTCATTAAATGAACTGCATTTTGTGTTTTACTCTTTCCTTCTCTAAGTTTATAATCAAACTTAATCTTACCATCCTCATAGTATTCTTGGAAATTGTAGTTTTTAATCCAATGTCTACTTTGTTCTAAATCACAAAGCTCTAAATCATGGGTTGAAACTAATCCCATAGATCCATTCTTAACAAGCTGATTTATAAGAACCTTAGCACCTTCATGTCTATCTCTTGAATTAGTTCCTTTAAATATCTCATCTAATAAGAAAAATACCTTTTCTCCTTTTTTAGCAGCTTCAATTAATATTTTTATTCTCAAAATCTCCGCATAGAAAGATGAAATACTTTCTTCTAAATTATCTTTAGTTCTCATACATGTATAAATACTAAAAATACTACAACTAAAGCTTTTAGCACAAACTGGAGCCCCAATATAACTTAATAGTAAATTTATACCTATTGTTCTTAAAAAAGTGCTCTTACCTGACATATTTGATCCTGTAATTAAAGCTACCTTTCTTATAATTCCTTCTTTTTTATTTAATTCAAAACTATTGGAAACTGCCTTTATTCCAAGCATAGGATGGGCAACTTCTATTCCCTCTACCTTATCATCATTATATATTTCTGGATAGCACCAACTATCAAAATCAAATGCTAAATTAGAAATACTAGCTAAGGCTTCAATTTCTCCCATAACCTCAAGCCATCCTTTTAATTTACTCCCATTTAAGTTTCTCCATTCTTCTAGATTTCTTAAAATAAAAGTATCTGACAATATAGTTACATTTAAAAGTAAATAGTATGCATTTCCAGTACTATCTCCTAACCAATCTACTAATGACTTCAAAGCTTGCATTTCTTTAATAGCACTTTTATTACCATCTACAAGCTTTGCTTTTAAATCTTTTAATAATTCTGACTTGAATTCTTCTTCATTCATTAAGTTTAGTAAATTTGTATATGCCTCTATATCTTTTTTATGACTATCAAATAGTGAAATTACTTCTGATAAATCTTTAGTAAGAACTTTAACTACTACGTAATTAATCATAAATACTAATATTAAATATGTTATAGGTAAAATTCTAAGAGTAACTAATACTATTGATATAATAGTAAGAGCTATAAATAAATATGGAACAATTTTAAATATAGGTTTAATTTCTCCCTTAGAATTTGCCCACTCTAATAATTTATCTATATCCTTTAAACCGCTTTTCTTAAGTGTTGACTTTACTTCTAGTTCTTGTCTCCACTTAACTTTTTCTCCTAATTCCTTAATAGCTTCTTGCTTCTTTACTATTTCATCTTTACTAGGTATATCTTTTAAGGAAAGTATCTCACTTAACTTTTCTCTACCAAATTTAGTTTTAGTGGAATTTATCATTTGAAATAAGGAATTTCTACCAAATATGTCTAAGTCACTTGTAAATGGATGTTTTTCATCTAAAAACTCTTCTCCCTTATCTTCTACATTTTTAAAATTCCCATTAATTCTATCTATTCCTCTTTTGTTAATTGAAATAATTAATTGTGATTCTTTTTTATCTCTTATCTTTTTATTATGAAAAATAGCAATAATAAGAAAAAAAGCTAAACCTATTACTATAGATAAAATTAATAAAAGTATATTTTCTGTTTTAAAGAAATAATATCCCGTAGCTATAACTGCTAAAACTATTCCTAATCTTATAACTGAAATTATATTAATAATTTTATTTAAGTCTTTTATTCTATCTTCATTTTTAGAAATTTCATCTTCATAAAACTTTAATGACCTATTCATATACACACCACCTTACTTAGTTATTTTACCATTAAAACCAATAAAGAAATATACTATTTATTGCTAAAAAAAATTAAGAATGAAAATTTATTGTTAAAGTCTCATTATATTGAAAACTTCTATATAAATTTTTCATTCTTAACTTACAAAAATTATTTATTATTTTATTTACTTAACTCATTATAGATAGTTTCTAAGTTATACTTCATTCCATCTAAATAACTCATATTATCTTCCTTAGTTTCAAGACTATAAATTTTTACTACTTGTGCTCCAACTTCCTTAGCTAAAGTCTCTGCTTCCTTTTCACTTGCAGTAGATTCACTAAATACTGTTTTTACTCCATTTTCTTTACAATAGTTTATTAATGCTTCTAAATTTTTAGGTGTTAATTCTCCCTCACCGAAAACATCAGCTATACTTTTTTGAGTTAGTCCAAAATCTCTGCATAGGTATCCAAAGGCAGCATGTCCAGTAACAAAATCCTTATTAGTTAGATTTTTAAACTTATTTGCATATTCGTCGTATAAAGTATTAAAATCATTCTTTAATTCTTCAAAATTTGCTTCATAATAATCCTTATTATCTGGATCTACTTCAACCAAAGCATTTTTTATGTTTTCTGCTTCTATAATAGCATCAGTTAAGCTTAACCAAGTATGTGGATCTTTTCCTCCATGATTGTGATCATGGTCATCTTCTTCGTTATCATGGTCATCTTCTTCATGATCATGGTCATCAAGTTCTTCTTCTGACACGCTAATTGCATCTATGCCTTGACTTGCTTCTACGACCTTTACATCTTTTCCTTCAACAGTTCCTAAAACAGAATCTATCCATTCTTCCATCCCAAGTCCATTATAAACAAATATATCTGAACTTATTAAATTATTTAAATCCTTTGGCTTTGGATCAAAACTATGAGCATCACTACCATCAGGTATTATTGAAAATACATCTACTTTATCTCCACCTATAGCTTCTGCAAAATCCTTTAATGGACTAATAGTAACGCCTACTCTTAGTTTTTCTCCTTTCTCCTCTTCTGAATCCTTGCTTACACAACCTGAAAAAGATACTAATATACCTAATATAAGTCCAAGACTTATTAATTTTTTCTTCATTATTACACCTCGTTTTTGCAAATGATTTGCATTATTCATAGGTATTATTTTATAGTTTGTAATTTATCTTGTCAATACTATTATTAACATTATTACAAATTTATATAATTAAAATCTATATTTTTATTATTAAACATATTTTTTTCTCTTAATTGGCATGTAAAAATAAGCAGTTGCCTAAAATCACTTCTTATTAATAATTCCAAGGCTTTCTCTGTTCTAACATCATCATATTGAACAAATGCATCATCTAATATAACTGGAAACTCCATCCCCCTATAAATCATATTTATAAAAGCTAACCTTAAAGATAAATACAATTGATCATTTGCTCCATTACTTAATATAGCTCCAGGAAGAATCTCTTTTCCTTTCCTTACCTTCATATCATAAGAATCAGACACCATGACATCATCATATTCCTTATTAGTTAAATCTTTAAAATAATATATTACAGTTGAATTTAATATATTCCCAAAGTTTCCTCTAACTTCTCTAATAGCCTCATTCATATTATCTATAGCAATTTCTGTTGCCTTTAGAAGAAGTTCAAGTTTACTTATTTTTTCTTTAACAAATTCAATCTCCTCTTCTATTTGAGGAATAGTTCTCTTACCTATAAATCTATTATTTAAATGATTTTCTACATCTTTAATTTCTTTTTCAACTTCTATTAATTCATGAGACTTTAAAGAAACTTGATTATCTATTTCTTCTTCTGAGGAATAACTATAATTAATATTTTCATTAATTATATCTTTTAATTCTTCCTTTATAGCTTCTATATCTTTATCCTTAGTTAAAGCCTTATATGCTCCTTCTATATTTTCTAAAGTCTTTAGAATTTCATCTTTTTGCTTAATTTTTTCCTTAATCTCAAATAATTTTTCTTCTAATTCATAAAGATCAATATCCTGTAGACCTATAAATTCTAATTTTTCTCTTATCCTCCTTTCTCTAATTTTTAATTCATTATTTAACTTTTCTATAGATTTTTCTTCCTTTTCAATATCTATTTTTAAAGCTAAAACTTCATTATTAATTTCTTCATACCTTGAAAGCATTAATAAAACATTATTAATTTCTTCACTATTAGCTAAATTTAAAATCCTATTTATACATTCTTCATTAACCCTATAAGTTTCTTTAACTACATCAATATTTAAAAACTTTATTTGTGCTTCTTTTTCTGATATTTTCATATTCTGTTTATCTACATAACTATTAAAATCATCAAAAAGCTTTAATTTTCTTATAAAATCCTCATAAGATTTGGCTTCAACTAATTTAGTATGTTTAAATATTTCTTTTTCTATATTCCTTATTTCTTCCTCTAAATCTTCTATATTTATTGAAGATTTGCTTCCACTTCCTATTTCAATTTTTAATGATATAGTTTTATATGCTAATAAAAAAGCTACTGCTGCTACGACTGCAATCACCAGTAAAGCTTCTTTATATAATACAATTGATGCTAATAGTACAATGAAAGATATACTAGAAATAATGCTAAAGAACTTAAACTTCTTCTCTAATTCCTTAATTTCTATCTGAGATTTATTTGAATATCCTTCTGCTCTAAATTTTAGCTCCTTTAATTTATCTTCGTATTTTGTTAATAATATACCTATTTCTTCCCTTATATCTTTAAAATTTATTGCACTACCTATGAATTTCTCCTTTTTAGAAATATCATCTTTAATTAATGATATATCTCTAGTTAATCCCTCATAAGTATTGATTTTTTCAATTAAGCTTTCTCTTTCCATTACCGCTTTTATAAATCTATTTTTTTCTTCACTAGATAAATTTTCAATAAAAAGTAACTCCTCATAGTTTTCTCTTTTAGATAAGTAAATTTCCCTACTTTTATTTAAACTTTTTTCTTCTTCAGACTTCATATCTAAAAGACTAAAATAAAGTGAGTTTTCATCTTTAATATCATTTAATAAAACTTCATCTATAATTCCATTCCTTGAGGATATACTTTCTTCAATATACCTTTCCTTTTTCTTTAGCTCCTCCCTCTTTCTTAGATATTCAGTTATTTCTTCATATTCTTTTTGAAGCTTAGATTTCTTTAAATATTTTTTATAAATATCTAAGTTCTTAATTTCTGTTCTTAACTCACTACTCTTTTCTCTTAGGGATATTAAATCCTGTTCTTTATCTATATTTTCTTCTGATAATTTATATCCTTCATATCTTTCTTGATTTAAATCATCAAGTTTATTTATTAATATATCTAATTCTCCTGTCTTTCTAGGTGTAGTTATAGACTTTTTAATTCCTTCTAGTTTTTCTAAGGATTTCTGTATAGATACAGTTTCATTATCACTATTAAGAAGGTTCGCTGCCTTATCTATAATCTCTTCTTCCTTATCTTTAGATATTGCTACCCCTAGCTGGTTTATAAATAATGTCTTAAAAAATGTAGCTGCATTAACATTAAAAAAGTACCTTCCTGGTTCATCCTTAGGTATTTCTAATACTTCTTCTCCAGTTTCTGCATCCAAGATTTCTGACGTATCTTCCTTTCTAGTGGCTCCGAAACTTCTTCTAATTATATAACTTCTAGAATTATGAGTAACATAAAGCTCTCCCCTTATTTTTTCCCCATCTATTGGAGTAAATCTCAATCTATCATTACTCTTTATATCCTTAGTTCTCTTAGAACTCATGCCATATAGCCAGATTCTAATAAAGTTTTGTATTGTACTTTTACCTTTTTCATTTTCTCCATATATTAAATTAACTTTATCTTCTAATTCAATTACCTTATCCTTTAGACCTGCAAAGGAAATTATATTAATTTTATTTATAATCATTTAAATTCACTTCCTCGTAGGATAAACATTGTATTCCTAATTTTAAAGCCATTTTCAAAAGCTCTTTATTACAATCTTCCTCTTCCATTTTTTCTAATAGTTTTTTTGCATAAACCCCTTTAATTGAGTAATCCTTTGATATTTTATCAAAGTCTAATTTTACTTCTGTTTTATCAATAACCTTTACAAAATAGAAGTCATCTTTCACTTTATCTAAAATTACCTCTTCTTTAAGGTTTATAAAGGGCTCTATTTCTCCTTTTAATATGATCTTATATAAATTATTTTTTCTTTCTTCCTCATTGAGAGATGATATTATCTTTATTTTAATATCTTCATAACTTACTGAATTGCTTATATCTATTTCTTTTACATAATAATTTCTTTTTGAAGTTCTATGAAAACTTAAATCAACAGCACCTTTAGATATTTCCCCGATTATAATTCCTTTATTATCTAATTCATCAAATCCTCTTCCTTGTGGACAACCAGCATAAGCATAATATGTATTATTTTCTCTTAATATCCCACTAAAATTATGTCTATGACCAATAGCTATATAATCCAATCCACTACTACCTATATCTTTTAAAGTAATTGGATTATAATCATTTCCTTCATCAGTATTAGAAATGTCACCATGAATTGTCATAATATTAATATAATCAGTATTAGCAGTGATATTCTTTAACATACTCTTCCTTACATGATATTCATTAAAAGCTGCTCCAAATACTACTGTTTTTAATTCCTCTATAACTACAGATTCTAAATTTCCTTTAAAGATATAAACATTATCTGGCCAATTTATCATCTTATAAAAAGATTTTTCATTATAAGGATCATGATTTCCAGGTGATATAAATACTCTTATATTATTAATTCTCTCTAATTGATTCTTAATAAAAATTAAAGTCTTTTTATTAACAGTTAAATTGTCAAAGATATCCCCAGTTAATAATAATATATCAACAGAATTTTCCATAGCCATGTCTATTATCTTACTAAAAACCTCTAATAACTCTTCTTTGCTTATTAACGCTATATTTTTACTTAAATCTTTAAAAGGAGTATCAAAATGTAAATCTCCTGCTTGTAATATCTTAATTTTTTTCATATTATCACCTTTATCACTTTGCGAACTTTTGTTCTATTTTATCATTTTTCAATTGCTTATACAACAACAAAGTGTGATATGTAAGGTTGATTATTCCGTCACTTTGCCCCAAGTCATCTTCCCTTACATATCACACTTTAAAATTAGATTTCATAATTATTCATTTCATTCAGAATTATGAAATTTACTCTATTTATTTTTAATTCATTTAACTACCTTCTCTTTTCAAATCGCATTCTATACTGAAAAAATTAATTAGTAACTTCTATTGATCCCATACCTACTGTAATATCAAAATTATATTTTGTTTCACTTGCTGTTTTGGCACTTATCTTAGTATCTCCAAAGCCAGAATCAGAGTTTATATTTATTGGCGCATTAACAGGAATTTTTATAGTTGTACTTCCCATACCACCATCTAATTTTAAATTACCATTTATGTCTCCTAAAGCAATATTTATCTCACCCATTCCACCTTCTACAGTAATATCTCCTGTTTTCTTTTCAGTTTCTAAAGAAACTTCTCCAACTCCACTTTTTAAAACTAATTTATTAAAGGATACTTCTTCTAATGATAATGAACCAACTCCACCGTTTATTACTATATTATTCAATTCTAAGTCATGAATTTCACATTCAGCAACTCCAAAGTTAAACTCTAAATCTCCATTAAAATTTCTTGGAATCTTTATTTCTAATTCACTAGAATTATCACTATTTATATTTATATCTTGTTTTGAATCTTCATTTATTATAAGTTTTTCAGATCTTTTTTTTGTATTTATCCCTCTAGAATACTTACTCAACCACCCAGATATCTCTAAATTCTCTCCATCATAATACTCAATATCAACATTACTTACATCTATATTAATATCTAAACTTGTAATTCCATCTATTGATTCTGATATATTTACATTTTCTGAAGAATAACTGGAATCATTTGAATCATCATCATTATTAAAAATCCATGTTCCCCAATTATTATTTCTACTTTCAACTCCGAACTTTATACCACATCCTGAAAGCATAGTAGTTAGTGTTAAAGCCATTATTACCTTAAAAGTTTTTTTCATTTTATTCCCCCCTAAATTATATCTAATTTTCTCTCTAAATGATAAATCGCTATATATACAAGAAAAATAATCCACCCTAAGCTTAAAATAGAATAAATTATATCAAATTTCATAAAACTCCCTATTTGAATATAGAAATATGGAAAGAAATTAGTAACTAATTGAATAATTTGTTCTACTACCCCAGATATTACAGATCCACCAATTACAACTGCTACTAAGCTTAATGCTATATTTTTTATATAAGATACGAATATTACAATAAAAGATATTACTATAACATATGCAATTATAGTACCATACATAATTGTAGTAGATGATAGTCTTATTAACTCTACCAAAGAATTTCCTGAAAGTAATGAAAGTATATATGTGACAATAACTATAGCCCCTTGTATTATAATAAATTCTAAAATCTTAGCTATAAAAAACTCAGATGATTTAACTGGAAGTGTAAATAATAATCTTCCCTTTTCCTTAGAAATTTGTCTTACAAATCTTATTATTGATGCAATAAAATTTAGCCCTAAAAAAGTAGAAATAAAAGCTATATCTAATAATGACATAAGCTCACTTATCATTGGTATTCTAATAAAAGTTGCAAGAGTATTAATAACTAAAAGAGTAAATCCAATTATATATAATATCTTACTACTCCCTGTATGATATTTACCCAAATTATATTTTAAAATCTTAATAACATTATTCATAATTTTCCACCCCACTATTATTCAGCAAATATTTTTCTATATATTTCATCAATAGATGCACTATACTTTTCTCTTAATTCTTCAGCATCCCCAGACTCTATAACTTTACCATCACCTAAAAATAATACTTCATCAAATATTCTTTCAAGTTCACCTATATAATGAGTTGTTATAATCATTGAGCTATCTTCAGATAAATTTTCTAAAATTGCATCTAGTATCTTTTCTCTTGAAACAGGATCAACTCCTGAAATAGGTTCATCTAACAAGAAAAGTTTTGCTTTTCTACTTAATGTTAAAGATAAATTAAACTTCTCCATCATTCCCTTTGATAAATCTTTTATTTTTGAATCTCTATCTAAATTCATAAATTCTAAATAACTATCCATTTTATCTTTATCAAAATCCTTAAAAAAGTCAGAATATAGACTTATGGCATCTCTAATTCTCATAGACCTATGAAATATATTTATATCTTGTAAATAAGATATATCACCTTTAGTTACATATCCTATATTGCTTCCATCTAACTTTATTTCCCCATTATCTATTCTTAAAAATCCCTCTATAACATTTAATAAAGTAGTTTTTCCTTGTCCATTAGGCCCCATAATACCTAGAACTTTTCCCTTTTCTAAATTAAAACTTACTCCTCTTAATATCTCTTTTCCTTTTATACTTTTATATAGGTTTCTTACCTCTAATATATTATTCATTTTCCCCCTCCTTATATCTCTCTGATATAATTGCTAATATACTTTCTTTTTTAAAACCCAGTGCTTTTGAGTCCTCAATAAATTTATCTATAGTTTCATTAAACAATTCTTTTCTTAAAGCAGTAATTTTTTCTTCATCTTCTGTTACAAATTTTCCAATACCCCTTTGAGTATATATTAGCCCTTGATTTTCAAGTTCAGAGTAAACCTTTTGAATAGTATTCGGATTAACTTTTATCTCACTTGCACATTCTCTAACAGACAAAATCCTTTCTCCCCCTTTTAATTCTCCAGAAACTATTTTCTTTTTCATATACGCAATTATTTGAAGATATATAGGTTCCTTTGAATTTAATTCAATCCCCATAATTTTATCTCCTTTCTATACAGTACTAGTGTATTAATTAAATAGTACACTAGTGCATTTAAATTTGCTATTTTTATTTTTCTTTATTTATCTTTATTATCTCAAATTAAACTTATATTTCTTTACTTTCCTCAATAATACTTTTACTTATATGCTAATATGTTTATAAAATTCCCCCAAAGTAAAAAGAAAGAAACCCATTGAAATAAAAATTAAATTTTCATTTCAATTAGGTTTCTCCCTTTTTAGAACGGTGCAACTACTATATTCTTTGGCGGTATATCCATCCTGTTTGTCTTACCTTTAGTTGTTCGTTGCTGTGGCTACTTTATTGAATGTTCGTATTGTTCCACCATTCTTTTTACCATTTCGCCACCAACGGAACCACATTGTTTTGAAGTCAAGTTTCCATTATAATCACTAAATGGAACTCCTAACTCTGATGCAACCTCATTTTTAAATTTACTTAATCCATTTTTTGCTTCTGGAACTAATGTTTTTGCCATTTGTAATTCCTCCTTCGGCTGTTGGTTTTGTAAACTCGCTTTTAAATGGAACTCTCTCTCATTTTAAAGCTTTAATGTTTACACTATTATCTTAACCATAGCTGGTCTTTATATTCCTAGAAATTCATGGTTAAGTTACTACTTTTTTTTATTTTTTTAAGATATATAAAATATTCCTAATAATATTGCAACATAATGCAAAGCACTTCCAGCCATTACAAATAGATGCCAAATAAAATGATTATATGGCATTTTATCTACTGCAAAAAAAATACATCCCACAGTATATGCAATTCCTCCTAAAACCACAAACATTAATATATTTGAAGGTACTAAAAGTAATACTGTTTTTATATTTATTACAATTGCCCATCCTAATAATATATATAATATAGTTGAAAAAGCTCCGAACCTATCTACCCAAAAAGCTTTAAAAACCATCCCTAAAGCTGCAATTACCCAGATAGCTATAAGTATATTAATAGATTTTCTATCAGTATTCATCAAAATTAAAATTATAGGTGTATATGTTCCAGCTATCAATAAATAAATAGATGAATGATCTAGTATCCTTAATATTTTTTTTGCTAACTTTCCAGGAATACTATGATACAGTGTAGATCCTAAATATAATATTATTAATGAAATACAGTAAATCCAAACTCCTAAAATTGCATAATTATTTTTTGTTTTTGTTGCAGCTATAATTAAAAATATACTACCTATAATTGATAGTATGGCTCCTACTCCATGAGTTACAGCATTTGCAATTTCTTCTCCCTTAGTATAAAAATTATAAACTACTTCTTCCTTTTTAATACTAAATCACCTCCTGGTTGATTTCTGTAATAATTATTACTCTATCTTTATTATATTATTCTTTTAATACCTTGTGTATATTAACCTTATTTTTTTCGCCAGCCTCTACTTCTGTTTTATTCTCAAAGAATATATATTTATCCTTTTCTAACCCTTTAAATATAATTGGAGTTATTGGGGATTTAGCCTTTTCTCTTAAAACCTCTAAAGGAAATTCAATTAATAAATCCCCTTCATTTACTATATCTCCCTCTTCAACAAAGGATAAAAAACCTTCTCCTCTTAATTTAAGACTATCTATTCCAATATGCATTAAAATATCATAGCCCTCTAAGGTTCTAATAGTAATAGAATGTCTTTCTTTAGATAAAGTAAGTACCATTCCTTTTACTGGAGACCTCAACAATTTATCAGTTGGATTAATAGCAAATCCATCACCAATTAATTTCATAGAAAATATTTCATCTGGTACTTCTTCAAGTCTTAACAACTTACCTGAAATAGGTATGTCTATTGAATATTCAGTATTAATTCCCCTTGTTATTTCTTCAACTTTCTTTTTCTTCTTTAGTACTATTTCTTTTCCATCAATAATATGTTTAATTTGATCTTTAAGAATATCCGATTGTGGTCCAAATATAGCTTGAATATTATTCCCTATTATCATTAAATCAACAGCACCTAAATATTTTAATTTTTCTTTATTTACTTTTGAAAAATTTTTAACTGTTACTCTTAATCTAGTTATACAAGAATCTAAGTACTTAATATTTCTAGCACCACCAAAGGCATCTAAAATTTCGTAAGCAATATTCTCATTAGAAATGTCAATATCTATTTTAGCTTCTTCCCCTTCTCTTCCTGGTGTTTTCAAATCAAACTTTCTTATAAAATATCTAAATCCAAAGTAATATATTATAGAAAAGGCTATTCCTACTATAATAGCCCACCACCAGCTAGTTCTATTTGGTATAACTCCAAAGAGTATAAAATCTATTAATCCTCCTGAAAATGTTAATCCTACTTTCACATTTAAAATTTGCATTACCATAAATGATAAACCTGCAAAAATACAGTGAATACCAAATAAAACAGGAGCTACAAATAAAAACAAAAATTCAACTGGTTCTGTAATTCCAGTTAAGAAAGAAGTTAATGCACCTGAAAATAAAATACCGGCTACTAATTTCTTTTTGCCTTCATCTGCTTCATGATACATAGCAAGAGCTGCTGCTGGAACACCAAACATCATAAAAGGAAACTTTCCTGTCATGAATGTACCTGCAGTAAATGGAACTCCATCTTTAAGCTGAGAAAAGAATATTGATTGATCTCCTATTACTAATTGACCTGCTGAGTTAATATATTCTCCAAATTGATACCAAAATGGTGCATACCAAATATGATGCAATCCAAAAGGAACTAGCGCTCTCTCTATAGTACCAAATATAAATGCTGCTAAAGTTTCGCTTGTACTTATCATACTCCTTGAAAATTCTAATAAGAATTTTTGAATAAAAGGCCAAACTAAAGCCATTATAACTCCTAAAAAAACTCCAGATAAAGCTGCTACAATTGGAACAAATCTTTTTCCTGAAAAAAATCCTAAATATTCAGGAAGCTTTATATTATGAAATTTATCAAATATTATAGCTGATATAACCCCAATAAGAATTCCTCCAAAAACTCCAGTATGTAATGTTGGTATTCCAAGAACCATTGTATACATTGGATTTCTTTCAACTTGAGTTAAGTCTATGCCTACTATTACCCCTAATGTAATATTCATAATTAAGAAACCCACTATAGCAGCTAATGCGGCAACTCCATCTCCTGATGACATTCCAATAGCTACTCCTACAGCAAATAATAATGGTAAGTTATCAAATATAATACTTCCTGCGGAAGATACTATATTAGCTATTAATTGAAATCTTTCTCCAGCTAAAATAGGAAAAGTATTTAATATATCTTGGTTGCTAAATAGTGTTCCAAGCCCCATTAATAAACCGGCAACTGGTAATAATGCTATAGGTAATGTTAAAGCTTTACCTATTCTTTGTAAAACTCCAAAAGACTTTTTTAATAATGTACCGATATCCATTTGTCCTCCAATATCCTCAAAATAGGCTTTAATTTAAATAAAGACTTAAGCTAAATAAACTTAAGTCTAGTAAAAAAATACTTCTAGATTTTACTATTTCTTAATACAGAAATAACTCTATGAATATGCATAGTTAAGTAAACTATTTCATCTTTATTTACTATATAATCATAATTTCCTTCAATATATGACTTTACTCTTTGAGCACAATCATAAGCTTCTGGATAGCTTTTTTTAGCTAAATCTATAAATTCACTATCAGTACTTCTATTTTGATTGTTAGTTACTACTCTCTTTGCAAAATACTTTAAATGAGTTAATAATCTATCATAATTTAAATCTTCCTCATTAAATTCTACTGAGTAATAATATCTAATAATATTTAAAATACCCTTAATTATATTAGTTGCAATTACAGATTCTTTTGAAGTTTCTTGATAACTTGCATTTACTAAATGTAGTGCAATAAAAGCTGCTTCATCCTCCGGTAAATTTATCTTAAGCCGTTTATTTATATGTTCTACAGCCCATAAAGCTACAGAAAATTCTTCTCTATGTATCCTTCTAATTTCATCCAATAGATCATTTTTTATTTGAATATTATTTTTATACCTTTTTATTGCAAATGCTATATGATCAGCTAAAGAAATATATATTTGCTTATCTAGCTTTCTATTTAGCTTCTTAGATGCATAAGTGATGATTTCATGTGCTAATTGAAATATTCCATCTGGTATTTGATTTATTAGCTTTTTAAGCTTATTTCCCATCCCCTTATCATCTACAACAAATATTTTTTCAATTTTATCTTCCTCTATTTCCTGACCAACCTTCTTATTAAAGGCAATTCCTGACCCCATTATAATTACTTCTTTTTTAGTATTAGGATCTATTGATACAACTACATTATTGTTCAATACTTTTTCTACTATCATCTTAACAATTCTCCTTACCTTGGAAAATAAAAAAGTACTTCTATATAATTTTGCTTATTCCGTCGCTCCGCTCCAAGTCATCACAAAATTAATAGAAGCACTTCAAAGCTGATGGAAGGAAATTATAAAACGTTATTAACAGGGTAACATTTTTATAATTTCCTAAAGAATAAAAAACCTAAATTGGAGTAGATTATCTATTCCAATTTAGGTATTACCTGCACTCCAGTAACAATCCATATACTTAGTAAATATATAATATCATTGTAAATAACTACTGTCAACAGTTACAGTCTACTCATGTTTAACAGGTAAAACTATTATAAACCTACTTCCATTATTAATTTCACTTTCAACATAAATTCTACCATTATGAAGTGTAACTAGCTGTTTAGTTAAAGTTAAACCAAGTCCACTTCCACCATACTCTTCTGATACATTTGCATAAGCTTGACCAAATCTATCAAAAATAGCTTCATGATACTTTCTATCTATTCCAATTCCATTATCTTCAACAGATATTCTAACATAATCTCCAAGATCAACTATTTTAACTTCTATTTTACCTCCACTTTCGGTAAATTTTATAGCATTAGCAACTAAGTTTACTACACATTTTTCTATTTCGGAAGCATCACATTCTATAACCTTCTCTTCTATTTCTGGATCTACAATTAACTCTATTCCCTTAGATTCAACAAGATCCTTCATTGATAATGCTATCTCTTCAACTAGATAAACTATATCATTCTCTTCTATTCGTAATTTGTAAGAACCAGATTCTATTTTAGATGTATCTATTATATTGTTAATTAGATTTAATAATCTACCTGAGTTTCTTCTTAAGGTACCCATATAATAATCTAATTTTTCCTTAGATAAATTGCTTTCATCCTCATTTAATTTAGATATAAGTTGTTCTACAGAAATAATAACATTTAGCGGAGTTCTAAGTTCATGTGATAAATTTACAAAATAATTATTTTTATACTTTTCATTTTTTATTAATTTATCATATAAATCTTTATTTTCCTTTAACTTATTGTTTAATTCAGTAGTCCTTTGATCAACTAAGCTATCTAATAATTTTACTCTATTCCATATGATATAGATTACTATAAATATCAGCAATGCATAAATCATATAGGCTACTGGACTTTTTAAAGGTGCTACTCCAACTGTAAATTTTATACTTGTCTCTTCACTCCATTCCCCAGTAGAATTCCTGGCTTTTACCAAAAATGTATAATCTCCAGCTTCTAAATTAGTATAATTAGCATAATTTCTATTTTCTGAGAAAAACCAATCACTATCTAATCCAACTAATTTATATGCATATTGAATTTTCTTAACATTTCTATAATCAGGCATAAAAAAGTTAAACCTTATATTATTATTCTTATAACTTATTGAAATATTATCTAAATCTAATATTTCATTTTCGTCACTATATACACTATCTACTACAACATTAGGTATAAAGCTCTTATCTTTTAAATCTTTAGGATAAAATGCAGTAAATCCATTAATACCTCCGAAGAACATCTCTCCATCTTCTGATTTATAATATGAATACCCATTAAATTCATTTCCTTGTAATCCATCTGTAACATCATAATTTATAAACTTATTATTACTTATATCGTATTTAGATATTCCATAGTTAGTACTTATCCATAAATCATTTTCTTCATCTATTAAAATTCCATAAATAAAGTTATTAGATAATCCATCACTTTCTGTATATCTTGTAAAAGTTTCATCTTCTCTATTAAACTTATTTAATCCATATTGAGTTCCTATCCAAATATTATTTTCTTCATCAACTGCAATAGATTTTATTATATTAAAACTTATACTATTTTCATTATCTTCATCATTTCTATATGTAGTTACTTCATTGGTATGCTTATTTAGCTTAATTAATCCTCCATCTATTGAAGAACCTATCCATATTATTCCTTCCTTATCTTCAGCTATATCTGAAAAAATAGTTTCAGATATGCCACTCTTTAAAAATAATTCTTTATAAGATTTAAATGTGTCTTTTCTGTCAAAACTAAAAATTCCATCTCTAGTAGCTATCCATAGAATTCCATCACTATCTATATATAATCCTCTAACATCATTAGAACTTAAAGATTTATCATTTTCAATGAAATACTTTATGAATTTATTGGTATTTTTATCGTATTTTGTAAGCCCATTTTCAGTAGCAATCCAAATTTCATTGTCAATTCCTGTAATATCTCTTATATTATCATTACTTAAGGAATTATCATTATCAGAACTTTTATACTGATATATGGCATTATTTTCTCTATCTATTACGTTTAAACCATCATGAACTGTTCCAACCCACAAAAGCCCATCTTTATCTTTATATATTCCTGCCATCATGTCATCGCTTATTGAATTTCTATCAAAAGGATCCTTTTTATAATTTATAAAAGAGTCTTGGATATTAAATATACTTATTCCATCATAAGTTCCAACCCAAATTGAACCTGAATTATCTTCAAATAAGCTTAATACATTATTACTCACTAAACTTTGAGTATCATATATTTTAGATGTATAATTAGTAAAAGTATTACTTTTCTCATCCAGTCTACTTAAGCCATTATTAGTAGCTATCCAAATAATATCATTGCTATCTTTTAATATATATCTAATTGAATTTCCAGCTATAGATTTATCATTCTCTGGATCATTAACATAAAAATCCATAATGTTAACATCAATATTTAATTTATTTAATCCACCACTATCTGTACCTATCCATAAATTATTTAAATCATCTACATAAAGTTTATATATAAAATTATCAGTAATAGAATTACTTAATCCATCTGCATAATAATTAGTTATTTCATTAGTTTTTCTATTAACTTTATTTAATCCTTCTTCTGTACCTATCCATAAGTCTTTATTTTTATCTTCTACTATACTATATATAAACTGACTAGTTAAATTATTGTCTCCATAATTATTATCATAAACTCTTATAAAGTTATTATTTTTTCTATCATATAAATTTAGTCCCTCTGTAGTCGCTATATATATATTATTATCTGAGTCTATTAAAATTTCAGTAATATTATGATCAGACAAATTACATCCATTTACTCCAGGAAAATAAACTTCTACTTCTTTAGTTGTAGTATTAATTTTATTTAATCCTCTAGATGTTCCAACCCATATATCTCCATACTCATCTTCAGTTACAGCTGTAATATAGTTTCCACTTATACTATTACTCTCATCTTTCCTATACCTATAAATTTCAAATTCTCTTCCATTATATCTGTTTAGTCCATCTGATGTAGCTATCCACATATACCCCTTACTATCTTGAAATAAATATTGAGCTGTGGCCTGTGACATTCCATCTTCTATAGTTATTCTTTTAAAATTAATATTATTTTTATTGTTAACTATAGCATTAGTTTTTATACAAATAATATTACTTATAAATACAGCAATTAACAAACTAATAAATATTTTCTTTGTTATACTATTCATATTTTTCCTCTCATAAACTATCAAATAATAATGATTTATATTTGTGCTTAATAATTTTCAATCTGAATAAATACTAAAATATTTTAAATAAACTATCCAATATTTTAAATAAATAAAAGGCTAAAAACTCTACGTTTTTAGCCTTTTATTTAGCATGGCAGGGGCAGTAGGAATCGAACCCACAACCAACGGTTTTGGAGACCGCTACTCTACCAATTGAGCTATACCCCTTTGACAAAATTTATTCTATCATGTTATTTTTACTCTTGTCAATAAAAACTTAATTACATAATAACATAAACAAGTAAAATAGTATCATATATTTTTAAAAATACTTATATATAATTTTGCTTATTCCGTCGTAAGCTCCAAGTCATCACAAAATTAATAGAAACACTTCAAAGCTGGAGGAATGAAATTATAAAAAAGTTATTCACAGGGTAACATCTTTATAATTTCCTAAATAGTAAAAAAACCAGTAATTTAAAATTACTGGTTTTTGGCAGGGGCAGTAGGAATCGAACCCACAACCAACGGTTTTGGAGACCGCTACTCTACCAATTGAGCTATACCCCTTTGCAACAATAACTATTATATCTTATGTATAGATAAAAATCAACTATTATTATTTTTAATTTTTATAGCCTCAATTATATCTGTAACATTTTTACTTAAAATATCTGTATCTTCATCATAGCTTAGCCCAACATAAGTATATTCACTTTTCATTTTATTCTTTAAGTCATCTAGATTTTCATTATCTTTATCATAAATAAATATAACTTTATCTATTTCATCTTTACTAATTTCTTCTTTATTATTTTTAATCTTAGTTGCTTGAATTCCTAAATCTCTAAATAAGTAATCAAACTTATCTGTATTAGTTACTATACTATAATCTTTATAAGAACTCATCTCTTCCTTTGATTTGCTTAAGAATTCATCTAACTCTTTAACTAAATTATTATAATTCTCTTCATAATAATTTCTATTTTTTATGTCTCTTTCTTGTAAAGCTGTTTTTATATTATATAAAGCTATTTTATATTCATTAAAACCTAATAAATAGTATGGATTTTCTTGATATTGTTCAGATGAATTTCTTGTAATAGTCCTTATTCCTCTACTCATATTAATAATTCCTACACTTGAGTTTTTAGAACTATCTACAACATCATTTATCCAAGGTTCATAACCTAGACCATTGTATATAAATAAATCCATATTTAATATATTTTCTATAACTTTGTCATTTGTCTTAAATTCACTAACTTCTTTTTCGTTATTAAATAAATACTCTACATTATGCCTATTACCTACTAAAGCCTTCGTCATCTTATAGGATTCCTTATTCACAGTTAATATGTTTAAATAAATCTCCTTTTCTTCATCAAATTCATCTGTTGGATTTGCCATTGGATTATAAGAAAAGGTTAATCCTAAAAATAAAATAGAAGTAAAAATAACTAATCCATATGTTAACTTCTTCATAATACTTTCCTCCAGGAAGCATAAATAATATTTCTATCTTTATAATATCTTATCATTTATAAGAAATAATTACAAATGTATTACAGTTTGAAAAAATATGAACTATATATCTATGTTTTAACTTTCTTTTTTTCTTCATTTTGGATAGAATATATATTAATATATAGTATTTAGAAAGGAGATTCCATATGCATTTTTATGTTAAAGATATAGAAGAAACTACTAAACTTGGCTATGCTATTGGTAAACTATTGAAACCTGGTGATATTGTATGTTTAACTGGAGACTTAGGAACTGGAAAAACTCATATAACAAAAGGAATAGCCAAGGGTTTGGATATAGATGATCATATAACTAGTCCAACTTTTACTATAGTTAATGAGTACGATTCTGGGAGATTAAAATTATATCATTTTGACGTATATAGAGTAAGTGATCCTGATGAAATTTATGCTATAGGTTTCGATGATTATATATTTTCAGATGGAGTATCTATAATTGAATGGGCTAATTACATAGAAGAAATATTACCTGATGAATATATTCATATTCTAATAGAAAAAGATTTATCTAAAGGTGAAAATTTTAGAAAAATATCTATCACTCCTTATGGAGATAGATACAATTATATAAAGGAGTTAAGCTTATGATAGTTTTAAGTATAGATTCAGCCTCAAAAGTTGCTACTGCTGCTCTTTTAGACGAAAATAATTTAATAGCAGAATATACAATAAATAATAAATTAGAACACTCAACTTTAATTATGGATATGGTTGATAAGTTGTTAAAGGATTCAAGCCTAGACATAGATGATGTAGATGGTTTTGTTGTTTCAAAAGGTCCTGGCTCTTTTACAGGATTAAGAATAGGTATGGCTACAGTTAAAGGCTTAAGCCTTGGTTCAAATAAGCCTTATGTAAGTATATCTAGTTTAGATGCTCTTGCTTATTCTTTAGTTAATTTTGATGGAATCATCTGTCCTATGATGGATGCATTAAGAAATAGTGTTTATACTTGTCTTTATAAAGGAAATAATGGTAATTTAGAGAAATTAATTGATTACTCAGCTTTAGAATTAGATGAATTAATTGAAATACTAAAAGAAAAAGGAGAAAAAGTTATTTTTACTGGAGATGCAGTAAACAAGCATAAGGATTATTTATCAGAAAATTTCCCTAATGCAATCTTTGCTCCAAATCATCTTAATATCATAAGAGCCTCTTCCTTAGGAGAATTAGGAATTAAAATGCTATTAAATAATGAATGTGATGACTTAAACTCTGCTCCATTTTATTTAAAAAAACCTCAAGCTCAAAGAGAATTAGAAAAAAGGTTAGCATTAAAAAATGAAAATAACTTATAATTTAATGACTGATAAAGATATTAATGGAGTTTTTAACATCTCAAACTCTTGCTTTTCCATGCCTTGGAGTATGGAATCAATTAAAAGTGAGTTAAATAATCCCTTAGCAAAATATATTGTTGCAAGAAATGAAGATTCAAACTTAGTTGTTGGTTTTGTAGGTATATGGATAGTTGTAGGTGAAGGAAGTATCACTAATATAGCTGTTCATCCTGATTATAGAAAACAAGGAATTGGTGCTAAATTGCTTGATTCCTTAATTAATCTATGTACTGATTTAAATTGTTCATTAATAAATTTAGAGGTTCGAGCTTCAAACTATGCTGCTCAAAACCTCTATAAAAAATATGGATTTATCGTTGATGGACTTAGAAAAGGCTATTATGAAGATAACAAAGAAGATGCTATATTAATGACTAAAAATTTATAATAAAAAAAGGAAATTATAAAAGGTTATTCCCATGATAACCTTTTTATAATTTCCTAAAAAAATAAAAAAGATAGAAATTTAATTCCTATCTTTTAAAATCTTAACTATCTATTAAATTGAACCTAGGTTCTCTTTTCTTCTACTATCAAAATTTGAATCTACTTTAAAAATAGCTAATGAAACTTTCTTATATAGTGCATAAGTTATTCCACATACCATTATAGCCTTTATTCCATTGAAAGGTACCAAACCTATAGTCACGTATTGTACTATTTCATCAGCTGCCATCTGCATTCCATATGCAGGCAATAAGAAATACACATTTGCTATAATTCCCATAACTTCTATACATATAGTTCCTAATAACATTCCAAGTAAAGCTGTTTTCTTACTCTTATTTCTGTGATAAACCCATGCTGCTGGAGCAACTAGAGAAACCCCTACTATAAAGTTAGCTATTTCTCCAACAAAATATGTCCCTGTCCCCTTAACTATTAAAATTAATAAGTTTTTTAGTAATTCAATTACAATACCCGCCATTGGTCCAAAAGCAAAAGCTCCCATAAGTGCTGGAATATCACTTAAGTCAATTTTTAACCATGGGAATGGTAAAAAAGGTATTGGAAAATCGAAATACATAAGTACCACTGCTATGGCACCCAAAAGTGAAATTTTAATAAATTTGTTTAAGTTTTTGTTTTGTTGATTATTCATTTTTTCTCCTCCCAAAAGCTATCTCTGGGGCATGGGGTAGTTACTTGCTAATGATATTAATTTAACAAATTTTCTTAGAATCTTATAACTTTTTCTTTTCTTAATTAAATAAAAAAACCCTGACGTATATTTACATCAGGGCTAATAATCATAAGTAATAAGATTTGCTAAGTTAAATTACATACTAAGCAATACCTAACACCTTACCTTCTTTCATCCAGACTATACTGTCGGCCTCGGAGTTTCACCGAATCATGCTAAAACTTTAGCTCGCGGGCTATACCGCCGGTGGGGAATTACGCCCCGCCCTGAAGATAATTTATTCATGATTTTATTATATTCCTCTTTTTAATTTTTTACAAGTAATTTTTTAACAATCTTCTTCTTTTATCCCTTTCATAGATAAAGATATTCTATTTCTTTTACCATCTACTTCAAGTATCTTTACTTTTACTATATCTCCTACTTTAACAATATCTAATGGATGCTTTACAAATCTATCTGCCATTTGGCTTTTGTGCACCAATCCATCTTGATGAACTCCAATATCAACAAAGGCTCCAAAGTCTGATACATTTCTTACAGTCCCCATAAGAACCATGCCTTCACTTAAATCTTTTAAATCTATTACCCCTGTTTTTAAGATAGGTTTTGGCATTTCCTCCCTAATATCTCTTCCAGGCTTTTTAAGTTCTTTAATAATATCTTCTAAAGTAAGCTCACCTATTTCTAATTCTTTAGAAATATTTTTAATGCCTTTTTCTTTCACTCGTTCATCAATATCATTAAGATTGTTTTCTTTTAGATCACTATTACTATAACCAAGTAGTGCTATTAAGTTTCTTGCAGCTTCATAAGACTCTGGATGCACTGAAGTATTGTCTAATGGTTCATTGCTCTCCATAACCCTTAAGAATCCAGCACATTGCTCGTAAGCCTTTTGCCCAAGCCTCTTAACCTTTAAAAGTTCCTTTCTACTTTTAAATCCTCCAACTTCGTTTCTGTAAATAACTATATTATTTGCAATACTTGAATTAATACCTGCTATATAAGTAAGTAATGATGGTGTTGCAGTGTTTAAATCAACTCCTACCTTATTTACAGAGTCTTCAACTACACCAGTTAAAGATTCATCTAATCTCTTAGGTGTAACATCATGCTGATATTGTCCAACCCCTAAAGCCTTTGGATCTATTTTAACTAATTCTGCCATAGGATCTTGTAATCTTCTACCTATTGATATAGCCCCTCTAACTGTAACATCTAAATCAGGATACTCCTTAGTTGCAAGTTCAGATGCCGAATAAACAGATGCACCAGCTTCTGAAACTATAACATATGCCACTTCTTTTCCACTTTCTTTCTTAATTTCTGAAATAACTTCTGAAATAACTTCTTCTGACTCTCTAGATGCAGTTCCATTTCCTAAGGAAATAACTTCAACATTATGTTTGTTAATTAACTTTATTAATACTTCTTTAGTTTCCTTAACTCTATTTTGAGGAGCTGTTGGGTATACAGTTGTATTTTCTAAAAATCTCCCTGTATTATCTAATACAGCAATTTTGCAACCAGTTCTAAACCCAGGGTCATATCCCATAACTACCTTTCCTTTAATAGGTGGTTGCATTAATAAGGCTTTTAAGTTTTCCTTAAAAATCTTTATTGCTCCTTCTTCACCTTTATCTGTAAGCTCATTTCTAACTTCTCTTTCAATAGATGGGTATATAAGTCTCTTTAATGAGTCTTTTATTGATGACTTTAAATATTCATCAGTTATATTATTATTTTTTAATATTTCATTTTCTAAATAATTAATTATCTTATCTTCATTTACATTTATTTTAACAGTTAGGACTTTCTCTTTTTCCCCTCTATTTATAGCTAAAATTCTATGAGGTGGTATTTTGGATACCTCTTCACTATGTTCATAATACATCTCAAAAGGTGTATGTTCTTCACTTTCTCCTTTTGATTCAATCTTACCTTCTTTAAATACTAAATTTCTTATCCATTTTCTATATTTAGCCTCATCAGATATTTGTTCAGCCAATATATCTAAAGCTCCATTTATAGCTTCTTCATATGAATTCACATTTTTTTCTTCATTTATAAATTTTGAAGCCTCTTCTTTTATATCTCCTTTAAAATCTCCAGATATTATAATATCTGCAAGTGGTTTTAAGCCCTTTTCTAAAGCTATTGTTGCTCTAGTTCTCTTTTTTTGTTTGTAAGGTCTATAAATATCTTCCACCTCTGTTAAAGTCATAGCTTTTTCTAAAGACTTTTGAATCTCCTCTGTTAGCTTTCCTTGTTCATCTATAAGTCTTAAAACATCTTCTTTTCTTTCCTTCAAATTTCTAAGATAAATTAATCTTTCTTGAAATTTTCTTAAAACTTCATCGCTTAATGCTCCTGTTTGTTCCTTTCTATACCTGGAAATAAATGGAACTGTATTTCCATCATCAAGTAATGAAATAACATTATTAACTTGACTTAGACTTATACCAAGTTCCCCTGATAACCTACCTACTATATCAACCATAAGCTTCCTCCTAATAAAAATTTACGTAATGATATTATTATAATACAAATTTCATTTTTTATAAAATTATCAGCTTGATATTATGTAAAACTAAGTATATAATTATAATTGTAAAAATTTTACAATAGGGTGATGTATATGAATAAACTTTCAATATTTATAAATAAGATAATTAATATTCTCCTTGTTTTCTTTATTGTTTTTATTATTTTAAATCAATATTATATTATTGAGTTCTCTAATACTTTTAAATATATATTATACTTCTTAACCTTAATTTTAATATTAATTTCTTCTACTAAAGAAATAATTATAAGTAAATCTGGGTTAACTAAATTTATAAATTGTATAGTACTCTTTAGCTTCATAGTTGGTGGTGTTTTTTCAATTATCACTAATCAAATAAATGTATTTATTTATATATGCATGTTATTTTCACTAATTCTTAGTTTCATTGACCTTGTTTATAAAAGAGCTTAAGTATTAAATATAATACTTGTTATATTTTAAAACCTTAATTAATAGTATTAAGTATAACTATTTTTTGAGGTATTTTTATGAAAAAAAAATTAATTTATTCAGTTTCTTTAATATCTACTATATTATTATTATCTCTATCAATATTTTCAAATTTTACATATTCACCTTTTAATGCTGATAATGTAAAGAAAAGCATAGCAATATTATCTTCTGATACCTATGGAGGTAGACTAGCTGGTAGCAATGAAAATTTATTAGTAGAAGAATTAATTAGAAAAAACTTTCAAGATAATAAGCTCCTTCCACTAAATGAAACTTATAAAGAGAGCTTCAAAGTTACTTCTCCTGTAAATAACAATACTTCTCCTTATTTAAAGATATCTTATGATGATGGATTTGAAGAAAATTTAAAATACGGTGTTGATTTTAAAGAAGATATGATTAATTTTAAAAATAGTAACTTAACATTTTCAAAGGAAAATAAAGTTAGTGTTTTTTCTAATTATATTGAAGTGGCTACAGATAAAGGAAATTGCCTATTTTACCTAGCACCTAATAATAATTTTTCTTTTAGAAGTTCTTTTATAAGTAATTTTCCTTATAATATGATGGTATTAATAAATACTGATACCTACAATAAGATTTTAGATTCTTTAAGAGATGGTGCTACAATTTCAATTAACATCCCTTTTTCTACTGAAGAAAAAGAAATTTCAAATGTCGTTGGAGTTATTGAAGGAACCTCTAACTCTCTTCCTCCATTAGTTTTAACAGCTCACTTTGATCATTTAGGAACTGATGCACTTAAAAATACTTATGGTGGTGCACTTGATAATTCATCTGGTACATCATTTTTATTGGAGCTAGAAAGGTCTTTATCAACTTACGGAAAACCAAAGAGAGATATAATTTTCGTGGCTTTGAATGCAGAAGAGTTTGGTCTTCTAGGGTCTAAAGACTTTGCCGAAAAAAATTTAGATAAATTAAAAGGTGCCGAAGTAATAAATTTTGATATGATTGGAAGTGAAGGCTTTCCCCTTACATTAATGGTTGGAACAGCATATAAAGATAAGTCTTCAGATCTACTTAAATCAATAGAAAAAATTGCTAAAGCCAATAACGTTGAGACTGTTGTCCAATATGAAAATTCTAGTGATCATGCAAGTTTCAATGATTTAGGAATTGAAGCCCTAAGCTTTTGTCATGCTGATTTAAGTAAAATCCATACTCCTAACGATAAAGTTGAGTATATTAGTTTAGATGCTATTGATAGTGCCTATTCTGTAATAGAGGATAAAATTTTTGATTCTTCATATAGTTTAGTTACAAAATTCTTCTATGGCAAAATATCTCTATTCATATTATCTATATTATTTGGATTCTTAGCATCTGCACCTTTTGTTAATTATTTTAAAAAAAGAAAAATAAAATAAAATTTCATGTTTAATTTTAGAAAGCACAATTTTAAATAAAGAATTAATAATTAAAAATTTAGGATGTTTTGCACAACAAAACTTAAATTCAGTTTGTGCAAAACATCCCTTATTAAAATCCTTTAGGATTTTTTCCTTAATTATACATTATCCATTATAAAAATGCTAGCATTTTTATACTATTGTTTGCTTCTTAAATATGCAGTTATAAAGCTATCTATTTCTCCATTCATAACTGCATTTAAGTTTGCTGTTTCTTCTCCTGTTCTATGGTCTTTAACCATATTATATGGATGGAATACATATGATCTTATCTGACTGCCCCATCCCATATCCTTAAGTTCTCCAGTTAAATCTTCAATTTTCTCTTTATGAGCCCTTTCTTTTAATTCTATAAGCTTTGACTTCAGCATTGACATTGCTGTATCTCTATTAGAAAATTGACTTCTCTCACTTTGGCATTGAACTACAATTCCAGTTGGAATATGTGTTATTCTTATGGCCGATTCTGTTTTATTAACATGCTGACCGCCAGCTCCACTTGCTCTATAAGTATCTATTTTTAAATCTTCACTTCTTATATCAATATCTTGATCCTTAGTAAGTTCAGGTAAAACTTCAACAGATGCAAAAGAAGTTTGTCTTTTTCCATTTGCATTAAATGGAGATATTCTTACTAATCTATGAACTCCTTTTTCTGCTTTTAAATATCCATAGGCAAATTCTCCCTTAACTTTTAAAGTAACACTCTTTATTCCTGCTTCATCACCCTCAAGGTAGTCTATGGTTTCAACTGAAAATCCTTTCTTTTCACACCACCTAGTATACATTCTAAGTAGCATTTCAGTCCAATCATTAGCATCACTACCGCCAACTCCTGCATGTAAAGTTAAAATAGCATCATTTCTATCGTATTCGCCAGATAATAAAAGTTCTATTCTATATTCCTCTACATCCTTTTCTATTGATTTAATTTCCCTTATAACTTCATTAATTGAATCATCGTCATTTTCTTCAACTAAATCAGACAGTATTTCTACATCTTCGACTCTATTAACTAGATTATCAAAACTATCTATTTTATCTTTTATTCTTTTACTTTCTTTAGTAACTTCTTCTGCTTTTTTTATATCATCCCAAAAGCCTGGTTCTTGCATTTTAAGTTCTAATTCCTGTAATTGTTTTTCTAATGCTTCCTTGTCAAAGAGAAGCCCTCATTTCTTCTATAAACTTTTTAATATCTGTAAGCTTAGCTAATTCTGCTTCTAGCTTAATTATCATAACATCACACCTTTTTCAATTGATAACTTATAATGAATAATTAATAATTATTTATGAAATTTGAGGCTGTCTCATTAAGAAATTTATATACAATATATTTTTTAATAATTACAATATATTGTGGTATTTCTTTTTAATGAGACAACCCCTTTAATTTTACTGTAATTTGGAACAAATTACTTCTTTAATTCTTCATTATTCATTCTTAATTTTTCATTGTACTACAGCACCTTATGCTTCTCTTCCACAACAGTTCTTATACTTCTTTCCACTTCCACATGGACATAGATCATTTCTACCTACTTTGTTTTCATTTCTAACTGGTTGCTTTTTAGTATCTCCTTCATCTCCGCCATGGCTTGCTGAAGTTTCTTCTGCAACTCTTTCTCTTTCAACTGTCTTTTGAATTTGAATATGATATAAGAACTTAACTGTATCTATCTTTATTCCTTGAATCATTTCTTCAAACATAGCACTACCTTCCATTTGATATGCTTGAATTGGATCCATTTGCTTGTAGGCTCTAAGTCCAATACCTTGTTTTAAATGGTCCATATTATCAATATGATCCATCCACTTTTGGTCAACTACTCTTAAAAGAATAACTCTTTCTATTTCTCTAAAATGTTCTTCACCAAATTCTTCTTCTTTTTCATGGTAAACATTCATTAATATGTCTAATAATTTTTCTATAATTTTATCATTAGATAAATCTATTATATCTTCTACCTTAACAATTTTATGAGGTAAACATATATCTTCTAAATATTGAATTAATTTTTCTACTTCACCTTCAAAATTATCATTTACATTTTCTAAGTGAGCTTTAACCGCATCAGAAACTATATCCTTAACCATTTGTTGAATTTGATCTTTTAAATCTTTTCCTTCAAGAACTTCAGATCTTTGTTTGTAAATAACTTCCCTTTGCATATTCATAACATCATCATAACCAATAAGGTTCTTTCTGATATCAAAGTTATTACCTTCAACCTTCTTTTGAGCATTTTCAATAGCCTTACTTACCATCTTATGATCAATAGCTTCATCATCTTCTAATCCTAATTTATCCATTAAGCCTTGAATTCTCTCTGATCCAAATATTCTCATTAAATCATCTTCTAGAGAAATATAGAATACAGATTCACCAGCATCTCCTTGACGACCAGATCTACCTCTTAATTGGTTATCTATTCTTCTAGATTCATGTCTTTCTGTACCTATTATCTTTAATCCGCCAACTTCTTTAACGCCTTCACCTAACTTAATATCTGTACCTCTACCAGCCATATTAGTAGCTATAGTTACACTTCCTAATTCTCCGGCATGAGATATAATTTCTGCTTCTTGTTCATGGTATTTAGCATTTAAAACTTTGTGCTTTATTCCTCTTTTCTTTAATAGAGCAGATAAGTATTCTGATTTTTCTATACTTACTGTACCAACTAAAACTGGTTGACCCTTTTTATTACATTCTATTATATCTTCTATAATAGCATTATATTTTCCATTAGTATTTTTATAGATTAGATCACTCTTATCTAATCTAGCTATATCTTTATTAGTAGGAACAACTATAACATCTAAAGCATAAATTTCTCTAAATTCATTTTCTTCTGTTAAAGCAGTACCTGTCATACCTGATAACTTACTATACATTCTAAAATAGTTTTGGAATGTTATAGTTGCTAATGTTTTTGATTCTCTTTCTATTTTTACTCCTTCTTTAGCTTCTATAGCTTGGTGAAGTCCATCTGAATATCTTCTTCCTTCCATAAGTCTACCTGTAAATTCGTCAACTATAATTACTTGACCATCTTTAACCATGTAGTCCTTATCTCTCTTCATTCCATAGTTAGCTTTTAATGCTTGAGTAATGTAGTGTTGTAATTCTAAATGTTCTGCATCAGCATAGTTATCTATTCCAAAAGCTTTTTCTGCCTTAGCAACCCCATCATCAGTTAACATAACTGAATTAGCTTTTTCATCTATTGTGTAATCTTTTTCTTCCAATAACTGTTTTACAAAATTATCTGCAACATTGTAGAACTTTGTTGATTTTTCTCCAGCACCTGAAATTATAAGAGGTGTTCTAGCTTCATCTATAAGAATAGAGTCAACTTCATCCACAACTGCAAAGTTTAATTTTCTTTGAACCTTTTCTTCTTTATAGATTACCATATTATCTCTTAAGTAATCAAAACCGAACTCATTATTAGTACCATAAGTTATATCTGCTGCATAAGCTGCTCTTCTTTCATTAGAATTTAAGCCATGAACTATACAACCAGTAGTTAAACCAAGGAAATTATATAATTGTCCCATCCACTCAACGTCTCTTGTTGCTAAGTAGTCATTAACTGTTATTAAGTGAACTCCTTCACCAGTTAATGCATTTAAATATAATGGAAGTGTTGCAACTAATGTCTTACCTTCACCAGTTTTCATTTCTGCAATTCTACCTTGGTGTAAAACCATACCACCAATAAGTTGAACTCTATAATGCTTCATTCCTAAAACTCTCCATGCAGCTTCTCTACAAACTGCAAAAGCTTCAGGTAGTATATCATCTAAAGTTTCACCATTTTTAAGTCTATTTTTAAATTCATCAGTCTTAGCTCTAAGTTCATCATCTGATAATTTTTGCATATCCTCATCTAATTCTTCTATTTTATCTGCAATCTTTACTAATTTCTTTACTTCTCTCTCACTATATGAGCCAAATATTTTTTCCAAAAATCCCATACTAATTTTCCTTCCAACTATATATTTTCTTAATTTTTCGATTATCAAATTTCATTTATAAATTATACCATTTTATTAACAATTAATTCAACAAATATGTTGTTTTTTAATAAAAAAGAAGTAAATATGTTATATTAGTCACTCCGTCGCAAGCTCTAAGTCGCTCTAACACAACATATTTACTTCTATAAACTCAAAGTGATAATTCACACTTTTTCGGAATTATGATATTTTTCCCGTCACTTCGTTCTAAATCATCACAAATTAATATATGCAATTAAAAGCTAAAGGAAGGAAGGGATAAAAAGAAAGTGATTTAAAACTATTTCTAGTTTTAACCACTTTCAAAATTTATTTCATGATTTTTTATTATATATATTTTAGATGTAATCTGGTTCTAATAAACCATAGTCCCCATCTTTTCTCTTATATAAAACATTAACTTTATTCTTTTCAGCATCTTGGAATACGAAAAAATTATGTCCTACTAATTCCATTTGAAGTATGGCCTCTTCTACTGACATAGGTTTCATATTAAACTTTTTGAATTTTACGACCTTTCCATTTTCTTCATCTAAGATATCTACATTATCTTTAAAACCAAATTCATCTATTTCTGTAAACCTTACAGATTCATTATTTTTTCTAGATAATTTAGTTTTTTGTTTTCTAATTTGTCTTTCTAATTTATTTACTACTAAATCAATTGACTTATACATATCTTCTGTCGCTTCTTCTGCTCTAAGTATAACCCCATTAAAAGGTATTGTAACTTCAACCTTTTGCTTATTTTTTTGGACTGATAAGGTAGCTTTCGCCTCCACATCTGGATTAAAGTACCTCTTAACTTTCGACAGCTTTTTTTCTATCATATCCTTTAAAGCTGGTGTCGCTGTAGTATTTTTTGCTATTACTGAAACTCTCATAAAAGTTCATCCCCTCTCTATAAGCTTAAACAGTAGAATTATTTTGTTTATGTCTATATTATACCACGAAGTAATAGTTTTAACAATATCAATTTACATAATAATCTGAAAATTCAATCTGCTATTATGCTTTATTTACTAAAGATCAAAGATAGCATTTTTATCTTATTTAAAGCAAAAAAATAGCCATTAGTACTACTAATAGCTACTGAATGTAAAAATAGCTGACCTGGACTTTGACCCCACACTCGCCTACTGGAGCTTTTGCTACTAGGAATTAACCCCTCACTACTAACCCTCTCAATTTCTTGGTAGGACTTACTTCTACACCGCACCATGCTCATTAGGAATTTTTCCAAACTTACGTGGATCGTTTTGCCTGCGACTGGCATCGACTTTCATCCACAGACCTATCTTTACTCTATTATTATATATAACTTTTAGCAACTGTCAATATTTTTATTTCAGATGCTCCATTTTCTCTCAATAATTTTTCACATTCATATAAAGTAGCACCCGTAGTAACAACATCATCTATAATTAATACCCTTTTATTTTTGATGTTTTTGTTTGTTTTTAAGCTAAAGGCACCTTTTATATTCTTAAATCTATCTTCCTTTGATAATAGTTTTTGTTCCTTTATGTTTTTAGCCTTAACTAAGTCTTTGCATATTTTTAATTTTAGACTTTTATTAATTTCTTTAGCTAAATACTCACATTGATTAAATCCTCTTTCTTTTAATGCTTTTTTACTACTTGGAATAAACATTATACAGTCTATTTCTATATTTTTATTTTTAATTACATCATTTAATAATTCAGCTAATATTTTTCCTGCAACAAAATTTTGTTTATATTTAAATTCCAATACAAGCTTTTTTAGTACACCATTATAATATCCATAAGAAAGAAATTCTTCATCTTCTTTAACTTTTTGTATCTTACTTTTACATAAAGGACATAAACCTACAAATTCACTTTCGCAAACAATACAATTATTTTTAGGTGGATAAATTATATCTAAAAATTCATCTTTTAAAGTAATTAATAACTCAACAATCCTTTTTCCCATATATTTTTATTATAACTCCTCGCCATATCCTTTGCTAAGTCCATATCTTCTGATATATCCTTACCAACTAATAGTACCTCACCCCTATATTTATTTTTAATGTTCTTTCCAACATCTGCACAAAAATAAATTATTTTTTTATAATTATAGAAGCCTTCATCAGCAAATAATACCACAATATCAATGTCTTCATCACCTTTGGAATACTCTCTTATATTATTAGTAATTATAAAAGCACTTTTATTTTTAATCTTATATACCTGCTCTATATCCTTTAAGGTATTGTTTTTTAAATGCTTTATTATTTTTATATCCTTGATTTTTAGTTCATTAGTATAATAATTAAATACCTTATTTATTTTTTCCTCATTTGGAACATAAATTATTACCTTCTTATTATTACTTTTAAACCACATTAAGTAATCATATAAAGTATACGGCATATCCTCATCTAATTTGACTCTAGTAGTTATTATTCTAGGCTCAACAAACACTTCTCTTCTAATTAAATCTGCTATATCTAAAGTTGTTCCCATATTTATTATCTTCTCTATTGAATAAGAAATAATTCTTTTTGAGTAAAGATACGTATACTCTATTACCTCTCTTATTTCTTCTTTTGATAAAGTTGAATACTTACTTATGTCATCTATTATACAAAGATCATAGTATCCCTTTATATTTCGTATATTTTTGAAGTTTATAAAAACTAAATTATCATTTGATTCTTTCTCTTCCATATAAGAGTACTTAAAATTCAAATTATCTTTTTTTAATGATTCTAGAATTTCTTTATTGTAATCTTCTCCATTCCAAACATATAAAATCTTATTATTTTTTTTAATCAGTGTCTTAATTATATTTATAAAAATTAAAGATGTATTATACGGATTTGTTATTATACTTAAAACTTTTGATTGCTTGTTATACCACTTACTTATTTTAGATTCACAATTACTAAACTCTTTTAGGTTTATTAATTTATTATCTAACATTGAAATTCTCCTATTCACTAAATATTTCATTATTAGTAATATCTACAATCCTATTTTTCAAGGAAGAGTATCTACTTACACTCTTATCATTAGTAATCATATATTGTAATGCCTTTGGAATTCCTACAACAACTACTAGTTCTTTTGCCCTAGTAATAGCTGTATATAATAAATTTTTATTCATTAAAAGTGGTGAACCCTTAAAGGCTGGGGTAATAATTACTTTAAACTCACTACCTTGGCTTTTGTGAATAGTTATTGCATAAGCTAGTTCTAATTCATCTAAATAAATGTAATCATAAACTACCTTTCTTTCATCATCAAATATTATAGTTAAGGTTTTTTCTTCATCATTTATACTTTCTATAAAACCCATATCTCCATTAAATACTCCTACCCCTTCATTATCTCCATCTCCATTTATCCTAACCCATTTTAAAGAATAATTATTTTTTATTTGCATTACCTTATCGCCTTCTCTAAAGATAACATCTTTCAATTCCTTTTCTCTTTTAGATGGCGATTTTGGATTTAATACTTCTTGAAGCTCATTATTTAAATTTTGCACTCCAAGAATCCCTTTTCTTGTAGGAGTTAATATTTGAATATCCCTATATTTATCCCATTTTGTATTGAATTTAGGAAGTCTTCTATTTATTAAATCTATTATAGTATTAAGAATTTCGCTAACATCCTCTTTATTTTCAAAAAAGAAATCCCCATCTCTTCTATTTAATATTGGCATTTCTCCATTATTTATTTTATGAGCATTCGTTACTATTAAACTTTCTTTACCTTGTCTAAAAATATCTTTTAATCTAACAACCTTAATAAATTTGCTTTCTATTAAATCTTTTAATACATTTCCTGCTCCTACCGAAGGAAGCTGATCTACATCTCCAACTATAATTACTCTAGTTCCTAATTTTATCGCCTTAAGCAAACTATTCATAAGCATTATATCTATCATAGAAGCTTCATCTATAATGATTACATCAGCCTCTACTGGTTCACTTTCCCCTAACTTATAATACGACTTTCCTTCTTCACTAACTCCCATTTCAAGTAATCTATGTATAGTTTTAGCTTCTCTACCTGTTGATTCACTCATCCTCTTTGCAGCTCTACCAGTAGGTGCTCCTAATACAACCTTCATATTATTATTTTCATAAATTTCTATTATAGCCTTGATTATAGTAGTTTTACCTGTTCCAGGACCACCTGTAATTATCTCTATTCCATTATCAAATGCACCTACTATAGCCTCCCTCTGGGATGGAGCAAAAGTTATATTATGTTTTTTCTCGAAAACTCCTATTTCAAATTCAATATCTGAATTTATACTTCTAAAATTCTCCATACTTAGAGTTATTATTCTATTAGTAACTCCCAATTCACAATAATAATATGGTAATGCAAAAACAGAATCTGCTCCATCTATCTTTTCTACTTTAACTTTTGAATCTAAAGATAAATTATATAAACTTTCTTCTACCATTTGTGCAGAAGCTCCTAATATCTTACTTGCTTCCTTAATTAATTCATCCTTTGGCATGAAAGTATTACCCGCTGCAGAAAATTGATTTAATATATATCTAATTCCACTTTGTATTCTAAAAGGAGAAGTTGGTTCAATGCCAAGACTTTTTGCTATTCTATCAGCAGTTATAAATCCAATACCTGAAATCTCATCTGAAAGGATATAAGGATTTTCTAATATTATTTCCTTAGCATCAGTACCAAAAGTTTTGTATATTTTTATACATTGATTTGTACTCATCCCGTGGCCTTGGAAAAACATAATTATATCTTTTAGATCTCTTTGCTCTATATAAGATTCCTTAATAATTTCAAATTTTTTCTCTCCTATGCCTTCTACTAATTTAATTTTTTCTATATTTGTATCTAAAACTTCTAAAGTATTTTCCTTGAATCTCTCAACTAACCTTTTAGCTGTAATCGGCCCTATGCCCCTTATTATTCCAGTTGCCAGATATCTTTCAATTCCCTTTATTGAACTTGGAAGTATTTCTTCATATTCTTCTATATTAAATTGTCGTCCAAATTGTTTGTGAATAACCCATTGTCCTTTTAATCTAACATGTTGCCCTTCTTTCATAAAAGGAACTACTCCAACTGCATTTATAAATTCCTTTTCCATTCTTATCTTAGATACTATATAACCAGTATCTTCACTTTTAAATACAATAGATTCAACTATTCCATTTATGCAATCTTCCATGTTACCTTCTCCAAACCTTAATATATTTTAATCATACTATTTTTATTATATAATATATCTTATAGAATACATAATAAATACTATTATTTTTTAATACTATTATTTTCAATATGATATAATAAGTATATATAATAAAACATGGAGGTGTTTAAATGTTAATTAAAAATTGTAATATTGTATATCTTGATAAAATTGAAAAGGGGTCAGTTTTAGTTGAGAATGGGAAAATAAAAGAAATTAACCCAAGTGATGTCTCTTATGAAAACGTAATAGATGCTGAAGGTTTATACCTATCTCCCGGCTTTATAGATGTTCATATCCATGGTGCTGGTGGCCATGATACTATGGATGGAACTTTTGAAGCTATCAATGAAATCTCAAAGGTAATAGTAAAACACGGAACTACATCTTTTACACCAACTACTATGACTGTTGCTGTTGAAGATATACGTAAATCAATGGAAGTAATTAAAGAAGCTAAAATAAATGGTACTGATGGAGCTATAGTTTTAGGTGCTCACTTAGAAGGCCCTTTCATTAGTCCAAAAGCTATCGGTGCTCAAAATCCTAATTATTTAATAGCACCAACAATAGAAAATTATAATGCTATGGTTGGAGATGCTGAAGATGCAGTAGTATCAATCACAATTGCTCCTGAAGTTCCTGGTGCAAAGGAATTAATTAAAGAATTATCTCAAAGAGGAATAGTTTGTTCTATAGGGCATACTAAAGCTACTTATGAGGAAGCCATGGAAGGAATTAAATGTGGTTGTGGTCACTCAACTCATCTTTTCAATGCTATGACTCCTTTTGCTCATAGAGAACCTGGTGTTGTAGGAGCAATATTTGATAGTGATATTACTACTGAAACTATTTCAGATGGAATACATGTATCGTATCCTTCTCTTAGAATAGCTTATAAACAAAAGACTTCTGATAAAGTACTTTTAGTTACAGATGCTATGATGGCTTGTGCAATGCCTGATGGTATGTATGCATTAGGCGGACAAGATGTTATTGTTAAGGATGGCGCTGCTAGATTATTAAGTGGAAGTTTAGCTGGTTCAATTCTTACTTTAGATAAGGCTGTTAAAAATGTTTATAAAAATGTTGGTCTTCCATTATATGAAGCTGTAAAAATGGCTACTTACAATGCAGCTAGACATTGTAAGGTTGAAGATAGAAAAGGTCTTATAAAAGAAGGCTACGACGCAGATTTATTACTATTCGATGAAGATGTTAATATTAAAACCGTAATAGTAAACGGAAAAATATTAGTGTAAAATAAAAAAGTACTTCTATATAAATTTGCTTATTCCGTCGCAAGCTCCAAGTCATCTCAAAGTTAATAGAAGCACTTCAAAGCTGAAGAAAGGAAATTATAAAAAGTTATTCATAGGGTAACATCTTTATAATTTCCTAAAGAAGTAAAAAAGCTGAGAAAACTCAGCTTTTTTTTATTTTATAAATATTTCTTTATTTCTTCTACCTTATTTAATTGTTCCCAAGGTAGATTTAAATCATTTCTGCCAAAATGTCCATAAGCAGCAGTTTGTTTATATATAGGTCTTCTTAAATCTAAATCTCTTATTATAGCACCTGGTCTTAAATCAAATACCTTTTCCACTATTGAAACTATTTCTTCTTCAGACTTTTTACCTGTTCCAAATGTTTCTATCTCAATGGATACTGGTTTAGCAACACCAATTGCATAAGCTAATTGAATTTCTAACTTATCAGCCACACCTGCTGCAACTAAATTTTTAGCTACCCATCTAGCTGCATAAGCTGCTGATCTATCAACCTTAGTTGGATCTTTTCCTGAGAAAGCACCACCACCGTGTCTTCCATATCCACCATAAGTGTCAACAATTATTTTTCTTCCAGTTAATCCACTATCTCCTTGTGGTCCACCTACAACAAATCTTCCTGTTGGATTTATAAAATACTTAGTGTTTTCATCTAATAGTTCAGCTGGAACTACTGCCTTAATTACATGTTCCATTAAATCTTCTCTAATTTGCTTTTGAGAAATTTCTTCACTATGTTGTGTTGAAATAACTATAGCATCTATTCTCACAACTTTATTATCATCATACTCAACTGTAACTTGAGTTTTTCCATCTGGCCTTAAATATGGTAAAGTTCCATTTTTTCTAACTTCTGATAATCTTCTTGATAATCTATGAGCCATAGCTATTGGTAATGGCATAAATTCTTCTGTTTCATTAGTTGCAAAACCAAACATCATACCTTGGTCTCCAGCCCCAACAGCCTCAACATCATCCTTCTCACCTGCTCTAGATTCTAAAGCTTCGTCTACTCCCATAGCTATATCACCTGATTGCTCATCTATAGAAGTTAAAACAGAACATGTCTCACAATCAAAGCCATACTTAGCTCTATCATAACCTATTTCCTTAATTGTTTCTCTTACTAACTTTGGAATATCAACATAACATTTAGTTGATATCTCCCCCATAACTAAAACCATTCCTGTAGTAACAGCAGTTTCACATGCAACTCTTGCCATAGGATCCTTTGATAAAATACTATCTAATACAGCATCTGAAATTTGGTCACAAATTTTATCTGGATGTCCTTCTGTAACTGATTCTGAAGTAAATAATCTTCTCATATTAATATCTCCTTTCATTTATTTGATATTAATTCTAAAAAACTTATATAAATAAAAAAATCTCTTCGATAAGAAGAGATTACAAAAATCTTTATCTTTCTTATCTTGCAAAATTACATTGCTGGAATTGGCACCACACTCAAATGAATATAGTAGGTTGCCGGGTTTCACAGGGCCCTTTTCCCTCCACCTCTCTTGATAAGAACTAATATCAAATTTTACTTTTAATATTCTATCATATCTTTTTATATTAGTCAATAACTATCATAAAACGCTATATAAATTCATGTTTTAATATTAATTATGAAAAAAAGACAAGAAGTAAATCTACTTCTTGTCTTTATGGTGGGGGAGGACGGATTCGAACCATCGAAACGAAACGTAACAGATTTACAGTCTGCCCCCTTTGGCCACTCGGGAACTCCCCCTTATATGGAGCTGGCAATAGGAATCGAACCTACAACCTGCTGATTACAAGTCAGCTGCTCTACCGTTGAGCCATGCCAGCATATTATGGTGGAAACAACAGGGATCGAACCTGTGACCCTCTGCTTGTAAGGCAGATGCTCTCCCAGCTGAGCTATGCTTCCATATTTTTAATACTTTTTATAAAATGGTGGGGGAGGACGGATTCGAACCATCGAAACGAAACGTAACAGATTTACAGTCTGCCCCCTTTGGCCACTCGGGAACTCCCCCATTTTATGGAGCTGGCAATAGGAATCGAACCTACAACCTGCTGATTACAAGTCAGCTGCTCTACCGTTGAGCCATGCCAGCATATCAATTAAATAAATTTTATATGGTGGGGGAGGACGGATTCGAACCATCGAAACGAAACGTAACAGATTTACAGTCTGCCCCCTTTGGCCACTCGGGAACTCCCCCATATCTAATTTATTTAACTCTCTTTAACTTCAGTTAAGTAAACTTAACTTCCTCAACTGACAATGACTAGTATATATTTATTATTTCCTAATTTCAAGTGTAATTTTAGCCTATTTATAGGGATTATATTTATTATATTCTATAATACTTCTATTTCCTTTGTTTTAATACTAATATCTTTTTTATTTTAAATTTATTTATTAAATTTAAAATTATTATAAAACACTTGAATCTATTTGACCTTCTATTACATTTTTAAATATTTCATAATCAGAAGCAGACATTCTTTTTTTAACTAATTCTACTCCTGATTTTATTTTTTCAGCATTATTCTTATCAGAAAAATAATCATTAACTTTTATCAAGTCTACTACTGATAAATTTTTCAAAAGAGAATTAAGCCTTTCTTTCTTATCACTTTCCAGATAATTAAACATATTATTTAAACTAATTTCTTTTGGTAAAACCAATACATCTAATTTATTTTCATTATTTAATACTTCCATGTTGTTTTTATCAATATTTTCTATAGCATTTTCACTTAAAACATCTTGACTATTTAATGGTTCCCAAATTAAGAAAAAATATATTGGTATACTGGCACCAATTATTATTGTACATAGATATATTAATGCTCTTTTCATAAATTTCATCTCCTTTATTAAATTAATTACCCTTTTATATTTTTTTATACATTTAATTATAATAATATTTTTTAAAGCATATATTGGTATAATTAGGGGGTGATTTTTAGTGAAGCATAAAATACACTATGACGATAATGATGCTCATATTGAAATTTCAAAAAGAATAAAAAAATATATAAAAAATGATACTATAATAATTTGTGTAGGTACTGATAAATGTATTGGAGATTGCCTAGGTCCACTAGTAGGAAGTTTTTTAATAGAAAATAATTTTCAACTCCCAGTATTCGGGACTTTAGAATCACCAATCCACGCTTTGAATATCGAAGAGAAACTTAATTACATTAATAAACTTCATCCCAATTCTAATATAATAGCCATTGATGCTTGCCTAGGTGATGAAAATTCAATAGGAGAAATACATACTAGAGATTACCCAATTCATCCAGGAAAAGGTGTTGGCAAAAGTTTGCCAGAAGTTGGGCATCAATCAATCATAGGAATAATAGATTCTAGTGATAATGCTATTTTCTTTACCAATAGAAGTATTCGTCTATACTTAGTTATGAAAATGGCAAAAATAATCTCAAAAGCTCTTATATATTCATACAATTTAAATATATAAAAAAGGAGCTATCTCGCTCCTCTTTTATATATTATGTAGAAATCAATTCTTATTCAATTAAGCTAATTTCATTATCTATCATATTTATTTCTAATTTATCTAAATATCCTAAAACCTTTCCTGTTCCTTCTGCTACTGCTTCTACAGAATTCTCTGCAATCTCAACACTTACTCCAGTTTCATGCTCAATCAACTTGTCTAATCCATATAATAAAGAGCCTCCACCAGTCATTAATATTCCCTTTTCGATAATGTCTGCAGCAAGTTCAGGTGGTGTTTTTTCCAATACTAATTTTACACTTTCTACAATTAGAGAAACTGATTCCTTTAAAGCTTCATTTATTTCATCTGAGCTAATAGTAATTTCGTCAGGAAGACCAGTAATTAAATTTCTTCCTTTTACAGTTGAACTTACATTTCTTAAACCCTTAAAGGCTGAACCAATCTCAATCTTTAATTCTTCTGCTGTTTTTTCACCTATCATTATTTTATATTTATTTCTAACAAATTTAATTATAGCATCATCAAAAGAATCACCCGCTACTTTAATAGATGATCTTACAACGACTCCTCCTAAAGATATTATAGCAATATCAGTTGTTCCTCCACCGATATCTACAACCATAGATCCATCAGCTTTAGTTATATCTAATCCTGCTCCAATAGCAGCTGCTAATGGTTCTTCTATTAAATGAACTTTTTTTGCGCCAGAATTTCTAGCAGCATCTATTACTGCTCTCTTTTCAACTTCAGTTGCTTGAGATGGAACACAAACCATTACCTTAGGAGCTATAATCTTACTTTTTCCGTATGCTTTTTTTAAAAATTCTTTTAACATTTTTTCAGTTACATCATAATCTGATATAACCCCATCTCTTAGAGGTCTTACTGCTACTATATTTCCAGGAGTTCTTCCTATCATTTTTCTAGCTTCTTCACCGACAGCAAGTACCTTATTAGTATTTTTATTTATTGCTACAACTGATGGTTCTTTAAGTATAACTCCTTTACCTTTAGCATAAACTAAAACTGTAGCAGTACCTAAGTCAATCCCTAAATCGCCCCTATTTCTCCAAAACCACATTCCTTGTTCACTCCTACTCTCTCTCTATATATAACCATTATTAATACAATATTCTAAATATCCATTTTACAATATTTGGCCTATTTCTAATTATATATGGAATATGGCGAACCTTCAATATATTTGTATTCATTTTCGTATTTAACTGAATATTAATTTAATCTCTTTTATTGACCAGCAGTTTTATACTTAATTTTAGTGGCATTTCCACCTCTTATGTGTCTTTCTGCCTTATTTAATTCTAATATTGAATGTGTTTCCTTCGCTATTGCTGGATTTATCTTAGGTAATCTTTCTGTCATATCTTTATGAATTGTACTTTTACTTACACCGAATACTTTTGCAGTCTTTCTTATAGTATCCTTTGACTCTATTATATACTTCGCAACTTCTAAAACTCTTTCTTCTATATAATCCTTCAAAAATATTACCTCCTTTTAAATTGAATAAGTCTTTTTATTATGGGCTGCCACACAAAAAGCCATAATTAAGAATTAAAAATTAAAAATGAAGAATTATTGATGCAATTCTTTCAAAATTACTTAAATCAATTTATCTTCAAAACTCCTTTTGGAGTTTTTTAATTAATTTTTCATTATTCACTCTTAATTTTTCATTGTGCGACAGCTCCTTTTAATTACTCTTCACTAAATGTAAAATACGTTGTTGGATCTAAGTCCTTACCATCTGAATCTTGTAATTGAAGATTTAGATGTTCTCCAAACTCATTGTTAGTAAATATTTTTGAAGTATCTCCAACTGTACCTATAACAGTTTCTTCAGTTACTCTATCTCCAACATTTACTCTAATATCATTTGATAAGTTGGCATATTTTGTATATAAACCATTTGCATGAGCAATAACTACATAACTACCTTCTTCTACTTTAGTTGAAACTTCTTTAACTTCACCCACCGCAGCTGCTTTAACTTCAGTTCCTACAGTGGCAGAAATATCAATTCCTCTAATATTTCTACTAGTTCCATCAGTCATCACTTGAGGTTTAGGATATGTATATCCCCTTGAAACAACTCCTTCTATAGGATTAGCAAATACCACTTGAGTATTTGTTCCTGTTGAAACATTAACATCCTCTTCTGAAGAAGCTACTTCATTTTCCTCTTGTGCTAATTCATCACCTTCATTACTTTCGACTCTTTCAGCATTTTGCTTTTTAGCCTCAGAAGTCTCTTCATCAATATTTAAAGTAAACTCATTTTTTTCTTTATTACTTTCTCCTAATGACTTATTCTTCTTAGTAGTAACAACTGCGATAGTAGCAATCACACATAAACAAAGGAATAATACTAAATAAAAGCCCTCCTTTCTAAAAAAGTCTTTTACCTTATCTTTTTTGTTTTGATGCATATCAACACCTCCTTTTTGTATTCTTGCCCTTTGTAGTAAATTAATACAATTCAAAGAAGATTTGTTTGCATCATTTTTTTACATTTATCGACAACTTTTCATCATTTTATAAGTATATAAAACTTTTCCAATTACTCCTTTCATACTTTCCTGGGCACAAAAAAAGAAGCTCAGACTATCCTGAACTTCAGTATTAATAAATTCATTCTTTAAATTTCAATTCTTTAAGCTCAATACCTGTATAATAATGCTTTAGTATTTCTTCGTAGTTTGATCCATTCTTAGCCATTATATTAGCTCCCCACTGACTCATGCCAACTCCATGTCCATACCCCTTGCATTTAAAAACTATTTCATCATTATTTATACTATATTCAAAATTAGTTGAACTTAATCCAAAAGCTAATCTGAAATCTGTTCCCTTTACAGTTGTTTTACCAAATCTTATTTCCTTTATTCCTCCAGCATTACTCCTATCTAATATTTCAATATTCCCTTCTAAATTATCAGCAATTAGCTCTGCCTCTGGATATTCTCCATTTATTTTTTCTACAAATTCACTTATTTTAAAAGGAAATTCAGATTCATATTTAGGTGCCACATCTTCCCCTTTACTTTCAGTTGATACTAAATATGGAATATCACCAGAAAAAACATCTATAGAATTTTCAGTCATTCCAGAACTAGTTGAAAAAAATTGAGGATATAAAACTAATTCATTATTATATGCCAATATCTTTCCTTGCGTTTCTTCAACTGCCTTTGATATCTTATCCCAATTTTCATTTGCATTAGTTTCCCATTTTTCAATTCTACTTTCTTTACTTATATATACTTGACAATGAGTTGTATCACATACATCCCCACCTTCGGCTAAATCACATGGCTTAAGCCTCTTTGCAGCTACATATGTTCTAGCTGCTACAGCCTGAGCTTTTAATGCCTCATCACTAAAACTAGCAGGCATTTCTCCTGAGACAACACTTTTTACATATTCTTCTATTGGAACTTCTACAATTTTATTTTCACTAGTAATATGAACTTTTATAACTTCATTTCCTTCTAAGCTTATAAAATTATTATTTTCTTCTACAGTAGGTGGAATAACTTCTTCACTTATGGCTTTTGCAGGCATTGATTTGATAATAAATGTTGGTGCAATAATCATAAATAATAATATTAATAAACTAAAAAATATAGTAGATGCAAATTCTCTTCTCATCTTAGTACCTCCATTTTAGTAATACATTTAAATATATGATGAGAATTTATAATTATACTTTATTTTTTATTTTTTATGTTAAGCCATAAATTCTTTATAAAAGTAAAAGGAGCTGTCGTACAAACAACCCTAATTAAGAATTACTAAAATTAATTTCTTTTCAAAACTCCTTCTGGAGTTTTTTCATTAATTTTCATTATTTATTCTTAATTTTTCATTGTGCGATAGCTCCTTTTACTAGGTTAATCTAATAATTATATTTAATTAAAATTCCATTATTCTTCAACCCTATATATATTGGCTCCTAATCTCCTAAATTTTTCTTCAATATCAACATATCCTCTGTCTATATGATATATTTCGCTTATTTCAGTTTTCCCTTGAGCTACTAATCCTGCTAATATCATTGCTGCTCCAGCTCTTAAATCTGTAGCCTTTACATCACATCCAGTTAAAGTTCCAACACCATCTATTATTGCAGTTCTTCCATCTATTTTTATATTTGCACCCATTCTAACTAACTCAGCAACATGCATAAATCTATTTTCAAATACAGTTTCTGTTATAATACTTGAACCCTTTGTTACTGCTAATAAAGCCATCATCTGAGGTTGCATATCTGTTGGAAAGCCTGGGTAAGGAAGTGTTTTTATATCAACTGGAGATTTAAAACTAGTTCCATCTACTAGAATTACATCTTCCCCAATATTATTAAAGCTAACTCCACATTCCTTTAATTTTTCTATTGTTGGTCTTAAATGATCTTCATTTGCTCCGTTTATAGTAATCTTACTATTTGTGATAGCTGCTGCTACCATAAATGTTCCTGCTTCAACTCTATCATAAATTGGCTTGTAAGTTGTTCCCTTCAAAGACTCTACACCCTCAATAGTTATTTTCCCCATTCCAGCTCCATGAATCTTAGCTCCCATTGAATTTAAAAAATTTGCTAAATCCCAAATTTCTGGTTCTTCTGCTGCATTTTCTATAATAGTTGTTCCTTCTGCCAAAACGGCAGCCATTAATATATTTTCAGTTGCTCCTACTGAAGGGAAATCTAAATATATTCTATTCCCTTTAAGTTTTTTTCCTTTTGCTTCTACAAAACCATGTTCTGTTTCTATCTCTGCACCTAAAAGTTTAAAGCCCTTCAAATGTAAATCTATCGGTCTACTTCCAATATTACATCCACCCGGCATTGATATTCTGCATTTACCAAATCTTGATAACATAGGTCCCATAATAAGAAATGATGCTCTCATTTTTCTTATTAATTCGCTATTCATATTTATTTCTTCTAAGTTAGATGTATTTATTTTTAAATCGCCATTTGCATTACTCTCAATATTACAATTCATACCTGATAATAAATCAGTTAAAACAACAACATCTTCTAACATAGGTGCATTTTTTATAATTATGTCATCAGGGCATAAAATACTCGCAATTATTATAGGTAAAACAGAATTTTTAGCTAAACTAATATTCACTTCACCCCTTAGTTTATTACCACCTTCAACTATAATTTTTTCCATATTATCCTCCATTATAAATTGTTAGTATGTTATGAATATCACTGGTGTTCCTAGAATCAAATATTCTCCTGTATCGTAAGTCATAAAGGAATAATTAATTTTATTTCCATCTTTTAATTTTCCTTTTCCTACTTTTCCATTAACAATATTCAACTCTTCCAAAGTTTTCTCCTTTATATTACTCTTTAGTATATCTAAAAGATTCTGCTTTTGCTCTTCTATTATTTTTACCTTTATGAAATCAAAATATTTTATATTTTCAGCTGCAAAATATTGTATTTGTTCTATTTCCTTCTTTATTTGATTAATAGTGCACTCTTTTCTATTATTTATATAAGTTATTTGCACTTTAGTTTCTTTTTCATCCTTCCATGCTAGTACCTTAATTTCTCTTTGATTATCACTAAAGAAAATATTATTTCCATCAATATAAATGTCTTCTTTAAGTAAATTTCTTAAATTATTTTCTACTATAAGTAACTCATTTTCTAAACTATTTTTTGAACTATACTCTACCCTAACTCCATTTTCTATAAAATCTCCAGTATTAATTACTTCATCTTCTAAAAAATAAAAATTATTTAAAATTGATTCAGATTTTACTGGAACTGTATCAATAATCAATAAAGAAAAGGCTATTATAGGTAGTATAATTAATAATTTTTTCATAAGACCCCCTACCTTTCTTTTCTAATTATTGTCCAGTTTATTTTTTTTTATTCATAAATAAATGGTCATATTATAATATATAAAAATAGTTGAAATTTGTGATTAATTGTCAATACTTAAAAATTTTATAATACTTTTCATTTACATTTTATATTTCAATATTTAATTAGATGAATTTTACTTCTTAATCAAAAAAAGCTATCGTAATGATAGCTTAATTAAAAATTTAATATTATAAATATAATTTATTCAAAATTACTAAAATAATTCTATTTTTGAAAAACCTAAGAAAGTATTTTTATATTTTTAATTCTAATTTGTTAAATATAACCTTTTTATCTACTAACTATCTTATAGTAAGTCTTAGCTGTTAGAATATATATAACACTATATATTACTGTAAATACTAAGAAAGAAACACAAGTACATATTATAAATAATTTAGTATTTGTAAGGTTTAGAGCAGAAAGAATTTTTAATATAAACGGAAATGCAAATGATATATGAATTCCTGCTGTTATCAATGGTAAAAAGAATACAGTTAAAACTTGTGATCTTATTGACCCTTGTACTTCTGAATGGCTCATTCCAACTTTCTGCATAATTTCGAATCTTTCCTTATCATCATATCCTTCTGAAATCTGCTTGTAGTAAATTATTAAAATAGTAGCTACAATAAATAATATACCTAGAAAAATTCCAATAAAAAATAATCCTCCATAAAGATAAATAAATCTACTTCTTGCCCCTAATCTAGTCTCACTTGTAAAATTAAACTCACTATTATTTAACGAACTTATCAGATTATCATAAAATTCCTCTTTATTATTGTTTTCTGAATCTAAATCCATACCATATAAAAATTCTATTTCGGAAGCATTATCTCCATATACTTCTTTTTGCATTTTATAAAGATAATCTAATTCATCCATATCTTTTATTACTATAAATTGGCTACTAGCTATATTAGCTGAAATAATACCATTACCTAAGAAATCATCTACTCTTTCTACCACATTATACTTTTTATCAAAAATATTAATTATGTCATAATCATATTTTTCACGATTTGAATACAGTAATACTTCTCCATCTTTTAAAGTTTTATTTTCTTCTGCTATTCTATTGTAATCTTCAAGGGTAATAAAAATTAAATTATTAATATCACTAGTAATATTTGAATTTGACTCCCTATCTGTAATAAATCTGTCCTTATCTTTTATCCCTGCAAAACTTAAATAAGTATATGATATCTCCTTTTCAATTTTTTCCGAATAATTCTTTGAAACACTATCTATTTCTTTAACTAATAAATCTCTTTTATTAATATCACTTCCATCAGTATAAATAGCAATTTCATATGGATACCTAGTATTTATTATATCTTCCATCCCTATCATTAAAGATGAGGTTGACGATATCATAACTAATACCATTGTAGATAGAATACAAATATTAGCTAGACCTACTGCATTTTGCTTCATACGATATATCATTCCTGCTATGCTAGTGAAGTGCTTAATATTATAATAATACCTTTTGTTTCTTCTAAGAGTTTTAATAAAAGCTATACTTCCTGCTGTGAAAAGTAAATATGTCCCTAATATCACCAAGATAACTGCTACAAAAAATAGTGATATCGCTGTAACTGCATTTTTTGCAGTTAAAGAAATAGAATATCCAGTTCCTAAACATATAAATCCTAATATAGCCATAATCCACTTAGTCTTCGGCTCTCTCTCTCCAATATTTCCACCTCTTAATAGCTCAATTGGATTTGATAAATGTACTTGACGAAGGGAATTAAGAAATATTACAAAAAATATAATTAAAAATAAAACTATAGTTGAAATTATTGATTTCCATGAAATATAAAACCCTAATGAAATCTCTACTTCCATCATCTTTAAAACAATTAAGTACATAAGCTTATCAAGTAAAATCCCTATAGCTATACCTATAGTAATACTAATTAATGCTATATATAAAGTTTCATATGCAATCACTCTTGATAAATGCTTCTTTTCCATCCCTAGGATATTAAATAATCCGAACTCCTTTTTTCTACGCTTAATTAAAAAACTGTTAGTATAAAAAAGAAAGACAATAGCGAAAATAGCTGTTATTTGATTTCCTAATTCTAAGGTAATAGAAATAGTATCACTGCCCATTAAATTGCTAATTCCAGCATTATTAGAAAGAGAATGAATAATATAAAACATAGCTACAGTAAAAATACAAGTAAGTATATAAGGAATATATGTATTCCTATTCTTCTTAATATTACTTCCTGCAAGCTTTGGATAAAAAATATTATTCATTTTTCATTCCCCCTGTTGCAATTAGAGTTAAAGTATCAGATATTTTTTGATACATTTCTTCATTTGAACTTCTCCCTTTATATATTTGATGAAAAACCTCTCCATCTTTAATAAATAAAACTCTGCTAGCATGACTAGCAGCTTTAGTTGAATGTGTTACCATCAAAATCGTTTGTCCTTCAGTATTTATTTCATTAAAAAGCTTAAGTAAGCTATCTGTTGCACGAGAATCTAAGGCTCCTGTTGGCTCATCAGCTAATATAAGCTTAGGATTTGTAATTAAAGCTCTAGCAACTGCTACTCTTTGTTTCTGTCCGCCGGATACTTCATAAGGATATTTATCAAGAATATCCAATATTCCTAATTTTTTCGCAATAGGATGTAGACTTTTTTTCATCTCAGAATATTCTTTTCTAGCTAAAACTAATGGTAAAAATATATTATCTTGTATAGAAAAAGTATCTAACAAATTAAAATCTTGAAATACAAATCCTAAGTTATCTCTACGGAAAGCAGAAATTTCTTTTTCTTTAATATTATTAATACTCTTTCCATCTAGTAAAACCTCTCCATTAGTAGGCTTATCTAGTGCTGCTAATATATTTAGCAAAGTTGTTTTGCCAGATCCTGATTCACCCATTATAGCTACATACTCTCCTTCCTCAACAGAAAAAGAAACATTCCTTAAAGCTTGAACTTGATTCCCTCCAAAACGAGTAGTGTATATTTTTTTCACACTATTAACTTCCAATATTGACATATTATATCCTCCCTTATTTTTATAGTATAAGTATAATAAAATAGCCAAAATGCCTCCATTGAATCCTGTGACATTTTAGCCTTATCTCCTTACATTTTTGTAAGGTCACTTACTCTACTTTAAGGTCTATAGATTTTAAATCTATAAAAAACGTACTCCCTACTCCTACATGAGATTTGACAAATATATTATGTGAGAGCTTATTTGCAGCATTCTTACAAAGATATAACCCTAATCCCGTAGATTTTCTATTCTCTCTACCATTGTATCCAGTGAATCCTTTTTCAAAAATTCTTGGAATATCTTCTTCTGAAATTCCTATTCCCGTATCAGAAATAGATAGTATTTTATTATCATCTACAGAAATAGTTATACTTCCTTTATCGGTGTATTTTATAGCATTGGATAGTAATTGTTCTATTATAAAGGATAACCACTTTTCATCCGTTAGTACTTTTTTATCAGTACTTTTATAATTTAATGAAATTTTCTTTCTAATAAATTGAGATGCATATTTTCTTATAGATTTCTTAATAATATAATCTAAATTATATTCTTTAAAAACAAAATCACTAGAACTACTATCTAACCTGAAATAGCATAAAACCATTTCCACATACTCTTCTATTCTAAATAATTCAGAAAGTAGCTCTTTATTTTCGTTAGTATCCTCACCTTGTAAAATAAGCTTCATAACTGCAATAGGAACTTTTATTTGATGAACCCATGTTGTATAATAATCAATACTATCATTTCTTTGCTTTTGTAGCTCAGTTAAATTTTTATGATTACTTTCAATTAAAGATAAAATCATTTTATGATATTCTTTTTCTAAACTATTATTAGGAGTTGGAAGTTCATTAGCTATTAAAGAAATATTTTTCTCAATCCTTATAATTTCCTTTTTCTTTTTGTAATAATATGTGAATCTATATATAAAATAAATTAATCCTAAAACCATACAAAGTATAGAAGCATATATTATAGCCTCAATTTCTAAATTATATAAATAAAAAACTCCTATAAATATTCCTATAAATATAAGGAAGAGAATAATAATAAAAATATTTTCTAATATATATTTATATAATGTTTTTATAATATTATCTTTCATAAATTAATCACTTCCTTAATATAACTATTCTATAATATATCCTAATCCTATTTTTGTTTTAATAAATTGTACAAGTCCTATTCCTTCTAGCTTTTTTCTTAGTCTAGTTATATTTACAGTAAGAGTATTTTCTTCAACATATGAATCTATTTCCCAAAGCCTAGTCATAAGAGTATCTCTACTTACAACTTTCTTTTTACTCTCCATTAAAGTCTGCAAAATTCTAAATTCATTTCTTGTTAATTCAGCTTTTTCTCCTTCATAAACAATAGTATTATCATATAAATTTAGAATAGCACCTTTATATTCCAAGAAGGGTACTTTACCAGCTAAATCATAAGTTCTACGCAATACAGCTTGTATCTTTGCCATAAGAACATTTAAATCAAAGGGTTTTGATATAAAATCATCTCCCCCCATATTCATAGCCATAACAATATTCATATTATCTGAAGCAGAAGAAATAAATATAATTGGAATATTAGAAATTTTTCTTATTTCACTACACCAATAATATCCATTGAAAAAAGGAAGCATAATATCCAATAATACAAGATGAGGATTAAAATCTGTAAAATCTGAAATTATATTTTGAAAATCTTTTACATACCTCACTTCATTTCCCCATGCTTCAATTTGATTTTTCATTAATGTTGCCATAGTAATGTCATCCTCTACAATCAGTATTTTATGCAAATAATCACCTCTCAAATTTATTTTTATTAGTTTTTTAACTTCACGAATGTCCTATAACTATATTATACAAGAATAATAATACTCATTAATCTATATTTAAACATATTTATCTATATATAGCATATAGTAGTATATAAAGCCATAGGATAACTCCTATGGCTTTATATACTACTTAAATTTAATTATTAATATCTAAAGTGCTAATTCTTGCATTTGCCCTAGCTAATGATCTTTTAGCTCTTTCTACATCTATATTATCATTTTCTTTTAATCTTTTCTCTGCTCTTTCCTTTGATTTTAAGGCCCTATCCTTATCTATATCTGAGCTTTTTTCTGCTGAATCACAACAGAATTTTAATTCATTATTTTTAATACATACTATTCCGGATGATGTAAATAATTCTTCTCTTGTATTACCATTAATTATTGTAGTTGTTGTTGGAATAGTACTTATTATTATAGGAGTATGGTTATATCTAAATTCTATTTGTCCATACTTCATATTTGTTTTTAAAGCTTCTGCTTCGTAGAATATTGGTTCTTTACCAGGAGTAACTATAGTTATTTTCAAAGTTTTACTCATAACCTCATCTCCTATCTTAAGCTTTTAGCTTTTTCTACCGCTTCTTCTATTGTCCCAACAAAAAGGAAAGCTGATTCAGGTAAATCGTCATGTTTTCCTTCTAATATTTCTTTAAATCCTCTTACAGTTTCTTTTACTGGTACATATCTACCTTGCATACCTGTAAATTGTTCAGCAACAGTAAATGGTTGAGATAAGAATCTTTGAACTCTTCTAGCTCTTGCAACTACTTTCTTATCATCATCAGATAATTCATCTACACCTAAAATAGCTATAATATCTTGTAATTCTTTATATCTTTCTAATATATTCTTTACTTCTGTTGCAATATTATAATGCTCTTTACCAACTACTCTTGGATCTAATATTCTTGATGTTGATTCAAGTGGATCAACAGCTGGATATATTCCAAGCTCTGCTATACTTCTTGATAAAACTGTTGTTGCATCAAGGTGAGTAAATGTTGTAGCTGGTGCTGGGTCTGTAAGGTCATCAGCAGGCACATAAACCGCTTGAACTGATGTTATAGAACCATTCTTAGTTGAAGTGATTCTTTCTTGTAACGCTCCCATTTCAGTTGCTAGAGTTGGTTGATAACCAACAGCTGAAGGTATTCTTCCAAGTAACGCTGATACTTCTGATCCAGCTTGAGTAAATCTAAATATATTATCTATAAATAATAATACATCTTGACCTTGATCTCTGAAATACTCAGCCATTGTTAAGCCAGTTAAAGAAACTCTCATTCTAGCTCCAGGTGATTCATTCATTTGTCCAAATACTAAGGCTGTTTTATCTATAACTCCTGATTCTTTCATTTCATAGTATAAATCATTACCTTCTCTTGATCTTTCACCAACTCCTGTAAATACTGAAAGACCACCATGTTCCTTAGCTATATTATTAATAAGTTCTTGAATTAGAACTGTCTTTCCAACTCCAGCTCCACCAAATAAACCTATTTTACCACCTTTTTGATATGGAGCTAAAAGGTCTATAACCTTAATTCCTGTTTCAAACATTTGTGGCTCTAAAGCTTGTTCTTTAAAACTTGGAGCTGGCCTATGAATTGGATACATTTCTTTTATATCTACATTTCCAGCATTATCAATTGGTTTTCCTAAAACATTAAACACTCTACCAAGCACTTCTTTACCAACTGGAACAGAAATACATCTTCCCATATCTGTTGCTTTCATGCCTCTTTTTAATCCATCAGTTGATTCCATAGATATAGTTCTAACTATATCATCTCCCATATGCTGTTCAACTTCAACTATTAACTCATGTTCTCCCATATCTATTCTTATTTCATTATAGATATTAGGTAAGGCATCTGAGTCAAACTTTATATCTACGACAGGTCCAATTACTTGAACTACTTTTCCTACTCTTTCAGCCATAGTAATTCCTCCTTACTATTTTTGAGCTTCTGCTCCACCTACAATTTCTGATATTTCTTGAGTTATAATTCCTTGTCTTATTCTATTGTACTTAAGATTCAAAGCATGTAAAATATCATTTGCATTTTGTGTAGCTCCATCCATAGCCATCATTCTTGCATTTTGTTCACTAACCTTCGAATGTAGCATAGCTCTTCTTATTTTACTTTTTAAAAATATATCTAAACTTGAACTTAAAACCTCTTCTAAATCAGGTTCTATTAAAAACTCTCCGAAAGATTTACTTTGTTTTTCTAATGGTAATAGTTTTTCAATCTTTACTTCTTGCTTTATTGGAGACTTGAATTCAGTGAAAACTAAATTTACTTCTCCTACCTCTCCATTTTTAAACATATATAAAGCATCATCATATATAGCTCTTACTTCTTTTATAGTAGGAATATCTGGTATATCAACATATTCTTTAACAGTATCAAGCCCATATTTTCTTACATAGGGAATGCCCTTAGCTCCAACTACAACAATTCTTGCATTATTCTCATCCTTGATAAAATCATGTAAATTAGCTGCTATATTTCCATTAAATCCTCCGCATAGACCTGTATCTGATGCCATTACTATATACAATTTATCTAAGTTCTCAGAATTTTTACCAAAAAAGGGACTATCATAATAATCTGGCAAAGTTGATAATAAATTTTCTAATATTTCTTTAGATAAATTATAATATTCAAAACTGTCATTTAGTTCCTTTCTCGTTTTCCTAAGTTTAGAAGTGGCCACAAGATTCATAGCTTTTGTTATCTTTCTTGTACTTTCAACTGATCTAATTCTTCTTTTTATTTCTATTAGTCCTGCTGATCCCAAGATTCCACCTCCTAAAGAATTGCATAGCTATTTAAAGCTATGCATCTTGTAAGAATACTTTCTTAAATTCTACAATAGATTTATCTAATTCTGACTTTATTTCATCATTTAAAGATTTAACTTCTAATATTTTCTTTAATAAATCTCTATTGTGAGTATCCATATATTCTAATAATTCTGTTTCAAATCTTCTAACATCACTAACTTTTATATCTGATAAATAATCATTTACTACAGCATAAAGTATAGCTATTTGCTTTTCTACTGCCATTGGTGAGTATTGGTCTTGTTTTAAAACTTCAACTAATCTCTTACCTTTTTCTAGTCTCTTTTTAGAATCTTTATCTAAATCTGAACCAAATTGAGCAAAGGATTCTAATTCTCTATATTGAGCAAGTTCTAGTCTTAAAGTACCTGAAACTTGTTTCATTGCTTTAATTTGTGCATTACCACCAACTCTTGATACTGATATACCAGCGTTAACAGCTGGTCTTTGTCCTGAATGGAAAAGATCCGATTCTAGGAATATTTGTCCATCTGTAATAGATATAACATTTGTAGGAATATATGCAGTTACATCTCCTGCTAATGTTTCTATTATTGGTAATGCTGTTAATGAACCCCCACCATTTTCTTTAGATAATTTAGCTGCTCTTTCTAAAAGTCTTGAGTGAATATAGAATACATCTCCAGGATATGCTTCTCTGCCTGGTGGTCTCCTAAGTAATAGTGACATTGTTCTATAAGCTACTGCATGTTTAGAAAGATCATCATATATTATAAGTACATCTTTTCCTTTATGCATGAAATATTCACCCATACTACATCCAGCATATGGTGCTAAATATTGAAGTGGTGCTGATTCTGAAGCTGTACCGCTTACTACTATTGAATAATCTAAAGCTCCAAACTCCTCTAATGTATTAACTATATTAGCTACAGTTGATTGCTTTTGTCCAATTGCAACATATATACAAATTACATCTTTTCCTTTTTGATTTAATATTGTATCTAGTGCTATAGCAGTTTTACCTGTTTGTCTATCTCCAATTATAAGTTCTCTTTGACCCTTTCCTATTGGTATCATCGAATCTATTGCCTTAATACCTGTTTGTAATGGTTCATTTACCGAACTTCTTTCTATAATACTTGGAGCTGAAACTTCCATTGGTCTATATTCAGAGTGGTTTATAGGTCCTTTTCCATCTATTGGTTCTCCAAGCGGGTTTACTACTCTTCCTAAAAGAGCTTCTCCAACAGGAACTTCTACTATTTTATTAGTTCTTTTTACTATATCCCCTTCTTTTATGCCATCTTCTGCACCTAATAGAACACAACCAACATTGTCTTGTTCTAGATTTAAAGCCATACCATAAACATTATTTGGGAATTCTAGCAATTCGCCTTCCATACAATCATCTAATCCATAGACTCTAGCTATACCATCACCTATTTGAATTATTGTACCAGAATCTGTAGTCTTGATTTCTTTTTCATATCTTTCAATTTCTTTTTTAATTATGGAAGTTATTTCTTCAGGCTTAATATTCATACCTTCACCTCTATTCTCTTTTAAGCATTAATTCTTGTAATTCTTCTAATTTTGATTTAATAGTTCCATCTATAACATCATTATTAATTCTTAAATATATTCCACCTAAAATGCTTTCATCAATAATTTGTTCTAGAATTACATGCTTATTATATTTTTTTTCTAATTCTGATACCAATTTATTAAATTCTTGTTCTGTAAGAGGAACGGTAGTTTTAACAATACCTTTTATAGTATTATTTCTTTCTAAATCTATTTTTTCCATTTCTCTTAATTTTTCTTTTAAGAAAAGTATTCTATCTTTTTCTATAAGAATTAATAAAAATGATAGTAGTTCTTCATCAATATGACCCTTAAATATATTTATAAAAGTCCTTTTTTTCTTTTTTGTGCTTATTTGCGGATGTTTAATTACTTCGTAGAAATCTTTATTATTATCTATAAGATCACATATTTCTCTTAAATCTTGTAGATATTGCTGAACTTTCCCTTTTTCCTCTGCAACTTCATATAATGCAAGAGCATATCTTCGGTCTAAATATTCATACATTATGAATTACCTACCTTAGTTAGAAAATCATCTATTAAATCTCTATTTTTATTTTCATCAATATTCTTTTCAATAACCTTTTTAGAAAGTTCAAGTGCTAAATCTATAGCCTCTTTCTTTAATTGATATTCTACTTTTTCCTTTTCCCTATTTATTTCAACTTTAGCTCTTTCTATAATTACTTTAGCTTCTTTGTTTGCATCTTCTACTATTTCATAATATACTCTTTCAGCTTTTTGTTTATATTCTTCTGTAATTAATTTACCTTCTTTTTTAGCATTTTTTATTATTCTTTCATTTTCAATTGCTAGCATTCTAGCTTTCTCTAATTCTTCTTCGGTTTCATCTAATTTATCTGAAATACTGTTTTCTCTTTCATTTATAATAGCTTCAACCTTTGCAAAAAAGAAATGTTTTAATATTGCCATTAGAATAATAAAGTTTATTATAGTAGCTATAACTACACTCCAATTTATATCCATCATAATATTTGATTTGCCTCCTTTCTGGAGTCATTTGTTATATTATTTTACTCCAACAAATATTAGAAGTATTGAAACTAATAAACCATATATTGCTGTTGCTTCTGCGAAACCTGCTCCTATAATTAATGTAGTTGTAATTTTACCACTTGTTTCAGGATTTCTTGATACACCTTCTACAGCTTTTCCTGTAGCATTACCTATACCTATACCTGCTCCTAAACCAACTAATATTGCAATTCCTGCTCCTAATGCTCTCATTCCTATTTCATTCATTTTAAAATCCTCCTTAAATTTAGTGTTCTGAAACTATTTTAATATTTATCAATGTTAACATAACAAAAATAACCATTTGTATTACTCCATCAAATATATCAAAATATCCATGAAGTGCTACTGGAATAACTAATTCTGTTACCCAAGCAATTTTACCTAAGCTCTCATAAACTAATTCAATTATAAATGTTGCTGCTAGTACATTACCAAAAAGTCTTAATGCTAATGATATTGGTAATGTTACTCTTTCTAATATATTTATTGGTAACATTATTGGTATTGGTTGAGCATAACCCTTTAAATAACTTCCAAAACCATGTTTTTTTATTGCATAACCTTGGACAACAACAAATGAAATTGCAGCCATTCCGACTGTTACACTAAAGCTTTTTGTCGGTGGTACTACTCCTATTAAACCAACAAGATTCATTAAAAGCAAGTAAACAGCCATACTTCCTATGAAAGGTATAAGGTCCCTATACTTTTCACCAGCATTCTCATAAACAAGGTTTTTTATAGTTTCATATATAGATTCTACTATAACTTGTTTTTTATCAGGTTTTATTTTTAGATTTCTAGTTGACCACCAAGCTAATATAAACAATATTAGTATTATTGCCCATTGAATCAATATTTCGGGGGTTATATCAACTTTAAAATTACCAATCCAAAAAGAAACTATTGGTTCTAATGCTTCCACCTAATCACTTCCTTTCCTCTCCCTAATCCAATATATTGTTAGTAATACAAAATGAAATATGTATCCTATAATATATGCCATTATTGTTTTTAAATCATTTATAAAGAATGATGCTATAATTAAAACAATAGCTATTCTTATAAAATAAGATATTGATATCATTAATTTTTTATTTTTGCATATACAATATTCTAAAATAACTCCGCTAGCAGTGAAATTAATTAAAGCTATTAAAGTTCCTAGAAAAAATATTGCTCCAATTTTGAAGGTTAAGAATAATGATAGTATAAGTGAAAAAATCAAACCAAATATTATATCATATCTGACTGTATCTTTTAGTAATCTCTTCATTTCATTACTCATTATTTATTCACCCCCAGCTAACTCTTGTTATTATATTACTATGAAAACATTAATGAAAATCCTAAATTTGGCTATTTATTAGATTATTACTTAATTTAAAATGATTATATAAGTTTATATCATTTTTACTTAAGTAAATTCATTATCTTTCATTTTATCTTTAAATATAGCTTGTTTAGAGCGATTCAATTCATTTTTCTGAAAATTAAATATATTGCATTTTGTTCTTTGTTTAAATTTGATAACATTTTCAATTATTTTTTTATACTTTTCAGTCATATTTTTTTATTTTTTTATTAAAATATCTATAATTTTAAAATATATAATTTTATTTTATTATTAGAAAAATGAATAATATATTTAATATTTATTCATTTTTTTCTTTAAAATCTTTATATATGTTTTTATTATAATTGTTATATATTTTTAATTATATATACTATTATTCTCTGAAATTCAATTTATAATTCAAATAATTTAAAGCCCCCGAATCCTCGGGGGCTTTTATTAAATCTATTATCTTTCTACTATAAGTGCTGTTCCCATTCCTCCACCTATACATAAAGTTGCTAAGCCCTTCTTAGCATCTCTCTTTTGCATTTCATAAAGTAATGTAACAAGTATTCTTGCACCTGATGCTCCAACAGGATGTCCTAAAGCAATCGCCCCACCATTTACATTAACTTTGCTCATATCGAAGTTTAAGTCTTTTGCAACTGCTAAGCTTTGAGCTGCAAAGGCCTCATTTGCTTCTATTAAATCTAAGTCTTCTATTTTTAAATTAGCTACTTCTAAAGCTTTCTTAGTTGCATGGAATGGTCCATATCCCATAATTGCAGGATCTAATCCTTTTTGTCCATATGAAACTATCTTAGCTAAAGGAGTAATTCCTAATTCTTCTGCCTTTTCAGCACTCATAACTACAAATGCTGCTGCTCCATCATTTATTCCTGAAGCATTACCAGCAGTTACTGTACCATCTTTTATAAATGCAGGTCTTAATTTTCCTAAACCTTCTATAGTTGAACCAAATCTTGGGAACTCATCAGTATCAAATACTTTTGGTTCTCCTTTTCTTTGAGGTATTAAAACTGGAACTATTTCATCTTTAAATTTACCAGCTTTAATTGCTGCTTCAGCTTTTAATTGAGAATTTAATGCGAATTCATCTTGTTCTTCTCTAGTTAAATTCCATTCTTTAGCAATATTCTCTGCAGTAACACCCATATGGTAATTATTAAATGCATCCCATAATGCATCGTTAATCATGGAATCTACCATTTTTCCATCGCCCATTCTTTGTCCCCATCTAGCTGATTTTAAAACGTATGGTGCTTGTGACATACTTTCCATTCCACCCGCTACTACAACATCAACATCTCCTGCTTTAATCATTTGAGCAGCTAATGAAACTGTTCTAAGGCCTGAACCACAAACTTTATTAATTGTCATAGCTGGTACTTCAACTGGTAATCCGGATTTAACAGCCGCTTGTCTAGCAACGTTTTGTCCAAGACCAGCTTGTATAACATTTCCCATTACTACTTCTTCAACTAATTCACCTTTTATTCCTGCTCTATTTACAGCTTCCTTTATAACTAATGCGCCTAAATCTACTGCAGGTACATCTTTTAAAGCGCCACCAAAAGATCCAATTGGAGTTCTAACAGCACTTACAATTACAACTTCTCTCATATTCACATCTCCTTCATTTAATCTTAAGAATTGTTAAAATTGTCAAACTTGTTAAACAATTAACACAATTCAATTATACCACTTTCTACCTTTTATTCAACCCAATTGATTTAATTATTTTAATTTTAAAAATATTATCTTAAAAACTCTTCTATTTCTATATTTTTTATTTCAAAATAATTTTCTATAATATCAGCAATTCTCTTTGATGCATATCCATCACCATATGGATTTGCTGCCTTACTCATTTTTAAATATTCATCTTCATTTCTAATTAATTTATTAGCTTCTTTTATAATTTTTTCGACATCTGTTCCTACTAACTTTACAGTACCGTATTCAACAGCCTCAGGTCTTTCAGTAACATCTCTTAAAACTAGTACTGGTTTTCCTAAATGTGGAGCTTCTTCTTGTAATCCACCTGAATCAGTCATAACCATAAAGCATTTGTTCATTAAATTATGAGTTTCATTTGTATCTAAAGGAGGAAGCAAGTGTACTCTATTTATATTTCCTAATTTTCTAGTAACTACATCTTTTACTACAGGATTTAAGTGAACTAAATAAACTAGTTCTACATCTTCATTTTCTTTAACTATTTTATTTAATGCATCACAGATGTTTTCTATACCTTGACCCCAATTTTCTCTTCTATGAGCAGTAATCATTATAACCTTTTTATTTTTAAAATCTATTTTATTTAATATTTCATTTTCAAATATATAATTATCCTTTACAGTATGAAGCATTGCATCTATAACAGTATTTCCAGTTATAAATATATCATTTTCGTTTATACCTTCTCTTAATAGATTAGCTTTAGAGCTTTTTGTAGGTGAAAAATGTAAATCAGCTAAAGCTCCTGTAAGTTTTCTATTCATTTCTTCAGGAAATGGAAAATATTTATCGAAAGTTCTAAGACCTGCTTCTACATGCCCAACTTTTATTTGTTGATAAAAAGCAGCAAGTGCTCCTGAAAATGTAGTAGTAGTATCTCCATGTACTAATATCATATCTGGCTTTTCTTCTAGAAATATTTCTTCTAAGCCTTCTAATACCTTATTAGTTATTCCTGTTAATGTTTGTTTACTTTTCATAATATTTAAGTCAAAATCAGGTTTTATATCAAATAAATCTAAAACTTGATCTAACATTTCCCTATGCTGAGCTGTAACACAAACTCTTGAATCGATACCTTCTCTTTTTTCTAACTCTTTTACTAAAGGAGCCATCTTAATTGCTTCAGGCCTCGTTCCGAATATAGTAATTATCTTTTTCTTTTCCATTTAAGTTTCCTCCTGATATATTGTTAATATCAATATTTTATTATATCTTATACTATCACTTTTATTATACACATTATGTCTTAAATAAAAAAGTATATAAATTTATCTTAATTATTACGTCACAAGTTTAAATTTATTTTAATCATTATTAAGAAACTATATACACTTTTAAATTTAAACTATATCTAACACTTTATTTATAAATATAATTTCCTAAGAGTAAAAAACAGGCTAAAAAATAGCCTGTTTTTTCATAATTGTTATTAGAAATTTTATTTTTTAATTTTTACTTAGTTCCAAATAATCTATCTCCTGCATCTCCAAGTCCAGGAACTATGTATCCATTTTCGTTTAACTTTTCATCTATTCCAGCAACATATATATCTACATCTGGGTGTTCTTTTTGCACAAATGCTATTCCTTCTGGAGAGCTTATTAAGCACATAAGTCTTAAATTCTTAGCTCCTCTTTTCTTTAACATGGTAATTGCATCTGCAGCTGAACCACCTGTTGCTAGCATTGGATCTACAACTATTATATCTCTTTCAGCTATATCTTGAGGTAATTTACAGAAATATTCTACTGGTTGAAGAGTTTCTTCATCTCTGTATAATCCAATATGACCAACTTTAGCTGCTGGTATAAGCTTTAACATACCGTCTACCATTCCTAGTCCAGCTCTAAGTATTGGAACTATAGCTACCTTCTTTCCTGAAAGCATTTTGCATTTAGTTTTACATATTGGTGTTTCTATTTCTACTTCTTCAGTGCTTAAATCTCTAGTAACTTCATAAGCCATTAACATAGAAACTTCTTCTACTAATTCTCTAAAATCTTTAGACCCAGTGTCTTTGTTTCTTATAAAAGCTAATTTGTGTAATATTAATGGGTGATCTATTTGTGTTACTTTACTCATATTTATTCCTCCTACATAAATAATTTTTATTTATTATATTTATTTTCTATTTCTGAAATCTTATCAATTCTATTTTGATGTCTTCCACCTTCAAACTCAGTGTTTAAAAAGGTATTAACTATATCTAATGCTAAGCCAGGTCCAACTACTCTTTGTCCTAGAGTTAATATGTTTGCATCATTATGTTCTCTAGTTGCATGAGCACTAAATGTATCTGAGCATAAAGCTGCTCTAATTCCAGGAACTTTATTTGCTGCTATTCCTATTCCTATTCCTGTTCCACAAACTAAGATACCAAAGTCAAATTCCTTTGCTGCTACTGCTTCTGCCACAGGTAATGCATAGTCTGGATAATCACAAGAATCTGTAGAGTTAGTCCCGAAATCTTTAATTTCATAACCTTCCTTAATTAAAAAATCTTTAATTTCTGCCTTTAGATCAACGCCTCCATGATCAGAGCCAATTGCTATTTTCTTCATTGATACTCCTCCCAACTTTTATATGTTTATTATATATAAGAAAAAAGGGAAAGGTTTCCCCCTCCCTCCCTAATTATACTTCTAATATATCGAAGCCAGCTGCTTTATTTAGTCTATTCATTATAGCAAGACCAACTCCCTTTTCTTCAAAGGCTTGACATAAAATATAATCAACATTTATATCATCACACTTTCTAAGAGCCTCAAACAGATTTCTAGCTACATCATATAGATTTTTTTCACTTCCTAAAGTAATTATTTCCCCTAAAGGAAATCTACCTGATAATTCTTCGGTAGATAAAATTGCTACTTTTTTTTGATTATCTATATAATTTTCTACTATTTCGTTAATTTTTTCAATAGTTTTTTCTTTATTTCCTTTTATTATCTTTAATTTAGCCTTTGGTGCATAATGTCTATATTTCATTCCTGGTGCTTTTGGCTTTAGATTTCCATCTGGCTTTCCTTGTATTGCCTTATCTATAGTTATATCACTACATATTTCTCTAAGCATTTCTAAAGTTATTCCACCTGGTCTTAAAACTACTGGAGGCATTACTGTACAATCTACTATAGTAGATTCAACCCCAACTTCACTTTGACTTCCACCAATAATATAATCTATCTTTCCATCTAAATCCTCTATGCATCTTTCCATATCTGTTGGACTAGGTCTTCCAGAAATATTAGCAGATGGTGCTGCAACTGGACATCCTGAAAGTTCTATTAATTTTAATGCTATTTCATCACTTGGCATTCTAATACCAACAGATTCTAAATTCGCACTAGTTCTATTTGGTATTATATCCTTCTTCTTTAAGATTATTGTTAAAGGCCCTGGCCAAAACTTATTTATAAGTTTTTTTGCAACTTCAGGTATTTCTTTAACTAAATAATCTATATCCTTTGATGCAACATGTACTATTAAAGGATTATCTTGCGGTCTTCCTTTAGCTTTAAAAATTTTATCTACAGCCTCTTCTTTTAAAGCATTTGCTCCAAGTCCATAAACAGTTTCTGTAGGAAATGCAACAACTCCTCCATTATATATTATGCGGCCTGCTTCTTTTAAGTATTCAATATCTTTATTAATATCATTAATAATAGTTACCTTTGTTTCCAAAAAGATTCCCTCTTTCATTTAGCATTTATTCTATTTCTATCTGCTCCCTAGCTATCTTTATATTTTCTATGGCTGAAGCTGTATATGAAGCTCTAACACAGTTCTTATAAATAGTATCTAGTAAAACATATTTTTTTAATGCTCCTTTTCTTATAATTTGAAAATAATAATTCTTTTCAGGATTATTTTTTTTAGCTTTTATATACTCTTCTGAGGCTTCTGGATATTTCTTTAAAAACCCCTTAGAAATTGGCTTTAAATATTGATTTCTAAACCTTACTGTACTTATAAGTATTATATCCATTTCTTCTTTTGATTTATCAGTATGTACAACAGCTATCTTATCACATATTATAACTGACTCTTTTGAAAACAGACCACTTTTAAATCTTAACTTATTATTACTGCAGAAAAACTTTAAATTCTGATAGTTTAATTTATTTATGCAGGATATAATTATTAATATCTCAATAAATCCCAAATAAGCCCATAAAAATAAAGACTTAATTTCAGATAAAAAAGCTATTAAAGGAAGTACTATAAAAAGTGTAATCATTAATATAAAGAAATGCTTTTTATGCCTTCTTTCCTTCTTCAAGGCCTTATGTATTTTCATTCCTTCACCTACTTTAAAAGCCTCACATTAAAAATGTAAGGCTTTTCTTATTAAATAGATTCTGTATTACCCATTTGCTTCATTTTTTCAGCTTGATCTGCTGTAATTAATGCATTAATTACTTCTTCTATATCTCCATTTAAAAATGATTCTAATTTATAAAGTGTTAATCCTATTCTATGATCTGTAACTCTTCCTTGTGGATAGTTGTATGTTCTTATTCTTTCACTTCTATCCCCTGAACCTACTTGGCTCTTTCTATCTTCTGCAATACCAGCATTTCTTTCAGCTTCTGCAGCTTCATATAATCTAGATCTTAAAACCTTCATAGCTTTTTCTTTATTTTTTAATTGTGATTTTTCATCCTGACAAGCAACAACAACACCAGTAGGTATGTGAGTAATTCTTACTGCTGAGTCTGTTGTATTAACACATTGTCCTCCATTACCTGAAGATCTATAAACATCGATTCTTAAGTCTTTTTCATTGATTTCTATCTCAACATCATCAACTTCTGGTAATACTGCTACAGTTGCAGTAGATGTATGAATTCTACCACTTGATTCTGTATCTGGTACTCTTTGAACTCTATGAACACCACTTTCATATTTAAGCTTTGAATATGCTCCATTTCCTTTTATCATAAATACTACTTCTTTAAATCCACCAATATCAGTTTCATTTGCACTCATAAGTTCAACTGACCATCTTTGAGTTTCAGCGTATCTTGTATACATTCTAAAAAGGTTAGCTGCAAATAGAGCTGCTTCATCTCCACCTGCTCCTCCCCTTATTTCTACAAATACGTTCTTTTCATCGTTAGGGTCTTTAGGTAATAATAAAATTTGAATATGCTTTTCTAATTCTGCTTCTTTTTGAGTTAACATTGAAATCTCCTCAGAAAGCATTTCTCTCATTTCTTTATCACTTTCTTCTGCTAACATTTCCTTATTAGCTTCTAAATCATCTATAACTGTCCTATATTCTCTATAAGCTGTAACTATAATTTCTAAATCAGCATGTTCCTTACATAGCTTTCTCCACTCACTTTGATTAGCCATAATTGAAGGATCTGATATCTTTACAGATAATTCATCATATTTATTCTCTATAAACGCTAATTTATCTAATAACATAAATATCACTCCGTACTTCATTTTTTTACATCTACCTATTATATCACAAGAGATAGAATATTATCAATATTTAAAGTATCCCAGCAAAACTCTGTCTAATCCTGCTAAATCTTTTACTAATTTAACATTTGAGAATCCTGCTTCTTCCATCAGTATTCTAACATCAATACCTTGATCATGACCAATTTCAAAAGCTAGAATACCATTTTCTTTTAGTGTTAGCTTACTTTCCTCAACTATTTTTCTATAGAATACTAATCCATCATCTCCACCATCTAATGCCGTATGTGGCTCATAAAGCTTAACATCATCCATTAGATTTCCTATTTCACTAGCTTTTATATATGGAGGGTTTGATACTATTAAATCGTATTTCTTTCCATCTTTGATTGGATTTTCAAGCAAATTACTTCTAATAAATTTAACTCTATTTTCTAAAGCATGCTTAAGTATATTACTCTTCGTTATCTTCTCTGGAATATCAAAATTATCAATTTCATCTACTCTAATATTTTTTCTATATATAGCTAAAGATATTCCAATAGCTCCACTTCCTGAACAAAGATCGCATACTTCTATTTTATCATCCTCTTTAATAATAGAAAGTAATTCTTCTACTAGAATCTCAGTATCTCCTCTTGGAATTAATACTCCTTCTTCTACATCAAAGTCTAATCCCATAAACTCAGTTTCACCTAATATATACTTAATAGGCATTTTCTTTTTTCTTTTTTCAATTAAATCCAAATATTCATTTTCATCCTTAATTGATACATTTTTACTTCTATTAGTAATAAGATATATTTTATCCTTTCCTAAAACCATTCCTAATAATAATTGTGCATCTAGAAGATATGTGTCTATATTTTCTTTTTTTAAGGATTTAGAGCCAATATCTAAAAGCTCTCCTATAGTTTTTTCCTTTGGTTTTATTCCTTCTGCACTCATAAGTGCAGCTATTGCAACCTCTAATTGATCATCATCAGGCTCTTTTGTTGTAAGTTCTTGAAGCTTAAGCCCTGGATAAGCAATTACTTTAGATAATGTATTATTACTTTTTCCTAACCACTTAATCAATTCATAAGTTATACCAGAAACTATTGGAATTAATAGTATTCTAATTACTAGTCTTTGAAAGAAATTTCCCCATCCTGTAAAACTAAATATTATTATACTAACTAACATTATTAAGAATAAGAAGTTTGTTCCACATCTTGGATGAAATCTTACAAACTTTCTTACATTTTCTACTGTCAACTCTTCACCAGCCTCATAACAAAAAATAGATTTATGTTCAGCTCCATGATATTGAAAAACCCTATATATATCTTCCATCTTGCTTATTGAATACATATATATAAGTAGAATTGCAATTCTTATAAATGCTTCAATTAAATTTAGTACTATCGGGGATAAATTTAGCATATTAAATAATGATGCTATACCTGTTGGCAATGCAATAAATAGTCCGATTGCTAAAACGAATGATAATATCATAGTTGCACCTATCATTAGATCATTACTTTTTTCTCCAAATTTATCTTTTAACCATAGCTCAAACTTTGATTCTTCTTCTCCTTCATCTTCAAAAAATGAGGCAGAATAATTTAAAGTACTCATTCCTGTAACTAGTGAATCTATTAAGACAAATATTCCTCTAATAAAGGGAATATTTAAAAATTTATATTTCTTAGTTATAGGAACTATTCTTTTCATGTCTATTTCTATTTCACCATCAGGCTTTCTAATGGCAGTAGCTTGCCCTTTGCTACCTCTCATCATAACCCCTTCAATAACAGCTTGGCCTCCTACTTCACACTTTCTCATACTACCACTCTTTCTAATTATAAATTATTTTTATATTTAAAATAACAGTGTCCACATAAAGATTCATATTCCACATCATTAACATTATCAATAGCTACTTGTTCCCCTTCAAAGACAAATCTGTTATTAATTTTTCTACCATTTAATACCGCTTTTTTCCCACATTTACATATAGTTTTCATCTCTTCTATGCTATGTGCTAATAATAAAAGTCTTGTACTTCCTTCAAACCCTTGCATTCTAAAGTCTGTTCTAAGCCCATAACAAATTACAGGTATATCTAATACCACTGATACTTCAAATAATTCGTCTATTTGTTTTGCTTTTAAAAACTGAACTTCATCTACTAGAATACAATCTATATTTCCAACCTCTTTTGTATACTCCTTAACTTTTTCTAATATATTGTCATCTTCATAAATAACTAAATCTACTTTTCTTTCAACTCCAAGTCTTGAAACTAATCTATCTCCACCTTTAGTATCTGTAAAAGGCTTAATTAATATAACTTTCATTCCTCTTTCTTCATAATTATATGCTACTTGCATAAGATGCGTTGACTTACCAGAATTCATAGCTCCATATCTAAAATATAATTTACTCATGTTGATGTCTCCTTTTCTCTAGATATATTACGATTATAGCATTTTTGTTTATAACTAATCAAAGATATTTTTATTATGTATAACCTTGACCCGTATATTAACCTATGATATACTCTAATAGTTATTTAAGTATTCGAAAGAGGTGAAAAAGATGAGAGAAGGCATACATCCAAAATACAATCACGAAGCTGTAGTTAAGTGTGCATGTGGAAATACTTTTACAACTGGTTCTGTTAAAGACGAACTAAAAGTAGAAATATGCTCTAAATGCCACCCATTCTTCACTGGTAAGCAAAAAATCATTGATGTTGGCGGTAGAGTTGACAAATTCAATAAGAGATTTAACCTTAACAAATAGAAATCTTGGGAAAGACAATGTCTTTCCCATTTTCTATTTTCTTAAGTTTTAAAAAGCTCAACCTTAAGTGAATAGCTATTATATTGCAGTGACTTGGAGCTGTGCGACGGAACAAGCAATATAATATCTATTCACTTATCTATTTCTTAAATTTATCTTAGAATTAATATTTTTTAATTATTAATTTATGTTTTTATATTATAATATAAATATTATTTAAATTATAATATTTTATTATGTTATTTAGAAAAGTGAGTGTTATTTATATGAAAAAGATTTTAATACTAACAACTTCTACTGGTGAAGGTCATAATCAAGCTGCTAAATCTATATCTAGCACCTTTGAAAAATCTGGATACGAAGTCATAACTCATGACTTTTTAAAAAGTAATAGTAAATTATTAACTCAATTATTTGTTAAGGGCTATGAAATCTCAGCTTCATTTTTACCTAAAACTTATGGATTTGCCTATAAATTAACGGATAAATCATTTACTAATAAACTTTTATCTTTAGTTTTTTCTTTTACTAAAATAAAAATAAGTAAACTAATTCAAGAAACTAAACCTGATATCATTTTACTCACTCACCCTTTTGCAGTTAATATTATGGGATCTTTAAAAAGAAAGGGACTAAATATTCCTGTTATTGTAATAGTCACAGACTTTAAAGCGCATGCTACTTACATGGATAAAAATATAGATGCATACATAACCGCTAGTGAAAATACTAAGTTTGATTTATCAAATAGAGGAATAGATTCTAGAAAAATATTTTCCTATGGAATTCCAATAAAGGATGAATTTTTTGAAAATAGGTTAGATATTAAAAATAGCAAAAATGATGATTATTTTAATATATTACTTATGAGTGGAAGCATGGGTCTTAAAAATATTTCATATGTTTTAAAGGAATTGATGAATAATTCTAATAAGCTAAGAATAACTGTGGTTTGCGGTAAAAATGAAAAGCTAAAAGAAAGTTTATTAAGAGAATATACTAATGCTACAAAAAATAAGAAACTTCATATTCTAGGCTTCTCAAAAGACATAGATTCATTAATGGAATATTCTGATTTAATTATTAGCAAACCTGGTGGATTAACAGTATCAGAAGCCATAAGCAAGAAATTACCTTTATTAATCCCTTTTGCAATTCCAGGACAAGAAATTCAAAATGTAGAATTCTTAACCTCAAATGGTTATGCTCTTTATATAGATAATTTATTAGAAATAAACTTAATTATAGATAACTTGATTTCTAACCCTAAGGAACTAGAAAAGATGAGATTGAATCTAGCTCATTTATCATCTTTATATTCTAAACAAAATATTGTTAATTTAGCTGATAAATTAATAGTTAAATAATTTTAAAGGTCTATGGGACAATCCCATAGACCTTTTATTTTTTCTCTATTTCACTTTTACTAAATGTATTTATAAACTCACTATTATTCTTAGTTTTTGAAAGCATATTTATTAGCTTTTCTGTAACATTTTCAACATTTCCATCTCTATACATAACTCTTCTTATTGAATAAGCTACTTCTTTTTCTTCATTTGATAAAATTAAATCTTCTTTTCTAGTACCTGATTTATAAATATCAATAGCAGGGAAAATTCTTCTTTCTTGAAGCTTTCTATCTAAGTGAACTTCCATATTACCAGTTCCCTTAAATTCTTCAAATATCATATCGTCCATTCTCGAACCTGTATCTACTAATGCTGTAGCCAGTATAGTTAAGCTTCCACCTTCTTCAACATTTCTAGCTGCTCCAAAGAATTTTTTAGGCATTATTAAAGCTCCTGGATCTAATCCTCCTGATAAAGTTCTTCCTGTTGGAGTTATAGTTAAATTATAAGCTCTAGAAAGTCTAGTTAAACTATCTAATAAAATAACTACATCTTTCCCTTGTTCAACCATTCTTTTAGCTCTTTCTAAAACCATTTGAGATACTTTTGCATGATTTTGAGGTTCTTCATCGAAGGTAGAATAAATTACATCACCATTTATAGATCTCTTCATATCTGTTACTTCTTCTGGTCTTTCATCTATAAGTAAAACTATAAGCTTAACATCAGGGTAATTTTTAGATATGTTTTGAGCTACTTTTTTTAATAAAGTAGTCTTACCAGCCTTTGGAGGTGCAACTATTATACCTCTTTGACCTTTTCCAATTGGACAGATTATATCCATTAGTCTTGATGATAAATCATTTTCATTATTAGTTTCTAAATGAAGTCTATCTTCCGGATAAATTGGTGTTAAAGTTTCAAAAGATTTTCTTCCTACAGCTCTTTCTGGATTTTCTCCATTTACTTTTTCCACATAAAGTAATGCTTTAAACTTTTCGCCTTCTTTTGACTCTCTAACTTTTCCTTGAACTTCATCTCCAGTTCTAAGGTTGAATCTTCTAATTTGAGATGGAGATACATAAATATCATTTTCTCCCGTTTGATAATTATTACATCTTAAAAATCCAAAACTATTATTTTCTAAAATTTCTAATACACCTTTAGCTGTATCAGATTCATTTATCATAACCTTTAATCTTTCTCTTTTTTCTTCCCTATCTTCTTCTTTATTTTCTTTATTTAAGTTAACATTCTCCTCAACTTTCACTTTAGGTGTTATTTTTTCTTGCAAAATAACTCCATTTCTTTCTATTCTTTTTGGAGAGTTATTCATAATTTCATCTATAAGCTCACTTTTTTTTAATTTGCTAATATTCTTTATATTAAGCTCCTTTGCTATTTCTTTCAACTCTACTAAAGTCTTCTTCTCGTAATTTTCTTTGTTCAAAATTACACCTCCATATTTTATTCATAAGTTCTATTATAATTATGGGAGATTTCAAGATTATTAAAGATATGGATACTCGAATTTATATATGTATTTATATTATGAATTAATCTAGTTAATTAATCAAGTTTATTTATTATTATTACCAAATTCTTTTCCTTTAATCTTAAATATTTAAAGGACTACCTTAATAAGCTAGCCCTTTAACACATATTAATTAGCTTTTAATTTCTTACTCTTTCTTAAGATATCATAAGAAATACATGAAATCAATACATTATATAGTAATAATTATCTCTTACTAGTGTCAAAAGGTTCACCTGAAGCCTTAGGTGCTTGTGATGATTTAGAAAATAAAACTAAAGCTATTAATGTTACTATATATGGGAATGTCTTCAATATCACTCCTGGTATTTTTGATAGTTCTGGAACTGCTTGAGATACATTTGCAATAGTTGATGCAAATCCAAAGAAAAAAGTTGCTCCAAGTATTCCAAGTGGTTTCCATTGTCCAAATATTAATGCTGCTAAAGCAAGGAATCCAAGTCCTGCAACTGTTCCATTAAATTCTCCTGAAAAAGTTAATAGCATTATTGCTCCGCCTAAGGCTGACATCCCTCCAGATATCATAACCCCTATATATCTCATTTTAAACACACTAATTCCAGCTGCCGCTGCTGCTTGAGGATGTTCCCCACAAGCCCTTAACCTTAGACCAAAACTAGTTCTATATAATAGAAATGCACTAGCTAATAATATTATCAACACTAACCAAGTAGTTGCATAAGTTTTTGTGAAAAATAATGGACCTATTATTGGTATTTGTGAAAGTACTGGTATATCTTTTGGAATAAATCCATTAGTTACTCTTATATTACCACTTCCTGTAATATTTCTTGCTAAGTAAATTGTCAATGCTCCTGCCATCATGTTTATAGCTGTCCCACTTATAACCTGATCTGCATTTAAATTTATACTTGCAAATGCATGAAGCAATGAGAATAAAACTCCAACTAAAGCTGCTACTATCAATCCTATCCATAAAGCTCCAGAAACTCCATTTGCCTGTAATTTAGAAACAGTTAAAGCTCCTGCAAAAGACCCAATTATCATAAGTCCGTCTAAGCCTATATTTACAACTCCACTTCTTTCACAATAAAGTGCTCCTAAAGCCGTAATCAATAAAGGAACTGTATAAGAAATTGCATATGGAAAAACTTGTTCAATTATATTCCACATTATTTTTCCACCACCCTTTCATTAGAATTATCATTTATATGAGACTTATCTTTCTTAGCTTTTTTAAATTTCTTAATTACTTTATCCATTATCATACTAGTTGCCGCAAAATAGATTATTGTAGCCATTATAGTATCTGCAAGTTCTGGTGGTACTTTTACAGCAGCATTCATAAATCCCTTACCAACATAAAGAATTCCAAAGAATAATGATGAAAAAATAACTCCAATTGGATTACTGGCTCCAAGTAATGCAACTGCTATACCATCAAACCCTTGACTTGGCATAACTCCAATTTGCATTATATTGGCATTACCTGTATATTGTATAGCTCCTGCAAGTCCTGACAATGCACCAGCTATCATCATAGATATAATTATATTTCTATTTACAGGCATACCTGCATATTCTGCACCAAATCTATTGAAACCAACAGCTTTTAATTCATATCCTAAAACCGTCTTATTTAAAATAAACCATATTATTAAAACTGCTATTAACGCTAAAAAAATTCCTAAATTTATATACGAACCTTTAAATATGTTTGTTAACCATTCCACTTTTAAGGTTGCTGATTCAGATAACATCCTAGATTCAGTTTCTAATAATTCTCCTTTAAAATATCTAGGTACCATATAATAAATTATCCAATAAGCTGTCCAGTTCATCATTATAGATGAAACAACTTCATGTACATTAAATTTAGCTTTTAATAATCCTGGAACTATTCCCCATAAAGCTCCGCCAACAACTCCAGAAAGGATAACTATTGGAACTAATATACCTTTAGGCAAGTCCACTGTTAATCCTACTGCTATTGAACAAAACCCTCCAAATAGCATTTGCCCAGGAGTTCCTATGTTAAATAATCCTGTTTTAAATGCAAAAGCAACTGATAATCCAGTAAGCATTAGAGGTGTAGCAGTGGCTATAGTATTCCCTATTCTTTCAAGGTTCATTAACCCACCTTTAAACAAATATATATAACCCTCAACAGGGTTAAAGCCCATAATTAACATTAGTAATGCACCTGCAATAATGCCTAGTACTATTGCCATTATGGATTTAATCCCTTGATTTTTTTCCATTACCTTTCACCTCTCTTTATCCCTGTCATCATTAACCCAACTTCATTTTCATCTGTTTCAGATGCATCTACAATTCCTACAAGTTCACCATTATTTATTATAGCTATTCTATCTGAAAGGTTTAATATCTCATCTAATTCAAGAGATACTAAAAGTACAGCTTTTCCACTATCTCTTTGTTCAACAAGTCTTTTGTGTATGTATTCTATAGAGCCTACATCTAATCCTCTAGTTGGTTGAACGGCAATTAATAAATCAGGATTTGATTGAATTTCACGTCCAATAATACCTTTTTGCTGATTACCTCCTGATAAAGATCTTGCAATAGATTTTCCACCTTCACCTGATCTTACATCAAAAGTTTCAATAATTTCATTTGCATATTCTGTAATCTTACCTCTGTTTATAAGCCCACTCTTTGAAAATGATTTATTTTTATAAACTTTAAGAGCCAAGTTATCTTCTAAATTATAATCTAAAATAAGTCCTCTTTTATGTCTATCTTCTGGAATATGTGCTATTCCTTCATCTATTCTTTTTCTAATAGAATCCTTTGTAATATCTTTTCCTTTAAAGAATATTTTTCCTTCTTCTATATGTTTCATCCCTGTTATGGCTTCTACTAATTCCGTTTGACCATTACCTTCAACTCCAGCTATGCCAACGATTTCACCTTTTTTAACTTCTAGATTAAAATTCTTTAATCCCAAAACCTTTTTATTATTTTTTACGTATAAGTTTTCTATTTTTAAAACTTCTTCTCCAGCATGAGCTTTTCCTTTTTCAACGCTAAAAGATACTTGTCTACCAACCATCATCTTAGCCATATCAGCTTCTGATGTTTTCTTAACATCAACAGTTCCAATGTACCTGCCTCTTCGTATAACAGTACACCTATCTGCCGCCTCCTTGATTTCTTTTAATTTATGTGTAATTAAAATTATTGATTTACCTTCTTTTATAAGATTTTTCATGATTAATATTAAATCTTCAATTTCCTGTGGTGTTAAAACTGCTGTTGGTTCATCAAAAATAAGAACTTCTGCATTTCTGTAAAGCATCTTAAGAATTTCAACACGTTGTTGCATACCAACAGATATATCTTCAATTTTTGCATATGGATCAACATTTAATCCATAAACCTTAGACAATTCTTCAATTTTCCTTGCTGCGCTCTTTGTATCAATTGTTAAGAATTTCTTAGGCTCAATACCTAAAATAATGTTTTCAGTTACAGTAAAGTTTTCAACTAATTTAAAATGCTGATGAACCATACCAATTCCTAACTCATTAGCTATATTGGGATTTGAAATATTAACTTCTTTCCCATTTACTTTTATTACCCCAGCATCCGGGCTATACATACCAAATAACATTCCCATTAATGTAGATTTACCAGCCCCGTTTTCTCCTAAAAGAGCATGAATTTCCCCTTTTTTAAGCTGTAATGTGACATTATCATTAGCTACAATTCCTGGAAATTCTTTGCGGATATTAAGCATCTCTACTATATACTCCATACAATTCACCACTTTCTTTTTATAATTTTAAAGAGCTGTCACACAAAAAGCCCTAATTAAGAATTTAAAATTAAAAATGAAGAATTATTTATGTAATTCTTACAGAATTACTAAAATTAATTTCCTTATAAAAACTCTTTCAGGAGTTTTTCCATTAATTTTTCATTCTTCATCCTTAATTTTTCATTGTGCGACAGCTCCTAATAATATATTAAAACTAATACTTATATTAAAATGATTAATTTCCAGGTTCTATTAATCCATCTTTTTGATCAGATACAACTATCTTTCCTTCTTTAATTAATTCAGTAATTTCTGAAACCTTATCTTGAGTTTCCTTAGAAAGATTAGGATTTTCTTCTGGGATACCTACTCCCCCTGATTTAACATCAAAAGTTAAAGTTTGTCCACCAGGGAATTTTCCATCTATTTCATCCTTTATTATATCGAAGGTTGCTGTATCAACTTTCTTAACAGCAGAAGTTAATATTATTGATTTATTTTCTGCTTCGTCATATATACCATCATCATATTGGTCAACATCAACACCAATTATCCAAGCTTCTTCACCCTTTGCAGCTCTGGATTTTGCTTCATTAATAGCTCCAACTCCAACTCCACCAGCTGCAGTAAATATTGCCTTAACTCCTCTATCGAACATAGTAGCAGCTAATTGTTGTCCACCTGCAACATTATCAAATGTTCCTTCATATATAACATTTTCTTCCTTAATAGTCACATTAGTTCCTAAATTTTCATTTGCATACTTAACACCTTGTTGGAATCCCCAGTTAAACTTTTGTGGTGCTGGTATTTGCATACCACCTATAAATCCTAGGTCCCCTTCTTTTAATTCTAAGGCTGCTGCAGCCCCAACTAAAAATCCTGCTTCATGTTCTGCAAAGTAAACAGCAACTGTGTTATCTCCAACTTTTTCAACATATTCCTCTCCTGATTTTCCATTGTTAGGAGAAGCGTCAATTATAACAAATTTAGCATCTGTATATTTATCTTGTGATTGGAATAGAGCTGTTCCAAATTTATATCCAGGAGTAACTATAAATTTATAATCTGTATCATAAAGATTTCCTATTTCCTTCATATAATCTGCTTCAGTAGTCCCAGCTGGTTTTATATAATTGTTATCGACCCCTAGTTCATCATGGGCCTTTAAAATTCCTTCCCAAGTACCTTGGTTAAATGACTTATCATCTATAGTTCCTGCATCAGTAACCATACCTACCTTAAGATCAGTTTTTGATTCACCTGTGCTTGATCCTCCGCTACCATTACCACATCCTACTAGGCCTGTGACCATAAGTGCTGAAAGCGTTAGTGCTATTAGCTTTTTTTTCATGTATAATCCCTCCATAAAATAATATATAGCAAACTTTGAAATTCAAAGAAGTGCTCAAATTTAAAATTTTAACTTAAGTTATAGCAGTATCTCCCAAGAATTTTTCCTTTATCCCCTTAAAGTTATCTTAGGTAAAATATAATTATATCTATTCTTCTTAATTATACTAGAATTAAATTTCATTTAATATAATATTTGTTAATTTTTCTAAAAAAATCTGCATATATTAAATATTACTTAATATTTAAATTAATTACTTTATCAAATTTTAATTTCTTAATCTATTTTAAATACAAAAAAGTGATGTACTTTTTTATAATACATCACTTTTTTTATATTACTTTTCCTTTAATGCTGCCTCTATTAATCCAATAAATAATGGATGTGGTCTATTTGGTCTAGACTTTAACTCTGGATGGAATTGAACTGATACATACCATGGATGATCTTTAACTTCTACAATTTCAACTAATCTTCCATCTGGACTAGTTCCAGTAATGCTCATTCCAGATTCGCTAATAGCTTTTCTATACTCATTATTAAACTCATATCTATGTCTATGTCTTTCATAAATTAAATTTTCTTTATAAACATCATAAGCTCTACTATCCTCTTCTAATTTACATGGATAAAGACCTAATCTCATTGTTCCGCCTAAATCTTCAATGTCTTTTTGATCTGGCATAATATCTATAACAGGATATTTAGTTTCTGGATCTATTTCAGCACTATTAGCATCTTTATATCCCAATACATTTCTAGCAAATTCAATTACTGAGCATTGCATTCCAAGACATATTCCAAGGAAAGGCTTCTTATTAACTCTTGCATATCTTATAGCTTCAATTTTCCCCTCAATTCCTCTATCTCCAAATCCACCTGGAACTAATATACCTTGACAATCACTTAATAATTCATCACTATTTTCTAAAGTAACATCCTCTGCATTAATCCATTTAATTTCTACATTAGAATTATTAGCTAATCCTCCATGATTTAAAGCTTCAACTATAGAAATATATGCATCATGTAATTCTACATACTTACCAACTAATGCAATTTTAACATTTTCTTTCAAGTTTTTAACTTTCTTAACCATTTCAATCCATTCACTATTATTTATGTCTCTACATCCAAGCTCTAGTTTTTCACAAACTAATCTATCTAACCCTTCATTATGTAACATAAGTGGAACTTCATATAAATGCTCAGCATCTAAGTTTTGTATAACACATTTAGCTTCTAAATTGCAGAATAATCCTATTTTTGCTTTCAAGTCATCTGATAATTCTTTTTGAGATCTACAAACAATTATATCTGGCTGAATTCCTATACTTCTTAATTCTTTAACTGAATGTTGAGTAGGTTTAGTCTTAAGCTCTCCCGCTTTTCCTAAGTATGGTACTAATGTAACATGAATAAAACATACATTTTCTCTTCCAACTTCATACTTAATTTGTCTTATTGCCTCTAAGAATGGTTGGGACTCTATATCCCCTACTGTTCCACCTATTTCTGTTATTACTACATCTACTTCTTTTTCTTTAGAAACTCTATAAACTCTTTCTTTTATGGCATTAGTAATATGAGGAATAACTTGAACAGTTCCTCCTAAGTACTCTCCTCTTCTTTCCTTAGATATAACAGACCAATATATTCTTCCAGTTGTTACATTATTATTTTGACTTAAATTTTCATCTATGAATCTTTCATAGTGTCCTAAATCTAAATCCGTTTCAGCTCCATCATCAGTAACAAAAACTTCTCCATGTTGATATGGACTCATTGTACCTGGATCAACATTTAAATATGGGTCAAATTTTTGTATTGAAACTTTTAATCCTCTATTTTTTAATAATCTACCTAAAGATGCTGCTGTTATTCCTTTTCCTAAAGAAGATACAACTCCTCCAGTTACAAATACATACTTAGTTTTCATAATACTCCTCCCAAAAAATAAAATTTGTATTTATTTTCTTGACACTAATCACCCTATTTGATATAATCATAATTACCTCACTATTTATAATGGGTTTATAATGCCTAAATTCAATAAACTTTATGTTATCATATATAAACAAAAAAATCTAGTATTTCTTGTTTTATTTTTAAATAATCTTATTTAATCCTTCTTGAATTTCAAAATACATTTCTCTAAATTCTTTATTTACAAGAAATTTTTCTTCAGCCTTATCCATATTATACTTAATACTTTTATCACTAATTATATCTAATACCTCTTTTATTTTATCCTTTTGAAGACATTTATAATTTTTCAATAATAATAAAAATATATATTTATTTTCCTTTTTCTTCAGTTTTTCATTCATTTCTTTTACTTCAATGCCTAAATATGATGCTAAAACATTCATAACTATAGTAACCTTATCAAGTTTATTATCACAACTCAAAAGACAATCACCCCCTTATTTTTCTATATTATTTCCATTTTCTATAAAACTTATTCATAAAACATTGGCTGATAATATATTTTGTATTATCACTTAATAATATTCCTTATTAAAAATAAAAAATTACTTCTATATAATTTTGATTATTTCATCACTTTACTTTTAATTGGATGTTGAATTTTTCCTAGACAACAAAATAGAGTATAGAAAAACTAATCAATAATGTTTTCTATACTCTATCTATTAGAACATTTCATATTAACTTGTCTTTACACTTACCGCAAGTTTAGTTGTAATTGGCGGCTGTCCTGCAAGCTCCATTGAATACTTTGCTGTAATGTCTCCACCATTCTCATTAATATCAACTTTTAAATCTTCAGTATGGATTTGTAAATCTAACACCCCATATGGTGTATTATATAATGATACGGAAGTTTCACCTTTCTTAAAATCCATTTTAGCACTTATTTTTCCTTCTCTTTCAAGAACTAATTTATCATTTAACATCGTTAAAGTTGTTGTCGTTCCATTCATACCAGATAACTCTGTTTCTTCATATACAGCCTTAAATCCATCTTCAGTAACTAAAAATTCACCAGGAGTTACAACTTCTATTACATCATTTTCGTCTAAATCATTAAAACTTCTTAAAGATATAACTGCTTTCTTTTTCATATATATTTATAGATAAAGCTATTAAAGCTTAATCTAAATTCCCTCCCTTCTTTTATTATGTAATTAATCTCTATATGTTTGTCTATTTTTCTTTTATTACCTATATATATCATATAGTTTAATTATAATATTTAAATTAATCAAGATTTATTTTTAAATAGTATTTCAAATAATTTAAATTTAAATTTAATCTTATTCTCTGTAGGCTTATCACTATCTTTATTACTTTCTTCCTTGCTTTCTTTATTACTATCCTTGTTACTATCTTTATTACTTTCTAGTGTATTTATTATAGCTTTAGAATCTACTACTTCTTTAGTGCCATCTACAAAGCAAAGAGGAGGAAACATAACACACCACCAGTTTTGACCTTCAGCTTCTCCAATTAATATTCTGTAGGCTTCATATTCACCTTGAGGGAATACAACATCTCCATATACCTTATCGGGAAAATTTTCTCTAGATAAAGTGCTAGTTACATTATAAGAATATCCATTTTCAATTACTACAGACTTAGCAATGCTCTCTATGTCACTTTTATTATCAATTAAAAACTGTCTTGCTTCATCTAAACTTTTAGCATCTTTTAAATTACTAGAAACAAATTCAACTACCTTATCTCTTACTTTTAACTTTAAACTTTGATCTTCATCTGAATCACTATTTGCAATTACATGAAACCTAATTATCTCATTTACTATATCCTCATAAACTAATTCATTATCTAAATTAAAGCCTTGTCCATTTTCAATGCTTGTACAACCACTCAAACTTAAAATAATTAATATTAAACTCACTACAAGAATCTTGTTTCTCATATCAAAACCCCCTTACAGCTTTAATTATTGCCAAATTTAGGAGGTTTATACTTAAATTTTAAATTGTTCTTGTAATAAATACATCATTATATTTCAATTTCATTTTTTCAAAACATTTTTGAGCCTTAAGCATATCATCAAAAAATGCAAAAACAGTAGGCCCACTACCACTCATCATAGCTCCTATAGCTCCAGTATTTTTCATTTCTTCTTTTATGTTTATTAGTACTTTATGCTTTCTTAAAGTAACATTTTCTAATAGGTTCTTCATATTATTAGAAACAAATCTTAAATCTCCGTTTTCTATAGCTTTAATTAAAGCTTCTGTATTAGGATGACTTCTGACCTTTCCTAAATCAAAATCTTGATAAACACTTTTTGTAGAAACTCCAAAAGGTGGTTTAACTAAAACTAAAATTTTATCTTTAAATTCATTTAGTTTAGTTACCTCTTCTCCAATTCCCTTACATAACGCTGTTCCTCCCTTTATACAATAAGGCACATCAGCTCCCAACTTCAATCCAAGTTCCATTAACTCTTCATCACTAGCATTAACCTCAAAAAGCTTATTCATAAGCTTTAATACCGCAGCCCCATCTGTGCTTCCTCCTGCAAGTCCAGCACATACCGGAATATTCTTTTTTATATTTATATTAACTCCACTATGTATATTGTATTTTTCCATAAATAATTTAGCTGCTTTGTAAGCTAGATTTCTTTCATCTGTAGGTACATAGGGTTTATTACATTTAATAGTAATATCTTTGCTTTGTTTTTCTATATTTATTTCATCATATAAATCTATAGCCTGCATTATCATTTCTAATATATGGTATCCATCTTCTCTTTTTCCAACTATATCTAATGATATATTTACCTTAGCATAAGCCTTAATCCTCATACTTTTATTTCCTTTCGACTAAATATTTTAAAATAAACTTCAGATAATAATCTGAAGTTTATTATTTTAATTATATATTTTTTTAATAATATAGTAAACCAGGGACCATTCTTTTAATTTAAAGCTTCATTCCTATAAGTAATATCTTTACTTTCACCCTCTGAAAACTTCTCAATTATTTTAACCAACGGCTTCATATCTTCAAAAAATACTACAACGGTATCTCCACTTTTAGCCATATTTAAAGCTTTTATTAAAGCTTCATCTTCATTTAAAATCACTTCATATTTTTTATTTATATCTTCTTTATTTATTCCATTTACTATTAAATTTGCTATTTCCCCTTGCTTTCTACCTCTTAAATTTTTATCTTCTTTAACTATAATATAATCTAAATACTTTGATGATATCTCACCTATTTCCATAGCTGATTCATTCAATCTATCTCCTGGAATTCCTATTACTCCATAAAGATTTCCTTTTTGTAATTCTTTAATAGCTGAAAGAACCGCATTATATCCATCCACATTATGACCATAATCTAAAATAACATTAACCCCTCTAACATCAAAGCAATTAAATCTCCCTGAATTTTTTTCTGAATTTAATAAATACGTAGTAATTCCATTTTTAATCATACAATAATCTATTTGCATAGCTACTAAAGCTCCCGATGCTGCTAGAATATTTTCAATATTAAATTTAAGTTTGCCACCTAATGTTATTGGAATATCTTTTATATTACATAAAGTATATTTCTTATTCTTATTAAAGATTACTATATCTTCATTTTCTATATAAATATAAATGTCATCAGAATTTTTATTCTTCAAAACATCATTATCAGAGTTTAATGTAAAATATACCTTCTTAGATTTTATTCTATCTAATATAGTTTTACTCCACTCATCATCAGCATTTATAACTACATATCCATCTTTCTTAACAGCTTCACCAACTAATGATTTAACATAACAAAGATCCTCCATAGAATTAATTCCATCAATCCCTAGATGATCTTCTCTTATATTAGTGATTACAGCAACATCTGCAACATCGTATGCTAGACCTTTTCTAATAAGCCCACCTCTAGCAGTTTCCAAGACAGCTACCTCTACATCTGAATTTAATAATACAGATTTTGCACTTTCAAACCCAGTATCATCACCAGTATCTATACATTCATCATCTATGAATATCCCACTACTACTAGTCATACCAACACAATACCCCATTTTTGATAAGGTGTGGCTAATTAATCTTGTTGTTGTAGTTTTCCCATTAGTTCCTGTAATTGATATTACAGGAATATTATAAGGCTTATTATTGTATATCATATTTACAATTTCTTTTCCTATATTTCTCGATTTTCCTTTACTAGGATTTAAATGCATTCTTAAGCCTGGCGCTGCATTCACTTCCATCACCACTCCATTATTATATAGTGGTAAAGATATATCTTCTGTACAAATATCTATACCACAGATGTCTAGATTTAAAGCCTTTGCAACTCTTATGCATAAATTTATATTTTCATCACAAATGTCATCTGTACAATCAACCGACTCTCCACCAGTAGATAAATTCGCATTTTTTCTTAAATAAAGTATTTCACCCTTATTCAAAACTTCCATTAATGATCGCCCTTGTTCTGATATACATCCAAATACATCTTCATCTAATTTGATTTTAGTTAATGGTTTTTCATGATCTTCTCCTCTTAAAGGATCTTTATTCAATTGATGTATAAGTTCAAATATACTATTTTCTCCATCTCCTATTACAAAAGGTGGGGTTCTAAGAGATGCTGCAACTACCTTATAATTTATTACACATACCCTAAAATCTTTGCCCTTATGATACTTTTCAATTATCATATCTTTAAACTTATCTTTTAATTTTTTATAAGAATTTAATAATTCTATTTCATTTTTTATATTTAAAATTACCCCTTTTCCCTTATTTCCATATTGAGGTTTTAGTACTACAGGGTAACCAATTTCTTCTGCCATTTGTAATAGATTGATTATATTTCTAACCTTGCTTCCTTTAGCCACAGGTATATTTTGAATTCTTAAAATCTCCTTTGTAAGTAGCTTATCAGATGCTATATCAACAGATACACATTTCGTATTTGAGCTAATTGAAGTTTCAATTATCTTACCTTGTTTTCCATATCCTATTTGATAAAAATCTCCATTTCCTAAATTAACAACAGGAAGACCAACTTCCATTGCATAATCACAAATAGATTTGGTACTAGGTCCGAGAAATTCATCATTCAAAACTTCTTTTAAAAATTCTATTCTATCCTCATAATTTATAGGAATTTTATTAATTAACGCATTTACAATATCTATAGCAAGCTTAGAAACTTCTAGAGCTGTACTTTCATAAATATATTGAAAAATTATATAATAACGATCATCTTTAATTTCCCTAGACTTTCCGTAATGAACATCTATTCCAATCTTATTTTGAATAGCTAAAATTATATGTTCACAAATGTGAGCTAGATAAGTTCCTTCTTTAAGTCTTTTTATAAAACCCTCGTCTTCATCAATCCCACATCTATGAGTTCTTAATTCTGGAATCATATTAACTAGATTGAAATTGAAATCTTCAATATCCTTACTTGGTGTTTCGCAATAACCCTCTAAATCCACATCAAGTCTAATACATTTTTTAAGGGAATATATATTCTTCCCCTTAAAGACCTTAGTCTCTATTACTTTCATCTTTACTATTTTCCTCCTCAAAAGGCATCTTACTTAGGAGATTAAATTTATCTCCTTCTTTTAGTACATGTAAATTAACATTAAACATACTTAATACTTCATCATAATTTTGTTCAGATACATTACTATATGTTATATTTCGTGCATCTAAAAAATATACAGCTCCATTTCCAACAACTTGTGCATCTCCATTATCTCTTACTACCAATGCTGTATCTTCATCTATCCCAATTCCTAAAATTTCTGGATTTTGGGCAATCCCTGTTAAAAGCCTTCCTATTCTTCCTCTTTGAGCAAAGTGTTGATCTATCATTACACCTTCAACAAAGCCTAAGCCTGGAGCCATTTTTAAAGTGCATTTTCTTGGTGACTCATCATCATCTCCATTAACCACCATAGTATCACTCATTACTGATGCTCCTGCAGAAGTTCCAACTATGATGCATCCATTTTCACTAGCACTTTTTAATGCATCATAAATAGAAGTACCTCCAACTAAGCTAGTTATTCTTAACTGATCTCCACCTGTAAAAAATATAAGAGAGGCTTCCTTAATAAGCTTTATATTTTCTTTATTTAAGGAATCTTCTCTATCTTTAATATTTAATCCTTTTACATTTTTAACTCCTAAACCCTTAAATATTTTAGTATATTTTTCTAAAGCTTCTTTTGGATATTCTGTTGCTATAGTAGCAATTAATATAATATCCTCTTCTTTATTTATAGAATTACATACCTTTTTTAAAATATCTTTATCGCCCTCTTTATCTTCTGCTCCTCCGATGATAATTAAATCGCCCTTAATTTTTTCTGCCATAATCTCACCTCTTATCATGCATTTCTTATTTTATCCACCAAGGGTTAATATTATTCACTTTTAATATGCATGTAATATAATAAAAAAGTTATTAACAGGGTAACATCTTTATAATTTCCTAAAGAATAAAAAAAGAAATCTAGCAATTGCTAGATTTCTAAATTAAGTAAAATTCAAAATATTTAATTTTGCTAATTGAATTTACTCTATTAACATATATGAATATGGAGTTTCTTTTAAAATATGGCTCTACCAGGTATAATTAGTTTATCTCCTGATTTAATTTTATTATCATCATCTAGATCATTTAATCTTTCCAACTCACCAATAGTAGTGTTATATTTTTTAGCTAAATCCCAAAGAGTTTCTCCATCCCCTACAACATAAATAGTTACTGATGCCTTCTTTTCTTTTACTTCTTCTTGTCCTTCTGATACATTATTAACATAATTCTTACTAACTTTGTAAAAGGATTTAACATTAAGCCCAACAGTTGCTTTAACTGAAATTGCATTTCCTTCTACATTTGTATCAATATTTTCTATATATGGCTTTACTAAAACATTCATATCTTTTCTTAAGCCTTTAATATCTAAAACTGCATTAAACGGAACATCTCCTGTTAATATTCCATAATTAATTTCTTCTCCTGACAATTTATATATAATATAAACTTTAATTACACCTTCTATTTTTAATTTTTCATTTTCAACAACCTTATCCTTTATAATAGGACATCCTGTCACTGCTATTACTTCATCAACTCTATCTTCTTTATTTTCTAGATCAAGAACTTCTTTTGCAGAAATCTCATGATTTTCTATATTATGAATTAAAGTAAATTCTTTATTGCTATTTTCTAATTCTATGTTCATAGTTGGTGAATAGGCATCTTTTAAAATTTCAACTTTTTCATTTGAATATACTTTAACATTACCTCTAACTGTAAATTCAATATTCACCAACCTATTTTCTCCAACATCATCCAAATTAACTGCATATTGACTATCAGCCACCCTTAAATCTAGGGAACTAATCATATCACCAGTTATTCCTGGCACTTCTTCCTCCTTTGATAAGTAAACATCGTCTTCTAATACGTCAAGTTCCTTATCATCACGACTTCTATAAAGTATTGCTACCTTACAATAACATCCAATATAAACTTTTCCTTCTACAACCTTAATTTCTTTTTTATGAAGATTCATATCACACTTTAAAATTTCATCTATTTCCGGCTTATCCATTGTTACTTTTAACATAGATTTACCCATTAAATCTATATCTTTTTCACCTCTAACACCATTTAAAACTTGATTCTCTTTTTGAGTTTGAATATCATCTTTACCTTCAATATCTTTCACATAATCAAACTCTCCATTCTTATAGATCTCCCATCTTAAAGTTAGTATCCCATCAATACCAACTTTTCTCTCATTCATCCAATTTGCTTCAATATGTTCTACATCGCACTCAACATTGCATTCTATATTATGTTCATCATCATTAAGATCTACATAATTTGAGAACTTATCATTAAAGACAACTGAATGTATTTTGTTAGTTGGTGAATCTGTAATAGCTTCTTCCTTAGAAATATAAAATACTATATAATTTAAATCTCCCTCTACCATAACTCTATCTCCAACAAGCTCTTTATTGTTTATAGTAGCTTTTACGTCTATTCCTAATACATCTTTCATATCAGGATATTGTGAATCTCTTAATAAATGCTCACCTTTTAAAGTTTGATTAGTTAAGCCTTCTCTTAGTAATTGCTCATATCGAACACTTTCTCTTATTACATCTATTTGTGACATATAATCCCTCCCATATAATACCTATTAATAAATATATTCTAACCATATATATTTATTCAAAGTTTTATATAATGTTTCAAAAAGAAAATTAGCAAATTTCAACACTTACCTTACTCTTATTTACATCTGAGGATTATTTATCTAAATTTATGTCGAATTATATAAAAACATAATTTTTTTTTCATTTTTTCTCTAATTTTTTTAAATAATATGTTGACACTGATTAAAATATGTCGTATTATAATTATGGTTATTGACCATATAACCTCTCATAAATTCTCAATACCCTTTTATACCATAGTTGAAAGATGGAAACCCACCATCTTTCTTTTTTTTGCTTAAAAAAGGGAAAAAAAAATTAGAGCTCAAAATATGGAGCTCTAATCACTATAACGCAAAATATAACTGTACTGTCTTAGTTAATACATCTGAATAGCTGTATGTTACTGTCCTTGGCACATCATTATCTAATCTTACTACAAAAATGCTTGGATGCGCACTTTCTATTATTCCGTTGTTTATTAGGATCTTTTTTCTTCCACCGTTTGCCTTTAAAGTTACTTTCTCTCCTATATGGTCTTCAATACTTCTCTTTATAGACGCGATAGTCTTTACATTTTCCACATAAACACCCTCTTTCTTTATTATATTATACACCCAAACCCACATATTGTCAAATAAAAATTATAATTTTACCACCTTACAAAAGAATTGTCAATGTAAACTTTTACCTTTTTTATTACTCTTTTATACATTCACTATTATTCCTTATTTTTATTTTTTTATACATTTTATTTAACTTTATTTATATTTAAATATATGGAGACCTAGGATATCCTTCTCTATACTTACCTCTTGTCTGTAGTCCTCCTATCCCCTTAATCCCAGTTATAGTATTATCTATGACCTCTGTAATAGATACTACTTTATCTATCCTTGTAAATGCTATCTTCTCACATACTAGAACAGGATCTAAACAATGAATTAAAACTCTATTAGGAGAACTTGCAAAATTTGCTCCAGCATCCAACATACATTCATAACAGCTTTGACAGGCTCCAGCAAATATCACTAACTCGTCATAACTAGAATTATAATTTCTTAAAGCTTTAACAGCATCTATATAATATTTGGAATTTCTATAATTCTCTAAATTCAAATAATCATCTGTTTCCCTTACAACACTATCATGCCCAGTCAGAACTACTATATCAGGCTTAATTTCTTTAACTAAATCTACTATAACTTCAGGCTGTTTTTTTTCAGTAATAGCTCTGCCTACAGCATCCAAAGATAATTGCTTATAAACCTTAAGACAAGTCTCTAAATACTCACTATCACCATCTATATGAAGTATTTTCCCTGGTCTTCCAAATATCAATTCTTTATTCTGCTGATTTTTTAATGATTTGCTCCCCCGGGATAAGTTGTTTAATATCTTAACAGCTTCAGTATCACTTCTCATTGAAACTGCTTTTTTTAGAGCCTCTTCTACTCTTCTATTTAGTATCTTTTCCTTGGTTCCAACAAATTCATCATCTACCATTTCTAAATCATCATCTCTGGAATCTGCAATTATTCTTATACTTATTCCTTTTAATATATAAATTTTATTACCTCTTTCATCTTCTTTAATATCAATAATTTTAAATGTAATATCTTTATCATATGACTTTCTAACTACTAAATCTCCTACTTTCATCTTTTCCCTCTTAGTTATTAGTTTATATTATTCTATGTCGAATTCTCTGTATTTGTACATAAAAAAAGTAGTAAATATGTTATATTAGTCACTCCCGTTTCAAGCATCTCAGAACTTAGGTAAGAAAATTATAAAATGTTACTCCCATGGTAATGCCATTATAATTTTCCAAAGAGTAAAAAAGTGCCCTAGGCACTTTTTTAATTTAAGTTGTATTCATTTTTAAACTCATTCAAGAATTTAAGCATAGATTCTTGTTCACTAATTATAGACTCAAGCTTACTGCCAAAGGTATTTTGACCCCAATTCACCTCATTATAATAATATCTATTAGCAAGTCTCCAGTATCTTTGAGGAAATTGTAAATAAGCATAAAGTACTTTATATTCACTTTCTAATAAAGGTGAAACTTCATTATAAGACTCTATAATAGCATTTGCAAAGTTGATATCCCAATTTACTCGCTTTAATACTTTAATCATAAAATTCGATATATCAAAGGTTCTAACTTCCCTCTTGCAATAATCAAAGTCTATTACATTGCAGTTATTATTTTCATCTAAAATTATATTGTGATAAGTAAAATCATGATGGCAAAAACTTTTATCATTTTCAGCTATTTCACAAAGCTTATCATACTCTGACTCTTCCAATGTCTTTAAAGCTTTTTTACCAATTTCTTTATAGAATTCCATAGATTTTATATATAATAAATCAAAATCATTTTTATTATTTTTCTTTCTTACCATATATCTCATCTTATCTAAAGATTTAATTCTCTTATTCATAAGGTGAGTCCATCTGCCTAAATCACTCTTTAACTTTGAATTTTCTGGAGGATCATATCCCTTAGAAGCCTCATGCATCATAGCTAAAGTCCTAGCAGCTAATTTCACCTCGTCTATGTTATGAAAATCACACTCCCTCCCCTCTATCCATTCAGATAAAGTGTAAAGATCCTCATTTACAAGGGCATACGGTTCCTCATCTATGTTTAAAAAATACCTATCAACAGCATTAAAACCATTTTTAATTAAATGTTCTTTAGCGCCATAAACAAATAATAACTTTTGAGGTCCATAATTAATTTTCTTTAAGCATTTTTCTCCCTTATTTGTCTTTAAATAATATACTCCTTTATTTGCCTTTAAAACTTCAATCTTAATATCAAATTGTCTTTCTATTTCAAATTCTCTCATCATAACCCTCACCCCCTTTATATTTATATGACTATATTTATTCTTTTATTAACATTTTATTCCTAAGTTTAATATAATAAATTAAAAACAATGAGAAAGGATTAAGTCATGAAGATAGGCATAGACGGTAGAGCTGCTAAATGGTATAGAGGAACTGGAATCGGAACATATACTTATCAACTTATTAATAGTATAAATAAAGTTGATAATATTAATGATTACTTAGTTTTTTTGCCTGAAAATTCAGCTCTAGATTTAAGTGATAATTTCAATGTTGAGTTGATTAGGGCAACGGCTTCAGCAAATTTTTGGGACGAAGTTAGAGTTCCAAATATTTTAGATGATAGTAATATCGATCTTTACCACGTGCCTCAAAACGGTGTTGGGCTGTCCGCTAATATTAATTGTCACAAATCTATTACTTTGCATGATATAATCCCATTGAGAATGCCAGAGACAGTTAGTGAACGCTATTTGTATATCTTTAATAACGAGCTTCCTAAAATTATAAATAGTTGTGATGGAATACTAACAGTTTCTGAATTTTCAAAGCAAGATATAGCAAAAGAATTTAACTTTCCTATAAATAAGATCTTTGTTACACATCTTGCTGCTGAGGATATATATAGACCTTTAGATAAGTCTCAATGCAAAAAAATATTAGAAAAAGAATACAATATTAAAGAAGATTTTATACTTTATGTAGGAGGTTTTAGTCCTAGAAAAAATATTGTAGGCTTAATTGAAGCCTTTTCCCTTCTCCCTGAAGATATTAAAAAAAATCTTAAATTAGTTATAACAGGCAAAAAAGGAATTTCGTACAGCATTTATAAAAAAAGAGCTATAGATCTTCATATCGAAGATGATGTAATTTTTACAGATTTTATTCCTCTAGAAAAATTGCCTATTTTTTATAATGCCTCAGAACTACTAGCTTATCCTTCATTCTATGAAGGCTTTGGACTACCTCCTTTAGAAGCAATGGCATGTGGCACTCCAGTTATAGCATCCAATGTGACCTCTGTTCCAGAGGTATGTTATGAATCTGCTTTATTAATTAATCCATATGATATTAAAGAATTATCAACTTCAATAGAAAGAGTTTTAAAAGATGAATCTTTAAGAGCAAAAATGATAACTAATGGACTTATTCAAAGCTCTAAATATTCATGGAATATAACAGCCCAATCTACAATTAATGCTTATAAAAAAATTATTGAAAACTAAATATAAATGGGCTGTCTCACAAACAGCCCAAATTAAGAATTAAAAATTAAAAATAAATAATTATTGATGTAATTCTTGCAGAATTACTAAAAATTAATTTCTTTCTAAAACTCCTTCGGGAGTTTTTTCATTACTCATTCTTAATTTTTCATTGTGTGATATCTCTGTTTATCTAATAAAAATATTCATTTAACTCTGAAATGAATATTTTAACAAATTCTTCTCTATATAGTTCATTATTTATTTTATTTTTCATTCTATTTAGAAACACTTCATAATCCCATTTCTTTTGTCTATAATAATAATCTCTTGAAATAGTTATAAAATCTCTTGGAAAACTTAAAATAGAATATATTAATTTAACTTCATCTTTAGTTAAGTTCTCTACAGAATTGTAAGATTCCAAAATCCTCTTAAAGGTCTCCATATCATAATAACTATTTTTTATAACCTTCATTGCAAAATTAGCTATATCTACAGCCCTAGTATCAATCTTACAATAATCAAAATCTATTATTTTTATTTTATCCCCATCTACTATAAAATTATGATGCGCTAAATCATTATGACATAAAACCCTTTTTCTAAAGTCTTCTAGCAAACTATTATAATTACACATAGCTAATAGCTCTATAGATTTTTGAATTTCATTAATACGCTTATCAACATTTTCTAGAAATAAAGTATCAAACTCTAATTTATGCCTAAATCTTAATATATATTCTTTAATATTAAGTAAATCATCCTTAGCTTTATTATATTGATATGGTAAATACTCTCCTAAATTTCCTTTTACTATATCTGCATTAAGAGTTTGAAATATTCCCCTTGATGCCTTATGCATATTAGCCATTGCTTTAGTGCACATTTCCACTTCAACAAGATTAGTAAATGTAGACTCTCTACCTTCAATCATATTTAGTATTACATAAGTATTTTCCCCTGACTTATAAGTTACTCTTCCATTTTCATCTTCATAATAACTAAGTAAATCCTCATATTTCTCAGATACATATTTTAAGGCTTCATTAATAAATTTTATTCTATCTTCAGATGAATCTGTAAGCTTTAATATTTTTTTACCTTCATTTGTTAACAATACAAATACCTTTCTCAAAGGTAGTATATCATCAATATCAAAGGATAACTTGTTAAAAAACTCTTCACTTAAATCGTATTTACATAATATATCCTTATCCACATATCTAAATTTATTCATATTAAGTCCCCCTTTACTAAATAATTCTTGCCTTACTATCTATATTTTTAGCCTTATATAATGCATATAAAACCTCTTCTTCCCTCATCTTAAGCTTTCCTAGAATATATCTTTCAACTAATTTTAGTTCTTCATTAGGATAAGATGATAGTCCTCTTAAATACTCTTTACTGTCTTCATTAAGATTAGCAGTTTTAATATAATATTTAATTATCTCATCTATATTTAAATCTATTTCTCTTCTTTTTATTTTCTTTATATATGAATAAATATCATGTTCCTTAAGATTATAAGTTAAATACCTTACTGTACTTACTATTATCTTTCCATCTTCTTTCACATTTAAATTTTCCTCATCAACTCTAGTTAAACAAACCTCATAGCTTTTCATACTTCTTTCAATAAGACTTCTAAAATTATTAGAATATACATGTTTCAATGCTTTTTCCCCTAAGCTAACTAACTCTTCTCCCCTATTTATTAAATAAAAATCTATAGAATTTAAACTACTCTTTTCCTGTATTTTTCTTAAATACTCATTTATTATCAGTATTTGAGAATAATAACTAGTTACTTCCTTTCCTATAGATGCTCCAATTCTAGGAAATAAATTTTCCTTATATGGTCCAATTTTATTATGAAAAAATATTATATCTTCTATTTGCTTAAATATATTTATATTATCTTGATTTTTATCTATTTTACCATTCAGCACTATTATCCCCTTATTTTCCAAATAAGAATTTAATTCTGTTTTCTGCATCTTATCACCACCTATTAAATAAAGTTATCTAGAAAGCTTTCTCTATTCTCTCTATCTTTCAAATATTTATTTAACTTATTTACTAAAAAATCTTCCCCCCAAGGTTGTTGCTCCCAATAATATTGAAGACCAATTTGCCAAAATCCTTGTGGAAACATTATAAATCCCTTTATTAATCTTACTTCTTCATCAAATAAGCTATGGGTATTAGAATAGGAATTTAGTATAAAATATGCCTTATCCCTACTCCAACTTCCATCTTTCATAGATCTAATTAATAAAGAAGCTAAATCGTGAATATGAGTATCTAAGATACAGTAATCAAAATCAATAATATTTACTTCTCTATCTTTGCTTATAAGAACATTATGATGTGCATAATCATGGTGGCAAAAACCTCTCTTATTAACTTCTTTCTCCATAATTTCTATATACTTATTATTTCTTAACTCATTAATGGCTTTCTTTGCAATATCCAGTTCTTCTTCTATACCCCTTAAATATACTTCATCAAATTCTGATCTATATGCCTTCTGATAAATTCTCTTTTTAAAATCCAAAATTTCATTACATCTAGTTTGAAAAACCTTTATCCAGGAAAACCATGCAATTCTAGGCTTCATATGTCTATTTAAGGTAAAACCTTCACTACAATTATGTAGTTCTCCTAGGGTTTCAGAAGCCAACTTTAATTGCCCTAAATCTTTGTAATTACAACTTTTAGAATCTATCCATTTATTTAAATACGCATAATTATTTCCAAGACTTATATATTCTAAACCATCCTTGGTATTTATAATTTCTGGAATCTTGTTAAATCCTCTATTTTTCAAGTGTTTAATGGCTGATAAAATAAAATGAAAATGGGGATATTGATATTTAATTACCTTAATACCATAATCCCCATCATTAGTTTTTATCTTATAGCTATTTTTTACCTTTTCTATAGTTTCTATATCTAACATATACTTATCCTGAATTTCACTTTTAATATCTGAAATTTCCATAGGCTTCTCCTTAAGATTTATTCAATGATATTATATGAAGTCGCTTATTTTATTGTGTTTATAATCATAGAATTAAATCATTAATAATACTTATAAATATATATGATAATTTTAGGAGGATAGCTATGAATATATCTATAGATGCTAGAGGTATTAATTTATATAATGGTACTGGAATAGGTACTTATACTGAAAATTTAGTGAGAGAATTACTTAATATAGATGAAGAAAATAATTACTATCTTTTTTGGACAGGTAAAAATTATGAAAGATATAAAAAGGATAATTGTAAAATAGTTTTTACTTCTAGAAGACATGGTAGTTTTTATGAAAATTATTATTTCCCAACATTTTTAAAAAATAATAATATAGATATTCATCATATTCCACAAAACGGTATGGGGCTTTGCGAAAGTTACGACACAAATTGTGTAGTGACCATTCATGATTTAATTCCATATTTACTACCAGAAACTACTGGCCGAGGATACCTTGAGCGTTTTTTAAGAAATATGCCCGATATAATTGATAAGTCTAAAGGGATTTTAACAGTTTCAGAATACTCCAAAAGAGATATTTTAAAGTTCTTTAATCATATTCCAGAAGATAAAGTCTATGTTACTCCTTTAGCTGCAAATACTAATTTTAAACCTTTAGACAAAGAAAAATGCAAATCCTTTATAAAAGAAAAGTTTAATTTCAACAGTCCTTATATTTTATACATAGGAGGATTTAGCTCAAGAAAAAATGCCAAAGATCTTATATTATCATTTAATAAAATTTATAAAGACCTAAATGAACCTCACACGTTACTTTTAGCAGGATCAATTAAGGATGAAGGAAAGAAACTTGTTGCACTAACTGAAAATTTAGAGTCGAAAGATAATATTATTTTCACAGGATTTATAGATGATGAAATTCTTCCAACACTATATAATGGAGCCGAAGCTTTTGTATATCCATCTTTATATGAGGGGTTTGGACTTCCTCCATTAGAAGCCATGAGCTGCAAGACCCCAGTTATAACATCTAATATTACTTCTATTCCTGAAGTTACTGGAGATGCCTGTATATTAATTAATCCTTTTGACAAAAATGAATTAGAAAAAGTTTTAGTAAATCTACTAAATAATAAAGAATTGAAAAATGATTTATCACAAAAAGGATATGAAAGAAGCCTCCAATTTTCATGGAGAAATACTGCCATAAAAACTTTAGAGGCTTATAAAAAAATAAATGAAAATTAATTATCGGAAAGTTCGAAAATTATCTCTTTAAATTTATCATAATTTGTTATACTTGGGACTCTTTCCACTATATTCGTTAATATTAGGAATGGGTTATTTTCTTCATCACTTTCTGAATTACTTTTGCTCTCTTTATTATATTTAACCTTTAATGAATAAAGGGAGCTTGGGAAAAAATTATATTCTAATAATTCTTCCGATAATAACTCTTTATTTGTTGCTGCAAAAGCAATAAATTCTTTAATAGCCTCTTCATTTTTTTCAACTTTTAAGGCAACTAAATTTTTACCACCTAAGTCAAATAACCTATTTTCTCCAATATTAAAGCTTGGAGGATTTTTACATTCCCAAAGATATTGAGTACCATCATTAACCATTTCTTTATAAAAATCTAATGATGCAACTCTGCATAAATAATTGTCACTATCAGTTATATAGTCTTCATTATAAATATTTTTAAACTCACTTATAATATCCTCTTTTGAATATTCTTTAGTTTCATCATCAACTAATTGAGATAATATTAGAAGCGCTATATTTTTCTTATCTTTATTTGAAAATATTTTGATTTCACCATTAGTTTTTGTTTCTATTTCTTTTCCAATACTAATTAATTGCTTCCATGTATTGATATCCTCACTTTCATATCCATATTCCTTTAAAATATCTTTTCTTAAATATAAAGCTATTGGATTCGATGTAAATGGCACAGCATAATAATCTTCATTTACCTCAACTTCCTTAATTCTACTTTTATTAAAATTTTTCTTGTAGGTTTCAATGATATCCTTATTTTCTTCAGTAAAATTAATTTTATCTTTTACTTTATTTATATCCTCAATATTAAGCTGAACTATGTTCGGCAAGTCTCTATAGTTAGAATGTATAATTCTATCTAAATACTCTTCCTGAGATATATTAATTACGCTTATATGTACCTTTCTATTTTTACTTTCAAATTCGTTAGCTACTTTAGTAAAATATGAATAGTAAGTATTATCTGTCCAAACTACTATATCTCCCTTTAATACTTCCCTGCTTGATTTACTTAATACTAAATTAATAAAAAATATAAAAATAAAAACTGCTAATAATGAAAGTATTCTTCTTCTTTTAATTCTCATATTTATCACATCCTAATTATATATAAATTATACACTAATAATCTATTATTTGAACAATATTAATTATTTTGCAATTTATAATTTATTATACTATAATAGACTGACATATAAATTATTGAATAGGAGATTGTTATGCATATAGATAGTTTAAACTATTTTTATCAAGTTGCTAATTCTAAAAGTATTTCAACTGTTGCTAAAAATGCTCATATCTCTCAATCTGCACTGAGTCAACAAATATCAAAGCTAGAAAATAAGTTAAATGTTAAATTATTTGAAAGAACAAACAAAGGAGTAACTCTAACACCAGAAGGAGAAATATTATTTAAGTATTCAGAGTCTATATTAAGCTCTTATAATAAAATGCAAGAAGAATTACTAAACTCTATAAATAAGATAAAACTTATATCTATTGAATCAGTTGAATCTATAGGATTAACTATATTACCTACAGCTATTTTTAAAATGAAAAAGCTTTTCCCTTCTTACACTATTAATCTTAATACAATAGATTGCTGTTCGAAGTCAAGTTTATTAAATAACATATGTGATGTTTCAATATGCTATAGTAAAATAGAAAATACTACTGGGGTAGTTACGAAGCTTCTAGGTAACGATGAAATCCTTTTAGTAGCGGATAAAAGTTTTCCATTAAATACTATAAAAAAAGAACAAATATTTGAATTACCATTGATATTTACTTCAAATAAGAATTGTTTAAAAAAATTAATATGTAGTAATTTAAATTGTGATGAGGAAGCTCTAGAAAAAGCTAATATATTATATAATACAAACTCATACTTTTCTGCATTGAAAGGAGTTTCATCTAGTAAGGCTGCTACCTTTATACCTTCTAGTATATATTATAATTATCATTCATTATCAAATATTAAAATAATAAAAATTGAGGATTTCTCTATTTCTCTACAACTTTACATTAGTTATTTAGAATGTTTTTATAAAACTAATTCAGAATTTGTTAAAACATTAAGAAATATATTAAAGGGTTACTTAAATTAAGTAACCCTTTAATATGTCCTCTGTAATAGCCAATTTGCTATTTCTCTTAAAACATCTTTATATTTATTTTCAGGAAGCCTCTCTATTCCCTTAAAGCATTTATTCATATATTTTTCTGCTAATTCCTTAGCCATTTCTATTCCTTTATTTTCTTCTACTAATTTTATTATTTGGACTATATCATCTTCCGAATAATAATTTTTTCCTAGTATATCTTTAAATGCTGATTTATTATTTCTATAAGCATAAATTAACGGAATAGTATAAATACCTTGTCTTAAATCATTAGCAGCAGATTTCTTTATACTTTTATCACTGCCTTCATAATCTAATATATCATCTATTATTTGAAAAGCCATTCCTAAGTTATGTCCTATATTCCCTAACTCTCTTGAAACCTTCTCTTCTGCCTTGCATTCTGCAGCCCCTAAATATAATGAAATTGAAAATAACTCTGCTGTTTTTCCTGATATTCTACTTAAATAATCTTTAACAGACAATTTCATAGAGAATCTAGCGTTTAATTGGTTTACTTCTCCCATACAGATCTTTGACATAGCTCTAGAATCCATCTTTATTGCTTCTAAAGACTCATGTGTTGCTAATATTTTAAAGCATACACAGAATAGGTAATCTCCTATATATACAGCATAATCTTTTCCATATTTAGACTGGATAGTTTCTTGGCCTCTTCTAAGCTTAGAATCATCTATTACATCATCATGTACTAAAGATGCCATATGAAGCATCTCTATAACTGCTGCAGTAGGAATTGATTTTTGTCCATCATTATCTCCAAATTTTGCTCCCATTAAAACAAAAGCAGGCCTTAATAATTTTCCACCTGATTCTATTAATTCAATTATAGAGTTTTCTATTTTTTTGTCTTTGCATTTAACATTTTTCTTCATTAAATCTAGCACTTCTGCAAGCTCTTGTTTTATTTCAGGATAATTATTCCAAATATTGTCCATCACAATCCACCTTCTTAGTGATTAAAAAAATCATAGATCTATTTAGTCTTTTAACTTTTAAACATTGGAAGTTTTCTTAAATGCGCCACCGCATAGTTAGCTGTTATTCCAATAAATATACCAGTACCAATTCCTATAGTTGATAATATAGGTAAATATAGCATAACACCTATATTCTTTACTATTAGTGAAGCAATTATTAATTGTCCTACATTATGAAATATAGCTCCAGCAGAACTTACTCCTATAATACTAACCTTATCTTTAAATAAACCTTTTACTACAACCATAGAAAGAAAGCTTAATATTCCTCCTGCTGCACTATACATAAAGGATGATAAATTTCCACCAAACATAGTTGATAATGTAAGTCTTAAAAATAAAACTAAAAATGCATCTTTTTTACTATCTAATGTATATAAAGCAATTACAGTAATTAAATTTGCTAAACCTAATTTTGCACCTGGCGTTATAAAAGGAACAGGAATAGAACGCTCAACAATGTATAAAACTAAAGCTTGAGCTACTAATAATCCAATATATACCATTTTACTAGTTTTCTTCATAGCATCTCCTTAATATGATAGTATAATATCATCTTCTGCCATCCCTTTAATTTCTATCATAACCTTATGAGGAAGGCACACTAAGCTTTGTCCTGCTTTCTCAATATATTCTGGATTCATGCAAACCTTGTCTGGACAATCTGCTTCAATTATACCTATCTTATTATCTTTTATCTGAATAATATTAATTCCTAAATCTGTTTTTAGTTCTATAGTTTCTTCACCCTTATGAACTGATAACGGCACTGTTTTGTATAACTTACCTGCAACTGTTATTTCTGCATATGTATTGCTAAATCCTTTTCCTACCGAAGCTCCTAACATAATTTCAGGTAAAAATGATAATAGCATCAATACTGCAATTATAACAAAGTCTAACTTTTTAAACATATTAATCCTCTCCATTATAATGTAATCTCATTATAACCTTACAATTTATAAGGTAGAGTAAATACCCTACCTTATAAATTCATTATACAATATATTTAAATTATTTCATTAATTATTGTGCATTTTTATATATTGGTTGTTTCTTCCCATGCCAGAAATTATCTGCCATTCTAGTAATCCATGGCATAATATAGTAATCTAATCCAAATGTTCTGCCTGCTCCACCCATTAGTGCAATTGCTCCAAATGTATACCACAGTATGTCCCAACCGGCCATAGCACATAATATAAAGTTAATTGTCATACCAATTGAAATTCCACTAAAGATAAATGTGAATAATCCTGCTATTAGGCATAGACCCATTCCAATTTCCATTAATACAACTATTCTTTGGAACCAAACTGCAACTTCAGGGTTTGGCATCATAATTTGCATTATTGCTGAATACCAACCTGGGATTTCTTTAAGTATTGGTGTTGCAAATTCAGTTGCTGTTTCACCAGCAGCTGCTGAAGCACCAGATGTTGCATCTTGTAACCAAGTAAATGGCATTTGTACATTTCCAGCCTTAGTCCAACTATCAGCACCAATAGCTATCTTATCGAAGAAACCTTTAATAGTTGTGGCATTCCACATAGCTTCCCATGTAGATTCTCCAAGTAATTTTTTCAGACCTTCTATTAACCATAAAGACCCAATAAATAATCTTAATGGCACTAACCATAATCTATTAGCCTTAGATGATAAATGACCTCTCATTACTGATCTTTTATCTTCCATTGTAAAGAACTCATGTTGTAAATAATTATATATAGCATTAATATTATTTACTCCCCATAAATAATGAATATTTACTAAATGCTTCATTATCATTGCAAAGAATCCTGATAATTTAAATCCCATTAAGTTTGCAACACAATATCTTCCACCAATTGAAACCATAAATCCATGATATTTTCCTTGGAATTTTTGCATTTCTTTGTTTTCTATTGAAGCAACTATATTCTTAACAACTATATCAGCTGTTTGTACAGCAGCTTCAACTATTTGTGGAGTACCTTTTCCAGCTTCTTCTTCAAAGTAAGCCATATCTCCAACTACGAATACATCTTTCTTACCTACAGCTTGCATAAATTCATTAGTTTGTAATCTACCTGCTCTAGCTGTTTCTAATCCATATTCTTTTGCATCTTGATTAGCTTGAATTCCACAAGTCCAAATTAATGTTCTTGTATCAATTTTTTCCCCACTCTTTAAAATCACTTGATTTTCAGTAACTTCAACTATAGGAGAATTTTTTAATATTTCCATTCCATGCTTTACCATGTATTTTTCTGCTTTATCAGCTTGTTTTCTATCTAACATATTTAAGATAGTTCCCATAGCTTCAACAACTTTTAAAGTAACTTCCGATTCATCTACATTATATTTTCTAGCTAATCTAGTCTTCCATTCAAGAAGTTCTCCAGCCATTTCTATCCCTGTAAATCCTGAACCTGCTACTATAAATGTAAGCATTTCTTTTCTCTTCTTAGCATCTCTTTCAATGCTTGCTTTAGCAAACATATCTTCAATGTGATGTCTTATTCTAAGTGCATCTTCAAATGACCATAAAGTAAATCCATTTTCCTTTACACCAGGAACCCCAAAGAAAGCTGGTTCACTACCTGTTCCTATAACTAGGTAATCATATGAATATTCTCCATTTGTAGTTTTAACAACTTTTTTATCTGTATCAACTTTTTCTATAAAATCTGTTACAACGTTAACTTTTGATTTTCCAAAAATTTTACTTAGTTCAACTTGTACTGATTCAGGGTGAACTCTTCCCCCTGCAACTTCATGTAATTCTGTCATTAACGTATGATATTGATTTCTGTCTATTAAAGTTATTTCCACATCATTATTTTTCTTATATTTTTTTGCTAGTTTCTTAGCGGCATGAACACCACCATATCCAGCTCCAAGAACAAGTATCTTATTCTTCGACATGTGTTACACCTTTCCCTTCATTAAATAATTCTAAAATAGCATAATTAATTCTATACACTATTCACTAATATGTCCATATAATAAAAATATTTTTTTGTAGCTTTTTTAACAATATTTTTTAGAAATATTTTAAGTATTTTTTTATCAAAGCCTTATATATAGTCATTTATAAGGCTTTATTAATTTTTTAACGGTATTAACATTACTTATATGCCATAAGAAACTTGAATACCTAATCTATTTTATTTTGTGTATAATGAACTAGTGATTGAAAACAATTCAATACAAACTATATAAGTTTTTAAGGGGGATTTTTTTATGAAATCAAAAAAAGTTATAAGCTTATTAGCTGTTGCTGCTTTAGCTACTACTATATTTGTAGGATGTGGAAATAAAGAAGAAGCTCAAGAAGCTGGATTAAAAGATGGAACTTACACAAAAACATCTGCAAAAGATGATAAAGGATATACTGCTTCAATTGAAATAGAAGTTAAAGACGGTAAAATTGCTACTGTTAAATATGATGAAGTTGCAGAAGATGGTACAAGTAAATTAAACAATGAAGAATACAACACTAATATGAAAAATGTATCAGGAAGTAACCCAATAGAAGCTTTCCCAGCTTTAGAAAAAGCTTTAGTTGAAAAGCAAGATGTTGCTTCAGTTGATGCTGTAACTGGTGCTACTAGTACTTCAGACAAATTCAAAAGTTTAGCAGAAGAAGCTTTAGCAGACGCTAAATAGTTATTGTTAATAAATAGGACTTTAGGCTCTTGCCTAAAGTCTTTTGTTATTTTTTATTTTTATACTTATAATAATATTAATAGTATTAAAATAGGAGGACTATTATGACAAAAAAAATGATAAAAATACTTAGTATTTACCTTTTGTTAATTTTTTCTCTTGTTAATTTGGGTGGTTGTTCAAAAGATAACAAAGTAATAGAACCCTTATCTAAAAGCGAAGTTTTAATGGGAACTGTTGTTACTGTAAGCCTTTATGATAATAAAGATGAAACAATTTTAAATAAGGTATTTAATAAGGTTAAAGAATTGGAATCTATACTAAGCATTAATGAAAATGGTACATTAGTAGATGAAATTAATAATGAAGCTGGTATAAAACCTGTTAAAGTAGATGATGATACATATAATATAGTAAAAAAATCGCTAGAATACTCAAAGCTTTCTAATGGATTATTTGATATATCAGTAGGACCAATAGTTAAACTTTGGAATATTGGTTTACCAGAGGCTAGAGTTCCAAGTCAAGAAGAAATCACTGAAAAGCTTCCTTTAATCGGTTATAATGATATTGAAATTGATGATACCAATAAGACTGTTTTTTTAAAGAGAAAAGGTATGATGATAGATTTAGGTGGTATAGCTAAAGGATACACTGCTGATGTAATATCAGATATACTAACTGAAGAAGGAGTTAAAAGTGCTATTATAAACCTAGGTGGAAATGTATTTGCTCATGGGAAAAAAGTAAATGGTGATGATTGGAAAATAGGAATTCAAAATCCTTTTACTGAACGTGGAGGAATAATTGGTAGCATTACTACTAGTAATAAATCCGTAGTAACTTCTGGAATATACGAAAGATACTATGAGGAAAATGGAGTAAAATATCATCATATTTTAAATCCATCCACTGGCTATCCTTATGATAATGAAATTGCTGGCATTACTATAGTAAGTGATAAATCAACTGATGGAGATGCCTTATCTACTTCAGTATTTGCTATGGGAGTTGAAGAAGGAATGAAATTTGTAAATACTCTAGATGGTATTGATGCAATATTTATAACTAAAGATTATAAAGTTTATATAACAGATGGCTTAAAATCAATTTTTACCCTAACTAATGGTGATTTTACATTAGAAAGTTAATTGTAAAAGGAGCTGTCACACAGACCAATGTCACTTAGTTAACATTATGGCAGCCTAATAAAAACATGAAGCTATCGCTATCTGTATAAAAAATCCGCTAGCGATAGCTATTTTTTATATTTAAAATAAATTGTTTAAATCT
>NZ_JBNOOE010000001.1:132272-457101 GCF_050585265.1 Clostridium nigeriense | reverse complement strand
TCTAAGTCGAAGTAGCCAAGATTGGATTTCATAGTTTTTCGGCTCTTGCCGTTACGGCTATTAGTTGTGGCTTTATTTTGGTAATCATGTTTCGCATACCCAAGATGATTATCTAATTCGGCTTCCAGCATTTGCTGAAGCACTCCTCCAAATAAGTCTTTTAAAACATTTTGAATATCTTCAGCCGTTTTAATACTTGGATCCTTCGCTAATATTTTTATTAATTCTTCCTTTGAAAATGACATAGTCTGTGTTCCCTCCATAATTGATAATTTATTATATCATTTTCTGAAGTTTACACAGACTATTTTACACTCTCAATTTAAAGGGCCATATTTAAATTTGACCCTTTAAATTAAATATGTTTATTAATCTTCAAATTTAAATAACTCCTCAACGGAAACATCAAAAATTTTAGCTATATCTATTGCTAGTTTTAAGGAGGGATTATATTTTCCATTTTCTAAATGAACAATAGTTTCACGTCTTACTCCAACAAGTTCAGCAAGATCAGTTTGTTTCATAGAATATTTTTCCCTGTACTCCTTTATCTTTGTCTTTAAGGTAGGCAATTTGTTTAAATCTCCTTTCTATCATAGTAACTAAAAAGTAAATATTTTAAAGACATAATACTGAATATTAATAAAAACAATATGTCACTAATTAAATTTAAGCTTAAGTTTGTATAACTAAATGAGGACAAACGTATAAAAAAAGCAAATGCGACAAGGAGTACTAGTAAAACATGAATACATATTCCATTTACTTTACCTAATATTGTATTAGCTAGTTCGTCAAGACCCTCTTTTTTCTTTAAATGATATTTCCAAGTAATAATTAAGATTACCCATGGAATTATACCTAAGAAATTTTTCACAGTACTACTTAAAAAATCAAGCTTATCTATTAATATAATTATAAATACTAATAAACAAGGTATTGATTCTAAGAATAATTGTGTTCTAAGATTCAATTTTTTTTCTTTCATAATATTCTCTCCCTTTTAAGTGATATATTTATAACTTATTATATTATAAATATATCACCATTTCCAATATTAGTAAATATATTTGTTGTATATTTGTAACTTAATTCATATTAGTACATAAAATTAAAGTGATAAGTAAAGACATAAGCAAAAAGGAGCAAATATTTGCTCCTTTTCAATTTAATTATAATATATTTGAAATTACTTACTAAAAAATACAAATACTAATTGTTGAATAATATGGTATTTCATAAATTTAATAGTATTATGTGTAATTTACTTCTTATTCATCATAAGTTCCATATTTTTTATTTTATAAATGTTAAATTGGTCCACATCTAATTCCATATCAACCTCTGCCACCATTAAAACGTAGTATCTCATAGAGTTTACCATCTAATTTTACTTGTATAGTATCATCTGTATTATTTTCTAGAAATTCATAATCAATCTTTTCTTTAATATAATACTTGGCAATAGCATCCTTTGTAATACTAACAGCTGGGTAAATATTGTAGTTTTCATATGGAATATCAATACTTATTTTTATAATATTTTTGAAAATATTCTCCATAAACTCCATCCGATTAATTTATTGAATCTACTTGGTAAATTGGAATTTGTTGAATTTTAAATTATGATTATTTACTATTATTCAACTATCTCAAACGTAAACATACAGGGGGCTTTTATATTATTTTTGACCGCTGTCACGTCAACGTCTTTGATTTTTAGGTTTATGCCTAAAGCAAGCTGCAGCTCATATAAACGTCCACCTGCACATTGTCCGAAATATGCTTCAAAGGAAGTTGAAATCCCCTTTTCCAGATGAATTAAGCCGTGCTTGCAGGCGAAACTTATGGTGATAGTTTTAGTTTTCTCGTCTAATACGATGTCAGTGGGTTTGGATTTATAACCGATTCCTATGGTATTCACAAATATATCAAATCTTTCAGTGAGTGGTTTATTTCTGTATTCAGTTGCGAAAGCTCTACGCTCCTTATCTAACTTAGCGCCACGACACGTACCGTTTTTAGCCCATATTGTAAAACATTGCTCCTTAGTTAGATATTTCTCCATAGTGTTTATGAATTTAGTATCGCGTTCGTTCCTATCACTTATAATCATTATATCTTCAAACAAAGGCAGATAGCTTTCAGGAATATTGTTTTTCTTCTTCTTCATTTCATTTAACATTGTTTTCATCTAAATATACCTCCAAAAATTATAATATAACAACAGTATGTTAAAGTTCATAAAATATAAGTAATATTCTATATAAATTCTAATTTATATAACTCTTTATACAATACTAAATTAGTAAATTTTATATTTTTTCTAGGCATAATTTAATAAATAATTATAAAGAGCATGTACTATAGTTGGAACTACAATTGAATTGGACTTTTCTTTAATAAAATTAAGGAAAAAATGAAATGTTGCTCTATTACCAAGTGAAAATAATATAGATGTTATATTTGTAGAAGAACTTAAATCATTAGGCAGATGTAGAATAGCAAATAAAAGAGCAACTAATAATGTTGCTATAAACTTATTTGAAATTATTTTCTCAAATTTCTCTTGAAAGAACCATCTAAATATGATTTCTTCAGGCAATGCATAAATAAGTAATTCTACCATATATATTATTTTAAAGTTAGGATGATTACTTGTTGCTAATGGAAAAATAATAAAAATTACCCCTACTGAAAACATAATTGCATAAAATATTTTTCTTATTATTATTTTAAATTTTATATTATTCTTTATACTTAATTTCAAATTTTTTAAATTAGTAGTCAGGGATCCAATTATAATTGGCAGAATAAGCAATAAGCTCATTAATATAATTCCAATTAATCCTTGTACGTCACTTTTATTACTTAGGGTTTTTAATTTTTCATGATTATGAATAATTATAGTTGTTATGATAAATTCATATAAATATAAAGTAATACACATACTTACTAATTTGAATTTGTTATTATTTTTTATACTAGTCATAGTTTACGCCCCCATTAATTAGCCGAATTTAGATATCAGAATACTATTATAAACAAGATTTTTTTAATTTATCTAGAACTATTTATTATCATCATATCTATACCCCTTTACCTTTTATTTCTATATTATAACATTTAAGTTTATTTAAGTAAAATTATGTAACATAATACCTTCTGAATTAGTATCAAGATATTAAGTATAATTATGATACTAAGTATATAATTAGTAACTATGTTACTCAAAAGTGCATTATTAACAGAAGTATATAGTTGCTATAAAATTAAGATATAGATGTAGTAGAGATAGAGAGGATCAGAGAAGAAATGAGTAATATAAAATTAAATAAAATAGCTGAATATATTCAAAATGCAGATGCTATAGTTATTGGTGCAGGGGCTGGTCTTTCTGCATCGGCTGGATTGTTGTACAGTGGAAAAAGATTTACTGATAATTTTAGTGAATTTATAGATAAATATGGAATGCAGGATATGTATTCATCAGGGTTTTATCCCTTTGAGACAGAGGAGGAAAAGTGGGCTTATTGGAGTAAGCATATCTATCTTAATAGATATGAGTTTCCTGTAGGAGAAGTATATAAGGATTTATTAGAGATAGTTTCAGGAAAGAAGTATTTCATTATTACTACTAATGTCGATCATCAGTTTTATAAAGCTGGATTTTCAAAAGAAAGAGTATTTGCAACTCAAGGAGATTATGGATTACTTCAGTGTGCACATGGGTGTCATAAGAAATTATATGATAACGAAGCACTAGTTTATAAAATGGTAGAAAAACAAAAAGACTGTAGAATCCCATCAGAATTAGTTCCTAAATGTCCTGTTTGTGGTGAAGAAATGGAAGTGAATTTAAGATGCGATGAGTATTTTGTTGAGGATGAAGAATGGGATAACTCATTAGCTAACTATGAAAGGTTTATTGAAGAAAATCAAAATAAGAATATAGTATTTATAGAACTTGGTGTTGGAATGAATACTCCAGCTATAATAAAATATCAATTTTGGAGAATGACAAATAAACTAAAAGATGCAAAATATATATGTATTAATTTAAATGAAGCCTATGCACCAGGTGCGATTATGAATAAGTCCATTTGTATAGAGAGTGATATTTCTGAAGCAGTAAATGACTTGAAGAAATTAATTAAGTAGTTAATAGGAATGGAAGTGAAAAAGTGAATATTCAAAATCAGGATGAAAGATTAGATTATTTAGTAAAAGAACTTTGTAAGGATTCTATAGAATATAAAACTATGAAGGTTAATAAGGCAGATAGAAGAATGGCTATGAGATCTCTTATGAATATTCGTATGCCTAAGTCAATTTCAAAAGAATTTTTAAAGATTCAAGATGAATTTCTTAAGGAGGAGGCAGTAGAAAAGGGAATTATTAGCCTTCATGATATTCCTACAGTTAGGGAAGAATATGGGTCAAAGATAGACTATGCAGATAAAATATCTATATGGCAGGGAGATATAACAAGACTTGCTGTAGATGGAATTGTAAATGCAGCTAATTCTCAAATGCTAGGATGTTTTGTACCATGTCATAAATGTATAGATAATGCAATACATTCATCAGCAGGAATACAACTGAGACAAGAGTGCTATGAATATATGCAAGGAAAAAGAAAAAAAGATTTAGACTACGAAGAACCGACGGGAAGTGCAGTAGTAACATCAGCTTATAATTTACCATGTAAGTATGTAATACATACTGTTGGACCAATTGTTTATAATGAATTAACAGATAAATTAAGAGATGATTTAAAAAATTGCTATTTCTCATGTCTTAAATCAGCTGTAAATAATGGAATTCGTAGCATTGCATTTTGCTGTATATCAACAGGAGAATTTCATTTTCCAAATGAAGAAGCAGCGAAGATTGCACTTAGCGTAGTTAGTAACTTTTTAAAAACTCATGAAGAATATATTGATAGAATAATCTTTAATGTTTTTAAAGATTATGATTTAGATATATACAAAAAATTAATTTAAATTAGAAAGGAGTTATTACAAAAAGATTATTTCAAATAATTTTGTAATAACTCTTATTTAATATATTAAAATTTAACTATTAATTTTATTTGGAGAATTTGATTCAATCCTATTTATTTTAAAATGATAAACAACTGCAAATATTAAATTATTTATACATAATCCAATATATACTCCTATTAAGCTGAATTTAATAGATAATAGTATAATCCATGATATAGATATAATACTTATAAAACTTGTGAATTTCAATACAAAGCCTTCATTATTGATACCTTGCAAATAACTTTTGTAGATCTGATGAAAAATATTAAACACTTGTACTAAAATTACTAATATAAATATGTTAGTTACTCTTAATATTAAATTTTCATCCTTAGTAATAAGACTTAATATTTTATTAGGGAAAATATAAACAAAAAGCCCTATCATTAAAACTAAGCATCCTGATAAGATTATTGCAGTATTTAAGATTTCTTTTGAATTACCTTTTTTATTTGAAAATGACTTTTGAATAGATAATGTAATTGCAGAGGCTGAAAATGCATAAATAGGCAGAGCCATAATGCTAGCAACGCTTTCAGCTAAATTATATGATGCAATTTCATATACTCCAAGTCTTGAAACAATTCCAGTTAATATAATAGTGAATATAGTTTCTTCCATAATATCTTGACCTAGTAGAGGAATATATAACTTAATAAGTTTACTAGTAATGTTTTTATTAATTGCTCTTTTAAATTTTATATGTCCGTTTTTATAAAATTTAAGTATATAAACTAAAATTCCAGCTAATAATCCTATTACATTTCCTATAGCAGCGCCTTTTGCTCCTAACTCAGGAAAACCTAATTTCCCATATACAAATAAGTAGTCAAATACTATGTTTATACTTGTAGCAATGATTGTACTATAAAAAGATATCTTTGTATCTTTTAGATTTCTAAAATAAACAGAAAAATTAAAGATAATCATATTCATTACTATTGTTATTGAATCGATATAAAAGTATTCTAAGCATAACTTTAAGATAGTACCTTCTAGTCCAAATACTTTTGCAAATAATAAATTACCTCCTAGTAAGGATAATAATATTATAGCTATTCCAACTATTAAAGATATGAACATAACTGTAAAAAATGTATTGTTAAATGTAGTCTTATCATCTTTCCCAATATATTGTGCAGCAATAATATTATATGCAACTGAAATTGCACCTAAGGATCCTGTAATTCCATATACTACACTAGCAGATACACCAACAGCAGCAAAGGCATCGGTTGAATAATTACCAACTATAGCTTTATCGAATACTTCAAATAAAGTCATAACTATATAATTCATTAAAATAGGAACTGACATTTTAAGTAATATATCAATATATTTATTTTTTAATATTTTCATTTTATTCTCACTTTCTCAAACAATATATTTTATTTGATTAAAAGAGAATAGTATTTTAATAGCCTATTCTCCCAATAGGCTGAAAACAAGCAGATTATTCATTATATATTCCTCCATTTACTTATTTTATAAAAAACTACCATAATTATAGCATATTATAAATTTAAATATTAGAGATATTCTATATAAGTTAATTATATGTGAATTATTTGTTAGCATATTTTAAAGAAATTATTACAATATGGTTAACAGTAATGTTTTTATCTTTATTTGATGTTAATATAAGATAAGATTAATTATTAATCATAAGTAAGGTAAAGGATGATTATATGTTAAAAGATGTTGGTAAAAAAATTATTAGAGAAAAAATAATAAATGATGATTTTTTAGATATTATACATAAAAATATGATGCCTATGAATGAGTTGATGGCTTATTATCGTTGTGCAATTATGGAGGTTGAAACAAAGTTTAATGTATTAAATGAACAATTTTCATTACAATATGATAGAAACCCAATAGAAAGTATAAAAACAAGGTTAAAGTCTCATGAGGGTATTATAAAAAAATTAAATAAGAAGGATTTACCTTTTACATTAGAATCAATACAAGAAAATATAAAAGATGTTGCAGGGGTAAGAGTAATTTGTTCATTTCCAGAAGATATTTATATGTTAGCAGATTGCTTATTAAATCAAGATGATATTAAGCTAATTGAAAAGAAAGATTATATAAAGAATCCTAAAAAAAGTGGATATAGAAGCTTACATTTAATTATTGAAGTACCAATTTTTCTACAAAATGAAAAGAAGTCTATGAAGGTAGAAGTACAATTAAGAACAATAGCTATGGATTTTTGGGCAAGCCTAGAACATAAATTAAGATATAAGAAAAATATTGATCCAGAAGAAGCTGAAATAATAAGTAAAGAGCTATTTGAATGTTCAGAGATTAGTGCAGCTTTAGATAAACGTATGGAAGAAGTACGAAATAGAATTGAAAAAAGGTAATAATATAATGAAAAGGTAATTGCACAACTTAGCGTAATTACCTTTATTTTAAGATCTTTAAATAAATTAAAAATAATAAATATTTAAAAGTATATTGACAATATACAGATTAGAATTATAATAAAGATATATTAGTTGAGCAAAATTAAATTTAACTAAATGGAATGAAGGAAATATGGATAAATATAATAAACTAAAATTAGAAAATCAATTATGCTTTCCACTATATGCATTATCAAGAGAGGTAATAAAGTTATATAAGCCATATCTTGATAAATTTAATCTTACATATACACAATATATAACAATGCTTGCAATGTGGGAAGAAGAAAAAATAATATTTAAAGAACTTGGTAAAAAGCTTCACTTAGATTCAGGAACATTAACACCGGTATTAAAGAAATTAGAGTCTATGGACTTTATAGTTAAGTATAGAACTAAGGAAGATGATAGGATTGTTATTGTTGAATTAACAGACAAAGGTAGAGAGTTAAAAGATCAAGTGCTTGATATCCCAGAAAAAATGTATTGTGGCGTTGAAATGAGCAAAGATGAGATTGTTCAGCTTAAATACTATTTAGAAAAAATGTTAAAAAAGTTTTAGGAGTAATCTTAAAATTTTTTAGGAAAATTAATTGAATTAAATTAAATTTTGATAAATTATATTTTATAAAAGAGAGGATTGTTAATATGAATTTTTATGATTTAACTGCAAATAATATGAGTGGAAAAGAAGTAAAGATGAATGAGTTTGAAGGTAAGGTGGTATTAGTTGTTAATACAGCAAGTAAGTGTGGTCTTACTCCTCAACTAGAAGGTTTGGAAGAACTTTATAAGAAGTATAAAGATAGAGGATTTGAAATACTTGGTTTCCCTTGCAATCAGTTTGCAAATCAAGATCCAGGTACTAATAAAGAAATAAGTCAATTTTGTCTTATAAATTATGGTGTTACTTTTAATATGTTTGAAAAGATAGATGTAAATGGAGAAAATACACATCCAGTATATAAGTTTTTAAAAAGTAATACTAAAGGAGTATTAGGAAGCGAAATAAAATGGAATTTTACTAAATTTTTAATAGATTCAAAAGGCAATGTAGTTGAAAGATTTGCTCCAACTACAACTCCAGCAAAATTAGAAAAATATATAGAAAATCTATTAAAAGAAAAATAAAAAATATTTTATATCAGTGTAAAAATTATATAAGAGAATTTTTTATTAATATAAAAATCTGTATTTGTAATAAAAAAATATTATAAATACAGATTTTTTAATTTAATAAATTTCAATTTAAAAGACTTAAAATTATTTTTCTATAAAGCATTAACAGCTTCTTCTAAAACTTTTCCTATAGAATCATGAATAACTAAATCAGCTTTATTGTCAGCAGAAGTTGAACTCTTATTAATTAAAACTAAATTCTTTCCTCTAAAGTAATCAATAAGTCCAGCGGCAGGATAAACTACAAGGGAAGTACCACCAATAATTAAAGTATCCGCTTTTGATATTGAATCGATAGCACCTCTAATAGTAGAGTCATCAAGACCTTCTTCATAAAGAACTACATCAGGTTTAACTGTTCCTCCACATTTAGTACATGTAGGAACCCCTTTAGATTCTAAAATAAACTTTTCATCATAAAAGGCATTACAGCTAACACAATAATTTCTTAAAATAGATCCATGTAATTCATAAACTTTTTTAGAACCAGCAGCTTGATGTAACCCATCAATATTTTGAGTAATAACAGATTTAAGTTTACCCATTTCTTCAAGTTTAGCTAAAGAAATATGAGCAGCATTAGGCTTTGCTTCAGGATATATAAGCTTAGCTTTATAAAAATTAAAAAATTCTTCAGGATATCTTATATAAAAGCTATGTGATACTAGCTGTTCAGGAGTAAAAGTTACATTAAGTTTTTCATTAAACAATCCATTAGAACTTCTGAAATCAGGGATACCAGATTCAGTACTTACCCCAGCACCTCCAAAGAATACTATATTATCACTATTTTTTAAAATTTGAGTTAGGGTTTCTATTTTATTTTCCATAAAATCATCTCCAAAACAAGATTTGTTAATTTTATTATTACATAAATAAATTTTTAATAAAAGAGTGTAGATGTTAATAAGAAAAATAAGTACTTTTATAGAGTATAAAATAAAATCCTAGTTATTATAGATAACCAGGTTGAGTAGTATTAAAGTTAAATTTTACTTATAAGTAGTTTGATGGATACCTATATTGATTCACCATGGAATATAGTAACAGGCAATTTATAGTACTGCTCTAAGGACTCACTTTTACCATCAATTCTTTGAATGAGTAAGTTAATAAGCAAGGATACATATTCATCAATAGGTTGGACAATACTTGTTAACTTTGGAAAATAGCTTCTAATAAGATTACTTCCATCATAACCAATAATTTTTAAATCATTAGGAATAGACTTACCAAGTTTTTCAGATTCATTTAATAAAAGTAGAGCAGTGAGGTCATCAGTACAAAAAACACTGTCAATTTTTTCAGTTTTCAATATTCTAGAAATTTCCATAGATTTAACTGTTGGAGAATAATCATCAGGAAAATTAAAAACTTTAGGTTCAAGGTTATTTTTATTAATAGTATCTAAATAACCTTTTAATCGATCATTTGTTGGAGAAGAGGACTTATTTGTACCAGTAAAAATTGCAATGTCCTTACCACCATGAGTAATCAATAATTTAGTAGCTAATACACCTCCACTATAATTATCACTACTAACAATTGGAATACCATCTGATAGATAACGATCAAATGAAACTATTGGTAAATTGATATTTTCATATTCTTTGATTCCTAGATTATGTGAGCCTGTTATAATTCCATCAACTTTATTAGCAATAAGCATATTCAAATATTCACGTTCTTTTATATGATTATTTGCACTATCACAAAGTATAGATTTATAACCTTTTTCAAATAAATTGCGTTCTAATTTCTCAATAAGTTCGGCAAAAAAAGGATTTGAAACAGAAGGAAAGACTAAACCAATTAGCTGACTTTTCTTCCCTTGTAGTGACCTTGCAAGGGCATTTGGTTGGTAGTTTAATTCTGTCATGGCTGCATGAACTTTATCAATGGTTTTTTGGCTTAGGTATCCATAATTATTAATTACACGTGAAACAGTAGTTGGTGATACACCAGCTTTTTTTGCTACATCTGTGAGTTTAACTGCCATAAATAATTTTTCCCCCCTTACAAAATATATTGTAAATATTTTCATTGTGCTTTTCAAGTTATGTATTAAGATTTAAATTAAGAATCCTTTTAAAATAATAATTATCAATTGCAAATTTAAATTGAATTCTTAATTAAAAAATAACTACAAAGGTCTATAATTGCCATAAATTAAATTATAACGTATTTGATTACTTATAATCAATATTATTTTCCAATTAAATTTATTTATATAAAAACACATAGCTTATAGATGATTAAATATTTTATTTAACAAATAATTTCTGATCATAAAGAGTAATGTCAAACATTAAACATAACACAAAACTGCTATACATATTGATTTAACAGGGATATATATAATTTATTTTATTTTAAAAACAAAATATGATAAACGATTGACAGTTTATTAGAAACATTTTATACTAATATTGTAAAGCGAGGTGAAATTATGGAATATATGGTAAGGTTAGAGAAGACTTTAGATAATCCTGAGATTGTTTCAATAAATCGAAGAGAAGCTCATTCTGATCATAAACATTTTCGAAAAATAGAAAGTGCTGAAAATGAGAAATTAGATTTTTTCCAGTGTCTAAATGGTGAGTGGCTTTTTTCATATGAAGAAAACTTTAAACCATCAGATTTTTATTTGTTGGAATATGAAAATGAAAAGTGGGATAAAATTTCTGTACCAAGTCATATTCAGCTAGAAGGATATGGAACACCCCAATATACTAATTCAGTTTATCCGTGGGATGGAAAAGAGTATGTTGATCAAGGTTGTACACCAAAGAATTTTAATCCTGTCGGACGATATGTGCGAAACTTTTCATTTTTTAGATATGATGATTCGGAGAGGACTATTTTAAGTTTTCTTGGTGTTGAAAGTGCTTTTCGAGTTTGGATTAACGGAGAATTTGTCGGATATTCTGAGGATTCTTTTAGTATATCTGAATTTGATATAACTGATTATCTTGTGCAAGGGCAAAACAAATTAGCTGTAGAGGTTTATCAATGGTGTTCAGGAAGTTGGTTAGAAGATCAGGATTTTTGGCGATTTTCAGGCATTTTTAGGGATGTATTTATTTATCAAATACCTAAAACACATCTATTTGATTTACAAATTAAAACAAAATTTTTTAATAAGTCATATTCAGATGCTATATTAGAAGCAAAGATGGTGTTTGAAGGAGAAATGAAAGGTAATGTTTTTTTAGAATTAATAGATGGAGAAGGCAAAGTATTAAAAACAAATAGATTGGATATTATACCTGAAGTAACAGAAAAGATGGAATTATCTAATGTTTCCCTTTGGAGTGATGAACAGCCATATTTGTATAAACTGCGTCTTCAAATTTTTGATGAAAAGAACAATCTTTTAGAGGTTGTAGATCAGCCTGTTGGATTTAGAGAGATAAAGATTCAGAATGCTGTAATGTATCTAAATGGTAAACGTTTAGTGATTAATGGAGTTAACCGTCATGAATTTAGTTGTTATTCTGGAAGAGCAATAACTAGAGAAGATATGATCTGGGATGTTAAAACTTTAAAACAACATAATATAAATGCTGTTCGAACATCACATTATCCTAATCATCCATTTTGGTATTCATTGTGTGATGAATATGGAATATTAGTTATGGATGAAGCTAACTTGGAATCTCATGGTACATGGCGAGGAGAAAAAGCAAGATTATCTGGGGCAGGAATACCTAAAAACAAACATGAATGGGAAATCTCAGTACTTGATAGAGCAAAATCTTTATTACAAAGAGATAAAAATCATCCATCTGTAATTATTTGGTCCTGTGGGAATGAATCTAATGGTGGTTCTGTTTTGTTTAAAATGTCAAATTACTTTAGAGAAAATGATCACACTAGATTAGTTCACTATGAAGGTATAGTAAATGATAGAACATTCAATGATACAAGTGATATTGAGAGTAGAATGTATTTGTCTCCAAGTGCAGTAGAGGAATATATATCAAAAAACCACGATAAACCAATGATACTATGTGAATACATGCATGCTATGGGAAACTCATTAGGAGGTTTAAGGGAATATCAAGGATTAAGTAAACGATATATTCAATATCAAGGAGGTTTTATTTGGGATTATATTGATCAGCTTCTGTTAAAAAAGAATACTTATAATCAGAGCTTTCTTGGATATGGTGGAGATTTTTCAGATCGTCCAAATGATTCGAATATGTGCGCAAATGGATTGATATTTGCAAATAGAGAAATTACACCTAAATTATTAGAAGTAAAAAAGGTATTTCAAAAAGTTGATTTTGAGATTCATAATGAAAGAATCAGTATTATAAATAATTTTGATTACTTAGATTTATGCGATTATAAATTGGTTGTTTATGCAAAAAAAATTGGTCAATTACTTGGAAGTCTACATTTTGATATAGTTATTCCACCTAAATCTAAAAAAGTAATAGACATTAGCAATTTGGTAAGTGAAAAAATTAATAGTGAGTACACTATTGATGTAGAGTTAAAATTAAAAAAAGAAACTATTTGGGCTAAAAAGGGACATGTTATAGCTTATGAACAATTTATTATAAATGAAGATATAATAAGTGATTTTAAAGAAAATACCAAAGTAGAAGCAATTAATAATAGTAAAATTATCATTGGACAATATAATGCGGGTGTTTATTTGGATAAAAAGTCCATTCTTTTCTCAAAAGCTGAAGGAAGCATGAGTGGAATGATAGATGGTGGATTAATTTCTATTAGAAATGGGGAAGAATTAATTGTTAGACCTCCAAAACCAATATATTGGAGAGGAACTACAGACAATGATAATGGATATAAGTTGGGGTTTAATAGTGGACAATGGTTAAGTGCAACACTTTTTCAAGATTGTGATTTTTCAGAGTTTTATGAAAAAAATGGATGCTTGAAGGTTAAATATGAGTATCGCTTATTCCCTAATTCAGATGCAAAGACAAAAATTATGTATACCATAAATCCAAATTTTGAAATTGATGTAGTGGTGAAGTATATTGGAGATTCAAAGCTACCTAAAATACCTGTTTTTGGATTGAGTTTTGTATTACCATTATCTTTTGATAAATTTACTTATTATGGGATGGGACCCTTTGAAAATTATTTAGATCGTAGGGAAGCAGCTAGGTTAGATGTTTATAAGCAGACTGTAAAAGAAAATTATGTTAATTATAGTATGCCTCAACAAAATGGAAATAGAACAGGAGTTCGAAGGCTGATTGTAGAAAATGAGGATAAATATAAAATAGAATTTTCCTGTGTAGATGGCAAACCATTTGAGTTTGATATTTCTAATTATAGTTGTTTTGATTTGCAAAATGCTAGGCACAATATTGAATTGCCAACACCAAATTATGTATTTTTAAATCTGTACTCAAAGCAGATGGGAGTTGGTGGGATTGATAGTTGGGGCACACTTCCGAATCCAGACACGTTGATCGATGCTTCAATAAATAGAGAATTTAAATTTAAGATAATATTAGTAGATAATCAGGAGGGGAAAAATGGATTATAAAGATATTGCAAGAGAGGTATTAGAAGCTATTGGTGGAAAAGAAAATGTAGTGGGTGCAGCTCATTGTGCAACAAGATTACGTTTGGTATTAAACGATATTAAGAAAATAAATCAAAAGGAAATGGATCAAATTGAAGCTGTAAAAGGAACTTTTGAAAACGATGGACAATATCAAATAATTTTAGGACCAGGAGTTGTTGATGAAGTATACAAGCAGTTTATTAAGATGACTAATATAGAGTCTATGACAAAAAAAGAAGTAAAGGAAGTTGCAAAAAATAAGGTTAAAAATCCTATATTACGTTTAGTTAACGTTCTTTCAGATATATTCGTACCATTAATTCCAGCAATTGTGGCTGGAGGATTATTAATGGGTATCAATAATGTTCTTACAGTAAAGGATTTATTTGGACCTATGTCTGTAGTGGAAATGTACCCAGGTATTAGTGACTTAGTTAGTATGATAAATACTATTGCAAGTGCATCCTTTACATACTTACCAGTTTTAATTGGATTTTCTGCTGCAAAAAGGTTTGGAGGAAATCCTTTTCTAGGGGCAACATTAGGAATGATTATGGTACATCCTGATTTGCTAAATGCTTATGGTTATAGTGAAGCTGTACTTAATAATGAAGTTCCGGTGTGGAATATTCTTGGCGGAATTGAAAAAGTCGGTTATCAGGGGACTGTACTACCAATACTTGCAGCAACATTTGTTTTAACTACTATAGAAAAAATATGTAGAAAGTATATTCCTCAAGTACTAGATAATTTATTAACACCATTGATTACAGTTTTTGTAACTGCATTTTTAACATTTACAATTATTGGTCCTATAACTCGTTCTGCTGGTGATGGGTTGACATATGGTATAGTATGGTTATGGAATACAACAGGTGCTTTGGGAGCAGGAATTTTCGGATCATTATATTCAGTAATTGTAATTACTGGGCTACATCAAAGTTTTACAGCGGTATCCATGCAATTAATTGCAGATATTAATAATACTGGTGGAGATATTATGGGACCAATTTGCTCAATGGCTAATGTGGCTCAAGGCGCAGCAGCAATGGCAGTTTTCTTTGTTAATAAAAATAAAAAAATGAAGGCAATAGCTTCATCTTCAAGTATTTCAGCATTATTGGGAATTACAGAGCCAGCAATTTTTGGCGTAAATTTGAAACTTAAATACCCATTTATTTGTGCTATGATTGGATCAGGAATTAGCTGTGCAATTGTTGGTAAATTTAATATATTAGCATCAGCAATGGGGGTCCCAGCAGGTTTACCTGGATTTATCGCTGTACCAGTTGGAAAATATATTCCATTTGGGATTGCGATGTTAGTGAGCTTTGTTGTGAGTTTTACTTTGACAATTATTGTTGATAAATACTTGGAAAATAAAAATAAATTACAACATATTAATTAAAAGTAGGAAATTTAAATGTTTGGATTAAAAAATACTATTGTCAATATAAACTTTCTATGACAATATGTAAACATAAACATGGTATGAATTAAAAATCGTTAGATTGTTACTGGCTAAGCAGGCAAAACTTTAACTTTTAGTATATAGATTTTAAATATATATACTAATATTAGTTATTGTTTTGGTTGCTTATTTTTTGTAAAGGAGGTTATTTAAATTAGGATAGAAAAAAATTTAAAATAATAATGTTGTTATATCTGTAAGTGATAATAATGAAGATTTTGCATTAACTTGGATTTTAGGGTTTGAAGATGAGGTTGAAGAGACAGAAGAATTAGAAGAGTTAGAAGAAAATAAAGATGTTAAACCTTTAAAAAATAAAATGTCTATAATGAGTCCGATAAATGGTGAAGCAGTTCCATTATCTTCAGTAAATGATTTAACTTTTGCAGAGGAGATTATGGGGAAAGGTATTGCTATAATACCAACAGAAGGTAAAGTAGTTTCTCCTATAAATGGTACAGTTGCCATGGTATTTAATACCAAACATGCAATTGGGTTAAAAACAGAAGATGGAGTAGAAATCTTAATTCATGTTGGATTAGATACAGTAAATTTAGAAGGACAACATTTTAATAGTTTTGTTAAAAGCGGAGATACAGTTAAAGTTGGAGATAAATTACTTGAATTTGATATTAAAGCAATAAAGGAAGCAGGTTATGATACAATTACTCCTATAATAATAACTAATATTACAGATTATTTAGATATTATACCTAGTAATGTAGCTTCAGTTAAAGCATGAGATGAGATTATAACTATCTTATAGGATATTTTATTTAAGATAACTTTAAAATATAAGATAGAATTAGGAGGATTTAATAATGTATGATAATTTAGATAAATTCCCGGAAAACTTTTTATGGGGTGGAGCAGTAGCTGCAAACCAATGTGAAGGTGCATGGAATGTTGGCGGTAAGGGAATTAGTATTTCGGATGTTACAACAGCAGGTGCTTTAGGTGTTCCAAGAGAATTCACAGATGGTGTTGTAGAAGGTAAATATTATCCATCCCATGAAGCTATAGATTTTTATCATAGATACAAAGAGGATATAGCATTATTTGCAGAAATGGGTTTTAAGTGTTTTAGAATATCAATAGCTTGGACTAGAATATTCCCTCAAGGTGATGAATTAGAGCCTAATGAAGAAGGTTTAAAGTATTATGATGATCTATTTGATGAATGTTTAAAAAATGGAATAGAACCTGTAATAACAATTTCTCACTATGAAATGCCTTATTGGTTAGTTGAAAAGTATGGTTCATGGAGAGATAGAAGATTAGTTGATTTTTATGTGAATTATTGTAATGTAATATTCAATAGATATAAAAATAAAGTTAAGCATTGGATGACTTTTAATGAGATAAATTTAATAACACTTCCTCCAACAATGTCTGCTGGAATTAAGATAAAAGAAAATGAAGATAAAGAACAAGTAGTTTACCAAGCAGCTCATCATCAATTTATTGCTAGTGCCAAAGCTGTTAAATTAGGGCATGAAATAAATCCTAATTTCAAAATTGGATGTATGCTTCTTTATCCCCTAGCATATGCTGAAATTTGTAACCCAGATGATGTTTTAGCTGCAAATAATTTCATGAATAAGCATTATTTCTTTAGTGATGTTCAAGCAAAAGGATATTATCCACAATATATGAAGCAATATTTCAAGAAAAATAATATTGAAATAAAAATGGAAGATGGAGATGAAGAAATACTAAAAGAAGGAACAGTAGACTTCATAGGATTTAGTTATTATATGACATTCGTTGTAAGTGGAGACAATAATGACAAAAAACTTACTGGTGGTAATATGATGAAGGGCATAAAAAATCCTTACCTTAAAGCTTCAGATTGGGGATGGCAAGTAGATCCAGTTGGATTTAGAATATCACTAAACAATCTTTATAACAGATATGAAATTCCTCTATTCTGCGTAGAAAATGGATTTGGAGCTGTTGATACAATAGAAGAAGATGGTTCTATTAATGATGATTATAGAATTGAGTACTTAAGACAACATATATCTGAAATGAAAAAGGCTATAACAATTGATGGAGTAGAAATGATAGGATACACTCCTTGGGAATGTATAGATTTAGTTAGTGCAGGTACTGGAGAGATGAAAAAACGTTATGGTTTTATATATGTAGATAAAGATAATGAAGGTAATGGAACTCTTGAAAGAAAGAGAAAAAAATCATTCTACTGGTATAAAGAAGTTATTGAATCCAATGGCGAAATATTATAAAAAATAACAAAAATATGAGATTAAAATAATAAATATTAAATAATTTAGCATATAAGAGATAATTAAAATCTTTTATATGCTTTTTTTATAATGTGGATAAAAATGGATAAGAGAATGGTATAATTATTTTATATTATTATGAAGGATGTTGAATTTATGAAGAATAATGAAAAGGTATTATTAGGATTATCATGCTTTTTAGGGGGAGTTGTTGCAGGTTTTTTAATTGCACCAATAAAACAGGGCATGTACTTTGGAAATAACTGTGGAAATCATGTTTCAAATGCTGAAGATTTAAATAAAATTGCAGAAAATAATTTATATGAAGATATAAGTGAAATAAACGACTAGATTATAAGAAAATCTAATTTTAAAGTACAAAGGAGGTTAAAGTGTGAATAGAGTTATAATTATAGGATGTGGAGGAAGTGGAAAATCTACATTATCAAGAACCTTATCTGAAAAAATTAATTTACCGGTAGTTCATTTAGATAAATTATTTTGGAGAGAAGGGTGGGTAAACATATCTAAAGAAGAGTTTGACATTCTTCTTGATAAGGAGTTAAAAAAAGAAAAATGGATTATAGATGGTAATTATGATAGAACCTTAAAAGAAAGATTAAAGAGATGTGATACTGTATTATATTTAGATTATCCAAGAAGAACATGCCTCCTTGGAGTAGTAAAAAGAGTCATATCGAGTTATGGTAGAACTCGTCTAGATATGGCAGCGGGGTGTCCAGAAAAGTTTGATTTTGAATTTATGAAATGGATATGGAATTTTAATAAAGAACATAGAGAGAAATTTTATAATACTCTTAAAGAAGAAAAAAATAAGAAGATATACATATTTAAAAATAGAAGAGAATGTAATAAGTTTTTAAAATCTTTATAAGAGGTGAATTAATATATGGGGTTAGGTATTATAGGAAGTGTACTCTTTTTGACTATTTTATATTATATTATTAGAGCAGCAGTAGAAGAGGGAACTTTAAGAGCATTAAATAGATATGATAAATCAAAAGAAAATAAAAATAATTAATATCATCCTTTAGGATTTAATTAAATAAGTTTATATAATAAAAAACTTGATAGATATTAATGTTTAGATCGACTTCGAGCGAAACGACGGAGATCATAGCATAATATCTATCAAGCTTTACTTATAAATTATTGGATACTTAGCATATATTCTTTCCAATCACCATTTTTAATATAAATAGCTTCATCTTGGAATTTTGGATCTATATCCTTATTATAAAAATAAGAATAACAATCTTCAGAGCTTTCATCATCAGTTAATTTAACTTGTACAAGTTTTCGTGAGTACTCATTATTAGGATTTCCTTCTTCTAAGAAACCTTCCATTTTGTCCATTGCTTTAAGTGTTGAATCATAATCTTCTATTTCAACAACTTCGCCAACTATGGTATTATTTCCAGGCAATACTGCTGGATAGCCTTTATATGGCATATGGTATAATTCAAATCCATTTATTTCAGCAGGTCTTATTGATTTAACTTTACCTTTTAAATAAAGGTCATAGTTAAAAAAACCTTCTCTTAAACTACCATAGACAAAAAGATTTATATTTTTACTCATTAGCAAATAGCTCCGCCTACAGTCTTTATATCTGATGAATTTTCTATAACAGCTTTTATGCTAAGTTCTAGACCTTTTGCTATATCATCTATTGACATAGATGGTGTATTAGGCTTTGTAGTTACTTGGGATGGTATATACGGTACATGTATAAATCCACCTCTTATATTTGGATACTTTTTATCAACTAAGTATAAAATTCCGTACATAACGTGATTACATACAAAAGTTCCAGCTGTATTAGATACAGATGCAGGAATTCCGTTATCATTCATTTCCTTTACCATAGCTTTTATAGGAAGGTTAGAAAAATAAGCTGCCTCTCCATCTTCATAAATTGATATATCTATAGGTTGGTTACCTTCGTTGTCTTTAATTCTTGCATCATCCATATTTATAGCAACTCTTTCTGGAGTGATACCAAATCTTCCACCAGCTTGACCAATAGATATAACAACATCTGGATTATGTTTTTGTATATTTTCTTCTATTTTTTCTAAAGATTTTCTAAATACAGTTGGTATTTCTATCTTTATTACCTCTTGTCCTAAAATTGTATCAGGTAATTTTTTTACAGCTTCTAAAGCTGGATTTATACTTTCTCCACCAAATGGATCAAAGCCAGTAATTAATATTTTCATATATAAACCTCCTTTATGTACTAAAATGCTAAGAAGTACATTAATGGTATGTGTATAGCAAGTAATATTATTGCAAAGATTGCTTGTACTTTTATTACAGCATTCTTATCTTTAGTTTCTAATAGAGCTACTGGTAAAACGTTAAAGTTTGCAGCCATTGGAGTAATTAATGTTCCACAGAATCCAGCTGTCATAGCTAATGCTGATGCAATTATAGGGTTTCCACCTTGAGCAAATACAAATGGAACACCAATACCAACAGTTATTACTGAGAATGCAGCAAATGCATTTCCCATTATAGCAGTAAATATAGCCATACCAACGCAATAAGCAGTTATACCTAATAAGATATTTCCTTCAGGAATAAAGTTTGAAATCATGTTTGATATAATATCTCCAACACCAGCTGTGGTAAATAATGCACCTAAAGCAGCTAACAATTGTGGTAATATTGCAGTTGATCCAACAGATTGGAACATTCTATTACTGTCTTCTATAAATTCATTAGGTTTAGCTTTAGTTATTAAGAAAGTAGCTATTAATGCAATTATAGATGAAATTCCTATAGAAGCTACGCTTGAAATTGGTGTAAATTGTGCAATAAGTAATGCAGCTAATGCAATTATTAATGAAGGTACAAATATTTTTATACCAATTTCGTTTGCTTTTAAGTTTGCAAAAGTGCTGTCTAATTCTTTTATAGTTCCGATATTAATTTGATTAAATGCAGCTAATATACCTATTACAACAATAAGTAAACCAGAAACAACTGGAGGAATAGTTTCACCTAGTATAAATATACAACCAAGAATTCCCCAGAATAAAGCAGTACCATATCTAGTTTTATGATTTTTATCTTTTAAAGTGAATAACATAGTAAGAATAAAGAATAATCCTACCATTATATAAAATATTTCTAATAAAATATTTGAAATAGCTTTTAAATCCATAAAATTACCTACCTATTTTTATATTTTTTAGCTAACTTTTTGTCTAATAAATAGTTTTGAATAACTCCTAAAACAAATGCTATTAAAGCTACAGGAATTGAGGCTTTAGCAATTTGTAATGTATCAACATTATAACCTAATGTTTCTAGTGTACCAGCTATAAGGAGAACCCCTGAGTTTGCTAAAAATACATTCTGACCAAAGAAGTTACCATAGTTATCAGCAGCAGCAGATGTAGCTTTTATTAAGTCTTCGTCTTCTTCTTTAAGATCTCCATGTTCTGAAATAGCAGCTCCTTGAGCCATTGGGTTAATAAGTGGTCTTACAAACTGAGGATGTCCACCAAGTTTAACCCCCATAAAAGAAGAAACTTCTCTTATAAATAAATAACCAGATAAAAGCTTACCAGTAGATAAACCTTTTACTTTTTCTATTAACATTATTGCTTTTTCTTTTAATCCGTATCTTTCACATAAACCTATTACAGGTAATGTTAGAAGAAATAAACTCATTTCTCTTTTTTGTACAAATGTTTGTCCTAAAGTTGTTAATATTTCAGAAATGCTCATATCGGCTATTAAACCAGTTACAATACCAGAAACAATAACAACTGCTATTGTATTAAACTTTAGCGCAAATCCTACTATTATTATTAGTATTCCTATTAAAGCCATTTTTATCGAATCCTTTCGAAATTTGTAGTTTTGTGAATATTGTAATTTTATTATATATGCAATTTTATAAAAAATCCATAGAAATTTTTGATAATTTATGCAAAAAGAAGTTTTAAAAATACTAAATAAATAATAAAATACAATAAGCATATAAAATAAATATGATTGAATAGCTTAAATTTGTTGGGATTCAAGAAAATTTTGAATTTTATTAAAATTTTATATGATAATATTTGTAATAACATTTTTACTGTAATAATAATCTTAAAAAACTTATTTAAAAAATCAAAAAAAAATTTACATTTAAATTTTAATATGATATTATATGAACATAATTAAATAAGTAGTGTGTTACTGGTAAAGCAGGCAAGGACTAAAAATATTATAGGTATACTATAACTATATCTATAAGTTTTGGTCCTTTTTTTATTTTTTTAGAAGTTTTTATAATATCTTAAAAGAAAATGCAAATAATAAGTCTGTAGAAGAACATACTACTGTAGTAATTTATTTTTAATTTATTTATAAACTTTATATTTGAGGAGGAGTTATAAATGTTACAGCAATTACAAAGAATTGGTAAAGCTATAATGCTTCCAATAGCAGCATTGCCAATAGCAGGTATATTATTAGGACTTGGTGGAGCTTTATTAGGAATATCTGGATTATCGAATCCACCAGCAGTTTATCAACCATTAATAGCTTTTGTTAATATTCCAGTTGTTACAGCAATATTAACAATAATGAAAAACATAGGGGATATTATATTTGGTAATCTACCATTATTATTTGCAGTAGGTGTTGCAGTTGGACTTGCTAAAAAAGATAAGGGGACTGCAGGATTAGCTTCAATATTTGGATTTATAGTTATGAACCAAGTTATATCTTCAATGCTTGCATTAGGATTAACTCAATTAGGTGTTCTTACTCCAGATTCAGTTGGAGAATATGGAACATATGTTACAACTAACTTAGGTATATTCACTTTAAATATGTCTGTTTTCGGTGGAATTATTACAGGTATAGTTACAGCAGTATTACATAATAAATATCATACAATACAATTACCACAAGTTATTGGGTTCTTCTCAGGTTCAAGATTTGTTCCAATAGTAACAGCGGTAGCGATGGCAGTAGTTGGTGCAGTACTAGCATTTGTATGGCCAATAGTTCAAAATGGAATAGTTGCTCTTTCAGGATTCGTTAATAGTTCAGGAGCAATAGGAACATTCTTATATGGACTTATAGAAAGAGCGTTAATTCCATTTGGCTTACACCATGTATTCTATACTCCATTCTGGTATGGATCATTTGTTGAGGGACAAATATTAGTTGATGGTGCATGGCAATCAGTAGCAGGTGCTAACACAGCGTACTTTGCACAATTATCAAGCATGAGTAGTTTAGTTGGTGCTTCAACAGCAGATATGACAACAATAGTTTCAGGAACAACAAGATTTATGGCTGGTAAATTCCCATTCATGATGTTTGGTCTTCCAGCAGCAGCCTTAGCTATGTATCATACAGCAGCTCCAACTAAGAAAAAAGTTGTTGGTTCATTATTAGCATCAGCTGCATTAACAGCATTACTTACAGGTATAACTGAACCTATAGAATTTACATTCTTATTCGTTGCACCAGCACTATATGTAGTTCATTGTATATTAGCAGGTTTATCATATATGTTAATGGGTGTACTTAATGTATTTATTGGTATGACATTCTCAGGTGGTTTAATAGACTTTACATTATTCGGGTTATTACCAGCAGGAGCAGGAGTTCCAACTCACTGGTTAAGATTAATTTTAGTAGGTATAGTTTATGCAGCAGTTTACTACTTCTTATTCTTATTCTTAATTAAAAAGTTTAACTTAAAGACTCCAGGTAGAGATGAGAGTGAAGAAGAAGTTAAGCTTTATTCAAAATCAGATTACCAAGCAAAAGCTGGTATTCCACAAGCTGAAATAAATGAAAAATCAGCAGGTAATGCTAAGAAGGGTAGTGAAATTCAAGAAAAAGCACCAGCTGTATTAGCTGCTTTAGGTGGAGAAGAAAATATAGTTAGTGTTGATGCTTGTATAACAAGATTAAGAGTTGAAGTTAAAGATAAAGCAAATGTTAATAAAGATGAATTAAAAGCATTAGGAGCAGCTGGAGTAGTTGAAGTTGGTAACGGAATTCAAGCTATCTTTGGTGCAAAAGCAGATGCTTATAAGAATGAAATAAAGAATATATTAGATATAGACTAATAATTGATAATTTAAAATTTTTTATGATATTAGGATATATAAATATAAAAGGTACTATTTCGTAACTATAGTTACGAAATAGTACCTTTTTTTAATTTTGGTTAGAAATATATAAGATGTATTTGAAGCAATAGTTTTCATATAAGTTATTATTATTATAGTTTTCTAAAGCTATGGAATTATTCACCAGCAAGAACTTTCTTTAGAGCTGCATCTATGGTATCAGTATCATCTGGATATTTTATATATAATGCTGTTGACTCTGCAATAGCAGCTGAATATGGGGTTTGTACTGATTGTTTAACTTTATGATCGTCAATAGAATCAATATAATCCTGTTGACGTTGCTTAGCTTCTTTTATTATCATATAGTATTCTTCTTCAGTTAAGGTTTGTTTTTCATTGGGGTGAGTGTTTTGTTGTGTATTTTCTTTTGCTGAACCTTGAAGACTATCTAAGCTAAACTTATTACTATAATCTTTTCCATCTATAGTTAAGATAATCTCTAATTCACCAGTAGTTGAATCAGCTATAGGTACTTCGGCCACGTAATGAATATTTCTTGTTTCTAGTGAGTTTATTAAAGTATATTTTTCTAAATCAGATCCATCAGTACTTTCTACAAGAGAAAAACAAGAATACTTATTATTTTTGATTTTTATTTTCGTAGTTATTATATCGTCAGCCATTTTGGCTTCATTACTCAAATTATATACATCGAGAATTACATCTATATAAATATTATCATTATTTTCTACATCATAGTAGGAAGAGTTTTCAGTAATAATTGAAGGTTTAATTCTTGTGGCAACATTAATGTCGTTTAAATAATATTCACAAATTCCAGGGACTTTATTGCTTTCTCCTGCAACACTAAATAATTCAGGAGTGGTAGTATCTTGATTTTCGTTATTAGATTTAGAAATATTATCTTTTTGTCCACATGAGATAAGTGATAAAGATAGTAACAATACTAATAATAATTTTAAAGTTAGATTTTTCATAATAGTTAATATCTCCTTAAAAATATATTTTAGTTTAAAAATACTTATATATTTATATTAACTTAACATGGAAGAAAATGCAAAAGTCTATTGAAATTGATTTCATTAAATGGTATTATTATGACAATAAGTTAAAAAAAGGGAAAAATATGAGGGAGTTTGATGATTAGGCAATCAGATATAGCGAAGATGTTAAATATTTCTAGGACAACTGTAGCAAGAGCTTTAAATGGTAAAGGAAGTATTAATCCTGATACAAAAGAAAAAATATTAACTCTATGTGAAGAATTAGGATATGCTAAAAATCCAATTAGTACATCATTAGCTCTAAAGAAGAGTAAGAGTATATATGCTTTTATTGTAAAGACAAAAAAGGAAGTCTATTCAAATAGTATTAAAGAGGGATTTGAAAAGGCTCAAAATGAATTTAAGTTTTATAAATATAAAATTAATATTATTGAAACGGATATTGATGAACCTAAAGAACAGGTGAAAATTTTAAAAAATATTTTAAAGAGTGAACAAGTTGATGGAGTAATAATAATTCCATTGTTAAAAGATGAAATTATAAAGATAAAGAAAGAAAATGATAAAACAGTCTTTATGGCTTTAGATATGCCTTTGGATAAAAATACTTATAGTGTATATTCAAATTATTTTAAAGCTGGAAGAATTACTGCAAATATACTTTTAAATGCTTTAAATAAAGGAGATAAAATATTACTTATTGATACTGAAGATGATAGAATATCCTCTAAATTAGTTTTTGAGGGATTTTACAGTAAGGTAATGGAAAGTAAAAAATGCGAAATTGTAGGACCTATTTTTCAGAGCAATCTTAAAAGTAACATAGATAATATATTAGAAAATAATCTAACTAAAGATATATCAGCGTTATATAGTAGTAGATTTCTAGTAGATATTGTAGAAAGAGCGATAAGTATAGGAAATGAAAATTTAAAAATAGTAGATAATGGATTTTCAAATGCTACAAAGCAACTAATTAAAAATGAAAAGGTTATTGCAACTGTAGCACAAAAACATTCAGAACTAGGATATTTAGTGGCTAAATATATGTTTGAATATTTATATAAAGATGTTAAGCCTAAGAAAAATAACAATGAATATGAAAATGTTATATTGTTTAAAGAAAACTTACCTTATTAAAACTACTATTTATTTTTCAAAAATGTTCACGAGAACGAATTATAAATATTTAACTACTAATTTTTTGTATATATTTGTTCTCGGGAAACTATATGGAAGATAAAAATTTTAAGTTTAATATCAGTTAGCATTAAATTGTTTGTTAGAAAATATAAAATATTTTCTTTAAAAATAAGTATATTAGGAGGGTAATAAATGAAAAAGTTTAAGGTACTATCAACATTACTTTTAGCAACAACAATAACAGCTTCATTATTTATTGGATGCGGAAACAAGGGAGCTGAGAATAATGGGGGAGATCAGTCGTCTAGTGATAGGAAAGTAGAGATAACTTGGTGGGCATTCCCTAATTTTGAGACTAAAGATGGAGTGGTTGGAAAATATGAGGAAGAGTTAGCAGCGGCTTTTATGGAGAAAAATCCAAATATTAAAGTTAATGTAGAAATGCTTTCATTTACAGGTGGCGGAGAAAAAATAAATGCAGCTATAGCCTCTGATTCAGCACCAGATGTTTTGTATGATGCACCAGGAAGAATAATAGATTATGCGAGGCAAGGGGTCCTAGCTACAGTGGATGATATGATAGCTGATTTAAATGGAGATGTATCTGACTCTATTTTACAAGGATGTAAGTTAGATGATAAATATTATATGTATCCATTTAATACAACTAATTTTATGATGTCAGTAAATAAAGATATGTTTGAAGAAGCAGGACTTTTAGATGTACTTCCATTAGATAAAGATGATAGAACATGGACAATTGAAGAATTTGAAGCAGCTTTAAAAGCTATAAAGGAAGCTAAGCCAGATATCATACCGTTAACATTCTATAGTAAGAGTACAGCAGGAGATCAAGGAACAAGGGCATTTGTTGCAAATATATTTGGTGGAAGTGTTATGAATGAAGATCAAACTGCATATACATTTGATTCTCCAGAAGCAATAAAAGCCATGGAATGGGTTAAAAAGGCAATTGATGAAGGACTTATCGGACAAGGTTCAGAAGCCTTAGCATCAAATGATGCAATTGACTTATACTTACAACAAAAAGCAGCAGTTACAATTCTTTATTCAACAGGATTATTAAAGAGTAATGAATCTAAAAAATCAGTTCAATTTGAAGATGCTTTAGTACCAATTCCATCACCAGAAGGAAAGCTTAAGTTGGAATCTTTAATTGGTGGATTATGTGTATTTGATAATAAAGATGAAGATAAAATTGAAGCGTCAAAGACATTTATAGACTTCTTAGCTAATGACCCAGATTGGCAAATAAAGAACTTAAAAGCAACAGGAACATTCTCCGTTAGAGATTCTGTTAAAGATATTTATGATGATGAGGAAATGAAATTTGCAGAAAGAATGGGGGAATATACTGCTAAATACTATAACACTGTTAATGGATTCGCAGAAATGAGAACTCATTGGTTCCCAGCTTTACAAGAAATAACTTTAGGACAAAAAAGTCCTGAAGAAGCATTAAAAACTTATAATGAAAAAGCAAATGAAACCCTTAAAAAATAATATATAAACTTTTAATAGTATTAATGGAGCAAATTGCTCCATTAATACTATTGAATTATAAAGGAGGTATAATCATATAGAATGGTTACAGAAGTGTTAGATAAAAAGCGAACTAGAGTTAAAGTTAATAAGCATTCAAAGATGGCTAAGAAAGAGTGGTTAGCATCATATTTATTTTTATTACCAGCTGCAATATTCTTTTTAGGATTTGTAATATTACCAATGATAGGTGGACTAGTAATTAGTTTTTTTAATTATGGGCCAAGAACATCTGAATTTATAGGTTTAGAAAATTATATACAAATTGCAAAGGATCCAGTATTTATTAAATCATTATGGAATACATTGTTTTTAGTTGTTGGGAATGTACCAATTGTTGTTGTATTCTCAATGTTTGTTTCGTTAACAATATATAAGAGATCATCAAAAGTAAGGTCTTTCTTTAGATCAATATTTTATTTACCAGCAATAGCATCTGTAGTTAGCATTACAGTTGTATGGGGATGGATATTTCATCCAAACTACGGAATTTTAAATTATATTTTAAGCTTGTTTGGAGTAGAACCTCAGGTTTGGCTTGGAAATCCAAGTATTGCAAAATGGGCAATATTAATTGTATTAGTTACTTTATCAGTGGGACAACCTATAGTTTTATATATGGCTTCATTAGGAAATATACCGAAGGATTATTTAGAGGCAGCAGAAATAGATGGAGCAAGTAATAGACAAGTTTTTCTAAATATAACATGGCCACTATTAAAGCCAACAACACTTTATATAGTTATAATAACAACAATAAATTCATTCCAATGTTTCTCATTAATTCAGTTATTAACAGCAGGAGGACCAAACTATGCAACTACAACTATAATGTATCAGGTATATGAAAGATCCTTTACATTAGGACAATATGGGTTAGCTTCCTCAATGGGAGTTGTACTTGCTGTAATAGTTATGGCTATATCAGTTGTTCAATATAAATATCTGGGTACAGATGTAGAATATTAGAGGGGAGAAGTTAGTATGTTTAGTATAAAGAAAAAGGAGAAAGAAGAGTTATATGACTGGAGAAGTCAATGGACAGTAAAACATGTTATTTCATTAATAATACTATGTATATTTACGGTGGTTTTTATATTTCCTTTTTATTGGATTATAACGGGAGCATTTAAAGATCAAGCTGCAGCTTTATCTATACCTCCTCAATGGTGGCCTAAAACTCCAACTATGGCTAATTTGATAAATTTAGCGAAACAACCACTTGTTAGATGGACTTTTAATAGCTTTTTTATAGCAATTTCAACAACATTTTTAGTTTGTTTAACAGCATCACTTGCTGGATATGTTTTAGCTAAAAAAAGATTCCCAGGAAGAAAGCTGATATTTTGGTTATTAATAGGGGCTATGGCATTACCAAAACAAGTTATAATGGTACCTCTATTTACAATATTAACAAAGCTAGATTGGATAGATACTTATAAATCATTAATATTACCAGCTGTAGGATGGCCTTTTGGAATATTCTTAATGAAACAATTTAGCGAAACAATACCATCTGAATTAATAGAAGCTGCGAAAATTGATGGATGTTCAGAACTTAGAATATTTAAAAGTATAGTATTACCGATAGTTAAACCAGGAGTAGCAGCGTTAGCAATATTCACATTTATTAGTTCATGGAATGATTACTTTATGCAATTAATATTAATTAGAAGTAAAACTATGCAAACTTTACCACTAGGTATAGCAACAATGCAATTAGAATTTACAACTGATTATGGATTAATGATGACAGGAGCAGCATTGGCATCTATTCCTATGATTATAATATTCTTAATATTCCAAAAATCATTCACTCAAGGTATTACAATTGGAGCTGTAAAAGGTTAACTGAGCATAAAGTACTATCATATATAAAAGTTCTCGAGAAGATTTAAAATATCCTAATAAAAGGTGATATATTCAAAATATTAAGATAGAGATAGAAAAAGGCGATAAATTTTGAGTTATATAAATTAATATTTAAAATTTAAAGGTATTGGAGTGAAAACAATGAAAGGATTATTTTCAGCATTATTAGTTTCTTTTGATAAAGAAGGAAATGTAAATGAAAAGGGGCTAAGAGAAATAGTAAGATATAATATTGATGTATGTAAAATAGATGGATTATATGTTGGAGGAAGTACAGGTGAAAACTTTATGCTTTCTATTGAAGAGAAGAAGAAGATTTTCGAAATTGTAAAGGATGAAGCAAAAGATAAAGTAACACTAATTGCACAAGTAGGATCATTAAATTTAAAAGAAGCAGTTGAGCTTGCAAAGTATGTAACTGAATTAGGATATAATGCTCTTTCAGCAGTTACACCATTTTATTATAAGTTTGATTTTGAAGAGATAAAAAATTATTATAATACTATAGTTAATTCAGTTAATAATAAAATGATAATTTATTCAATACCATTTCTAACAGGGGTAAATTTATCATTAGAACAGTTCAGAGAATTATTTGAGAACGAAAAAATAATTGGAATTAAGTTTACAGCAGGAGATTTTTATTTATTAGAAAGAGTAAGGAAGGCTTTTCCAGATAAGCTTATATATTCAGGATTTGATGAAATGTTATTACCTGCAGTTGCATTAGGAGTAGATGGTGCTATAGGGTCAACATATAATGTCAATGGAATAAGAGCAAGACAAATATTTGATTTAGTAAGAGAAGGAAAACTTGAAAAGGCTAATGAAGTTCAAAATGTAACTAATGATTTTATAAGTGATGCAATAAGTAATGGAATATATAATACTTTAAAATTAATATTGCAAGAAAGAGGTGTAGATGCTGGATATTGTAGGGAACCATTTAAGTCCTATACAAGGGAGCAGATAGATAGAAGTAAGGAAATTTCTAATAAATATTTTTAGTATTATATAGGATTAGTATAATGTAAAATTTTAATCTAGGGGGTTCATATGAATTATATAGCTATAGATATAGGTGGAACTAAGATTAAATTTGGAATAGCTGATGATTCAGGTAGTATATATGAAAATTCTGAATTTGATACAGAAGCATATAAGGGAGCCGAAGAATTAATTAAAAAAGTATATACAATTATAGATATACTATTAAAAAAAGAATTCTATAATATAAAGGGAATTGGAATAAGCACAGCAGGACAAGTAAATAGTGAGACAGGAGAAATAATATTTGCAACTAATACAATACCAGGATGGACTGGAGTGAAATTGAAAAATATAATAGAAGAGAAATATCATTTACCATGTATTGTTGAAAATGATGTAAATGCAGCTGCCTTAGGTGAATTATGGATGGGAGCTGGAAAGGGAGTTTCTAATTTTATATGTTTAACAATTGGTACAGGGATAGGTGGAGCAATTATAATTAATAATAATATTTTTACTGGAAGAAGCTATTCAGCAGGTGAGTTTGGACATATAAATTTATATCCTGATGGATTAGAATGTACATGTGGACATACTGGGTGCTATGAAGTATATGCCTCTACAACTGCTTTAGTAAAAAGAGCTAGAGAAGTCTTAAAAAATTCTTTATATAAAAATGAGATTGATTCTGCATTAGAGAATATAAATGGAAAGGTTATATTTGAAAAGGTGAATAATGGTGATGAGTTTTTTATATCTATAGTTGATAATTGGTGTAGAGATATAGCATTAGGATTAAAAACTTTAATACATGTATTTAATCCAGAGTTAATAATAATTGGTGGAGGAGTATCTGCACAAGGTAATAGTCTAATAGATAGAATAGAGAAGTATATTAAGAATATGGTAATGCCATCATTTTCTAAAAATCTTAAAGTGGATATTGCTAAATGTGGTAATATTGCAGGAATGTTAGGTGCAGTATATAGTTTAAAAATTAAATTAGAATTATAATAGAATATAATTTTATAAAAAGATGACTTAATAATATAGTCATCTTTTTGCATTTAAATTAAATAGTTTCCTCACTATAATTATTTCAATTTTTGTAAATAAAAGTTATAATAAAATATATTTATAAGAGGTGAAAATATGGATATAGCACTCATAGGATTTGGAGGAGTAGGTAAGTCTTTCATAAAGCTGTTAATTGATAAAGAAGAAAAGCTAAAGAAAAGAGGATTAGAGTTAAAGGTTAAGTATATTATTAAAAGTGATGGTGGAATTTATAATAAAGATGGAATTAGTTTAAAAGATGTAGTAAGTAATGATTATAAATTGACAGGCTTTAATTTTATAGAAGATATCAATATAAGTACTATTATTAAAAATAATGATATAGATACCTTAGTAGAGCTTACAAGTACTAATATAGAAACAGGGGAGCCGGGTTTAACCCATATTAAATTAGCTTTAGAAAATGGAATAAATGTTGTTACAGGTAATAAGGGACCAATATTATTAGAGTATAAGGTTTTAAAGAAAATAGCAGATGAAAATAATGTAAGATTACAAATAGGGTGCACAACCGGAGGGGCGTTGCCTTCTATAAATGTAGGAAGCTTTGATATAGCTGGTGCTGATATATTATCTATTGAAGGGATTCTAAATGGAACAAGTAATTATATTTTAACTAAAATGTATGAAAATGAAATTGAATATGAAGAAGCGCTACAAAGGGCTATTTCCTTTAAAATTGCAGAAGCTAATTATAAATTAGATGTTGAAGGTTATGATACTGCATCTAAAATTGTAATATTAGCAAATGCATTAATGGATGCAAATTTATCTCTCAATGATATTAAAGTTGAAGGAATAAATAATTTAAAGAAAAATAATATTTTAGAAGAAAAATCTAAAGGTAATAAAATTAAATTAATTGGAAAAGTATATAAAAAAGATGAAAAAGTTAGAGCTTATGTGAAGCCTCAAATTATTAATAGTGAGCATCCACTATATTTTGTAGATTATAAAAATAAGGGGGTATTCTATAGTACAGATACCCTTGGGGATATAAGTGTAATTGGTGGAGCTTCAGGAACCATAAATGCTGCAGCATCTATTTTAAGAGATATAATTAATATATGTTAGCAATTATAAATGAAATATATATTATAGTGGTAAAAATGAATTTATCACAATAGCAACCTTAAGTTGACAAAAAGCAAACTATGATTGGTAGTAGTATAACTTAGTATTAAATATTCTTTAATAGAGGTGATAAGATTGAAGTTTTCAGAAAAATTACAGATGTTAAGAAAAGAAAAGGGACTATCTCAAGAAAAACTCGCAGAATTATTATCTGTATCTAGACAAGCAGTTTCAAAGTGGGAGTCTGGTCAAACATATCCTGAAATAGAAAAATTAATAGTGTTAAGTGACTTATTTGAAATAACATTAGACGATCTATTACGTGATGGATATACTGAAGTTGAAAACAAAGATAATAATGAAATCAAATTAAAAGAGGAAAAGGATGAAGATTTCGAGGAAAAGGATGAACTAATAATTTTAGGAGGTTTTATTGCTGGAACTGCAATTGGATTTATTACAAATAATTTTATGTTAGGAACAGTAGCGGCATTTATAGGATTAGGATTGTCATATATTATTAAAGGAATAAAAGGATAAATATGGATACAAGAATGTGTTTAGGAGAATATTATGAGAAAAGAGAATAAGAAAGATTTAAGAAATAAAATATTATCAATAAGAGATTTATTAAATATTGAAGAAAAAGATATAATGGATAATAAAATACTTAATGAGTTAATAAGTACAGATTTATATAAAAAAGCAAAAAGTATATTTATTTATCTAAGCTTTGGTAGTGAGATAGATACCAATAAAATTATAAATAAGGCATTAGAGGATAAAAAGGAAGTATATATTCCAAAGATATATAAGTTTGATAAATCAATGAAAGCAATAAGATTAAATTCTTTTAAAGATTTGAAGAAAAATACTATGGGAATATTAGAGCCTATTGATGATAGTAATTTTATAGAAAAAGAAAATATAGATTTAATTATAGTTCCAGGTGTAGTCTTTGATTTTAAAGGAAATAGAATAGGCTATGGTGGGGGATATTATGATAGGTATTTAGAACCTATAAAGGAGTTTAAAAATAAAATGGTACTAGCTTATGATTTACAAATAGTGGATTTTATTGAGCAAGAGGATCATGATGTTACTTTTGATTATATTATCACTAATACAAAATTTAGAAAAATTAATAAATAATAGTTGTAATTAGAAAAATATGGTGTATAATATGATTATAATTAAATAGAAAGAGAACTTTATTAAGAACGGTGGAGGGACTGGCCCTGTGAAGCCTAGCAACCTATGAAATATAAACTTTTGTTTTATAAATTAGTGTGGTGCTAAATCCTGCAAGCTTTAGCTTGATAAATAAGGTGGTTTTATTAAAATTTATTTAATAACTGTGAATTTAGTGGTTGCTTCTTATGTTGAAGTAACCTTTTTATTTTTTTATAGGAAAGTATGGAATTATAAAGTTTTAAAATGATATGTAAGTTATTAGCATATAAATATTAGAAAAATACAAATTAATACTTTCCTTCATTTAGATTTCAAGTGAACATTTATAAGTTTGAGTTGACTTGGAGCGTAGCTACGGAATAATCAAACTTATATATATTTACTTAGCAATAAGCATTATTGGAAAAAGGGGCTTTATACAATAAATATTAGAAACCTAGAGAAAGGGAATAATATATTAAGGTGGGGTTATGCACAAAAGGTTGGGGAATCCTTGGTGCTACCAATATTCAAACAGAAACATATAAATATACAGATCATTTGGGGAAGTATTTTTAGTATATAAGCATAAGAGTTATCTACAAAGTGCTTATGTAATATTAGTTTTTTATAATTATTTGAAAAGCATCTCTCTATAAACTATAATATAAAATGATAATTATAACTTAGTATATTAATTACATTTGAGTAAGGAGTGTATTTATGTTTAATAAAGAGGAGCTTCAGATTATTAATGAGGCTGTAAAGATGTATGAAGAAAAGACAACTAAACTTTTAGAAGCTAGTACTAACAATAAGGAAAGAATGGTTGCTTATAATAGAAAGCAAAAGAAAGTTTGGTTACTTCAAAATAAGCTTAAAAAATTAATGGAAGAAAATAAATAAAAAAAAGGCGCTAAAAGCACCTTTTTTTATTTTTCTTTGTTAGCTATTTCTAAGATTAATCTATTCTTTAATTCAGAAACTGGAATTGCACCTTCTTCTCCATTCTTTCTGCTTCTTACTGAAGCTTCATTATTAGAAGCTTCTTTTTCACCAACAACTAGAATGTAAGGAATTCTTTCAAGTCTAGCTTCTCTAATCTTGTAACCAATCTTTTCAGCTCTATAGTCTCCATTTATTCTTATTCCTGCATTTTTAAACTCTTTAACTATTGACTCTGCATAGTCATTATATTTATCAGAAATAGGTAATACTATTGCTTGAGTTGGAGATAACCAAGTTGGGAATGCACCAGCATATTTTTCAATAAGCATTGCTAAAGTTCTTTCATAACATCCAATTGAAGATCTGTGAATTATATAAGGACGCTTCTTATTTCCATCTTTATCTATATAAGTCATATCAAATCTTTCTGCAAGAGCAAAGTCAATTTGGATAGTTATTATTGTATCTTCTTTTCCATGAACGTTCTTAAATTGAATATCAAGCTTTGGTCCATAGAATGCAGCTTCACCTTCAGCTTCTACATAATTAATTCCAAGGTGATCTAAGATACCTTTCATTAATACTTGAGTTTCTTCCCAAGCTTCTGGATTATTTATATATTTTTCAGTATTATTTGGATCCCACTTAGAGAATCTAAATGAAATATCTTCATCAATACCTAAAGTAGACATTATGTGATTGATTAATTCAAGAGAACTCTTGAATTCTTCTTCAATTTGGTCTGGCCTACAAACTATATGTCCATCAGCTAAAGTGAATTGTCTAACTCTTATTAGACCATGCATTTCACCTGATGATTCATTTCTAAATAAAGTAGAAGTTTCAGAATATCTTATAGGAAGTTCTCTATAGCTGTGTTGTTCAGCATTGTATATAGTATATTGGAATGGGCAAGTCATAGGTCTTAAAGCCATAACTTCCTCGTCATTTTCTTCATCTCCTAAAACAAACATACCATCTTTGTAGTGATCCCAGTGGCCAGAAACTTTATATAAATCACTTTTAGCCATAAATGGAGTTTTAGTTAAAACATAACCTCTTTTTTCCTCTTCATCTTCTACCCATCTTTGAAGAAGTTGAATCATTTTAGCTCCCTTTGGCATTAATAGAGGTAGTCCTTGACCTACTTTTTCATCAGTAGTAAATATTTTAAGTTCTCTTCCTAATTTATTGTGATCTCTCTTTTTAGCCTCTTCTAAAGCTTCTAAATGAGAATCTAAGTCTGCTTTCTTTAAGAATGCAGTTCCGTATATTCTTGAAAGCATCTTATTATTTTCGTTACCTTTCCAGTAAGCACCTGCACTTCTAAGAAGTTTAATGGCTTTAACTGGTTTTAATGACATTAAGTGTGGGCCCGCACATAGGTCAACAAAGTCTCCCATTTTATAGAAGGAAATAACTTCATCTTCTCCTAAGTCATTTATTAATTCAACCTTATATGCTTCATTAGCATCTTCCATAAGGCTTAAAGCTTCTGCTCTTGGTAGTTCAAATCTTTCTATTGAAGGATTTTCTTTTATTATCTTTCTCATTTCATCTTCAAGTTTAACTAAATCTTCAGCTGAAAAAGAATTTTCAACATCAAAGTCATAGTAGAAGCCATCTTTAATTGCAGGTCCAATAGCTAATTTTGATTCTGGATATAATCTCTTAACAGCATATGCTAATACATGAGATATACTATGTCTTACAGCATCCTTTCCTTCTTGAGAATCAAATGTACATATTGCAAGTTCAGAATCTTCTTTTACTATGTGACGTAAATCTACAACCTCTCCATTAACTATTCCACAGCAAGCATTTCTAGCTAAACCTTCGCTTATTGATTTAGCTATATCTAGTACTGAAACACCAGCTTCAAATTCTTTTATTGATCCATCTTTTAAAGTAATTTTAATCATATTACATTCTCCTTTCGTTTTTTAAAATAAAAAACTCTCGTCCCTTCTATATATAGAAGGGACGAGAGTAATAAATTCGATATTTCCCGCGGTTCCACCCTTAATTGCCTAATTTGTCTAAGCCACTTAAGATATCGTAACGTGATATTAAACGGACTTTATTAGAGTCACTCAGAGGTGGTCTTCAACTAAAATCAAGTAAGATAATTTCACCAAGCTTATCTCTCTCTGAAAATGAAAAATAGTCTACTCTTCTCTTCAACGAATTAAAATATTTATTAATAACAATTATAAATATTTTAATTAATAATGTCAACATTAATAGTAGCTATTGACAGTATTAATTAAAATTTATAGTTAAATTCCAAAATAAAAATGAACCAATAGGGCAGCCAAAGCAGAGCCAACAAAGGGCGCAATACCTGGTATTAGCAAACCATATTGCCAATCATTATTTGCTTTGTTTTTAATAGGAAGAACTTGAAATGCAAGTCTAGGGCCTAAATCTCTTGCTTGATTCATTGCAAATCCTGTTGGACCACCAAGAGCCATACCTATTGCCCATACTAAAAGGCCAACTCCTATTGGTAAAATACTTTCATATTTATTAGCAATCATAAAAATACTGCTAATAAAAATAAAAGTAGCAAATAATTCTACAAAGAAATTCCTTGGTAACTTACGTATAACTGGATTGGTTGAAAAAATATTTCTTATAGCAATAGGGTCAATTTCTTTTTCACTAGCTTTAAATTGTTCTGCATATACTATGTAGACTAATATTGCACCAATAAATGCACCTAAAAAGTCTGCTATACTATAGGGTAGAAAGTAAGACCATGGTAGCATCCCTAAAATACATTTAGCAAGGACCATAGCTGGGTTCATAGATACACCATCAAAAATAAATAATGCTATTGTTATACCAAATCCCCAGGTTGTAATAGCAAAGAGATGCCCACTTCCTTTATATTTACTACCTTTTAATACTTCATCACAATGCACTCCTACACCAAATATAATCATAAGTGCTGTACTTAAAAATTCAGCAGTTAAATCTTGAAACATATCTATTCCTCCTGTTGTCTTTTACATATTTTTTGTGTCTCAAAATAAATATCTTCTATTGGGATACCATATAAATTTGCAAGTTTAGCGCAATCTTCATATTCAATATCATATTTTTTGATATTTTTATAACATGCAACTTTAACTTGGACATTCCCATAAAGTGTTTTTATATTTAAAGTTTTACGATCCATAACAGTTCTGTGTTTAATTTCATAACGTATTCCTAAAGATGTAGTATGGCGAAATATAGCTTCAAAAAATTCTTCTTTTTTACTTGGATCAATTAAAAGAGTTAGTTTTGATGCCATCCTATTTTTTTTCATAGTGATTGGAGTTAAAAATACGTCTTTAGCACCCATACTAATTAATAAATTCATAGCATAACTAAGCTGCTCACTACTTTGATCATCTATATTAGTTTCAATTTCCATAATTTCATCAGTAATTATTTTTTTTTTAATAAAATTACTCTAAGAGCGTTTAAAGATTTAATATCTTTTTTACCAAATCCATATCCAATTTTTAAAATTTCCATATCATCAGGTAATGGATAAAATTTTGAAACAATATTTTTTACAAGTGCTATTCCTGTTGGAGTTACCAATTCTGTTTCTATATCTAAGCGTTGATGAACAGGAATTGAAGAGTTAACTCTAATTTGCATAACAGCTGGAACTGGAACAGGCATTTCTCCATGAGCAATTTTTATTCGACCACATCCATCAGTTAATGGAGAAGATATGACTTCAGTTATATTTAATTGTTCTAAACCAATAAAGGAACCTACAATATCAATAATTGAATCAATTGCACCTACTTCATGAAAGTGTATTTCTTCAATAGGTTTGTTATGAACAATTCCTTCAGCTTTTGCTATTTCATGAAATACGTCGATAGAATGAGTTTTTACGTAATCACTAAGATCACTTTTTTCTATTAAATTTTTTATATCTAAGAAATTTCTTCCATGATGTTTATGATGTTCAGGGATACCACAATCCTTTTGACCATTTTCTAAAATTACATCAAAATCACTTCCAAAGATAGAATTTTTATTCTTTTTTTCATATTGTAATTTATAGCCTGATAAATTTAATTTTTTTAATTCTGATTTTAAGATATTAAAGTCTAATCCTAAATCTAGCAATGCTCCAATAAACATATCACCGCTAATTCCAGAAAATGCATCTAAATATAATGTACACATAAGAATCCTCCTATAAATGATTAATCATGCTTGCGTTATAAGCAGCACCAAATCCGTTATCAATATTCACGACACTTAATCCACTGGCACAACTATTAAGCATTGAAAGTAAAGCTGTAACACCCTTAAAGCTTGTTCCATATCCAATGCTTGTAGGAACAGCAATTACAGGTTTATCAACGAGGCCAGAAACAACACTTGCAAGAGCTCCTTCCATACCAGCTATTACAATAACAACTTTTGCATTTCTAATAATATCTAAATATCTAAATAATCTATGAATACCTGCCACTCCAACATCATAAATGCACTTCACATTATTCCCCAATACATCAGCGCAAAAAGCTGCTTCTTTAGCAACTGGTATATCACTAGTACCAGCAGTTACAATAGCTATATAGCTGTTAGGTTTAACAATGTCTTTTTTATTTATTACCATACAGCAAGCTTCTTCATCATAAATAACATTAGGAATTTCTTTACATATATAATTTATCTTTTCCTTAGAAACACGTGTCGCTAGTACAGTTTTATTTTTAGATATTAATATTTTAGAAATCTCTATAATTTGCTTTGATGTTTTACCTTCACCATAAATAACCTCAGCATAACCATTTCTTTTTTCACGTTGTAAATCAACTTTAGCAATATCTATATCTATAAAATCTTCATTATCCATTTAAATTTTCTCCTTTACCTAAAACTTCATTTAGGCTTCCAGTTCTATATCCTTTTAAATCAAGAGCAACATAAGTACACCCAAAAGATTTAAATTTAATATAAATATCATCCATTATTGATTCATCAAAGAAATAAGATCTTTCATTTGGTGAAACTTCAATACGAGCGCTTTTATTTTGTAATCTAACACGAACATTTTTTAATCCTAAATTTAGCAGATAATCTTCACATTTACGAATAATATCTAGTTTCTCCTGATTAATTATTTCTTTATATGGAATACGAGTAGCTAAACATCCAGAACTAGGCTTGGATGCAATATCTACATTTATAGTTTTTAAATAATTTCTAATCTCACTTTTAGTAATTCCACATATTTTAAGAGGAGAGTATATTCCAAGCTCATTTAAAGCTTTAATACCAGGACGATAATCACCACAATCACTGGCATTTGTACCGTCAATTACAATTTCTTTTCCATTTTCTTTAGCAATTTCTTTTATCTTTGAAAATAATGCTTTTTTACAGTAGTAGCATCTACTGGATGGATTTTTAATAAAGTCATTTAGTTGAAGCTGACTATATGAAACTTCTATTAACTTTAATCCAATATTTTTTGAATAATTAATAACATCTTTTTTATCTCTTGATGTTAAAGTTTCACAATTAATAGATATTAAAATAGCATTATCACCAAGAACATCCTTTGCAATATAAGATAGAAAAGTACTATCAACACCACTAGAAAAAGCAATAGCACATGAAGAATATGAAGAAAGAAGATTTTTTAGTTTTAATAATTTTTCATTAAATTCATCCATATCTATTTATCTCCTTGAACTATTACACTTAATCCATCAGGTATTACTGCAACTTTTGCATCTTTTCCCTTTAATGAAAATGCATAATTTAATGCTTCATCAATATTTTTAGCTGTTTTCATATGCAAACCAGTTACTAATGAAGGATCAACCAAATCAGAAACAATAATTACAGTATGTTTAACTAAAATTCTAGCTAATATTTGAGAAGTCCATTGCTCTGGTACGGTTTCAGATCTAGGAGTTTCTATAGATTTATCTAAAAATTCTTGTGGATTTTTTACATTAGCTATATTATCATAAAATGCTTGTCCACCATGTCCATCTCTACAACCAGCAACTGCTATAATTATTCCATCTTTATTTAAAGTAGCTTCTGCAGCAGTCATTCCTTTGACAGCTTGATAAATATTTTGATCAAGAGGGTAACCACCATTTGTAGTAATAGCAATATCACAGTTAACTTTATTTACACGAGCTAATTTATTTACAAAACTACATCCGTCTAAATGAGCTTTTTCTGAATCACCTGCAAATGAACCTATAATTTTATGTTCACCATTAAGGACAACATTAACTATAAATGCTAATTTAGCAGTTTTAGCTGCATAGATCATATCTTCATGAATTAAATTGTGGGAAAGATTTCCTGTACGTGAGTTTTTATCATTAATAAATTCACCACAATGATTAGCCATAATTGTTTTATATGAAGCTATGCCTGGGAGAACAGATTTTCTTCCACCAGAAAATCCAGCAAAAAAGTGTGATTCTATAAATCCTTCAGCTAAAAGCAAATCAGCTTCTGCAGCAATTTTATTAATTATACATTCTCCACCACTTGGAAGAGTTCCGATTTTCTTCATAGAAGAATCATCTTTTGATATATGCATTACTATTTCTTCATTATTGACAATATCTTCTCCATACTTAGATATTAATTCTTCTCTTGTACTTTCTCTATGGAATCCTGTAGCAACTAATATACGTATTCTTGCATTAGGTGATACACTACGAATTCTTCTAAGTAAAATAGGTGTAATAATACGAGAAGGAACTGGTCTTGTATGGTCACTACTTATTATTACAATATTTTTTTTATTTTTTGCTAATTCTTCGAGGGAAGGGCTTCCTATTGGATTATCTAAAGATCTTTCGACAATATCTTTTTCACTTTCTTTACATATGTATGTCCCTTGTTTTGATTCTAATAGACCAGCAAAATTGTTATCATTTAATTTAAGAGTTATTGTTTTTGAGTCATAAGGAAGTTTAAATTCTTTCATATAATATCATCCTCCACTTTATAAAATTTTTTTTTGTCTTTTGACATGTCTAGTATAAAATAAATTAAAATATTATAATACATCATGAGATATTATCAATTGATGACATTATATGATGTTAATAATAATTAAAATATTGACATATATTATTTAAAATTTAAGGGGGAACAGTATTTATGAATATAGAATTTTTACTTGAGTTTTTAGAAAAAAACAATACTGATACTATTACTAGAAAACATCATTCATATTTAACTTTTTATGGCCTAGAAGAACAATATACGTATGTTTTAAAGGAAGGAATAATAAAAACAAGTATTATTTTAAAAGATGGTAGGGAATTTAATGTTTCATATATATGTGCACCTGATATAATTTCTTTATTAAGAGATGAAGTCAGTGCTAATACATTATCTCCATTTAATGTAAGAATTGAATCTGAAGAAGCTGTTTTTTATAAAATTCCAAGAGTTACTTTTTGGAAGTATGTTAATAATGATAAGAAATTACAAACATATATAAAGGATTATTATAGAGATAAATTATTAGAATGCATAGATAATCAAAAGATGATGATAATGAACAGTAAAAAAGGTGCCGTTTGTGCAATTCTTTATAAATTAATTGATATTTTTGGAAAACAAGAAAAGGATAGAATAGTTATAGACTTCTTAATAACAAATGATGATATTGCTGGATTTTGTGGAATTTCAACACGTAATAGTGTAAATAGAATTCTTCACGAATTAAAAAATGAGAAAGTAATTGATATAGTAAACAATAAAATACATATATTAGATGTGGAGTATATACATAGTTTTACTTTATATTAATGTTATCATTTGATGACATCATCTATTGTTTTGCATTATATAATCTCATGATAAATTAATCTCAGAAAGTGAGGTTATATTTATGCATATTCCAGATAATTATTTAAGTCCAAAAACTTGTGCAGTATTTGCAGCTACAGTTATACCTATTATAGGTTATTCAGCAAAAAAAATTAAATACGAAGTTAAAAACAAAAAGGAAACAATTCCTTTAATGGCTATTGCTTCAAGTTTATCGTTTCTATTAATGATGTTTAATATTCCTCTTCCAGGAGGAACTACAGCTCATGCTGTAGGAGGGTGTTTATTAGCAGTATTAATAGGACCTTATGAAGCATGTATAGCAATAACAATTTGCTTAATTTTACAGGCATTACTTTTTGGAGATGGCGGAATTCTTTCATTAGGTGTAAATATCTTTAATATGGCTTTTGTGATGCCTTTTAGCGGCTATTATATATATAGTTTTTTGAAAAAAATATTTAATAAAAAAGGTGAAATTATTGGTGTTGCTGTAGGCTCATATTTAAGTATAAATATTGCAGCTTTTTTAGTAGCTATAGAACTCGGAATTCAACCTTTAATTGCTAAGGATCAATTTAATAATCCATTATATAATCCATATCCATTATCCATAACTATTCCAGCAATGGTAGGAGCTCATATTATTATTGGTATAGTAGAGAGTATTTTTACTGTATCAGTTTATAAAATTGTTAATAAAACTAGCTTTAATATGGAGAATAATAAAAAAGAAAGTTTTATGTACAATCCTAATATAAAAATAAGACGATTTTATAAGATAATAGGAGTATTGATTTTACTATGCCCTATTGGACTTATTGCAAGTGGTACAGCTTGGGGAGAGTGGGATGTAGCAGGATTGGCAGAAAGTTTAAAATCATACAATATGACTCAAAGTATTCCAAAAGGTATTGAAAGTGGGATTAGTTTTTCAGCTTTATTTGCAGATTATAAAATACTAAATATACAAGATTCTATAGGATATGTTTTGTGTGCAGTTACAGCAATTATAATCTTTGTATTACTTTACCGTGTTATATTTAGAGAAAGGAAAGTAAAACTATAAATGCCTGAATGGATGAAAGAACAAGAAGATTATAATAGAATAGAACATAAAGCTGGATATATAATAAAAAATTTAAATAAATTTAGTTCATTATTAAGGTTTTTAAGAAATGAACATAGTTATAATAACAATAAAGATATTGAAGCATATTTAAGAGTATTATTTTTAATTATATATATTTTATGTACTGTTAAGAGTACTAGTATATATAAACTATGGGTTTGTATTTTATTTATTTTGATTGAACTATCATCAAATAGTGGAGCTTTAATATGTAGTATTTTAAAAAAATCAATAGTTACATTTATATTTCCTTTTGTGATGTTTATTCCTTATTTATTTTACGGTAAAATAAATAATTCAATATTTTATTTGGTTAAAATATTTACAGTTATGCTTTCTGTTCAAATTTTTATATCTAATACAACTATATACGATATAACAAAATCCTTAAAAAAGATATATTGTCCCAATATTATTATTTTTATTATGGATATAATGATAAAATATTTAAATATTACTACATATCTAATATATGATATATTACAAGCTATTATTATAAGGAATATAGGAATAGATAATAATAAGTACAATACTATCGGTGGATTGTTTGCAAATGTATTTATTAAAATAACTAGTTGTGGTGAAGATATTTATAATGCAATGGAATGTAGAGGGTTTACAGATAAGTATGTTAACGTAAAAAGTAAGTACATAAAAAAGAGTGATGTAGTATATATTTTTAAAAATATTATATTTTTAATTATTTATTATTATATAGATCAATTAATATGATGAAGAAATGTATAGTCCCTGAAGGTATATAGGTAAAGTGAAAATAATACTAGGGGTAATATTTATAGTAATATAAATAGTTTTCTATCAAATGTTACAACTGGATTATACAAGGAGGTTAATAATAATGATTAAATGCGAAAAATTGTATTTTTGTTATGGTGATAACACAGTATTAAATGATATTAATTTTACTATAGGTAAGAATGATTTTACTGTAATTATGGGTGATAACGGGTGTGGAAAATCTACTTTGTTAAAAATATTAAACGGATTAATTTTTCCATCCAAAGGGAAATATTTTTTTAATAATAAAGAAATAACGAAAAATTATTTAAAAGATAATTATAATATGGCTTTGTTTCATCAAAATATAGGATTTATATTTCAAAATTATGATGTACAACTATTTAATTCTACTGTTTATGATGAAATTGCCTTTGGTTTAAGAACTATGGGGTTATCAGAAAATGATGTCAATCAAAGAGTCATGGATTGTCTTAAGCTTTTAGATATAGAAGAACTAAAAACTAGAGTCCCTTATAATTTATCAGGAGGAGAAAAAAAGAAGGTTGTAATTGCTTCTGTTTTAGCGATGAACCCGCAAGTAATAATTTTAGATGAACCATTTAACGGCTTATCTATGAAAGTTCAAGAAGAACTTTTAGCTTTATTAGTGAATTTAAATAAATGTGGTAAAACAATTATTCTAACAACTCATAGATATGATCAAATAAAAGAAATAGCTAATCATTTTTTAATATTTAAAGATAAAAGTATTAAATATGATTTTACAAAAGATCAACTGATAAATAATAATGATGTCAAAGAGTATTGCAGAATGCTTTAAATTATTATATAGAAGTGCTTTTTTATTTATTTTTGTAATGATGGTATTAAGAAGTATTTGTAATTTGAAAATAAGCTATTTTTCTTCCTATATTAAATATATAAAAAATAGAGGAAATATAAAGAAAAATATGGATATATATATAATCATATGTTAAAATATCCATGAAAAACTTTAAAAATATATTAAAGTTATAAAATTTAATAGGCAAACTTAAAGAAATTTAAGGACGCAAAGCTATAGGGACTAAGGTTTATTACTATGTCAGCCAGTTGCCAAAGAGTACATTATACTTTTTGTTTTTAGTCTAATTATTATTAGTACTATCTTTATTGTGGTACAAAAAATATTAATTTAACTAGATTTATTATAAGACTACTCTTTGAAGTAGTCTTTTTTAGTGTGCTTTTTTATGGGTTACTTTACGGAAGGAGGGAATTACAAAAAAATATATCACTAATATAATGCTTTAAATTAAAACTTATAATACTAGGGGGAAAGTGAATGAAAAGGAAAATAGCATCGTTAATATTAGTATCTGTTGTATCTACAAATATATTACCTTCATTAAATACATTTGCATATGAAGATGCTACAGTTGAGTATTCTAATGAAAGTGTAGCAGAAGCAGAAATTTCAAGATTTGATGTGTATTATAGTGAATATAAAGATGCATATTTAGAAAAATTTAAAATGAACAACTCTAATATAGAGAAAGTAACAAATAATGGGAGACAGTATAACACTTCATATTTAAGTTATGCAACTGATGGAGACCTAAATACTCATTGGGAAACAGGAGTGCCTAATAACAGTACATTTAAAAATGAAGTAATCTTCCAATTAAAAGAAGAAACTACATTGAATAGAATAATGTATAAAGTTAGAAATGGTGGAAAAGGTTTCGCAAAAGAATTTAAAATATATGCTTCAAATACAGTTGATGGAGAAGATTTTAAATTGGTATCTACTGGTAGATATAATGTATCAGGAGATTTACTTGAAATTAAATTTACACCGACTAAATTTAAGAGAATAAAATTTGTTTTTGAAAATGCAAATGATAATTGGGCATCAGCAGCAGAATTCATGTTTTTTACTGAAGATGAATTAAGTGATAAAATGAAAAACTTATTTACTGATGATACAAAAAGTAAAGTTAGTGAAGAGTTTAATAGTTTAGAAAAGATAACTGCTTTAGAAGAAGAAATAAAAGATCATCCGTTATATAATGATTTTAAAGAAGAAATAGAAAATGCAAAGTTAATTATAGAAAATAAAAAAGTTATTTATACTAATGCAAAAGTATCTAAATTTAAAGATATGAATAGTGCATTAATTCCATCATACAATGAGGTTTATAAAATTGATTCTAGTAAAATAAAATCAATAACAACAAATGGTGGTCAATATTCAGATAACTCAATAGATAAGGCTATAGATGGAGATATAAACACAAAATGGCATTCAAAAGAAAAAAATAATTCGAATTTTACTAATGAAGTAGTAATTGAGCTAAAAGAATTAACCGTTTTAAATAGAATAGTATATACTGCACCTCGTGGAACTAATAGAGGATTTGCAGAGCAATTTGATATATATGCATCAAGAACTACTAAGGGAGATACTTTTGAATTAGTATCAAGTGGTTCATCAGAATTAACTCAGGATTCTGTAGAAATTAGATTTAATCCAACAGAGTTTAGAAGAGTTAAGTTTGTATTTAAAAAAGCTTATGAGGATTGGTCTTGTGCAGCGGAATTTGGACTATATACTCAAGATGAATTAGCAGAAAAAATTGAAAGATTATTTACTGATAGCACAATGAGTATTGTTAGTGAAGAATTTAATAGTGTTGACAAAATAAATGCTTTAGAAGAAGAAGTTAAAAATCATCCATTTTATGAAGATTTTAAAGAAGATATAGCAAATGCAAGAGAATTAGTAAACCAACAAAAAATAGAAGCTTCAGTAGCAACTACAAAAAAGTTTGAGCATTATTCTAATGAAGAGTATTCAAAATTATTTAAAATGGATAATGACAATATAGAAAGTATTAAAAATAATGGAGGTAAATATTTATCTCAAGTAATAACAAATGCTATAGATGGTAATTTAGATACTTATTGGGAAACTAATAAATATAATACAAATGATTTTACAAATGAAGTAGAGATAGAATTTAAAGAAACTGTAGAATTAAATAGAGTAGTATATGGAGCAAGAAAATCTGATACTAAGGGATTTGCTAAAGAGTTTGAAATATATGGATCTACAACATCTAAGGGGGATACATATCAGCTTGTAGCAACTGGTAGTCATGATAAAGTATCTGGATTAGTTGAAGCAAAGTTTAATCCAACTAAATTTAAAAGAATAAAATTTAAGTTCAAAAATTCAGATCAAAACTGGGCTACATTATCAGAGATAGCATTCTATAAACAAGATAAAGTAAATGATAAAGTTGATAGTTTATTTACAAACGGATTAATGAATGAATTATCAGAAGAATTTAATACATTAGAAAAATTAACAGTGCTAAAAAATGAAGTTAAAGGACATCCGTTAGAAAGCTCATTTGAAGAATCATTTGAATTGGCACATAAAATACTTAATGGTGAGCTAGAAACTGTAAAAATTGTTACTGCAGAGCAACATGGGGATATGGTAAAACATGCTAATAGTAATTTGAAGTTTGGTTTTGGTAATAATAATCAACCAACAGGAATATCTGCAAAACCAAAAGATGTAATAACTGTTTATGTAGATGCAGATCCGACACAGCCACTACCAAAATTAGCATTTTCTCAACAAGAAGGTAGTTATGCTAACTGGATGAGAACTGTGAATTTAGTTCCAGGTAAGAATGTAATAACTGTTCCTGAAGTACCAAAGGATGGAGCATATGCATATGATGTAACTAAAGGTGGAGCAATATATATAGTAAACCCTTATACTAGTGAAGAGCAATCTAAAGCGCCAGTTTTAAGGTTCGTTTCAGGAGATAAGTTCCCATTTCTTACGGAAGATACTAATGTAGATGAATTTAGAGAATTTTTGATAGAGTATAAAAAAGCTATAGATGAAGATATAGCAAAAAATCCTAATGTTTTAGACAGAAAGGTATTAGATGTATTTGAGTTTGTAAGTGATCATATAGTTTGGACAGGGACTGCAACAGGAGCATATCAAGCTTATATAGAACAAGGTGTAAATCCTTTAGATACAATAAAATCTTACAATACTCATATGAAAGAAATCTTTAGATACTATGGATTAGATGGAAGTAGCGAAAAAAATGATCCGAAGTATATAAGAGAAAATGTTAGATTAGCACAACCATTTGGATATATGTATGCAGGTTCTGGACATATAGGAGTACAAAGAGATGTAATGGCAAATCATTTAATTCCATTTGAAGACAGAGGACCATCTTGGGGATTAACTCATGAAATAGGTCATAAAATGGATGTAAATGCAAGATTATATGGAGAAGTTACAAATAATATGTTACCTATGCATATGTCTGCATTTTATAATAAAATAGATAATAGAATACCATATGAATCTCACACTTATAAAAATGTAATAAGTGAAAATTCCAATAAATATATGGATGGTGGATATTTTGAGAGGTTAGCTGTATTTTGGCAATTAGAAATGTATAAACCAGGTTATTGGGCTGAGTTAAATAAGTTATATAGAGAAAGAAATGTTAGCTTAGGAAATGAAAATACTAATAACGTTAAAATGCAATATTTAATTAAATTCTCATCAGAAGTAATAGGCGAAGATTTAAGCGAATATTTTGCTAGACATGGATTTGAGGTTAATGAAGAAACTAAACAGGAAACTAGTAACTATCAAAAACCAGATAAGAAAATATGGTACCTAAATAACAGCAAGGTTAATTATGAAGGAAATGGATTTACTCAAGATACTAATTTAGAAGTTTCATCAGCTTTAGTAGAAAATGGAGTTAAATTAACATTTAATGTAGATAATAATGTTAAATCAGATTTACTAGGATATGAAATATTAAAAGATGGTAAGTTAATAGGATTTACTTCAAGTAATTCCTTTGTAGATACAAATGCAGATAAAACTAAGAATTCTAAGTATGAAGTTGTACCTTATGATATTAACTTAGGAACTGGTGAAGCAGTTGAAATTTACTCATTTGCACCAAGTATAAATATTCAACAAAATAAGATAACGTTAAAATTAAGAGAAGAGTTTGATCCTATGAATTATGTAAAGGGATTAAGCTATGAAGGAAATGATATAACTTCTAAAGTTGAAGCTACACATAATGTAGATATTAACCAAAAAGGTGAATATCAAGTTAAGTATAAAGTAACTGATGAAGGCATAACATTAGAAAAGATTGTATCAGTTGAAGTAGTAAGTGATTATGATTATTTATCAGATGAAGAGTGGACAGCTGTAGAAACTCAATGGGGAAATCCAAGAAGAAATACCAACATAAAAGGTAGGGTAAATGGAGATATAAAATCATTTGAAAAAGGTTTTGGAATACATGCAAATGGTAAAATAACGTATGACTTATCAGATAAAGACTATGATAATTTCGAAGCTTTACTTGGAGTAGATATGGATATAGCAGCACAAAATAACTCAAGTATAAAATTTGAAATAATAGGTGATGATAAAGTCCTAGCAACAACTGACATCTTAAAGCATGCGAATAATATGGTGTATATAAATGTACCTGTCAAAGGAATACAAGAATTAGTAATAAAAATTTCAGATGCTGGAAATAATAATACTTCAGATCATGCGGTAATAGCTAATCCAAAATTAACTACAAATGATGCAAAGCCAGTTATTTCAGTTGAAGATAAGGTTTATAAAATAGGAGAAGCTATAGATTTTAAAGAAGGTGTTACAGCAAGAGATGCTGAAGATGAGGATTTAACTTCTAAGATAGAAATAAAATCAAATTCATTTGAAGAAGGTAAAACTGGAAGATTTGAAGTTGTTTATAGTGTAACTGATAGTGATAATAATACTACTGAAAAGAAATCTTATGTTACAGTATATGAAGATTTTACAGTTAATAAGTCTAAGTTTGGACAGTTTGATAATTTAAATGAATATAATGAAGAATTTAAGATTCCCGTAGTTTCAATAACTAACAATGGTAGAAGTTACCCAGGAACTGCTATTGAAAATGCCATTGATGGTAACATAAATAAACATTGGGAAACTTATACTCAAAATAGTGATACATTTAAAAATGAAGTTATTTTCGATTTAGGAGAAAGCAAAGAAATTAATAGAATAGCCTATGCTGCTAGAAGGGATGCTGGTGGAAAGGGATTTGCTAGAAAATTTGAAATATATGTTTCAGATGATGCAGAAGGAAATGACTTTGTTTTAGCTGGAAAAGGTGAATACAATGGGAATATTACTGATGTTGTTGAATTTAAAATTGCTAAAACAAAGGCAAGAAGGGTTAAATTTAAGTTTATAGAGGCTGATCAAAATTGGGCGAGTATAGGAGAAATATCTTTCTATAAAACAGATGAATTAGCTGATAAGGTTGGTAATTTATTTACTGATAACACTAAAACAGAAGTTTCTGATAGCTATAATACATTAGAAAAGGTACAAGCTTTAAGAGAAGAAGTTAAAGATCACCCAGCGGCTAACCTTTTTGAAGAAGACTTAGTTAAAGCTGAAGAAATAATAAGAGCTAAGTTCCCAACAATAGATGTTGAAGATATAACTTATGTTAAATTAAATAGTGATTTTGATTTAACTTCTGGTGTTACTGCAAATGATCAAGAGGATGGGAATATAACTAAAAATGTTACTGTTAATAACGATAATTTTAATATAAGTAAACCAGGACAATATACTATAACATATGTTGTAACAGATAAGGATGGAAATAAAGCAACTAAAGACAGAAAAGTTATAGTTTATAGTGAGAGTACTTATATATCAGATATTGAATGGGCATCAGCAGTATCAGGATGGAAGACTGTAAATAAGGATTCAGCAGTTAACTTAACTGATAAAATAAAGCTTAATATTAATGGTGAAATAAAAGAATTTGATAAGGGAATAGGAGCTGCAACAAATGCAGAAATAGTATATAACTTAGATGGAAATTATACTAACTTCTCAACATATGTAGGTACTGATAAAAACTACGATCATAATAAAACTACTATAATATTTAAAATATTTGCAGATGGAGAAGAAGTTTATACTTCAGATGTAATAAGAAAAGATAGTGAAGCAGAATTTGTAAAACTTGATGTTACTGGAGTAAAAGAATTAAAGTTAGTAGCTGATGATGTAGATGGAAATGGTCTTGGAGATTTTGCTTCATGGGCAGATTCTAAACTATATACTACAAATGCAAAACCAAAATTAACTATACCAAACTCATTAGTAACTAAAGTTGGAGAAGTATTAGAGTTAGATGAAGAGTTTACAGCAATTGATGCTGAAGATGGAGATATAACTAAAGATATTAAGGTAACTGGTGAAGTAAACTTTAATAAGCCAGGAAAATATCCATTAACTTATACTGTAACTGATAGTGATGGTAATGAAGTAATAAAAACTAGAACTATATCAGTTGTAAATATGGATGATTATACTTATTTAACTGATTTAAATTGGAAATCTGCAAATTCTGGTTGGAATAGTGTAAATAAGGATAAGGCAGTAAGTGGTAATAAACTAGGATTAACAAATGATGATGGTCAAGCTGTTTATTATGATAAAGGCATAGGTACTCATGCAACTTCTACAATAATATACGATTTAACAGATAAAGATTACTCATACTTCACTTCTTTTGTTGGAGTAGATAGAGCGATGCATGGAAGTGTTGGCTCAGTAAAATTTGAAGTATATGTAGATGGAGAAAAGCAATTTGACAGTGGAGTAATGAATTCTGGAGATGCTAAAAAATATGTAGAAATTGATATAAATGGAGCTAAAGAATTAAAACTTGTAGTAACTGATGGTGGAAATGGAATTGGATCAGACCATGCTACTTGGGGGGATGCTAAACTTCATTTTGCAAATGCTGAATCTTTAGATTACACAGAGCTTTCTAAGTTGGTTGAAAGTGCTAAAAGTATAGATAGAGAAGGCTATGCAGAAGAAAGTTTAAGTAAACTAGATAAAGCTATGGAAAAATCAATAGAAATGATTGAAGCTAAAACAGCTACTTATGAAGAAATACAATCAATGGTAGTAGAATTAAGAGAGTCAATAAATAATTTAGAAAAAATAGATCTTAATAAAATAATTACAATAGAAGATAAATATTTAAAGCAAGATATACAAAAGGCTCTTGGAATAAGTAGAGAAATAACTTTAGGAGATATGTATAGTTTAAAAAGCTTAACTTGTACTAGTAGAAGAGTTAAGAGTTTAAACGGATTAGAATATGCTAAAAATTTAGAGGAGTTAAATATAGAACAAAATGAAGTTAGAGATTTATCTCCACTAAAGAACTTAGAAAAGTTAAAGACTTTAAATGCTAAATTACAAATAATTGAAGCTGGAATGGCTGAAATAGAAAACAATAGAGTTATACTTGAAGAAAGAATAGTATCTAGAGATGGAGAAGTATTAAATCCTAAGGAAATAAGCATAAACAGCGAAAAGGTAGATTTAGAGAATAATATAGATGAAAATGGTAATATATCAATAGATACATCTAATTATAATAGTGGATACTATGGCGTTTATATAACATATGAAAATCTAGAAGATAATCATGAAGTTGGTGTATTTTATATTTTTCAAGTTAAGTAGCATATAAAAATTGATTAAAATTATAATAATAATATAAAAAAAGAAGGTCACTAAGAATAATTTAAATAGTTATTCTTAGTGACCATTATATTTTTTATAATTAAATTATATACAGATTATAATGTTTTGTATATAATTTGCCATTTTAGCTAATATTAATATTATGGTAAAGACGCTCTAGTTCAATTTCTTCAAGTATATTATAGGAGTATAGTTTACCACCCATGAGGTTTTTTATAATTTCCTTTTTTGAATAACCTTCTTTATAAAGCCTAAGTTTTTTTATTAGTTTTTTTAATGAAGAATTAGTCATTCCTAAAAGGCTATAGAGCTCTTTAGCTGTATAGTAATCCTTTGGTAAAAGCTTAAATAGCTTTTTTTGCATTTCAAGCTTATATCTAATATCAGTTTCTATGCAGTTGTGAGGACCATTTTTCCCTCTATGGTGGTAGTTACAAAGATATTTATAGTTTAATTTAATATCGCAACCACCTTCGTGTTTATGAACTATATGATGAATGTCCGCTGTTGATCCACAAATTTCGCAGTGGTACAAAGTCATGCCTCCTTTATATATCTTTAATAATATTATATATTTTTTTTAAGCAATTATCTACAGAATTAAGAATTTTATAAAAATTAACACACATATTATAGTATTATCAGAATATTTGCAATGGCAAGTGTTTAGAGTTACTTTGTTATATTCTATGAAAATACTTGAAAATAGGGTATAATTTACTATATAATATATATATATTAAATTATACTACTGAGGTGAAAGAAAGGTGATATAGTGCGACATGGTTATGATTCTTTTGATTATTGGGAAGAATTAATTAGTAAAAATAAAACTATAAGAGGACATATGTTTATGGATAGATTACCTGATGAGAAAAGTATTTATATCCATAGTTTAGTGTTCTCAAAAAACAATGGCCTTAGTAATATATGGTCTTACTTTCCTAATGAAAGAAGCCTATTAGGATATATTCAATATTCATTTCTACAGGAAGCATTTTATAAATGGATATATGGAAAAGAAAGATTAATTATAAATATACCAAGTGTTTCAGTAGAAAGAATTATTACTGATGGTGAAAAAAATAAGAAGATATCTAAAGAAGAAGCAGATAATATGAGAAGACATCTAAGTATGATAAAAAGTTATTGGGACTTACCTAAAGATAAATTAATTAAATCACTACAAAGATTTGCAAGAGATTTTAATAGAACTTGGTATGGAAATAATAAGGAGTTTCTATACTTGAAAATATTTGATAATCCAAAAGAATTAGGAGAGTTTGTTGTTAGTTCTAGTTATACAACTACTACAGAAGAGGATTTTATAGAAAGAACAGGAATAGGTATGGTAGAGTGGAAGAGCATTTGTGAAAAAGCTCAAACAAATAAGAGTGATGGAGAGAAATTTAGAGATATTTTACTAAAATCACTTACAGAAATTATATAGAATTAAAACTTATTATTGACAGTAATATTAATGGAATATATAATATTATTGTCAATAAGTTATGCGGGTGTAGCTCAATGGTAGAGCCCTTGCCTTCCAAGCAAGTTACGTGAGTTCGATTCTCATCACCCGCTCCATATATGCGTTATTAGCTCAGTTGGTAGAGCACCTGACTCTTAATCAGGGTGTCCCGGGTTCGATCCCCTGATAACGCACCAAATAAGAGGGATTTAATATCTAATCTCTCTTATTTTTTTACAATTAATAATTAAAGGAGAGAAGAATATTGAATAATAAAGGTAATGGCTTAGCCTTAATTCCTTTAGCAGTATTTTTATTAGTGTATATAGGAAGTTCGGTGGTAGCAAAGGATTTTTATGCTGTATCTATAATAGTACCTTTTTTAGCAGCTGCATTAACAGCATTAGTAATGAATAGAAAAGAAAATTTTGAAAAGAAAATAGAAATTTTTTGCAAAGGAGCAGGAAATACTAATATTTTATTAATGATACTAATATTTATATTAGCAGGAGCATTTGCACAAGTTGCAAATGATATGGGAGCAGTAGATTCAACTGTAAATTTAGGTCTTTCATTATTGCCAAATAGTCTTTTAATACCAGGTATTTTTATTATAGGTTGTTTTATATCATTGTCTATAGGAACTTCAATGGGGACTATAGTTGCATTGGCTCCAATAGCTGTTGGAATTGCAGGAAAGATAGGAATAGAAACAGCTTTAGCAGTAGGCGCTGTAGTGAGTGGATCAATGTTTGGAGATAACCTTTCTATAATATCAGATACTACAATAGCAGCAACTAGAACTCAAGGATGTGAAATGAAAGATAAGTTTAAAATGAACTTTATTATAGTTTTACCAGCGGCTATAATTACTGCTTTAATATTTATGATATTAACAAAAAATGCTAATGTAGTTAGTTTAGATGCATTAGAATTTAGTTTATTTAAAATATTACCTTACATAATAGTAATAGTAACAGCTTTACTTGGAGTAAATGTTGTAATTGTTCTATTACTTGGAATCTTGTCTTCAGGATTAATAGGCTTCATTTATGGAAGCTTTAACATATTAGGTTTTTTTAATTCTATTTCTACTGGAATATCAGGAATGAGTGAACTTATTATAATTTCAATTCTTATTTCAGGGACTATAGAGATTATAAAATACAACGGTGGAATAGATTTTATATTAGATAAGGGACTTAAAAACTTTAAAAGTAAAAGAGGAGCTGAATATGGTATAGCAACTTTAGTAAGTTTAGTAGATATTTGTACTGCAAACAACACTGTTGCAATAGTTACTGTAGGTCCAATTGCAAAAAATATTTCAAATAAATTTGATTTAGAAGCTAAGAGGGTTGCAGGTATTATGGATATGTTTTCTTGCGCATTTCAAGGGATTATCCCATATGGAGCGCAATTAATATCAGCAGCAGGATTAGCAGCAATATCACCTTTTGCTATAATGAAATATTTATTCTACCCATATCTTATGGGAATTTGTGCTATAATAGCAATATACATTCATTGGATAAATAAATAATGGCTGTTGTAAAATTAAATATATAACCAAGAAAAAAAGACTTTGCTTTTTATAGCAAGGTCTTTTTTAATGCATAATGGATAATGCGTAATGCTTAATTTAGGTAATAATTCACTTGAATGAATTATATAATTAATTATCAATTATGCATTATTAATTTTCCATTGTAATCAGGCATATGCTCTGAGATGATATTCCTTCTCCGGTTCCAGTAAATCCTAAGCCTTCTTCTGTTGTTGCTTTAACGTTAATTTTCATTATATCAATTTTTAATGCCTCAGCTATGTTTTCACGCATTTGTTTTATAAAAGGAGCCATTTTAGGCTTTTGAGCAATTATAGTAGAATCTATATTATTTATAGAATAACCATGTTCCTTTAAAAGTTTTCCTACTTCTTCAAGAAGTTTTATACTAGATATTCCTTTATACTTTACGTCTGTATCAGGAAAAAGACTTCCTATATCGCCAAGAGCAGAAGCACCAAGTAATGAATCTATAATTGCATGAAGTAGAACATCTGCATCTGAGTGACCAAGAAGTCCCTTTTCATATGGAATATTAATACCACCGATGATAAGATTTCTTCCTTCAACTAGACGATGTACATCATATCCTAATCCTATTCTCATTTTTATCCCTCCAAAGGTTTAATATATAGGACTATTGTACCCTATATAAAATTATAATTTCAAGGAGTTGTAAGGAAATTAAAGAAACTATAATACTTTTTTGAAGGGATAAAGTTTAGAGTTATTTGAATTTTTTGTTTTAACATATGATTTAATGTTAAATAATTTGTTAAAATTAAGCTTAATGTTTATTTTCATCTTATAAATAAAAAGCAAGGTTTTTGAAGTTATTCTTTTTTTCTTAAAGATAAAATCTACATAAATAATTTTTCTATTCATAAGTTACTCCTAAATGATTAATGATTATAAGTGTTTATGTTATAATATATGATAGATAAGAATAAAAGTTTATTAGGAGTTGAGGGGTTTGAAAGAAAAGTTTAGAAGAATAGTGGGATTAATTTTAATTATTGTTGGACTAGCTATAATAGGGTCTATTGTGTACAAGAAAATTGACACATCTAAAAAACAAAAAGAACTTCAGAATATATTAGAAGAAGTTATAAATGAAGAACCAAGGGAATTAACGGAGGAAGAAGAACAAAAATTAATAAATGGATATACACCTATTGCCTTAATTGAAATTCCGAGTATAAATTTATCTCAAGGATTAGTTGAAGGAATTACTGATGATGTTCTTCAATATTATTTAGGACATTTTGAAAATTCAGCAATGCCTGGAGAAAAAGGAAATTTTGCAGTAGCAGGACATAGAGTTTCAGATTACTCAGAAGCTTTCGTAAATCTATATAAAACAGAAATTGGTGATCAAATAATAGTAAAGGCAAATAAAAAAGAATATATCTATGAAATTACTGATAATTTTATAGTATCTCCTGAAAATGTATCTGTTTTAGATGATACAGAAGATGCAACAATAACTTTAGTAACCTGTACTGTAGGAGCTAAGGAAAGAGTTATAGTAACAGGAAAATTGGTTGAAACAAAAGATTTATAAACTGGAGGAGAGAAATGTCAATAAGTAGCTTTGAATATGATAAATATAAGTTTTCGACGAAGTTACAAACTAATTTATCTTTAGATGATGTAGTTGAAAAAAGAGAAGAAGAAATTGATCGACTAAAGGAAGAACTTTTAAGTTATAAAATATTAATTAAAGATTTAATTCATTATGAGCCTTCATATATTGTTAGAAATAAAATATTAAATATAGCCTATTTTATAATAGAAGATGTTGAGTTATTTGATTATCTAACTAAAAATAAGAAATTTCCTTTAAATAGACTATTAAAAAGTACACCTGTAGAGAAAGAGTTTTATATAAATTGGAAAGAATATATAGTAACTTATATTGTAATCCTATCAAATCCTAACTATAAGTATTTACAAGAATATCTGCAAGTAGTAGAAGCTATTAATATATTAGGATCTGATGAAATAATAGAAAATAATAAGGAAATAGAACATAGAGGAATTATACTTTCAAAAAGAATAAATTCTGCTATTATAATGACTTCGAAGGGTGAGTTTATAAAGGTTAAGGTTGGAAAAGATAATAAAGTAGGAGAAGACTGTATTGGTGGGGAAGGTTTTACTTTTAAGAAGTATAAGCTTCAAATATCTATATTGCTTAGCATAATATTGATTATTTTTACTATAGGTATTTTTCAATATAGATCTCTAGATAAAACTATCGTAGTTGAAACAACTTCTGAAATTACATTAGAAGTTAATAAGTTTAACAGAATTATAGATGCATATACTGCTACAGAGAAAGGTAATGCTATGTTAAATGAATTAAATTTAAAAAATTTAGATATAGATTATGCAGTTATGGGAATATTAAATTATGCTGTAAATAATGAAATGATACCTGAAACAGGGATATTAATAACTGTAACAGGAAAAGCCTTAGGATATAATGATTTGGCAGAAACTGAAAAATTTATTGGAGAAGAAAAATTACAAGTTAAGCTAAATAATTCAGGAGATGAGCATAAGGTTAGTCCATAAAGTTAATAAAAAGGTGATAAGATGAATCAAAAGAATAATAAATATGTAATAATTCATAAAGAAAGAGGCTCTGAAATAAGATTAAACAAATTTATAAGTGAAACAGGTTTTTGTTCAAGAAGAGAAGCAGATAAGCTTATAGAAGAAGGAAGAGTAACTGTTAATGGAATAAAGGCGGTCATGGGAACAAAGGTTAAAGAAAATGCAAATGTAAAAGTTGATGGAAAGCCTTTAAAGAAAGAAGAAGAATTAGTTTATATTGCCTTAAATAAGCCTGTTGGAATAACTTGCACAACTGAAAAAAAGGTTAAAGGTAATATAGTTGATTTTATAAATCATGAGAAAAGAGTTTTCCCAATAGGAAGATTGGATAAAGATTCGCAAGGATTAATTTTTTTAACTAATGATGGGGATATAGTTAATAAAATTTTAAGAGCAGGAAATAATCATGAAAAGGAATATATAGTTACTGTAGATAAGCCTATAAATAACAAGTTTATTAATGATATGTCTAATGGAGTTAAAATATTAGGTACAGTAACAAAGAAGTGTGTAGTTAATAAGATTAATGAGAGAACTTTTAGAATTATATTAACTCAAGGTATGAATAGACAAATAAGAAGAATGTGTGAAGCTTTAGGATATAATGTAGTTAAGTTAAATAGAATAAGAATAATGAATGTGAAGTTAGGAAATTTAAAAATAGGAAAGTGGAGAAATTTAACACCAGATGAACTTAGAAAATTAAATTCCCTAATAAGTGATTCTGGAAAAACTAAAGAGTTTGATTAAAATAATAAATTAATATAGTAGTATTTGAATTCTATAAGTATTAAAGTTTAAACTAATTAACAGAATTATGAACAAATTATAAGTCTTAGATTGTATATTTCAGCAATCTAAGGCTTTATTTATGTAAAATACAAAAAGTTATCCACAGGCTTTAAAGTGGCTTATACACTAGTTTTAGATAGAATAATAAAATTTAATTATAATAATTCCCAGTAAAAATCTGTATGTTACGCACATAATCCACATATGCATGTGGATAAGTTGTGAAAAGGTTGTTGAAACCTATGTTAATAATTATAAACAATATTGTAGATAATATAATAATAAGAAAATTAATAAAAATAGTAATTTTAAAAAAATTAATTATACATAGGAGAAATACTATATGAAGAGAATTTGTAAGTTATTAATAACAACAATTTTATTTACAAATATTGTCCACATTTATCCACATGCTATGTTGATAAATATTAACAGTAATTCTGGCGAAAATCCAATACTTGTGGATAAGATTATTAGAGAAAAGACAAGTTTTATAAATATTGATGTAGAAATTCCACAAATTGTTGGACTAAGTAATAAAGAGAAGGAAAAAGATATCAACAGTGATATTCTAGATTGGACTAACCTGTGGATAAAAGATGCTAAAGATACAAGTGAAAAGTTTAAGCCAAATATTCCATATGAAATGCAAGCAAGATATATATTGACTAATGATAAGTATATATTAAGTTTCTTTATAGACTACTATCAGTTCAGCGGTGGTGCTCATGGGATAACTACTAGAAATACATATAATATTAATATAAAGGATGGAAATGAAGTCTTATTAAAAGATTTATTTGAAGAAGGATATGATTATAAGACTTTTATTAATGAAGAAATAAGAAGACAAATAAGTAAAAATCCAGAATACTATTTTACAGGAAAAGAAGGATTTAATGGAATTAGTGAAGATCAAAGTTTTTATATAAAAGATGGTAAGCTTATAATACACTTTCCTTATTACAAAATAGCACCATATGTTACGGGAATGCCACAGTTCGAAATTAATTATGAAATAAAAATGTAATTTTCTAAAGAATAAAAATTGGCTGTCTATGACAGCCAATTTTATTCTTATTATTTAAAAACTACGGTTAGTAGTTTTTACATTAATTATCCATTATCTATTCTTCATTTTTAATTAAAAAAAGGCACTAAGTGCCTTTTTTATGCTACTTGACTAATATCTTCATTTTCTTCTTTAACATCGTCTTTAGAAGATTTATTTCTATTAACAATATCTCTAATAACTTTAACTACTTGAATTATTACAGTAGGTGCAAATGCAAATAAGTAAATAAATCCTATTTGTGAACCTGTTAATGTAGCAACTTCAAATAATTGACCTAAGAAAGGTATGAATAAAACTGAGTTTAATAAAACTAAACCTACACCAAAAGCCATCCAGCTATATTTGTTACTGAATAATCCTATAGAGAATATAGATTTATCATCTCTACAGTTAAATCCATGGAATAATCTAGCTAAGCAAAGTGTTGCAAAGGCCATTGTAGAAGCAACTTCATTGTCTGTTTTTAATCCTATATAGAAGGCTGCTAAAGTAAATATTGAAATAATTATACCTTCAAGAACTATTTCATATATAAAGTCTTTAGATAAAATAGAAGCAGTTCTTGATCTTGGTTTTTCTTTTAATAAATCTTTTTTAGATTCTTCCATACCAATTGCAATAGCAGGTAAACTATCAGTTAAAAGATTTATAAATAGTAAATGTACTGCATGGAATGGCATTGGTAAAGCCATTAATGAAGTATATAATACTGATAATATACCAGAAGTATTACCTGATAATAAGAATTTTATAGAGTTTTTAATATTTCTATAAATATTTCTTCCATTAGCTACAGATTTAACTATAGTTGCAAAGTTATCATCAGTTAATATAACAGAAGCAGCATCTTTAGATACTTCAGTACCTGTAATACCCATTGCTATACCAATATCAGCTTGTTTAAGTGCAGGAGCATCATTAACACCATCACCAGTCATAGCAACAATTTCATTTCTTTCTTGCCAAGCTCTAACTATTCTTATTTTATGCTCAGGAGAAACTCTAGCATAAACTGAAATATGCTCTACATTTGCTTTTAATTCTTCATCAGACATCTTATCAAGCTCTATACCTTCTACAGCTCTATCACCATCTTGGAATATACCAATTTGTTTAGCAATAGCAGAAGCAGTAATCTTGTGGTCCCCAGTAATCATAACAGGCTTTATACCAGCAGATATACAATCTCTAACAGCTTCCTTAGATTCTTCTCTTGGAGGGTCAATCATTGATATAAGACCTATAAATGTAAAGCCATTTTCATCTTCAAGATTTAATGGAGCTATATTTGAAAACTCTTTATATGCAAAAGCTAAAACTCTTAATCCACTTTGAGATAATTGCTTATTAGCATTTAATATATTTTGTTTATCTTCATAAGATAATTCTTTAACACCATTAGAAGTTTTAATTTTTATTGTTCTATCTAAAATAACATCTAAAGCACCCTTAGTAAACATTATATTTTTATTATCAAAGGTATGTAGGGTACTCATAAGCTTTCTATCAGAATCAAAAGGTATTTCTTGAAGTCTTTCATATTTACTTCTAAGATCTAATTCATTTATTGATAACTTATGCCCTAAGTTAACTAAGGCAACTTCAGTAGGATCCCCTATCTCAACTCCATTTTTTGAAGTAGAGTCGTTACATAAAATAGAACCTTTAACTAGATATTTAGCTACATCGTCATTTAAATCAAGATCTTCACCATCAATTAATTCATTATTTAAAAATACTTTTTTTACAGTCATTTTATTTTGAGTTAATGTACCAGTTTTATCAGAACAAATAACAGATACAGAACCTAAACCTTCAACAGCTCTAAGCTTTTTAACAATAGCATTTTCTTTAGCCATTTTTTGTGTTCCAAGAGCTAATACAATAGTAACAATTGAACCTAAGGCTTCTGGTATAGCGGCAACAGCTAAAGCAACAGCAAACATAAGAGAGTCTAGAAGAGGAGTTTCTCTATAAAGACTTATTCCAAAAACTACAATACAAACAATTAATATACCAATAGCAAGCTTTTTACTAAAATCATCTAAGCTAGCTTGAAGAGGTGTTTGCTTTTCTTGAGTTTCTTCCATTAAGTGAGCAATCTTACCTATTTCAGTATCCATACCAGTAGCAGTAACTACAACTAAAGCTCTACCATAAGTAACTAAGGAACCAGAGAAAACCATATTCTTTTGGTCACCAAGAGCAATTTCTTCATTTTCAATAGTATCAACAAATTTATTAACACTTTCAGATTCTCCAGTAAGTGAACTTTCATTAACTTGAAGAGAGTAGTTTTCAATAATTCTACCATCTGCAGAAATCATATCACCAGCTTCTAAAATTAAAATATCACCTGGTACAATTTCTTTAGATGGAATTTCAACTTTTACTCCATTTCTATAAACTTTAGCAGAGGGAGCAGATAGTGCTTTTAAGCTATCTAATGATTGTTCTGCCTTGAAATGCTGAACAGTTCCAAGAACTGCATTAAGAATAATAACAGCAAAGATAACTAAAGTACTTTCTAAGTTACCAGTAGCAGCAGAAATTATAGCAGCTACAATTAAAATAAGAACTAATAAATCTTTAAATTGACCTAAAAATACTTCAAGAACAGTTTGTTTTTTCTTTTCTTTTAATTGGTTTAATCCATATTTTTCTACATTTTCTTTCAGTTGCTTGTCCGACAAGCCATTACACGAAACATTAAAATCTTTTAATACTTCTTCATAAGGCATAGAAAAGTATTTTTTCATTTTCATTCCTCCAAACATAATAATAGATTTAAATAATAACGAGAGTCTACGAAAAAAGAGACTCTTAATACAATTTTCATTTAAAAAATAATAAAAACTGTATTAAAAGTCTCGTAACCAAAATGGTATATAACACCAGACCTAACGGCCGCGAATGTTGATGCTATATTTTTTACTACTCCCTCTTAATGGAAATATTTAATTTATACTTTTATTTTATGATTGTTTTGAATAAATGTCAATATATAATATTTGTATTTTAGAGAATTTCACAAATTATTAATCTCGGCATAATATATAACATAGTATTTACATGGAGTTGAAAATTATTGATATACGGGCTAATATTAGCAGGGGGAAAAGGTACTAGACTTTATCCTTTATCTAGATCAGCAAGGCCTAAACAATTTTTAAAAGTTATTAATAACAAAAGTTTTCTGCAAAATACTGTAGATAGAGTATCACCATTAATTAATAAAGAAAATATTTATATAGTTACTAATAAGGAATATGAGGATAAAGTAAAAGTAGAACTAGACAACATCAATTCAAACAATATCTTTACAGAGCCAAGGAATAAGGAAACTGCAACATGCATAGGGTTATCGGCAGTAAAGCTTTTAAAACAAGATAATGATGCTATAATGGTTGTTTTACCTTCGGACCACCATATAGAAAATGAAAGATTGTATATTGAAACATTATCGCAAGCTGTTGAGATTGCAAATAAGAGAAGAGGTATTGTAACTTTAGGAATAACACCTGCAAGAGCTGAGACAGGTTATGGATATATAGAAATGGGTCAAAGACTTCAATCTGAAATACCTACTTATAAAGTAGCAAGATTTACAGAAAAACCAAACTTAGAAGTGGCAAAGGATTTCTTATTAAAAGGCAGTTATTTATGGAATTCTGGAATGTTTATATTTAGGGCAGATGTAATACTAAGGGAAATAGAAAAATATCTTCCTAAACTTTATAAATCCTTAATGGAAATCTATAAGCATATAGGGGAAGAGAATGAGGAAGAGGTTATTAATGAACAATATTCATTAATAGATGGAATATCTATAGACTTTGGTGTTATGCAAAAAACAAGAAAAGCCTATGTTATAAAAAGTGATTTTATTTGGGATGATATAGGAAGCTTTTCAGCTTTAAGTAGATATTTAGAAGAGGATAAAAATAATAAAGTTAGCGATAATGTATATCTTCAGGAAAGTGAAAATTGTGCAATATTTGGAGAAAAAAATTTTATTATTGGCTTTGGATTAAAGGATTTAATAGTTGTAGATGCTGGTGATGTGATTTTAATCATGGATAAAAATAAGGAGCAAGAAATTAAGCACTTATTAAATGATATAGTTAATGATAGAAGGTATGGAGATTTTATGTAAATAAAATTATCAATGAAAATGATAGTTTGTAAAAATTAAGGTTGTAATTTAGGCAGATGCTTAAGTTACAACCTTAATTTAATTTTAGAAATTTATAGGGTGATACACTTAACATAGTATATAAAAGTTATGATAAAATATATTTATATAACCAACAAGTAATACTAAGCATAAGGTGAGATTAAGAAATAAAATGAATGGAGATTAATTTATGGCTAAACTTACATTACAAGAATTAGAATCAAAGCTTTGGCAAAGTGCTGATATATTAAGAGGAGAATTAACGGGTGCAGAGTACAAAGATTATATATTTGGAATGCTATTTTTAAAAAGAATAAACGACGAATTTGATGAAGAAAGAGAAATTAGAAAACAAGAATTCATTGAAAATGGCTTAGAGGAAGATGAAATACAAGAACTTTTAGAAGACCCATCTATTTATGAAAGTTTCTTTGTTCCAGAGCAAGCAAGATGGTCAAAACTTAAAGATTTAACGTTAAATATTGGACCAGAATTAGATAAAGCTTTTAAAGCTATAGAAGATGAGCCTAAGAATTCAGAGCTTATAGGAGTATTAAGTACAACTAACTACAATGATAAGGAAAAGGTGCCGGATAAGAAGCTATCTCAGCTTTTAATACTTTTTAGTACGATAAATTTAGCAAATTCAAACTTAGCATCAGATGATATGCTTGGAGATGCTTATCAATATTTAATTAAACAATTTGCAGACCAAGGTGGTAAAAAAGGTGGAGAATTCTATACTCCAACAGAAGTAGTTAAGGTATTAGTTAATATATTAAAGCCAGAAGAAGGTGATAGAATCTATGACCCCACTTGTGGTTCGGGTGGTATGTTAATTCAAAGTATAGAGTATGTAAAAAAGCACGGTGGAAATCCAAAGAACTTAAGTCTTTTTGGTCAAGAAATAAACCTTTCTACATGGGCAATATGCAAAATGAACATGTTATTCCATGGTGCAAAAGGCGTAGATATACAAAAAGGTGACACTATAAGAGAACCTAAACATACAGAAGGTGGAGCTTTAAAGGTTTTTGATAAAGTGCTTGCTAACCCACCATTTTCATTAAAAAACTGGGGAGTTGAAGAAGCTCAAAGTGATGCTTTCCACAGATTTAATTATGGAATTCCACCAAAATCTTATGGAGATTTAGCTTTTGTTGAGCATATGTTATCAAGCTTAAACATGAAAGGAAAAATGGCATCAGTAGTGCCACATGGAGTATTATTTAGAGGTTCAGCAGAAGGAAAAATAAGAGCAGGATTTATTAATGATGATTTAATTGAAGCAGTAATAGGAATACCACAAAATATATTCTACGGAACAGGAATTCCAGCAGCTATACTTGTTTTAAATAAAGCTAAATCAGAAGAAAGAAAAGGAAAAATCCTATTTATAGATGGAAGTAACGATTTTGTTAAGGACGGAAATAAGAATAAACTTAGAGATGAAGATATAGAAAAGATAGTAAAAGCCTTTGATGCATTTGAAGATGTGGAAAAGTATGCGTCTGTTGTGGATATTGAAATAATAAAAGAAAATGATTGTAATTTAAATATAAGTAGATATGTTGATACTACTGAAGAAGAAGAGCAAGTAGATATTAGAAAGGTTTTAGAAGAAATATCAGAACTTGAAAATAAAGAAGCAGAAACTAAAGAAAAACTTAATGGATATTTAAAAGAACTTGGATTTGATGTACTGTAAGGTGGTGATTTAGTGAAGAAGGTAAGAGAAGGATATAAGATGACGGAATTTGGAGAGATACCAAGTGAGTGGAATATAAATTTGGTAAAAGATATTACAACAGAACATAAACAAGGGTATTATGCTAAAAATGATTACAATGATAATGGTACATATTTAATGAGAATTACTGACTTAAGAAATCAAAAAATAAATTTTAAGGAAATGCCAAGGATTGAAATAGACGATGACATATACGAACAATACAAAGTTGAGTTAGGTGATTTCTTATTTGCGAGGAGTGGGGCAATTGGAAGATATGGAATATATGATACAGAGGATTATCCACAAGCAGTATTTGCTTCTTATATAATAAGGTTTCGATTTAATACGAGTAACGTTAACAATAAATATTTTGGTTATTTTTATGAATCTAACTATTGCTTGAATCAATTGAAAGCAATAACTCAAGGAAGTTCAAATATTAATATAAATGCTAATAATATTAAAGATTTAAAGATATGTTTACCACCCTTAAAAGAGCAAGAAAAAATAGCTTTAATTCTATCAACTGTAGATGAGCAAATAGATAATGTAGATGAACTTATTCAAAAAAATAAAGAACTTAAAAAAGGACTAATGCAACAACTTTTAACTAAAGGAATTGGACATACAAAATTTAAAAAGACAGAGATTGGAGCGATTCCTGAAGAGTGGGAAGTTGTTAAATTAAGTAACTGTGCTAATATAATTGATTCCTTGCATGAAACTCCAGAATACTCTGAAAGTGGGTTTTCAATGATTAGAGTTATTGATGTTAATGGAAAAGCAATTGATACAAAATCAACAAATAAGGTTTGTGAAGAGGTGTATAAAAAGTTCACTAGAAAATATGAGCCACAAAAGGGGGACATTATTATGAGTAGAGTTGGTTCTTATGGATTAGTAAGCTATTTAAAGGATTCGGAAAAGGTATGTTTAGGACAAAATATTGTGGTTATTACTACAGAATTATATAAGAGATATTTATTTTATGTATTAAGTTCAGAGTATATAAAAAGAAATATTGAAAAGGTAACTGTTGGGTCTAGTCAAAAAACTTTAAGTTTAGCAAATATTAATGCTTTAAAAGTTCCAGTTCCAAGAATTCAAGAACAAAAAGAAATAGCTTTAATATTATCAGAAGTTGATAAAAGAATAGAAGAATATGAAAATAAGAAAGAAAAGTTAGAAGAACTTAAAAGAGGATTAATGCAACAATTATTAACAGGAAAAATTAGAGTTTAAAGTTAAAGGAGAGGTATAATGGGGGAAAAAGAGATTAATATAGATAAATATCTAGAAAATAAGGATACTAAAATTTTATTATTTCCAGAAAAAATAGAGAGAGAAATTACTACTATTAATCAGCTTAAGAATTTAATAGATGGAGAAGTTGAGTTTTGGAGTCAGTGCAATGAAGGAAAAGCAACCGAGATAAGAAATTATTTTAATAGTATAAAATCAGATTTAAATTATTTTTTTAATTCTTATAATCAAAATAATAAATATAATGCAGAAGATTATTTAAATAGAGTGCTAAATAATCTTAGATATAATAGATATCCATTAGTTTTTTCAGATACTCAAATAGGGAAATTTATATTAGAACAATATAGTGTTTCATATCAATATGCTAATGCAGCTATAGAGTATATATTTAATATTAGTAATAGCTTAAGTAATATTTCAAATAAGGAATATTTTAAAGGATTACTTGAAGCTTATAAATATACAAATCAAGAGATAGCATTTACTAAGTTAGAAGATAAGTTTGATGAAAGTATTTTAGATGTAAAAGGAAAAATAATAAAAACTCATGATAACTTATATAAAGTATCTAAGGAGTATCATCAAAATCTAGTACAATCATATAATGATTTTTCGGACGATATTAGTAATTGGAGAGATGAAATCAAAAGTGAAGTTGAAACTTATCTAAAGGATAAGGTTAATACATTTAAAGATTTAGAGATAGCATATAAAGAAAAGTTAAAATTAGAAGCTCCAATAGATTACTGGGATAAGTTATATAATGAGTATAATAAAAAGGGGAAAACTTGGACTGGAATAGCGGTATTTACTTCAGTAATTATGATGATGCTTTTAATGCTCATATTATATAATATACCAAGTCAACTAAATGTGAATTTGGAAAGTTTTAATCTTCAAAGTTTAAGAGCTACTTTAATTTTAGCATTACTAGTTTCAATTGGAATATATTTAATAAGATTATTTGTTAAGTTAGCATTAAGTTCATATCATTTATCTAGAGATGCTAAAGAGAGATATCAATTAACATATGTTTATTTATCTTTAATAAACGAAGGAAAAATATCTGAACAAGATAGAACTATTGTACTACAAGCTTTGTTTAGTAGAGCAGATACTGGATTATTAAAAGGAGATTCAAGTCCAACTTTACCAGATGGAATGCTTAATCAATTAACTAAAATGACTATGAATTAAATAATAAAAAATATAAAAGAGGGAATTTAATGAAAGAGTTTAATGTAATAACTGAATTTAAAAATGGTATTAATAGCAAAAGTATAGAAATATATATATACAAAATGAAGGTTAGAGATTTTGAAAAAAGGCATAATGAAAATTATGATGTAGTTAAAGAATTAATTAATTTAAATAATAATTCTACTATAGTATTTTATGAACAATATATTGCTTCTTTTAAAGAAATAGAAAAATGGGGAAGCGAACAATATATTAATGTAGAAAAAAGAGCTATTAATTTAGAAAGTAATGAAAAAAAGATACTAGAAAGATTATTATTAAAGGAAATAAAGGATAATATAGATAATAACAAGTATAAAGCAGTTAAGGATTCAATTTATATTAATAAATCAGTATATAATGAAAAGGGAATAAAAATAGATAGATATTTTAACTTAGATATTAATGTAGAAAGTACTGGAGATATAATTATAGGTTTTGATATAAGTCATAATTTTGAGTATATTAATACATTAGAGTATGAAATAAAAAATAATAATATAAAAATAGGGGATAGTGTTAAGGATTATTTTTATAATTCAACATATGAATATGTTGGTATAGCACCTTTTACTATAAGTGAAGAAAATGAATATATGGGCTGCTCAATAGTAGATTATTATGAAAATAAAAACCAGAGTTATATAGTAAATAAACTTCCAAAAGATATGAAGGCTGTATTAGTAAAAAATAATAAAAATACTATATTTCCGTACATACCAAGTAGGTTAAAGAAAGTATGTAGATTTGAGAATTTACCCCAAAATATACTTAGAGATTTCAATACTAGAGTTAAGCAAAAAACAAATGAAAAGATGCAGTTTATGGTTAATGAAGTTATAAATATAGTTAAAAATATTGAGCATATTGATGTTAAAAAGGAAAACATGATGTGTGATAATATTGGATATAAAATTAAAGATTTACAGCAACCAGATTTATTATTTGGCAATGCTAGAGCTCAAAAATATCCTTTATATGGACTTAAAAATTTTGGAGTATATGAAAATAAAAAAATAGAAATAAAATACTTTATAGACCCAATATTAGCTAAAAGTAAAATCAATTTAGAAAAGATATCTAAATTTGGTGATGAACTTGAAGAGTTTTCTAGTAAATTAGGAGTAGCATTAAATAGAGTCAAGCTTAATAATATAGTTAATTTTAAAGAGATAAGAATGGATAATGAAGATATCTTTAGTTATGAACTAAAGAGAATAGTATCTAATTATAATGAAACAACAATAGTTATCTTAAGTGAAGAAAATTTAAATAAGTATTATAATATTATAAAGAAAACATTCAGTGGTGGAAATGAGACTCCAACACAGTGTATTGGCTTTGATACTCTTAGTTATACTGAAAAAAATAAAGACAGTATTTTCTTAAATATATTATTAGGAGTATATGCTAAAAGTGGTATACAACCTTGGATTTTAAATGAAAAATTAAATTCAGATTGTTTTATAGGATTAGATGTAAGTAGAGAAAATAAGGTTAATAAAGCTGGGGTTATTCAGGTTGTAGGTAAAGATGGAAGAGTATTAAAAACTAAAGTTATTTCATCATCACAAAGTGGTGAAAAGATAAAATTAGAAACATTAAGAGAAATAGTTTTTGAAGCTGTAAATTCATATGAAAATACTTATAGATGTAAACCAAAGCATATTACATTTCATAGAGATGGAATAAGTAGAGAAGAACTTGAAAATTTAAAAAATACTATGAATAATTTAGGGGTAGAATTTGATTATATTGAGATAACTAAAGGAATTAATAGAAGAATAGCAACTATATCTAAAGGTGAAGAATGGAAAACAATTATGGGAAGATGCTATTATAAAGATGATTCAGCATATGTTTGCACAACTAAACCATATGAAGGAATGGGAATGGCACAACCAATAAGAATAAGAAGAGTATTTGGGTCTTTAGATATAGAAAAAATTGTTGAGGATGCATATAAATTAACTTTTATGCATGTAGGAGCAATAAATAAAATAAGATTACCAATAACAACTTATTATGCAGATTTAAGTTCAACTTATGGAAATAGAGATTTAATACCAACTAATATAGATACAAATTGTTTATATTTTATTTAATAATAAAAGTCACAGAGAAATCTGTGGCTTTTTGGAATTTAAAAATGTGATTAATTAATTAAGTTATGGTGTATAATTAAGATAGTATATTTGAAAACTTAATTTCAATTTTTATATAATTAAATATATAAGTATAAGGAAGATAATATGGATAAATTAAAGATAGAAGACACAGTGTTTTCACAAGCATTTGTTAAACAATTAAATGGAGTTAAAGAGATTTTTGGAATAAAAGGAACGAGTTTTAAACCATTAAGAGGAGATATAAAGGAAATACAGTTAGATAGACTTTCAGTAGACTTTATATATGAGGTTGATGATGAAAAACTTATACATTTTGAGTTTCAAAGCACAAAGAAGAATGATGACATATATAGATTTCAATTATATGATGCTCATTTAATTTCTCAATATAAAAAGCCAATTGAAACATATGTAATATATACAAATGATATTTTAAAGGTAAATAGTGAATTGGATTATGGCTCTATTAAATATAGGTTTAATCCAATTTATATGGGGAATTTTTCAGCGGAAAAGATATTAAATGACGTAAAAGAGAAATTAATAATAGGAAAAGAACTTACATTAACTGATATTGCATGGTTAGAATTTACTCCATTGATGGATAGTAAAATTAGTAAAGATAAAGTAATAGAATCTTCACTAGAATTAAGTACAGATATTAAGGATAAAGAAGTGAAAATTCAATGTCAAACTATTTTATTATCATTGGCATTAAAGTTTAATGTTGAAATTAGTGATGAATTAGGGAGGAAGATACGTATGTCACCATTAGGTCAAAAAATATTTAATGAAGGGCAATTAGAAAAACAAAAAGAAATAGCTAAAAATTTAATGGATATATTAAATGATGAAATGATTGCTAAGAAGTGTGATTTATCATTAGATGAGGTAAAAAAACTTAGAAAAGAATATGAAGAAAATAAATAATAATGAGTCATAGAGAAATCTATGGCTTTTTTGTTTACAAAATAAGGCTAATAATTGTAAAATAGTGTATAATTAAAGTGGGATTATAGAGGTTAGGAGGAATGGAATGTCGTACTTAGGAAATGAAGAAACTTTAGTAGAACTACCAGCTATTGAATATTTAGAGAATAAATTAGGATACAATTTTATTCATGGAAAAGAATTGACTCCTGAAAGTGGAGCAAGGGATTCTTTAGCTGATGTTGTATTGGTAGATAGATTAAGAGTAGCATTGAAAAAACTTAATCCTTGGATGGATGAAGATAATTTAGATAAATCAATAAAATATATTAGTAGAGCTGATAATTTAGGAACAGGCTTATTAGAGATAAATGAAAAAATTTATGATGCTCTTGTGGATTTTAAATTTACAGTCAAGCAAGACTTATATGGGAATGGTCAAAAGAAGAATCAAACTGTACATTTTATAGATTGGGAAGAGCCTTATAATAATGATTTTTTAGTAGTTCGCCAATTTGAAGTTCAAACTTTAAGTGGAAAGTCTATTTTTCCTGACATAGTTATTTTTATAAATGGTATTCCAGTAGTTGTTTTAGAAGCTAAGTCTCCTTTTTTAGAAAAGGGAAACAATGAAAGTATTGGAAAGAAACAAGCCTTTGAGCAATTAAGAAGATATATGAATGTTAGAGATGAGGCTTTAGGAGAAGGAGCTCCAAGATTATTTTACAGTAACTTTTTTACTGGAATTTTAAATAGATATAATGCTTATGTTGGAACAATAAGTTCAAGATATAATCATTATTTACAATGGAAGGACCCATATCCATTTAAGAAAGAGAAAATAGAAAATTACAAGGATTGTGGACAAAATATTTTTATTCAAGGGTTTTTAGAAAAGAAAAATTTACTTGATTTAATGAGAAACTTTATTGTTTTTGAAGCTGATAATGGAGCCATTATTAAAAAGGTTTGTAGATATCAACAATTTAGAGCAGTTAATAAAGCTATAGATAGAATTGAAAACGGTAAAGACAAGCTTTCTAGAGGTGGTGTTGTTTGGCATACTCAAGGCTCAGGTAAGTCATTAACTATGGTATTTTTAGCAAGGAAGATTAAGCGAACTAATGGGTTAAAGGATTCTACTATAGTAGTAGTTACAGATAGGATAGACCTTGATAAGCAGATATTTGGAACATTTAATAGAACTTTATCAAAGATTACGACACCAGTTAGAGCAGATAAGATTGAATATATGAAAAGTTTATTATCTAATCCACAGCCACAAATAATAATGACAACTATTCAGAAGTTTCAAAATGAAACTGAAGAGAAAGCAGTATTATTTGATGGTAAGAAGACTATTCAAAAATATGCTGTTGAGTATCCTGTTTTAAGTACAAAACAAAATATTATTGTTTTAGCAGATGAGGCTCATAGAAGTCAATATAAAGATACAGCATCAAATATGAGAATAGCGTTACCTAATGCTGTGTTTATTGGATTTACAGGAACTCCAATAGATAAAGAAGATAAATCAACAAAAAGAACTTTTGGAGAATATATAGATAAATATTCTATTAAATCAGCAGTTGATGATGGAGCTACAGTTAAAATTGTATATGAAGGAAGAAGACCAGATTTGCAAGTAGTTGGTGAATCTTTAGAAGAGTTATTTGACGAAGCTTTTGATGATAAAAGTGATGAAGAAAAAACGGCAATAAAACAAAAATATGCTACTAAAAGGGCAGTTGTAGAATCAGAAGGAAGAATAAATGATATAGTAGTAGATTTACTACATCATTATAAAGAACAAATACTTCCTAATGGATTTAAAGCTCAAATAGTATGTGTATCAAGAGAGGCTTGTGTTAAGTATTATAATGCTTTAAATAAGCATATGAAAAATATATTAGGAGAAGGCTTTGAAGCTAAGGTAATATTCTCAGGTAATAATAATGACCCAGTGCATTTAAAGAAGCACTTTACAACAAAAGCACAGCAAGATGAGTTAATAAATCGCTTTAAACAGCCCTTAAATAAAGATAAATTAAGTTTTTTAATAGTTAAAGATATGTTATTAACAGGATTTGATGCTCCAATTGAGCAAGTCATGTATCTCGATAGACCATTAAAGGAACATACTTTATTACAAGCAATAGCAAGGGTAAATAGAACTTATACTAAAGAGGTAGAACCAACACTTGAGACTAGCATAGTGAAAAAAGGAAATATAACAAAACAATGTGGATATGTAGTTGATTACTATGGAATATCTAATTATCTTGAAGAAGCATTAGCTATATTTGATAAAGAGGAATTAGGTAAGCCTATGGATTCATTAGATGATTTATATAATGAGATGCTAGCTTATAGAGAAGCTATAATGAGCATGTTTAGAGGAATAAATAAAAATGACTTAGATGCATTAGTTAATAAAATTGAGCCAGAGGATAAAAGAGCAGAGTTTGAACTTATGTATAAAAAATTCTCAGGAGCAGTAGAGAGTCTATTACCTAGACATGTAGATACAGATATATTAAATGATTTAAAATGGCTTTCATATATTAGAGCAGCAGCTAAAGCTAAATTTAATCCAAGTGATTCAATAGATATCTCTGACTGTGGAGAAAAGGTTAGAGAAATAATAGAAAATCACTTAACATCATTAGGAGTTAAAGCCTGGATTGCTCCAATAACTTTATTTGAAAAAGACTTTAAGTCTAAGATTAATACATTAAAGTCAGATGAAGCCAAGGCATCAGCTATGGAGCATGCTATAAAGCATACTATAAATATTAAAATGAAAGAAAATCCAGCTTATTATGAATCATTATTGGAAAGACTTCAGAAGATATTAGAAGAAACTAAAATTAATTGGATTGAAAGAAAGAAAAGACTTGAAGAGTTTATAAATAATGATGTAGAACAAGGTGCTACAGATGAAGCTAGCAATTTAGGACTTGATGAGAAAGAATTTGCTTTTTTTAAGATAGTTAAAAAGTATCTAGACGAAGATAGTGATGGAGAAGCAGATTTTGTTGCAAAGGAAGATAAGGAAGCATATGTAAGTAATGAAACCATAGAGTTATCAAAAGAAATAGCTAAAGATGTTAAAAATGTAGTTAAAGACAACTATATGATTGATTGGGTTACTAATCCCACTAAGACAAATGATATTCAAAGAGCTATAAAACTTATGTTAATTAAGAAATATGCTAAGAGGTTATCTAGAGATGTTAGAGAAAAAATAATGGAACCATTGCTTAATTTGGCTAAGATACATTTTGATGTTTTAAATTAGGTAAAAATAATAAAGTTAGTTTAGGTTGAAAGGGTTTTCTAATATGATATCAAAAGAAATTATAAATATAAAAGCTAATATATCTTTTAATGTTTATGAAATTAGTACTTTGAAAAAAGAAATTGAGAATTTAAATATCACTAGAGAAAAATTTTTTGAACAGTTTAAGGAGATAGTGATAGATAAAAATTATAAAAATTATTGCTTTAGTTGTGAAGAAAATATAAGTTCATCAGATGAGTTTTGCATCAGGTGTGGATGGTATAAATGTAGTTGGTGCAAGAGCTGTGGATGTAATTATATGAACTCAAGTGTTAGTAGTAGATATAAACGCATTTTAAAAAATAATATGGAAGCGAAAAGATTAAAAGAGCAAATTGAGAAAATAGATGATAAGAAAAATTTTTATAACAAACAAATACAGGATATAAGAAGTGATATAGATTCTTATCGTAGAAAAATAAATAAATTCATTAAAAATGGAGTTAAAAATGAAACTTAAGATAAAATACGGAACAAAAGATATAGAGTTCAGTGTTGAATTTAGAAATAGAAAAACAGTAAGTCTTTCAGTAGAGCCACCTAACAATATTTTAGTAGTGGCTCCCGTTGGAACTTCAGAAGAAGAGATAAAAAAATTAGTTAAGTCAAAAGGCAGTTGGATAGTTCAAAAACTTTTTGAATTTAGGAACATAGAAGCTAAAAGAGTTAATAGGGAGTTTGTAAATGGAGAATCTTTTATGTATTTGGGAAGAAATTATTCCTTACAAATACATGTAGATGAAACTTTACAGAATAACGCAAAAGTTAAACTTTTCAGAGGGAAATTCCATGTTTATGTTAAGGAGAAAAATGATGAGCTTATTAAAGAAGCAATGGAAGCTTGGTATAGAGAAAAGACTGAAGAGCAAGTAAGGAAAAGAATTAGGTATTATCAGAAGTTTTTTGATATAAAACCAAGTGATGTTAAAGTTAAGGAACAGAAGAAAAGATGGGCTAGCTGTACATCAAATAATGAACTTCTATTTAATTGGAGATGTGCAATGGCAAAGTCTACGGCTTTAGATTATATTGTGGTGCATGAGATGTGCCATATGTACTATAAGAATCATTCACAGCTGTTCTGGGATTTAGTTGCTTCTGTTATGAGTGATTATGAAATAAGGAAAGAATGGCTTAGGGATTATGGTATAAGAATGGATTTGTAATTTATAATATGTCAGAAAAAAAATATTGATTAGCATATAATCAAATAAAATGGAAAAGAGGGGTCATATGAAAATACATTATAAAGGTAATAGATGGTATAAGTGTGATTTACATTTACATACACCAGCCAGCAAATGTTTTATAGATGATGGAGTTACACCAGAAATCTTTATAGAGGAGGTTAAGAAAAAGGGATTAGAGTGTATTGCTATAACGGACCATAATACCGCAGAATGGATAGACAAAATTAGGGATATTGCTAAAATGGAATCTATATTTGTTTTTCCAGGAGTAGAAATAACTTGTAGTGATAGTAAAGTTCACTTATTAATTTTATTTGATACTGAAGCAAAAGTTATTGATATTGAAGATTTTATAAGAGATTCAGGAATTAGTAGAGGAGAGTTTGGTAAGCAAACAGCTCATTCTAATAAAAGTGTTATTGAAATATCTCAAATGGCTGATAAAGCTGGAGCAATAGTTATTCCAGCGCATATAGATTGTTTCAGTGGATTGTCAGAAGTTAGTTTTCAAACACAAAATGATTTTTTAAACTTAGATAATATTAGAGTAGTGCAGATGGTAAACAAAGAATTAATTACAAGTGATATAAATACAGTAAATTTGGATGAATTACATAATATTTTAGAAGCAAAATATAATGGTATTTCAAAAGAAACGGTCGATAGTTATATAAAGTGTGTAAAATTATGCAAAAGTAAAAATAAAGGAATACTTACATTTTCAGATAATCCTTCATTGGAAGATAGTTCTAAGCATGGACTATGGGGAATTGGAAATGAGTATTCTCTTATTAAGATGGGGGAAAAACCTACATTAGAAGGGTTGAGGCAAGCTTTTTTATTTCCTGAAATTAGAATAAAAAATTATTTTAATATAGATTCGAAAAACAAATTATTACCAGAGGTATGGATAAATAAAGTTATTGTTAAAGATATTGAGTTATTATCAGAAGCAGAATTAGAAGTTGATTTTAATCCGCATCTTAATACTATTATAGGGGGTAGGGGAAGTGGAAAATCTACAATTATTAGATTTTTAACAGGAATATTTGCAGAAGAAACAAGAATAGGAACAGATGAAGTTTCGCACGAGTTTAAGAGGTTTTATAGTATTGGAAATGGTGATACTGGAGTATTGAGAGAAACAACTCAAGTTATAGTTGAAATAATTAAGAATAATAATAAATATAGAATCATGGCAAGTGACTTTAAGAGTGATGGAAAAAGTAAAAAAACTATTGAAAAATATAATAAAGATAAGGAAATATATGAGGGGATAGATGATGTTAGTGTAGAAGATTTATTTTCTATAGATATATACAACCAAAAACAAATATATAATTTGTCAAGAAATCCAAATATTCTTAGGGAAAAAATAGATTCGTTAATCAGCTCAATTAATGAACCAAAATTAAATGCTAATAAATATATGTCTGAATATAAAACAAAGTATTCATTTGTGAAGCAGCTTGAAACAGAAGTAAGTATGAAGACGAAGATTATATTAGACTTAAAAGATATTGAAGAAAAAATTGATTTATATAGGGATAGTGGAATTAATGAAATATTAAAAAAATATGAACATTTTAATAAACAGAAAAGTGTATTAGATGAATTTGAAAAGGTATTAGAAAATAATATTAATAATATTAAGCCTATTTATGAAAAATTTAATTTGAAGCCTATAAATTGTGATGATATTGATGAAACTTTTAGGGATGAAATTAAAGGTATATTGAATAATAAGAAGGAAAAATTTAATGAATACAAAATAGAATTTAAACAATTCATTGAAAAAATAGAGTCTTTAAATAATGATTATATTCAGAATATAAAAGATAGTAGCTGGTATAGTGAATATAGCAATATATCTAATGAATATAATAAGGGGATATTGTTGTTGAAAACAGAAGGAATAGATGTTAAGGCTATTAATGATTTGTTAGAAAAACAAAAAAATAAGAAAAAAGAATTGATAAGATTAACAGAAATAGAGAATTCCCTTATTGAAAAATATAATGAGCTTAATGTATTAAGGGATAATTATATTAAAGTTAAGAATGAAATATATAAATTAAGAAAAAAAGAGATAGATAACTTACTTTCAGATACTAACATAAAAGTAAAATTCAAAAAGTTTAGAGATTATAATAATTTTATAGAACAGTTTAGAAAGATTATACAAAGACCTAATAAGTTTGATTTAGACGTGGAGAAAATAGCTAAAAAATGTTTTGAGGGAGATATTGAAAAAAATTTAAAAGTATTAGTAAAAGATATTACAAAGATAAAAAATACAAAAGAGGGTAATAGTGAATATACAGCTAAGTTCAATAATGTGCTAAGAGAGTTAAATGATGAGCAAATAGCTACTTTAAATTTACTTTTACCAGAAGATGATATACAGATACAATATAAACCAAATTTATCATCAGAATATAAATCACTAGTAAATGCATCTGCTGGACAAAAAACATCAGCAATGTTAACTTTTATTTTATCAGATGGGACAACCCCTCTTATATTAGACCAACCAGAAGATGATTTAGATAATCACTTAATCACAGATTTAGTTGTCGAAAGACTTAAGATATGTAAAAATAAAAGGCAAATAGTAGTTGTTACGCATAATGCTAATATTCCTGTAAATGGAGATGCAGAATTAGTAGTTACTATGAATTCTCAATCTAAAGATGTAGAAATATTTACATCTGGAACAATAGAAGAAAAACTAGTTAGAGAAGAAATTTGTAACGTAATGGAAGGTGGAACGAAAGCTTTCAAGATGAGAGCAAGTAGATATTCATTAGGTTAAAGGAATATTATAAAGCAGATAATAAATTATAAAAAAATATAAAGTAGATGAAGTTATTACAATTATAGATAAAGAAAATAATTATAATTAAAAAATTAGGTAATTGAGCGGTTGTGGTATACCACAACCACTCAATTACCTAAAGTAAAATATTAAAAAGAAAAAGAAAATAGATAAGGAATTAACTTAAATATTTTCTCTTTTTTTATTGAAATATAGAATTACTTGTAATATTTAATGATTTATCTCTGTTTTAAACTGATATTGATAATTAAAAGTATAAAAATGGATAGATAATTTATTAACTTTTAATTGGTAATAGTTTAATATTTTGAACTAACCACCTATTGTTTTGTCTCTGTAATGCTAGACTTTTTTGCGCCAAGACACATAACGATAATTGGCAAGCTGCCAAATACAAGCATAATGTAAGGATTAGTGGCAGTTATTTCATAAACTAGGGACATACAGTATCCATAATATAAACTATACCACTGCCATAATTCTGAATTTAGTAGAATTTGAGTTCCACTTGTTAAATCAGTATAAAATGCAGTCAACCATAGTACCATACCTATTAAGCCAATTATACTAAATGATAAGATGTTTTTTATGATAGATAATTGATTGGTTAAAAACTTCCTACTGAAATGATAGTATAAAAATAATGAAACTATAATAATTAAAACAGAAACTCTAAGCATAGCAACATGATGTTGATTAGCAGCTTCCTCAGATACCCACTTCGCAGAAGAATTATGAAAAAGCATTGAAAATATAAATGAGAATATGCTAATCACTATATGAATTAATAGAGCCTTAATATTATTTTTAATCATTTTTATCCACTCCTAAAATTAATGAATATACAAAAGCACTTATTACTCAATATAATACAATTGAGTAATAATATATATTTTTATTATACATTTATAGTGGAATATAATTCCACTATAAATGGGAATAATATCCCCTTTTTAAAAAATTAATAATTACCAACATTCAAATAAAACATAGTCAATGAGTTAAGTTTTGAAGTATAAATAATTTTATTGAATTGTTTAATAAATATAAGGCTATTTAATTACATTCATTAATTGAGAAAATTGCTTTCTAGTAGGATATTTTTTATTGTTTTCAATTAATCCTATTGTAACTGGACTAAGCCTTGTAAGTTTAGCAAATTCCTTTTGATTAAGGTTAAAAGACAATCTATAATTTAGTATTATTTTTGAAAAGTTTTTGCTAAGTATAAATCTATAATATTTATCATAGAGCTTCTTAGGTGGAACTTGTATAAGGTCACAAAATTTTATGAAGTCAGGTGGTTTTAAATATCCTTCATCAAATTCTAATTTAGGATTTTCACTAAGAAATATATTTATTGCATTATAAAATTCTTCTAATGTGACTCCAAGAGCAGAAGATTTATCAAAATACTTTTCATAAAGATTGAGTCTATTAGCCTCTTGGAAGAGATTAAATTCTAGGTGTACAAGCATCGCAAGGGGGTCAAGCGAGCTGATGTAATACTAAGGGAAATAGAAAAATATCTTCCTAAACTTTATAAATCCTTAATGGAAATCTATAAGCATATAGGGGAAGAGAATGAGGAAGAGGTTATTAATGAACAATACTCATTAATAGATGGAATATCTATAGACTTTGGTGTTATGCAAAAAACAAGAAAAGCCTATGTTATAAAAAGTGATTTTATTTGGGATGATATAGGAAGTTTTTCAGCTTTAAGTAGATATTTAGAAGAGGATAAAAATAATAAAGTTAGCGATAATGTATATCTTCAGGAAAGTGAAAACTGTGCAATATTTGGAGAAAAAAATTTTATTATTGGCTTTGGATTAAAGGATTTAATAGTTGTAGATGCTGGTGATGTGATTTTAATCATGGATAAAAATAAGGAGCAAGAAATTAAGCACTTATTAAATGATATAGTTAATGATAGAAGGTATGGAGATTTTATGTAAATAAAATTATCAATGAAAATGATAGTTTGTAAAAATTAAGGTTGTAATTTAAGTGTAGGCTTAAGTTACAGCCTTAATTTAATTATTGAAGGTAATTAGATAATAATGGGATAAATAATTAAAAAATCGATAATTGAAAATATTTGTTAAAAAGTGTATAATTTAGGTTGAAATTGTGATATATGTGGGGATAAATTAATGAAAATTATAAAGTTTAAAAATCAATTTTTAAATCTGATTAAATATATATTCAATTTTTGTTTTAATATGGAACAAAAGTTGAACTTAAATGAAATTGAAAACGATAAACTTATGAAATAAAATAAGTATTGAGGAGGTGATTAAAAGATATAAGAAAAAATTAATCTTAATAAGAAAGTAGGGATTAATAAAAGTGGATAAAGAAATTGTATCAATTCTTCAAATTTTACTAAATAGTACATTAATTACTGCAGATAGGTTACAAGAAGAATCTAACTCATCAAAAAGGCAAATTAATTACAGAATAGATAAAATTAATGACATGCTTAAAAGTAAAAATGTACCGCTTATATATCTAAAAACTGATAAGGATACTGTTGTTAGAAAAGAAACAAAGAATGCAATTAAAGAGATTCTTGAAAATAATTATTCTAAGAATACGTATTACTTTAGTAAATCAGAAAGACTTTTGTATATGTATTTAATGCTTTTTATTAACTTAGGAGATATTTCAATTAATCATTTTATAGATTCTCTAAAAGTAAGTAGATCAACTGTAAATCTTGATTTTAAGGATTTAATTCCATATCTTAGTGAAAAAGGTATTGAAGTTAAAAATAATCGTATAAATGGATATTACTTAAATGGATCTGAGATAGAAATTAGAAGAGTTCTTATCAAAAAGATTATAGAAACCTTAGCTAATGAGAATAGTTCAAGAGTACTTGATATTTTTATTGAAGAATATAAATTAGAGCAGTTTGAAGAAGCTAAAAAAGTTATATTAAAGCTTGTTGAAAAATACCAAATTACTTTTGTAGAAGATAGATTAACAGAATTTATATACATATTTATTTTTATAAAAGCTAGAATGCATTCTGATGATTTGAATAATTCAGAATGTGAAGATATTCCTAGTGTTAAAGCTATGAGTTCAATGAAGGAATACAAGTTTTCTAAGGAACTATTAGAAGTATATGATAATAAAGAAAATATAAAGTCTTATGATGTAATGTATATTAGCGCTTGGGTTTTAGGTATATCAGTAGGAAATTATGAAGAGGATACAGAAGATAGGGCTGCTATTTCAGAGATTGTAAATAAAATTATGAAAAAGTTTGGATATTTAAGTGGGGTTTACTATGTAAGCCAAGAAAAAATATTTAAACAAATATATGCTCATTTTAGACCAGCTTATTATAGACTTTTATTTAAATTACCTGTTTATAATCCTATTTGCGAAAAGGTAAAAGAGGAATATAGATTAGTTTACAAAATTGTAAGTAATGCAATGAAAGATTTTGGTGATTTATTTGGAGAAGAAATTCAAGATGAAGAGATATCATATTTGACAATGCATTTTGCAACTATTTTTTCTGATAAAAAAGATTTTTATGATTTTAAAAAAAGAGTTGCAGTAATAGCTTGTTCAAATGGTGTTGGAAGTTCAGCTATATTATATAAGGAACTTACAAATTTATTCTCTGATCTACATTTTCTACCTCCTATGGAATTATCAGAAGTGAAAAAGCTTAATAAAGATATAGATATTATATTTACTACAAATTACAACTCAGAGGGTTTAGACATAGATGTACCAGTGATTAAAGTTAGTCCCGTTATGACAGCAAAAGAAAAATATAATATTACAAGAGAAGTATATATTCAATTAGGTGATATTTTTTTAAGACAACCTAAAATAGACGAGGTTATTGGAATAATAAAGAAATATGCAAAAATAACGTCAGAAAGTATGCTTTCAAGCGAATTGTTAGCGTATTTTACACAAATAGAGAATTTTAAATCTAATGAAGGAGATGGGCCTATGCTAAGTGAAATAACTAATGAAAGGTTAATAAAATTAAAGGTAAAAGCAAAAGATTGGGAAGATGCCATAAGACAATCGGCAGCAGCTTTGGTTGAAGATAATAAAGTAACTAAAGAGTATGTTGATGCTATGGTTAATACAGCAAAAGAATCTGGGCCATATATTGTAATTACAAAGCATGTTGCACTTCCACATGCTAGACCAGAAGCAGGAGCAAAGGATATTTCCATAGGAATAGCTACATTAGAAAATCCAGTTGAATTTGGAAATGAGGAAAATGATCCTGTAAAGTATGTATTTTGTCTAAGTGCAATAGATAATAGCAGTCATTTAAGAGCTATGTCTGAGTTAGTTGAATTATTAGAAAATGAAGAATTCTTTAGAGTTTTAGATAATGCTAAAGATCCTAAAGAAATTATTAATTTTATAAAAAAATATGAAGTATAATTGGAGGAATTAATTATGTACAAATTATTAATCGCATGTAGAGCAGGAGTTGGCTCAAGTTTAATGTTAAAAATAAAAACTCAACAAGTTATTAATGAAAATAACTTTCCAATACAAGTAGAACACGGTTCTTTAGATTCTTTAAATGGATTTAATGGAGATGCTGTAGAAACATTAGTAGATGTTGCTGAAGAATTAAAAGGTAAGAATTTAAAATTCGATATAATTGGAATTAATAATATTGTTGATCGTAATGAAATTAAAACAGCATTAGAAAAATTCCTTGCTTCAAAAGAAAAATAAAGTTAATTAGAATAAGGGGAAACGATTATGGATTTTATTATTAGTTTATTAAGTACTCCGGCTGTTTTACTTGGAGTAGTTGCATGTATAGGACTAATACTTCAAAAGAAGTCAGCTGTTGAAGTATTTACAGGAGCTTCAAAAACACTTATAGGTTTCTTAGTATTTGGTATTGGTGCATCTGCCATGACAGGTGCTTTACAGAATTTTAATAAATTATTCCAAGAAGGTTTTGGAATTACAGGAGTAATAGCTTCACCAGAAGCAGCAACTGCACTTGCACAAGATACATATGGATTTGCAGTTTCTTGTACATTAATTCTTGGATTTATATTAAACTTAGTTTTTGCACGTATTACAAAATTTAAGAATATCTTCTTTACAACAGGTCATAGCTTATTTTTTGCTTGTGTATTAACTTTAATTATGAAAGCACATGGATTTGATAACACAGTTACTATATTAGTAGGTGGAACTATATTAGGATTCATGTCTGCCGCATTACCTCAATTCTGTCAACCATTTATGCGTGAGTTAACTGGTGGTGATGAACAAGCTATTGGTCATTTTAACATGATTGGATATGGTTTATCTGGTTATATTGGACGTATATTTTCAAAGCATAAAGATGAAACAACAGAATCTATTAAATTCCCTAAGTGGTTATCAATATTTAAAGATTTCTTAATGGGTTTATCAATAGTAATGTTAATCTTATTTTATGTTGCAACATTAAAGGCAGGAAGAGAGTTTACTCAAGAAATTGCTGGATCAACACATTGGCTAGTATTCCCTCTTGTACAAGCATTTACATTTGTAGCTGGTATGTCAGTATTAATGACAGGTGTTCGTATGTTCTTAGCTGAAATAACTGCAGCCTTTGTAATTATTTCAGAAAAATATATTCCAGGTTCACGTCCAGCATTAGATGTTCCAACAGTATTTCCATATGCTCCAAATGCAGTTATTATAGGATTTATCTCAGCATATGCTGCAGGTTTATTAGCAATAGGTGTAATGGCATCATTCCCAAGTATATTCCCTGTAGTAATTATCCCAGCTGCTCATATATGTTTCTTCTCAGGTGGTACTGCAGCTGTATTCGGTAACTCTTCAGGGGGATGGAGAGGAGCTATTCTTGGATCATTTGTTGTAGGATTATTACTTGCATTCTTACCAACTATACTATACCCACTTTATGGAGGTCTTGGTATAGATGGAGCTACTTTCCCTAATATTGACTATAACGTAGTTGGAACAATATTACATCAAATTTTACAATTTATAAAACCTATTTAAGAGATATAAATATTATAAGAGTCATAAGTATGACTCTTATAATTTTAAGGAGGATGGAATATTATGGATAGTAAATTAAGTATATTTTTAGATAGCATATCTAATGAAGTAACAACATTTATTAAATCAATAGATGAAGAAGCTATAAATAAAGCTTGTGAATTAATTTTAGAATCAGAAAAGAAAAATGGTCGTGTACATGTGACAGGTATTGGTAAACCAGGACATGTATCTGGATATGTTTCTTCATTACTTTCATCTACTGGAACACCAGCATATACATTACATGGAACTGAAGCAGTTCATGGATCAAGCGGGCAAGTAGTTGAGGGAGATGTAGTTATTGCAATATCAAATAGTGGAGAAACTCAAGAGTTAAAAGCAACAGTTGAAACATTGAAGGGAAATGGAGCAAAGATAATTGGAGTTAGTGGTAATGCTGATTCGTGGTTAAGTCATGCTTCTGACGTATTCTTATTTGCAGGAGTTAAAAATGAAGGCGGTTGCCTAAATAAAGCGCCTAGAGCTTCAATTATTGCTGAGACTATAGTATTACAGGCTTTAAGCATTTCATTACAATATGCTAAAGATCTTGATTTATCTCAGTATTATAAGTGGCATCCAGGTGGAAGTCTAGGAAAGTCTATTAGAGAAGGAAGGTAATTTTGTGAAATATAAAGGACTTATATGCGCAATGATAACACCACTTGATGAAAATCAAAATATTAATCCAAAAGCAACATGTGAATTAATTGATTATTTAATTAATAAGGGTGTTTCAGGATTATTTATTTTAGGAACAAATGGCGAATGTCATGTACTAACAGATGATGAGAAAGTTGAATTTGCTAAAATTGTTGTTAAACATACTAATAATAGAGTACCAGTTTTTGTTGGAACAGGTGGGAACTCAACTCGTGAAGTAATTAATTTATCTAAAAGGATGGAGGAAATTGGGGCAAGTGCCTTATCAATTATTACACCATACTTTGTACCACCAACACAAAATGAATTAATTGCACACTATAAAGCTATTGCTGAATCGGTTAATTTACCAATTATGATGTATAATATGCCAGGCAAGACAGGTATTAATATTGAACCTGAATCAGTACGTGAATTGGCTAAGGTAAAGAATATTGTTGGAATTAAAGATAGCAGTGGTAAGTTAGATAATATGAAAGCTTATCTTGAAGTAACTAAAGGAGAAGATTTTAGTGTATTTTCAGGATCGGATTCACTTATTCTAGATATTTTGAAAGCTGGTGGACATGGTGCTGTTGCTGCAACAGCAAACTTCTTAGCAGGTATTGATATTGCTATTTATGATAATTTTATCAAGGGAGATTTAGAAGCAGCTCAAAAAGCACAAAATAGTATTGAAGAGCTTCGTCGTATATTAAAACTTGGAACAATTCCATCAGTTATTAAGAAAGCTGTTGTTTTAAATGGAATTGATGTTGGGCCTGCAAGATTTCCTGTGACTCAACCAACAGGTGAGGTTCTTGAGGAAATTAAAAAAGTGGTTGAAAATTACAAGAAAGAATTTAATAAGGACCTATAGGAAGATATATAAATTAATCTATAGTGTATAGTAAAAAAGCCATTTAATAAATATTGAGGTGAATTATATGAAAAAGGTAGATATAACAAAGAAAATTGTAGACTGTGGAGCACTTGCAATTGTGAGAGCAGAAACATTTGAACGTGCATGTGAGATAGCTGATGGGTGTATAAAGGGCGGCATACCAGTTATGGAAATGAGTTATACATTGAACAGCGCTGGGGAAATGATTCAAGGTCTTAGCAATAAGTATGGAAAAGAACTTTGTGTAGGAGCTGGAACAGTTTTAGATAGTGAAACAGCTCGTCATGCAATTTTACATGGTGCTCAGTTTATTATTGCACCAACTTATAATGAAGATGTAGCAAAAGTTTGTAACAGATATCAAATTCCTTATGCTCCAGGATGTACATCATTAACTGAAGCAGTAGATGCATTAAGTTTAGGAGCTGCATTTATTAAGGCATTTCCAATATCAGATTTTTATGGTCCTAAATTAGTGAAGGTATTTAAGACACCAATACCTGATATGCCAATTTTAGCAAGTGGTGGAATTAATCTTGATAACTTACATACATGGATAGAAAATGGTGTTGATGTATGTGGATTTGGTGGATTATTAACTAATGGTAGTGTAGATGATATAGCACAAAATGCTATGAAAATTCGTGAGATTATTGTAAATACAAGAAAAAAATAAAAGTAAGAGCCATTTAAAAATGGCTCTTATTAAATAAAGGGAGGAAAAAATGTTGAATATTGAAAAACTAGAAAATATAGCTCAATCTATAAGAATAGATATAGTAGAAATGCTAGCAGAAGCAAAGTCAGGACACCCTGGTGGATCATTATCAATAGTAGATATATTAACAGTACTATATTTTGAAGAAATGAATATAAAGTCAGATGAACCTAAGTGGGAAGACAGAGATAGACTTATTTTATCAAAAGGTCATGCAGCGCCAGCATTATATTCAACTTTAGCGGAAAGAGGATATTTTTCAAAAGAAGAGCTTAAATCTTTAAGAAAATTTGGTTCAAAACTTCAAGGACATCCTGATATGAAAAAAACTTTGGGCGTAGATATGTCAACGGGATCTTTAGGACAGGGACTTTCAGTAGCTAATGGAATAGCTTTATCAGGAAAATTAGATAAAAAAAATTATAGAGTATACACAATAATAGGAGATGGAGAGCTACAAGAAGGACAAATTTGGGAAGCTGCAATGAGTACATCTCATTATAGGTTAGATAATTTAGTGGCTTTCGTAGACTTAAATGGATTGCAAATAGATGGATCTAATGAAGAAGTTATGAATGTAAATCCAGTAGATAAGAAATTTGAAGCTTTTGGATGGAATGTATTAGTTATAGATGGACATAATTTAGAAGAAATAAAGGATGCTTTAGATAAGGCTAAGGAAGTTAAGGGTAAACCAACAGCAATAATATCTAAAACTACTAAAGGAAAAGGAGTTTCCTTTATGGAAAATCAAGCAGCTTGGCATGGAACAGCACCAAATGAAGAACAAAAAATAAGAGCTTTAAATGATTTGAAAGGAGAAAAATAATAATGAATATAGCAACAAGAGAAGCTTACGGAGAAGCCTTAAAAGAGTTAGTATCAAATGAAAATGTAGTAGTTTTAGATGCAGACCTTGCAAAAGCAACAAAAAGTATAGAATTTAAGAAAGTAGCACCGGAAAGATTCTTTGATATGGGAATATCAGAAGCTGATATGATAGGAACAGCAGCAGGTTTAGCTACTTGTGGAAAGATCCCATTTGCAACAACTTTTGCTATGTTTGGAGCAGGAAGAGCATTTGAGCAAATAAGAAATTCGGTAGCTTATCCTAATTTAAATGTAAAAATAGCAGTAACTCATGCAGGAGTAACAGTAGGAGAAGATGGAGGAAGTCACCAAGCTATAGAAGATATATCTTTAATGAGAGGTATACCTAATATGGTAGTAATAAATCCAGCAGATGCAGTAGAGGCAAAAAAAGCAGTGCATGCAGCTGTAGAGTATTATGGACCAATGTACATAAGATTTGGAAGAGCAGCTACACCAGTAATTCATAATGAAGATTATGAATTTAAAATAGGTAAGGGTGAAGTACTAAGAGAAGGAAAAGATGTACTTATAGTAGCAACAGGAATAATGGTATCAAAATCATTAGAAGCGGCAGAAATCTTAAGTAAAGAAAATATAGAGGCAACTGTAGTAAATATATCAACTATAAAACCATTAGATACTGATCTTATAGTAAGTTTAGCAAATAAGATAGGTAAGGTAGTTACAGCAGAAGAACATAGTATAATAGGCGGATTAGGTTCAGCAGTTGCTGAAGTATTATCTGAACAATGTCCAACTAAACTTAAAAGAATAGGAATTAGTGATATGTTTGGTCAATCAGGAACTCCAGAAGCTTTATTGGAATATTACGGACTAACAGTTAATAAAATAGTGGAAGAAGTTAAGTCTATTTATTAGAAATTTCCAAGGGAGGTAGCCATGATTATAAATTCAAGTAATTTAGAGAATGATATAAAGGTTTCATTGAAAAATCTGAAAAGTGGTACAGACATAAGAGGAATAGCTATAGAAACAGAAGAACATAAGATATCTTTAACTTGTGAAATTATATCATTAATTGGATATGGCTTTTCAAAATGGTTAAAAAATAAGACTAATAATAAAACTAATCTAAAAGTAGCAATAGGTATGGATTCTAGATTATCGGGTCCAAAACTAAAAGAAACATTAAAAGAAGTTTTAACTATGGATGGAATATTTGTATATGACTGTGGAATTAGTACGACTCCATCAATGTTTATGACAACAATTTTAGAAAAATATAGTTGTGATGGGGCTATAATGATTACAGCAAGTCATCTTCCTTATTATTATAATGGAGTAAAATTTTTTACTTCACAAGGTGGATGTGAAGTAGGAGACATTGATGAAATACTAGCTTTAGCTAATGAGGTAGAAAATCCTATATTCTCTGATATAAAAGGGAAAGTTGAAGAAGTTCCATTAATAGAAGATTACTCTTCTTTATTAGTTAATAAAGTGATAAAAGAGGTAAATAATAAAAAACCTTTAGAAGGATGTAAAGTAATAGTTGATGCAGGAAATGGAGCTGGGGGATTCTTTGCAGAGAAGGTTTTAAAGCCTCTTGGTGCTAATATAGAAGGAAGTCAATTCCTTGAACCAGATGGAACTTTTCCTAACCATATACCTAATCCAGAAAATGAAGAAGCTATGGAGTCTATAAAAAAAGCAGTATTAAATTCAAAAGCAGATTTAGGAATAATTTTTGATACTGATGTAGATAGAGCCGCAGTGGTTTCTAGAACTGGTGAAGAGATAAATAAAAATGCACTTATAGCATTGATATCATCTATACTTGTAAGAGAAAATAAAGGCAATGATAAGGATATAACAATAGTTACTGATTCTATAACTTCTACAGGATTAACAGAGTTTATAACAAATATGAATTGTGTCCATCATAGATTTAAAAGAGGTTATAAAAATGTTATAAATGAAGCTAAGAGGTTAAATGAAGAAGGAATTAATTGTCCCTTAGCAATAGAAACATCAGGACATGCAGCCTTAAGAGAAAACTTTTTCTTAGATGATGGTGCATATATAGTTGTAAAAATCCTTATAGAAATGTCAAGATTAAAAAAGGAAAATAAAGATATAGATGATTTAATAAAGGATTTAAAGCATGCTCTTGAAAGTGATGAGAAAAGGATTAAAATTAATTGTGATGATTTTAGAAAATATGGTGAAAGTGTTATAGAAGATTTAAAAGGATATGTTTCTAAAATTGATGGCTGGAGTATAGAACCTAAAAATTATGAAGGCATAAAAATAAACTGTAATAATGAAAGTGGATGGTTTTTATTCAGATTGTCTTTACATGAACCTGTATTTGTTTTAAATATTGAAAGTGATGTTGAAGATGGAGTGAAAAGTATTCTTTCAAAGTTTAATGACTTTATTAAAAATTATAAGGATTTAGTTATATAAATTTTAAATTATATTGACATTGAGCAACAGTAGGTTGTAATTTAAGTTATTTACTTAAGTTGCAGCCTATTTTTTACTATTTAAACTAATTATTGTAGAAATACTTTTTCAATATTTAGGAAATTATATAGAAGTACTTTTTTATGTAAACATATTCTATATAAATTATGATAAAATATATTTATAGTAGTATAAGAAATTGAGGAGGATGTGTCTTTGGGTAAAGGAATTAGCATTCAATGCAAAAAATGTGGTTATAGTACTACATTATTTGAAGGACTAGGTAATAGAACTAAAGATTTTGAAGGTTTTAGAAAAAGACTCAATAAAAATGATAATGAATATATAGATTATATTTTAAGTAAGGGTATTATTAAAGAAATAAATTATCATGATTCCTATGGAAAATGTGATAGATGTGGAGATTTATCAACAATTAATTATATTGAAATACATTATGATGAATATAAGACATTTAATTTAGAAAATAAATGTCATGTTTGCGAAGGAAATTATATACCAGTTAATTTAGAAGAGGTTTTAAATAGCAATTGCCCTAAATGTAATAATGAAAGAATTGATAGTTTTATGTCTATGAATTGGGATTAGTTTAAATTGTATATAATTTTGATTTTAATCTTAATTATATACAATTTTATTTTTTCCTTATATCAAATTCTGAATTTTAAATAAAGATTTTGTTTATAAATTTAAATTAAATGCTTTTTGGTGTATAATCAAATAAAAAATCAAGGAGAGAAGGCTATGGGTGTTGAAAAGAAAAGAGAGTTTATAATAAATACTATATATTTATTAATAATTGGAGCAATAATATATATAACTATTAGATATGCACTAGGATGGTTTCTACCTTTTGTAGTTGGTTTTGGAATAGCATTTATATTAAAGCCATTAATTAATTTTATTACTAAAAAGCTTAAAATAAATAGGAAGGTAGTTGCAGGATTTACTGTATTAATTTTTTATGCAACTGTTGGAGCATTATTTACATTAATTATAATTAAAATATTTATTGCTCTAAAAGAAGTATTCATTAGACTTCCAAGTATATATAGAGTTAACATAGAACCGTTAATATATCAACTAACTAATAATGTGGAAGACTTGTTAGTTAAGTTAGATCCAACATTGATTCAAGCTATTAATGAAATGATGTCTTCTTTTACAGAATCTTTATCTTCGATTATATCTAGTGTATCATCAGGTGTAGTTTCGTTTGTATCATCAGCAGTTTCATTAGTACCTAACTTTTTTATAGTTGTTATATTTTCAATTATATCATCCTTCTTTTTTGCCATGGATTATGTAAATATTACAAGTTTTATTACTAACCAATTTTCACCTAGGATGAGAAGTATTTTCTTTGATGTTAAGGATTATATAGTTGGAACATTATTTAAATTTATTAAAGCATATTCTATTTTAATAACAATTACTTTTATAGAGTTGTCTATAGGACTATCTATATTAAAAGTTGAAAATGCAATTTCTATAGCGTTAATAATTGCATGTGTAGATATATTACCTGTCCTTGGAACAGGAGGAATAGTAATACCTTGGATATTCATAGAATTATTTATGGGAAACATAGCTCTTGGAATAGGACTTACAATACTTTACGTAGTTATAACTGTAATTAGAAATATTCTTGAACCAAAGATAGTAGGAGGACAAATAGGATTACATCCTTTAATTATGTTGATATGTATGTTTGTAGGTGTAAAATTATTTGGATTTTTGGGACTTTTCGCATTACCAATTATAGTTATAATACTGAAGAACTTAAACGATAATGGGAAAATTAAGATATTTAAGTAATAGAATAAAAATGTGAGCATTTTTATAATTTATAATTGGTAATGCATAGTGGATAATTAAGGAAAAATACTAAAGGATTTTTAATAAAAGGTGCTTCTCACAAAATGAATTTAAGTTTTGAGGAGTAAAACATCATTAATTATCTATTATCAATTGTGCATTATCAATTTTTAATTTTGCAAAGCAAAATTAAACAAAGGAGAGGTGAGGAAGCTATGATGATGAATACTCACAAGGCTTTAGCTAATGTTTTTATAGAAAATGTAGAGGATAATAAAAGCTTTTTAATAAGAAGTGGACATTTTATATGGGGAAACATAAAGCCAGACTCAGTATCTAAATATAAATTTAAAAAGCATTATATAGATGAGAGCTTTGATATGATAGTAAAGAAGATAGAGTTTTTATCTTCTTTAACATTAGATGATATTTATATAAGATATTCAATAGGAAAGTTTAATCAGGAATTAGGAGTTATATGCCACTTTTTATGTGATTACTTCTGTGTACCACATTTTCAAAGGTGGGAATTTAAAAGCCCTGGTGCTGTAAAAGATCATGTATTATATGAGAATGACTTAAATAAATATGCTAAGCTTTGCACAATAAGACAAGATATTAATACGAGTTTAAAATCAGAAGATATAAGAAAATATATAGAAAATCTTCAAAAAGAATACGAAGGTAATATTTCTTATGAGAAGGATTTAATATATGCAAGTCATATATGTAATAGTGTAATAAACTTAATTTTAGATGAAGTGATTATGAATCAAAAGTTAAAAGAGTATATTTCTATACTTGTATAGAAAAAGGCATTACATAGTTAAATTAGTAATTATGTAATGCCTTTTTTACTTTTTTAAGCAATGTTTTTTGTGCATAATTTTAATTTAAAAAACAACTAATAATAGTATCAATATTTTTTTATATCGTTGACAAAAGTAGGAAAGCAAGCATATAATAATATTAAAGAAACATATGAACAATTATTCATATGTAAAAGTAAGATGGAGGAAAAGTTATGGGAGAAAATAAATTGGAAAGTTGTAATTGCACCATAATTCATAAGGATGTTGTTGAAAGGGTAAAAGAAAATTTACCTAAAGAAGAAAATTTATATGATTTAGCAGATCTTTTTAAAGCTTTTAGTGATTCCACTAGAATAAAGATATTACATGCTTTATTTCAAGAGGAATTATGTGTATGTGATTTAGCAGCCTTATTAGACATGACTCAATCAGCAATTTCTCATCAACTTAGGGTATTAAAAGGAAATAGATTAGTTAAATTCAGAAGAGATGGAAAAGTTATATATTATTCATTGGCAGATGATCATATAAAGCACATCTTCAATGAAGGATTCAAGCATATATTGGAGTAGGAGAGTGGTGATAGGTATGGATAAAAAAGAAATTAGACTAATATTATCAGGATTAACTTGTGCTAATTGTGCAAATAAAATTGAAACTAGAGTAAATAATTTAGAGGGAGTAAAAGAAGCCAATTTAAACTTTACTACGTCTACATTATTAATTGAAACAGATGGTAGTAAAGAAGAAAATGATATAATACTTGAAGCAAAAGATATTATAAATAAATTGGAACCAGAAGTTAAAGTTTATAATAAAGATGAAAGAAATATTAATGTAGAAAATTTAAATAGATGTACCAGTGGAGTATGTTCAGTTGGAGAAGGGGATGGACATAAAAATCACCATCATGATTCACATGAAAATCATGGACATACTTCTCATGAAGGGAATAGTCATGAACATTCTCATAATCACTCACATAGTGAGCCAATTACTTTAAAAGAAAATTTAAGGCTAATAATTGGAGCTATAATTTTTGTAATAGCAATATTGTTAAAAGATGATTCAGTAATTAAAGTAGCATTATTTGTAGTAAGTTATCTATTAATAGGTGGTAATGTAATTTTAACAGCAGTTAAAAATATACTAAGAGGAGAAATTTTTGATGAAAACTTCTTAATGACTGTAGCAACTTTAGGTGCTTTCTTTATTCAGGAATATCCAGAGGGTGTAGCAGTAATGTTATTTTATGAAATAGGAGAGTTATTCCAATCCTACGCTGTTAATAGATCAAGAAAATCAATAACCTCTCTTATGAATATTAGAGCGGAGTATGCAAATGTAATAAGAAATGGAAAAGAAGAAAAAGTCAACCCTGAAACTGTTAATATAGAAGAAGTAATACTTGTAAAGCCTGGTGAAAGAGTTCCTTTAGATGGGTTAATTATAGAGGGAAGTAGTTTTGTAGACACTTCAGCTCTTACTGGAGAATCAGTCCCTAGAGAAGTATCAAAAGGAGAAGATATTTTAGCTGGATTTATAAATACTAACGGGGTTTTAAAAATTAAAGTAACTAAAAACTTTAAGGAGTCAACAGTATCTAGAATATTAGAATTAGTAGAAAATGCTTCTAATAAGAAGGCTCCAACAGAAAAGTTTATAACTAAATTTGCAAGATATTATACTCCAATAGTTGTATTTTCAGCAATTGCTTTAGCAATAATACCTCCTCTAGTATTAAGAGATGGAAGTTTTTATGAATGGTTACCTAGAGCATTAATTTTCTTAGTAGTGTCTTGTCCATGTGCCTTAGTAGTATCTATTCCTCTTGGATTATTTGCAGGAATAGGTGGTGCATCTAAAAAGGGTATATTAGTTAAAGGCGGAAATTATTTAGAATCATTAAAAGATATAGATACAGTAGTCTTTGATAAAACAGGAACTTTAACTAAGGGGGTATTTAGAGTAACAGAAGTTAATAATGTAAATATATCTAAAGAAGAATTAGTTAGAGTAGCAGCTATTACAGAAAGTCTATCAAATCACCCAATTGCTCAATCTATAATTAAGGAATATGCTAATGAAGTAGATTCAAAAAAATTAAGTGATTATGAAGAAATTTCAGGGCATGGAATTAAAGCTTCATTAGAAGGTTCAGAAGTATTAGTTGGAAATTATAAACTAATGGAAGAGTTTAATATAAATTATAATAAGATAAATTCTATTGGAACTATAGTTCATGTTGCAATGAATAATGAATATAAGGGTAATATAGTAATTTCAGATGAAATTAAAGAAGGTTCAAAAAAGGCTATAGAAGGATTAAAGAGAGTTGGCGTTACAAAAACTGTTATGTTAACAGGTGATAATAAAAATGTTGCAGAAAAGGTAGCAAGCTTAGTTGGAGTAGATAAAGTATATTCTGAATTATTACCAGGAGATAAGGTTGAAAAAGTAGAAGAAATAATTAAAAATAATAAATCAGAAGGAAAAGTTATATTTGTTGGAGATGGAATAAATGATGCCCCAGTATTAGCAAGGGCAGATATTGGAGTTGCTATGGGTGGTATAGGATCAGATGCAGCAATTGAAGCAGCTGATGTAGTTTTAATGAAGGATAATCCAGAGGCATTAGTTACTGCAATAAAAGTAGCAAGAAAAACTAATAAAATATTATGGCAAAATATAATATTTTCTTTAGGAATAAAAGCATTAGTATTACTTCTAGGAGCTTTTGGTATAGCAACTATGTGGGAAGCGGTATTTGCAGATGTTGGAGTAACTATAATCGCTGTTATTAATTCCACAAGGTGTTTGAAATAATTTCTAATATTATTTTTATTGACAAATTTCATCATTTTAAATATAATTATTTAAGTTGAGAACATTCAGGCATAAGGGAAGCATACAAGATCACTATCTTGTTTACAAGGCAATAGCCTTGTATAATTAAGACTTATGTATAACGGATCTGCTACGTTATACATAAGTCTAATTTTTTATTAAATTATAGATAATATTTTAATTTAAATAAAATTATTTAAATAGTGGAATAATATAATATTGACAAAACTAAATATTTTAAGAAAGAATATAAGTACTTTGTTAAATACATAACTTAAATTGTTTTAAAATTATAAAAAGAATGGTAAAATAATAATATGAGTAAGAATAAATTTTATTAATATAAAATAGAAGGAAATTAGGAGAAAAATTTTATGGAGAAAAAAAAGAATATTTCAATGGCCGTAATCAAAAGATTGCCAAAGTATCATAGATATTTACAAGAACTATTAAAAAATGATGTTGATAGAATATCTTCAAAAGAACTAGGAGAAAAAATAGGTTTTACAGCATCGCAAATAAGACAAGATTTAAATTGCTTTGGAGATTTTGGACAGCAAGGATATGGATATAATGTTAAAGACCTTTATAATCAAATAAGTTTAATATTAGGACTAAATAGAGAGTATAAGGGAATAATTATTGGAGCTGGTAATATAGGTCAAGCGATTGCAAATTATAGTAGATTTTCACAATCAGGTTTAAATCTTGAAGCTATATTTGATGCAAATCCAAAATTAATTGGCATGAGAATTAGAGATATTGAAATAAAAGATATTGATGTATTAAACAAATATCTAGTAGAAAATGTAGTGGATATAGGAATAATATGTGTACCAAGAATAAATGCACAAAAAGTTTGTGATACTCTAGTAGAAAATGGAGTTACAGGTATATGGAATTTTGCACCAGTTGATTTATCTGTTCCAGAAGGTGTTACTGTAGAGAATGTACATTTATCAGAAAGTTTATTAACATTAATTTACTTATTACATGATAAAGATGAAAGTCAGTAAGCAGATTGAAGAACTGGTTTTATTTAGAAATAATTATTGCAAATGAAAATTTAAGAGTTTATAATAATAATTGAAGCATGTGCTTCAATTATTTTTTAATGTAATTGTTATAAGATTAACAATTATCTTGTGGTTAAATACATATTAAAAGATGTAGATAATCAGTATAATTAGGGTTAAAAGGGAGGACTTTATCATGGAATTAAAAAATATAATTCTTGAAAAAGAAGGACACTTAGCTGTTGTTACTATCAATAGACCTAAAGCATTAAATGCATTAAATTCAGACACATTAAAAGACCTAGATGCAGTATTAGATGATTTAGAAAAAGATAACAACATCTATGCCGTAATTTTAACAGGAGCTGGAGAAAAAGCATTTGTTGCAGGTGCTGATATTTCTGAAATGAAAGATTTATCAGAAGATGAAGGAAGAAACTTTGGTCTTTTGGGAAATGGAGTTTTCAGAAGATTAGAAAAATTAGAGAAGCCTGTTATTGCAGCAGTGTCAGGATTTGCACTTGGGGGTGGCTGTGAATTAGCTATGGCTTGTGATATTAGAATAGCTTCAGAAAAGGCTAAGTTTGCTCAACCAGAAGCAGGACTTGGAATAACACCTGGTTTTGGTGGAACTCAAAGATTACCTAGGTTAGTTGGAGAGGGGAAGGCAAAAGAACTTATTTATACTTGTGCAATTATAAAGGCTGATGAAGCTTTAAGAATTGGATTAGTAAATAAAGTAGTACCTTTAGAAAATTTAATGGATGAAGCTAAGGCAATGGCAAATGCAATAATAGCTAATGCACCGATAGCAGTTAAACTATGTAAAGATGCTATAAATAGGGGAATGCAAGTAAATATAGATAAGGCTATTGAAATTGAAGCAACTGATTTTGGAAAATGTTTTTCAACTGAAGATCAAAAAGAAGGTATGACAGCATTTATAGAAAAAAGAAATAAAAATTTTTCTAATAAATAGTCTGAAAAAATAAAATATATAAAATAGTTATAAAATTTAAAATTTGAAATTTAACTAAATTTCAAGATAAGGGTGCAATATCGAGGAGGTATAATTAATGAATTTTCAATTAACTAGAGAACAAGAATTAGTAAAAAAAATGGTTAGAGAATTCGCTGTAAATGAAGTTAAACCAATAGCCGCTGAAATTGATGAAACAGAGAGATTTCCTATGGAAAATGTTGAAAAGATGGCTAAGCTTGGAATGTTAGGAATTCCATTTTCAAAGGAATATGGTGGAGCTGGTGGAGATACTCTTTCATATATAATAGCAGTAGAAGAATTATCAAAAGTATGTGCAACTACAGGGGTTATAGTTTCAGCTCATACTTCACTTTGTGCTTCTTTAATAGAACAATTTGGAACTAAGGGGCAAAAAGAAAAGTATTTAACAGAATTAGCAAGCGGTAGAAAGTTAGGCGCTTTTGGATTAACTGAACCAGGGGCTGGTACAGATGCTGCAGGACAACAAACTGTTGCTGTTGCTGATGGAGATAATTATATATTAAACGGATCAAAGATATTTATCACTAACGGTGGAGTTGCTGATATATTTGTTATATTTGCAATGACAGATAAGAGTAAAGGAACAAAAGGTATTTCAGCATTTATAGTTGAAAAGGATTTTGAAGGTTTCTCAGTTGGAAAGAAGGAAGACAAGCTTGGTATTAGAGGATCTTCAACTACAGAATTAGTAATGAGTAATTGTATAGTTCCTAAAGAAAATTTAGTAGGACAAGAAGGAAAAGGATTTGGAATTGCAATGAAAACTCTAGATGGAGGAAGAATTGGTATAGCCTCTCAAGCTTTAGGAATAGCAGAAGGAGCTTTTGAAGAAGCTGTTAACTATATGAAGGAAAGAAAACAATTTGGAAGACCGTTAGCTGCATTCCAAGGATTACAATGGATGATTGCTGAAATGGATACAAAAATTGAAGCTGCTAGACATTTAGTTTATAAAGCTGCTTGGTTAAAAGATAATAAGCTTCCATATTCAGTAGATGCAGCAAGAGCTAAGCTTTATGCGGCAGAAGTAGCAATGGATGTTACTACTAAGGCTGTTCAAATCTTTGGTGGATATGGATATACTAAGGAATATCCAGTTGAAAGAATGATGAGAGATGCTAAGATTACTGAAATATATGAAGGAACTTCTGAAGTTCAAAAGATGGTTATTTCAGGAAGCGCTTTAAGATAAGGGGAGGATTTATAAATGAATATAGTAGTTTGTTTAAAACAAGTTCCAGATACAGCAGCTGTTAAGATTGACCCAAAAACAGGAACACTTATAAGAGATGGTGTACCATCAATAATAAATCCAGAAGATAAAAATGCATTAGAAGCTGCATTAACTATAAAGGATAATGTAGGAGGAAAGGTTACAGTTATAAGCATGGGGCCTCCTCAAGCACAAAATGCTTTGAGAGAAGCTTTATGTATGGGTGCTGATGAAGCAATACTTATAACAGATAGAGCTTTTGCTGGAGCTGATACATTAGCAACTTCTAAAACTTTAGCAGGTGCGTTAAAAAAATTAGAATATGATATAGTATTTGCTGGAAGACAGGCTATCGATGGAGATACAGCTCAAGTTGGACCAGAAATTGCAGAACATTTAAATATACCTCAAGTAACATATGTACAAGATGTAAAGGTAGAAGAGGATGGTTTATTAATAAATAGAGCATTAGAAGATGGATATGAATTAATTAAGGTTAATGCTCCAGTTCTTTTAACAGCTATAAAAGAATTAAATGAACCAAGATACATGAATGTTAAATATATATTTGAAACAGCAAATAAAGAAATTCAAATATGGTCAGCGGATGATATTGAAGTAAATAAAGAAGATTTAGGACTTAAGGGTTCTCCAACGAAGGTTAAGAAAACAATGACTAAAGAAACTAAGGGAGCTGGTGAATTAATAAATGAAGCTCCTAATGAAGCTGTAAAATATGTATTAGGAAAATTAAAGGAAAAGCACTACATCTAAGATATATGGGAGGTAATTAAAGATGAGTATGGCAGATTACAAAGGTGTTTGGGTATTTGCTGAGCAAAGAGAAGGAGAACTTCAAAAGGTTTCTCTTGAATTACTTGGTGAAGGTAGAAAGATTGCAGATAAATTAGGCGTAAAATTAACAGCATTATTATTAGGTAATAATGTAAAAGCTTTAGCTGATACATTAGGAAGACATGGAGCTGATGAAGTTTTAGTAGCTGAAAGTAGTTTATTACAACACTACACTACTGATGGATATACTAAGATAATATGCGATTTGGCTAATGAAAGAAAACCTGGTATAGTGCTTATAGGTGCAACATTTATTGGAAGAGATTTAGGTCCAAGGGTTGCAGCAAGATTAACTACAGGTTTAACTGCTGACTGTACAGTTTTAGATGTTGATGTAGAAAAAGCAGATTTACTTGCTACAAGACCAGCATTTGGTGGAAACTTAATGGCAACAATTGCTTGCCCAGATCATAGACCACAAATGGCAACAGTAAGACCAGGAGTATTCTCTAAACTTCCAGATGAAGAAAGAAACTTCACAGTTGAAGAAGTAGAAGTTAAATTAGAAGATTCAGATATAAGAACTAAAATAGTTGAAATAGTAAAAGAAACAAAGGAAATAGTAGACATAAGTGAAGCAAACTTCATAGTATCAGGTGGTAGAGGAGTTGGCTCAAAAGAAAATTTTGCGATTTTAGAGGAACTAGCAGAAGCTTTAGGTGGAACAGTAGCAGGATCAAGAGCAGCTGTAGAAAATGGATGGATAGAAAGAGATTATCAAGTTGGACAAACTGGTAAGACAGTAAGACCTACTATTTATATAGCATGTGGTATATCAGGAGCTATTCAACACGTAGCTGGTATGCAAGATTCAGATATGATAATAGCTATTAATAAGGATTCAGCAGCTCCAATAATGAAAACTGCAGATTATGCAATAGTTGGTGATTTACTAAAAGTTGTACCAGAAATGACAGCTCAAGTAAAGGAACTAAAAGAAAACTAATAACAATTGATAATGTATAATGCATAATAGGTAATTGGGAAAATAACTCAGATAAGCTGAGTTATAAAATTAATAATTATTACAATAATTATTAATTATCAATTACCAATTATGCATTGAAAAATAGGAGGGTTTTGAAAATGGAAAAGATTTTTGTAATTGGCGCTGGTACTATGGGCGCTGGAATAGTTCAAGCTTTTGCACAAAAAGGTTATGAAGTAATAGTAAGAGATATAAAGGATGAATTTGTTGAAAGAGGAATTAATGGAATAAACAAGGGTTTATCTAAATTAGTTTCTAAAGGAAAGATTAGTGAAGAAGACAAGGAAGCTATTCTTTCTAGAATTAGTGGAACTACAGATTTAGCACTTGCTGAAGATTGTGATTTAGTAATAGAAGCAGCTGTAGAAAATATGGAAATTAAGAAGAGTATATTTGCTGAATTAGATGGAATTTGTAAGGAATCTACTATTTTAGCATCTAATACATCATCTTTATCAATAACAGAAGTTGCATCAGCAACAAAGAGACCAGATAAGGTAATAGGAATGCACTTTTTCAATCCAGCTCCAGTAATGAAGCTAGTTGAAATAATTAGAGGAATGGCAACATCAAATGAAACTTTTGATGCAATAAAAGAACTTTCCGTTGCAATTGGTAAAGAACCAGTAGAAGTTGCGGAAGCTCCAGGATTTGTAGTTAACAGAATACTTATTCCAATGGTTAATGAAGCATCATTTATACTTCAAGAAGGAATAGCATCAGTTGAAGATATAGATACTGCCATGAAGTATGGTGCAAATCATCCAATGGGACCTTTAGCATTAGGAGATCTTATAGGATTAGATGTTTGCTTAGCTATTATGGATGTTTTATATAATGAAACTGGAGATAGTAAGTATAGAGCAAGCAGTCTTTTAAGAAAATATGTTAGAGCTGGATATCTTGGAAGAAAAACAGGAAGAGGTTTTTACACTTATTAAAATTAAGATATATATTACAAAGAGAGGCTGTTGCAGTAAAGGGCAACAGCCTCTCTTTGCTTTTAATAAAATTAGAATCTTCAAAGGAACAATAAATATGATATTTTATGCTGTTATGATATAATTAATCTCAGATAATTAAGGAATAGTTTGTTAAAATTTAGGGGATAAATAATATATTGAATAATACGAGGTGAAAAAATGGATTTTAAAAATGTTAAGTTTGAAGATGATAAAGTTATTATTGAAGGTGCAAAAAACTTTAATATTAAACAAATACTAGAGTGTGGACAATGCTTTAGATGGGATAAGATAACAGATGAAAATTATATAGTAGTAGCTTTTGGAAGAGTAATAGAAGTTCTTCAAAATGATGATGAAGTAATAATTTATAATTCTAATGAGGAAGATTTTAATAATATTTGGTTAAAATATTTTGATTTAGAAAGAAGTTATGATGATATTAAAAATGAATTATCTAAGGATGAAATTTTAAGAAAAAGTGTGGAATTTGGATATGGTATAAGAATTTTAAATCAAGATCCTTTTGAAATGCTAATAAGCTTTATTATTTCTGCTAGAAATAGTATTCCTTCAATAAAGAAGACTGTTAAAAAAATATGTGAAAACTGGGGAGAAAAAATAGAGTATAAGGGAGAAGAATATTATACATTTCCAACTCCACAAGCAATTAAGGAGGCTACTTTAGAAGAAATTCAATCAACAGGGGCATCCTTTAGAAGTAAATACATAGTAGATACTATTAAAAAGGTAAATGAAGCAATTGAAGTTAAAGAAGATATGATGGCTAATCGAGAGAAATATGAAGAAAGACCAGAAATATTAGATTTTGATTTAGAATATATAAGTAGTTTAAATGATGATGAATGTCATATTGCCCTTCAAAAATTTATGGGAGTTGGAGCAAAGGTTGCTGATTGTATAATGTTATTTTCAATGGCAAAACATTCTTCATTTCCTGTAGATGTTTGGGTTAAAAGAGCTATGATACATTTCTATGTAGCTCCAGATTTATCATTAAATAAAATGAGAGTATTTGCAAGAGATAAGTTTGGTGCTTTATCAGGAATGGCACAGCAATATCTTTTCTATTATGCAAGAGAGAACAAAATAGAAGTTTAATCAATGGTTAGTGAAGTTAATTTAGTTTTACTTATAAGCACCTAGAGGAATCTAGGTGCTTTAAAATATTATTTTAAATTCCATCTAGAATTTCTTTATGTACTATATTTAAGTAGGATAATATTCCTTATTCAATTTCTTTCTTTAACATTTTCTTTTGTATCTCATTAATCTCCTTATCAAGTTGTCTACTTAACTCTAAAACCTCATTTGAAAGTCCGATAGATTCATAAAGCTTTTCAAGTTCATATCTAATTTGATTAATTTTAGAATGCATATAATCCCCCTTTCAATGGGAAATTATACAAAAAAATATATTGAAAATCAAGAGAGAAAAGTAAAAAAATGTATAGAAAAATATTGACTACAAAAACATGTACAAATATAATTAAATTGTAATACTTGGTAATAAACCCACAAATCCACAAACCTATAACCCCTACATAAAACACAATTATTATTAAGTATTATATGAAAACCCACATAAAATAGAAAATAACACCTAATTTTCGCTCTGTTGGGTGTTATTTTTATTAGTTTAATTATTAATATTAATAATATTTCATCTTAAAGCGAGAATAAAATATAGAATTAAAATTAGCAATATAATGATATTGGAAAAGATTTGTTATATATATATAATTAAATTAGTGGCTTTTAAAATAAATGTATTATAAATAATTGCAGTTTAATTGAAGTAATAAATGTTATAACACATAAGATATGCCCAGATTATAAATATAAAAGTCTAGGGGGAAGAAACATGTATTATTTAGGTATTGATGGAGGCGGAACTAAGACAAAGTATGTTCTAGTTGATAAAAATTTGAAAAAAGTAGCAGAAAGAGAAGGTTCAACTATTCATATTCATCAAGTGGGAGTTGAAGGAATTAAGAGTCAATTAACTGAAAATATTGCAAAAATATGTGAGGAAGCTAATATTGAAATAAAAGATATAGCGTATACCTTTGCAGGAGTGCCAGGTTATGGTGAGAGTTTATATGATATGGAAAAAATAGATAAAGCTATAAAAGAGGTAATGCAAGTACCATATTCAATAGATAATGATGCTGTTAATGGATGGGCTGCAGGAACAGCTTGTAGGCCAGGTGTTAATATAGTTGCAGGTACTGGAAGTATAGCCTATGGAAGAAATTCAGAAGGAAAATTAGCTAGATGTGGTGGCTTTGGACCTGGAATAGGTGATGATGGAAGTGCCTATTGGATTTCTTTAAAAACTATTAATGAGTATACTAAACAAAAGGATGGAAGAAAAGAAAAGACAGTTCTAGTAGATATATTAGAAAAAGAATATGGAATTACTTATAAATATGAAATAGTAGACATAGTATTTAATAGATTGAACTTTAATAGAACAGATTTAGCAAAATTTTCAACTATATGTTTTTTAGCAGCAGATGCAGGATGTCCAGCATGTAAGCAAATATTTAGAGAAGCAGCAGAAGCAATATTTGAACATATAAGAGCTATATCCAGTGAGTTAAAATTTACAGAAGAATTTATAGTGTCATATACTGGAGGGGTTTTTAAAGCAGGTAAATATGTTCTAGAACCATTAAAAGAAATGATAAATAAATCAGGATTAAATTGTTACTTGCAAGAGCCACAATTGGATCCATGGAATGGAGCAGTATTACTAGCTTACACATTAGATGGAAATATAGTTCCTAATAATGTTAAAGAAATACTAATATAATATAAATAGACTATTGTATATAAGAAATACAATAGTCTATTTTCTATTACAAACTAGCAATAATGTAATTATAATAAATATATTAATATTCTCGCTTACTGTACAAATAAAATAATGAATAATTATGGATAAGTAGAATAAATAAGAAAGACAATAGGAAAAGATTGACAATACATATAATGGAAATTTATAATATATCATAGTGGTAGTTACCACATAGTGATAATATTTATGGAGGTGATTTATATTAAAGAAATTTTTATTATTAATTAATGATTAACATTCATAGATAACTGAGCTTAACTTAAGTAAATATTCACACATTACCTTAAGATAAAAAATACTATTTTGGATAAATTATTATAAAAATATTTATTGTGGAAGTTGAATTAACATTGGAGAAGTAACTTGAATATAGATATCATAATTTATTAAGAAGAGATTAATTATTATAATTAAATACACATCTAAAATTTATCCTTATACGATTCACACATAGCATATGTAACTTACTAATTTATATTAGTAAAGATTCACACAAGAAAATCTCAAAATTAAAATATCTTAAAATTCGAATATTAGCACCATAGGTATAGGAACATAATTTATAACAAACTAGAACAGAAATTATAAAATGAAAAGTGGGGAGAATTATGAAGAAAAAAATGATAGCTGCAAGATTAACAGCACTTGCTATAACTACTGTTTTTGCATCAAGTATAACAATTCAACCAATTTCCGCTTATGGATATTCTGTAGAATCCGACTATACTACAGAAAGTGTGAACAATCAAGAAAAGGCGAAGGAATATAAGGTTATTGGCGGAGTTAAAACTTATACTCAATCAGGTAATAAAGTTACTTTTGAAATGACAACTGGAGAAAAAATAAGAGTATCAACTCTAGAAGATGATGTATTTAGAATATATATGGATCCTGAAGGTAAATTTCAAGAAGAGCCAACTCCAAATTCAAAGGATCACATAACAAAAATTATTGATAAACAAGAGAGCGAGTACACTAATGTAATACCAGTAGTAGAAGATGGTAATATTATAAAGGTTTCTACTGATGATATTGAATTAAGAGTTGAAAAAGAAACTGGTAAGATGGAGTTGATTAATAAAAATAGTAATGAAACTGTGTGGAAAGAAGCAGAGCCATTAAAATATAAAGATAATGAAACTATTCAAACCTTAGAAGCATCAGAAGATGAATACTTTTATGGAGGTGGACAACAAAATGGGAGATTTTCTCATAAAGGGAAAATTATAAATATTAAGAATGAAAATAATTGGGTTGATGGAGGAGTTTCAAGTCCAACACCATTTTATTTTTCAACCAATGGTTATGGTGTTATGAGACATACATTTAAACCAGGACAATATGACTTTGAATCAACTGAGGAAGGAAAAGTAATTGCAAAGCATGAAGAAAAACGTTTTGATGCTTATTACTTTATAGATGAAAGTCCAACAGAAATTATCAATAAATTTACTGATTTAACAGGTGAAGCTATATTGTTACCAGAATATGCATTTTATGTAGGACATGCAAATGCATATGCTCGTGATTGGGTTAATGATGAAACTGGCGAAGAATCACAAACTCAAAAACCAGGATTTGATCGTCAAGAAACCTTAATGGTAGATGCAAAAAAAGTTGTTGATGAACATATTGATAATGATATGCCTCTTGGATGGTTTTTACCTAATGATGGATACGGTGCTGGATATGGTCGTGCAGATACAATTGATGGAAATATAGCTTTATTAAAAGAGTTTGTTGATTATACAAAAAGTAAAGGTATTCAAGTTGGGCTATGGACACAAAGTGATTTAAAACCAACTGGTGTTGGAGAAGTCTATTTACAACGTGATATAGATAAGGAAGTTGGAACGGCTGGAACAAATGCAGTTAAAACAGATGTTGCATGGGTAGGAGCTGGGTATTCATTTGCACTTAATGCCGTTAGACAAGCTGCTGAAGGAATTGAAAATAATTCATTAGATAGTGCTAGACCATTTGTTGTATCCTTAGATGGATGGGCTGGTACTCAGCGTTATGCAGGGCTTTGGTCAGGAGATCAATATGGAGGTAATTGGGAGTATATTCGTTTCCATATACCAACTTATATAGGATCAGGATTATCTGGACAGCCTAATGTAGGTTCAGATATAGATGGTATATTTGGTGGAAATAAATTAATACAAACTAGAGATATTCAATGGAAAGCATTTACACCAATTGAAATAGATATGGATGGATGGGGAAGTAATGAGAAAACTCCTTATGTATTTGGAGAGCCATATACTTCAATTAACCGTATGTATCTAAAGTTAAAGGCAGAGATGATGCCTTATAATTATACAATTGCTAATGAGGCAAGTACAGATGGAGTTCCTATGGTACGTGCTATGATGCTAGAATATCCAAATTCATATACCTATGGAACGAATACTCAATATCAATATATGTGGGGAGAAAATTTACTAGTAGCCCCTATATATCAAGATACTGCTTCTGACTCAGTAGGAAATGATATACGTAATGATATATATCTTCCAGATGAAGATCAAATATGGATTGACTACTTTACAGGAAAACAATACAGAGGTGGAGGAGTACTAAATAATTTTGATGCACCTATGTGGAAATTACCTTTATTCGTGAAGAATGGTGCTATAATTCCAATGGCAAATGAAAATAATACTCCAGAAGATATAGATGATTCACAAAGAATATTTGAAGTATACCCAAGTGGAGATACTAGTTTTGAAGTTTATGAAGATGATGGACTAACAACAGACTATAAGGATGGAAAATCAGCAACAACAATGATAACTTCATCAGCTCCTAAGACAGGAAAAGGAAAGGCTGTTATTAAAGCTGGATTATTAGAAGGAGATTATGAGGGGATTATTACAGAAAGATCAACAGAATTTATAGTAAATGTTAGTGAAAAGCCAACAGATTTAGAATTAAAAGTTGGAAATAAAAATGTTTCATTAAAAGAAGCTACATCTTTAGAAGAATTTGAAAATGGAACAAACTTATATTTCTACAATGAAAGTCCAAATCTTAATAAATATTCTACAGAAGGATCAGCGTTTGAAGATGTAGAAATAATTACAACTCCTAAGCTTTATGTAAAGGTAGACAAAACAGATGTAACAGCTAATGAAGTTGAATTAACTATTAATGATTTCATAAATACTCAAGATATTTCTAAAAATGAAGTAAATACAAAGTTAAATATTCCTACCAATTTCAATGCTCCAGAAGATTTAATAACTTCTGATTCGGTTACTTTAACATGGGATAAAGTAGAAGGTGCAGAATATTATGAAATTGAAATTGATGGAATAATACAAAAAAATATAACATCAACTCAATATGTTCATAAAGATTTAGATTTTGATACCGAGTATAGTTATCGTATTCGTAGTGTAGATAAAGATGGTTATTCAGAGTGGAGTGAAGAACTAACCACTAAAACAGACTTAGATCCATATAGAAATGTGCCTAAAGATATGACGGTAAAGTGGACAGAAGGACAGTATAGTACTGATGTGCCAGCAAATGCTGTAGATGGTGATGATAACTCCCAATTCCACTCAGCAGGGAGTGCCATTGATAAGCCGTTTATAATTGATATGAAAAAAGCTTATCAAATTGAAAAATTAGAGTTACTATTTAGAAATTCAGGAAATGGTTCTGTAAGGCGTGCTGAAATATATAGCAGTTTAGATGGAGTAAATTATCAAAAAGTATTTAGTAATACAAGTGATTCTGGAAATGCAGCTTGGTCTACTGATGGACAAGTAAAAACCATAGAATTTGATACTACAATTAAAGCTCGTTACTTTAAAATTGTAACAAAAGAATCGGTTGGTAATTTCTTAGCTATGAGAGAGTTTAGACCGTATATGGTAGATGGAAGTAAGGGGCAACTTGTTGGTGACTGGAACAATGGTGGAACAATAGAAGAAGGGGATTTAACATTCCTTCAAAATTACACTGGCTTATCATCTGTAGATGCAGATTGGGATTATGTATCAATGGCTGACTTAAACTTTAATAATGTTATTGACGCATATGATATAAGTTATGTAGCAAGCCAATTAGAAGGTGGCATAGTACCAACAGAAGGCGGAAATGTATCTGGAGAAGTTATGCTTGTTCCAAATAAAACAAGTATTTCAGCAGGTGAAACTTTTACTGTTGATGTTGTAGGTACTGGATTATCCGATGTTAATGCATTTAGTGCAGAAATTCCTTTAGATTCAAGCAAGTATGAATTAATAAAAACTGAAGGTGCATTAGCAACAGCTTCTATGAAGAACCTATCAAAGATTAGAGTTCATAGTGATAATTCACAAGATCTTTATACTGTGTTTACTAATATCGGTGATAACATTAGACTTAACGGAACAGATACTCTTGCAACAATTACTTTAAAAGCTAAGAGTGATATTAATTTTAACTTATCATTAAGTGATGCATTAGTGGTTGATAGTAACTTAAATTCTAAAAATGCAATTGCTAATATTACTAATCCAGAAGATCCGTTACCAGGAGATAAAGATTCAGTAGTGAAAATTGGAAAAGAAAGTATTACTGTAACTGGTGATGAGTCACAATTACAAACAGGAATGGGATTAAATAAATTAATAGATGGTACTACAAGTAGTGATGATAGTTCCCGTATGGATTTAAAATGGGTATATACTGCTGACCAAGCAGATAAAGGAAAGCTTCCATTTGAAATGACATTTACATTTAATGAAGCTAAGAAGTTTAATAATTTTACTATATATAATAGAACCAATGCTGATGGTAAAAATAATATTTCAGCAATGAAAAAAGTAAAAGCAGTTGGATACTTAAATGGTGTTGCAACTGATCTAGGTGAAGTATCTAATATTACAACTGCAAAAACTATATACAATTTAGAAGGTAAGTCCTTTGATAAAATTGTAATTACAGCTTTAGAATCTAATAAAGATATATACACTTTAGCAACAAATGAAATAGAATTCTATGAAGAAAAGCAACAATCACCAGCATCAATAGAGTTCTTAGAAAATACACCAACAAATATTTATGTTAATAAGATAGCGCCTATATTTGCAAAAGTATTACCTGAAACCGCAAATTTAAATTATAAACTTACTTCAGAAAATGAAGATGTAGTAAAGGTTATACGTGTAGATAATGATAATTCAGCTACTTATTATTTAAGAGGGGTTAAGCCTGGTACAGCAAAAGTAAAAGCTACAACTGCTGATGGAAAGCTTAGCGTTGAACAAGAAGTTACAATACTTGATGGATTTGATAAGTCTGTATTAATAGAAGCTATTGAAAAGGGTAAATCATACTCAAAGAATAGTGAAATCTATACAGAAGAAACTTATTCTGAATTACTAAAAGCTATAGAAAATGCTGAAAAAGTATTAGAAACAGCAAAGACAGAATCAGAATTGAGTTCTGCAATTATATCAATAAGAGTAGCTATAAACGGATTAAAAGAAAGTGAAGAGACTAATTTAAATGTAATTGACTTTAGTAATTTAGAAGCTATATTTGCTACTTCTGAAGCAGATAGTGACTTTAAGGCAAATGCTGTAGATGGTGATGAAAATACAATATGGCATTCAGGGTATCAAAGTAGTGATAAGTTACCTGTTTCAATAGTAATTAAGTTAGATAAGCCTTATAACCTTAATCAAATTGATTATTTACCAAGACAAAATAGTACAAATGGACATGTAACTGAATATATTGTTGAAACTAGTTTAGATAATGAAAATTGGACAGAAGCAAGAAAAGGAACCTTTAAAGAAGCAAGTAATGGTTCTGGATTAGAAAATAAGGGATACAATCCAATACGTTTCAATACTATTAAAGCTCAATATGTTAGATTTACTGCAGTAAAAACTTTAGGTGATACTCGTGATAAATATGCAAGTGTTGCTGAACTTAAATTCTATGGACAGTTAGAAGTAGATAAATCAAATTTAAGTGCTAAGATTAGCGAGGCAGAGGCCTTAATTGAAGCTAATTATACAGCAGAAAGCTTTGAGGCAGTTAAGGTAGCAATTGATGCAGCTAAGGAAATATTAAATGACAATTTAGCAACTCAAGAGCAAGTTAATGAAGCAATTAGTATTTTAACTGATGCAATTGATAATCTTGTTAATAAAGAGGATGTTGAAGAAGTTAATAAAACAGTTCTAGCAATGGCTATAGAATATGTTCAAAACTTAAAAGCAAATGGAGAGCTTGAAGATGTTGTTCCAGCAGTAATCAAAGAACTTGAAGCTGCATTAAAAGAAGCTAAAGAAGTTTTAGATAATAAAAATGCCACACAAGCTCAAGTAGATATAGCGGAAAAGAGGTTAGTGAAGGTAATTCATATGCTAGAATTCAAAAAGGGAGATAAGACAAAGCTTAAAGAACTTGTTGAAATAATTAAAGTTTTAGATGAAAGCAAATATACAACTTCAACTTGGAATGCATTGCAAATAGAAATTGAAAAAGCTGATAAAGTAATTGCAGATGAAAATGCAATGGAAGAAGAAGTTGCTAAAACCTATGAAAGCTTGAATAAAGTATTCGCTGAATTAGAATTAGTAGCTGATAATTCTAAACTTGCACAATTAGTAGCTGAATTAGAGGCTAAAGATTTATCTAAGTATACAACAGAAAGTGTTAATAAGTTCAAGGTAGAATTAGAATATGCTAAGGGAATCTTAAGCAATAAGGATGCAAGTCAAGAAGAAATAAATGAAGCTTATAATAAGTTAATAAAATCTTACCTTGATTTAAGATTAATCCCAGATAAATCTCTTCTTGAAGATTTAATAAGCAAGGCTGAAGCAATAGATTTATCTAAATATACTAAGGAAAGTGCTAATAAGGTAAGTTTAGCATTAGCTAATAGTAGATCAATTTTAAATAAAGAAGACGTTACTCAAAATGAAATAGATGAAGCAGCAGGTGAATTAAAATCAGCTTTAGATGGTTTAGAAATTGCGAGTAACGGAAATAACAACGGAAACAACGGCAACGGTAACGGAAATAACAACGGAAACAACGGCAGTGGCAATGGAAACAACGGAAGCGGAAATGAAAACAAAAATGGTAATGAAAATAATAACAACAGCAATAATGGAGGTAAATTGCCAAGTACAGGAGGAACAGCATCTAGTACAATAGCATTAATTGGAACATTAACTTCATTATTAGGAGTATCTATTATTAAAAAAAGAAAAGTTAAATAAGTAAAATAATTAAAAATAGTAGATAGGCTTTATTATATAAGTCTATCTACTATTGTATAAAAGTGGTAAAGGATATATTGACATAAAAAAATATATCCTTTAAAATGAAATTAAATAATAGATTTTAAGAAGATAAAAATATGTATAAATTATAATTATTTTTTTATTAATTATTATTATATAATTTAAATAAGATCAATGAGGTGAATTTAATGAGTGCAATAGTAGATAAAAGCTCTAGAACGCCCCTATACTTGCAACTTATGAATATTTTAATAGATATAATAGAAAATAAGTTGGAGGAAAATGATCAAATACTTTCTGAAAGAGAAATATGTGAAATTTATAATGTAAGTAGAACTACTGTAAGGCAAGCTATGGATGAACTTGAAAAGGAAGGATATATATATAAGATTCATGGAAAGGGTACTTTTGTATCACCTAAAAGAATGAATCAAGACTTAATTTCTTTTTATTCATTTACTGAAGAAATGAAAAAGATAGGAAAAACTCCTACTTCAGAAGTTACAGGATTTGAAATAGTTGAGGCAGGAGATAAGATAAGTAAATTCTTCAAAATAGATAGGCAAGAATTATTATATAAGGTATCTAGGATAAGAAAAGCTGATGGAATCCATATGATGTATGAAACTACATATCTTCCATTTAATAGGTTTAAGGGAATAACAAGAGAACAATTGGAAGAAAAGCCAATGTATGATGTTTTAATTAAAAATTTTAATGCAAAGATTACATCAGCAGAAGAGTACTTTAGACCAATTCTAACCAATAAATTAGAAAGTATTTACTTAGATATTAAAGAAGGCTCGCCAAGCTTAAAAATAGAAAGATTCACTTATGAAAATACTAATGTAATTGAGTATACAGTAAGCGTAGCTAGGGGAGATAAATTTAAATATAGGGTGAAGTTAAATAATTAAAAATAAAATAAATTTTTTTGAGTCAACTGGTAATGACAACATTATCAGTTTGGGAGGTATTAAAATGATTTTTGGAATGGAAATGGACAAAATTAATGCTTTAGGTGCAACTTATACTGCAACTGAAATAAAGCAGCAACCAAAACTATGGTTAGAAACATACAATATAGTAAAGGAAAATGAGGATAGGATAAAAGATTTCTTAAAGAGAAGACTTAAATCTAATACTAGAATAATTCTAACTGGAGCAGGAACATCAGATTATGTAGGGGATACGGCTTACTTGCATTTAGCAAAGACGTTAAATTTAAGAGTAGAGGCAATAGCTACAACTGATCTAGTATCAAATCCCTACGAATTTATTGAAGAAGATACACCAACTATATTAGTTTCTTACGCTAGATCAGGAAATAGTCCAGAGAGTGTTGGAGCATATGATATATTTCAAGAAAATATAAAAGATATATCACAACTTGTAATTACCTGTAATAAAGATGGTGAGTTAGCTAAAAAGGCTAGAGATTGTAATAATAATCTTTGCTTATTAATGCCAGAGCTTTCTAATGATAAAAGCTTTGCTATGACAAGTTCATTTAGTTGTATGTTATTAGCAACATTATTAAGTTTTGATATAGAAAATATAGATAAAAATAAAAGTTATGTAGATATAGTAGTTAATCAAGGTAATGAGATTCTAGATAATAGATGGCAAGATGTAAAAGAACTAGTAGATTATGATTCAGAAAGAATAGTTTATTTAGGCTCTGGAGTATTAAAGGGATTATGTCAAGAAATGGCTCTTAAAAACCTTGAACTTACTAGTGGAAAAAAAGTTACAGTATGTGAGTCAGTGCTTGGTTTTAGGCATGGACCTAAATCAATAATAAATGATAATACATTGGTTATATTTATGAACTCAACAAATAAATATACAAACCTTTATGATATAGATTTAATCAAAGAAATAAGTGGAGATTCAGGAGATCATAAATTAGCAGTAATTAGTTATATAAAAAATGAAGAATTAAATGGATTATGTAATAAATATATAGAAATAGATGGACAAGCAATTCCAGAAGTATTCACAGTATTTAATTATATGTTATTTGGTCAGATGTTTGGATTATTTAGTTCATTAAAATTAGGAATATCACCAGATAATCCAAGACCAGATGGAACTGTAAATAGAGTAGTAAAAGGGGTAATTATTCATAAATATAATAAATAAAACATTAGGCAATAAATTGTTTTACTTTATATTATTTAAATAAAAGGTAAGCAAGTTTTTTACAAGCAAATAAATTACTAATGATGATAAAAAACTAAGAGGAGAGAATTTAAATTTTACAAAAAGGAGTTGAAGTAATATGAAAATATTATCAACAAGAGAAATGCTAAAAAAAGCTCAAAGAGAGGGATATGCAGTACCAGCCTTTAATATTCATAACTTAGAAACATTAGAGGTAGTTGTAGAAACAGCAGCAGAACTGAAATCACCAGTAATACTTGCAGGAACTCCATCAACTATTGAATATGCAGGAGGAGAGTTTATAGTAGCAATGGCAGAAGCAGCAGCTGAAAAATATAATATTCCAATTGCAATACACTTAGATCATTTTGAGGTAATAGATGAAATAAAACACTTCGTTGATTTAGGATTTAAATCAACAATGATAGATGCATCTCATGCACCTTTTGAAGAAAATATAGAAACAGTTAAAAAGGTAGTTGAATATGCGCATAAATATGATGCAACAGTAGAAGCTGAACTAGGTAGATTAGGTGGACAAGAAGATGACTTAGTAGTAGATGAAAAAGATAGTAAGTACACTAATCCAAAGCAAGCAAAAGAATATGTAGAAAGAACAGGAATAGATTCATTAGCAGTAGCAATTGGAACAGCACATGGATTATATCATGGAGAAGCAAAATTAGATTTAGATAGATTAAAAGAAATAAGAGATATGGTAGATGTACCATTAGTATTACATGGAGCATCAGATGTACCAGATGAATTAGTTAAAAAAGCAATATCTCTTGGAATATGTAAAGTAAATGTGGCAACTGATTTAAAGATTCCATTTTCAGATGCAGTAAAGAAATACTTTATAGAAAATCCTAATGCTAATGATCCAAGAAAATATATGACACCAGGAAAAGAAGCTATGAAGAAAGTAGTTGCACACAAAATAATGGTTTGTGGAAGTAATGATAGAGCTTAATAAAATACAATAAACTAGGGAGAAAATAATATTAAGGTTAAAGCTTAAGTATTATTTTCTCTCATTTTATATATAAAATAAGAATTTTGAGAGGGTGGGTTTTATGAATCAAATAAAGAGTATGGTTAATAGGTATAAAAGTGGGAATATTGAAGGGGTATTCTCAGTATGTTGTTCGAATAGTTATGTAATTGAAGCTGCAATGACAAGGATTTTGGATAAGGATATGCCTTTGGTAGTAGAAGCAACAGCTAATCAAGTAGATCAATTTGGTGGTTATACTGGAATGACGCCAAAGGATTATGTTAAGTATATATATAATCTAGCTGATAAAGTATCTTTCCCTAAAGAAAGAATAATATTAGGGGGAGATCATTTAGGTCCTTTAACATGGAAAAATATAGATTCTGGAGAGGCGATGAATAATGCAAAAAAGCTAATAAAAGAATATGTATTGGCTGGATTTACTAAAATTCATATTGATACAAGTATGCCACTATTAGGAGATATAGAGGGGAATATTTTTGGTGACGACTTAATATCATATAGGGCGGCAGAATTGTGTAAGGTTGCAGAAAGGGCTTATTTAAACTTAAAGAAAGATAATGAAAATGCTATTCATCCAGTTTATATTATAGGAAGCGAAGTTCCAATTCCAGGGGGAGCACAAGAGGAGGAAGAAGGTCCTACTGTAACTAAAATAGAGGATTTTAAGAGAACTATAGAAACTTTTAAAAATACTTTTTATGCCTTCGGATTAGAAGAAGCATTTCAATATGTAGTTGGTATTGTAGTACAACCAGGCGTTGAGTTTGGCAGCGGTGATATTTGGGACTATAACAGAGAAGAAGCAAAAGATTTAAGTAATGCGTTGAAGGAGTATAAAAATTTAGTTTTTGAAGCACATTCAACAGATTATCAAACTCCAAAGGCTTTACGACAAATGGTTGAAGATGGTTTTGCTATATTGAAAGTTGGACCAGCTTTTACTTATGGATTTAGAGAAGCTGTATTTGCATTAAATTATATAGAAAATGAAATGTTTAAATCTGATTCAAATATAGAACTATCTAATTTTATAGACATTTTAGATTCTTCAATGGAAAAAGAGCCAAAGGATTGGATAAATCATTACATTGGAACTAAATCAAAGATTAAGTTAGAAAGAAAGTATAGCTTGTCTGATAGAGCTAGGTATTATATGCCTAAGAAGGAAGTTAATTTAGCTTTAGAAAAGCTTATAAATAATTTAAGTGATATAGAAATACCAATTACTCTTATTAGCCAATTTATGCATGAACAATATAAAAAAGTAAGAAATGGTGAGCTAGAACCAAAGGTTGAAGAATTATTAAGGGATAGAATTTGTGAATATATAGATGATTATATTTATGCTATAGAGGGAAAAGTGAGTTAGGTTATAAAAGCTTTAATTGAAACATATAAGTTTTTCTTATAAATAAATATATTATCATCTTTAAGATAAATGAATATTATCAATACAACATTTGGTATAAATTAACTGATATAATAATAATGGGGAGTATTGGATTATATTAATTTATATAGGAGGATTTTGGTATGTTTCAATTTGAAACTCAGTTAAAAAAATTAAAGTATGAGGTTTTAACAGAGGTTGCAAGACTAGCTAAGAATGATAACTTAACTGTTGAATCTATAGAAAGAATTCCTTATGAGATTATACAAGGTAATAAGGCTATGTATAGATGCTGTGTTTATAAGGAAAGAGCAATTGTTTTAGAAAGAGCAAAGCTTGCAGCAGGATATTTAGCAAATGGGGATAACGTAGATGATGAATTTGTTGATATTAAAGAGGATGATCAAATAATCTATGTTATAGAGGCAGCTTGTGATAGATGTCCAATTAATAAGTTTAGTATTACAGATTCCTGTAGAAATTGTATTGCACATAAATGTAATGAGGCTTGCAATTTTGGTGCTATAACTTATGCAGGCGGAAGGGCTTATATTAATCAAGAATTATGTAAAGAATGTGGAATGTGTAAGAATGCATGTCCCTACAATGCAATTGCTGAAGTTATGAGGCCTTGCAAGAAAGTTTGTCCTACAGGTGCTTTAGATATAAATGAAAGCGATAGAAGGGCTATGATAAAGGAAGAACTTTGTGTAAATTGTGGTAGATGTATGAGTGCATGCCCCTTTGGAGCTATATCAGATAAGAGTTTAATAGTACCAGTGGCAACAAAACTGGCAAAGGGAAGAAAAATGTGTGCAATAGTTGCTCCAGCTATTACTGGACAGTTTGGAACTAAGATTAGTTATGGCAAAATTAAAAATGCTATTAAAAAATTAGGATTTGAAGATATGTTAGAGGCTGCTTGTGGAGCAGATGTAGTGACAGTTCATGAAAGTAATGAATTTATAGAAAGAATGGAAGCAGGAGATAAATATATGACTAATTCTTGTTGTCCAGGATTTTTAAATTATATAGAAAAGACTATGCCATCAGAAATAGAAAGAGTTTCTGGCACAGTATCACCAATGATAGCTACAGCAAGATATATTAAGCACATTGATCCAGAAACTGAAGTAGTTTTTATAGGACCTTGTACTGCTAAAAAAAGCGAAGCTGCTAGAGAATCATTAAGAGGTGCTGTAGATTACGTTCTAACCTTTGAAGAATTATTAGCTTTATTTAGTGCTTTTGAAATTGATGTTGAAAACTGTGTAGATGAATTAGTTGATGAAGCTTCAATTTATGGAAGAGGTTTTGGTGCTCAAGGAGGTTTAACAGCTGCTATTGAAAATTATATAAGAAGTCAAGGGTTAGAAGTTAACTTTGCACCAGTTAAAGCTTCAGGGGGAAGTGAAATTAAGAAAGCTATGACTATGGCTAAGATTGGTAAGCTTCAAGGAAATTTTATTGAAGGAATGATGTGCGAAGGTGGTTGTATTAATGGTGCAGGAACATTAGTTACTCAATTTAAATCTAAAGGAGTATTTAATAAAACTAATGCACAAGCAACAAGAAAATCAGTCACAGCTAATGAAAAAATAAAAGAGTACGAAGGCATAGATTTAGAAAGAAGATAACTAGTAAAAACTCAGCTTTTACTGGGTTTTTATTTGCAAAAGAATATAGTCTTAAATATTATATTTTTGCATATAATAAAAGAGTGCTTAAAAAGGAGTAAATAGATATAAGTTTAAGAAAATGGAAAGTAATTTATGAAAAATGGAAATATTTATTTATTTTAAGTCAAAAATATAAAGTGTACTGTTTGAAAAAACTAAAGTAAAAGATTATTATAAAATTGTTAGCACTAAATGATGATGAGTGCTAATATAAAAGGGTAATCAATTTAGTTATAAAATAGGAGGGATTTTTTTATGAATATCAAACCACTAGCAGATAGAGTAGTTATCAAGAAATTAGAAGCAGAAGAAACAACAAAAAGTGGAATTGTTTTAACTGGAACAGCAAAGGAAAGACCACAAGAAGCAAAAGTTGTTGCAGTTGGACCAGGAGCTATAGTAGATGGAAATAGAGTAGCTATGGAAGTAAAGGTTGGAGACAAAGTGCTTTATTCAAAATATGCAGGAACTGAAGTTAAGGTTGATGGTGAAGAATACACTATTTTAAAACAAGATGATATTTTAGCAATAGTTGAATAAGGGAGGAATTAATTATGGCAAAGATGATTAAATTTAGTGAAGAAGCTAGAAGATCAATGCAAATTGGTGTTGATACATTAGCTGATACTGTTAAGGTTACATTAGGACCAAAAGGAAGAAATGTTGTATTAGATAAGAAGTTTGGAGCACCTTTAATAACAAATGATGGTGTTTCAATTGCAAGAGAAATAGAATTAGAAGATCCATATGAAAATATGGGGGCTCAATTAGTTAAGGAAGTAGCAACTAAGACTAATGATGTTGCAGGTGATGGTACTACAACAGCAACTCTTTTAGCACAAGCAATAATAAGAGAAGGTTTAAAGAATGTTACTGCTGGAGCAAATCCAATATTAATTAGAAATGGTATTAAGATGGCTGTAGATAAGGCTGTTGATGAAATTAAGAAGATTTCTAAACCTGTAGATGGAAAAGAAGACATTGCAAGAGTTGCAGCTATTTCAGCAGCAGATGAAGAGGTTGGTAAGTTAATATCAGATGCTATGGAAAAGGTAGGTAACGAAGGAGTTATCACTGTTGAAGAATCAAAATCAATGGGTACTGAACTTGATGTAGTAGAGGGTATGCAATTTGATAGAGGATATGTATCAGCGTACATGGTAACAGATACTGAAAAAATGGAAGCTGTTTTAGATAGTCCATTAATTTTAATTGCTGATAAGAAGATTTCTAATATTCAAGAATTACTTCCAATACTAGAACAAATAGTTCAACAAGGGAAGAAATTACTTATTATAGCTGAAGATGTTGAAGGAGATGCTATGACTACATTAGTAGTTAATAAATTAAGAGGAACTTTCACATGTGTAGCTGTAAAAGCACCAGGCTTTGGAGATAGAAGAAAAGAAATGTTACAAGATATAGCTATTTTAACAGGTGGTACAGTTATATCTGAAGAGCTTGGTATAGACATAAAGGAAGTAACTTTAGATATGCTTGGACAATGCGAAAGCGTAAAAGTTACAAAAGAAAATACTACTATAGTTAATGGAAAAGGAAATAGTGAAACTATTAAAGAAAGAGTAGCTCAAATAAGAGCTCAAATAGAAGAAACTACTTCTGAGTTTGATAAAGAAAAATTAACAGAAAGATTAGCAAAACTTGCTGGTGGAGTTGCAGTAATTAAAGTTGGAGCTGCAACAGAAACAGAATTAAAAGAAAAGAAATTAAGAATAGAAGATGCTTTAGCAGCAACAAAGGCAGCTGTTGAAGAAGGAATAGTTCCAGGTGGTGGAGCTGCTTATGCTAACATTATAAATGAAGTAAATAAAGTAACTTCAGATATTCCAGATACTCAAGTTGGTATAAATATTATAGTTAGAGCATTAGAAGAGCCAATGAGACAAATTGCAACTAATGCAGGACTTGAAGGTTCAGTAATTATTGAACATGTTAAGGGCTGTGAAGCTGGAATTGGATACGATGCTTTAAGAGATGAGTATGTAAATATGATAAAGGCCGGTATAGTTGACCCAACTAAGGTTACAAGATCAGCACTTCAAAATGCTGCATCAGTAGCATCAACATTCTTAACTACAGAAGCTGCTGTAGTAGATATCCCTCAAAAGGATGTGCCAATGCCAGGAGCACCAGGAATGGGAATGGATGGAATGTACTAAATTTAAAAAATATATAGGCTGTCTTAATGGCAGCCTAATTATAAAAATTATTTCGAAAACTCCTGAGGGGGTTTTTTTATTTTTTAGGGAATTATGAGGGGGTTACCCTACGAATAAACTTTTATAAGTTCATTCCTTTAGTTTTTAGGAGTAAATATATTTTCTTAGATAAATTTTGAGCTTGTGAGGTCGTGACTAATATAACATGTTTGTTACTTTTTTATTATAAAATTACATATATAAGTTTACATAACATATTGATATAGTTCTAACTTTACTCTATAATTATTTAAGAATTATAAAAGTTGGAGGATATTATGACAAAGAAAAGTAGAAGACAAAAAATTATTAGAATAAGAAAGATAATAATTACAATTTTAATAATAATATTATCTTTGACTTTAATTATTAGTTATATTAATTATAAAAATACTCTTAAGAAGGTAGGAATTAAATACTCCATAAGAGAATTAATATTAACTGTGGAAACTGTTGAAATAAAGGAACCTATAGATATTGAAGAAACAGATACTATATCAAATATTAAAAGTGAAAATGGATCAAAACTACAAGCTTTAGAAAAATATAGTGATATAGATGATTTTAACAGGATAGAATCTTTAACTATAGGAGATGCACGAAAAATACTGAATAATGAAGTAGATTTTGAAATTGATAGTGAAGGAAAGTTTGAAAATATTAAATAATAAATTATATTTGTTATATTTAGTAAAATATGATTTTTAAATATATGATAAAAAACATATCATTAAATTACAGATGATATGTTTTTTTATTGTTGATTTTGGATATAATTTGGAATGTATAGTAAGTATGTGAAGGCGTATTGAATAAGGAGGTAGGTTATGTATTTTTTAGTTTTAATTATAGGATTATGTATAGGAAGTTTTTTAAATGTGTGCATATATAGAATAGCAAAAGAAGAATCAATAATTTTTCCTGGATCTCATTGTACTAGCTGTGGTCACGAACTTAAGGCTTATGAATTAGTTCCAGTACTGAGTTATATATTTTTAAGAGGAAGATGCAGAAAGTGCAAAGATAAGATATCTATAAAATATCCATTAATAGAAATATTAAATGCAATATTATATTTATTATTATTTTGGAAATATGGGTTTGGTTTAAATTTTGTTTTTTATTGTTTATTGTTTTCATTGCTAATGGTAATCTCAGCTATAGATTTAGAAAGTAAGTATATATATTCATCTACAACTTTAGTAGGAGTATTACTAGCAATAATTTATATAGCAATTGGATCATATTTAGGTGAAGTAAATATATTAAATAACTTACTAGCTGGTTTAATTGGATATGGAATTATATTTTTAATAGTATTATTAACAGGAGGCATGGGGAGTGGAGATGCGGATATTGCCGGAATTTGTGGACTTTTTATTGGAATAAAGGGAGTATTAGTAACTTTATTTGTGGCAATAATATTAGGTGGAATATTTGCTTCAATAGCCTTAATTTTAAAATTTAAGAATAGAAAATCAGAAATTGCATTTGGCCCATATATAGCTATAGGAACCTTTATATGTATATTTATGGGAGAAAAATTATTGTTATTATATATGAATTTATATGCATGAATGATAATTAATAATATTACAAAAATATAATTTACTAAAATAAGCATTTTAAATATATATTATTATATCATTGAAATTAATTCATTACTTAAATTAATAAAATTATATATCCACATAAAAAGGATTAAAAGCTGAGAAGTGATAATGAAATTAAAACAAGAAGGAGGTATTAATATGATAAGGAAAAAGAAAAAAGGATTTACAATTATTGAACTTATTATAGTTATAGCAATTATTGCAATACTATCAGCTATAACTATTCCTAAATTTGGAGATATTAGAGAAAGTGCAAATGAAAAATCAGATATAGCAAATGCAAAAACTATTGCAACAGTAACAACATCATTAATTGCAGATGGAGAAATAACTCCAGAAAAGAATAAAAACTTAACAATTGAGCTTAATGATGAAGGAAATTCAGATGCGGAAAAAATTAGAAATTATTTGCAAGTAGTTCCGAAGTTGAGTAATAAAGATGGAGATTTTACAATATCAATAGAAACTAATGGAAATGTAAGTGTTTCATCCTCGGTTGATAAAAAAAAGTTATTTCCAGATGAAACTGAATAATATCTATATAAATTGAAATTTACAGTTAAGCTTTTTTAATGATATATAAATTTAGAATTTTCATAAGAAATGATATAAGTTTATTAGTAAATAAAGTGAAAGAATCTTCAAAAAAGAAAAATAAATATTTGAATTATAAATTGCAAAATTATTGACAAGTATATGGGCTAGATATATAATATCTATAAATTAAGAATAGTTAGATAAAAAACTCGTATATCCTCTGAATATGGCAGAGAGTATCTACCGGAAACCTTAAATTTCCGACTATGAGTGATTTTGGTATACTATATCTATATATATTATTATGTAGAGTTAGGCATATTAACTTCACTTAGAAGATTAATATGTCTATTTTTATACATAAAAATAGAACTAAAATGAATAATTATATTCATATTAAAAATATAATGAAAGAAAAAAATCATTTAAAGGAGGAAGAACAATGGCAACAATTATTAAAACTGCTTATACTTTTGACGATGTACTATTAGTACCAAATAAATCTGAGGTTTTACCTAATGAGGTTAGTTTAAAAACTAAATTAACTAAGAAAATAACATTAAATATTCCTTTAATGAGTGCAAGTATGGATACAGTAACAGAATCTAAGATGGCTATTGCTATTGCTAGAGAAGGCGGAATCGGTATTATTCATAAGAATATGACTATAGAAGAGCAAGCAAAAGAAGTAGATAGAGTTAAGAGACAAGAAAATGGAGTAATTACAGATCCTATATTCTTATCAGAAGAACATACAGTTAGACAAGCTCAAGAACTTATGGCTCAATATAGAATTTCTGGTGTTCCAATAACAAGAGGAACTAAACTAGTTGGAATAATAACTAATAGAGATATAGTTTTTGAAACAAATTATGATAGATTAGTTTCAGAGGTTATGACTAAGAGCCCACTTATAACTTCTACTGAAGGAACAACTTTAGAAGAGGCTCTTGAAATATTAAAGAAGCATAAAATAGAAAAGTTACCATTAGTAGATAATGAAAACAACTTAAAGGGATTAATAACTATTAAGGATATAGAAAAGGCAAAGGCATTCCCAAATGCAGCAAAGGATTCTAAGGGAAGATTATTATGTGGTGCATCAGTTGGAATTACTAAGGATATGATGGATAGAGTAGATGCTTTAGTTAAAGCAAAGGTTGATGTTATTACATTAGATACAGCACATGGACATTCTAAAGGCGTTATGGATGCAGTAAGAAGAATAAAAGATAAACATCCAGAACTTCAAATAATAGCTGGAAATGTTGCAACTGCTGAGGCAACTAGGGATTTAATTGAAGCTGGAGCTGATTGTGTTAAGGTTGGAATTGGACCTGGATCAATTTGTACAACAAGAATAGTTGCTGGTGTTGGAGTTCCTCAATTAACTGCTGTTATGGATTGTGCAGAAGAAGGAAGAAAACATGGAGTTCCTGTAATTGCTGACGGTGGATTAAAATATTCAGGGGATATAGTTAAGGCGTTAGCTGGTGGAGCATCAGTAGCTATGATGGGATCAATGTTTGCTGGTTGTGAAGAAGCACCAGGAGCTATGGAAGTATATCAAGGAAGAAGCTACAAGGTATATAGAGGAATGGGATCTCTTGGAGCTATGGAAAAGGGATCAAGTGATAGATACTTCCAAAATGGAACTAAGAAATTTGTTCCAGAAGGTATTGAAGGAAGAGTTGCATATAAAGGTTATGTAGCAGATACAATATATCAATTATTAGGTGGAATAAGATCAGGAATGGGGTATTTAGGAGCAGCAGATTTAGAAAATTTATATGAAAATGCTAAGTTTGTAGTTCAAACATCATCAGGAATAAGAGAAAGCCATCCACATGATGTTAATATAACTAAAGAAGCACCTAACTACAGCAAATAAATTGCTGTAAATGAATAATTAAGAATGTTATCTGTAGGAGTTATTTTTATATTGTATATATAAAATTTTTCCTTTAAACTTATATATGTTAAGTTTTATAAATAAATTACGTTGGAGGGTCACATGAAAAAAGAATTAGTTTTAGTTATTGATTTTGGTGGTCAATATAATCAATTAATTGCTAGAAGAGTTAGAGAATGTGGTGTTTATTGTGAGGTTCATCCATATACTTTAAGCGTGGATGAAATAAGAGAAATGAATCCTAAGGGGATAATATTTACAGGGGGACCTAACAGCGTATATGGTGAAGATTCTCCTTTATGTGATAGATCTTTATTTGAAGCAGGAATCCCTATACTTGGAATTTGCTATGGTTCACAATTAATGGCACATATGCTTGGAGGTAAAGTTGCTACTGCACCTGTAAGTGAATATGGTAAGACTAAAGTTGATGTTAAAATAGATTCTAAGATTTTTGAAGGTGTATCACCATCTACAATTTGCTGGATGAGTCATACAGATTACATAGAAAAAGCACCAGAAGGATTTAAGGTAGTAGGTAATACACCAGTATGTCCAGTAGCAGCTATGGAATGTGAAGAAAAAAATCTATATGCAGTTCAATTCCATCCAGAAGTTATGCATACACAAGAAGGAACAAAGATGATATCAAACTTCCTATATAATGTTTGTGAATGTACTGGTGACTGGAAAATGGATTCATTTGTAGAAAAAACAATTGAAGAAATCCGTGAAAAAGTTGGAAATGGTAAGGTATTATGTGCATTATCAGGTGGAGTTGATTCATCTGTAGCTGCAGTATTACTTTCAAAAGCTGTAGGAAGCCAATTAACTTGCGTATTTGTTGATCATGGTTTACTTCGTAAAAATGAAGGCGATGAAGTTGAGGAAGTATTTGGACCTAATGGACAATATGACTTAAACTTTATACGTGTAAATGCACAGGAAAGATTCTACGAAAAGTTAAAGGGAGTAGAAGAGCCAGAAGCTAAGAGAAAAATAATTGGTGAAGAATTTATAAGAGTATTTGAAGAAGAAGCTAAGAAGATAGGAACAGTAGATTTCTTAGTACAAGGAACTATTTATCCAGATGTAATTGAAAGTGGACTTGGAAAATCAGCAGTTATAAAATCACACCACAATGTTGGAGGACTTCCAGACTATGTTGATTTCAAAGAAATAATAGAACCATTAAGACTATTATTTAAGGATGAAGTACGTAAAGCAGGTTTAGAACTTGGAATACCTGAAAAGTTAGTATTTAGACAACCGTTCCCAGGTCCAGGTCTTGGAATTCGTATCATAGGTGAAGTAACAGCTGAAAAAGTTAAGATAGTTCAAGAAGCAGATGCAATTTATAGAGAAGAAATAGCAAAGGCTGGAATTGATAAAGAAATCGGTCAATACTTTGCAGCACTTACTAATATGAGATCAGTAGGAGTAATGGGAGATGAAAGAACTTATGACTATGCTATAGCACTTAGAGCTGTAACAACAAGTGATTTCATGACAGCTGAATCAGCTGACCTTCCATGGGAAGTACTTGGAAAAGTAACAACTAGAATAGTAAATGAAGTTAAAGGTGTTAACAGAGTGCTTTATGATTGCACAGGAAAACCACCAGCAACTATTGAATTTGAATAGACTATAAATATAATCGGGAAAGCTATAGATATAAGTTTTCCCGATGATTTTTTTAAATACCAAAAGCATAAATCAAAAAGATTTATGCTTTTGGTGTTTTTGAGTAACGATTAATGAGATATTCCATTAAATTTAAAGAATTACCAAAAAAGTAATTTAAATTCTGATTTTCATGATCTATACCAGTAGATCCATTTTCTACGATGAAGGCAAGGTCACTTTTCGCAGTGTAGCTACTATTTTCCGTAGCTGTTAAGGCAATAACTTTACCACCATAATGCTTACACTCTTCCATTTTGAGTAAACCGTTTTTATTTTCACCTGATTGGGAAAATGTAATTAATGTATAAGGTGTTTGATCTGACACCAAACTGATTTCTACCCCATTTAAGTCAATGGCATAAATTTTTTTCAAGAGTAATTTACGATAAGTGTAGTTAACTAACATTTGGCAAAATCCTTCACCAAACAAGTATATTTTTTTATTTGAGAAAGCATTATTAAAATAGCTATCTATTTGTTGCCAATCTTGGTTTACCATTACAAAGGGTAATGTCTCCAATTGATTTGTCGATTTATATGAGAATTCATTTGAAAGGAAAAAAATGAGTTCTTTAAAATTATTAAAGCCTGCTCTTTTTGCTAAGCGACTGATTGAAGATTGAGAGGTATAGTTCATTTGTGCAATAGTACGAATGTCGATTACGGATTTATTTTTAATTGCTTCGATAATGCTCTCTATTATTTTCTCATCGTCATTTCGAAAATTACTTTTAGGGAATAAACGATTTAAATAGTAAATTTTGGTCATGATATCACGCTCCTGTGAAAGTATATTCATAAAGTGAAATAGTAACCATGCTAGTGTATAAGCATTGTTTACGTTTTCTTTATATAATATACTATTAATATAAAGAAAGCAAATACAATTGTATGAATGTAGTTTCTTTAATAAAAATGGTCATATAACTTAAAAGATCATCTTTAATGAAAGAGGGATATTATGAAAAAAGTAATTATCAACGCTGATGATTTTGGCTACTCCTCAGCAGTCAATCTAGGAATCATCAAATCTCATAAAGAAGGGATTCTGACTTCGACAACTTTAATGGCTAATATGCCAGGATGTGATGAGGCTATTACCCTTGCTAAGGAAAATCCTGATCTTGGAGTAGGTGGTCATCTTGTTTTAACTTGTGGAAAGCCGTTAACCAAAGGGGCTTCACTCATAGATGAAAACGGAGATTTTTATAGCTTAGCCGAATATAAAAAACATCGTAATGAAATGTGTGATGAAGAAATATTTCAGGAATGGTCCTATCAAATAGATTATTTAATGAATCACGGACTTAAGTTGACCCATTTAGATAGTCATCATCATGTTCATACATTTCCTGAAAATTTGGAGATAACGAAAAGGATCGCAGATAAATATCAATTGTGTTTTCGAAATATCTTCGGGGTAGAAGAAAATATAGAGCTACCTGCTCAGAAGGGAATTAAGGGATTTCTGGATTTAATGAATCATTCGGCTATTCGCGATTTAACAATACCTTTTAAAGAAAACCAAATAAAATGTTTCGAGGAAATTCAAACAGTGCTTGATCAAGTTGAAGACAATGAGATAACAGAGTTGATGGTTCATCCAGCTTATGTAGATGAGATTCTGTATTTCAATTCTTCATTTAATGTTCAACGGATGAAGGAAGTATCAATTTTGTGTGATTTACAAATGAAACAACTATTTGAAGATAATCAGATTGTGACATGCAGTTACAAAAATGTATAAGTATTTGTTGGATATCAACTTTTTAAAGTTGGAATAATTAAATTAAAAATATTAAAGGGGAGAGACATACATGAAGGAGAAGTTTATTAAATCGGCTAGTATTTTTTCAAAAGCAATTATTCAGCCAGTAATGTTTATGGCGGTGACGGGAATTATTTTATCAGTTTGTGCAATTTTAAAACTGGAATTTATGCCAACCTTCACAAAAAATATTGGAGATTTTATCTTTAATATTTTATCAGGGGGGATGATTGGTCAGCTAAGTGCTATATTTTGTGTAGGGATTGCTGCAGCATTAGCAAAACCAAAATATAAAACGGATGCGGCAATTTTAGGGATTATTACATTTTTAATATTTTTATATGCAAATAATTCTTGGTTAACAATTACGGATCGTTTGGCTGTTGCTGGTGAACAAGGACTTTATGGTACTGGACAAGGAATGGTCTTTGGTATTCAAGTAACTGATATGGGAGTTTTTCTAGGAATTTCTTTAGGTGTGTTCGTAGGATGGATGGTCAATAAATTCGGAGATATCAAGCTACATAAGTATTTGTCACCATATGCTGGTACAAAGTCCGTTTACATCTTGATCGTATTTGCAACAATTCTGTTTGCAATAGGGATTACTTATGTTTGGCCAATCGTTAATTCAGTAGTTGAAGCAGTAGTGAAAACAACTACAACTGCAGGATCGGTTGGATTTTTCTTCTATGGTTTCTTAAATCGTCTCCTTTTACCATTAGGTTTGCACCACTTTTTATGGATGCCAATTTTTTATACTCCACTTGGTGGTACTGCAGAAATTGCAGGTCAAGTATATAATGGTGCATTCAATATCTGGTTGGCAGAGCTAGGAAATGCAAGTCAAATAACAACGATGCATCCATCGATAGGTTATTTATCAAACTTTGGTTCCATTTCTTTACCAATAGGTATTGCATTTGCACTTTGGAAAACGGCACGTCCAGAAAATAGAAAGAAGGTTGCTACGATTTTAATTCCAACTGTAACCACAGCTTTCTTGGCTGGTGTTACTGAACCGCTAGAATTTTTATTCTTGTTCTTATCACCAGTTTTATGGTTAGCGCATTCTGTAGTATATGGATTGAGTTTGTTCATTACAAACCTAGTGGGGATTAATATCCAGTTTGATACAGGAATCAATATGATTATCAATAGTTTTGCATTTCCAACAGGTTTGGGTCATCAATATTTAATTCCAGTAATATTTATTGCAACTGCTGTTTTAGAGTATTTTGTGTTCAAAAAATTAATCGTGAAGTTAAATATTCCAACATTAGGTCGTGAAAGAGAGGCGTCTGTAAGTGAAACAGTAGCTGATTTTAGTGAAGTTAACTCTGATTCAGGGTTTGAACCACAAATTCAAAATATCGTTGCTGGTTTAGGTGGGGCAGACAATATTGAAAGCATAATTAATTGCTACACAAGATTACGTGTTGATGTCAAAGATGAAAATAAAGTTAATATTAAAATATTAAAAGAAAATGTAAAAGCATCTGGAATCGTTGATAAAGGTAAACACATTCAAATAGTTATTGGTATGGGTGTAGAAGAAGAACGTGAAAAAGTTGAAGCTTATATAGAATATCTAAAAAAAGTAAATAAATAAAGTGAAATATAGTTTTTTAAAAATTGGAGGAAAATATAAGATGGGTAATAAATTTGTAATGGTTGGTGGCGGTTCTACTCAATCGCCTGGTATTTTAGAAGTTTTAAGAAAACGTGCAGAAGAATTAAACTTGAGTGATTTGGTTCTATATGATATTGATGAGGAAAGAGTTTCTTTGCTTGGTCAATATACAAAAATGTACTATAAGGAATTAGGATCTAAAGTAAATGTTACTTATACAACTAATATTGATGAAGCTTTAAAAGGTGCTGATTTCTTATTTATGCAAATTCGTCCAGGTTTGAATAAACAGAGAGCTATTGATGAAAAAATATGCTTAAATAATGGTGTTGTTGGTCAGGAAACTTGTGGCTTAGGGGGATTCTCTTTTGCTATGAGGGTAATACCAGCTGTTTTAGAAATAATCAAAAAAGTAAAAGAAATTTGTCCTAAGGCTTGGATTTTAAACTATACAAATCCAGAGGCAATTTTATCAGAAGCAATTTATCGTGAGTTTCCAGAGGGAAATGTTTTATGTATTTGTGATATGCCGATTTCAATTGAAGGAGCCATTGCAAAGTACTTTAATAAGGAACACCGCGATTTAACATTTAAATACTTTGGACTGAATCATTTTGGTTGGTGGACTAATGTCTATGATGAAAAAGGCTTAGATTTGTTGCCGCAATTACGTGAAGATGTTCTTACTGGTAAAATTGATACACTTCTGATGTCAAATGATGAAACTGTTGGGGATCAGTATTGGGTGGATACCTATAAACAAATGATTAGTCTATTTAAAAGATTTCCAGAGTATTTCCCAAATTGTTACTTGCAGTATTATTTAACACCAGATGAAATGGTGGCACATGATGATGTTTCCTTTACTCGTGGCGATTATGTAATGCAAGGTAGGGAAAAACGTATTTATGATGAATGTCGTCGAGTAATTTCAGAAGGATCAGCTAAAGATTCTTCACTACATGCAGGTGTTCATGGTAATTATATTGTGGATATTGCTTATGCGATTATTCATAATACTAGGGAACGATTTATAGTCAATAAAAAGAATCATGGTGCAATCTCCAATTTTGATCCAGAAGCGGTTGTTGAGACTCCAGCCTATGTTGGCTCAATGGGAGCTGAAACCATTAATATTGGTGAGATACCAACTTTCCAAAAAGGTTTGATGGAAATGCAAAAAGCATATGAAAAAATGACAGTTGACGCAGCATTATCTGGATCTTACCAAAAAGCTTTAGAAGCTGTGATGCTTAACAAAACAATCCCTAATTATACAGTGGGTAAAAAGGTGTTAGATGAATTATACGAAGCTAATAAAGGTTTATGGCCTGAATTAAAGTAAGCTATCAGTAAAAGCTTAATATAATAGTAAAAACTCTAGTAATAATTAATAATTACTGCATTAGATTGTAGACAAAAAGCATTTTCTCCAAGATGAGAAAATGCTTTTTTGGATATTGTTATCCATCTTTTCTCTTTTATAACGTGGTGCAAATATAGTTTTTCCTGTATCTAATGTAGATGGCAAAATAATGCTTTTAAAGCATTATTTTGATTTAAAATAAGTATTAGACTATTAAAAAGCTAATTGTTATAATTTTGACAAAAGGATAAAAATATTAACTGATCAGTTCGAAGTTCCTTTTAGAAAGAGGTAATATATGAAAGGTTATGAAAAATTAAAAGTACCACATGTTTTATTTGGAATTGATACAGCTAAACAAACTGGACTTAAAGCTAAAAGTATAGGAATGAGTAAATGTTTAGTTGTGACAGATAAAGGAATAAGGGATATTGGACTTGTTGATCCAATTTTAGAAACTTTAAAAAGAGAGAGTATTGAATATATTGTTTACGATAAGGTTTTACCTAATCCACCAGATTATTCATGTATTGAAGCAGGTGAATTATTAAAATCTGAACAATGTGATGGTATTATTGCAATTGGAGGAGGAAGTAGTTTAGATACTGCTAAAGTAGCTAATTTAATTGCTAATATTCCTGAAAAAATTGAAGATTTACATGATTATAGTATGACAGGAAGCAAGATGAATCCTGCATTTACACCATATACAAAATTAATAGCTATTCCGACAACTTCTGGAACTGGTGCAGAAGCAACTTGTACAGGTGTTATTACTGATACAAAAAAAGATTTAAAATATAGTATCGGTAATGAAAATTGTGTACCAGACATGTGCATTATTGATCCATTATTGACTATTGGAATGCCTGCAATGCCTACAGCTATTTGTGGTATTGATGTTTTATGCCATGTTTTAGAAAATATGGTTGGTATGGGACAAAATGATTATACTGACGCTATTATGTATGAATGTGCAAGCAAAGCATGGAAATGGCTTCCTATAGCTGTTAAAGAACCAAGAAATATTGAAGCACGTAGTCAAGTGTCTTGGGCATCACATAATGCTTTATGTAATGGTGTTTCTGTTAATGGCCATGCTATGGCACATGGTATTGGTGCTAAGTATCATCTAGTTCATGGTCATGCTTGTGCTGTTGTTATACCAGCAGTTATTCGTCATCATGCATTGACTTCTCAAGAAGCTATTAAAAGAATTGCGACTATTATGGGAATTCCAGTTGTAGAAGATGCAGAAACTATTGCAAAGAGAGTTGCAGACCGTTTTGTAGAATTCTATAAAGCTTTAGGATTAAAAACAATTCAAGAGACTTTTAAGGAACAAGGAGTAGAAGATTCTTTTGAAATGTTTGTAGAAAAAGTTGCTCCTGCAACATTAGATGATTTTAAATCAAGGTTATGGCAGCCACCTATCCATGATAATCCAGAAACTATGAGAAAAGTTTTAGAAATGATTTATTATCAAGAATAGGATTTGATTGCTATGAAAAAAAATTATTATGCTTGGGTTATGGTTGCTATGTCATGCTTTATTTGTTTTGTAAGTATTGGTATGATTAGTAACTCTGTACATGCTCCGTATTTTATTGAGGGTGGTTTAACGAATGCAGAAAATTCATTATTAGTTTCTTTAAGAACTTTTTCTGGGGTTTTTGCTACGGCAGTGTGTGGAGTCTATTATAAAAAATTATCTTTAAAAAATGGCATGGCATTAGGATTGTTATTTGGAGCTATATCTTATGCTTTGTATTCTATAGCTGATGTATTTTGGATATATGCAGTTGCAGCTTTATTTAGTGGGGTTTGTTTTGGAATTGCTAGTTCTGTACCAACATCAATTTTGGTTAAAAATTGGTTTAATAAAAATAGATCACTAGCTTTTGGAATTACAACAGCTTCTAGTGGATTGACATCATTAGTTTTACCACAAATTGTGAAAGTATTAACTGATGCCTTTTCATTTAAAACAACACTTATGATTGAGGCTATCTTATTTGTTGTTGTAGCAGTATTAACATTTGTTCTTGTTGTTGATAATCCAGCTGATAAAGGATTAGAACCATATGGGGGAACAGTAGAAAATACAGAGGAATCAAATGCAAAATCAAAAAAACACTTTGCCTATTTACCGGGTGAGTTAAAACCTACAAAATTACATTTTGTGATTTTATGTTTGATTTTCTTTTTAATCGGTTGTCAATTGTATGCTACATGGAATCATATGAGTTTATTATATTCTACTGAAGGTATTGATATGACTATTGTTATGAGTTTAATATCAATAGCTGGTGGAGCCTTAATGGTAGGAAAAATAGTCTTTGGAGTTTTCTCAGATAAATTTAATGGAAAAATTGCATATATTGTTTTCTGTATTGTACAAGTAGTGGGAATGTTTATTAGTTGTTTTGCAGCATATACTCATAGTCTTCCTTTAGGGATTATAGGGTGTTTATTAGAAGGTGGTGCTGCAGTAACAGCAACTACAGGTATGAGTACAATTTGTTCAGAATTATATCCTAATCCAGAAGAATATAAAAATAAATTAGTAACATTAACAGTTGTCTATAACGCAGGTGGTTTTATTTTCTCTCCGATATTTGGAATAATTGCAGATGGAGTTGGTTCTTATATTCCTGCATTTATCATGGCTTCTATATTAGGTATTGTTACAATTATTCTTATAGCTATTCTTTATTCTGGGGCTAAGAAAAACGCAGAATTATCTTAATGTAAAATAGAATTATAAAGAAGAAGTATAGTACAATTTACTTAAACTTTTTCTTTATAATTTTTTTATGTTGTAGTGAGATTTAATAGTAATATCATCTAATATTATTTGTTACAATATAAAGATATAAAATAGAAAAATTACGATTAAAGGATGGGGGAGAGCTATGGAACTACGTGTATTAAAATATTTTCTTGTGGTTAGTAGAGAAGAAAATGTAACTAGAGCTGCAGAGATATTACATATAACACAACCAACATTGAGTAGACAATTAATGTTATTGGAACAGGAATTAGGTGTAACTTTATTTGATCGTAGTAAAAAGAAATTAATACTCACAAGAGAGGGTATGATTTTTAAAAGACGTGCAGAAGAAATGATAAATATAGAAAAAAAGATTGAAATGGAACTTGGAAATAAAGGAAATGAGTTAAAGGGTGAAATAGTTATTGGATGTGGACTTACTGAGGCTACCAATACCCTTGGTGATTATATTTATGCTTTTAAAGAAAAGTACCCTCAAGTTAGTTTTTGCTTAAGAAATGGGAATAGTGATTTGATTATTGAAAATATTGAAAATGGGATAATTGATATAGGGGTTGTCTTAGAACCTGTCAATCTTGAAAAGCTGGATTTTATGAGACTTAATAAAAAAGAAAGATGGGGATTATTAGTGAGAAAGGATTCCTTTTTAGCAAGGAAAGATTATGTTAATAAAGAAGATTTAATAGGTATTCCACTTATTGATACTTCTGGACAAGGAACTAGAGGGTTCTTTAGAGATTGGGCAAAAGAAGTTTATAATCAATTATATTTTAACTCATCATCTGAATTGACTCCAGCAACATCAATACTTGTAAAAAAGGGGATTGGTAATGCTATTATTATTGAGGGGTCAATGAGAACTGTTAATAGTGATGAATTATGTTTTATACCTTTTTATCCAGAATTAATAACATCATCATTGATTGTATGGAAGAAATATAATACATTTGGTTTAACAATATCAAAGTTTATTGATTTTATGGAAAATAACAATAAGTATCAGATATTAAATTAAGCAAATATTGGACTGTCGCCACTGATTCCGAATGTACATAAGTTCTTGATTCATAGATAATCAAGAACTTTTTTTACTTTTTAGGAAATTATAAAATGTTATCCTATGAATAAATAACATTTTATAATTTCATTCATTTGGTTATTAGTGCTAAACAGTTGTGAGTTAACAAATTTTTGATTAATCTACAAATCTTCAATTGTTAAATGATTTTTCTGTTTTTCCATTTTCCACTATGCCAGCGGAAAGAAAATATTATTGCTCTAAACATCCAATCACAAAGCATAGCTATCCATATTCCAAGGGCACCAAATTTAAGTGGATAGGAAAGAAAATAGGCTGCACCTATTCGAAATATCCACATTGAAATTATGGACATTATCATAATAAAACGTACATCACCGGCAGCTCTCATTGAAGCAGGTAGTACAAAGGATAAGGACCATATTAGCATAGCAGCAAGAGTATGTACGAAAAGCATTTGTCTAGTTAAAATTACTGTTTCGTTAGAAAGATGGTACCATGGTAGAATTATTGGAAGAAGAAACCATAAGGTTCCACAAAATAATAATAAGACTACATATGACATTATAATCATTATACGGTTATAATAGATTGCTTGCTTTTCGTCTTGTGCTCCAATACAGCGGGCAATAATAGTGGTAGCTACCAACTGCATAGCAGATCCAGGAATTACTTGTATGCTGGATATTGTCTGACAGATAGCATTTGCTGCAATGGATGATGTTCCAAAAGAGGCCACTAAACTAGCTAAAATAATTTTTCCAGCCTGAAAAAGGCCATTTTCTACTCCGTTTGGTATGCCTATTGATAAAATTCTGCGGATTAAAAATTTATTAGGGTGATAAGATAGTGTTTTTTTTATGTGTAGGATATGATTAGAACCCATGAGTAAACCAATCATAATAGCTGCTGCTATATAACGTGAGATAACTGTAGAAATAGCTGATCCAGTAACCTCAAGTTTACATGCATAAATCAATACAGTATTGCCTAAAAAATTAATTATATTCATTAAGGCAGCAAGGAACATAGTTATTTTAGAATTACCCATTGTCCGAAAAATAGCTGCACCAGATTCATAAATAGATAGTGCAGGAATAGATAGTGCAACAACAAGTAAATAATTATTTGCATGGTGGTAGACCTCTGATGAGAGTGTACCAAATACATGTCCCAATAAAATGGGACGAACAAGATAAATCAGAAGCATGATTCCCACTGAAATTATTGCAGAAAACCATACTAACTGATTGGCGGTATCACAGGCTTCAGTGTTTTTTTTAGCACCAAGATATTGTCCTGCAACTACAGCACCACCAGTACCAAAAGCTGCAAATATGTAAATAAGAAGCTGAAATATTGTATCAATCAATGATACACCAGATACAGCCGCTTCACTTACACCAGATACCATAATAGAATCAATAACACCTACCATCAATGTCAGTGCCAACTCGGCCATTAAGGGCACAAAAAGTTTAAATATGTCTCTTTTGCTAAATAGTCTTACTGAATTTGACATATTTTATTACCTCCAAGGAATTTTTTCTGAAAATAATTTATGAAATAAAATATAGGTCATGATAAAAATTAGTTATTCTTTAATATGTTTATATTTTAGAAATTATCGTATATTATGTCCAATGCTTATATTTTGGGTTATATCATGCTTAAAAAGCATTTAAAGTAATAGAAGAATATAACTAATGTCAGCAATATGCTTTAAGAGCATATAATGGCAAGTATTATTAAGTATTAGACAAAATAATAATAGAAATTTAAAATTTGAGTATAGGAAAAATTATTTATTTTCTTTAATTTAGATTTAAACTAAAGAAATTTATATAAAAATCAAGGAGGAATTATGAAAAATAAGGAAGATCAAATTTTTGAAGTTGGAGAAAAAAATGATGCATTTTCGCAATACTTTATAGGACAAAGTTATTTGAAGATGCTAACAACTGAAGGAGTAAACATTGCAAATGTTACTTTTGAACCTGGTTGTAGAAATAATTGGCATATTCATCATAAAGGTGGTCAGATATTATTAGTAACTGCTGGTACTGGGTATTATCAGGAATGGGGAAAACCCGTTCAAAAATTACATCCAGGTGATGTTGTAAATATTTCACCTGAAGTAAAGCATTGGCATGGTGCAACAAAAGATAATTGGTTTTCTCACCTTGCTATTGAAGTACCAGCTGAAGGAAGTTCTAATGAATGGTTGGAAATAGTAGGAGATGAAGATTATATGAGCAATACTCCATAAGCTTATTGGAGTAATGAGCTTTAAGTATAAATAATTAGTAAGTATTGAAGTAAAATTTTTAATTTTATTAACTTGTTTAATTAAATATTTGATGATATAAAAAACAATTGCCTATATTTAGACAATTGTTTTTTATACATTTAAGAATTTTTTTGCATATTCTATGAATTTTGCGGTTGCTATAGTAAAAGGCTGTTCCCTTTTCCATGCTAGGGCTGTAGTTGATGTCAATTGAGGAGACAGTGGAAGATATTTGATTTTTTTAGGATCCCAAAAACTGATAGATCCTTCAATTACAATAGCATATGCTAAGCCCTGATGCACCATGACAGCAGCATTGCTGATAAGATTACTTGTAAATAAAATATTTAAGCTACTAAATGAATCACCAAACCAGTTTGCTAATTCGCTTTGCATATTTAAACGATGAGGTAAAATCAAAGGCTTATCTATTAAATCATATGCTGTGATAGATTCTTTTTCAGCCAACGGGGAATCCAAAGGAAGAAGGACCACCCATTTTTCTTGATGAGAAATACGAATAAAATCATATTTGCTTAAATCAACAGGTTCTAAAAGTAGACCAATATCAGTTAATCCCTTATCAATTCTTTCTCGAATATGATCAGCTGTTGCTGTGTATAACTCGAAATTAACATTTGGATATAGAACTGTAAAGGAATCAATAATTTTTGCTAAAATCTGTACAGCAAATAAATCTCCACATCCAATTGAAATTGTTCCTTCAATTACTTCATTTTGTTGAGTGATTTCTTTTTCAGTTTTATCAACAAGTTCCAGAATTTCTTCAGCTCTTCTACGTAGTAAAAGACCTTCATGAGTTAGAGTGATTTTACGGGTTCCTCTAACAAAAAGCGTTACACCCATTTCATCCTCCATCTGTGCCAATTGTCGACTCAATGTAGGTTGTGTAATATGAAGTGTTTCTGCAGCCTTTGTAATATTTTCTTCTCTTGCTAATGTAAGGAAATATTTTAATACCCTGATTTCGATAGGAATCCCTCCTTTTTTTATATTTTAACACTTGTAAAATAATACTACAATAATCTTAGAAGAATATATGCTTAAAAGGCATTATAGTTAGATTAAACATAGGTATTAGACATGAATGAGAGATGGATTTATACTATGATATAAGAAAAGATATTAACCTTAGTAAAGAAGGAGATATAAAAGAATGAAGAAGACATTAACATTGTTATTAGCTATTGGTTGTTTGTTTTCTCTTACGGCTTGTCAGAAAAATATAGAGGAAGAAAATAAACAAATCGAGTATAAACGAGAGAAGGCAGAAGCAAATAGCGAAAATAAGGTATTAATCGTTTATTTCTCTAGATATGGAAATACAAAGTATACACAAGATATTGATGCTAGTACATCAGCAAGTGTAATTATTGAAGAAGGAGAATCTTTAGGAGCTACAGAATATGTGGCAAATGTTATTGGCGAAGAAGTTAATGGTGATTTGCAGTTTATTGAAACAGTAAATTCTTATTCAACTGATTTTGACGAAGTTATAGAGGAGAATCATAAAGAAATTAATGAGAATTATTTACCTAATTTAGCAGAAATAGGTTTAGATATTTCTCAATATGACACGATTTTTATTGGTTATCCAGTTTGGGCAACAACGGTTCCACAAGCAATTAAATCCTTTCTAGAAAAATATGATTTGAATGGAAAAAGAATCATACCTTTCTGTACACATGATGGTTATGGAGCTGGAAGTAGTTATACTGATATTCGATCAGCAGAACCTGATGCGACAGTTTTAGATGGAATTTCAATTGAAGCATCTGATGTTGTAAATTCAAAAGAAATGATATTAAATTGGCTGAATTCAGTTGGATTTGGTGATGATGACAGTGAAGTAATAGAAATCACAATAGAAATCAATGGTGTAGAGTTGGAAGGGGTTTTGTATAATAGTTATTTAGTAAATCAGATCAAAGATAAAATGCCACTAACAGTATCTATGTCCAGTTTTGGAGGACGTGAGTATTATGGGAGTATTGACTTCACTCCAGAAAATAATGAACAAGGACAATTTAATTTTAAAAATGGAGATATTACATATTGTTCACAAAATAATACTATGGCAATTTTCTACGCGCAAACAGATCACCCTACTTTAACGATGGAAGTGAATCAAATTGGTAAAGTAACATCTGATTTATCATTATTTGACGAGCTATCATCAAGTGTAGAAGTTACTTTTAAATTAAAATAGGAGGAAATGATAAATGAAAAGACTATTAATGATTATGCTAACATGTTTTTTAGGATTAACTATGAGTGCATGTTCTAATTTAGAAGGAGATGCTTCTAATGATACAAAGATAACAGAACAACAGGAAATAGTAAATGGAGAAACTAAAAAGGAAAATAATGAAAATATATTAGTGGTATATTTCACCTATGGGGAAAATGTCGGATTCCCTAATGATGTAGATGCTTCATCTAGTGCAAGTATTCAGTTATGGAATAATGAAGTAACTGGGAATACAGGTATTATTGCTCATATGATTGCAGATTCTATAGATGCAGATACGTTCTCTATTAGAACAGTTGAAGAATATCCTAATAGCTACAATAAAACTGTTGATCAGGGGAGAAAGGAAAATGAAGCAAATGCACGTCCTAAATTGGCGACTCATATCGAAAATTTAGATAATTATGATACGATTTTTATTGGATTCCCTAACTGGTGGTATGATATGCCTATGGCAATATATTCATTATTAGAAGAATATGATTTTTCAGGAAAAACAATTGTACCATTTTCAACATCAGGGGGAAGTGGATTTTCAGATACAATTGCAACAATTGAAGAATTAGAACCAAATTCAATTATACTAGAAGGTCTTACAATTGGAGAATCAAGTGTAAATGATGCACAGCAAGATGTGAACTATTGGCTTAAATCACTTGGATATATTAAGTAATTCATTAATGTAGATGATATAATCATTTGGTTTCAAGAGTATCTTATTTGAAGAATATTTTTTTAGAAAAGATGGAGGTTTATATGAAAGCAAAGCTCAGATTTAAAATGATTATCGATGTATTATTGACGATTTCATTATTACTTCAAATGGCTTATATACTAATTGGAGAAGCATTACATGAATGGTTAGGGACAATAATGTTTATATTATTTATTTTTCATCTGATATTGAACAGGAATTGGATAAAGGCTATATATAAAGGAAAATATTCTTTATTGCGTATATTTCAGACTGTAATAAATATTTTAATTTTTATTTGTATGCTTTCATTGATGATTAGTGGGATTATGATGTCTAGATATGTGTTTTCTTTTCTTCCAATACATGGTGGTATGAGTTTTGCTCGCTCTTTGCATATGTTGTCATCATACTGGGGATTCTTATTAATGAGTATACATGTTGGATTACATTGGAATATGATTATAAGTATGTTCAGGAAGAAAAAAGTACAATTAAGTGAAGTATATAATTATTTTTTACAAGGGATAGCAATTATTATTTTTATATATGGAATTTATTGTTTTGCTGAAAATGAGATTATTTCTTATTTATTAGCAAATAAACAGTTTGCGTTTTTTGATGTTAGTAAGCCTTTTTTCTTTTTCATAATTGAGTACATAGCAATGATGGGTTCTATTATATTTCTTACCGTCCATGTAAGAGGATTATTATTAAAAATTAGAAATAAATAGAATATTAATAAAAGCTTTAAAAAAGTTTTTAAAACTATTGACTTAAAGTTAACTCTAAGATGTATGATAAATTTAAAGATATTAAAAAATAATAAAAGTAATAATAAAAGTAATAATAAAAGATTTGAATTTTTATAATATTAGGAGGTAGAACATGTTAGGAAATTTTGTTTATTCAAATCCAACTAAGCTTTATTTTGGAGATGATTCTTTGAAGTATCTAAATGAGGAACTTTCAAAGTATGGAAAGAATATTCAGCTTGTTTATGGAGGCGGATCTATAAAGAAAAATGGTATTTATGATGAAGTAGTAAAGATTTTAAAGGAGAATGGTAAAGAAATCTTTGAAGATGCAGGAGTAATGCCTAATCCTACAGTAGAAAAACTTTATGAAGGTTGTAAGATTGCAAAGGAAAATAATATAGATTTAATTCTTGCTGTAGGTGGAGGTTCTTGCTGTGATTATGCTAAAGCAGTATCTGTGTCTGCACATTGTGAGGAAGATCCATGGGAGAAGTATTATATTCGCATGGAAAATGTAGATAATAAGATTATCCCTGTTGGATGTATTTTAACTATGGTGGGAACTGGATCAGAAATGAATGGTGGTTCAGTAATTACAAATCATGAGAAAAAACTTAAAATTGGTAGAGTGTTTGATGATAATGTATTCCCGAAATTTTCAATTCTTAACCCTAAATATACATTCACTTTACCAAAGTATCAGATGGTAGCTGGATTTTATGATATTATGAATCATATTACAGAACAGTATTTCTCAAATACAGATGATTGTACATCTGATTATATTATGGAAGGATTAATGAAATCTCTTATTAACAGCTCTAAGATAGCAGTTATTAATCCTAGAGATTATGAAGCAAGAAGTAATATAATGTGGACTGCAACTTGGGCATTAAATACTCTTGTAGAGAAGGGAAAATCAACAGATTGGATGGTTCATATGATAGGTCAATCCATTGGAGCATATACAGATGCTACTCATGGTATGACGTTGTCTGCTGTTTCACTTCCATATTATCGCTATATAATGCCTTATGGACTTGAGAAATTTAAAAGATTTGCAATTAATGTATGGAATGTAAATCCATCAGGAAAATCTGATGAAGAAATTGCAAAAGAAGGTCTAATGAAAATGGAAAATTGGATGAAAGAGTTAGGTCTTGTAATGAATTTAAGAGAACTTGGTGTAACAGAAGATATGTTAGAAGGTATTGCAAAAGGATCATTTATTTTAAATGGTGGATATAAAGTTCTTAATCATGAAGAAATAGTAAATATATTAAAAGAAAGTATGTAATACTGATACATACAGCATTTTAAGCTGAATGACCAAAAGTATGGGCAAGTATTACGTATGGAAAAAGAAGTTTATAGCAAAGAAAATAGCAAATTATATGGCTTTATAAGTCTTAAACTTAATATATTATTATTCTTCAAAATGTTTATAAATTTTATTGTATAAGGGTAGCTTAAATGCTATCCTTATACTTTTTAGTAAATTATCACTATAGAAATGGATTGAGGCTGGAAGAGCTTCTTGGTATAATTAATTGTGTAAAATAAATAATATTTTTATGCAAAGATTATGAAAGAGGGTAATGCCGATGTCACAGATAACAAAACGAGCTTTGGTAGCTTCTTTAAAGAATTTACTTCTAAAAAAACCCTTAAATAAGATTACAATCAATGACATTACTGAAGATTGTGGTGTTAATCGAATGACATTTTATTATCATTTTCAGGATATTTATGAGTTAATTGATTGGGCATGTGAAGAAGATGCAAATAAAGTGTTAGAGGGTAAAAAGGCTTATGCAACATGGCAGGAAGGCTTTTATAATATTTTTATGGAAGTAAGTAATAATAAGCCATTTGTAATGAATGTATATCATTCTCTAAGTCGTGAAAATATTGAAAATTACTTATATAAGTTAACATATCAGTTACTTATAGATGTTGTAGAAGAAATGGCAAAAGATATACCAGTAAGAGAAAAGGATAAATGCTTTATAGCTAATTTTTATAAATATTCATTTGTTGGATTAGTTCTTAACTGGATTAAGAATGATATGAAAGAGGATCCAGAAGAAATTATTAAAGAGCTTACTATGCTAATGCAAGGAAATATTTTAAATGCCCTAGAGAATTATCGAACTGACAAAACTAAACAAAGTTAATAAAATGATTAAAAGTTCTACAAAAAAGCCTCCATGATAAAAATTTTATCATGGAGGCTTTTTTGCTGATGGTGAATAATTAAAGAAGATTATATAGTAAGGTTAATAAAAGAAATCTAGTAAATAGAAATATTGAATGGAGGAATTAGATATGTATTATTCAAGTGGAAATTATGAAGCTTTTGCAAGACCACAAAAACCAGAAGGAGTGGATCATAAATCAGCATATATTGTTGGAACTGGGCTTGGAGCATTAACTGCAGCATGCTATTTAGTACGTGATGGACAAATGAAAGGAGAACATATTCATATATTTGAAAAAGATCCTATTCCAGGTGGTGCTTGTGATGGATTTGAGTATCCAGGTCTTGGATATGTAATGCGTGGTGGAAGAGAAATGGACAATCATTTCGAAGTGATGTGGGATTTATTCCGTTCAATTCCATCAATTGAAAAAGAAGGAGTTAGCGTCTTAGATGAATATTATTGGTTAAATAAAAAAGATCCAAATTATTCTTTATGTCGTGCTACTATAAATCGTGGTGAAGATGCACATACAGATGGAAAATTTAATATATCAGATAAGGGTGCAATGGAAATTATGCATTTATTCTTCACACCAGATGAAGAGTTATATGACAAGAAGATAACAGACTTCTTTGATGCTGAAGTATTAGAATCAAACTTCTGGTTATATTGGAGAACTATGTTTGCATTTGAAAATTGGCATAGTGCTTTAGAAATGAAGTTATATATTAAACGTTACATCCATCATATAGGTGGTTTACCAGATTTTAAGGCACTTAGATTTACTAAATATAATCAGTATGAATCAATGATACTTCCTATGATTAAATATTTAGAAGGCTTCAATGTACAATTCCATTTCAACACAAAGGTTGTTAATGTAGAATTTGAAATTAAACCTGATAAAAAATTAGCTAAGAAAATAGAGCTTTTAGTTGATGGAAAAACAGAATATGTTGGACTTACTGAAAATGATCTTGTATTTATTACAAATGGTGGATGTGTAGAAAATTCTAGTCTTGGATCACAAAATGAACCGGCTATATTTAACCCTGAAATTAAGCCAGGTGGTGGCTGGGATATGTGGAGAAGAATTGCAGCACAAGATCCGTCCTTTGGTAATCCAGATAAGTTCTGTTATGATGCAGAAAAGTCTAATTGGATGAGTGCTACAGTCACAACACTAGATGAAAAAATTGTTCCATATATTAAGAAGATTTGTAAGAGAGACCCATTCTCTGGTAAAGTTGTAACAGGTGGAATTGTTACCGTAAAGGATTCTAACTGGTTATTAAGCTGGACATTTAATAGACAACCACAATTTAGAACACAACCAAATGATCAACTTGTGGGATGGATTTATGGTTTATTTAGTGATAAGCCAGGTAACTATGTAAAGAAGACTATGAGAGAATGTACTGGTAAGGAAATTTGCATGGAATGGTTATATCATCTTGGAGTTCCAGAATCAGAAATAGAAGAATTAGCTACTAATAGCGCAAATACAATTCCATGTATGATGCCATATATTACTACATTCTTTATGCCACGTGCAGCAGGAGATAGACCAAATGTAGTACCAGAAGGTTCAGTGAATTTTGCATTTCTTGGACAATTTGCAGAAACACCAAGAGATACTATATTTACAACTGAATATTCAATGAGAACTGGTATGGAAGCAGTATATACATTACTTAATGTTGATCGTGGTGTACCTGAAGTATGGGGAAGTACATTTGATGTTCGTGATTTACTAAATGCAACAGTTACACTTAGAGATGGAAAAGCTGCTACTGATATGAATATGAAGTTGGCTGAAAAGATTGCAATTAAAGAAGCCTTAAAGAAAATAGCAGGAACAGATATTGAAAAATTATTGAAGAAATATAATGTAATTTAATTTTTATTTCAATAATGAAGAAAAAACCTACAAATAAAAAATTTGTAGGTTTTTTGTTTAATATAGGAAAGAGATAAGTGAAGAAAATCTACGGATATAAATAATAGCATAAATGTTAAAAAATATAAAATATATGGTAAAAAATACAAAGATTATAAAGAGTGATTATGTAATAATAGTAAATGATTTCATTATTTCAAAATAATTTACTTAGTATAAAGTGATACAAAAATCTAGATTAAAAAAGGGGGGAATCAGTTAAAAATAATCTAAGATTAGTCATTTAAAGAAGGGAGAAATTTATGAAAAAAAGTTTTTTAAATGTTACAAGAGTTTTACTTATTACGTTTATTACTAGTATAATGCCAGTAAATATGCAGCAGGCATTTGCAACAGAAAATGAAGTAATTGTTGATGATACTATAACAACTGGAACACATTATTTTTCATACACTGAAGCAACTGACTCTACCGGGAAAAATGGATGGGCATCCGATAAGAAGGACGCTATTAAAGGGGATGAGTATGCCAAAACACAGCATTGGGTATGGAATAATGATTCTAATGAAGCGGCAAAGCATACCTATACCTTTACTTTTGAAGGGACAGGAGTTGAGTTATGGGGTGTAAAAAGTGATGATTATAATAACTTCCAATTAGATAATGGTGAAGTGGAGAAAATAAAAATTGAAGGTGAAGCATATACCCCAACAAAATTATATTCTAAGACAGGGTTACAAAATGGTAAGCATACAGTAAAGGTTACTTTAGCAGATGATGGAAAAGGATTACAAATAAGTTATGCCAAAGTAATAGGTGCATCAAAAAATAATTCTGATAACATAATAGAAAAAATATCACCTAATAAAGTAGATGGAACAATAAATAGTTTTAAATATAATAATCCGAATGGATTTTCATGGGTAACATCTGATAAAGAATCTTATATTGATTTAAAGGCTGATGGAACTAAGGCTGAAGAAGCTTATTACGAAATTCCTTTTTACGGAAATGGAGTTGAAATATTTGCGAATAAGAGTACTAACCATGGTATTGTAAAATTTACTATAGACGGTGAAAATGAGCAGGTGGTAGATCTTTATAATGCTAAAAGAACAGAAGCACAATCTGTATATAAAGTTAGTGGATTGGAGGAAGGAAACCATACATTAAAAGCTGTTATGCAAAATACTAAGAATGCAAGCAGTTCTACCTTTGTTAATCAAGTAGCATATGCACAAGTTTCTCATGCGCCTTATTTAATACAAGATATTGAATTAGCAGAAACTAGCTATGAAATGTTAGAAGGAGCAGTACAAAAAATTAATTATAAAGTTGCACCAGATTATGCATCAGCAAATGATGCAACATTTGCAAGTAATGATGAAAAGATTGCAAATGTTGATGAAAATGGTGTTATTACAGCTGTAAAAGAGGGTAATACAAAAATAACTGTTTCTAGTGAAAGTGCTAAAATCAGTAAGGAAATAGAAGTTACTGTAAAGAAAGCTATTCCAGGAATTGGAGGAAGCATTGTTGATGTAAATACTCAGTATACACAAGAGCGTTATGATGAGGTTAAGCAACTAGGAACTACATCTGCAACTCTTACAGCCTGGAAAAATGATAAGGCAATTAGTGAAATATCATTATATTCAAAAGAAAGTAAATTAGATAATGTAACAGTTTCTGCCAGTGACTTTAAAGCTGGTGATAAAGTTTTAAAATCAGAAAATGTAAAAACTACATTTATTAAGTCTGTAAAAGCGTATAATGGTTCATATTTAGGATATGGTGATAAGAATCGTGAAGTACCAAAAGAAACTGAAACAAATCGTAGTGAGTCTAATGATGTATTATATCAAACAACACCAATAGAAATTGGATTTAATAAACTACAAAATGTTTGGATTGAAATTAATGTACCAGCAGGAACAGAGCCAGGAACATATACTGGAAAATTGCAAGTAACTGCAGATGGAATTGATAAGCCATTAGAATTTACTTATACATTAAATGTACAAGATGCAGAACTTCCAGACGCAACAGAGTTTGCAAATGGATTTGATATTGAATTATGGCAATATCCATATAGTAGTGCTGAATACTATGACGTAGATCCATTTTCTGCAGAACATTTAGAAATATTGAAATCAAGTATGTTAAAATACAAGGAAGTTGGTGGAAGTGCAATTACAACATCTATTGTAGAAGATGCATGGAATGCCCAAACATATAGTAAAAATGATGTTCATTATCCATCCATGGTGAAATGGACTAAAAATGAAGATGGATACTTTGAATATGACTATACTGATTTTGATAAATGGGTAACATTCAATAAAGAGCTTGGTCTTGGAGATAAAATAGTATTATATAGTATTGCTCCATGGCATAACAGCTTTACTTATTGGGAAAATGGAGAGATAGTATATGAACAATTTAAGGTTGGAGATAGTAGATATACAGAGGTTTGGAAGAATTTCTTACAAAATTTAGTAAACCATTTAACTGATAAGGGGTGGTTTGAAGAATCCTATATTGGTATTGATGAAAGAGGATTTAGTAAAACGGCTTTCGATCTTGTTGACTCTGTAAAAAATATTCATGGAGAATCTTTAAAGACAGCAGGAGCAATGGATGGATTTGTTGATAAGCATGATTTAGCACTTAGAGTATCAGACTTAAATGTTGGAGATACAGCAGCTGCAGCACATCCAGAGGAGTTTGCAAAATTATTAGAAGAACGTCAGTCATTAGGATTACGTACAACCTTATATTCTTGTACAGAACATCAACCAGGAAACTTCTCATTAAGTGCACCAGTAGAAAGTTATTGGTCAATTATTAATGCTGGTAAGAGTGAAACAGCAGGATTCTTGAGATGGGCATATGATGCATGGGTAGAAGATCCATTACGTGATACAACTCATAATGCATTTGAGGCAGGAGATTGCTTCTTAATTTTCCCAGATGAAAAAAATACGGAAAATCCTACTAGCAAAAGTTCAGTTCGTTTAGAAATGATGGCAAAGGGTGTTCGTGATGCAAATAAGCTCCTAATTATGGAAAAAGAAGTTGCTTCTTTAGAAAGTGAAGTTGATGCTTTATATGATAATATAACAATTACTCCAGTTACAAGTCATTCATATTTAAGCGATGAAACTGTAAAGCAGTTATCACAACAAGTAGATAAGTTTACTGAAGGTATTAATGAATTGACAGAACGTTATATTGAATTAAAAGCAAATGGAACAAATGAAGTTGATTCTGTTAAAATTGATGGTAATGATAAGGAAATTATGTTAGGTAGCACAGTGCAATTAAATGCAGTTGTTAAGCCAGATAATCTATTAAATAATCGTGTAACTTGGACATCTTCTAATGAAAGTGTTGCATCTATTAATAGCCAAGGTGTAGTTACAGCAAATAAACTTGGTAGTGTAACTATTACTGCTACATCTGTTCAAGATGAAAGTAAAAAAGCAACTATTAAAGTTACAGTATCGCCAGTTACAATTGATAAATCAGTACAAGTTTCTTATTATTCTTTTGATAATGATAAAGAGGGAAAAGTAACTGATGAATGGGGTTCTAGAAATGGAAGTAATCAAGGAACTATTGAGTCAGGTAAGTCCAATAATGCATTAAAAGTAACTGAAGTTGGAAAGAGTGTAACTTTAGAGGGAGATTCTAAAGTTGGTGAAAATGATGCATGGAGTATTGCTTATTGGGTAAATACAGATGCTGAGTTTAATAAAGAAATTTCTGTTATTAGTGATAAAAATAAGGATTTTGCAGCATCATTAAAAATGGCAACAGATCGTCCAAGTGGATTCCGTGTAGGAAAGAATTCGGGAGATGTATTAACATTCCAACATGATTTCAGTTCTAACACTTGGTATCATATAGCATGGACACAAAGTAAAGAAGATGGATTAAGCATGTATGTTAATGGAAAATTAGTTCAAAATAATGCTTGGACCAAAAATCATACAGTAAAATTCCCAATGGATATTATAGGTAGTACAGGATTTACTGGATTAATTGATGAAGTTAAGGTTTATAGCAAGGTATTAAATGCTAGTGAAATAGCTTCTACAATGTTAGTTAAAGGATTAAATATTACAGAAAATTATAAGAGATTGTATATTGGTGAGACATATACAATTGAAACAAATCTACTTAGTGATAATAAGGATAAAATAATTACTTATACATCTAGCAATCCAAATATTGCAAGTGTAGATGAAAATGGTGTTGTAACTGCTAAAGAGCGTGGAATAGCTACTATAACAGTAGAAAATAAATCAGGTGGATATAAGGAAGAAGTAACTATTGAAGTAAGTAGGAAATTAACAATTTCAAATACACTAGAAACTTATGAATTACCAGAAAATAGGTTGAGTGATATTGAAAAAGCACCTGGCACAGATCGTCAATATCTTGGACAACCAGATATGGTACGTACTAGTACTGGTCGTTTAATTACTGCATATCCAAAAGGACATGGAAAAGGCCCTATCATCATGCAAATTAGTGATGATAATGGAGAGACATGGACAGAAAAAGAAAATACACCTAGTAGTTGGGCAGGTTCTCAAGAAACTCCTACATTATATGTTTTACCATTAGAAAATGGGAAAGAGCGTATTATGATGATTACAGCATGTCCTGGATGGGGAACAGATTCAAATGGAAATGAAACTGGATGGAATACTTCATATTCTGATGATAATGGAGAGACATGGACAGAATACAAGCATTGGTATACTAATCATAAGGATGGAACCCCTAATAAATCAATTGTAGGTATGGCATCTTTAGTGCAATTAAAAGATGAGGATGGAAATTACATTCAAAAGTGGATGGGAGTATATCACAACTATAGCTATGTAAACTACAAAACCTATTTAACATTTGATGAAAATGGAGAAGAACAATGGAGTGAACCAGAACCATATTTAAGTGAATATCGTAATATTGAAAGTACCTATCAAATGTGTGAAATTGGAATGTTCCGTTCACCAGATGGAAAGCGTATTATTGGACTAGCACGTAGCCAGTCTCATAATAATCCTGCAACTATGATTTATTCTGATGATGAAGGAAAAACATGGAGTAAACCAATGGATTTACCAGGATCTATTGCTGGAGAACGTCATAAAGCTGCATATGATCCAATTAGTGGACGTTTAGTAATATCATTCCGTGAAATTCAATATGATTTAAATGGAAATAACACTTTTGATGGTGGAAATGATTGGACTGCTGGAGAATGGGTTGTATGGGTAGGAACCTATGAAGATCTTATAGAACAAAGAGATGGACAATACCGTATAGAAGTGGCTAAAGATTATTCTAAGAGTGCTAAATCAGGAGATACTGGATATGCAGGGGTTGTTGTTTTAGAGGATGGAACATTTATTATGAACTCTTATGGGCATTGGGATGAAGAGTTTTCTAACAATTGGGCAAATGGAGTAACTACAGATTTAGCTTATATAAAACAAGCAAAATTCAAGCTAAGTGAAATTGATAATATGGCTGGTTTAATTGAACGTGGTGAACTGCAAGAGTTCATTGATAAGATAGAAGGACTTAACAAGGATGATTATACAGCTGATAGTTGGTCTGCATTAGAAATAGAATTTAATGAAGCAAAGGTTGTAAATGATAACGTAGAAAGCACACAAAATGAAATTGATAAAGCATTAGAGAATCTGACAAATGCATTTAATGGATTAAAAGAAAATAATCCAATAACTGTAGATAAGAGCAAACTAGAAGAATTGTATAATAAGGTAAAGGATACAGAAAATAATAATTATACAGAAAAGAGTTGGACTAACTTTATAAATGAATTAGAAAATGCTAAGACTATACTTGATAAAGAAGATTCAACTCAAGATCAAGTTGATAAATCAGTAGAAAGCTTAGAAAATGCATTTAATGAATTAAAAGAAAATGATCCAGTAATTGTAGATAAGAGCAAACTAGAAGAGTTGTATAATAAGATAAAAGATACAGAAAAGAATAATTATACAGAAGAAAGTTGGATGAACTTTACAAGTGCTTTAGAAAATGCTAAAAATTTACTTGCTAAAGAAGATTCAACTCAAGAAGAAATAAATGAAGCTAAAAATAGACTAAGCGAAGCTTTTGACAAATTAAAGGAAAATGATTCAAACTCTGGAGATAACGGATCTGAAAATAATGGATCTGGAAATACCGGATCTGGAAATGAAGGTTCCGGAGATACATCAACAGGGGATACATCTAATTTTAATGGCGTTAATACTGGTGACACTACAAATGTAACAATACTATGTGTAGCATTATTAATGAGTGGAGCAGTAATAGTTATATTTAGAAGGAAGAGAAAAGCTTGTTAATATTTAAAGTGTAAATTTTTAAAAAAGGACAGATATTCTATGGAGTATTTGTCCTTTTTCAAAGGATGAATACGAGTGTGTGAAATAGACCTTAGTGTCAGTAACTGTTTCAATATCACTAAGCCTAGCAAATTCTAATCCATTATCTGAGATTAGTGTTTTATAGTCCATAGTGATTATCCTTCCTTTAGTTCTGAAGTGCTTCTATTAATTTTGTGATGACTTGTAGCTTGCGACGGAATAAGCAAAATTATATAGAAGTACTTTTTTATTTAGTTAAATTTCATTTTACAACTAGCCGAAATTATCGTTATAATTTTTCAAAAAATTTATATGACAGCTCTCTTGATAAACATCGACACTTATTCATGTTTTTAGAATAGAAAATGATATAATAACAAAAAAAGAAGAGTTTATATGAAAGGAATTTATATGAAAATAGAAAAGATTAAAGCATTTATTGATTTATATAATTGTGGTAGTTATACTAAGACAGCAAAAATTAACTATATTTCTCAAACATCTATTACTCAATATATTAACTCATTAGAAGAAGAATTCAATATTCAATTATTTGATCGTAGTGTGACACCTGTAAAGCCTACTTCAGCTGGTGAATTGTTTTACAAAGAAGCTAAACTTATTTATGAACAATACTTAAAAATGCAAGAGGTTATGGCCTCTTTTAATAATAAGCAAAGTATTCCTTTAAAAATTGCTTATACATCAGTTGTAGAAGCACAGATGATTCTTCCTTATATCATGACGTTTAAGAAAAAATATCCTCATATTAATCTTATTTTTAAACAAGTTTTGATGAAAGATTTAGCCAATGCTTTACATGCGGGAGTATATGATATTGTGATTACAATTGATTCGGAATTTGATAAAGAAAATGATATTGAAACATATTCCTTGTATAGTGGTTATTACAATGCTATTGTGAGTAGTAATCATCCTTTATATGATAAAAGTGAAATTACCAATGAGCAATTGTATAAATATCCTTTAATTATGTTAGATAAAAATATTATTGGTAAATCCTATGATAAGATGATAGAGAAGAGTCAAAAAGATGGGTATTTTCCTATCATTCAAAAGACTGCCCATGATTTTGATTCTGAAATGATTCAGATTATTGTTGATGATTTAATTGGTTTTATTCCTGATAATTATAAATTAAATGATTTTTCTTTAGAGCTTAGAAAGATACCTATTAAGGATTCTACACATACTTTTCAAATAGAATTAGGTTATTTAAAAAGTAACCATAATGAATCTATTTCTTTATTATTAGATATTATTCGAAAATAGAATAACCTATTATTATTTAGAATGATTGAATGATACTAATATTAGTTATAATAGATTTATCAAAAAAAAAGGAGAGAAAATATGGGTAAATTATTATTAACTGGTGTTGATGGCAATCTAGGTAGTATTGCTGCTAAAAAATTATTAGAAATAGAAAGTAAAGATAACTTAATTTTTTGTGGATATAATCCTGAAGTTTTAAAAAAATATGCTGACATGGGTATTGAAACACATATTACAAATTTTAATAAAACAGAAGGGCTAAAAGAAGCATTTGCTAATGCTGACAGATTAGCATTAATTTCTATGCCATTCGTTGGTCCTAAAAGACAAAAGGCTCATCGTCAAGCTATAGATGCTGCTAAAGCTGCTGGAGTGAAACAAATTATTTATACTTCTTTAGTAAATGCTGCAGATGAAACCAATCCAAGTGTTGAAAAGAAAGATCATATTTATACAGAAAATTATATAAAAGATGCTGGATTAGATTATATTTTCTTAAGAAATTCTCAATATGCTGAAGCAATGATTACGAACTATTTTACATATGTTAAGGGTGATGGTGTATTAAAGAATTCTCAGGGTGATGGTAAAATGGCTTATATTTCTAGGGTTGATTGTGGTAAAGCAGTTGCTTATGCTTTACATAGAGGTAGTGAATATCATGAAGCCATTCTAAATATTAATGGTTTAGAATTAATGACTATTTCTAATTTTATTGAATATGGTAATGAAGCAACAGGAAATCATGTTTCTTATCAAGAAATTACTGATGAAGAAAACTATCAAGTTTGGGATGCAATGGGTGTACCTAGAACAACAGAGGGGAATTTTGATGAAGATTCTGAAGCACCATTCTCAAGTGATGGTATGGTTACATTTGCACAAGCTATTAGACTTGGAAAAATGGATACTTTTACAGATGATTTTAAAAAGTTAACTGGTGATGATCCTATTAGTGTCTCATATATGTTTGAACATGCTGATGATTTCCAAGTAGGAGAAAGACATTCAAAAGATGATTAAAAAGGTAATTTTAAAATAGTGTAAGAAAATTAAGTAGGGAAAATAAGTATATAGATATTATTTATGGATTAGTAAAAGAGTATAAGGTAAAAATACTGAAAATAAAAATAGTGAATTTAAAGAGAAAATAAAATGATAAAAATTTCCAAAATGAATATTGACATGCTTTTTTACTAGTGATATCATATTATCAATAACAAAAAGAGAGCAGAGACGTTCTTAGAAAGAATGTCTCTGCTCTCTTTTTATTTTAGGGGGTATTATATATGAATACTACAATGATTATTGACACTATGTGGGTATTTCTTGCAGCTATCTTAGTTTTTTTCATGAATCTTGGGTTTGCATCTGTTGAATCAGGTTTTGCAAGATCAAAGAATACAGTTAACATTCTATCAAAGAATTTTATCGTATTTGCTGTTTCATCCCTAGGATTTATGCTACTTGGATGGGGGTTCATGTTTGGTGGGGACAATCCTTTCATTGGAACTGAAAATCTTTTTATTTTAGCAAACTCTGATCTTTCTTTTTATAATGAAACATTAACATCCAATGTTCCTTTCTGGGGAAAATTTTTCTTTCAACTAGTTTTCTGTGGTACTGCAGCAACTATAGTTTCAGGTGCAGTTGCTGAGCGTGTAAAATATATTTCATTTATTATTTTCTCATTTGTGCTTACTCTTATTATATATCCAATAATAGGTCATTGGATATGGGGAGGTGGCTGGCTTTCAAATTTAGGATTTATGGATTTTGCAGGGGACACTGTTGTACATTCAGTTGGAGGTTGGGCAGCTCTTGCAGGTGCATTAATTCTTGGGCCTCGTATTGGGAAATATGGTAGTGACGGTAAGGTAAAAGCTATTCCGGGACACAATATGTCTCTAGCAGTTATAGGCTTATTTGTTCTTTGGCTTGGTTGGTTTGGTTTCAATCCTGGATCAACAATGAGTTTTCAAAATCCTGCTGATGTAATGCATATATTGATGACAACTAACACTGCTGCAATTGCAGCTGTATTAACATCCACTGCTACTGCTTGGTTCATAATAGGAAAACCTGACTTAGGAATGACTATAAATGGTTGTCTTGCAGGGCTAGTTGGAATTACAGGTAGTTGTGCTTATGTTAGTATTGGGGCTTCTTTATTAATAGGAGCTATTTCTGGTATCGTAGTTGTATTTGCAGTAATGTTCTTTGATAAAATAAAAGTTGATGATCCAGTTGGGGCAACAGCTGTGCATCTTTGCTGTGGTATTTTAGGGACAATCTTTATGGGATTATTTGCAAAAGAAGGAGTTACAAGTTTATCTACTATAAATGGTTTATTTTATGGTGGTGGATTTGAACTACTTGGTATTCAACTTGTAGGAATTATTGCTGTAGGTGCATTTGTATTCGCTTCATCGTTACTTGTTTGGTATTTAATAAAGATTACGCTTGGAGTTCGTGTATCCCCTGAAGAAGAAATTGCTGGTCTTGATATTGGGGAACATGGAAATATAGCTTATCCAGATTTTGTTTCAGTTACTACTGCAACAGAATATACAACTAGTATGGAAGAGTTAAAATCAAATAATACAGATAATTCTAATGTTTCGTCAGATATTTCAGTTCCTGTTGTGCATAAAGAACACCATGATGAAAAAATGACCAAGGTTACTATTATTACAAATCAAAGCAAATTTTCAGAATTACAAGAGGCACTTGAAAAGCTTGGCGTAACTGGACTTACAGTTACAAATGTTCTAGGTCATGGTATGCAAAAGGGAAATCCAACTTATTTCAGAGGTGTACCTATGGATACAAGGCTTCTTCCAAAGGTTAAGATTGATGTTGTAATATGTAAAATTCCAACTCAAACCATTATTGAAACTATTCAAAAGGTACTTTATACAGGAAAAATTGGAGATGGAAAAATATTTATTTATGATGTAGAAGATGTAATTAAGATTCGTACCAATGAACATGGATACGATGCATTACAGGATGAGGAATAGAAAAAAATAGAGAATACTATACCATAAAAATTCATTGCTTAATAACGATAATCTTTACGATTTTTTTATAGCGTAGTAACAAAATGGATATGTTTTAAATACTATATATTATGTAACAAAAGAGAAAGGGGTTAAGCCATGAAATATTGCGAATCAGAGCAAAAACACGTTCATGAATTTGTTGGAAGTGTAAAATTAGCTGAGCTTAATAGTAATGACGTTCATAATCATCGTTTTGCAGGTGTAACTGGAGAAGCTGTACCTTGTAAGGGAAGCCATGTTCACAGAATATTAACTAGAACAGACTTTTTCAATGATCATTTTCATATAATTGATGTATTGACTGGTCCAGCAATACCAGTAGGTAATGGAAGACATGTTCATTTTGTTTATGCCTGTACAAAGGAAAGAGATGGTCATAAGCATATGTTTAGGATTGCAACTTTAATTGAAAATCCTATAGGTGAAAATGATCACTGCTAGATTTATTATAAATTGGCAGTGCAGTAGAGATGAATTTAATTCTAATATATTATTCTAGTTAAGTCTAAATTATGAGGTAGTAAATATGTTTGTAAAAATATATTTACTATTTTTTTTGATTTACTTTTCTTTTATGTTATATAAATACTTATTAATTTAAAAGTTTATTATAGAATAAAAAATGGTTATATCTAAGTGGATTAAAAACACCTAGATATAACCAATCTAAATTTGAAAATACATAATTAAATATTATTTAAAATGATATTTGATTTATTTGCGATCTTTAGAAGGTTCGTCAACATACTTGCAGCATTTGTAGTAATATTCACAGCAATAGACCTTTTTCTTCTTCTTGTCATCCTTATCATTTTTATCTTTACAATAATCGTACTTGTCATCATCTTTCTTACAGCATTTATTATTATCTTTGTAGTCATTGTCTTTTTTACAGTAGTTATCTTTATCGTCATCTTTTTCTTCACATTTTTTACGCCAGTTGTAGTAATTTTCATAAGAATGTTCTTTCTTTTTATCATCATCATCTTTTTTACAGCATTTATCATGATCTTTGTCTTTATCTTCATGTTTTTTACAGTATTTTTCACAGTACATTTTTTCACATTTCTTATGCAATTCATTGTAATCCTCGCAATGACAATTTTTCTTTTTATCATCGTCTTTTTTACAATACTTATCTTTGTCTTTATCCTTGTCCTTATCATTGTCATCATGTTCTTTACAATATTTAGCATATTCTTTTTCTTCTTCTTTTTCATGTTTTTTACGCCAGTTGTAGTAATCCTCATAAGAGAATTCTCTTTTTTCATCTTCTTTATACCAATTGTTATACTTCATACTATATTCATCTCCACTAATTATAAAGTATTTGAGCATTACATTTCTGTATTGCACATATTCTATAATATGTAGAGAGGCTAGTATATGTTACAACGTTTATAATAAATTAATAAGTATAGCTTAAAATGTTAATTTTAATGATAAGCAAGGGAGTTTGTATTCATAATGCTGTAAATGATACAATAATAGCTAATGAAATTTCTTGTATTTTCATTTGAATGAGGTTTATATTTTTTAACTAATTATTAATTTAATATGAATTTATAGCTATGGATTATTTTTTGAAATACTTTCAGTTAATGATTCAATAAATTTTTTAGAGGTTTTTGAAAATACCTGGTATTTTTTCCATACAATGCTAAGGTTGCCTTTCAGTATAGGTGAAAATGGACGAAAGCATAATTCACTATCCTCTCCTGTATAAATAAGCTTATCAAGTGCTATTGCATATCCAAATCCCTCCTTTACAAGCAAGGAAGCATTGTAAATTAAATTATAGGTTGCAACGATATTTAGATTTTGCAAATCCCTTTTCATCCAACTAGAAAATTCTCTTTGAAGTCCAATACGCTTTGGTGCAATAATAGGAATAGTCTCCAAGTCTTTTGGCTCAATAATAGATTTAGTAGCTAATGGGCAGTCCTTTCTCATCAATAATCCCCAGGTATCAGCTGTAGCTAAGTGAAGACGTTCATATTTTGATAAATCCACTGGCTCAATTATAATTCCAAAATCAAGAAGACCAGTATCTAATTTTTCCATTATTGCCTCAGCATCACCACAAAATAAATGATAATGAATATTGGGATATTCTTTAGCTAAGCTCATAGCAGTTTGAACAGCTACACTCATAGCTTCTGTTTCTCCACCACCAATTGAAATATCACCACTAATAATCTCTTTGTTAGTTGAAATTTCAGTTTCAGTTTTTTCAACCAATGAAATTATTTCTTCAGCTCTTTTACGTAGCAGAACACCTTCTTCAGTAAGAGTTATCTTTCTTTTTCCTCTAATTAATAATGTTTTTCCAAGCTCCTGTTCTAACTCCATAAGCTGTACAGAAAGGGAAGGTTGTGAAATGTGTAGGGAATTTGCTGCTTTTGTAATATTCTCCTCTCTAGCGACGGCTAAAAAATAACGTAATATACGAATATCCATTATAGTATTTCTCCTCTTTCTAACTTTAATTTTATTATAGTATAGCTACATTTATCATAGGTGTAAACTATTATAAATTATTATAAATAGGTATTTTTTATTAATTATATATTTGATTATAATTAATAAACATAAGGAGGAAGTTATTATTTATGAAAAATAAAAAAAGAATTATATTGACAATAGTTTTACTAAGTTATTTTGTTACTGCAATAGATGGATCTATTGTAATTACTGGCTTAACGAAGATATCAAAAGATTTGAGTTTGAATCAATCTACATTATCATGGGTACAAAATGCCTATATTCTTGCTTTTGGTGGATTTATTCTTTTAGGAGGACGTTTGAGCGATGTGTTTGGAAGAAAGCGGATAATAAATATTGCTCTTATATTATTTTGTGTTGGTTCTGCCCTTGCTGGAGCTTCAACAACTGCTTTTGTTATGATTTTTTCACGATTCTTTCAAGGAGTAGGAGCTGCGATATTAGCACCAACTTCTTTAGCACTACTTATGGATACTTTTGAAGGAGAAGAACGTGTAAAAGTTGTTGCTTGGTATAGCTCTATTTCTGGATTAGGTTCAAGTGTAGGACTTATTTTAGGTGGATTTTTTGCAAGTTTTATGTCCTGGAGAGATGGATTTTATATAAATGTACCACTTACTTTATTTATGTTGTTACTATCTATTAAAACCTTGGAATATAAAGAAATTGAACAAAGCAAGTTTAATATTTTTGGAACACTTCTTTCAATTACAGGGATTTTTACTTTTGTGTATGCTATAAATGGGGCAAAAAATACTGCTCTTTGCTTACTAATTTCAATTATTTTATTGACTGGATTTATTATTGCGGAAATGAAAATAAGTATACCTATTATGCCATTGGAATTATTTAAAAGTAGAACACGAACAGTTGCTTATATTGCGCGTACTTTATATATGTGTGCAATGTTTGGATTTTGGTTCTTTATTTCAGAATGTTTACAAGAGGTTTTTAAATTCAGTCCAATTTTAACAGGTTTTGCATTTTTCCCAATGACAATATCTCTGTTTATTGCAGCTATTATTGTACCTCGTCTTGTTGAAAGTTTTGGAAATAAAAATGTATTATTAATTGGTGCAATTTTTCTTATCTGTGGATTTATATGGATGCTATATCTTGATGAACAAAGTTCCTATGTTATAGGAGTTGGAATACCGATGATTTTACTAGGTTTGGGGCAGGGATTATCTATGAGTCCATTAACTAACCTTGGGATTTATAATACGAAGGCAGAAAACTCAGGCGCAGCTTCTGGACTTGTTAATGTTGCACATCAAGTTGGTGGTTCAATTGGACTATCTACTATGGTTGTATTTAGCAGAAATTCTGTATCTATGATTTCCATTTTCCATACTTCAATGATAGTTGGGTTAAGCTTCATTGTTATTATGACTGTAGTATCATTAATAATACCAAATAACCATCAAAAGCAATAACATCCTTTGTTCTATATGAAGGACCAATAATTCTAATAATATGAGAATGATGTAAAAGTCTATCAAGGATAGCATTCGTTCCCCCATTTACTAGATGGTTGATTAGTTGTTATTATCGTTGAATTATGTTCATATCTTTTAGTTATTAACTGAAAAAGTAAATTACCTACTAATTGATCAATAGGCAAATATCCAATTTCATCTGTAATAAGTACTTTATACTAACATCAGATCTCCTTTTATTTTATCTAGTTTCTTTACTATCTTTGCCTACTAAAATTATACCCTAGCATGATGGGAGTTTAAATATATATGAAGAAAGTTAATAAATTCAAAAGAATTAAAGAAAGAGATAAATACTTTTGTGAAGTTTTAAAATCAACTTTTCTAGTACGTATGTAATAATTGAGAAATATATTTCTTGAATAATTACAATAAAAGGAGAAGATTTAAAATGGCTTTAATTCAAAGACTTATTTCATCGGACAAGTATAGATTAAAATGTCCTTATTCAATGTCACCAAGAGGTATTTGTATTCATAATACTGCAAATGATGCGACAGCAGCAAATGAAATATCGTATATGCAGACTAACTCTAACTCTACATCTTTTCATATTGCAGTGGATAATAATGAAGCAATTCTTGGAATACCAATAAATAGAAATGCCTGGCATGCAGGTGATGGAGGAAGTGGAGAAGGAAACAGATATTATATTGGAGTAGAAATTTGTTACTCAAAATCAGGTGGTGATAAATTTACTAATTCTGAAAAGAGAGCAGCAAAAGAAGTAGCTGCGTTATTAAAGCAATATGGATGGACAATTACCAATATTAGAAGACATCAGGATTTTAGTGGTAAATATTGTCCGCACAGAACTCTTGATTTAGGATGGCAAAGATTTTTAAATATGATTCAAACAGAGCTTAATAACTATAATGATACTACAGAACTTTATAGAGTAAGAAAAACTTGGGAAGATGCAACACCTCAAATAGGGGCATTTAGTGTTCTTGAAAATGCTAAAAAGTGTGCAGATGAAAATCCAGAATATGGTGTATTTAATAGCAAGGGAATAAAGATATATCAACTAAGCAATAATATAGTAGTTGGATCAAAAGTAAAGGTTATTGGATCTAATTATTCTACAGGAGAAACTATACCTAATTGGGTTAAACAAAGTATTTATACTGTAAGCCAGATAACTGATAACAGAGTATTATTAAAAGAGATATCTAGCTGGGTTTATTTAAAAGATTTAGTATTAGCTTAATATTAAATAATAAAGTGAATATTAGGAAGAGTTAAAATAAGTGATTTCTGATGGGTAAATAACTACACATCAGATTTTTTTACTCTTTAGGAAATTATAAAGATGTTAGCCTTTAAATAACTTTTTTATAATTTCCCTCCTTCAGCTTTGAAGTGCTTCTATTAATTTTGCGATGACTTGGAGCTAGCAACGGAATAAGCAAAATTATATAGAAGTACTTTTTTACTTAACATTATATTCATAATAAGTTATTTACTAGTCGGTCTATAATTGATATACTATAATAGACTGAGTAGTCTATTATTATTTTGGGGGTATTTATGAAGAAAGAAAAGAAAACAGAAATTACAAAAGCAAAGATTATTACTGCAGCTATTGAAGAATTTGGGACAAAGGGTTATACTGCGTCTTCCCTTAATAATATCTGTAATAATTTTAAAATTTCAAAAGGACTAGTTTATCATAATTTTAAGAATAAAGATGAACTTTATCTTGCCTGCATTAGTAAATGTTTTTTAGAAGTGACTAAATATTTAGAAAGTCAAAATGTAGAAAGTGATTTACATAGATATATGGAATTGAGATTTATTTTCTTTTCAAAATATCCGCTTTATGCACGTCTTTTTTTTGAAGCAGTTTTACAACCACCAATAAAACTTGCGGATGAAATAAAGGAGATAAAAAAAGGTTTTGATGAACTAAATAAGAAAATTTATCATTCAGCATTGCAGGCTTTACCTTTACGTGATGGAGTAACAGAGGAGGATGCACTAGAATATTACGAACTCATGTTAGAAATGTTTAATGGTTACTTTAGTAGTTCAGCATACTCTAGCACCGATTTTACAATGCTTATTTCTGATCATGAACAAAAGCTTACAAAAATTTTGAATTTTATGTTTTATGGAATAGCAAAGGAGATTGAATAAAGATGACTTTACTTATTTTTAAATGGATTATTGCTATAATTGTTGCTTTTTTTATTGGAAAGCTAGTATCAAAGTTAAAATTGCCATCAATTTTAGGATGGCTTATCGCTGGTATGATATTAGGTCCTCATGCTCTATCAATACTTGATAGTTCAATTCTTCAAGCTGAGTGGTATGAAAATATTGTTCGTATTTTAGAGTGTGTAGTAGGACTTATGATTGGAACAGAGCTTGTGTGGAAAAAAATTAAGAAGTCTGGGAAATCAATTATTATAACAACTCTAACACAATCTTTGGGAACTTTCTTTTTAGTATCATTAGTTTTTGGAGTTGTATTCTATTTTGTTGATGGCCCTATTTATCTTGCTTTCATTTTTGGGGGAATTGCACTGGCTACAGCACCAGCACCAGCATTATCTGTTGTTAGAGAATTTAAAACAGATGGTCCTGTTACTAAAACATTGATTCCTATGGCAGCATTAGATGATATGGTTGGTGTTGTTGTGTTTTTTACAGTAATTGCTATTGTTGCAGGAAATATCTCTGAACAGAAACTACCAGGGTATATGATTCCTATTGTTGTGTTACTTCCATTAATTATTGGACTAGCTACTGGACTTTTAGCTGGTTTATTATTAAAAAAGGAACGTAAAACATTAGACACTTTAGTGATTCTTATTGGAATGATTTTAATTACTTCAGAAATAGGATTTATTTTTAATAATCATATTATGCCTAAGCCAATATTAAATTTTATGTTGATGGGTATGGCTTTTTCAGCTGCATTTTCTAATATGATAACAGAAGATAGGCTTGAGAAGATAATGAATGATTTTAATCCTATTTTAGGTATTTCAATGATTATTGTTATCTTAAATCTTGGAGCACCATTAGACTATAATTTGATTCTTGGTGCAGGTTTATTTACTCTTATATATATTGTTGCTAGAGCTTTGGGTAAATATTTTGGTGCATTCTTTGGTGCAAGCATTACAAATTCTCCTAAGACTGTTAGAAATTATTTAGGATTAACATTACTCCCACACTCTGGAGTATCTCTTGTGTTTACAGGTATTGCAGTATCTGTTTTAGCAGGTCCAGATCCTAAATCAGCAGAAATTATTCAAGGAACTATTGCTGCAGCAGCCGTTGTAAATGAAGTAATTGCTGTTATTGTTGCCAAAAAGGGATTTGAATTGGCTGGTGAATTTGGTAAAAAAGATACAGATCATATTAAATTAGAACAATAATAGCAGAGAAAATAAAGATTAATAAATATTTATTAAATTAAATGTAGGATACATATTAGAAGCCAGTTTTTATAAACTATGAGCAAGATAATATGTATTCTACTTTTCTGTTTTTAAATTAAAAAAAGGAGCATAATATAAAGGAGAAAAATTTGATAATTATTTTATAGAATTTTACAAAAAGCTATATTTAATTGAAAAAAATTTATTATATAATTTAAATTATGTTATAATATAGTAGAATTAATCAGCGTAGAATTAATCGATAGAAATTCGAAGAAAGATTCGGAGGTTAGAATGATGAATAAAGGTTTAAGATTAGACTTATCTAAGGTAGAACCATATGTTAAGTTAGAACAAGAATTAAACAATATGGAAGCAATGGTAAGATGTGCACACAGCACTCTTGAAAATGGTACAGGAGCAGGTAATGACTTTTTAGGATGGTTAGACTTACCTGTTAACTATGATAAAGATGAGTTTGAAAGAATAAAAAATGCAGCAGAAAAGATAAAGAAAAACTCAGATGCTTTAATAGTTATAGGTATAGGTGGATCATACTTAGGACCAAGAGCTGCTATTGAAATGTTAAATAGCAATTTCTATAATGTTTTAGGAAAAGATAAGAGAGAAACTCCACAAGTATTCTTTGTTGGAAATAATATTAGTTCAACATATTTAGCTGATCTTTTAGACGCAATAGATGGCTTAGACATAAGCGTAAATGTTATATCTAAATCAGGTACTACTACAGAACCTGCTATAGCATTTAGAGTATTTAAAGACTATATGGAAAAGAAATATGGTGTTGATGGAGCTAAGGAAAGAATTTTTGCAACTACTGATAAGAGTAGAGGAGCATTAAAGTCATTAGCTGATGAAATGGGATATGAAACTTTTGTAATTCCTGATGATGTTGGAGGAAGATTCTCAGTATTAACTGCAGTTGGATTATTACCAATAGCTGTAGCTGGAATTAGTATAGATGAAATGATGCAAGGGGCTGCAGATGCAAGAGAAGCATATGCAACTGATGACTTCAAAAACAATGATTGTTACAAGTATGCAGCAATGAGAAATATTTTATATAATAAGGGTAAAAACGTAGAAATATTAGTTAACTACGAACCAGGTTTACACTATTTCAATGAATGGTGGAAGCAATTATTTGGAGAATCAGAAGGAAAAGATCAAAAGGGTATTTTCCCAGCAGCAGTTGACTTCTCAACAGATTTACACTCAATGGGACAATTTATCCAAGAAGGTAGCAGAATAATGTTTGAAACTGTTCTTAATGTAGAAAAAGCAAAAAGAGAAGTTTCAATAGAAGAAGTTGAAGGAAACTTAGATGGATTAAACTTCTTAGCTGGAAAAACTATAGATTTTGTTAACAAGCAAGCATTTAATGGAACTTTATTAGCTCACAATGATGGTGGAGTTCCTAACATGGTAGTAAACATTCCAGAGCTTAGCCCATATTACTTTGGATACATGGTTTACTTCTTTGAAAAGGCTTGTGGAATAAGTGGATACTTACTAGGAGTAAATCCATTTGATCAACCAGGAGTTGAAGCATACAAGAAGAATATGTTTGCTTTACTTGGAAAGCCTGGATTTGAAGAATTAAAGGCTGAATTAGAAGCTAAATTAAAATAATGAGAATTATAGTAGATGGAGATGCTTGTCCAGGCATCTCCATTATTGAAAATATAGCAAGAAAATATGGGCTTGAATTAATAGTATTTTGTGATATTAATCATTACATACAATTAGAATATGGAGAAGTTAAGGTAGTAGATAGTGGTTTTCAAAGTGTTGATATGTATGTAGTTAATATTACTAAGAAAAAAGATATAGTTATTAGTCAAGATTATGGAGTTGCAGCAATTGCACTAGGAAAAGGTGCTTATGTTATTAATCCTAAAGGATATTATTATAATGAAGAGAATATTGACAGATTATTAGAAGAAAGACACATATCACAAAAAATAAGGCGTGCAGGTGGAAAAACTAATAATCCTAAAAAAAGGACAAAAGAAGACGACCTAAGATTAGAAAAAAACTTAATAAAGATAATAGAATGTAATATAAGAGGATAAGCTGTAGAAATATAAAATACGGTTTATTCTTATTTTTTTTGCCAGTTGACAAAATTCGTTATATATTTTGTTATGTAAATTGTATAATAATATTAGGTAATATTGAGAAAAATAGGGTGTGAGAGAATGAGTGAATTAATTATAACTTTTGATAAGGAAAGTCCAGCTTCAATAGATGAAACAATTAATATAAAGGCAATATCAGAAGGAAATGAGGAGTTGGAATACAAATTTCTAGAGGGAGTACCAGGAGAAAGAAACTTGGTCTGGAAGCAAATTGAAGATTTTTCTGATAATAGTGTATGTAAATGGAATCCTAAAAATCCTGGCGAGTATATGATAATGGTCCAAGCTAGGGATAAATCCTCAGGATTCACTAATAGTAGAAGAATGAAATATATAATTAATGGTATTGAAGAAAATGGAATTATTGAAGTTAACAATAAAAATAGTAAGTTAATTAGAGATGTAGCTATAGATAAAACAAATTTAACTTTAGGTGAAAAAATTAATTTAGATGTACTTTCTGAAGAAAGTGAAGAGTTATTGTTATATAGATTTTGGATTAGAGGGATCCAAGGATGGGAACTTTTAAAAGACTATAGTACTGAGAATAAGTTAACTTATACAACTACGAAGGTTGGAGATGAAGAAATATTAATTGAATGCAAAAGACCATCTTCAGTAAATAATATAGATGATTTTATTACTATTAAATTTAAGGTAAATGAGCAACCGGTTTTAGAAATAAACTCATTTAGTTGCCTTTCTGAAAGTCTTTTAGTTGGTGAGGAGCTTATATTTAAAGTTGGAGTTAATTATGAAAAGACAAGAACTATTTTATATAAATTTTTAAGAGTAGATTTAAATGGAAGAATAAGCTGTATTCAAGATTATTCCACTAAAAATACAGTATCTATATGTGAAAGAGAAAAGGGAAAGTATAAGATATTATGTTATGTTAGAGATATTTTCTCAAATAAAGCTTATGATGACAGGGCCGCTATTATTTACTTAGTTAAGCCATATGAGGAAATTAAAATAAGGAGTTTTTCTTCAGAATTAAGTTCACCACAATTAGCTGGTAATACCGTAAATTTTAAATCTTCTGTAATAGGAGGAAATGAAGTTTTATATAGGTATATTGTTGAAGGGCCAGTAGCAGAAGATACAGGATATATTAGAGCAAGGAATTTCAGTTGGGACACAAAGGCAGAAGGAGAATATAAGATTATCTTAAAGGTTAAGGATATATCTTTTAATGAAGGCTATGAAGATTCCAAGGAATTAAATTTTAAAATAGATAAAAAAGGTGAAAAGCCAGTTAATATATTGGAGATAAATTCAAGTAAAACAAGAGGATGTATTAAAGGAGAGCCAATAAACTTAAAAGTTAAGGCAGAGGGTGGTACACAGCTTCTATACTCTTTTATTGTATATAAGGATGGAGTTGAAAAGGAAAGAAGCAACTATGGAACAATGAATTGGGTGAATTTTACTCCAGAGGATAGTGGAGAATATGAGGTTGAAGTAAGGGTAATAGATAAATATTCTTCAAGGGAGTACGATGCACATGAATATATTTTCTTTAAAGTAAAAGATTATCAAGAAGCAGAAATAGATTATTTATTGTTATCAGAAAAAGAATTTTATTTAGTTGGAGATATAATAGAAACAGAGCTAATAACTCAAAATACTAAAAATGTTCTACTAAGATATGTAACTAAGATTAATGGACATGAAGTTGAAGATACAGGATTTATTAATAGTAAGCACGTTAAAATAAAACCAAAATGTCCGGGAAAATACACTTTTGAGATTTATGCTAAGAATATATTATGTAAAGATGAGTATGATGCGAAAAAAGAAGTTTCTTTTTATGTAAACGAAGCAACTCCAGTAACTAATACTAAGATAAAATCAGATGTCTTAGAAGTGGTTGCAGGAAAAGAAGTAACATTTGAAGTTAATAGTGAAGGTGGAAAAGAAGTTTGTTATGAGTTTTACATGATGGAAAAAGGAAATTGGACTAGAGTTCAACCTTATGGTAGGAAGAACTATTATACATTCCTTCCATATAGAAGTGGAGATTATAGAATGTTGGTTTTAAGTAAGAGTTATTATAAAAAAGTTAATTATGAAGACTATACTGATATAGAGTTTACTGTTAAGCCTCAATTTAATGTAGAATAAAAAATTAAGATAATTAAATCTACAATAGGAGGTGATATATCTGAAAAAGTTATTAATATATTTGACCTTACTTACATTTGGTACAATTTTCCTTGGGGGATGCTCTAAAAATACTAAAAGCTATATGACTGGTATATATTTGAAGTCAACTAATGGAAGCAACATTATTATTAGTGAGGATAGTAGTCCAACTCTTATGGGGAATGAAACAGGAAATGAAAATATTTTTGATGATTTGAAAAGTGGAGATAAGATAGAAATCACTTACGACTCAATCATGGAAACTTATCCTGGAAAAACAAATATATATAGCTGTAAACTTATAGAGGAAGGTAGTATAAATGATATACCTAAAGATACGTTAGATAAATTACAAGAAATGGGATGGGAATTTGACTTAGTGAGCTATCGCACAATTAAAAATGAATAATTAATTATTATTCCTTGTGTCTTTCATCTATAAGTAATAAAATAAAGCATAAAGGCTTAAAATAAAACTTAAGAAGGAAGGTGCTTTTATGGAAAGACTAGATAAGGTTTTATCTAATTTAGGATATGGAAGTAGAAAAGAAATTAAGCAAGCTGTAAAAAAAGGGCTTATAGAAGTTAATGGTGAAATAGTAAAAGATAATGGGCTACAAGTAGATCCTGAAAGTGACAGAATAATAGTTAATGGTGAAGAAATATTTTATAGAAAATATATTTATTTAATGATGAATAAACCTGATGGGGTAGTTTCTGCAACCTTTGATAATAGAGATGAAACTGTAGTTGATTTATTAGAAATTGAGCATCAAGTTTTTAATCCATTTCCAGTTGGAAGATTAGATAAGGATACAGTAGGTCTTTTATTACTAACTAATGATGGTGAATTAAATCATAGATTAATATCGCCTAAATGGAAGGTAGATAAGATTTATTATGCAAAGATAGATAAGAAAGTAACTGAAGATGATGTTAAGAAATTTAAAAAAGGTATAACATTAGATGATGGATACTTATGTAAAGAAGCTACACTTGAGATATTAGAAGCTTCAGATGAAGGATCTGAAGTAATGATTACTATTCAAGAAGGAAAGTACCATCAAGTAAAGAGAATGTTTGAAGCTGTAGATAAAAATGTGATTTACTTAAAAAGAGTAGAATTTGGAACGTTAAAACTAGATGAGGATTTAGAAGAAGGCGAATATAGGGAGTTAACAGAAGAGGAAGTTAACATTTTAAAAGGATTTTAACGAATATTTGAAAAAAATGAATTGAAATCATTCATAATATGATAAATATACAATAATATTTTCAAAATACCTTGCATTTTATACAGATTTGCACTATAATAATTCTGCAAGGATAAATAAAAGGAATAAATAGCCCCCTTTTTATTTATTGCTTATTGCTAAGGCGCAACCTAGCCCCAAGGGTTGCGTTTTTTTGTTTTTATAAATAAATGTAATTGTTTTCTGTATTGAAATTATTATCAATATTAATAGGAAAACAATTACAGTAAACTTTCAAATAAGATGAAATTAACTAATTTATTATATATATTTGATAGAAGTTTTAACAATAATTGCATAATAGAATATATTTAATTTCAAATATGAATAAAAAAAATTAAAATATATAAAATATGAATTTAATATTGCATAAAATAGATTATATTAACTTAGAATGAAGGAAGTATTAGAAAAAGAGATATTCTAAGTTTTTAAATTAAAAAACTCCTTAGGGAGTTTTTTTACTTTAGACTGTATCAGAGATTTATACATTAAAAATCATATAATTGATTTAACACTTTTAGGCAACAATATAAAAGATATGTATGATATAATATGTTAGTAATATGAAAGGAGCTGTATAGATGGATTTAAAGTCATTACTTAATAAAGAACAATACGAAGGAGCTACTACTGTAGAAGGTCAAGTATTAATACTAGCAGGGGCTGGTTCAGGTAAAACTAGAGTTTTGACATATAGAATGGCTCACATGATAGATGATTTAGGAATTTTACCATATAAAATTTTAGCAATTACTTTTACTAATAAAGCTGCTAAGGAAATGAAAGATAGAGTTAAAGCGCTAATAGGTGAAAGAGCTGAAGACATGTGGATATCAACATTCCACTCAACTTGTGTAAGAATACTTAGAAGAGAAATAGAGAAGCTTGGATATAAAAAGAGTTTTACAATTTATGATACTTCAGATCAAAAAACTCTTATAAAAGAATGCATGCAGGCATTAAATATAAACGATAAAGATATAACCGATAGAGAAATAATGGGTAAGATAGGTAAGGCAAAGGATAATATGCAAAGTCCTTCTAGCTTTAAGAGAGAAAATGAAAGTAATTTTAGAGAAAAGAAAATTGCTGAAGTTTACGAAATGTATCAAAAAAGACTTAAGGAAAATAATGCTTTAGACTTTGATGATTTAATATTTAAGACAGTAGAATTATTTAAAAAAGATAGAGAAACTTTAGAGTTTTATCAAAGAAAATTCCAATATATTATGGTAGATGAGTATCAAGATACAAATAAAGTTCAATATGAATTAATTAGACTACTTGCAGAGAGTCATAAGAATATCTGTGTGGTAGGAGATGATGATCAATGTTTAGTTGAAGGAACTTTAGTTGAATCTGAAAGTGGAAAAATAAGTATAGAAAATTTGAAGGAATCAAATAAGGTAAGAGTTGCGGTAGGTAATGGTGACACTAAGTTACTGGATGTTAAGAATATTTCTAAAAGAAATTATGAAGGCAAGATAGTAAAAGTAACTACTGAAAGTGGCAAAGTTATTAAATCAACTCCAAATCATTTAACATTTTCTAGAGTATTAATTGAAGAAGGAAAATATTACGTATATCTTATGTATAAAAATGGATACGGATATAGAATAGGTCAAACTTCATCAATTAGAAGTAGAGAAAATAGAAAAGCTAGTGGATTAGCAGTTAGGTTAAATGGAGAAAAAGCAGATAAAATGTGGATAATAAAGGTTTGTTCATCAAGAGGAGAAGCAACTTATTATGAAGAATTTTATTCTGTTAAGTACGGTATTCCTAAGATAGTATTCAATTCAAGAGGAAGAAACATAACTTTAAGCCAAGAGCAAATAGATAATTTATTTAAGGAAATAAATACCTTTGATGCAGCAGATAGGTTAATGGATGAAGAGTTTTTATATAAAGATTATCCACATCATTTAAGTTCTGCAGTAATTAGAGGAGAAAGTGTACGAAAGTTAATAAACTTAAGCTTTTTCGGTGGGCGTAAGTCTGAAGAAAGAGGTATCTATTCACATAGAATAGGATTAAACTCTTCAGGAGAAGAAGATAAAAATAAATTTATAAATGCAGGCTTTAATGTAAGAGATGGTCAAAGAAAGACTTTCAGGATAGAAACAGAAAGAGCTTTATATGATGATGCAGAAGAATTTTCAAGAAAGCTTGAAGAGGTTAATGATGAATTCGAAATAGTTAGAAAGGCTAAATTAACTTCAGATAATACTTTTAAGTTTATGCCTATGGGAAGTTTAAAGGAAGGTATGGCACTAGCTATATTAAAAGATAATAATATAATTGAAGATAAAATAGTATCTATAGAATTTGAAGATTATAATGGAAATGTCTATGATCTAAATATAGATTATGCAAGAAATTATATAGCTAACGATATAGTAGTTCATAATTGTATCTATCAATGGAGAGGGGCTGACATTAGAAATATTCTAGACTTTGAAAAAGATTATCCTAATGCAAAAGTAATAAAACTTGAGCAAAACTATCGTTCAAAGGGAAATATACTAGATGCAGCTAATGTAGTTATAGTTAATAATGCAAATAGAAAAAGTAAGGTTTTAAGAACAGAGCAAGAGTCAGGTAATAAAATTAAAATTTATAGAGCATATGCAGATTCAGATGAAGGAAATTTTGTAGCAAGCCAAATTAATAAAATAAAGAATGAAGAAAATAAGAGCTTTAAGGATTTTGCAATTCTTTATAGAACTAATGCTCAATCACGTATATTTGAAGAAAGCCTAAGAAGAAATGATATTCCTTATAAAATTCTAGGAGGAACAAGATTCTACGATAGAAAAGAAATTAAGGATATGCTTTCATACTTAAAGGTATTGGTGAATCCAACAGATAGCATAAGTTTAAAAAGAATAATAAATGTTCCAAAGAGAGGAATAGGAGATGCAACTGTTAATAAAGTTGCTGATTTTGCTGACGATTATGAAATACCTTTATGGGATGCTTTAAGTACAGTTAGAAATATTCCAACTCTTACTGCAAGAAACTGTGGAGGAATAGAAGTATTCATGGAAATGATGAATAGATTCATTGATATGAGTGAAGTTCTGCCTGTATCAGTTTTAATTGAAACTATATTAAAGGAAACAGGATATCTATCTGAATTAGAAAAGTCAAAGGAAATAGAAGATAAGAGTAGAATAGAAAATTTAAAGGAATTAGTATCTGATGCAGTTGATTTTGAAAAAAGTAATGAAGATAAGAGTTTATCTGCATACCTTGAAAAAGTTTCTTTAGTTCAAGATACAGATAAGCTTGAAGAGGAAGATGACACAATAGTTTTAATGACTGTTCATAGTGCTAAGGGGCTAGAGTTCCCAGTAGTATTTATGGTTGGAATGGAAAATGGAATATTCCCAGGAGTTTCTTCATTTGATAGTGAATCTGAAATGGAAGAATCAAGAAGGCTATGCTATGTTGGAATAACAAGAGCTAAAGAGCAATTATTTATGACTTCAGCAGAGGTTAGAAGACAATTTGGAAGAACTGTAGCCTATCCTCAATCTGATTTTATAGCAGAAATTAAATCAGACTTAAAAGAATATGTTTCAACTACTGGAGGAGCACAGGAGAGTAGAAAATCAATGTTCCCAAGTAATAATAGATTTAATAATCCACATAGCTTAAGAGGAAGCTCTATGACTATGACAAAACCACAATCTCCAAAGCAAACATCTAATGTATCAGGAGATGATGTCACCGTAGGAAGAAAAGTTAAGCATAGCAAATTTGGAGTTGGAACAATAGTATCAATAACAGATACAGGAAGCGATAAGAAACTAACTATAGCTTTTGATAACCAAGGGATAAAGATACTTATGCTTTCATTAGCAAACCTAGAACTGCTGTAGCAGAATGTATAATGAATAATGAAGAATTTAGAATTAATGAATAAACTCCTGGGGAGTTTATGAATAGAATTATTTTAGTGATTTAAAAAAATTACATATATAATTCTTCATTTTTAATTTTTAATTTTTCATTTAAAGAGGTGTTTTGTTTGGATAAAAAGAAAAGAATTGAAGAATTAGTAGATGAATTAAATAGATATGCCTATGAGTATTATTCTTTAGATAATCCATCTGTTACAGATAAAGAATATGATGAAAGGTATTATGAACTAAAGGCTTTAGAGGAAGAAACTAATTATGTTCTTCCCTATTCTCCAACATTAAGGGTTGGTGATAGAGTATTAGAAGGCTTTACAAAATATACTCATAAGGCTAGACTTTGGAGTTTAGATAAGGCTCAAAGTATTGAAGAGCTTAAGGATTGGCATAATAGAAATCTTAAGTTTATTAATGAAATGAATGCAAGGGGAGAAGATTTACCGTCTCCTAGATATGTATTAACTAAAAAGTTTGATGGATTAACAGTAAATTTAACTTATGATGAAAAAGGAATTTTAGTTGCAGCAGCTACAAGAGGAAATGGGGAAGTTGGAGAAGAAGTTTCTGCTCAAGTTAAGACTATAAAATCTATTCCATTAAAAATAGATAATAGTGATATGTTTGAGATTCATGGTGAGGCTATAATGACTACAGAAGCCTTTAATAATTATAATAAAACTGCAGATGTACCTCTTAAAAATTTAAGAAATGGAGCAGCTGGAGCTTTAAGAAACTTAAATTTAAAGGAAACAGCAAAGAGAAATTTATCTGCATTTTTCTATGATGTAGGATATAAAGAAGGGAAACCTTTTAAGACTTACGAAGAAATGTTAAACTTCATAAAACAAAAGGGATTTCCTATGGATGACTATGCTAGATACTGTACAACTATTGAGGAAATAGAAAAAGAAATAGACTATATTAATGACATAAGATTTGACTTAAATTACGATATTGATGGAGTAGTTATAGCTATTGATGATATAAGAACTAGAGAGCTTATGGGATATACAGTTAAGTTTCCAAAGTGGGCTATAGCGTATAAATTTGAAGCTCAAGAAGCAACAACAAAGCTTCTTGATGTTGAGTGGAATGTTGGTAGAAGTGGAAGAGTTGGACCAACAGCTATATTAGAACCAATAGAACTTGCAGGAGTAACTGTAAAGAGAGCAACTTTGAACAATATAGATGATATAAGAAGAAAAGGTGTAAGGATTGGTGCTGAAGTATTTGTAAGAAGATCTAATGATGTTATTCCAGAAATTATGGGAGTAGTTGAAGAGTCATTAGAAGGAACAGAAGAAATAAATGTTCCTAATAATTGCCCAGCTTGTGGGGGACACTTAGTTCAAAATGGAGTTCATTACTTCTGTGAAAATACATTATCTTGTAAACCTCAAATGGTTAAGAGTATAGTTCATTTTGCCTCTAGAGATGCAATGAATATTGAAGGATTTTCTGAAAAAACTGCTGAACAATTATTTGAGAAGTTAGACATTAAATCTATGGCAGATTTATATAAGCTTAATAAGGATGAGTTATTACAATTAGATAAATTTGGACCAAAGAAAGCCCAAAATCTTTTAGATGCAGTTGAAAAAAGTAAAGATTGTGAATTATATAGATTTATATATTCTTTAGGGATTCCTAATGTAGGTGTAAAAACTGCAAAAGATCTAGTTAATAAATTTAAATCTTTAGAAGGATTAAGGAGTGCAACATTTGAAGATTTAGTATCTGTTCAAGATGTTGGAGATATAGTAGCACAATGTGTTTTAGAGTTTTTTAAAGAAGAAAAAGCATTAAAGACAATAAATGAACTTTTAGAACTTGGGGTTAATCCAAGATTTGAAGAAAAAGAAATAATAGCAAGTCCTTTTGAAGGAAAAACTGTAGTAGTTACAGGTACATTAAATAATTATTCAAGAGGAGAAATTAAAGCTGAATTAGAGCTTTTAGGAGCTAAAGTATCAGGTAGTGTTAGTAAAAAGACAGACTTTGTAATAGCTGGTGAAGAAGCAGGATCAAAGTTAAATAAAGCCCTTGAACTTGGTGTAAAAGTATTAAGCGAAGAGGAGTTTGAGGGGTTAATAAAGGAGTAAAAGAAATGAAAAAGTTTGATGTTAAGGATATTTTTACATTTATATGCACAATAGCGGTAATTATAACAAGTGTAATTATTATACTTACTTTTTTAACGACATATCATTTCATAAATAATATGCCTATATTTAACTCATACCTTCCTTTACAAATAGGACTATGCATTACTATGGCATTATGGGCCTTAGTATTTATATTAAATAGATATGGTAAGGAAAAGTATATTTATTCAATAATATGTATAAATATTTCTGTTGTTTCTTTATTTTTTATAATGAACTCAGTAAGATAGGAACTGTCGCACAATGAAAAATTAAGAATGAAAATTAATGAAAAACTCCAGAAGGAGTTTTAAAAGAAATTAATTTTAGTAATTTTGTAAGACTTACATAAATAATTCTTCATTTTTAATCTTTAATTTTTAATTCTTAATTTTATATGCTTGTGCGGCAGTTTCATATATTTTCTTTAGAATGGGTATAGAAATGTTAATCTGTGAATAACCTTTTATAATTTATTTATACTTATATTAATTTTAAAATTGAAACTATATAAACAAACTATAAATAATTGTATCTGACAACTTTAATTTATGCATAAACTTTCAATTAGAAATATATTATCTGCATAAATTTTCTGAAAAAATGAATATCAAAATTCGACTATGTAGACAATAATCAAGATATTATAAGAAATATAGTTACAATTTTTATAATGATTTTAATAAAAAATTATAATTATATATTTTTTATTAAAATTTATAAAAAAACTATTGCATAAAAATAATAAAATAGTGTATAATTATGCTATGTTAAATAAAGAGAAAAAAATAGGGGGATAAATAAATGAAAAAAGGAATATTAAAAAAATTATTAGCTGTGACTATTGTTGGGGTTATGGGATTAGGTTTAGTAAGCTGTGGTTCAAAAGAAGACAAGCTATCAGCAATTAAAAAATCAGGAAAGCTAGTAGTTGGTTTAAGTGCTGACTATGCACCATATGAGTTTCATATAGTAGATGAAAATGGAAAAGATCAAATTGTTGGATTTGATGTTGATATAGCAAATGAAATAGCTAAAGATCTTGGAGTAGAATTAGAACTACAAGATATGAACTTTGAAAATTTAGTAGCTGGAGTTTCTACAGGAAAAATAGACTTGGCTATATCTGGAATTACACCAAATGAAGAAAGACAAAAAGCAATAGATTTTTCAGATATTTATTATACTGCTGAACATGGAATATTAGTAAGAGCAGAAGATAAGGATAAGTATAAAACTTTTGAAGATTTAACAGGTCAAAAAGTTGGAGCGCAAATGGGTGCTATTCAAGCCGACATTGCAAAAGAAAAAGTTAAAGATGGAGATATTCAACTTTTATCTAATGTTAATGATTTAGTTATGGCTTTAAAAGGTGGAAAAATTGAAGCATTAGTAGTAGAATTACCAGTAGCAGAAATGATAGTTCAAAATAATCCAGAGCTTACATTGGCAGAAGAAAAAGTAACAGACTCTGAAGGTGGATCAGCAGTAGGAATTCAAAAAGGTCAAGATGCTTTAGTAGAACAAGTAAATGCTACAATAAATAGAATCAAGGAAGAAGGATTATTAGATCAATTTATTATAGATGCTACTGAGTTAGCACCAAAACAAAATTAGTAAGGAGAGTGTAAGTTTTGTCACTAGATTTTAGTATATTAGCTGGAAATATGCAATATTTCTATGATGGAGTTAAAATGACGTTATTAATATCACTTCTAAGTGTTTTACTTGGAGTTATATTTGGTGCATTATTAACTCTTATGAAAAGATCAAAGTTTAAAATTGGAAAGGTGAAGCCTTTAAGTATATTGGCGACAGCTTATATAGAAATAATTAGAGGAACACCAATGTTATTACAAATAATGTTAGTTTACTATGGGTTTGATCAATTATTTGGAATAGATATGAAGGCTATAACAGCTGGTATAATAGCAGTTTCTCTAAATTCAGCAGCATATGTTTCAGAAATTATAAGAGCAGGTATAGATGCTGTAGATAAGGGGCAATTAGAAGCTGCAAGAAGTCTAGGTATGAATCAGTTTATGGCTATGAGGCTTATAATAATACCTCAAGCAATTAAAAATATTTTACCGGCTATAGGTAATGAATTTGTTACAGTAATAAAGGAATCCTCAATGGCATCAGTAATAGGTGTTGGAGAAATTATGTATAGCGCAAAAGTTATTACAGGACAAACATATAGATCCTTTGAACCTTTAATTGTAGCAGCAGTATTCTATTTTGTTATTACATTCACTCTTGGAAGAGTTGTTAATTATATAGAAAGGAGAATGAAGGCTAGTGATTCACGTTAAAAATTTGCATAAATATTTTGGAGAAAATGAAGTTTTAAAAGGTGTTAATGATCAAATAAAAAAAGGTGAAGTTGTAGTTGTTATAGGGCCTTCAGGATCTGGTAAAAGTACTTTTTTAAGATGTTTAAACTTATTAGAAGAGCCAACTAAGGGTGAAATAATATTCGAAGGAGAAAATATAACAGATAAAAATATTAATATAAATAAAATAAGAGAAAAGATGGGGATGGTATTCCAACAATTTAATTTATTCCCACATAAGACGGTTTTAGAAAATATAACGATAGCACCTATAAATGTAAAAAATAAATCAAAGTCTGAAGCAGAAGAAAAGGCAAAAGAATTACTAAAAAGAGTAGGTCTTTTAGATAAAGCAGGTGCTTATCCAGCATCATTATCAGGTGGACAAAAACAGAGAATAGCTATAGCAAGAGCATTAGCTATGGAACCAGATGTTATGTTATTTGATGAACCAACATCAGCTTTAGACCCTGAGATGGTAGGGGAAGTTCTAAGTGTTATGAAAGACCTTGCAAAGGAAGGTATGACTATGATAGTTGTAACTCATGAAATGGGCTTTGCAAGAGAAGTTGGAGATAGAATTATATTCATGGATGGAGGAAATATAGTAGAACAAGGAACTCCTGAAGAAATATTTGATAATCCTAAAAATCCAAGAACCAGAGACTTTTTATCTAAAGTACTGTAGTGCATTCGCAATTAAAAATTAAGAATATAAAATTATTGATAAAACTCAGCTTTAGGCTGAGTTTTTTTACTTTTTAGTAAGATACAAAGTATATATTCTATAATTAAGATAATTAAAAGTTTCTTTTAAATTAGTAATCAGTTCTAAATAATTAATAATGATACTAAATATTAATAGGACACTTTAATTTGTAATACTAAAAATATGTATGAAAAAGTAAAACGTATATAATTGACAGCAGAGAATTAAAAGTGCTAGAATGAAATTGTTTTTGTAAATAATTTCAATAATAGCTTTGAAAGTTGGAGATAGAGTGATTAATTTTAAAGAAATATTAGAAGAAAATCCTGTGGTAGCTGCTGTAAAAGATAATGAGGACCTAGAAGTTGCACTAAAAAGCGATTTGAAGGTTATCTTTGTTTTATTTGGGAATATTATTAGTATTAAGGATATAAGTAAAAAAATATTTGAAAATAACAAGATAGGTATTTTGCATATAGATCTGGTAGAGGGTCTTTCTAGTAATGAGTTTGCTTTAAAATTTATTAAAGAAAATACTGATTTCAAAGGCGTAATAAGTATAAAGCCACAGGTGTTAAGAAATGCTAAGAAACTTGGCTTTATAGTTATTCAAAGAGTATTTATGATTGATAGTTTATCTAAAGAAAATATGAAAAATCATTTAGTAAAAGAGTGCGATGCTGTAGAAATACTTCCAGGATTACTTTTTAAGGTAATTAAGGAGCTTTCATCAACATTAGACAAGCCTCTAATAGCAGGAGGTCTAATATCTGATAAGGAAGATGTAGTTGAGACATTAAAAAGTGGTGCAACTTGTATATCTACAACTAAAAAAGAAATATGGTTAATGTAGTAGAGATTTAGAGATAGACTACATAAAATTGTTTCGGCAGTTTTATGTAGTTTTTTATTTTTGCTATTTAAAAATTCTTTAATATTCATTCCTTTAATACCAATTATTGAACCTATAATTGGGGGAATATTTGGTAGTCTATTATTTGATTTTATTATAAAATTATAAATGAAGGAGTGAGAAGTTATGAAAAAATATATTATAGCTTTAGACCAAGGTACTACTAGTTCAAGAGCAATAGTATTTGATAAGGAGCAAAATATATTAGGAGTAAGTCAAAAGGAATTTACTCAAATTTATCCTAAAGAAGGTTGGGTAGAACATGATCCATTAGAAATATGGGCAACTCAATATGGGGTTCTCCAAGAAGTTATAGCTAAGACTAATATTAGTCAAGATGAAATAGCAGCTATTGGAATAACAAATCAAAGGGAAACAACTATAGTATGGGATAAAAATACAGGGAATCCAGTTTATAATGCAATAGTCTGGCAATGTAGAAGAACAGCTGATATTTGTGATAAATTAAAAGCAAAAGGATTAGAAGGCTATATTAAAGAAAGTACAGGGTTAGTTGTTGATGCTTATTTCTCAGCAACTAAAATAAAATGGATTTTAGATAATGTTGAGGGTGCAAGAGAAAAAGCTGAAAGAGAAGAATTATTATTTGGAACTGTAGATACATGGCTTGTATGGAAGCTTACTAATGGAAAAGTACATGTTACAGATTATACAAATGCTTCTAGAACAATGCTTTATAATATAAGAGAATTAAAATGGGATGATAAGATTTTAGAAGAATTAGATATTCCAAAATCAATGCTACCAGAGGTTAGAGACTCATCTGAAGTATATGGAGATACTAATCTTGGAGGAAAGTCAGATATAAGAGTTCCTATTGCTGGAATAGCAGGAGATCAGCAATCAGCATTATTTGGTCAAACTTGCTTTGAAAAGGGAGAAGCTAAAAATACTTATGGAACTGGATGTTTCCTATTAATGAATACTGGAGAAGAAATCATTGAAAGTAAAAATGGACTACTAACTACTATTGCAATAGGGATAGATGGAAAAGTTCAATATGCTCTAGAAGGATCTGTATTTGTTGGTGGAGCAGTAGTTCAATGGTTAAGAGATGAATTAAGGTTAGTTAATGATTCTGCAGATACTGAATACTTTGCTAAAAAAGTTGATGATAATGGTGGAGTATACATAGTACCAGCCTTTGTTGGACTTGGAGCTCCACATTGGGATATGTATGCTAGAGGTGCTATATTTGGATTAACAAGAGGGACAAATAGAAATCATATAATAAGGGCAGCATTAGAGTCCATTGCATACCAAACAAAGGATTTAATAGATGCTATGACTGAAGATATTGGAGATAAGCTTAAGGGAATAAAAGTAGATGGAGGAGCAAGTAGAAATAAGTTCTTAATGCAATTCCAAGCAGATATATTAGGAAATAATGTAATAAGACCAATAATATCTGAAACTACAGCATTAGGAGCAGCATACTTAGCAGGTATTGCAGTAGGATTTTGGAAAGATAAAGAAGAAGTTAAAAAGTTCTGGCATAAGTCAGATGAATTTGAACCTAAATTAGATTCAGATACAGTAAATAAATATTATAATGGCTGGAAAAAAGCCGTTAATAGATCGTTAAAGTGGGAAGAAGAATAATAGAAGGAGCTGTCGCACAAACAGCTCTCTTTTAATGTAAAATTAGTTGAGGAGATAGATATTATATTCTGGTGACTTAGAGCCTAAGACTAAGTAAAGAATACAATATCTATCTCCTTTTTTGTTCTATTAAATAAATCTAGAAATAAAATAGTAGTAAGAAATATAAGGGGGATATAGAGCTTAAAATGAAATACAAATTTGATTTTTTATTACTAGAATTTAAGGATATTTACTATATTTTGAATAAGATATGGATGGAAGAGGATTTAAATATAATAAACTTAAGACTTATAAAGTTAATTAAAGAAATAATAATAACAGCTCATTTGAACAATAAGATATTTTATGATTCAGATAATTCTTTAGAAGAAAATATAGAACTCCTTTATAAGAAAGATATAATACCCTATGACTTAATGAGATATATAGCTAATTACTCAGAGGAATTGCAATATTTTAAATATTTATTAAATAACAAATTAAGTGATGAAAGAATAAAGGATTATGAGGAATTAATAAAGAATGAAGATGTTATTTATGAGGCTTGTGTATGGCTTGCTATAAAATGTGGTGAAGAAGACTATTCATTGTTTATAAACAAATTAAACGAAGAAGAGAAGAACATATTTAATAAATATATAAATCTTAATACTGAAAAGGATTATGAAGATATTGATAATTTTAATTCCTTTGAAATGGATGGTTTTGAAGATGAATATATAGAAGATGAAGAAGAGATATCTTCTGAAGAAAACTTACTAACAGGAGAATTATACTATTTAGGAAAAAATGTTGAGAAAGATTATTTTAAAGCAAAAGAATATTTTGAGAAGGCTGCTAAAGAAGGAAATGAACATGCTGAAAGCTATTTAGGATTATTTTATGAAAAAGGTTATGGAGGAGAAAAGGATATTAATAAAGCTCTTTATTGGTATAAGAAGGCTGCCTTAAAAGGAAATATATTTTCTCAATACTCGCTAGGATTTATATATTATGAAGGAGAATTAATTGAGAAAAATTTAGAATGCTCATTTAAATGGTACAAGGAGGCAGCAGAGAAAGACTTTGCCCCAGCTCAGTATGCCTTATCATATCTTTATAAAAATGGAGAAGGATGTGAGCAAAATAATTTTAAAGCTTACTACTGGCTTGAAGAATCTGCAGATAATGATTTCGAAGATGCTTATTATATTTTAGGACAATCTTACTTAGAAGGAAACGGCATAGATACTAATTATAAAAAGGCATTTTTTTATTTGTCTAAAGGAGCTAGTAAAGATGATAAAAGTTGTTTAGAAAGCCTTGGAGATATGTATTATTGGGGATTATATGTAAAAGAAGATAAAGAAAAAGCATTTTCTCTATATGATAAAAGTGTAGCAGAAGGTAATATAGGACTTTATTATAAAATAGGTAAATTATATGAAGCAGAAGAAAAATTAGAAAGAGCATTATTGAATTATTATAAAGGTCATAACAATGGAGATTTTAAATCAAGTCAAAGGCTTGGTGTAATGTATATAAATGGGGAAGGGGTTAAGCAGGATAGAACAAAAGGGCTAGAATATATTAAGGTTGCAGTAGATGGAGGAGACACACATAGTATATATATAATGGGTTTAGCCTTTTTAAATGAAGATAGAGAAAAGGCAATGAATTATTTATTAGAAGCATATAGAAAGGGCTCATACTATGCAGCAGAAGTTCTTGCAAGGGAAGGAATAAGAGATTATTTAAGTAAAAAAGAGATTAAAGAGGTGGATATTTTAGGATATGTAAACACTGCTATGGAAAATGGATTGCCTATTGGAACATATTACCATGGGCTTTTAAATCACTATGGAATATCTGTAGATAAAAATGATGAAATGGCCTTTGTTCATTTTATAGAAGCTGCAGAAAGAGGTTGTGAAGAAGCAATGTTACAAATAGCAAACTGGTATAAACACGGAATATTTTTATCTAGAGATATAGATAAGGCAATAGATTGGTATGAAAAGGCAGCAGAAGGATTGAATTTAAAAGCTATTATGGAACTTGTAGAAATTTATGAAAAAGGTATTGGAGGTAAAGAAGATTTTATTAAGGCATACGAAGGAGCTTTACTTTTAAAGAGAATAGATATAGTTGAAGGAAATCTGAAACTAGCATACTATCATTTTAAAGGAATAGGAGTAGAAGTTTCAAAGAATAAAGGAAATAAATATATAAATGAAATATTAACAATTAATGAAGGAAGAGCCTATGATTTATTAGGACAATTATGTGAAGAATCATTATTAGAAATACCAGAAGAAGAGGCTATTGGATATTATTTAAAAGCAATTTCATTAGGGGAATTAAATGGATACTCAAATTTAGAGTATTACTTATATAAAAGAGGAAGAAATATAGAAGAATATGAACTAACTGAATATAAGCAAAGATCAAATAATAATCCTAAAAGCTTGTATGTAAAAGCAATGAAAAAAATAGACTATGGAGAAGATAATAAAGATATATTAAATGAAGATATTAAGTTATTAAAAGAAATTATTTATTTAGGTTTTTATGATGGAATAAATGACTTAATTAATATCTATAAAAAAGATAAAAGTACTGAAGGATTAATTAATTTTTATAAATATAAATCGATGAAGGCATATTATAATATAAATTGATTATAAGAAAAAATGGAGAATCTAAACTTGTTAGATCCTCCATTTTATATATGATTATGAATACAATAATTACAACCCACAAATAATTTATCAATTCACTTTTTATATATTAATATTTTACTAATGAAATTAGTTAATAGCATACTAACAATATAGGAAAATTGCACAAATGCTTTAAAATACTTTTTTGCAAATGAAAGTTATAGTGTTACTTTCTATTAGAATAAAAATTCCTATCCCTATGAATATTATTGGAACAAAGATATGCTTGTATTTTTCAATATTTTTCCGAATAAAAGGGTTTTTTGATAACTTCAATCCAATGAAACACAATAGTAATATAAGAAGTACAAATACTATAACTGTTATTAAAATATCAAATAAATTCATACTTGCAAAAAGGGGGATATAGATGCCTATATTATCTCCACCGTTAGCAAAAGTTATACTGAATACTTTTAATACACTTGGATTAATAAAACTCTTAACAAAACTTATTATATTATTCCATTGAGAGGAAGTTGATTCTTTAGATTTACTATTCTGACAGCTTTGATTTTCTTGCTGATATGTATTCTTATTATCCTTACTTTCCTTTTTATGATCAAGATAAGCCTTTATTGCTAAGCATATTGGTACGAATCCAAGTAAGCCTATATATTCATGTGGAAAAATTGATACACCTAAAGCACCTATAATGCTTATTGTAATTAAAGCACCAATTCCCAAATACTGTCCAATAACAATATGACGTATTTTCATATCATTGTTTATTTGTGAGAAAAATAGCATCAGTATAAATATATCATCAATATTGGTACTAGCGAATGAAACAAAAGCAGTTATTACTGTGCTAATCAATAATTTTCCCTCCATCTTGTATATTCTAATAATAATAGCATTTTTAATGAAAAATTATAACAAATATAATGAAAATTCTTATAAAGTCTCTCCTCATATAAACTCTTAAAGTAATTTAGAGTTGGATATAATATATTTTATAGCTAATCCAAGTTTTTAACATATTCCTTTGCTTCTATTATAGACATTTGTGTTTTTTCACGGATTTTTTTTATAGCTTCAACTTCTTTTCCAGTTCTATTTAAATGAATAGCAAGTTCTTTTAATTCATCTGAAACCCAATAAGAAGATAAATTATTATGTCCTGTTATTTTACACAGTTGATTTAAGCGGTCTTCTTGAATTTTTATTCTTTTCTTTAATGTGGAGATTTCACTAAATGCTAGAATACCACCAATAATAAATAAAAAAATAAAGTATTCCATATGTTTCCTCCTTATAAAAAATAGTACTTTTATAAATGGATTATAACATATTTTTACAATATCTTACTATTCAATTTTCAAAGAGCATTTAATTACTAATAATTTTAAACTACCTATTACTTTTGAATTGCGAACTAAAAAATACCGCATATTCACTTTGAATAATACGGTATCATGATTAAATTAATATATAAATATTTAAGTGAAAGATCTTCTGCTCTTTGCTGTACATTTTAGTTGTTAATTTCCTCTTTATTTAGTTTATTATCAATAGCTTCTTGTTTTTTCTTGTTTAAAGCTATCATTGCTGAACGAAATACAAAGAAGAAAAGAACGAAACTTACAAAGTATGATCCCAAATTCTCCATATCATATTGACCACTTAACAATGCAAATAGAACTACTGAAGCAACACCTGATATAACTGTGTTTAATAATAATTTTTTCTTAGAGTCACCTTTTGGATTCCAGATATCAATTCCTTCCTTAAAATGGCGGATTGAAATATATAAACCGCAACCTATTAAAGCAAAAAATTCAACTGCATATTGAGCAAATGGAGCTTTAAGAAAAAATTGCTGTACAATAATAGAGATTAATAATCCATATACGAGCCATCCATATGCTTCGCTTTGAATTTTTCTTCTTTCAAAAATTATTCTTTCATCTTGAATTTTATTATTTCTCATATTCGTCCTCCCAAAATAAATCATTCAATGTTTTGTTTAGTGCTTTGCAGATTGCTATACAAAGGTTTAGTGTAGGATTATAATTACCAGCTTCAATAAGCCCTATTGTTTGCCTTGTTACTCCAACTGCTTTCGCCAAATCTTCTTGTTTCATATCGCATTCAATACGAGCAATTTTCATGCGTTTATTTTTCATATATACCCTCCTTATATTACATAGTGTAACATATTAATTGTATAATGTAAAATATATATTACATTGTCTATGTGTTTTATTTTTATATACCGTACTATTCAATTTTCAAAGATCAAATTTTCTTAATTAGTTTGCAATAAATTCAAATTTTTAATCTATTTGATAAAGTGAAATTAGAGAAATGAAAAATTATTTCCTTTAGGTATGAGAGTATTAATCATAGCACGGTGACTTGGAGCGAAGCAAAGTTAGAAATACAAATATAATTTTAAAGTATATATAAGTAATAAAATAATCATATTCATAATTCCGAAGTATTGAGGAATTATTACCTTTAGTTATGGGAGTATTAATAACATAGTACGGTGACTTGGAGCGAAGCGACGGAGCAAGTACTATGTTATTAATACGACTTTTACTCCATGTAGTCGTAGTCTATTGTAATTACGCAGTTGTATTGTGGATGCTCTTTATGTATTGCATCTTTAATATTTTTAAGCATTGTTTCTTCTTCTTTTCTACGTCCTGATAATGAAGGTGAAACAACTATATCGAAAATAAGATTTTTAGAATCGCCTTCTCCAACTATTCTAAAATCATGCATTGATTTGATTTCAGGATATCTTCTTAAAACAGTTTCTACATAACCCCAAGTTTCTCTAATTTCATCTGTAATAAGGCAAATAGGGTCCATGTGTATTACTAAGTGTATATTTAAATCTCTTGAAACTTCTCTTTCTGCCATATCTATAACATTATGAATTTCCATTATATCTTTGTCAGATGGTATTTCTGCATGAAGTGAAGCTATAATTCTTCCTGGACCATAGTTATGAATTATAAGGTCATGAACTCCTGAAATTAATGGATAAGATAGAACTTTTTCACATATTGCATTAACAAGTTCAGGATCTGGAGCTTCTCCAAGTAAGGGATTAAGAGTTTCTTTAACTAAGCCAAAACCAGCATATAAAATTGCTAGGGCAACAAAGATACCGATATATCCATCTATTGGTAATGTTGTAAACTTAGATAATAAAAATGATATTACAACAGTACTAGAAGTAAATACATCTCCTAATGCATCTGTAGCGGATGCTTTTAAAGCAGATGAGTTAATTTTATCTCCTATAAATTTATTAAATGTAGATAACCAAACCTTAAATCCAATAGAAATTATTAATAGAATAAATGGAACTAGATCAAAAGTTACAGTTGTAGGATTTAAAACTCTTTCTATAGAGGATTTTACAAACTGAACACCAACAAGCATTACTAAAAAAGCAACTAAAAGAGCTGATAGATATTCTATTCTACCATGACCAAAGGGATGCTCTGCATCAGCAGGCTTATTTGCCATTTTAAATCCAATTATAGTAATTACAGAAGAACCTGCATCAGATAAATTATTAAATGCATCAGCTGAAATTGCTATAGATCCAACCAAGATACCAACAGAGAATTTAATTAAGAATAAAAGAGAATTAATTATTATTCCTATTACACCACCTAAAGTACCGTAAGCATTACGAACAGTAGGATTTTTAATATCTTCATTATTTTTAATAAATTTGTTAACTAATAAATTTGAAAGCATTATATCACTCCTATCTATAGAAATCTTATATGTAAGTTGTAAGAAATATTCTATATTTAATTAAATTATTACAATAGCTATAGTATTTCATGTAATAGTTATTTATATAAAATTTATTTTTAATTATTAAAAAACTCTTATTAGAGCCTTTTCATTAAACTATTCATTTTGTACTATTAATTATTCAGTTTGCAATAGCATCATAAACTTATTATATACCAAAGTATGTTAATTTCAATTATAATAGGATTTATTAAAACAATAATAATTTTGTTATGACTTAGAGATTACAACGAAGAAAAAATTTATAATTACGAGGAATGAGGAATTATTACATTCAGTGTATAAAGAGATAAATATTGTATGACGGCGACTTGGAGCTTGCGACGGAATAAGCAAAATTATATAGAAGTACTTTTTTATGATATAATAAAGTTATCTTAGCTTAGGAGGAATAAAAATGGAAAAAGAATTAGCATTAGACTTAATTGACTTTTTATATAAAAGTCCAACAGCGTATCACTCTGTAAAAACTATTAAAGAGAGATTAGACTTAAATGGATTTAATGAAATAAAAGAAAGTGATAGATGGAACTTACAAAAAGATGGTAAGTATTATGTTATAAAAAATGATTCAGCACTTATTGCCTTTACTATTGGAAATGGGGATATAGAAGAAGAGGGTTTCAAATTAATTGGAGCACATACAGATTCACCAGGATTTAGAATTAAAGCGAATCCAGAAATAGTTTCAGAAGGAAAGTACTTAAAGTTAAATACTGAAGTTTATGGTGGACCAATTCTATATACATGGTTTGATAGACCTTTAGGCATTGCTGGTAAGGTTACATTGAAAGGAAAATCACCATTAAAGCCAGAAGTTAAGCTTGTAAATATAAATAAACCAGTTCTTATAATTCCAAGCCTTGCTATTCATATGAATAGAAGTGTAAATGAAGGATTTAATATAAATAGACAAAAAGATACATTACCTTTACTAAGCCTTATCAATGATAAGTTTGAAAAGGATGGATACTTAGTTGATATTTTAGCAAAAGAACTAAGTGTAAATTCAAGTGATATACTAGGATTTGATTTAGGACTTTACGAGATTGAAAAGGGAGCTATTATAGGATTAAATGAAGAATTTATTTCATCTGGAAGATTAGATGATATGTGGATGGTATATGCAGGTATTCAAGCTTTAATTGAAAGTAAATCAAACAAATCAACTAAAGTTATGGTATGTATAGATAATGAAGAAATAGGAAGTTTAACTCCTCAAGGAGCAAACTCAGCATTATTATTAAATATATTAGAAAGAATAACTTTAGCATTAGGAAAGGATAGGGAAGGACTTCATAGAGCATTAGCAAATTCATTAATGATTTCTGCAGATTTAGCTCATGCTGTTCATCCAAATGTTGAAGAAAAACATGATCCAACTAATAGACCAGTATTAGGAAATGGGCCAGTTTTAAAGACAGCAGCATCAGGAAGCTATAGTACAGATAGCTATAATGCAGCTATATTTGAAGGATTATGCAAGTCAGCAGAAGTTCCATATCAAAAGTTCTTTAATAGATCAGATGTAAGAGGTGGAACAACTATAGGACCAATAACATCATCATTATTAACTATCCCAGTTATGGACATGGGAGCACCATTACTTTCAATGCACTCTATTAGAGAGTTAGCAGCAGTTAAGGATAATGTATATACTATAAAATTATTTACAGAGTTCTTTAACCTATAATTTGAAATATAATTTCATGAGTTTAATAATATTAAATATAAAAAGGAAGTCTAGCAAATTTATGCTTAGGCTTCTTTTTGCTTTACAAATAATATTTTAAGAAATATAAGTTATATAATTATGATAAAAAATGAAATAATATTTCAATAATAATAATATAATATTGTGATAAAAGGTTTATATCTTACTACAAGGAGGTAGTTACATGAAAAAAATAGATTTAGAAAAATTAACAACTGAAAGTAGGAATCAAAATACCATAGATATAGATAAGGTTTCAACATTAGAAATGGTTAAAAAAATTAATGATGAAGATAAGAAAGTGGCGATAGCAGTTGAAGCAGAGTTACCAAAGATTGCAGAAGCTATAGATGGAATAGTAAATAGGATGCATAAAGGAGGAAGGCTTATTTATATAGGGGCTGGCACTTCAGGAAGACTAGGAATATTAGATGCATCAGAGTGTCCTCCAACCTATAGAGTTTCAGAAGAATTAGTACAAGGTATAATTGCAGGTGGAAAGGAAGCGATCTTTAGGGCAAAAGAGGGAGCAGAAGATTCAAAAAAGTTAGCAGTAGAAGATTTAAAGAATAAATCCTTAAGTGAAAATGACACTGTAGTTGGGTTAGCTGCTTCAGGAAGAACACCATATGTAATAGGTGGATTGGAGTATGCAAATGAAATAGGAGCACTTACTGTAGCAATAACTTGTAATGCAAAGTCAGAAGTTGCAAAGTCTGCTAAAATTTCAATATCACCTATAGTTGGACCAGAAGTTGTTACAGGATCAACTAGATTAAAATCTGGGACAGCACAAAAGTTAGTCTTAAATATGTTATCAACAGGAACTATGATAAAGCTAGGTAAGGTTTATGGAAACTTAATGGTTGATGTAAGGGCAACAAATGAAAAGTTAGTTGAAAGAGCAAAGAAAATAGTTTGTGATGCTACGGATATAACAATAGAAGAAGCTGAAAAGGTACTAAAAGAAACTGATTTTGATGTTAAGCTTTCAATATTTATGGTTCTTTCAAACTTAAAGAAAGATGAAGCAAAAAAAGTCTTAGATGAAAATAAAGGCTATATTGCAAAAGCGCTAAGAGAAATTAAAAATTAAAAATGGAGAATTAACAATTGTGGAAATAACTAAGCGAGTTAAGTTATAAAAATTCCTGCGGGAGTTTTTTCTTAATTATGCATTACCAATTATAAATTAACACAAGGAGTATTTTATGAGTTATGGATTTTCTGTTTATTTTGGATTAGATAATACTAAAGAAGAAAATATTAAGCTACTAAAAGATGCCCATGAATTAGGCTTTACTAGAATATTTACATCTCTTCATATACCAGAAGCTAATTATGAGATATTTAAGATTGAAGTAAGAGACTTCTTTAAATTAGCTAAAGAATATAATATGGATATAATTAGTGATATATCTCCTAATACTTTTAAATTTTTAAATTTAGAAGATATGGATTTAAAGGGATTAAAAGATATTGGAGTTAAAACTATAAGAATTGATTTTGGATATAGTGAAGAAAATATAGCTAAGATGAGTAAAAATCAATATGGAATAAAAATTCAGTTAAACGCTTCTACTATTACAGAAGAGTTTTTAAAAAATTTGGATAGTTATTCTCCTGATTATAAGAATATAGATGCTCTTCATAATTTTTATCCTAGAGTAGGAACGGGAATTTCTGAAGAGAGTATGATAAATAAAAATAATTTACTTAAGATAAGAGGAATTAAACCCTGTGCCTTTGTCCAATCTAATAATAGAAAAAGAAGTCCTTTAAAAGATGGGCTTCCTACCCTAGAAGATCATAGGGGGATGCCAGTGAGGGATACGTCTAATCATCTATTTGCTCTAGGAAATACTTCAGTATTTATTGGAGATTCATTACCTAGTTTTAATGAGCTTAAAGATTTATCATCTCTAAATCCAGAAGTTATAGAGTTAGATATAAAAGTTAAAAATAAAGATGAAATTACCCTTAGATTATTAGGTGAGACCTATTCTGCCAGAACTGACGAAGCTAGGGATGCTATAAGGGCAAGTGAAAGTAGATTAATATTAAGGGGAGATATTATAGAACCATGTAATACTGTTAATAAGAAGTTCGGGGATATAACTATAGATAATAAGGGGTATTTAAGATATATTGGGGAGCTTCAAATTTTAAAAGTAAATCAAGAAAAGGATTCTAGGACAAATGTTGTAGCATCTGTTTTACAAAAAGATTTTTATTTATTAAAATATATATTTAGTGGTAAAAAATTCCACTTTAATATAGTGGAATAATTAAGAATAGTAGGGTATGAATATGAACGTATTGCAGTATATTAAGCAAAATTTTGAGAGCTTTACTGATAGAGAAAAGTCTATAGCAGAATATTTACTTAGTAATAAGAAAAGTATTATTAGTATGTCAGCAAAAGAAATTGGTGATGTAACAAAGACTTCTGCTCCAACTGTAGTAAGATTTTCTAAAAAAATAGGTTTTGATTCATTAAATGAAATGAAATTACAGTTATCTTTAAATTTGCAAAGTGATAATGATAATGCAGATTTTGAATATCTTCATAGTGATTTATCCACAAAAAATATAATTAGAGGAGTTAAAAGCTCTATAGATTTAATAATGAATCAGACTTTAGAGGTATTAAAGGAAGAGGATTTAGAAAGGGCTATCGAATTATTAAATAAGGCTAATAATATTTATATTTTTAGTGTTGGTAGTTCTAGTTTAGTTGGAATGGACTTTTACTATAAGCTAAGTAGAATAAATAAAAGATGTGTAGCTCATAGTGATACTCATCTTCAAATGACAGCTTCTGCTCTTATGGAAAAAGATGATGTTGCCATTGCAATTTCGTATTCAGGGGAGACAAAAGAGGTTATTAAGTGTGTAAAAAATGCTAAGGATGAAGGAGTTCCAGTAATATCAATTACTAAGGCTAGTATAAGCAACACTTTAGCAGATATGTCTGATATAGTATTAAGGGTTCCTTTTGTTGAAAAGTCATTAAGAGAAGGTGCAATGAGTTCAAGAATTTCACAACTAGCAATTATAGATATGTTGTTCTTAGGCATGGCAAGAAGAAATTTAAAAGGAATAGAAGAAAAGTTAAGAGTAACTAGAAAAGCAGTAGAAGAATTTAAAGTTAAATAGAAATTTAAGAGCTTAGTATTAAAAGAGAGTAAATAATTTATATAAATTTATTATATAGAGATGATTACTATTTTATAAATAGAATCTATCGTGAATAAGGACAAGAAATGCCCTTATTTACGATAGATAATTTCAATAATATTTTAAAATAAATTCTTTTATTTGAGAAAATATAGATTTATTGTAGTTCATCAAGTATTTTAGAAAGTATATACGGTATTATTATTAATGCTAAGCCAACATAAAAGGGAATACGCAATAATTCAGTTCTTAGGAAATATCCTATAAAAATAAAGATACCTAAAATTATAAACAATATTATCCAAGTTACAAAAAAAGTTTTGATTTTCCCAAATTGAACATTTTCATTGAAAGAGGTTTTACATATAAATTTAACAATAAAAAAAGAAAATAAGATTATAATAATTGAATTTATAATAGCGCCTAATGTTATAGGTAGGCTATTTATAGAAGTTTTGCCACTAGAAGCTGTGATAATTGATGAAGAAAAACAAATTAATGAGAGTATACTAAATAGCTGAAGAATTTGACTTGAACAATCTAGAATTTTTTCCTTTTTACTACGCTTGGGAAAAGCATTTACTATTTCGTTGCAGAATGTTTTGTAATCTTCTCCTATAATAATATTTATATCTTCATTTCGGGCTTCTCCGTCAGCTACCATTTGCATAATATCACGTCTAACTTCTTCCTGATGATATTCAGAAATATCACATCCTCGTAAATACACAACTATATCTGTAAGAACTTCAATACTTTTTTTATTTAGATTTTTTTCAAATTCATTATTTTCTTTTAATAATGCTTTAACCTTTTTATTCATAGTTATCTCCCCCTTATTTATCATTTAATAGTGTATTTACAGCAGTAGTAAGTTCTATATAACTTTCTATAAACTTTAAATACTCATCTGTACCTTTATCAGTTAGACTATAATATTTTCTTTTAGGACCTTGATCAGATTGTCTATAGGTTGCTAAAATAAAGCCGTTTTTTTCGAGCCTTAATAGTAATGGATAAATAGTACCTTCAGCTATTTTCCCGAATCCATATTCATTAAGATTTTGAGATATTTCATAACCATAGGTTTCTTTTTTACTTATTATTGCTAGAATACACCCTTCTAGAGTTCCCTTTAGCATTTGTGATGATATCATAAACTACCTCCAACACTATCTTGTAATACATAATACTAAGTATAATGTATTACAAGGTAGTAAATTTGTCAACAATATTTTCTCAAAATAGAAGAATGGGTAATAAAATATCCATGTGATTAATATTTCATATTTTTGCAAATAATAAATTTACTCATTGGGAAAAATACTTTAATGTTTATTAGTTTAAATAAAGTTAATTTGGGTATAAATCATAAATAGAGTAAGAAGAAAGGGGAATTATTTGTGAAGGATGAATCATTAAGAAATAGTAGAAAAACTGTACTTATGGAATTAAATGAAGCATTTAAGGGGATTCTTCATAATCATAAATATTTAAACAAATTAGTAAAGCAGGGAGAAGAGGTTATTCCATCAGCAGAATGGCTTCTAGATAATATTTATTTAATAGAAAAGGAATTTAAAACTATAAAGCATAACCTTCCTTATAGTTACTTTGATAATTTATCTAATATAGATATAGAAGGTGTTAGTTATCCTAGAATATATAGTTTAGCTAAGAATTATATTGAAATAAATCAAAATGTTATAAATGAAGAAGAAACAATTAAGTTTATAAATAATCAAAAGTTAGATTTTACTATTGGTGAACTTTGGGCATTCCCTTTGATGCTTAGAATAGCTTTAATTATTAATCTTGGATTAATAGTAAATGAAATGGTGATTTTACAGAAGCAAAGACTTGGAGCCAAAGAGCTAGCAAATGTAGTTATAGACTATTATGAAAAGAAAAATATAGAAGCGTTATTAAACAAACTTGAAGAGAAATATCCTTTAGAAAAAGCAAATAATAAGGAAAAAGAAAAAATAGAAAATACCTATATGGGAGATGATGAAAGTCTTCATGATGGCTTGTTTTCTTCTGAATTTATAGATAAGTTTTTTAGTATTTTAAGAGATAATTCAGTAGATGATGAGAGAATATATAAGTTTGCTTTAGAAAGATTAAAAGGGAGAGAAAACACCAATTTTGAGAAAGAAATAATTAAAGAGCATATAAAAGAAGGCAATATAGCCACATCTATTGGAACAAATATAAATTCTTTAAGAATAATGGATTCAGTTAATTGGAAGAGATTTTTCAATGAGACATCGGAGTCAGAGAAGCTTTTAATGAGAGATCCATCTGGAATTTATAATAGCATGGATTTTGAAACTAAGGATTATTATAGGCATAAGGTAGAAGAGATTGCTAGAAAAACTAATATAGATGAAATAAATTTAATAAAAACTGCTTTAGAACTTAGTAGTTTACATTTAGAAAATAGAGATTTATATAAAAAGCATATAGGCTATTATTTAGTAGATGATGGAATAGTAGACTTATTAAGAAGGTTCGGAATAAACAAAAATACAGATAGTAGAATTCCACAGACTTCCTACATAGTATCTATATTAATTGGAACAATTTTAGTTGATTTAGTAATTTTACTTTTAACTTACTTTATTCCATTAAACTTTAGTATTAGTCAGTATATTTTTGCTTTCATTATAATGCTTATCCCTGCAAGTGAAGTAGTTATTTCTTTATACAACTGGTTTGTTGCAAAAATTACACCTGTTAGTTTTATACCAAAGATGGATTTTTCTAAAGGTATACCAAATGAATATAAAACTATAGTAGTTATTCCAGCTATTTTAAGTAATAGCAGAGATGTAATTAAGCTAATGAAAAAGTTAGAAGTATATTATTTAGCAAATAGAGATGAAAATATATACTTTGCCTTACTTGGAGATTTATTTGATAGTGCTCATGAAAAAGAAGATATAGATAAGGCTATAAATGATGAAGGATTAAATATAGCAAAAAAGTTAAATAAGAAATACTCAAAAAATAATATACCTAGATTTTTCTTTTTAAATAGAAAAAGATTATTTAATCCATCAGAAGATGTGTATATGGGCTATGAAAGAAAAAGAGGAAAGCTTATGGAATTTATGGCTCTACTTCAAGGAGAAAGAATAAATAGCTACAATATTATAAGCGATGATTTAGATAATTTAATAGATGCAAGATACATAATTACATTAGATAGTGATACCTTCTTACCTATTGGGAGTGCAAAAAAATTGATTTCAGCAATGAGTCATATTTTAAATAAACCATATGTTAAAGATAATAAAGTAATAAGAGGTTATAGCATAATGCAGCCTAAGGTAAGTGTTAATTTAGAAGATAAACATAAAACTTATTTTTCAAAGATATTTGCTGGTAATGCAGGGGTAGATGCTTATTCTATAGCTGCCTCAGATACATATCAAGATTTATTTAAAGAAGGTATATTTACAGGAAAGGGTATTATAGAAATCACTAGTTTTCATAATATCTTGAAAGAAGAAATTAAAGAAAATAAAGTATTATCTCACGATTTAATAGAGGGAGTATTAACTAGATGTGCTTTAGTTACGGACATAGAAGTAGTAGATGGGTATCCATCTAGCTATTTATCTAGCGCTTTAAGATTACATAGATGGGTTAGAGGAGACTGGCAAATAGCAAGTTTCTTATTCTCAAAGAAGTTATCGCCTATTTCTAAGTGGAAGATATTTGATAACTTAAGAAGAAGTTTGTTAGCACCAAGTCTTTTACTAGGGTTACTTTCAGTATTAACAGTTCTTAGTGGGGCTGTACAAATATCAATATTACTATTTTTAGCCATAATAATACCTTTAGTATTTACAGTAACTGATTTTGTTGTAACTCCTAAAAAAAGGATTATGGGAACTTTTAAGAACTTAAGGCAAATAATACTTATACTAAGCTTTATACCATATCAAGCCTATTTAATGGTAGATGCTATATTTAGAACTATATATAGACTAACTATTTCTAAAAAGAACTTACTTCAATGGAAAACAGCTGAAAAGGTTGAAACATCAGTAAAAAATACTTATTCATATTACTATAAAAAAATGTGGATATCAGTAGCTATGGCAGTTATTATTGTTCTTCTTAGTTTATTGAATTCCTTTGAAATAGTTGTAACTACTATACCTATTGCAATATTATGGTTTTTATCACCTACAATTGCATGTAGAATATCTAAAGAGGAAATAGTAATTGAAGATAGGTTAGAAATTGAAGATGATGAATTTTTACGAGAAGTATCAAGAAGAATTTGGGCGTATTACGAAGATTTTGTTAATGAAGAAAATAATTATTTAGCCCCAGATAATTATCAAGAAAAGCCATATAAGGGAGTTGCTCATAGAACATCTCCAACTAATATAGGTATGGGGTTAATTAGTAATATTGTGGCATATGATCTAGGGTACTTACCTATAGGGGAAGTTATATATAGAATTGAATTGATACTTGATGGAATGAGAGGATTAGAAAAATACAATGGACATTATTTAAATTGGTATGATACAAAATCAAAGTTATCCCTATGGCCAAGATATGTATCCACAGTTGATAGTGGAAATCTTTTAGGATACTTGTGGATAATTAAGGAAGAGATAAAAAACTTTAGAAATAAACCTATAATTAGAGAAAAAGAAATATTAGCTTTAAAGGATACTTATTCATTAGTTAGAAAAGATGATAAAGAAGAGTTCCATGATGGGATACAAGATAATTTTGATTTAAATGAATATAAGGATATCTTAAAAGAAGAATTAAAGAAAATTAAAGATAGAATTTTAAGTATTACTATTAATTTTGATGAAAATAATAAAAAGGAAATTTACTGGCTAAGAAAATTAGAAAAGGAAATAGAAAGTAAAATAGATTTTTATGATTTTATATTTGAAGGAATTGAAAAAATCGTAGGGGATTCTTTAAAGAGTTATAAAACACCAACCTTACTTCAAATAATAGATATTTTAGAGGATATAAAAGAAGTTTCAGGAGAAGAATTTAAAGAAATTTTAGATAAAAAGATATTTAAGCTTAAAGAATTTGATGAAAGACTTTTAGTTTTGGCATCTGAAATAGATAGTATCATGGAGGATATGAAGTTTGATTTCTTATATAGTAAGGATAGGGGATTATTTGCTATTGGATATAATGTGGAAGAGAAATCTTTAGGAAATTCTTATTATGATTTAATGGCTTCAGAGGCAAGGATAGCATCTTTACTAACTATAGCAAGAGGAGAAGTGCCAAAGGAACATTGGTATAACTTAAGTAGAAATATGACAAAGGCTTTTGGATTTAAAACCTTAGTATCCTGGAGTGGAACTATGTTCGAGTATTTTATGCCATTCCAAATTATGAAATCCTTTGATAACACTATTTGGTCATTAACTTATTCATCTGTAGTTAATGCTCAAAGAGTATATGGAGAAAAGAAAAATATACCATGGGGAATATCAGAGTCAGCTTATTATGTATTTGATATAAATCAAAATTATCAATATAAAGCCTTTGGAGTTCCAGGTATAGGATTAAAGAGAGGCCTTGAAGATGAAGTAGTAGTTTCTCCCTATTCATCTATTATGACATTACCACTAGATACAAAGTCATCTTTGGATAATTTGAAAAAACTATATGAAAATAAAGCTTATGGTAGATATGGATTTATTGAAGCTATAGATTATAGTGAAGGAAGTGAAGAGGCAAAAGAAGTTAGATGCTATATGGTTCACCATTTAGGAATGTCTTTTTTAGCATTAGATAATATTTTAAATAAGAATATTTTAAAAGAAAGATTCCACAGTATTCCTGAAATTAAGGCTGTAGAAATATTATTAAAGGAAAGAGTGCCTGAAGATATAGTTTTTGATAGAGATATAGATATTGGTGGAATCAGAAATAAAGTAATGGAAAGAGAAGATTTTATTCCTAGAGTATTTAAAGGTAGCAAGAGAGAAAATCTAGAGGTGTTACTACTTTCAAATGGAAGTTACTCTACTATGATTTCAGATAGTGGAAGTGGATATTCTAAAAAAGATGATATGACAATTTATAGGTGGAAAGGAGATAGTACTTCTGATTCAAGTGGAATGTTCTTTTATATTAAGAATTTAAATTCAAATGATTTCTGGAGTGCTACTTATGAACCTTGCAAGGAAGAAAATGATGATTATTCAATAGAGTTTACTTTAGATAAGGCAAAATTTCAAAGACAAGATGGAAATATTAGCACGAAATATGAAGTGATGCTATCTAGTGAAAATAACGTTGAAATAAGAAAATTAACTTTAAAAAATAATGCAGAAAAGCAAAGAACTATAGAAATAACTAGTTATCTAGAGGTAACATTGCAGTCCTTTGAAGGAGATGCTGTTCATCCTAGTTTTTCAAATCTTTTTATAAGTACAGAATATGATGATGAGGCGAGGGCTTTAATTGGAAATAGAAGGCCTAGAGCAGAGGGGGCAATTACTCATTATATTTTCCATAGTTTAGTTACTAATAATGAGTTAGATGGTGATTTAACCTATGAAACTTCAAGACTTAATTTCATAGGAAGAAATAGAAGCTTAAAATATCCAGAGGTTATGGATAATGATGCACCACTTCAAAATACTACTGGAACAGTTTTAGATCCGATTATGAGTATTAGATGTAGAGTTACATTAAGTCCTGGTGAAGAAGGAACTGTATATTATCTAACAGGGGTTTCAGAAAGTAAAGAAGAGATAATAGATTTAATTTATAAATATAAGGAAGTTCCTGTTATTGAGAAAATTTTAGATGCTTATAATTATGCTAACCAATTAGAATTAAAACATATTGGAATTAGATCAGCTCAAGCTAATATATATCAAAGCTTAGCATCTTATTTACTTTATCTACATAGTGGCAGAAAAAATAGAGAAGAGTATATAAGAAATATCAATATGTATCAAGAAAATTTATGGGCTTATGGTATTTCTGGTGATTTACCTATAATTTTATTAGTAATTTATGATGAAGATGATGTAACTTTATTAAGGCAAGTTATTAATATGCATTACTACTTTAGAAATAAAGGAATAAAGGCAGATTTAATAATTTATAATGAAGAAGAGGCCTCATATGAAGAGCCTTTGCAAAAGGATATTATTTCAACAGTTAAAAATTCAATAGAAAGAGAAAATATAAATAAGGCTGCTGGAATATTCATTCATAATAAGTCAACCATGGGAGAGGAAATTAAAAATTTCTTAATTGGTATTTCTAAGCTATATATAGATTCAAAAGAAGGAAATTTAGCAAATCAATTATTAGAAGCTGTTAATTATGAGAAAGAAAAATATAAGCAGAGTGAAGACGTAGCTCCAATTAATAGGATAAAAGTTAATATAAATGAAGGCGATTATATTAAGAATCTTATTAATAAAGAAGATAGTAGAAAAACAGAAGATTTATTAAAGGATGAGCTAATTAAAGAAGCTTTAGAACTCAAAAATTTCAAGGAAGTAAATAATTTAAATGAAGACAATAAAGCGTATATTAATAGTGAAGGTAATTCCTTAAATAGTGAAGAGAACTGTGAATCTTTAGATTTCTTCAATGGATTTGGAGGATTTAATAAGAAAGATAAGAGTTATGTTATAAGACTTAAGGATTATGAAAATACTCCTGCTCCCTGGATAAATGTAGTTTCTAATAAGGATTTTGGATTCCATATTTCTGAAGTAGGTTCAACTTATACTTGGTGTGAAAATAGTAGAGAAAATAAGATTACTCCATGGAGTAATGATTGGGTAGTAGATCCAAGTGGAGAAGTATTATATATAAGAGATAATGAAATTGGAACATACTTTAGTATTACACCAATGCCAATTAGAGATGGTGGAGAATATATTATAAGTCATAGCTTTGGATATTCAACATTTAATCATACAGCTTATAATATTAAAGGAGAAATGCAAGTATTTTGTCCTAGAGATGAAAAACTAAAGATATGTAAGGTTAAACTTAAAAATTTATCTAATACCAATAGAAATCTATCATTATTTTATTATGCTCAATTAGTTCTTGGAGTTTATAATTACGGAAGCGCAAAATACATAAGTACTTCTATAAAGGATAATTATATTTATGGAGTAAATCCATACTCTAAGTACTTTGGAAAATTAAAAGCTTACTTGTCTATTTCTGGAGAAGAAAGTCAAAACTTTACTGGAGATAGAAAGAGTTTTATTGGAATTGGAGAAGATTTAAGTCATCCTAATGCATTAAATATGAATAATTTAAATAATGCTTCAGGAAGTATTTATGATCCTTGTTTAGCTTCACAATTAAATATTTATTTAGAAGCAGGAGAAGAAAAGGAAGTTGTAATTTTATTAGGACAGGAAGAAGAGGAAAGTTTAATAGAAGAAAAGATAAATAAATATAAAAATATAGGAAATGTATATAGTGCTTTACAAGAAGTAAAAGATTATTGGTCAAATTTCCTAGGAAATATACAAGTAAAGACACCAGATTTGTCTATGGACTATCTTTTAAACGGTTGGTTAATGTATCAAACTCTAAGCTGTCGATATTTGTCAAGAACTGCCTTTTATCAAAGTGGTGGTGCTTATGGATTTAGAGATCAGCTTCAGGATTCTATGTCTATAGGAATTTTAAATCCATCTATAACTAGAGAGCAAATATTAAGAAGTGCTTCAAGACAATACTTAGAAGGAGATGTTCAACATTGGTGGCATCCAGTAATTAATTCTGGTATTAGAACTAGATTTTCAGATGATTTATTATGGCTACCCTATGTAACTATTGAATATATAAATTCTACTGGAGATTATAGTATTTTAGATGAAGAAGCTCCATATTTAGAAGATGATCCTTTAAGAAATGGGGAAGATGAAAGATATACTATAGTAAATACATCTAAAAAAAATGGAAGTATTTATGATCATTGCTTAAAAGCTATAGATAGGGGATTAAAATTTGGTAGACATAATATACCTTTAATGGGTAGTGGTGACTGGAATGATGGTATGAGTACTGTTGGTAATAAGGGTGAAGGAGAAAGTGTTTGGGTTGGTTGGTTCTTATATAAAATATTAGATGGGTTTAAGGATATTTGTAAATATAGGAATGATACTGAAAAAGAGGAAGAGTATATTGGATTCCAGGAATTTATTAAAGAAAATCTTGAGAAAAATGCCTGGGATGGAGGATGGTATAGAAGAGCTTACTTTGATAATGGTAAGCCTTTAGGATCAAGAGAAAACGATGAGTGTAAGATAGATTCAATAGCTCAAAGTTGGTCAATAATTTCCAAGGCTGCTAAAGAAGAAAGATCTAAAGAAGCAATGGAAGCAGTTGATAGATATCTTGTTGATAAAGATAAGGGACTAATTAAGCTTCTTGCACCACCATTTGATAAATCGGCATTAGAACCTGGATATATTAAGGGATATGTTGCCGGAGTTAGAGAAAATGGAGGCCAATATACTCATGCTGCAGTTTGGGTAATTCTTGCATTAACAAAGCTAGGATTCGGGGATAAGGCATGGAAATACTATAACATGATAAATCCAATAAATCACTCAAACACTGAGCTTGAAGCAAGAAGATACAAAGTTGAACCTTATGTAATGTCGGCAGATGTATATATTAAAGAACCTCATGGCGGTAGAGGTGGTTGGAGCTGGTATACTGGAGCATCTGGATGGATGTATAAAGTAGGATTAGAGGATATTTTAGGTTTAAAAAAGGTTAAAGGGAAAGGGTATTTAATAGAACCATGCATTCCAGAAAGTTGGAATGAGTATGAGATTAATATAAAAAATGATTTTGAAGATTATAACATAAAGGTTAGAAGAGGTGAAGTTGGAAAGACGAAGGGGATATTTATTAATGGGAAAGAAGCTAGTGATAATTTAATTCCAAAAGAGGGAGGAACCCTTGAAATAGTAGTTATAATATAAGTTTTGTCCCATTGTAAGTTAATGTTTAATTATGTATAATTTTATTATTGGTACAATAAAATTGGGGGGAGAATTATGACAGATTATACAATGGGGAAAATAAAGAAAATAGCCCTTATTGCCCATGATAATAGAAAAGAAGCTTTAATTAGCTGGGCATATGATAATAAGGAAGAGTTAAAAAAACATAGGCTTTGTGGTACAGGAACTACAGCAAAACTTATTAATGAAAAAACTGGGTTAAAAGTAGAAGGATTTAAAAGTGGTCCCATGGGTGGGGATCAGCAGATAGGTGCTGCTATAGTAAATGGAGATATAGATATAATGGTGTTTTTTTGGGACCCGTTAACATCTCAGCCTCATGATCCAGATGTAAAGGCATTACTTAGAATAGCTGTATTATATGATGTAGTAGTTGCTATGAGTAAGTCAACAGCAGATTTTCTTTTAAACTCCATAAAATTTAAAGAAATATATGATAGAAATGTTATAGATTATTATAATCGTATACGAAAGGATAATTTCTAAGAAGGTGGAGATTTAATGAACAAAACTAAACGGGCTATATTTGAATCAGCTATAAAGGTTTTTTCAAGTAGCGGTTATACTGGAGCAACTATGGATGAAGTAGTAGAAAGAGCAGGTGTAGCAAAGGGAAGTTTATATTATCACTTTAAAAGTAAGGAAGAGCTTTTCATATTTATTATTAAAGAAGGTATTAATCTTATTAATGAAGAAGTGAATAAGGCAATAAGTGGAATAGATAATCCTTATGAAATAATTAAAGAATCCCTGAAAGTGCTACTTAAGTATGTTTATGAAAATAAGGATTTATTTAAGGTGATAATTAGTCAACTTTGGGGAACCAAAGGGAGAAATGATTTACTAAGAGAAAAAATAAAAGTTCTTATTGATAATAGTACTGAAAAGTTTAGAGCTGGGATACGTGAAGGATTTATAGATAATGAAGATCCAGAATTATTAAGTTATAGCTTAATAGGAGTAGTTATTTCAGCAGCTCTTTATGAAATAATTAATGAAGAAGAATATAATCATGAAGAAGTAGCTGAGAAGTTTATGAAGTATTTTGAATATGGAATAAAAGCAAAATAAATTAAATAATTTTATTTAAGTAAAAGAGCTAACTATAAGATTTTCTTTAATTAGCTCTTTTCAATATATTGAATAATATAAAGGGATTAACTTATAAATTAATTGTATCTATTTCAGTAATTTTATTAGAAGAGGATTTAGAACCACTATCATCAACCTTTGTTAAACAAATAAATCCTACAACAAATAAAAGTATTAAACTTAAAATACCATTTTTAGTTTCACCTGTTGCTTGAGTAATTATAGCAACAAGTAGTGGGCCCATAATAGCTGCAAACTTTCCAAATATATTATAGAAGCCAAAGAATTCATTCGCATGCTCCTTAGGTACCATCTTACCGAAAAAGGCTCTAGAAATTGCTTGAATACCGCCTTGAGCAGAACCAACAGCCATAGCTAAAATCCAAAAATCTACTGTAGTTTTTATAAAATATCCATAAATACAGATTATAGTGTAAGTAAGTATTCCAACATAAAGTAACTTTTTCCCACCAATTTTTTCTGATAGCTTGCCATATAATATTGTAAATGGGAAGGCTACAAATTGTGTTAGCAATAAAATAATTAATAATGATATCATAGAAATTCCGAGGTCAGTTCCATAAGAGGAAGCCATACCAATAATAGTGTCGACACCATCTATATAGAAGAAGTATGCTATTAAAAATAAGAAAATATTTTTATGACTCTTAATTTGCTTTAATGTAGAAAATAATCTTTTAAATGATTTCTGTACAGGATTTTTTTCAGGTTCTATATAATAGATTTGATTAACATTCTTAAGGATTGGTATTGTGAATATTAACCACCAAACTGATGTAATTAAAAATGTTATTTTACATGCAAGGGGAAGGGTAATAGGTAATATCTCCATTTGAGTAAGTAAGACAACTGCTATTGAAATCATAAATGGAATAGTACTTCCAATATATCCAAGAGCAAAGCCGTAGGAAGAAACCTTATCCATTCTTTCTTTAGTAGATACATCTACTAAAAATGCATCATAGAAAATATTGGTTCCAGAGAATCCAACTAATGTGAAGCCATAGCATATTAATAATAAAATTGGATTATTCTCTGGTATAAAAGCAAGGAGAGTAGTGAATAGCACCCCTAAGCTAAAGAAAAATTTGAAAAATTTCTTTTTATTACCTTTATAATCTGCTATAGTTCCAAGGATTGGTGCAAGCAATGATACAACCATAGTAGATAAAGAAATTGTATATCCCCAAAGTGCAGTTGAGTTAGAGGAAGACATTCCTCCAGCTTCAGCAACAGATTTAAAATATATTGGAAGTACAGTTGAAGTAATAGTCATTGAATAAGCAGAATTAGCCCAATCATAAAGAGCCCAACTCTTTTCTTGTTTAGTTAATGTTTTCATATATTTCCTCCCATTAGCTACATTTAAAGTAACAAAATTAATAATGGATAATTATTAATTTTGCTTGAAATTACTGATAAAAGGTTAATTTTATATTACTTATTTTTATTTGTGAGACATATTAAATATCTAAAATTCTATCTTCAGCTTTACCATCAGTATTTCCCAGATCAACGCCTAAAAGTTTTGCAAGAGTAGGACCATGATTTATTAGTTTTCCACCATCTATTTTAACGCCCTTTTTTATTCCTTTTCCAAATGCCATGAAGAAGGTATTATAATTAGGTCTTCTAGGATGATATCCATGAGTAGCTTTAGTTCTATGAGAAACCTTTCCAACTTCATTTTCAGGAACTTTTTCTATAAAGTCTCCTAAGGCTTCGTCTATAAAGTAATAGCCAAGAGAGCCTTCTACCATAAAGCTACAATTAGGATCTGCTCCTTCTTTTTCTGCTTCGTTACCAGTTAAAATAAATTCTATAGGTGAATCTTTGGAGTATATAATATTATCTAATATTTTATTAACTTTAGTATATGTTTCAGTATCATTCTTATCTTTTAAGTAAACATAAGAAGAACCATCACAAGTTTTTGCAACTGCTTTATAAGATGTTATTTTTCCTGCTTCATTAACTTTAAGAAGTCCATTTTCTCTAAATAAAGAATTTAATCTAATCATAAAGTCACCATCTAAGGCACTATGATCACCTAAAGTTACAATAGTACTTTCTTCAAATATATTAGCTTCTTTTAAAGTGTTTATAATATCACCTAATCTCTTATCATGTCTTAATAAAGCATCATTTGCTTCTTTGCTATCATATCCATGATAATGCCTATTAGAATCAACATCTGTATAGTGAATAAGTAGTAAATTAGGTTTATATTTGTTAATAGTATATTTTACAGATTCATGTACAAAGTCATCTAATTCAGGTTGAGATAAGCCATTTCTTAAATGTCCAAATTTTTTATTTAAATCTAATTGAAATTTAAGACTACCAGATAAAGCAGACATAACTATTTGATTTTGCCAAGGTTTTGGAGCAAAAATTTCAGTTAAGTTGTAATTAATTTTGCTACGTCCAGTTACTGGCCATAATAAAGCTGCAGTAGTTAGGCCTTTTTCTGATGCAAGATCATACAAGGTTTTAGTTTTTATATATTTTCTATACCAATACCAATTAGGATTTATATCAGAAAATTTATTTAAAGTATTATTAATAACTCCATGATTTTTAGGATACATGCCAGTCATTATAGTAGTATGAGCTGGATAAGTTAATGTTGGATAAATACTCTCAACATTAGTTATTAAGCTACCATTATCTATTAAGTATTTAAAATTATTAAGCTCTTTTAATTTGTCAATATCTTCAGATGAAACAGCATCAAAAGATATGACTATCAAATATTTTGAATTCATTTATTCTCCAATCTTTACAATGTTTATATGTATATATTTATTATACATAATAAGATGTTAAAATAGAATATATAGACATGTTATATTGTTGTTAAATGAAGTTAAGAGATTTTAATAATTATAAGTAAAAAGGAATTAAGCGAACTTAATTCCTTTTTACTTATAATTATGATAGATTAATACTATTTTTACTTTTTAAGAAATTATAAAAATGTCACCCTGTGAATGATCTTTTATAATTTCTTTCCTTCAGCTCTGAAGTGTTTCTATTAATTTTGCGATGACTTGGAGCGAATGCGACGGAATAAGCAAAATTATATAGAAGTACTTTTTTAATATAGTTGATTTGTTTTAGAAGTTTTAGCTACTTCATTTTTATTTGGATAACTATAAAATGAAGTAGAAATATTACTTGAATTTATTGGAGCTGCAACATTTTTATTTTTCATTGGAATGGTTCCATCACTTCTTTTTTTCTTATTATTAGATTTAGCCATTTTTATCGCCTCCTAAAGTTTTATTTAAATACGAAAAAATTTTACTCATCTAAATCAAGATCTGGTTGCTCAGTATAATCAAATTCCACATTTGAAATATTGTTTACAACTATAGCATCTTCCACAGTACTTGGTAATGGAGAAGACGGTCCTTCTATTTTTCCATGACTAATTAAAGCATGCTTTTCTGGAGCATAACCAGTCCTATCTTTAGGTAAATAATTATTTTTACTATTCTCAATATTTGACATTTAAATCCCTCCTTATAATAATATTATTTGAGATATTAAATATTTAATTCCTAGTATTATCTTCTAATAATGTGTAGAATAAAATTAAATAATAAAAATAGGATAATAATTTACATAGAAAAGATTAAATATTATAGTTAAATTTACCTTGGAAATTAATTGAAAGTATATATAATTATAAATACAGAGTATATATTTAATGCTTTTACAAAAGGAGGAATATTTATGTATCCAATTAAATTTGAAAATTTATATTATGAAAAAATTTGGGGTGGAAGAGATTTTGAAACCTTTAGAGATAATATGCCTGAAGGAGAAATAGGAGAAACTTGGGATATAGCTTGTCATCCAAATGGAACAGGTATAGTAGCTAATGGTGAATTACAAGGAATTAAATTTGATGATTTAATAAATAGATTTGGACATGCTTTAGTAGGAAATAAAGTAACTTTAGAAAAATTCCCATTACTTATTAAATTAATTAATTCAAAAGAAAAATTATCAGTTCAAGTTCATCCAGGAGATGAATATGCAGCAAAGTATGAAGGGGATTATGGGAAAACAGAAGCTTGGTATGTTATGGATGCAAAGCCAGGTGCTTCTTTAATAGTTGGAACAAAAGATTGCACTAAGGAAGAATTTGAAGATGCAATAAAAAATAATAAAGTTGAAGAATTTTTAAATAAAATAGAAGTGAAAAAAGGAGATTGCTTCTTAATAAATAGTGGGTTAGTTCATGCTATTTGTGAAGGAGTTATAATTGCAGAAATACAACAAAATAGTGATGTAACTTATAGAGTTTATGATTATGGAAGACCAAGAGAAATTCATGTTGAAAAAGCCTTAGATGTTATAAATTTTAATCTTCAATGTGAAAACTTAAACCAAAAAGAAGAAATTAAATATGATGGTTATTCTCAAAGTTTACTTTGCAAAAATGAATATTTTGGAATAGAAAAGATATCTATATCTAAAGAATATCGTGATGCTAGTGATACAGATAAGTTTGATATGTATACATGCGTTGAAGGAGAAGGGATTATTGAAGGAAATAAATTCTCAGAAACTATTAAAATGGGAGATAGCTTCTTAATTCCAGCAACATTAGGCGAATATAAGATAGTAGGAAATATAAAAGTATTAAAGAGTTATCCAGTAGTTTAATATATAAATTGATTTCCTTAGGTTGTTATAATTTAAATTAATAATAGTGGATTATAAACTTATATTTAAGAATTACCAAAAACTTGACTTTAAAGAGGAAAATAATCAAATTTAAGAGGGGAATGGGATAATATGAGTAATGTAAAAGAAGAAAGATATGAGAAAATGAAGTATATAAAATGTGGGAATAGCGGATTATATCTTCCTAGAGTTGCATTAGGATTATGGCATAACTTTGGTTCTGTAGATCCAATTGAAAATCAGAAGTCTATAATTTTTGAAGCATTTAATAATGGGATAACTCATTTTGATTTAGCTAATAACTATGGACCTATTTATGGATCTGCTGAAGAAAACTTTGGAAGGATATTAAATGATAATTTAAAAGCTTATAGAGATGAGATGATTATTTCTACAAAGGCTGGATATGATATGTGGCCAGGACCTTATGGAAATGGTGGCTCTAGAAAATACTTAATGGCAAGCTTAGATCAAAGCTTAAAAAGAATGGGATTAGATTATGTAGATATTTTTTATCATCATAGACCAGATCCAGATACACCATTAGAAGAAACTATGGGAGCGTTAACAGATATAGTTAAACAAGGAAAGGCACTATATATAGGTTTATCAAATTATCATCCAAAAGAATTAAAGGAAGCATCAAAAATACTAAAAGCAAATGGTACTCCATGCTTAATTCACCAATTTAGATATAGTATGCTTAGCCGTTGGAGCGAAGAAGAAGGCTTACATCAGGTTCATAAAGATGAAGGAATAGGTTCAATAGCTTTTTCACCATTAGCACAGGGAATGTTAACAAATAAATACCTTCATGGAATTCCTGAAGATTCAAGAGCTAAGAAAGCAAGTAGTAGATTCTTACATGAAGAAGATATAACAGAAGAAAAGTTAAGCGTAATTAGAAAATTAAATGAAATAGCAGAAAAAAGAGGACAAACTCTTGCAGAAATGGCTTTATCTTGGGTTTTAAGAAAGGATGCTGTTACTACAGTCTTAATTGGTGCAAGTAAGGCAAGTCAAATTTTAGATAATGTTAAAATAATAGATAATTTAAGCTTTTCAGATGAAGAATTAAAGGAAATAGATAAAATATTATCTTAAGAATTTGAGAGACTATATAAAATCTCATTAATATTAAGGAAAATAAATTGGTAAATTTAATTAAAATATATTGAAATAAAAATAACCCCAGGGGACTGAAATTTAGTCACCTGGGGTACTTAGTTTTAGATTATTAAAAAAATCGTTGTAGTATGACTAGGAGCTTGCGATGGAGTAACTAATATAACATATTTATTTCTTTTCTAGCTTTATTTGGAGAAATCCCATAATACTTTTTATAAAGCTTACTGAAATAGTAGGGGTCATCATATCCAACCATTTTAGCTATAGTCTTTATAGATAGTTTAGAATTTTCCAATAATTCTTTAGATTTTAATAGTCTAATTTGTATTAAATAATTTATAGGAGAATCCCCCATAACCTCCTTAAATATCTTAGATATATAAACAGGGCTCAAGTACATATTTTTTGATAATGTGTACAAGGATATGTCTTGAACATAATTTTCATTTAAATATTTTCTGATATCCTCAACTAAATCTTTTTTCTCACGAGATTTAAAAGAAAATTCATGAGAATCTATATTTGGAGTTTCTTCATTAATTTCCCTATGTAATAGGACTAATAATTTCATTATAAGGGATTTTAACATAAAGGGAGAGGTCTGATTATAATCTTTTTGCTCATCAACTATTTCTGAGCAAGTTTTAAGAATATCATTTTTATATTTATTAAAAGTTAATACATTCTTGTTACCAATATCAATATAATCTTTTTTAGAATTACTAAATAAATTTAAATTAGTTAATCCAATATGAAGCTCCCTACATCTAGTTTTAGAATCAAAAAGTTCTTTATGATATATTCCAGGGTTAGATATTAAAACTTGTCCTTTTTTTAAGGTATATTTTTCACCTTCGATTAAATAATCTACTGATCCAGAAGTTATAAAAGAAAGTTCAATAAAGTCATTATGACAGTGATAGTTAGTTTCTGGAACAGAAATTTCAGGTGAGCAACACCCATCCATTACAAAAAGGATTTGAGGATTATAGCTGTCTATACTTGTGTATATTTTATTCATATCCACATCTCCATAAATATTACTTTTACTTTTTAGGAAATTATAAAAATGTTACCCTGTGAATAACTTTTTATAATTTCCATCATTCAGCTTTGAAGTGCATCTATTAATTTTGCGATGACTTGGAGCGTAGCGACGGAATAAGCAAAATTATATAGTTGCACTTTTTTATTAGTATAATAATATACATTTAAAGTTTAATATAATACATTTTTATTTTCAATATCTTCTTTATAATCATATTTAGGAAGAAATAAGATAAGGAGAGGGTAAATATGGATAGCCTAAAATGGATATTTAGTTATTTAAAGAAATATAAGTTTAAATACTGTTTTGCATTATTTTTAGTATTATGTACCTCAGCAATTAATATGGTAAATCCATTTATTACAGGTAACATTATTGATAAGGTTTTTGGAAATGGTGAGACATCACTACTTATTCCACTTGTTTCAATTATGATATCTGTTGTAGTTGTTAAAGGTATTATAACTTATATTTATCAAATGATATTAGAAAAAATTTCACAAGATGTTTTATTTAAAATAAGGACAGATTTATACGATAAGCTATTAAATTTGGATGTTAATTTTTATAGTAAGGTCAAAACAGGGGATCTTATGGCTAGAATGACAGGAGATACTGATGCTATAAGACATTTTGTGGCTTGGGTTGTTTATAATATTTTAGCATCAATAACAACTTTTACTTTTGCAATTATATCAATGATGTATGTAAATTATATTCTAACTATATGTATGCTACTTATAGCACCTATAATTGGATTTTTAACTTATAAGATGAGTAAGGAAATTTCCCCAACATTTCATAATATAAGAGAAGCTTATTCAAGATTAAATTCAGTTGTTCAAGAAAATATAAGTGGCAATAGAGTTGTAAGAGCCTTTGGTAGAGAAGATTTTGAAGTTAACAAGTTTACTGCTGAAAATGAAAATTATAAAGAGAGGAATTTAGATACAATTAAAGTTACTAAAAAGTATATTCCAAAGCTTGAATTTTTATCTAATAGCCTTTCTGTAGTTATGATATTAGTTGGAGGAATTTTAGTAGCACTAGAGAAGATTACTTTTGGAGAACTTGTTATTTTTAATAGTTTATTATGGGCATTAAATAACCCAATGAGAATGTGTGGATATTTAATAAACGATGCTCAAAGATTTATTGCATCATCTGCAAAAATTATAGATTTATTAAACACAGAAAGTAGTATAAAAAATAAAGAAGCTGCTCTTAATGTTAATAAATTTAAGGGAAATATTGAATTTAAAAATGTTAGTTTAGACTTAGATGGAAGAAGGGTAATTAATAATATTTCATTTAAGGTTAATTCAGGTGAAACAATTGGATTAGTAGGACATACTGGTTCAGGAAAATCTCTTATAATAAATTTACTTTCAAGATTTTATGATGCTACAGAAGGTAATATTTATATAGATGGTGTAGATATAAAGGATATAGATTTAGAAGTATTAAGAGGAAATATAGCTACAGCAATGCAAGATATATTCCTATTTTCAGATACAGTTAGAGATAATATAGCTTTTAGCAATCCAAGGGTAAGTTTCTCTGAAATAAAGAAAGTTTCTAAAAAAGCTCAAGCTCATGGTTTTATCAAAAGGTTAGATAACGGATATGAAACTATAGTAGGTGAAAGAGGTGTAGGGCTTTCTGGTGGTCAAAAGCAAAGAGTTTCATTAGCAAGAGCAATGATGAAAAAAGCTTCGATATTTGTATTAGATGATGTAACTTCAGCAGTTGATATGGAAACAGAAAAGAAAATACAGTATGAGCTTAAAAATATGAAGGAAAAGCAAACTACATTTATAATAGCTCATAGAATTTCATCATTAAAACAAGCAGATTTAATACTTGTGCTTGATAATGGAGAAATAGTTGAAAGAGGAACTCATGAGGAGCTTGTAAAAAGAGGAGGATATTATTCAAATATCTTTTATACTCAATACGGCAATCTAGATTTAAAGATAGGGGGAGTATAAATGGCAAGAAATAAATACAATGTAGATGAAGATTTAGAAACTGGATTTAACTTAGATTATTTAAAAAGATTACTAAGCTATATGAAACCATATAAATCAAAAATAATAACTTCAGTTATATTGATGTTAATATCAAGTTCAATATCTTTAATAGGACCAATAATAATTAAAACTGCTTTGGATAATTATATACCAAATAAAGATATTAAAAGTTTAGTTTTAATTTCAATTATATATGTACTGATGTTTATAACAATTGCAATAATTATGAAGCATAGAATGTACACTATGGGAGAAGTAGGACAGAAGATACTAGTAGATATGAGATATGATTTATTTAGAAATCTTCAATATGTTCCTTTTAATTATTATGATTCAAGGCCCCATGGAAAAATATTAGTAAGAGTAGTTAATTATATTAATTCACTTAGTGATATTTTATCTAATGGATTTGTAAATTTAATTGCAGATATGGTTACCTTAGTTATGGCAATAATATTTATGTCATTCTTAAGTATAAAATTAACTTTAGTTACACTAATAGGTATACCTATACTTATGGTAGTAATGATGTCTCTTAAAACTGCTCAAAGAAAGGCATTCCAAAGAGTAAGCTCAAAGCAATCAAATTTAAATGCATATATTCATGAAAGTATAAATGGTATAAGAGTTACACAATCTTTTTCTAGGAAAAAAGAAAGTATGGACATATTTAAGGAGCTTTGTTATGAGTGTAGTGATTCTTGGATGAAAGCAGTAAAACTAAATTTTTTAGTTTGGCCAAGTATAGATACTATTTCAGTAATATCTATAGCATTAATTTATATCTTTGGAATCTTAGTATTTAGAAGTTCAATTTCTTTAGGTTTATTAACAGCATTTGTATCATATGTGTGGATATTTTGGTCACCAATTACTAATATAGGGAACTTTTATAACACCCTAATTAATGCTATGGCTTATTTAGAAAGAATATTTGAAGCTATGGATGAAGAACCAGAGTATGATAAGAAGGATGCTATAGAATTAAAAAATGTTAATGGTAATGTTGAATTTAAAGATGTATATTTTGAATATGAGAAAGATATTCCTATTTTAGAAGATATAAATATGAATATTAAGGCAGGAGAAAAAATAGCATTAGTTGGACCGACAGGGGCAGGAAAAACTACCATTGTTAATTTACTTTCAAGGTTCTATAGAATAAAATCTGGAGAAATTTTAGTAGATGGAACAGATATAAATGATGTGACACTAAAATCTTTAAGAAAAGAAATAGGTGTTATGCTTCAAGATCCATTTGTTTTCTCTGGAACAATAATGGATAATATAAGATACGGTAGATTAGATGCTACTGATGAAGAAGTAATAGAAGCTGCAAAAATAGTTAGGGCAGATGATTTTATACGAGAATTTAAAGATGGATATAATACATTTTTAAATGAGCAAGGAAATGGACTTTCAGTAGGACAAAAGCAGCTTATATCCTTTGCTAGAGTATTATTATCAGATCCTAAGATATTAATCCTAGATGAAGCTACATCAAGTATAGATACAGAAACAGAAGCTTTATTACAAGAGGGAATTGAAGAGTTATTAAAGGGAAGAACATCCTTTGTTATAGCTCACAGATTATCAACTATAGTTAACTCTGATAAGATAATGTTTATAGGAGAAAAGCATATCTTAGAAGAAGGAACTCATAATGATTTATTAAATAAAAAAGGACTATACTACAATTTATATAAATCACAATATCTAGATGTTTAATTTATAAATTTCAAACTCCTCAATACCAAAATTTAGATATAAAATTAAATTTTGTATTGACAGGAAGGGGATGTATGTATAAAATATAGATTAAACAACAAAATATTTTTATCAAGAAAGACGGAGGGACTGGCCCTGGGAAGTCTAGTAACCTAAATTATAAGGCTTGAATTATGTATAATTTAAGGTTCTAAATCCTGCAGTTAACTACTGCGTCTGAAAGATAAGAATGGAATATATATGTGTATATTACACTGCTTTCTTATTTTTTAAGAAAGCAGTTTTTTTGTACCTTTTTTTAATCTCTAAGAAATTATATTTTTAATGATTGTATATAACAAGGGAGGGAAAAATATGATTGAATTAAAAAATTTAAATAAGATTTATAGTACAAAAGTTGGAGAAGTAGAAGCATTAAAGGATGTAACATTGAACATTAAAAAAGGAGAGATTTACGGAATTATAGGTTTTAGTGGAGCAGGAAAATCCACATTAGTTAGATGTATAAATTTTTTAGAAAAGCCAACTGGTGGCGAGGTAGTTATAGATGGAAGAGAGCTTGGAAGCTTATCAAATAGAGAGCTTAGACAAGAAAGAAAAAAGATAGGAATGATATTTCAACATTTTAATCTTATGAAATCTAGAACTGTATTTGAAAATATAGCGTATCCGCTTAAGGGAAATGGGCATTCAAAAGAAGAGATAAATAGTAAGGTTAATGATTTATTAAAACTTGTTGACTTAGAGGATAAGGCTAATGTTTATCCTTCTCAATTAAGTGGGGGACAAAAGCAAAGGGTTGGAATTGCCAGAGCCTTAGCAAATGATCCAAAAGTTTTACTTTGTGATGAAGCAACTAGTGCACTAGATCCACAAACTACAAAATCAATATTAAGACTTTTAAAAGAAGTAAATAAAAAGTTTGGAATAACAATCGTAATAATAACTCATGAAATGCAGGTAGTAAAAGAAATTTGTACAAGAGCTGCTGTAATGGAAGATGGAAAAGTTGTTGAAGAAGGAAATATATTTAAGATTTTCTCAGAGCCAAGGGAAAAGATTACAAAGAGTTTTATAGATAGTACATCTTCTTTAACTAATATTTATGACTTAATTAAAGATAAATCTTCAGTTGTAGATATAAAAGAAAATGAAAAGATATTAAAACTAAAGTATCTAGAAAATAGTACAAGCGAGCCAATAATTTCAATAGTATCTAGAGAGTTTAATGTAGATACAAGTATTATCTTCGGAAATGTAGAAATAATTCAAGAAGCACCTATTGGTGGACTTATAGTAATAATAAGAGGAGAAGAAGGACAGATTGAGAAGGTTATAGATTATCTAAAAGAAAATAAGGTAGAAGTTGAGGTGATTAAAGATGGAAAGCTTAGTACAAAAATTACTGCCTAATGCAATAACAAAGATACCAGAAATTTATAAGGCTACAGGAGAAACCTTACTTATGATTTTAGTAGCAGGAGTAATTTCATTTGTTATAGGACTTATTTTAGGAGTTATATTGGTTGTAACAGGAAAAGGAAATATACTAGAAAATAAACCAGTATACTATGTTTTAGAAAAAATAATAAATATAACAAGATCAATTCCATTTATTATATTAATGGCAGCAGTAATTCCTATAACAAGGGCTATAGTAGGTACTGCTATTGGAACAAAGGGATCTTATGTACCATTAGTTTTTGGTACTATACCATTCTTTGCAAGACAGATAGAAAGTGCATTATCTGAAATTGATAAGGGAGTCATAGAGGCAGCTGAGGCAATGGGATCATCGCCAGTTGAAATAATCTTTAGAGTTTATCTAAAAGAGAGTATTCCAAATATAGTAAGAGCTACAACTATAACATTTATAAGCTTAGTAGGATTAACAGCTATGGCAGGTTCAGTAGGTGGAGGGGGACTTGGTGATTTAGCTATAAGATATGGCTATCAAAGATATCAAGTAGATATAACCTTCGTAACTGTAATAATACTACTTATATTTGTAAATATAATTCAAGGGGCAGGAAATTTAATAATAAAAAGAACAACACATTAAAAAGCAATAAGAAATAAATAAAAAGGAGATTTTAAAATATGAAAGCTAAAAAATTATTAAATATTGTATTATCAGGAGTATTACTTTTATCATTAGCAGGCTGTGGGGCACAAAATGCAAATGAAGAAAATAATGTTATCAAAGTTGGAGTTGTTGGCGAAAATACAGACCAATGGGAACCAGTAATAAAGAATCTTGCAGAGGAAGGTATAACTTTAGAGCTTGTTACTTTTTCAGATTATAGTCAGCCTAACCAAGCTCTAGCAGATGGTGAAATAGATTTAAACTCTTTCCAACACAAGGCATATTTAGAACAAGATATTAAAGATAGAGGATTTGATTTATCAGTTATAGGAGAGACTATAATAGCTCCACTTGGAATTTATTCAAATAAGATAGCATCATTAGATGAATTAAAAGATGGGGATTCCATTGCAATACCAAGTGATGCAACTAATGGAGGAAGATCTCTTAAGGTCTTAGAAGCAGCTGGGGTTATAAAAGTAGATGAAGCTGCAGGCTATACACCAACTTTAAGTGATATAACTGAAAATCCTAAAAATATAAAATTTGTAGAAGTAGAAGCAGCTCAAACTCCAAGATTATTAGATGATGTGGCTGCAGCTTTAATAAATGGAGGGCATGCTGTTGATGCAGGCCTTAATCCAGATGAAGACTCTATTTACCTAGAAGAAGCTAATGAAGGTAGTGATAATCCATATATAAATGTAATTGTAGCAAGAACAGAGGATAAAGATAATGAAACTTATAAAAAAGTTGTAGATGCATATAGATCTGATGAAGTTGCAAAAGTCATAGAAGAAGTATACAAGGGAGCTTATATACCAACTTGGAAATAAGCGTTAAATTTATAAGGGGGCTTTAAAATGAGTATAAAAGAATATGTATTAAAAGAAAAAGAGTATATTACTTCTCTAAGAAGAGAATTCCATAAGCATCCAGAAGTAAGCTTAAAGGAATATAAAACAGCAAAAAGAATTGAAGAAGAATTAGATAAATTAAATATTCCACATAAAAGAATCGGAGAAACAGGAGTTTTAGGAGTAATAAAAGGGGGCAATTCATCAAATAAGGTTATAGCTATAAGGGCAGATATAGATGCTCTTAAGGTTCCAGACGATAAAGATGTGGAATATAAATCACAAAATGAAGGATTTCACCATGCTTGTGGACATGATGCACATACAGCTAGCCTTCTTGGTACTGCAAAAATACTAAAAGAAAGAGAAGAAAAATTAAATGGTGAAGTAAGACTATTCTTCCAACAAGCAGAAGAGATTGGAGCAGGAGCAAAGATATTTATCAAAGAAGGAGCACTAGATGGAGTAGAAGAAATACTAGGTGCCCATGTATCTTCACATATAGATGTTGGTAAGGTATCAGTAACAAGTGGACCAATATCAGCTTCCTGTGATTATTTTAAGATAATAGTTAAGGGAAAAGGTGGACATGTATCTGTCCCACATTTATCAATAGATGCTTTATATATTGCAAGTCAAATAGTAGTTAATTTACAATCAATAGTAAGTAGGCAAACAGATCCTGTTGATACAGTAGTAGTAGGTGTTGGTTTAATTAAGGGAGGAACTATTTATAATGCAGTAGCAGAAGAAGCTGTATTAGAGGGAACAACAAGAACTTTTACCTTTGAATCAAGAGAAAAAACTAATAAAAATGTAGAAAAAATAGCGAAATCTATTGGAGAAGCATATGGAGCAGAAATTTCAGTGGAATTTAAAGACTATGCATCACCACTTATAAATGACGAAAAAGTTAGTGAAGAAGTAGCATCTATTGTTAATAATATAATTGGTGAAGAAAATGTAATAACGAATGCTCCAAAGAGATTAGGAGCAGATGACTTTGCAGAATTCTTAATAGAAGTTCCGGGAACATATATCCATGTAGGAACTAAAAATTTATGTAATTCAAATACTTGCTCAGAACATCATAATCATTTATTTGATATAGATGAAGAAGGGCTATTAATAACTACAAATATAGAAGTAGATTATGTATTAAATAAATTGGGTTAGTGAAATTATAAAAACAACTTTAAAAAGCACATCAATTTATAAGAAAATAAAATTGATGTGCTTTAACTTAAGTATTAAGATAATTAATAAATATAAGAAAATAGATGTATAATGGGGCTAATGTAAAGGTTAGAAAAATTTCATTAATATATAAATGAAATAAAAAGGATAAAATAAAGTAAATTGAAGTAAAATATCTATTATGATATAATCACCATAATTGTAAACGTAATCTTTATAAGATGATAATTAAATATAAACTATTTGTATATATTAAAAATGATTTATATGAAAGGATGAGAATATATGTGCACAGCTTTAACATTAAAAACTAAGGATGGATATCATTTATTCGGAAGAAATATGGATATAGAATTTTCTTTTAATCAAGCAGTTACTTTAGTACCAAGAAATTTTACTTATACAAATAGAGCAATAGATAAGAGTGAAAAAACTAAATATGCGATGATAGGTATGGGGACTATAATAGATAATCATCCATGCTATGCAGAGGCAATGAATGAAAAAGGGTTGTCCTGCGCAGGATTAAATTTCCCTAGATATTCTCATTGGGAAGAAGAAACTATGGAAGGTAAGATAAATATTCCTCCATATGATTTAATACTTTGGGCTGTAGGAAATTTTGAAAGTATTTCAGAATTAAAACCAGAGTTAGAAAAGGTACATATAGTAGGTAAACCATTAAATGAAAATACACCATTACCAACACTTCATTGGATATTATCAGATACAAAGGGAGATTGCATAGTTATAGAAAATACAATGGAAGGATTAAAGATATTTGATAATAAAGTTGGTGTTTTAACTAATGCTCCAACTTTTGATTGGCATATTACAAATTTAGTTCAATATATAAAAGTTTCTCCTACTCAGCCATCTGAAACAATTTTGGGAGAAGAAAATATTAATCCATTAGGTCAAGGTGATGGAGGAAGAGGTCTTCCAGGAGATTTCTCATCAACATCAAGATTTGTAAAAGCAGCCTTTTTAAGAAGTAATTCTGTATTAGGAGATGATGAGTTATCTGGAATTGTTGAATTTTTCCATATATTAAGCGGAGTTTCTATGATAAGAGGTTCAGTAGTTACACCACAAAATATTAATGATATAACACAATATACATCATGTATGTGTCAAGAAAAAGGAATATATTATTACAATACATACAATAATAATCAAATAAATGCAATTGATATGAAGAAAGAAAATTTAGATGGAAAAGAAATAAAAGTATTTGAATATAGGGATAAACAGGTAATAAATTATGAAAATTAAATAAAAGTATGCTTAGAATAAAATTTTATTCTAAGCATACTTTTATTTTTTCATAAGAAGTTCTTCTTTATAATTCATATCATTATATAGTTTTCTTAACTCCTCAATAACTTCCGTATCTGAATATTCATATACTGAAAAAATTGAATCTTTATCGCTATATTTATAGATATAAATTTGCTTATTAGAAATTCCTATTGAATATATATAGCTCTTTTCTTTTTCAACATTATCTATTAATGAAATTTTAAAGTCAGGATCTTTTTCTTTCTGAGTACTTGATACACAATTTATTGTTTTTAAGTATTCACTTATGATTTTTATATCAATTTCATCAGTAACCATTTTACTCCTACCTATCTCTTTTTCATCACTAGTAATAGTTAGATTTGAAAATTCAATTCTTTTAGTTGAATCTATTGGAATATCATTAAGTGGATTTAATATCTTCTTGTTTTCAGATTTTACACAGCCAATTAATAAGATTAAAAAGGAAAAAATTATAAACGCAAAAATATATCTTTTTTTCAAAGCATCACTCCTAAAAATACCAGATATAAAATATCTTATTAAGTAATAAAGTATCTAAATGTTTTTCAATTGGAGTTTCCATAACATATTTCATTATTTGATTAAGTAACTCATCTTATATAGATTAAAGTAGATTATAGACATCTTTGTAATTAGTATAAAATGTACTTCTATTTATATCAACCCTTTTACAAATATATGTAACTGTAACTTCATGTATTTCATTATCTTGAAGTAATTCTATTAAACTTTCCTTAATTATTATATATATATGACTCTATAATTTCCTTTAGTTCTTGCCATTTTTACTCACCTTCTTTTTTTATTTTTAAGAAATTATAATAACGCGTGCTGTGTACAAGCTATTATAATTTTATTCTTGATATTGAACATTTGGCATTAATTAATTATTGAAAAAAGTAGCGAATGCTGAACTTAGTGTGAAAGCCCATCTATCCAAATGAGAGAGGTAGATGCTCTGTTATTAATAGTTAATATATAATGGGTTGTGATGACTTGAGCGTAGCGAGGTCATAAGCAAACTTATATGTGTCCACTTTTTTTATAGGTTTGAATAATCAATTTACATAAAGTTTATTATAAAGAATAGAAGAAATTTTATATAAATAATTTAAAATATGAAATTTATTTATTAAAAATAAAACTTTTTACTATTTATATACGTTTATGTAGTATAAAGCAAGAAAGATATGTATTTAAAGCAAAGGAGAATTTAGCACTAATGCATAAAGAAAATTTAAAAAAGCAAATAGCAGAGTATATCATTAGTAATAAGGAAAAATACTATAGAGTAGCTTATAGTTATGTTAAAAATGCTGATGATGCTTTGGATATTATGCAAGAATCAATATATAAAGCAGTTTCACATGTTGATTCTCTTCAAGGTATCAGTTATATAAATACTTGGTTTTATAGGATTATAGTAAATACATCTATTGACTTTCTGCGAAAACAAAAGAAAGTAATTCCGGTTGATAATGAAGTTTTAGCAAGTTTTGTTTCAGAAATAGATGACAAGTATGAGAACTTTGATTTGCAAAGAGCAATGGGTAATTTACCAGAAAAATATAGGACTGTGGTAATATTGAGATATTTTGAAGACTTAAAAATAGAGGAGATTGCAGAAATTCTTAATGAGAATACCAATACAATAAAAACACGGTTATATAAGTCACTTAAATTATTGCGGATAAAAATGAATGATTATGAGGAGATTTAAATTATTAGGAGGTTTAATATGGCAGATAAAAACTTACAGGAATTGAAGAAAGAATATAATGAAATATCTATTCCAGAAGAACTGGATTTGGTAGTAAAAAATGCTTTTAGGGATTCTGGGGTGTATAACATTAGAATAAAAACTATATATAAAAGATTAGGAGTTGCAGCTGCTTCTTTAGCTATATCTACAGGAATACTTACAGTAGGAGTAAATAGTAGTCCGGCATTTGCAGATAAATTATCTAAAATACCAGTAGTAAGCAGTATAGTAAAAGTAATAACTTTTAAAAAATATAATATCGATGAAGATAAATATAAAGCCGATATAGAAGTACCTTCTATAGAAGGTTTAGAAAATAAAGCTTTAGAAGATAGCTTAAATGAAAAATATATTTCTGAAAATAAAAAACTATATGAAGATTTTATAACTGAGATGGAAGGCTTGAAGAAAATAGATGATGGACATCTAGGTATAGAAAGTGGATACGTAGTTAAAACAGATAATGAAAATATACTTTCCATAGGACGTTATGTAGTGAATACTGTAGGAACTTCATCTACAACATTTGAATATGATACCATAGATAAGAAAAATGAGATTTTAATTACTCTTCCTAGTTTATTTAAAGACAATAAATATATAGAAATAATAAGCGAAAATATTAAAGAACAAATGAGAGAGCAAATGAAGTCAGATTCAAAAAAGGTTTATTGGATTGATGATGAAAGTGGAAATGGTAATATGGATATATTTAAAGAAATATCTGAGAATCAGAATTTTTATATTAATGATAAATCCCAGTTAGTAATTTCCTTTAATAAATATGAGGTAGCTCCTGGGTATATGGGAATTGTAGAATTTACAATTCCAACAGATATATTATCTGATGTATTGGTTAGTAATGAGTATATCAAATAACTTTTTTATAAAGGACTTTAGTATTACAGCTAGAGTCCTCTTATATTAATATTTTAAGGGGAATATTTACAAAAAAATTTTCATCTATTTAGCACCTATTATATAGATAAAGGGATGTACGCAGGAGGAAATCGATATGTTGAAAAAAATAAATAATAATGGATATATAACTGGATTAGATGGATTAAGAGCCTTTGCTGTATTAATAGTAATTGCCTATCATTTTAGCTTTAGCTGGGCTGGAGGAGGTTTTTTAGGGGTTGATATATTTTTTGTTATATCAGGTTATCTAATAACCTCTAAAGTTTTATCTATACAAGAAAATAAACAAAGTTTTAAATTTAAGGAATTTTGGAGTAGTCGTATTAGGCGTTTATTTCCAGCAGCCTTTGTAATGATAATAACTACTTTTATTTTGGTAATTCTATTTAAGCCAAATTTGATAATTAATATTCTAGGAGATGGAGTTTCATCTATTTTTTATGTAAGTAACTGGTGGTTTATTTTTCATAAACTTTCTTATTTTGATAGTTTTGGGTCTCCATCACCTTTTAAGAATTTATGGTCTTTATCAATAGAGGTACAATTTTATATTGTATGGCCGATTATACTTATAATAGGATATAAGATTTTAAAAAAAAGAGACAAGCTAGCTAAGATGATTTTTCTCTTAGCATTACTTTCAGCGATGTTAATGGGGATATTATATAAGCCAGGTATAGATCCTAGTCGTATATATTATGGTACCGATACTAGGGCATTTGAATTACTAATAGGAAGTTGGTTAGCTATTATTTGTCCAATGAAAACATTCATTGATAGAAGATCTTTTTCAAGAAAAAATTCTAATAAGCAAAAAAAGATGCTAAATATAACAGGTAGAGTTAGTTTAACAATCTTCATACTTTGCGTAGTTTTTGTTAATGAGTATAATACATTTCTTTACAGAGGAGGATTATTTTTAATTAGTTTAAATGCAGCTATACTTATAGCTTGTGTTTGTAATCCTGATAGTTATTTACGACATATATTTTCATGGAAACCCCTGACTTGGATTGGAAAAAGATCTTATGGGATTTATCTTTGGCATTATCCTATTATTGTTTTAAGTACTCCTATTTATGAAATAGGAAATCCATCATATTTGCGTGTAGGGTTACAGCTTATAATTATATTTATTGTTGCAAATCTTTCATATAATTATATAGAAATACCTATACGAAAATATGGATTCCAAGAGTTTATTAAGAATATACGATTTGAAAATATTACTAACCGTAAAAAAAGATATTTAGTTAGAAGGGCTTCAGTTGCTGTAACTATTTTAATTACTATGATTATGACTATTAACATTAATAATGTGTTAAAAGTCAAAGAAAAAACAGAAATATCTGAAGCTACTCAAACAGAAGTAGTTTTGACTAATAAAGAGAAAAGTTCTGTTACAGATAATAAAGAGGAAAGTTCTGATACATATGATTTAGAAATAAATTCTTCAACTGAGAATAATTCTTACCAAGAAATATTAGCTATTGGGGATTCTATTATGCTAGATATTAGTTCAGCCTTAAGTGATAAATACGACAATATTACAATTGATGGAAAAGTTGGAAGGCAAATGAGTCAAGCTAATGAACTTGTAAATACTTATGCAGAATTTAATAACCCTAATAAAGCAGTAATTATTGAATTAGGATCAAATGGTTATTTTACTGATAAAGAAATTGATAATTTACTTGATTCTTTCTCTGCAGCACAGGTTTATTTAGTAAACGTCCGTGTACCAAGGTCATGGGAAGGTGATGTAAATAAAGCATTGAAGAGAAAAGCAGAAGAAAGAGATAATGTAACATTAATAGATTGGTATTCTACTGCAATTGACCATCCAGAATTTTTTACAGAAGATGGTGTTCATTTAGAACCTGAAGGAATTGAAGCTTTAGTTTCTATTATAGATACTGCGATTAAATAAAATAGATTAGTAGTAAATAAGCAATCTAATATAAAATGATAATAAAAAGATGTCCAAGACTTTAATGTTTAGACATCTTTTTTATTTGTATTTAGAAAATTCCACGTTAGATGTGAGGTTACGTATAGCTTATAGCTATGAGCATGACCAAATATTTATTTTGAATAATAAGGTATTTTCATAACTTATTATTTAATTTTATATTAATCATAATTTAAATCTAGAATGAACATAACTATTAATTATTTATATATCTCATAACATAAAATTCCCCTTTTCCTACATAGGTTTTTTGATATTTCTTTTCAACAATCTCAAATCCTTGTGATTTATAACAATTAATAGCCCTATTGTTCCAAGTTCTAACTTCTAATATAACCGGTTTATTAGGAAACTTTATTTTAGATTTATTTAATGCTAATTTAGTAATTATTTTACCTATTCCTTGATTACAATATTTGGGGTTTATACCTATTCCCAAAAATATTGTTTCACCTTCATCTAATAAGTTTATAAATCCAACCAATTCATTTTTCTCATTTATATATGCAGTAAATCTATTTCTTTTTATTTCATCACATAATGAATAATTATCCTTAATCATGGTTTCCCATTCAGGTAAATTATATATTTGGTACTTACCTTCATACTTCCACGCAGCTATCTCTTTGGCATGTTTTTCTGTTAAATTTTCAGCTTTTAAATTCATATTTTATTTTTCTCCCTTATACTTTTGGCCTAATTATATTATTTAAACTAAATTCTTAATTCTTTTAAAATGATAAGCATATTTGAATTGTGAACTAAAAAATACCATATATTTATTTTGAATAATACGATATTTTTATAATTTAATATTTAATTCTCTATTCATAATATATTAATGTTCTTCATTAATAATTTTTATTTTCTTTATAATTTCGGTTACAATATCATCAAGTTCTAAAGTTCCATCGATGATAAAATCTGAATTTGGTTTTATTGTTTTTATCATTTCCAAATAAGCCACTCTTCCTTTAGAAAGGTAATTAATTAAGTCATTTTCTAATAAATCAACTGACTCATTTATCTTATCTCTCAAAATTCTTCTTGCCATTGCAATATCTAATGGTGTATCTATAAAAATTGTATAATCAATATACGGTGCAACTTTATCATTTTTATATGCAAATGGATAGTCAAGTAATATATACTCAAGATTTGATTGATTTAATAAGTAATTAATATCTTTAACCAATATATCAGTATTCCATAGATTATAATCACAACTACTTTGAACCCACTCAAAAAAGTCATCAGGACATTCTTCAAAATCATAATCATCAAAATAAAGTGCTTTAGAGGAAGTTAATTGATTGTTTAATGACTGTATAACAGTAGTCTTTCCTCCACCTGATACTGCTGATATTGCTATAACTAATTTTTCTTTCATATAAATCTCCCTTATATATTCATACTAATTAATGAATACTTTGAGTTGGCTTGATTGCGATGTTGAGGTAAAAAAATAGGATATATATAAACATTTACAAGTGATTTAAACCTAATTTATGTTAAACATATACATCTCAATATTGCAATCAATTACTAGAACGAAGTCGCTAAGAGCATCCGCCCCGTATGGGGATTCAAAAACTCACGACTAGTTTTAAAATATTAATTTTATTTAATTTTAGTATTATTCTCTCACTTCCTCTTTGGAATATTATGGTTATTGTTTATTTTAGTATATAGTTTCCCCCTCCCCAAATCAAGTACTTATTCACTTTTAATTTTTTTACGGTGATGAAGCACAAAGAGGCATTAATTTTCCGATCTTTATTAAATTTCCCTTCTCACATTCCTTACACTTACCTAATTTAATTCCTGTTAGTTTTAAAAATAGCTCCGCTGACGATAGGTTCTCAAATTCTTTTGGTTTGATCCTAAAGATTTCTATGCAACGCTTAAATTTTAGTTTCTTATTTCTATTTCCTAAAATACCGTAAAGTCTTATCTTTACGAATCTATCAGGTAGTATATGCATTGAAAATCTTCTGATAAATTCTTGTGGTTTTAAAGACATTATTTTTTCTTTGTTTTTATCTCTATAATCTCTCCACTTAAATATGACTTTTTCATTATCAACCTTAATAATTCTATTATCTGATATTGCAACTCTATGAGTATATCTACCTAAATACTTTAAGACATATTCCGCACTGCTGAAAGGTGCTTTACTATAAACAATCCATTCTTTTTTATATAAACTATCTTTAAATATATTAAATACTTCTTTAAACTGAAATTCACTAATGCTTTTTGGAAACTTTAGTTTTTTATTTTTATAAAGTTCATTTAAGTAAAATAAATATTTACCTCTAAATTTTCTTGAAAGCACCTTTACAGGAATAAAGAATTTCTTTTTTGATTTTATCCATTTACTACTATCAATGCTTAATCCACCACCAGGCACTATACAATGAATGTGGGGGTGAAACATTAAGTTTTGACCCCAAGTATGCAAAATTGTTGTAAATCCTATATCTGCACTTAAATACTTCTTATCCTTTGCTAATTCTAGCAAAGTTTCGGAAACAGCAGTAAAAAGAATAGAATACATTTCTTTTTGATTAAACAAAGTTAAAGAATTTAGTTGCTCTGGTATAGTAAAAACAATATGAAAATAGTGAGTTGGTAATAAAGATTTACTTCTCTCATAAATCCACATTTCTTTTGCATATACCTGACATTTAGGACAATGACGGTTTCTACAAGAATTATATGAAATCTTTCTTTCTCCACACTCGTCACACTCATATACATGGCCGCCTAGCGCAGCAGTTCTACAATCCTTAATAGAATATAAAGCTTTTAGAATATTAGATGGTAACTTTTTTGATTTAGTATAAGATTCACAGTGTAATTCTATAATATGTTGAAGTGAATTCATGAAACTATTCCAATGTATCTAATGGGCTCTTTATATTTAGCATTTTATAATCTCTTACATGTAAATATATTGAGGTTGTTTTCATATTCGAATGCCCCATTAATGCTTGAATAGTTACTAAATCCACTCCATCATTCATTAGATGAGTGGCAAAAGAATGTCTTAAAGTATGTGGAGTAGCTTTTTTAGTTATGCCTGACTTCTTTAGTGATTTTTCAAATGCACTCTGAAGAGTACGATTAGTTAACTTTTTCTTTGTTTGCCTTGATATAAATAAATAATCATCTGGAGAGTAATTTTTATATCCAAACTTCTTCCAATACACTCTTAAGATCTCTAAGTTTTTCTGTGATAATAAAGTATATCTTTCCTTATTTCGTTTACCATTTCTAACTCTAATTTTCATTTCAGAACTCATAATATCAGAGATTCGTAAATTTATAACTTCGCTATCGCGTAAGCCGCCAGAATACATCGTTGAAAATATTGCTTTATGTTTTAAATAAGTGGTAGATTCTAATAAAAGTCTTACTTCTTCCTTGGTTAAATATTGTGGTAAGGTCTTATCATATCTAAGTCTAGGGATTCTTAAATCACTCCATGATCTTTCAAGTGTTACAACATAAAAGAATTTTAGAGTACTATTAATATAATTTACAGTTCCCCTGCATAATTTTTTATCATTTATGCAATAATCTAGATAGTGGATAATTTGTTTTTCACCCAATGTTTCGGGTGGCTGATTATAGTATTTAGAAAATCTATTCATAGCACAGACCATATTTTTAATATTATCTTTGCTACGACCACGAAGTTCTAAATCTTTAATCATTTTTTCAATTTTTTTATACATTTTATCACTCCTTAAAAAAGTGCATAAAATGTGAGAAGTGAAGCTTCCTTGAGAAAGAAACTTCACTTCTTATTTTTTCCATATATAATCAAGTTTAATCACTAGCCCCAGCCGTCGCTTTTAGCGATTTAGTTCTTTAATACTATTACGAATTTATTATAACATATTTTGGTAAATAGCTTACTATTCAATTTTTAAAGATCAATTTACTTAATTGCTTCGCAATATAATCAATTAAACAAAAAATGTACCTTTACCTTTTTCATTAAGTTATAAGTTGATAAGTATCATATTGTAGTGACTTGGAGCAAAAGGACAGAAAGTGAAATAAAAATATAGTATATGAAGAAATTTAGATTACAACGAAAATTTACAAAAGGCAGCTATGCCTTTTTTCCTTTAGATATAAGAGTATAGATATAATATTTGTGCGACTTGGAGCGAATGCGACGGAGCAGCAAATATTATATCTATACGGTATCTCTAAAAAGTACAATAAAATAGATAGAATTTAATAGGTATAAGGAGAAGTTAACCTAATATATAATTAAGATGAAATAAAAAATGAAAAACTATAATAATTTTATAAACAATAATTAATAAGGATGTGAACAGTTATGAAATTTAGTAATGGTTGTTGGCTAAATAAAGATGGAATAACAAGATTTAGTCCTCAAGAGGTCTATAGTAGTGATAAAAATGAAAAGGTTTTAACTATGTATACTCCATGTAATAGAATAAATCACAGAGGAGATACTTTAGGGGGACCAGTTATAACATATAAGATTTCATCACCTTTAGAAAATGTTCTTAGAATTAGAGCATATCATTATATGGGTACACAGGATGTAGGACCACATTTTGATGTTAAAGAAGATGATTTAAATATATCTATAGAAGAAACTGATGAATTAATGGAAGTTAAATCTGGAGATTTAAGTGTAAAAATAAATAAAGATAATTTTTCTATGGAGTTTTATAATGGTGATAAGTACTTAACTAAAAGTGCTAACAGAAGTTCCGCATACTTAAAGGGTGAAGGTGGAAAATTCTTAGATGAAGAAGGATTTGAAACATATATGAGAGATCAGTTAAGCCTATCTGTTGGTGAAGCTGTATACGGTTTAGGTGAAAGATTCACACCATTTGTTAAGAATGGACAATCTATTGATATATGGAATGAAGATGGTGGAACTAGTACAGAACAAAGTTATAAAAATATTCCTTTTTATATAACTAATAAGGGATATGGAGTATTTGTAAACCATCCAGAAAGAGTATCTTTTGAAGTTGGATCAGAACTAGTTACAAAGGTTCAATTTAGTGTTCCTGGTGAATGTTTAGATTACTATATAATAACAGGAAATGATATGAAGGAAGTTTTAGAAAACTACACTACATTAACTGGAAAACCAGCATTACCACCAGCATGGTCATTTGGTTTATGGCTTACTACTTCCTTTACAACTAATTATGATGAAAAAACAGTTAATGAATTTGTAGATGGAATGGCAGATAGAGATATTCCACTTCATGTATTCCATTTTGATTGCTTTTGGATGAAGGACTTTAATTGGTGTAACTTTGAATGGGATAATAGAGTTTTCCCAGATCCAAAGGGAATGCTTGAAAGATTAAAAAGTAAGGGATTAAAAATATGTGTATGGATAAATCCATATATTGCTCAAGAGTCAACTCTTTTTGAAGAAGGAAAAGAAAAGGGATATTTCGTTAAGAAAAATAATGGAGATGTATGGCAATGGGATATGTGGCAACCTGGAATGGCTATTGTAGACTTTACTAATCCAGATGCTTGCAAGTGGTATGCAGATAAGCTTAGATACTTAATGGAAATGGGAGTAGATTGCTTTAAAACTGACTTTGGTGAAAGAATCCCAACAAACTGTAAGTACTTTGATGGATCAGATCCAGTGAAGATGCATAATTACTACACTCAAATTTATAATAAAGTAGTATTTGATGTAATAAAAGAAGTTAAGGGAGAAAATGAAGCAGTACTATTTGCAAGGTCAGCAACTGCAGGAGGACAACAGTTCCCAGTACATTGGGGTGGTGATTGTACTTCAGATTATGAATCAATGGCAGAAAGCTTAAGAGGGGGACTATCCCTATGTATGTCAGGCTTTGGTTTCTGGAGTCATGATATTGGAGGATTTGAAAGTACATCTACACCAGACGTATATAAGAGATGGGCAGCTTTTGGACTATTATCATCTCATAGCAGATTACATGGTAGTACATCTTATAGAGTGCCATGGCTTTATGATGAAGAATCCTGCGATGTAGTTAGATTCTTTACAAAATTAAAATGTAGCATTATGCCATATTTATATAAAACATCTTATGATGCATCAGTAAAGGGTATTCCTGTAATGAGATCAATGATATTAGAAAATCAATATGATCCAACTTGCAGATACTTAGATAGACAATATATGCTTGGGGATAATATTTTAGTAGCACCAATATTTAATGAAGAAGGAGTTGCAGAATACTATTTACCAGAAGGAACTTGGACAAACTTTATAACTGGAAAAGTATATGAAGGTGGAAGATGGGTTAGAGAAAATCATGGATATTTAAGTATTCCTATGATGGTTAAAGAAAATAGTATAATTCCTGTTGGAGCAGTAGATAATGTTCCAAACTATAATTATGGAAAAGATTTAACATTAAAAGTATTTAATTTAGTAGATAAGAAAGAAGCTTCCGTAGAAGTTTTAAATGAAAATGCAGAAGTTGTATTAAAGGCTACAGCACTAAAAGAAAATAGTACTATTACTTTTGATGTAGATGCTAAGGATAGCTATAGCATATTACTAAATGGAATATTTGCAATTGAAAAAGTAGATGGAGCTGAAGCTAAATTAGAAGAGTCAGGAATAAGATTAACTCCTAATACTAAGAAAATAATAGTTAAGTTCTAAGATACCAATTAATATAAAGTAGCCTCAGTTTAAACTTAAATTTAACTGAGGCTATAATACTTAATTATAAGGGGGAAGTTTTTATGAAGAAGGAAAATAGCTTTGATAATAAAATAGAAGAAATAATAAAATGTCTAACATTAGAAGAAAAGATTGGAATGATACATGGAGCAGGTCTTTTTAGAACTGAAGGAGTAAAAAGGCTTGGAATAAAGCCTTTAAAAATGGCTGATGGTCCAATGGGAGTAAGAAATGAGTTCCCAGATAATAGTTGGGTACCATATGGATATAGTGATGATTATGTTTCATATCTTCCATGTAATACTGCATTGGCATCAACTTGGAATAGAGAACTTGCATATAAAGAAGGCTATGTTTTAGGTAATGAATCAAGAGGTAGGGGAAAGGACATAATATTAGCACCAGGAATAAATATAATTAGAAGTCCCTTAGGAGGAAGAAACTTTGAATATATGTCTGAAGACCCTTATTTAACAAAGGAAATGGCAGTTCCATATATTAAGGGTGTTCAAGAAAATGATGTAGCAGTTTGTGTTAAGCACTTTGCTGTAAATAATCAAGAAACTGAAAGATTAAATGTAGATGTTGTAGTTAGTGATAGGGCATTAAGAGAAATATATTTTCCAGCTTTTGAAGCAGTAGTAAAAGAAGGTAATGCTTACTCTATAATGACTGCATACAATAAAATATGGGATCAATATTGTGCTCATAATCCAAAACTTCTTCAAGAAATTTTAAGAGATGAGTGGGGATTTGATGGAGTATTAATATCAGATTGGTCTGGTATTCATGATACTAAGGAAGCAGCAGAAGCAGGAATGGATATAGAAATGTCAGTAACTTATAACTTTGATGAATATTTCTTTGCAAATCCAATGATACATGCAGTAGAAAAGGGAATAGTAAAGGAAGAAGTTATAGATGATAAGATAAGGAATATCCTAAGATTAATGTATAGATTAAATATATTCTCCGACAATAGAAAAAAAGGAGCTTATAATAGCTATGAAAATAGACAAAAAACTTTAGAAATAGCTAGAGAATCAATAATTCTCTTAAAGAATGAAGAAAATGTACTTCCATTAAAGGAAAAAGAAATAAAGACAATAGCAGTTATAGGAGAAAATGCAGATATAAAACATTCAGCAGGTGGTGGATCAGCAGAAATTAAGGCTCTATATGAAATAACTCCACTTCTTGGATTAAAAATGAAACTTGGTGGAAATACAGAAGTAAAATATGCAAAGGGCTATACTCATAATGAGGAAGAAAGAGAAAAGGTTTTAAAAGAAGCATTAGATTTAGCAAAGAGTTCTGATGCAGTAATATTTGTTGGAGGATTAAAACATACTAAGGAAGATTTTGAACTATATCAAAATGCTTTAAAATCTACAAAGGCAGAAGAAGAATTAATAAATATAGATAGTGAAGGTAATGATAAAACTAACATGGATCTTCCTTATAAACAAGATATAGTTATAAAAGAATTATTAAAGGTTAATAAAAATACTATTGTAGTTATATCAACAGGTTCACCAGTAGATATGTCAAGCTTTGCAGATAATGCAAAGGCAATTATTCAAACTTCTTATAATGGAATGGAAGGAGGATTAGCTCTAGCAGAAGTAATATTTGGAGATGTTAATCCATCAGGAAAATTACCAGTAACTATTCCAGTTAAATTAGAAGATTCACCAGCTCACTGTCTTGGAGAGTTCCCAGGAAAAGAGAAGGTTAGATATGATGAAGATATATTTGTAGGATATAGATATTTCTCAACTTATGATGTTGAACCATTATTTGCATTTGGACATGGCTTATCTTATACAAACTTTAAATATGATGATTTAAAAATAGAAGCAACTGAATTAGAAGATGATGTTAGTGTTAGAGTATCATTAAAATTAACTAATATAGGTGAAGTATCAGGATCAGAAGTAGTTCAAGTTTATATAAATGATGAAGAGTCTAGCGTAAAGAGACCTAATATGGAATTAAAGGGCTTTGAAAAGATACATTTAAGTCCTAAAGAAACTAAGACAGTTAATATAAATTTAAATAAGAAGGATTTTGCTTTCTATAATGAAGATAAAAAGGAATGGACTTTAGAAAGTGGAAAATTCAATATTTTAGTTGGTTCATCTTCAGACAATATATTATTGAAAGAAAAGATTAATTTAGAAAAGGATTATAAATTCTAAATATATTTATGAGTAAAAAACTTTGGTATAGAAAGCCAGCAGAAAAGTGGGTAGATGGACTCCCTCTTGGTAATGGAAACTTAGGAGCTATGGTTTTAGGAAATATATTTAATGAAAGAATAGCCTTAAATGAAGATACTTTATGGACAGGTATTCCAGAAGATAAAACTAATTATAATAGTAAAAATTATTTAGAAAAAGTTAGAGAACTAATAAATAATGAAAATTATTATGAAGCTCAAGAAATAATAAATAAGGAAATGTTATCAGGATATACAGAGTCCTATGCTCCACTTGGAAATTTATATTTAGATTTTTATTATGAAGATGAAAAATACTCAAATTATACTAGAAAACTTGATTTAGACAAAGCTTTAGTAACAGTAAAATATAATATAGGAAATTCAGAAATTAAAAGAGAAACTTTTATTTCTTCAAAAGATAAAGTATTAGTAATGAAGATAACCTCTAATAAAGAGGAAAGTCTTAATTTTGATGTAAGGCTAAATAGTTTATTGAAAAGTAATGTTTCTCAATATAGAGAAGATGGACTCACTTTAAATGGAATAGCACCAATTAAAATTCTACCTAGTTATGTAAGTGATGAAACTATAATTTATGATGAAAATAATGAGTTAGGAACTAAATTTTGTACAAGGTTAAGAGCTATAAATAAAGATGGAAAAGTTAATATAAATAAAGATATATTAGAAGTTAGAAATTCAAGTGAAGTAGTTTTAATATTATCAGCAAGTACTAACTTTGAAAAGTTTAATATAAAACAAGGTTCATTAGGAAGAAATGAAAAGGTTCTAAGTGAAACTATTATAAATAAAGCAAGTAAATTATCCTACGATGAACTATATAATAATCATTTAAAGGAATATAGAGAGTTATTTTCTAGAGTAGAATTTAAATTAGGAAAAGAAGTTAGCATAGAAAATAGGAATATGTTTGGACAAGAAGTAAAGAGCTTGAAAGAAGATGATGATGGGCAAGTTGTAGATAAAGAAGATATTCCAACTGATGAAAGACTTGAAATGTTTAAAAATGGAGAAGAAGATTTAGGTTTAATAACTCTTTATTTTCATTATGGAAGATATCTTTTAATTAGTTCTTCAAGAAATGGAAGTCAACCTGCAAACCTTCAGGGAATATGGAATGAAGAAGTAAGACCACCTTGGAGTAGTAATTATACTATAAATATAAATACAGAAATGAATTATTGGCCAGCAGAGGCTTGCAATCTTTCAGAGTGTCATGAGCCATTACTAAATATAATTAAGGATCTTAGTATATCAGGAGTTAGAACTGCAAAAGAAGAGTTTAACTCTAAAGGATGGACAGCAAATCATAATGTTGATATTTGGAGATATTCAAATACTGTTTTAGGAAGCTGTGAATGGGGATATTGGCCAATGGGAGGACCGTGGCTTTCTCAACATATCTTTGAACACTATGACTTTACTAGAGATAAGGAATTTTTAAAGGAATACTATCCTGTTTTAAAAGGAGCAGCTACTTTCTTATTAAGTTGGTTAGAAGAAGATAGTAATGGAGTCTTAAATACTTGTCCATCAACATCGCCTGAAAATAATTTCTTAGATAATGAAGGAAGAGGATGTGCAGCTAGTAAATCATCTACTATGGATATAGCAATAACTAGAGATTTATTTACTAATTTAATAAAGGCTAGTGAAGAGCTAGATATTGATTTAGACTTTAGAGATGAAGTACAAAAAGCTTTATATAGGCTACCTAAATATAAGGTAAATAAATTTGATGGAATTCAGGAGTGGTTTAAAGACTTTGATGAAAAAGAACCAGGCCATAGGCATATTTCTCATTTATTTGGATTATATCCAGGAAAAGAAATTACAGAATATAAAAATACACATTTACTTGAAGCATGTAAAAATACCCTCTCAAGAAGACTATCACAAGGGGGAGGGCATACAGGTTGGAGTTGTGATTGGATAATTAATTTTTATGCAAGGCTAAAGGATTCAGAGCTATCTTATAAATATTTAAAAACCTTATTAAATAAATTAACTTATCCCAATCTATTTTGTGTTCACCCACCATTTCAAATTGATGGAAACTTTGGAGGAACAGCAGGAATTGCAGAAATGCTAATTCAAAGCCATACAGAATATATAGAAATCCTACCATCAATACCTAAAGAGTGGAGAACTGGGGAAGTTAAAGGACTAAAAGCAAGAGGTGGATTTATATTAGATATAGGTTGGAAAGAGGGTAAACTTATATCACTAAAAGTAAAAGCAACAGTTGGTGGAATCTGCAATATTAAATATAGAAGAAACCTAGAGAACTATAGTAAAGTGAAGAAAGAAAGCTATTCACTAGTTGTAGGAGAAGAAAAAATAATTATATATAATTAATACATTGAGGACACTTATGAGGACACTTAGATTTACTAGGTGTCTTTTTAAATTTATGGTATAAGTATATTATTTTTAAGCTACGATGGATGGCATGGCAGTTGTACGTTTTCCGCCTTTTGGCTATTGATATTAAAACATAATAAAGATTTTACTTTAGAAATTAATTTAAAACTTTTAGGTTTACCTATTAAGATTGATATTAAATAAAAAAGATATCAATCCTCGAAAGATTAATACCTTTTTTCTTCGTTTCATATAAACACTATCAATAGCCAAACGTAAAATGTTCTAGGACTAGCATCGTATTCGCAGTACGATGCTTTTCTTATTTATATTATAGCGCTTATTTTTATTTTATACACTATTTTATTTATTATTCTCTGGAAAATTTAACGTTGAAATTTATTATTGAAGAAATTAATATTAATATTTTCCCCTTTATAATATGCCTTCAATAGCACTAATTCTGCTTCTAAATACATATCTATATATTATTATAAATCTAAGTTGTAAATTAATATTTTCCGTTTATTTCCTATGTATATAGTATACCTAAATATGGTATAATTCTAAAGTAATATTTTGAAATACCGTAGAGGATGGCTATGGTGGTTGTACGTTTTCCCACCTTGGGTTATTGGTGATTTTAACCTTAACTTAAGGGGGTGGTATTGGATATGTTTGATACTTTTATAAAGTGTATATCTATTATCTATGTTATTAGATTAATTTTAAAACATAATTTATTTATACATCATTTAAAAATTAAGATTAAAATTCTTGGTTTAGATATAGAAGTTAAGAGCAAAGAAAAAAGTGCTCCATCCCGCAAAGATTAGCACTTATCTCTTAATAAATTAAATTCTATTTATCCAATAGCCCTAAAACTAAAACGTTCTAAGGATTGCTTAGTGTTACCAGCACTAAGCTTTTCTTATTTAGCTTTGCATAAGGTCGATTATCTAAATAAAAGATTTATAATCTTACTTATATTATATCAAATTTTTATAGAAAATAAACATAAATAAATTAAAATAATATTTTTAATAATTTTAGTTTATAGGTTAGTTAATAAACAAGTAAACTCTATGAAAATATAATTATTAATTAAGATTATATTAAATATCTAATAGTGTCTTCAACATGATATTCTCCATTTTCATTAAAGAATTGCTTTAATAAGTGAACATGAGCTGTACCAATAATTAGCAAGATACGATCTTCATTTGATTCAAATAAATCAACTAGATTTTTATATATAATCATATTGCGATAATACCAATATTTACTTACCCATTGAGCACCAATAGGGTTTGAACCATCACTAATTAAAGCAAGTTTCATGTAAAATTGATGGTTTTTTATTGCAAATTCATCTTGATTAATTTTTAGAATAAACTCTTTAATAGTATGATTATTTAAATAATCTTGAGTTTCTAATGCGTCTTGAGCTAGTTCTTTACTCAATTCATCCCAAAGAGCACATTTATTTTCACTTGCCCATTGTAGGATATTTGGAACATGAGATTCGACTTTATTCCAGTTAACACAATGTAATTTATTTAAACCAAGTTCTTTTGCTAATTTAAATCCGATTTGATGTTTCTCATTAGTTGTTAGTAAAAAAGTACCCTTTAAAAAATTTGTATAATCAATATTAATTTTTTCATTAATTTCTGTATCTAATTCTAATGCAATTTTTGTTGGATTAAACTTCTTTAAGCTCATAATTAGTTCTTTGATTTCAGCTTGTCTTTTTTCTGACTCAACATTTCCACTATGAAATTTGTACATATCACCATTATTAGGATTATCTAAATGATGAACTCCTAATATCATTATAGATTTTTTCATAAAAACTCACTCCTTTTACACAATAATACTACAAAATGGAATTGATGTATATTTCAGGTGTGAAGGAGGATATAAAGATAATCGCTACATATTAAGTAAAGTATAGTCTTTAGGTAATTTATACAATAACTCAACAGATGTTTCTTTTTTTATTATATTTATAAATTTAAATTTCTCTTCTTTATCTTTAAAAGCAGTAGGTGGAATAATTATATCATCATAAAATAATGTTCTAATAAAAATATAATTATCAATATCATAAAGTCCATAAATACTATTCCAATAAAATGTTTTGCATTCAAATTTCTTTTTAATAATTTTTTTAACTCATTTTTAGAAAGTATAAAATTTAGTTCCATATTTTTATTCTCCATGTATAAATCTATTTAAATAATAATTTGAGTTTTTGTCTTAATTTTTAATTTAGAGTTATTTAAGATATAATCTAAAAATAAATTTTGTTCAGATAAATCTTTAAAGGAAGATAAGGGAATTAAAAAATAATACATATATTTTGTTTTTATATAGATATAATCATCAATTAAACAAATATCTGTTAAAGATTTATATAACAATGTCTTAATGCCAAATTTTGTTTTAATTGAAATACCTTTATCATCAATACTTAAATAATGATCTTCAAATAAATATGCATATCTTTCTAGTGAGTATTTCCATTCTAAATCTTTAGTCATAGTAAATAAAATTAATTTTTTAAAAATAGTATAAGTAATAAAATTGATACAATAGGATAAATAATTATTAGAGGTTTGTTATTTCTTTGATTAATTAATATAGAAATATAGGGTAATAAAATTACAGTATAAATAGTTATTGATTTCATAAAAAATATACAATATATATTCTTAATTTTAAAGGAGCCATCTTACGACAGCTCCCTGAAAGGAATTTATATGAAAAAAATTATTAGCTCATTAATTATCAATTGACTTAAGTATTGCTACATCTTTAGCCTTTATTGTTAAATTTTCTTTTATAGTTGCGTTATTTAGTATATTTATATAATTCTTATTATCTAATTTTAATGTTACGTCATCATTATTGTGATTTAGTACAAAGGTTAAAGAATAATTATCTTTATTTCTTTGTGTAATTTCTACGCATTCTTTAGGTTCTATTCCTAGTAATAAATTATTTTCTTTTGCTAATCTTAAAGCAAAGTCATTTAAGAAAGCTTGTTCAGGGTTAGATCCTATATAGTAGGCTAATCCATCCCCATATTTATTATAGGTGAATACTGGTTTATCTTTATAGAAGTCAGAACCATAAACAGCAAGTGCTTCAGCACCTTCTAAGTTTATAATATCGCAAACCATATTACAGGTATAATTATCCTTCATAGGATTTAGCTTATATATGAAGTTAATAGAGTTATTCATATCTGGTGGAAGGGCATCTATTTCTTCAACCCAAAGTCCTAGCATATCTCTTAGTTCTGCTGGATATCCACCAAGACTTACTAAATCATTCTCATTTACATAACCACTAAAGTAAGTCGTAATAAAGGTTCCACCATTAGAAACAAAGTTCTTAATATTATCAGCAGCGTCTTCTTTTAACATATATAAAACTGGAGCTAGTACAATTGAATACTTAGATAAATCTCCAGTAGGTTCTACAAAATCTACTGCAATATTTAGATTATGGAAGGCTTTATAGTATCTTTCTATTTGTTCTACATATTTAAGTGAAATAGAAGGGCCACTTGAGAATTCTACTGCCCACCAGTTATCCCAATCAAATATTATTGCAACCTTTGCATTATATTTTGAATCAATTATTGTATCACCTAAAGCTTTAAGTTCTTCACCAAGCTCTGAACATTCTCTAAAAGTTCTAGTATTTTCATGTCCAGCATGAGATATTACTGCTCCATGATATTTTTCACAGGCACCAATTGATTGTCTCATTTGGAAGAACATAACCGTATCAGCACCATGAGCAACTGCTTGATAACTCCAAAGTCTCATAACACCTGGTCTTTTTACACTATTATAAGGTTGCCAATTTTGTTGATTTGGAGTTTGTTCCATAAGCATAAAAGGCTTTCCATTTTTTAAACTTCTCATTAAGTCATGGCGAAGAGAAGTATCACTTGGATCATCATTTAAGCCAGGGTAGTTGTCCCATGAAATCACATCCATATGTTTAGCCCATTTAAAATAATCTAAAGGCTTAAAGGTCCCCATTAAGTTAGTAGTTATTTCAATATCTGGAGTAATAGCCTTAATAGCCGTATATTCTCCTAAATAACATTCAAGAATAGAGTCAGACATAAATCTGTTATAATCTATAGCAATTCCTTGGAAATTTGTACACTGTTTATCATAGCCATACCACATTTCGCTTAATCCTGATGGAGCAATTATCTCATCAAAGCTATATAGAGTATGTCCCCAGAAATTCATATTCCAAGCTTTATTAACTTTTTCAATAGTCTTATATTTCTTTTTAGCCCATTCTTTAAATTTATTTTCACAATGATCACAATAGCAATAGTTATCATATTCATTTCCTATATGCCAAGCAATTATATTTGGATAATCCTTGTATCTTTCAGCAAGTTTTGTGGCAAGGTTTACAGAAAGCTCACGATATTTTTCACTATTTGGACAAAACTTAACTCTACCACCAAACTTTCTCTTACGACCTTCAAAATCTACAGGCAATATTTCAGGATACTTTTTTGACATCCAATTTGGTTGAACAGCTGTAGAAGTAGCCATACAAACATAAATATTATTTTCCTTTAATATCTCTAAAATATCATCAAGCCATTCAAAGTTATAAGTATCTTCGTTAGGTTGTAAAAGAGCCCAACTAAAGACAGGTAAGGTTACAGTATTTATATTAGCAAGTTTAAAAAACTTCATATCTTCAATTACAGTTTCTTTTGACCATTGATCTGGATTATAATCACCACCATATAATATAAAGGGTGTTTTTTTACTAATCATAATATCCCTCCTTAATATATAGTTAAATTTTAATATGAATAAGTAACTTTCAATACACAGTTAATTATATTAAATATATATTGAAAATTAGTGATTGTGAAATTTTGTTTAACAAAATTTCACAAGAGTTATATAATACTAATGTTTACATAATTTTGATAATGGATTAAAATTAGTATGAAAAATACTTTTGGAGAGTTAGCTATGGGTAAAATAATTAATAAAACAGTAAATAATTTAAAAATAAGAAGTAAGCTTTTAATAGTTTATTTTCTTATAGTTGCCGTAACGGTTTTAACAATTGGGATTTATTTTACTACCAGGATGAGTGAAGAGGTTGTTGAGAATTCTAAAAAAGATGCAAGGGCAAATTCAAATCAAATAAAGCAAAGATTAACAGAAACCTTAAGGCTTGCAACTGCAACATCAGATATGATATATCAAGATACTAAACTACATGAAATAGTTAAAACTCAATATTCAAGTTATGGAGAAAATGTAAAGGTTTATAATGAATATCCTATATTAAGTAATTATTTAAAATATTATAGTGATTTATCTAATATTAGACTTTATGTGGAGAATAATACTATTTTAGATAATTCAAATATAGTAAAGGTAAATGATGAGGTTAGAAATAGTACTTGGTATAAGAAAGCAAGGGCAGATAAAGGGGTAATAACTTGGGTTTATAAATATGATGAGATTTCAAAGGATTATAGTTTATCTCTTATTAGAGATATAACAAGTGAAGTTGATGGTCATATAGGGGTATTAGTAATAAGCCTTCAAACCTCGAAGTTTAGAAAAATAATTTCAGAGCAGCCCTATCCAATAACTATATTAATAGATGGAACAGTAGTAGCATCTGGAGAGTTTGAAGAAGGTAGTAATGTGAATTATATCTATAATTCAGATGAGGTAGATTATTATAACAGTGTTAAAGAGGAAATTAGCTTAAAGGATAGATATATTATTTCTGATAAATTTAAAATAGACAAGTCATTTAATAATATTTTTGAAGTATTGGTAAGTGTACCAGTTTATCAAATTACAGAAACTTCTAGAGTGGTCATGCACCAAAGTATTGCTTTAATAAGCTTTGTAGTAACAATATCTTTAATAATTATAGTTTATTTTTCAAGACAGTTTTCAAATAGAGTTAGTTTATTAAATAAAGAAATGGCAAAGGTAGTAGAGGGAAACTTTGAAATTAAAGAAGAGATAGATGGACGGGACGAAATAGCTGAGCTTTATAAAAATTTATATACAATGGTAGATAGTATAAAGAATTTAATAAATGAAGTTTATGTAAAAGAACTTGAACAAAAAAAGCTTATAGTTAAGCAGAAGGATGCAGAATTTAAGATGCTTGCAAGTCAGATAAATCCTCACTTTCTATATAACACCTTAGAAACTATTAGAATGAGAGCCTTTTGTAATGGAGACAGGGAACTTGCAGATATAGTTAAGAAATTAGGAAAAATAATGAGAAGAAATTTAGAGGTTACTAATGAAATAGTTACATTAAAATCTGAATTAGATATGATTAGTAATTATTTAGAGATTCAAGCATTGAGATTTAAAGGAAAGGTTGAATACGATTTTAGATTAGAAGTAGATCCAGAAGACTATTTAATACTACCTTTACTATTACAACCAATAGTTGAAAATGCTTTTGTTCATGGTTTAGAAAGTAGCACTAAAATGGGTAAAATAGAAGTATCTATTTACGATGAAGTAGGATATTTAATAGTAGAAATTTCTGATAATGGAGTAGGTATTACTCAAGAAAAATTAGATTATATAAATGAAAAATTAAGAGCCTATAATGATGTTAATAAAAAGAGCATAGGTATTAGTAATGTAAATGAAAGAATTAAGATGTTCTATGGGGAAGAGTATGGCTTATATATTTTAAGCACCTTAGAGGTAGGAACTAAAGTAATAATTTTACTACCAAGTAAGAAGGGAGAGACAGCTGATGTTAAAGGTATTGATAATTGATGATGAGCCTTATGTAAGAGAGGGATTAAAGCATATTATAGACTGGAGTGAAAATGGTTTTGAAATTTGTGGTGAAGCACAAGATGGAGATGAAGGATATAATAAAATTTTAGAATTAAATCCAGATATAGTACTTTTAGATATACAAATGCCGGGAAAACTAGGTTTAGATATATTAAAGGATATAAGAGAAAAAGGAATTAAAGGAAGATTTATTATTATAAGTGGTTATTCGAACTTTAAATATGCACAGCAGGCAATAAAGTATGGAGTTAAGGACTACTTATTAAAGCCAATAGATGAAGATGAACTTTTAGATATAGCCTTAAAATTAAAGGATGAAATAGAAGAGGAAAATAAAAGTAAAGATAATATAGAAAAAAATAAAGTAGCTTTAAGACAATATGTATTAGGGCAACTTATCTTAAATAATAACACTAATGAATATGGAGAAATAAAAAAGGCTTTAAATAATTCAACCTTTCAAGTAGCACTTATAAGCAATTCTTTAAATCAAAATAATTTTGAAAATATATTAAAGATAGAAAATTTAATATTAGAAAATATTGAGGAAAAAGAAAATATAGATATTATAAAGCTTGGTGATAGATTAGCTTTAGTTATTAGAAATATGAATGTTAACTATACATATAAAATACTAACTAATCTAAAGGAGAGATTAGATAAGGCTTTAGGTGGTAATAACTTTATTGCATTAGGAGAAGAGGTAGATAATATAAATGATCTATATTTATCTTATAGAAATTCAAAAAAATTAACTAATAATAAATTTTTATTTAATAGATTAGAAGTAGCATCTAGCTTACAAGTTAATACCAAAAATATTGATTTAGATTTAAGTGAAAAAGAAATATTGGAGAATGCTTATACTTATGTTGAAATTGGACAGGAGGAGAAAATAACTGAATCCATAAATATGTTAGAAAACTTAATTAGAGCTAAATCATACAATGAAAATGAATCAAAGGTTTTAATTACTAAGAGTCTTTTAGATTTTGAGGATAAGATTAAGAAAGATTATAATCTTTCAGCAAAAGATATAAATATTGGAGAAAATATAATAGATAAAATTTATAAAGAAGATAATTTACAAGATATAACTCAAATATTGTTAGAAGGATTATCTAATATATCAAAAGAAATTAGCATAAATTCTAATAATTCCTCAATTAAGAGAATAGTTAAATATATTGAAACTAATTATTATAAGGATTTAAAGCTTGAAACATTAGCAGAAATATTTAATTATAATAGTGCCTATTTAGGAAAGATATTCAAAAGCTATACAGGGGAATCCTTTAACACTTATTTGGACAAGCTTAGGATAGAAGAGGGAAAGAAGCTCTTAGTAGAAAAAAATTTAAAGGTATATGAGGTTTGTAAGCTTATTGGATATAAAAATATAGATTACTTCCATAGCAAATTTAAAAAATATGTAGGAGTTAGTCCATTAAACTATAAAAAGCAAAAAGAAGCAGAAAAGTAGGAGATGATTCACATGAGCAATAACGATTTAAAGAGCAACAGAGTTTATTATGAGACCAAAAGATTATTATATATTTTAATGATAAATGCATATTTTTTAATATCTATTTCTCCTTTTATAATTTATTTTTTACTTTCAGGAACAGGTTTATCTATTTATATACTATCATTTTTAGGAATTATAATAGGGCCATCACTTTCAACATTATTTTCTGTATTAGGCAGGCTTATTAGAGGTGAGGAGACAGAAGCACATAAGGATTTTTTGTATTTTTATAAATTAAACTTCCTTCAAGGAATCTTTGCAGGTGCTATAATAAGCATAATTTTATTGATGAGTTATTTAGATATAGAACATTTCTTTGGAACAGGATTAGATATAATATCATATATTTTCATAGGAATTGCGGTGTTTACCCTATCTATAAGTTTATATGTATTTCCAATTATAGCTAGAATAAATGCAAAAACTTTAGATGTGTTTAAAATATCTATAGAAAAGACAATTAAAAAGTTCTATTTAACAATAACAATAATTTCGATAATAGTAATATTTTTATTTATAGTAAAATTTCTAAAAATAGCTTTAATTGCAGTGTTATTTGGACCAATTGCCCTAGCATATTTAACATTAATACTAGAAAAAAATACACTAATAGATATAGAAAACTACTTAAAAGAAAAATATAAAAGTACTACTCACAATGAAGAATGAAAAATTAATAAGTATTGTAAAAACTCCTTAGGGAGTTTTTTTCTTTAGCTTTCAATTGCACATATGTAACTTTTCGATGATTTGTAGATGCTACAGAATAAGGAAATTTACATATGAACAATATCTAATTTTTATATGAAAACATATACATTTTTATAGGTATGAAGAGCATATGGAAAATATTATTATATAGGTAACAGTAGAAGCAAAGGTTGAAAAAAATGGAGGGATAGATAATGCAGCTTGTTAGAAATGTTGATGTAAAAACAAAAAAAGAAAAAAAGAAGAAAGAAAGAAAAATTACTTGGAAAAATATTAAGAAACAATGGGTATTAATAGCGATGTCCTTTCCTTTTGTGCTTTGGGTAATTATTTTTAAATATTTACCGCTATTTGGCTGGACCATGGCCTTTCAAAATTACAAACCTCAACTTTCATTTTTTGAACAAGAATGGGTGGGATTTAAGCACTTTATAGATTTATTCCAAGAACCATTATTTTATGAGTCCTTGAAAAATACTTTAGGAATGAGTATATTAGGTTTAGTATTTGGAACAGGATCAGCAATATTATTTGCACTTTTTTTAAATGAGTTAAGATATACAAAATTTAAGAAGTTAGTACAAACTGTTTCATACTTACCTCACTTTATTTCTTGGGTAGTAGCAGCAACTATTGTAACCAATATGTTGGCTAATGCAGGAATAGTTAATGAATTACTTATGAAATTTAATATTATTTCACAGCCTATAAATTTCTTATCTAGTACAAGCATGTTCTGGGGAATAGTAACAGCTTCAGATGTGTGGAAGGAAATGGGATGGAATGCAATTATTTATTTAGCTGCTATGACAGCAATAGATCCTGAACTTTACGATGCTGCCAAGGTAGATGGAGCAGGAAGGTTTAGAAGGATGTTTAGTATTACCTTACCTTTAATTAAAAGCACAGTATTAGTTTTATTAATTATGAGTATAGGAAACATATTAAATATTGGCTTTGAAAAGCAAATGTTACTTGGAAATCCAACAGTTGCAACTAAGTCATTAGTTATTGATAAATACGCTTTAGACTATGGTATTGGAATGTTTAGATATTCCTTTGGTACAGCAATCGGTATATTTAAGTCTGTAGTAGGAATTATATTAATATTCTTAGCCAATAATGCATCTAAGAAGTTTAATGATGGAGAAGGCAGCTTAATGAAATAATAGCAAAGCCATAGGAGGAACGAGAAATGAAGTTTAAAAAGAAAAAAGGTAAAATAGAAGTTTTTGATATAGTATTAGTTATATTTATGATTTTTGTCTTAGTAATTACTTTATATCCATTTTTAAATGTACTAGCTATATCCCTAAATGATGCTTCAGATACAGTTAAAGGTGGAATACACATTTGGCCAAGGGAATTTACATTACAAAACTACAAAGAAATATTTTCAGGCAGCAGTAAATTACCAAGAGCCTTTGTTAACTCAGTATTAAGAACTGTAATAGGAACAGTAACTGGTGTATTAGCCACTACAATGGTAGCTTATACTTTAAGCAGAAGAGATTTCATATTCAATAAATTCGTTACTTTACTATTTATAATTACAATGTATGTAGGTGGAGGATTAATTCCAGAATACTTAGTAGTTAGAAAGCTAGGTTTAATAAATAACTTTGCAGTATATATTTTACCAGGACTTATTTCAGCATTTAATGTTATAGTAGTAAGAGCATTTATGGATGGATTGCCAGAAGCTTTATATGAATCAGCAGAAATAGATGGAGCTAATGATTGGGTTGTATTTAGAAAAATAGTATTCCCATTATGTTTACCAGTAATAGCGACAGTAGCTTTATTTATAGCAGTTGGACAATGGAATAGTTGGTTCGATACATATATTTATGCAAGAACTAACGATAGCTTAACTACATTACAATACGAGCTTATGAAGATTATGGACAATGCAGCAACAACAGTAGACATTCACAATCCAACATTACAAAATGCAGCAAGATCTAATCCAGAATCTATAAAAATGGCAATAACAATAGTTGCAACATTACCAATACTAATGGTTTATCCATTTGTACAAAAATACTTTGTTTCAGGAATGACATTAGGAGCAGTTAAGAGTTAGGACTAGGTATTTAAATAAATTATAATGTTAAACACAAGGTTTCTATGGGTTTTTGTTAGAAAACTTTGTTTATATAAATTCTAAAATTATGGATTCCAAGGGGAAAATAAAATTTAGGAGGGTAAATATGAAAAGAAGAAAAGTATTAACTTTACTTTTAGCAGGTTTAATGACTACAACAGTTTTTGCTGGATGTGGTAAGAAAGGAGACGATAGCTCTAGTGCTTCAGGGGAAATGGATAAGTCACCAATTACATTTACCATCTTTTCAGCAGATTTAACTGAAGATATACCATTTACTGATGATGTTGCTAAAAAGATTACAGAATTAACAGGAGTAACATTAAAGTTTGAGCATCCAGTAGCAGGAGATACTCAAGCAGTTCCACTTATGATAGCAAGTGGAGAATATCCAGATATGATTTATGCAAAGGGAGATACTTCGAAGTTAATTGACGCAGGAGCAATTATTAAATTAGATGATTATATTGAAAAAAGTGGAGATAACTTAAAAGCTTTATACGGAGATCAATTAAATAGATTAAAATATAGTAATGAAGATCCATCAATTTATTCAGTAGGTACTTATGGAGTTACTCAAAAAGTATTTGATCCTTCAGGAACTATGCAACTTCAACATCAAGTTCTTAAAGAAATGGGATATCCAGAAATAAAAACTATCTATGATTATGAAGAAGTTATGAAGGAATATCTAGAAAAGAACCCTACAACTGAAGATGGACAACAAAGAATAGGGTTATCTTTAATGGCAAGTGACTGGAGATGGTTAATTACAGTAGGAAATATATCATCTCTTGCAGCAGGTATTCCAGATGATGGACAATTTTCTGTAAACGATGAAACTGGAGAAGCAACTTATAAATTCTTATTACCAGAAGTTAAAGAATACTTTAAGTGGTTAAACCATATGAATGATATTGGATTATTAGATCCAGAATCCTTCACTCAAAAGGAAGATACTTATAAAGCTAAGATAGCAGCAGGAAGAGTAGTTGGATTATCAGATGCTTATTGGGATTATCAATCTGCAGCAATTAGTTTAGTTGGAGAAGGAAAAGAAGAGCAAACTTATGCTAGATTGCCAGTAGTTATAGACGATAGCAAACAAAAAGACCAAACTTTAAAAGATTATGGATTTAGTGGTGGTTGGGGAATTACAATTTCATCAAGTTGTAAAGATCCAGAAAGAGCATTCGAATTCTTAGATTGGTTAGCATCAGATGAGGCACAAGTTTTATTAAACTGGGGTATAGAAGGCGTTCACTATAAAATTAATGATGAAGGCAAGAGAGAATTTTTACCTGAAGTCCAAGAACAAAAAAATACAGATCCAGACTTTTCAAAGAAAACAGGAGTTGGACAATATGTTTATCCATTCCCACAAAGAGGAGTTGGAGCTTTAGATTCAAATGGAGATAGTTATTCAACAACTACTATAGAAAGCATGACAGCAAACTATAATAGTGCAGAAAAGGAAACATTATCAGCTTACGATGCAGAAGCGTGGCCAGATTTATTCCCAACAGCAGAAGAACTTGGAACTTCTAATCATGGACAAGTATGGCAATTAAATATTCCAAGTGATAGCGATATGGCTATAATTCAAAAGAAAGCTGATGATTATATTCAACAAGCAGCAACTCAAGCAATTTTAGGAAAACCAGAAGATTTTGATAAGGCTTGGGATGAAATAGTTGCAACATTAAAAAGTTATAAAATAGATGAATTAAATCAAGGAATTACAGATTTAATTAAAGACAGATTAGAATTATGGAATAACTAAGTTAACCTTCCAAATAATAAAGCCCCAGGGAACCTAAAAGGGTAACCTGGGGTATTTAATTATATTTTTAACTCTTTAGAAAGTTATAAGAATTTTATTTTTTAATAACTATTTATAATTTTCTTTCTTCAATTTTGGAGCGTACCTATTAATTTTTATATATCTTTGGTACTATATAATTGTAGATTATTAAAAGCTTTGAGGTACGAGGAGGAAGTTATGGAGAATAAAGGAGTAGTATTTTTTGATGTAGATGGAACATTAATAGATTGGACAAAGCAAATATATGCACCAACAAAAGCAACTAAGGATTCTATAGTAAAGCTAAGAGAAAATGGTTATTTAACAATATTAGCAACGGGAAGACCTAAAAATTGTATAGATGAAGGGATACTTGATTTAGGATTAAATGGATATATAGCTTCAAATGGAGCTTATGCAGAAATAGATAATAAGGTTTTATTTAATGAAACTTTAGATAATAAGGAACTTAAAGTATTACTTGATTTTCTAGAAGAAAAAAATGTTGTATATATGCTTGAAGGTCAAGAATATAACTATGTTTTAGATATTAATAATGAAAAAATAGCAAATCTTATAAGAGACGTAAAGTTAAAAAGAGAAAACTTTACTGAAGATTGGGATAAGGAAACAGTTAAAGTTAGTAAGATAATAGCAGTAGCTTATGATGAAAAATCTTTTGATTTAGTTTGCGAAAGATTTAAAAAAGAAGGATATGCATTTATGTCAAACATAAGCAATGGTGGACTTTTTGAAATTTATAAGGCTAAGTATACAAAGGGATATGGTGTAGATCATTTATTAAAGTTATTAGATATAAGTAAAGATAATGCCTATGCCTTTGGTGATGGCGAAAATGATATAGAAATGTTCCAATCTGTAAAGTATGGAATTGCCATGGGTGGATATCATGAAAGATTAGAACCATATGCGTATGACTTTACAGAAGAAGTTGCAAATGAAGGAATAGAAAAGGGACTAATTAAATTAGGACTGATTTAGTGCTACGCACAATGAAGAATGTAAAATGTAGAATGTAGAATAAAGGATTAAGTTCCTTCGGAATTTATAAATTTCATAATTCAGCTCGTCTGAATTATTTCAACTTTAATTATTAATTGATGCCTTTGGCATCTTAAAGGGGGTTATTATGAGAGTTGCAATAATTGGTTTAGGAGCTATTGCTAAAAAAGCGTATATGCCAATTTTATCAGCTATGGAAGATGTAGAACTTTTAATTTCCACAAGAAATAAAGAGGTTTTACGAGAAGTATCTAATAAATATAAAATAGATAGAGCATATAGTAAGTTGGAAAATTTGCTAAAAGAGGATATTGATGCAGCTATAGTTTCAACTCATGCAGATGGGCATTACGAAATAGCTAAAAAGTTATTAGAAAAAGGCATTAATATCTATATAGACAAGCCGATAACTTATAACCTTGAAAAAAGTATGGAAATTGAAGCTCTTGCAAAAGAAAAGAATCTAATTGCTATGGTAGGATTTAATAGAAGGTTCTGTCCAAAAGTTAGGGAACTTAAATCTAAGGGAAAAGCAGAGATTATAGTAATGGAGAAAAATAGAGAGTATCCAGCAGGAGATAGTAGAAGATTTATTGTAGAAGATTTTATCCATGTTGTTGATACTTTAAGATTTTTAATGGATGAAGAAATTAAAGATATGGATATTAATTTTCTAAAAGAAGGAAATAATCTGAATAATGTAGTAGTTACATTTAAAGGTGATAAGACTACAGCTATAGGAATAATGAATAGAAATGCAGGCATAACAGAAGAAAATATAGAATACATGATAAAAGGCAATAAATATGTAGTTGAGGATTTAGTAGATAGCTTTGAAGTAAACAATAGGGGAAAAGTTAAGACTACTTATGGAGGATGGGAAAATACTTTATATAAAAGGGGATTTGAAGATATAATTAACCACTTTTTATCCTCAGTAAAGGAAGGAAAGAAACCAAATCCATCAATTGAAGATTCAATAATAACACATAAAATTTGTGAAGATATAGTAAATTATACAGTTAATAATTAGATAAAAGATATCTAGAAACTTTAATTCAGTTTTAAAGTGTAGTTATTAATTTTGATATGACTTAGAAAAATTAATAATTCCCATGAATGAGAAATTATTATCTTTAGTTTATAGCAGTAAATATTTTGTATTAAAGCCACTTGGAAGTCGCAATAGAGCGGTAATACAACGTATTTACTGCTTTTTTACTCTTTAGAAAATTATTACTAAATTATGTAATAAAGAATATACAATAAAGTAGAAATATTCAAAAAACTTTGACAGACTGACAACTTAATGATATTATAAAAGTTGTTGACAGATAAAGGGAGGAATTTTATGATAGAATTTAGAAATATTAAAAAAAGTTATAAAAATAATGTTATCTTAGATGATTTCAATTTGAAGATAGATAAAGGTAACTTAGTTGTTTTAATTGGTTCCAGTGGCTGTGGTAAAACTACATTACTAAAAATGATAAATAGATTAATTGAAGCAACTTCAGGTGATATATTAGTAAATGGTAAAAATATCAGAGATATAGATCCAATCAAATTAAGAAGAAGTATAGGTTATGTTATTCAACAAACTGGATTATTTCCTCATATGACAGTAAAAGAAAATATAGAGATAATTCCAAAGCTTATTGGTAAGGATCAGGAAGATATAGAAAAGAAAACAGATGAATTATTAAATATGGTTGGATTAGATCCAGAAAAATATAGTGATAGATATCCAGTAGAATTAAGTGGTGGGCAACAACAAAGGGTTGGAGTTGCAAGAGCATTTGCAGCAGATGCAGAAATAATTTTAATGGACGAACCATTTAGTGCTTTAGACCCAATAACAAGAACGGAACTTCAAGAAGAGCTTTTTAATATTCAAAGAGAATATAAGAAAACAATAGTTTTCGTTACTCATGATATGGATGAAGCTCTTAATTTAGCAGATAAAATATGTATTTTAAAGGACGGAAAAATCCTCCAATATGATACTCCAGAAGATATATTAAAAAATCCTGCTGGTGAATATGTTGAAGAATTTGTTGGTAAGAATAAAATTTGGACAAAACCTGAAATGATAAAAGCAGTAGATGTTATGATTCCAAATCCAATAACAGTGAACCCTAAGAGAAATCTTCTTCAAGCAAGTCAAATAATGAGAGAAAAGAAGGTTGATAGTTTACTTGTAATAAATAAGCAATATCAGCTTTTAGGATATATAACATTGGAAATAATAAGGAAAGCAGAAAATAAAAATGTTCTAGTAGAAGAAATGATGAATAAAGAACCTATTTGTGTTTGTGGAGATAAGAGTTTACCAGAGTTATTAGAAGTATTTAATAATTTACAAAAAGGATATTTACCAGTTTGTGATGATACTGGAAGACTTTCAGGACTAGTTACAAGAAGTAGTTTAATATCAGTTTTAAGTAGTCAATATATAGAGATAGGAGGTAATAATTAATGAATAACTTTATAGAACAATTAATGACAAAGAAATCAGAAATTCTATCACTATTAATTGAACATATAGAGCTTACTATAGTTGCAGTATTGATAGCAGTAGTTATAGGTGTACCTCTAGGGATTGTGATAACTAGAAATAAAAAATTGGCAAGTGGAGTAATTGGAATAGCTAATTTAACACAAGCCATTCCAAGTTTAGCTATTTTAGGATTCTTAATTCCAATTATAGGTATAGGGTCAGCACCAGCTATAACGATGGTTGTCTTATATTCTATGTTGCCTATAATTAAAAATACTTATACAGGAATTACAAATATTAATCCAGATATGTTAGAAGCAGCAAAAGGCTTGGGAATGACAAGTGGACAAACATTAAGATTAATAAAGATTCCGCTAGCAATGCCAGTAATTATGGCAGGAATAAGAATGGCAGCAGTTACAGCAGTTGGACTTATGACTATTGCAGCCTTTGTAGGGGCAGGTGGACTTGGATATCTAGTGTTCTCGGGAATTCAGACTGTTGATAATAACTTAATTTTATTCGGAGCAATTCCAGCAGCAATCTTAGCATTATTAATAGACTTTATAACAGGAAAAATAGAAGATGTAACTATGCCAAATGGAATTAAAAAGTCTGATGGAACTATGAAGGTGAAGAGAAATAAAATGTCTAAGGCTAAAAAGAGAGTAGTTATAACTGCAACTTCATTAGCAGTAATTGTATGTTTGGGATTTGTTATAATTCCAAAAGCCTTATCTAAAAATGATAAAACAATAGTAATAGCTTCAAAAAATTATACTGAACAACTTATTTTAGGAAATATATTATCAGAGTTTATTAAAGATAATACTGACTTGGATGTAGTAGAAAAGTTTAATTTAGGTGGTAGCCAAGTTACCTTTAATGCTCTTAAGTCAGGAGCTGTAGATTTATATGTAGAATATTTAGGAACAGGATATGTAAGTATATTAAATATGGCAGAGCCAAACTCTAATAGAGATGAAGTATATGATATAGTTAAAGATAGATTTAAAAGTGACTATAACTTAGAAGTTTTAAATCCATTAGGTTTTAATAATACCTATGCTATGGCAGTAACACAAGAAACAGCAGAAAAATATAATTTAAAAACAGTATCAGACTTAGCAAAGGTAGCAAATGAATTAATAATTGGACCAACTATAGAATTTCCAAATAGAGAAGATGGTTTAATTGGATTAGAAAAAGAATACAATATGAAATTTAAAGATGTTAAAGCTATTGATGGTGGATTAAGATATACAGCTTTAGTAAATAATGAAACGCAAGTAATAGATGCATTTACAACAGATGGGCTTATAGATAAATTCAATCTAGTAATTTTAGAAGATGATAAGAACTTCTTTCCGCCCTATGATGCAGTTACAGTTGTAAGAGAAGACACTTTAGAAAAATATCCTGAACTTAGAGAAGTTATTGGAAAGTTAGATGGAAAGTTAACAGAGGAGAAGATGAGAAGGCTAAACTATGAAGTAGATATAAATAAGAGAGATGTAAAAACAGTAGCAATAGAATTCTTAGAATCAGAAAAACTGATTAATAATTAAGAATGCAAAATGAAGAATTATTGATATAAAATTTTTAGCTTCACAATTATTACTAATCACAAAACATGAATATTCCCTTCAATATACATTGAAATTATCGTAAATTATTGTTATAATGAATATCTGTTTTAAAAAATAATTTACTTTTAGATAGAATTTTTTTGGAGGGTTTACTATGCCAAAGAGAATTGCCATTTTGGGTGGTCCAAGATGTGGAAAAACTACACTAATACAACAGCTTTATGTTGAGATGAAAATTAGAGATTTAAATGTTGGAGTAGCAACAGAGTATAGCACTGATTATTTAAGAGATAAGGGAATGATAGAAAATATAGCAGAGCAATACGGCATATATTTAGGACAACTTCACTTAGAAGACAGCTTAAATGAATTTGATTATGCAATAACTGATTATGCAACTTTTGTTCCATACATATATGGTAGATTTATGCTTGGAGATAAAAAGAGAACAACTAAAGAAATCGAAATATTAAAAGACTTATACATCTTAGCTTTAAGAGACTTACCAAAATACGATCATATATTCTTTGTGCCAAGAGAGTTTGGGTATACTAAGGATGGAGTAAGATGGCAAGATGAAGAAGTAGCAAAAGCAGTGGACAACGCTATATTAAGTTTCTTAGAAGCAGAAAATGTTAGATATACTATAATAACAGGATCGACAAAAGAAAGATCAGAAAAGATTTTAGAAATGCTGAATCTTTCAGAAGAATTAGAAGAAAAAGACGTTAAATTAGATATGGCAACAAAGTAATAAAAATTAAGAGTAAAGAATTAAGGAAATAGCTCAGCTTTGGCTGAGCTATAATTTTTCATATTACTATATCTATTTAATTTACAAAAGCTTTTCTAAATTATCTATTAGCTCACTAATAGCATAAACATATTCATTAGCTATTCTATTAGCAATTTCTTTAGCCATATCTTCATTATAAATATGGGAAGTTGAATTTCTATCTTCTAAAAGATTAATCCAAACTTTATCATCGGAAATCAAATTATTAACATATGCTTTTTTAAATATTGTTCTTGGAAAAGAGTTTTCCAAAGTAACACCTAAGTATTTCATAAATTCTTTTAAAGTTTTATGAGTTAGTTCATAAGTAAATTCAAATCTTTGTATTAAAGAATCCCTAATAATATCATTATTTCCATCATATATGTCATTAACTTCTTTAAGTTTAACGTAAGCTTTCTTTAAATTCATATATTTAAATTCAATACTTCTCATATATAGGTATTCCCTCTCTTTCAACTTGCTCTATAAAGAAATCATCATTTACTTCAGACATATTAGTAAAATCGAATTCTAGTAATGTAGGAGTATTATTTTCTATATCATAAATAAAATCTAATAAACTAGATGAATTATTTTCAATGTATATCGCTAAATCTATATCGCTTTTTGGTGAATTATCTTTTCTAGCTCTAGAACCAAATAAGAGAATTTTTCGTATATTTTTATATTTGCTTGCTATTTCATAAATTTCTTTTACTATTTCTTTATCTAAATTAAATTCAAAGTTAGTAATCAAAAACTCACCCCCTATAGTTATAGAAAAATACTATTTTCTATAATATTATATACATAATTCTATATTAATTAAACATAATTCATTAAAAGTTTTTTGATGTATTCAATATTAAATAAATTCAAAATAATTATGTCGTAAAAGTTAAAATGAAAACGATTGAAAGTACCGATGTTTGTTGGTATAATTTTACTTAGAAGGTAAAATAGACTTTCAAATATTTAAGGGGATGAGAGAGAAATATGAAAAAGAAAAAGATATTATCAATCATAAGTGCTTTAGCTTTAACAACTACATTAATATTTGGAAATATTAAATTTGTAAATGCAGATACTTTAAATTCAAAGGCTGAGGCTGAGAAAATAGTAAGTGAAATGACTCTAGATGAAAAAATAGGTCAAATGTTAATGCCTGATTTTAGACAATGGAAGCAAGAAGGGCAAAGTACAGTTCAAGATTTTACTGAAATGAATAATGAAGTAGCAGGAATTATTGATGAGTTTGATTTAGGTGGAGTTATATTATTTGCACAAAATGTTAAGACAACAGAACAAACAGCTAAGTTAACTTATGATATTCAACAGGTTGCAAAAAATGATGAAGATGGTAATTTACCGTTATTAACTACAATCGATCAAGAAGGTGGAATAGTTACAAGACTAGGAACAGGGACTAACTTTCCAGGAAATATGGCACTAGGTGCTACTAAAAATGAGCAAAGTGCTTATGATACAGGAGTAGTTATTGGTAAAGAGCTTAATTCTTTAGGGATTAATGTTAATTTTGCACCTTCAGTAGATGTAAACAATAATCCATTAAATCCAGTTATAGGCTTAAGATCATTTTCAAGTAATGCAGATTTAGTAGCAAAACTTGGAGTTAAAATGATAGAAGGAATTCAAGATAATGGGGTATCAGCAGCAGCTAAGCATTTCCCAGGACATGGGGATACAGCTACAGATTCACATTATGGACTACCTAAGGTTGACAAATCATTAGAAGAATTAAAGGAAGTTGAATTAAAGCCATTCCAAGCAGCAATTGACAATGGTGTAGATATGATAATGACAGCTCATATTCAATTTCCACAAATAGAAAAAGATACTTATACATCAATAAAAGATGGACAAGAAATACAAATTCCTGCAACACTATCTGATGACATATTAACAGGTTTGTTAAGAGAGGATATGAATTTTGAAGGAGTTATTATAACAGATGCTCTTAATATGGCTGCTATTTCAGAAAATTTTGGAGAAGTTGAAACAGTGAAAATGGCATTTGAAGCAGGAGTAGATATAGCATTAATGCCAACAATATTAAGAAGTAAAGAGGATGTTCCAAAGCTTAGAGCAATAGTGGATGGTATTAAAGAAGCTGTTGCAAATGGAGAAATATCTGAAGAGAGAATTAATGAATCTGCAGAAAGAGTAGTGAAGTTAAAAATAGATAGAGGAATAATTGATATTGAAAATGATAATAGAACAGCTGATGAAGTAATAGAAAATGCCAAAAGTGTAGTTGGTTCACAAGAAAATAGAGATGTTGAAAGAAGAGTATCAGCAGAAGCAATTACAGTAGTAAAAAATGAAGAAAATATTCTACCATTAAATCCTAAAGAGGGGGAAAAGGTTCTTCTTATAGCTCCTTATGATAATGAATTACCAGGAATGAAATTTGGATTAAATAGATTAATTAAAGAAGGAAAGGTTAATTCAGTTGAATTAGATACTTATTGTTATAAATCAGAAGCAACAATGACAGATGAATTAAAAAGTAAAATTAATGAATCAGATTATATTGTAGTTTTATCAGAAATGGGTAATTACACGCATTTAAGTAGTACTCATTGGATAACAGCAATTCCAAATGAAGTTACAGCATATGCAAATGAATTAGATAAAGATTCAGTAGTTGTAAGTGTTGGTAAGCCATATGATGTGGCAGCACACAAGAATGCAAAGGCAGAAGTAATAGCTTATGGATATAAGGGAATGGACCCAACAGAAGCAGATGGAGGCTTATCTCCTGTTCAAGCTTTTGGGCCTAATATTCCAGCTTCAATTGAAGTTATTTTTGGAGCAGCAGAAGCAAGAGGAACTTTACCGGTTAGTATTCCAGTTGTAGATGAAAATGGATTGGCAAATCTAGAAGTAAATGCTTTTGAATATGGATTCGGTATTACTAATTTAACATCAGTAGGTACAACAAGTATCAATACAGTTGAGGAAGTTAAAAGTGGAGAAGAATTAGAAGTTAAAGTTACAATTGATGGAATAGAAAATTTAAAATCAGATAATTACATGGCAAAAATAAATTATAATAATAATGATTTTGAATTTATATCAATAAAATCTGAAGATGAAAATACTGAAATTAAAAATGTAAATTCAGAAGGTAGTCAAATAAATGTAGAACTATCTGATAAGGAAAGTACTACAAAGACAACTTTAATAGTAACTTTAAAAGCAATATCAAATGAAGATAAAGAATCACAAATAATAAGGTCATTAGAAGTATTAGATAATAAAGAAAGAACATTTAATACAGAATTAGAAAATAAAACTATAAAAATTAATAAAGTAGAAGAAACTAAACCAGAGGAAGAAGTTAAACCAGAAGAAGAGAATAAACCTGTAGATGAAATTAAGCCTGAAGCAAAGCCAGAAGATAATAAAGGAAAAGGCAACTTACCTAATACAGGAGCTGTAGTTGCACCAGTAGCAACAATTGCTGTAGGTATTGGCTTAGTAGCTGCAGGATTGATTTTAAATAAAAAGAAGAATAAAAAATAAATTTATAAAAAACAGTAAAAATGAGCTAACATTTCGTTAGCTCATTTTTAATTCCTTATTTTGTAAATAGGGTTATTGATTTTTATTTATTCTTTCATTTTTCTGAATGCAAGAGGGGTTTTTCCATGAAGCTTTTTAAACATTTTTATAAAGTTTGCACTATAGTTATAGCCAACCATTTTAGATATTTCATCAATGCTTAAATCAGTAGTAGAAAGTAAATTTTCAGCCATTGTTATTCTAATAGAGGTTGTATATTGATTTATAGACATATGATATTTTGCTGAGAATCCTGCTTTTAATTTTTGTTCATTTAGAAATACCATTTTACTTAAGCTTTTTATAGTAGGTGGATTGCAAGCTTCTTTTGTTAATATATCATAGGCTTTTTGTATTGCATTAGCATCAGAAGCTGTTAAAGTAACACGTCTATCTTTGCCTATTTTAATATCTCCATAGTTTAATTGGTTAGTAAAAGCATTCTCTGGTGATGAATGTACTTCATTTGAAATTAAGGCAATACATTCTAAAATTTTACTTTCTAAATATAGTGGTGTTAGGCTATCAACCTGAGATAGACTTCTTAGATTTTGAATAATAGAAGCTATTTCAAGAGGTAAATAGCGATAGGTATAATTAACAATAAAATTATCAAAGCCTATAGCTTTAGGGAAACTGGGTTTAATTACTTCATCAAAATATTTTTTATAAATAGTTATTTCGGCTCCATGAAAGTGCTGCCCTTTTGTCCAGGATTGTTTTCCTTTTAATCCTTTTTCAACAACAAAAAATGAGGAAGGACTAAAAGAAGAAACAGGATTATTTTCAATTTTAAACTTAGTTTCTCCAGTATAAACAGTTCCAAACCTCATTAACTCTTCCTTATGATCAAAGGCAAGAGAAAAGTTAAGTGGAATAGTATAATCACCAATTCCAAAGTCATAATATCCCTCACGGCTATATTTAATAAAATATCCAAGTTCAGGTCTATCTTCATTTTTATAAATAGTGCAGTTTTCCATTGGATATTCAGAAAAGGTTATTCTCTCTAAAACCATATTTTGAAATTCTTTAGTTGTTTTACAAACCATATTCTATACCTCGCTTTTCATTTGTTTGAATTCTCATTGGCATGTGAAATGATTTTACTAATTTTACGATGACCAAAAAAGATATCTATTTTTTCAGTCAGAAACTCAAATTCAACGAATTAAAAATCCTAAAAGGATTTTTTTCTTAATTATGCATTACCAATTATCAATTATAAAAATGCTCGTATTTGTTATACTATTATTATAATAACATATATTATAGTAAAAAATTATCCTAATAGATGATAAAATTATTAAATTAGTTGCAAAGATTGTAATGAGAATGAATATCATATACAATCAAGAACAGGTAAAAGAGTAGCAAGAAAATTAGCTACATTAATGGAGGTATATTAATGAAGAAAAATTTATTAAAGACATTAGTAGTTTCATGTATGACTTCTATAATGCTTGTAGGATGCGGAGTTAATGGTGGTACAAGTGAAGAGAAGTCATCAGAAGAGAAGATAACAGTTACAGATGTAAGAGGAGATGTTGAAATACCGAAAGATCCTCAAAGAATAGTAGATTTAAGTGGTAATAGTGATATTTTATCAATTTTAGGATACAAAGTAGTAGGAACTGCAAATAGTGATGCTTATGATTACACTAAATTTCCTACATATTTAGAAGATACATTAAGTGGAGCAGAAATATTAGGATATAGCATGCAAGATACTATGGATGTAGAAGCAGTTATGAACTTAAATCCAGATTTAATAGTTATATCAACAGTTCAAGAAAAAATGTACGATCAATTAAGTGAAATAGCTCCAACAGTTATGATTCAATTAGAAGCTTTAGATTGGAAAGAAGATGTTAAAGCTTTTGCAAAGGTATTTAATAAAGAAGATGCAGCTAATAAGTGGTTAGAAAATTATGAAGCAAAGGCTAAAGAAGCTGGTGACAAGATTAAAGCAGAATATGGAGATGATACTACATATCTTTCATTCTTAGCAAGTGGTGGTCAATTCTTCGTATTTGATGGTGCTGGATTTGGTAACGTGTTATATGAAGATATGGGGCTTGCTAAACCATCAGGAATGCCAGCACAAAGCGATATAAGTCTTCCAGTTGTTACATATGAAGGATTAGCATCAATTAATACTGACTATATATTCTTAATTACAACAGATGAAGATTATGCACAACTTCAAAGCAATGCAATTTGGAATAGCCTACCTGCTGTAAAAGAAGGAAAAGTGGTTAAGTTAACAGCATCACCATACTTTAACCAAGGATATAGCCCAATAGGAAGAGAATTATTAGTAGACGAAATAGGTGACATGTTAAATGAAACAAAGTAAGAAACATACAACAATATTTGTAATTTGTAGTTTGTTACTTTTAATAGGAGGACTGGTTCTAGCTGTAAGGCTAGGATCAGTTCATATTGGTTTTTCAGAAATTTGGAATAGCATTTTTAATTACAGCGAAACTTTAGAGCTTATGTTAGTTAGAGATGTACGTATTCCAAGAGCACTTTCTGTATTACTAACAGGAGGTATATTAGGAGTAACAGGAGCAATGATTCAAGGAGTTACAAGAAATCCAATAGCTGAGCCTTCAATATTAGGTGTTAGCCAAGGGGCAACCTTAGTTATAGCAATTTTTTATGCGACAGGAATTACAATAAATACAAGAAATGTAATGATAGCTTCTTTTATAGGAGCACTTATAACTGGAATTATAGTTTTAGGATTTATATCAAAAAAAGCAAATAATAATTCAATTGCAAAAATACTTTTAGCAGGAACAGCTATGAGTACATTTTTTATTTCATTAACTACAATAATAGGATTACTATCAAACCAATCTCAAATGATAGGCTTTTGGGTATCTGGAGGTTTTAGAAATGCAACTTGGTCAGATTTTAAATTAGTATTTATTGTAGGAATTATAGGACTTATAATAGCAATATTATTATCACAAAAGATAAATATATTAAATCTTGGAGACGATGTTGCAATTGGACTTGGAGAAAATCCAGAAAAAATAAGATTTACAACTCTTATGGTTATGATACCAATGTGTGCAGCAGCAGTAGCAGTTGGAAAAAATATAGCCTTTGTTGGACTTATAGTTCCACAAATAGTTAGAAAAATCTTAGGGGAAGATTATAGAAAAAATATACCATGTTCATTTTTACTTGGTGCAGTTCTTTTAACATATGCAGATATTGCAGCAAGGATGTTATTTGATCCTTATGAAACTCCAATTGGAGTATTTACAGCTCTTATTGGAATACCATTTTTCATATCAGTAGCTAGAAAGGAGAGGGGATAATGAAAAAAAAGAAATTTAAAATATCATTAATAATTTTATTAGCCCTATTACTTATCTCCTTTGCAGTTACATTATGCTGGGGTACATATAAAGTTTCAGTTTTAGATGTTATAAACACACTTTTGGGAAATGGAACTAAGCTTCAAAACACAGCAATATTAACTATTAGATTACCAAGACTTTTAGTTGGAGCCTTTGTAGCAATTGCATTATCAACAGCAGGAGCAATCCTTCAAACTATAACTAAAAATGATTTAGCAGATACAGGAATAATAGGAATAAATGCTGGAGCAGCAGTGGCAGCAGTATTATTTATAACTTACCAAACAGGAACATATTATAGTGAACTTGGACAGCTTTCTATCTTTGTATTACCTTTTATGGCAATAGTGGGAGCTGGAGTTTCTTCATTTATAATATATATGCTATCTAGCAGAAAAGGCATAAGACCAAAAAGACTTTTATTAATAGGAATTGGATTAAATGCAGGACTTAATGCTTTTATTACCTTCTTTACTTTTAGAGGTGGGGTTGGTGATTATAACAGAGTTTTAGTTTGGACATCAGGAAGCCTTTGGGGATCGGGATGGAGCTATGCAAAAGTAATAATACCAATAGTAACAGTAATGTTTGCATTAGTTTTATTAAATCATAAAAAATTAGATGTTTTAAATCTTTCAGATGAGCTAGCAATATCCTTAGGTTTAAATATAGAAAAGGAAAGAAAAAAGTTTTTAAGCGTTGCAGTTATATTAGCAGGAACAGCAACAGCTTTTGCAGGAAATATAGGATTCTTAGGACTTATATCTCCACATATTGCAAAAAAATTAGTTGGACCTTATCATAAACATTTTGTTGTAATATCAGCAATAATAAGTGTTATTATAGTTCTTCTTGCAGATGCAGTTTCAAGAAATTTATTTTCTCCAATAGAAATTCCAGTGGGAATAACAGTATCAATATTTGGAGTACCATATTTTATTTATTTAATGATGAAGGAGCAATAATTATGGAAGCTATTAGTGTAAAAAATTTAAGTGTTGCCTACGAAAGCAATACCATAATTGAAGATATGAACTTATCAATACCAAAGGGAAAAATAAGTATAATAATTGGAGCAAATGGATGCGGAAAATCAACTTTACTTAAAACTATAGCTAGAATTAATAAGCCTAAAAGTGGAGATATTCTTATAAATAATAAAAATATAAAAAAGGTAAAAGAAAAAGATATAGCAAGAGAAGTTGCTTTCCTTCCTCAGGGACCAGTTTGTCCAAGTGGACTTACAGTAAGAGAACTTGTTGCCTTTGGAAGATTTCCTCATCAAAAAATCATAGGTGGACTTAATAACCATGATAAAGATATTATTGATTGGTCAATAGAAGAAACAGGACTTTCTGAATTTGCAGATAGAGAAGTAGAAAATTTATCGGGGGGACAAAGACAAAGAGCTTGGATTGCTATGACTTTAGCACAAGAAACGGATATTATAATGCTTGATGAGCCAACAACTTACTTAGATATGTCTTATCAGCTTGAAGTTTTAGAAGTTTTACAAAAATTAAATAGAGAAAAACAAATAACTGTAGTAATAGTTTTACATGAGCTTAATAATGCATGTAGATTTGCAGATAACATAATAGGTCTTAAAAAAGGAAAGATAGTATGTGAGGGAAGACCTATAGATGTTATAAATAAAGAAAATCTAAAAGAAATTTACGGAATAGATGCTAAGCTTCAATTAAGTGAAGATGGTAGTTACCCAATTTGTATGGATTATGAGCTTTTAAGATAATATTTTAAAGGTAGGTAAAAATGAGAAATAAAAATTTTATAATAATAGTAATAGGGCAAATTATATCTTTATTTGGTAATGCCATTCAAAGATTTAGTATGTCACTATATTTATTGGAGTTTACAGGAAGTACAGCAACTTTTGCAAATATACTAGCAATATCAACAATACCATATATTGTATTTGCACCAATAGCTGGAATGCTTTCAGATAATGTTAATAGAAAAAAGATAATGGTTTACTTAGATTTTTTCTGCGCATTAATAATAGGAGGCTATGCCTTTATTCTATATAAAAATATGGATAATACATATATAGTTGGACTTGTTATGTTTATACTATCAATATGTTACACATTATATGGTCCAGCAGTTACAGCTTCAATTCCACAAGTAGTTGAAGAAGATAAGTTAACAAGTGCAAATGGAATTATAAATCAAGTAGGATCTATAGTTAATTTTGCAGGTCCAATAATAGCAGGAATTTTATATGGAATCTTTGGAATAAAAATTATAGTAGTAGTTAATGCAATAAGCTTTTTATTTTCAGCTATAATGGAAATGTTCTTAGATATACCAAATGTAGAAGTAAAGAAATCAAATAATAAGATATTTTCATTTGGGTTTGTTAAGGATTCTTTTATAGATATGAAAAATAGCTTTATCTATTTAAAGAAAGAAAAGAAAATTGTACTTGGAATTATAGCTTCATATGCTTTATGTAATGTTTTCTTAGTTCCAATACTATCAATAGTTGCCCCATATTTTATAAATATATTACTAGGACTACCATCAGAAATATATGGAATAGTAGAAGGAATATGTGTTTTAGGTATGATTTTAGGAGGACTTTGGATAACATTGAAACCAAAGATGTTTTCTATGAAAAAAGTTCACTATACATATTTTCCTATGATTGCAGGGGTTATATTAATGTCTACCCTAACTAGCATTAAAGTAAGCAATTATATATTAGCATCTTTATTTGCTGTAGGTGGTATGGCAATTATGTTATCACTTTCATTATCAAATGTTTTAACATTAACTTTTATACAAAAGGAAGTACCAGTAGATATGCTAGGGCGTGTATCTGCTTTTTCAGTAGCAGTTGCAACAATAAGTGTTGCACCAGGACAGTTATTATTCGGACAAGTAATAGATATGGGAATACCAATAGCAATTATTTTATCTGTAACAGCAGTAATAAATCTTGGACTTATATTATTTGTTAAATGGAATGCAAGAGAAATAAATTAAAATAAATAGAAAATTAATGAAACAGCTCTAACTTAACATAAATACATATGATTTATGTTAAATTAGAGCTATTTTTAATATTAAAAGTAATATAAACTGTAAGTTCTCAAAATAGATAGATAACTTAGCAAGATACTAATATATATTTATTGAAAACTAATATATAATTAAGTTGAACCATATATGTAAAAGAATACATAAATATAATGTATTTTTATAGGTTCTAAAAACATAAGAAAAGGTATAAAGGGCAATAAATAAAAAATATGGAGGTGAAGTATCATAATTCCAAATTTCATAGAAAGGAAAGTGATAGGTATGGTTAATATTCTTAAAAGAAGTAAGAAAAGACTTGGAGCTGCAGCAACAGCTTTAGCTGTATTTTGCACATGTATATTTCCGTCTTTAAGTGTTTTGGCAGCGCCAAAAACAATGGCACATATAAAGGCTGGAAGTGGCAATGGTAATGGACACTTTGGTAGTACAAACCCAGAGTTATTCGTATTATCAGATAAAAAAGATATTACAGATCAGTCAATCAGCTTTCAAATTAAAGTAGGAAGTTCTAAAGCTGATACAAGATTTCGTTTTGTAAACAAATATGTAGACGATACACATTGGTCATATGTGGCATATGATGGAGCATCTGGATGGTTTATAGAATATAAGAATGGGGATAAAACAGGCTATCCATCAATTACAGGTCTGCCAGAAATGAATCAAGATGATATTGTGAATATAAGTACAGAGTACAATGAAAGTGGACTTAAAATAAAAGTAGATAATAAGACAAGTGGTATAAATGGAGAAGCAACAATTAATGCAGCTGATTTTATTAGCTTAAAAACTCAACAAGGAAAAGTTGGATTTGGTGCTGCAACATATGGTACACAGTATACTGATATTTATTTTTCAGATGTAACAGTTGGAAGTGATAAGTACTCAGATTACAATGCTTGGACATTATATAAAGATAATCTTGCAGGTCAAGTATGGGAACCATCAGTAGTAGTTTCAGATAAAGAAGATCCAGAAGAACCATCTGAACAAGGTGAAAAGTGGTTTAAATTAACAGGTGGAGCTAACAATAGTGGTGGACATGCTTATGGAAATGCAGCTACAAAAGCACCAATTTTATTACTTGATAATGATAAGAGGATGGAAGCATCAGGGGAACTATCATTAAAATTAAAACCAAGTAGTAACTGGGGAGTTTTTTATACTTATGTAGACGATAACAACTGGCTATATGTAGGACATGATTCAAGTAGTAAGTGGTATTATCAATATAAGTTAGACGGTAAGGAAGCATACCCAACAATATCAGGTCTTCCAGAACCTGTAGAGGGTCAAGAATTGCAAATGTCTGTATCCTTAAATCGTGAGACATTATCTATAACTGTTAATGGAACTACAGTTAGAGTTACTAATCAATCTTTAATTTCATTTTCAGATAAGACTTCTGGAAAAGGAAGATTTGGAGTAAAGACAAATGGAGCAACTTCGATTTCATTTGCAAATGTAAAATATGGTGAAACAAGCGCAATGGATGATAATTGGGTATTTGCTGCAGAACGTCAAGGTCAAAAATTTGAAGAAATATATACAAAACTTGTACCTGTATCAGGAAGTGTTTCAGATAAAGATGGAAATCCAATTTCTGAAGCAGTTATACGTATAGGAACAAAGTCAGTTAAGAGTGATGAAAATGGAAATTATCAGCTTGATGGCTTGGAAGTTGGAGAGCATAATATGGCTGTTACAAAGGCAGGCTATAAGGCATATTCTAAAGTAGTAAATGTTGAAGAGGAAAACAATGTAGTAGATATTATATTGGAAGAAAAAGAAGAATTAGATTTAACAGAATATGATAGTATTGTATCAGATACAATGAAAGTATATATTGGAAAAACATTCCCAGTAGTTGCTAGATATCAATTACTTAAAGATGGAGTAGAAATTAAAGACCAATATATGCGTGGTAATGAAACTAAACTTAATACTGTAGCAATTAATGGCGTAACAATTGAACCAACAGTTAAAGTTGAAGAAACAGAATCAGATTATAGAATATATTCAATGCATGTTGAAAATACTCAAAACAACATAAATTTAGATATGAAAATAAAAGTAAGTGTAAAAGAAAATGATTTAACATGGGAGGTAACAGAGCTTAATAAGGCAGAAGGTTGTGCTAAGATAGCAACAATTGATGTTCCAGGGTTAAATCTTTTAACAGTAGATGCTGTAGAAGAAGGTGCTAATTTTGCAGGAGCAAAAGCATCTACAACAACAACATCAACTGGAGACGTATTTATTAATTTTGAAAATGGATTTGTTCCATCAAAAACAGATTCTTATTTATACGGATTCCTTACAAATAGTAATTTAAGCGCAGGTCTTTTTAGTAATTCAGAAGCTGAAGGAGATAAACGTGTTGTAATAAACAATGGTGCAGATACAATGAGTCTTACAAGCGCTCCATGGTACTATGAATTAGGAGATAAAAAAGGTCAAGCTGCAGCAGCAAACTACGAAGATTATCCAGTAAGTGATTTACCAATTACAAAAGTTGCTATTGCAGCAGATGAAAATGGAGATGGAGATATTGACTGGAATGATGGCGCACTAGCATTCCGTGATATTATGAATATCCCTTATGAATCAGAAGTAGTTAAGGATATGGTAAATTACCGTATTGTTATGAACTTTGCAAGTATGGCATCTAATCCTTACTTAACAACAGCTGATAATATTAAAAAAGTATATCTTGCAACAGATGGACTTCCACAATCAGTTATGTTAAAAGGATATGGAAATGAAGGTCATGATTCTGCCAATTCAGAATATGCAGATATTGCAGAACGTGAAGGTGGAGTAGAAGATTTCCAAGATTTAATTAAAATTGCACACGACTATAACACAGAAATTGGTATTCACGTTAATGCACAAGAAGCATATCCAGAAGCAGCTTCATTTAATGAAGATATGTTACAAAAACCATTTTCAAATGGATGGGGCTGGCTAGATCAGTCACAAGTAATTGATAAACTTTGGGATTTATCAACTCAAGCAAGATGGAAGAGATTTGTACAATTATATGATCGTATAAATGGAACAGACTTCTATAATAGAGAATGGCCATTAGCAGTAGAAAATTCACTAGGTGAAGTAACTGCAACTAAAGAAGAAATAAAGGCTGATGCTGAAAGTCGTGAAGATAATATGGATTTCATTTATCTTGATGTATGGTATCAAGATGCATGGGAAACAAGAAATATTGCAAAAGAAATTAATTCTCTTGGTTGGAGATTCTCAACAGAATTTAGTGCACAAGGAGAGTATGACTCCACATGGCAACACTGGTCAACAGATGCAGTTTATGGTGGTGCAACTTCAAAGGGTTATAACAGCGATATTATTCGTTTCATTAGAAATGATCAAAGAGACTCTCAAGTTTTAAATTATCCTGCATTTGGAGGAACAGCAGATAATCCATTACTTGGAGGTTACAGACTTTATGGATTTGAAGGATGGGGTGGAGATAAAGATTTTAATAACTATATATTGCAAACATTTAATCAAAATCTACCTACTAAATTCTTACAACATTACTATGTAACAGATTGGGAAAACTATGAAGAAGGACAATCACCTGTAGGAAATCATGAAAAACAAATTACATTAAAAAATGATGTAGGAGATACAGTTATTGTAACAAGAAATGAAGAACAAAGAAGTGACGATAATATTGAACGTACAATAACTTTAAATGGTAAAGCAGTATTAGATGATGTTACCTATTTATTACCATGGACAGATGAAGATGGAACAGAAAAATTATACCATTGGAATTTAGATGGGGGAACAACAACATGGGAACTTCCAGAAGGATGGGAAGGCCTTGGAAATGTTGTAATGTATGAACTATCTGACCAAGGACGTATAAATGAAGTAAGTGTTCCTGTAACTAATGGATCTGTAACTTTAGAAGCTAAAGCAGCAACAGCATACGTATTATCAAAAGGTTCTGAAGTTAAAGAACTAAAAAATGATTTTGGAGAATATGATTATGTAGTAGACCCAGGCTTTAATGGGTATGCAGCAGGAGAAAAATTATCTTCAGATGAATGGTCAGGAGATATTAATAATGAATCAGTTGTAATAGAAAAGGCAAATACAGGAGATCAAAGACTAACATTTAATAGTCCTTCAGAAGATGTATCTGTAACTACAACTATTACAGGTTTAAAGAAAAATACAAATTATGTAGCAGAAGTATATGTAGAAAATAATAGCGATGCAAAGGCAAGTATAGAAGTAAATACAGGAAGCAAAACAGTTTCTAACTATACTGAACGTTCTATTTTAAACAACTATGTACAATCTGACCAAAAGAATGGAAGTAAAATGCAACGTATGCAAATTTCATTTACAGCTGAAAATGAAACAGCAGAATTAACTTTATCTAGAGCAGCTGGAGAAGGATCTACTTATATGGATGATATCCGTATTGTAGAAAAGACATTAAATAACTTTAAGGAAAATGGAACATTTAAGCAGGATTTTGAAACAGTAGTACAAGGATTATATCCATTTGTATTAAGTTCTGCACAAGGAATTTCAGATCCTGTAACACATTTATCACAATTAAATGAGCCATATACACAAGCAGGATGGAATGGAAGAGTAATTGATGATGTAATAGAAGGAAATTGGTCATTAAAGCATCACGGTGCAAATAATGGAATAATTTATCAAACACTTCCACAAAATTTCCATTTTGAAGCAGGAAAAGTATATAATGTAGAATTTGATTATCAATCAGGACCAGATAAAGCATATGCTATGGTTATTGGAGAAGGAACAAATTATACAGCTCCTACAGAAGAACAATATCTTGCAGCAGCTCGTGGAGAAACAAACCATGTAAAGATGCAAGTAATTGGTAGTGGAAGCGGACAAACTTGGATTGGTCTTTATGAAAATGGAAGTAAAGCAGGAAGCGGTTCTATGGGACAAACAGATTTTACTTTAGACAATCTTGTAATCACAGAAGATAAAGATGCTGTTGCAGCTACAATATCAAGTACAAATCTTTATAAGGGAGAAACTGCTACAATATATGGAAGTGGTTTAGATAAAATTGAGTGGAAATCAAGTGATGAAGAAGTAGCAGTTGTAGATAAAGATGCAAATGTTATAAAAGCATTAAAAGCAGGAAATGCAACTATTACAGCAACACTTCCAGATGGAAAAGAAGTTGTATTTGAAATGAAAATTGTGGATGATGTTGTAATAGATATTCCAAGAGAAGAATTGAGCAGCATAAGTTCTAGTGCGAATACAGAAGAAGCAACAGGAGAAGGAGCAGGAAGTGGAGTAGCTTCTGCAGCCACAGATGGAAATTCATCTACTTATTGGCATTCAAAATGGAATGGCACAGGATTTACTGTAAGTCAAGCTAATCCAGCAATATTAACTGTGGATCTAGGAAAAGAAATGGAATTTGGAGGATTTAAATTCCAACAAAGACCAAGTGCAAACAATGGTATTGTACAACAATTCAAATATGAAATTTTAGATTCAGAAGGAAATATTTTAGAAACATCAGATTCTATTACTGTTTCAGATGCAGAGATGCAAGGAGGAGCATGGATAACTGCTAAGTTTAATCAAGTGCTTACTGCAAAAACAATTAAAATTTATGTAGAAAAAGGTAAAGGAAATTTTGCAGCAATAGCAGAAGTTGCACCAATTATGCTACACAAGGTTGCAGATACTGTAAGCTTAGAAGATGTAACAATGAATATAGGTGATAAAGCTACATTAACTCCAAAGCATCCAGAAAATACTGTTTTAAAAGGTATAGTATGGAGTTCTTCTGATGAAAATGTAGTAAAAGTAGATCAAAATGGTGTTCTAACAGCAATAAACTTAGGAACTGCTAAGATTAAAATAACAAATGCAGCAGGTCTAACAGCAGAAGCTACAGTAACTGTTGGAAATAAGGCTTTAGATTATACAGAATTAGAAAAAGCTATTACAAACTCAGAAAAGGTTGATTTAACTAAGTATGAGGATGGAGCAGAAAAAGACGTATTTGTAAAAGCATTAGAAGATGCAAAAGCATTAATAAATAATGCAGCTTCACAAGATGAAATAAATAATGCAGTTAAAACTCTTACAGAGGCACAAGCAGCATTAAAATTACTAGATGTAGAAGAAGTTGACAAAAGCGAATTAGAAATTGTAATTGCAGAATACGAAAAGCTAGACTTAGATAAATACAAAGATGGAGCTGAAAAAGATGCATTTATAAATGCATTGAAAGCAGCAAAAGATGCATATAATAATGGAGTAACACAATCAGAAATAGATAATGCTCTATTAGCATTAAAGACAGCTAAAGATAATTTAGTAGAATCACCAGAACAAGAAAACATTGATAGAAGTGAATTAGGAATTCTTATTGCAGAATATGAAAAGCTAGACTTAGATAAATACAAAGATGGAGCTGAAAAAGATACATTTATAAGTGCATTAAAGGCAGCAAAAGATGCATATAATAATGGAGCAACACAATCAGAAATAGATAATGCTCTATCAGCATTAAAGACAGCTAAAGGTAATTTAGTAGAAGTAGAAACAGAAAAACCAGAAGCTTCTAAGGTAGATAAATCTAAGTTAGAAAAATTCTATAAAGAAAGCTTAGCATATTATAAAGAAGCAAATCATTCAAAAGAAAACTGGGAAAAATATCAATCAGCATTAAAAACAGCAGATAAAGTTATTAAGGATAAAAATGCAACACAACAAGAAGTAGATAAAGCTTTAAAAGATCTTGTTAATGTTACAAAATTATTGAATAAGGAGCTTGGAAATCCTTCAGATGTTCCAAAGTTACCTGCAACAGGTTCAAGAGTATCTAGCACAATAATATTAGTTTTAGCAACAGGAGTAGTTGTTGTTGGTGGAGCTATGTTATTTAGAAAAAAAAGACATGCTTAATTTAAATTAAGAGTATTTTAAATCCATGCATTAAGTTAAAATTAGTGCATGGATTTATTTTTTATAGATGAAATAAATACTAAAAATAGTAACAAAAGAGTTAAAAATTCATTTTAAAATTAATTACTTTAGGGTATAATGAATAACTAGAGAAATAGAGATAAACTTAATTTTATTTTAAGGAGGAAAAGCCCTTGGCAGATTATATAAATGAAATAGAAAAGAGAAGAACCTTTGCTATTATATCCCACCCAGATGCAGGTAAAACTACATTAACAGAAAAGTTCCTATTATACGGAGGAGCTATAAGACTTGCAGGTTCAGTTAAGGCTAGAAAAGCTTCAACTCATGCAGTGTCTGACTGGATGGAAATAGAAAAGCAAAGAGGTATCTCAGTTACTTCATCAGTAATGCAATTTAATTATAATGGACATTGTATAAATATATTAGATACACCAGGTCACCAAGACTTCTCAGAAGATACATATAGAACGCTTATGGCAGCAGATAGTGCAGTTATGGTGGTAGATGGAGCAAAAGGTATAGAAGATCAAACTAGAAAACTATTCCATGTTGCATCCCTTAGAGAAATGCCTATATTTACTTTTATAAACAAGTTAGATAGAGAAGCTAAGGACCCATTTGAATTATTAGAAGAAATAGAAAATGAACTTGGAATAAAAACATATCCAATGAACTGGCCAATAGGTTCAGGTAAAGAGTTTAAAGGAGTTTACGAAAGGGACAACAATAGAATTATTGCCTTTTCAGCAGGAAACCACGGTCAAAGCGCAGTAGATTCTATTGAAGGTTCAGTAGATGATCCTAAATTTAGAGAAATTTTAGGGGAAGCTCTTCACGATAAGCTAATGGAAGATATAGAACTTCTAGATATAGCTGGAGATGAGTTAGATTTAGAAAAGGTTAGATCAGGAGAATTAACACCAGTATTCTTTGGATCAGCATTAACTAACTTTGGAGTTGAGCCATTCTTAGAGCACTTCCTAGATATGACTACAGCACCACTTCCAAGACATTCAAGTATTGGAGAAATAGATCCATTTGATAATAACTTCTCTGCCTTTGTATTTAAGATACAAGCAAATATGAATAAGGCTCATAGAGATAGAATTGCATTTATGAGAATTTGTTCAGGAAAGTTTGAAAAAGGTTCAGACGTTTATCATATGCAAGGTGGTAAGAAAATTAAACTTTCTCAACCACAACAATTTATGGCACAAGATAGAGAAATAGTAGAAGAAGCCTATGCAGGAGATATAATTGGAGTATTCGACCCAGGTATATTCTCAATAGGAGATACTCTATGTTCAGCATCAAAGAAATTTAAATTCGAAGGAATTCCAACCTTCGCACCAGAACACTTTGCAAGAGTTAGACCAGTAGATTCTATGAAGAGAAAACAATTCGTAAAAGGTGTTACTCAAATAGCACAAGAAGGAGCAATTCAAGTATTTAGAGAATCCTTTGTAGGTATGGAAGAAATTATAGTTGGAGTTGTTGGTGTACTTCAATTTGAAGTTCTAGAATACAGATTAAAAAATGAATACAACGTTGATATAAAGATGGATAGACTTCCATTTAGATACGTAAGATGGATAGAAAATAAAGATGTAGATATGGAAAAACTAAACTTAACTTCAGATACTAAAAAAGTTAAGGACTTCAAAGATAGAAATATCCTTATATTCCAAAATGACTGGGGTATTAGCTGGGCATTAGACCACAATAAAGGCTTAGTACTTTCAGGAGTAGGTAAAAGCGAAGAATAATTTAAAAATAGGGAATAAAAATATTCCCTATTCTTTATTTTTGAAGTAAAATGTTATCATATCGATCATAAATATAGATTTAGTAAATTCTATTAAAAATAATTATATTGAAATGCGATCTTTTCCTTTGAATATTATTAATATACTAATAAAATATTTTATTAGAGAAGATTGATTACGGGAATGGCAAGGAGGAAAATTCATGGACGCAACTATAATAATAGCAACATATAATGAAGAGAAATATATAGAAGGATGCATTAGAAGTCTTGAAGAACAATCTTATGAAAAGGATAAATATCAAATATTTATAATAGATGGGAGTTCTACTGATAAAACTACAGAAGTAGTGAAGGGGTTAATGAAGGAGTTTAATAATATAAAGCTTTTTGATAATCCAAAAAGAATACAAGCAGCAGCTTTTAATATTGGAATAGAAAATTCAGATACAGAGTATTCATTTGTAGTTGGAGCACATGCAACTTACGATCCAGATTTCATTAAAAATAGTATAGAGTCAATGAAAGAAAATGATGTTGACTGTGTTGGAGGAAAAATAAAGTTCGATGCTAAGACTACTATAGGTAAATATTATGCTTTAGCAAGAGGAACATTATTTGGTGGTGGAGTATCTTCATATAGATACTCAAATAAAAAGCAATTAGTAGATACCGCTAGTTTTGGATGCTACAAAACTTCTGTTTTAAGAGAAGTAGGTGGATACAATGAAGAGCTTGTTAAAAACCAAGATAATGATATAAATAAAAGAATAATTGCTAATGGAGGAAAAATATTATTTGATCCAATAATTAAATTCACTTATTTTACAAGAGATAATTATCCTGCAATTAGGAAACAGATGTATAATTATGGATATTGGGAAGCTAAAGTAATTCAACAAGATAAAAAACAGTTTAGTATATTCACTATAGTTCCATCAGTATTTGTTATTTACAACATATTAGCATTAATATTATTAATTAAGACTCCTATTTTTATTATGTTAAGTATGATACCGTATTTAATATTGTACTTAGTATTTTACTTTAAGTATGCATTTGGTAAAAATCCATTTAAACTTTTATTAATATATTTAACAATTCATTGTAGTATAGGAGTAGGCTTTATAAGAGGAATGTTCAAAAATTAAATAATAAAAGAGTTGTACTTGGTATAACTCTTTTATTTTTTACTTTTTTCAAGATTTAAATATTTTTATGGTTAATTTTTAGTAAATAATAGGGAAAAATATGTAAAAATTATTACTATTATGGATGTAATATTGAATAAATAGATTTGTCTTGGTATTCTATAATAGGAAAGGAGAGTTGGTAAGTGAAAGCAAAAAAAATTAAAAGAATAATAGCACAAGCACTAATAGTATCAATTTTGTTACCTAACTTAAGTGTTAAAGCAGAAACAGATGATAAAGAAGTGAATATATCTTCAGAAAATGTATCAGAAACTCAGAGTGAAAATGTGAAATCTCCAAATAATATGGTAGATACACAAGATGAAAATGAGGATGCTCAAAATACTACAGATGGTATTCAGGATGGAAATGAAGAATCTCAAAATAATTTAGTAGAAACTAAAGATGAAAGTAATGAACTTCAAAGTACTAATGAAGTTAAAGAAAACAACGATTTAAAGGGAACAAAATATCAAAAAGTTAGCATTAATCAAGTAAGTCCCTTTTCTTTAGCAAAAGAAAACGTAGTTGAAGGAATTGATGAAGATAGTATTGAGTATCAACTTATGATAGAAGCTCAAAAGGATATGGAAGTATTAGTACCTTTAACTGATGACGAGTATGAATTAACACTTGCTTATAGTGATGGAAGTTATGAATTTATAGATTCATTTAACAATTTAGAAGAAGCTATAAGTGTGGCAAATGAATTGCCACAAGAAACATTAGATAGTAATAATACATTACCAGCAGTAATTAATAATTATGGACAAGTTGTATATTCTACTAATGAAATGGCGAGGATTACTAAATTTGAAAATAATTCAAATGTTGTAAAAAACATAAACATATATGATAGTCCGAGTCTAAATAATCTCGTTACATATGTTAATCCAGGATATGTTAGCGATGCTCCAATATTAGAATATAGTGGAACTTCAGCTAAAGTATTAGTTAATGGAAGAGAAGGTTGGATTAGCAATAATACAAACTCAGGAAATTACGATATGCAAGTAATTCCATTAAATCAAGTTAAGAATCCAAGTTACTACAGTGTTTCAAATGGAGAGTTATATCATTATATCAGTAGTGACTTAACAGGAAGTACAGGATGGAGTATATTAATAGGTAAAGCTCCAAGCTATCTAACAGAGGGAATTAAGTACTTAAGCTATGATGGAATGTACTTTTATGATGGAAGAAATATTCAAAATGCGTTATCTACACTTATAAGTGATTATAAAGCTGGAATTAGAAGTGGAGCTGTAAACTCATCCAACCCACATCACTTATATTATCAAAACCTTTCATTTAGAAGTAAAACTATATATTCTGCAGATGAATTAGATAAATATATTAACAATAATACAAGTTCAAATTCAAAGCTAAGAGGATTAGGACAAGCATTTAAAGAAGCAGAAGAAACTTATGGAGTTAATGCCTTATTAATGTTGGCAGTTGCAATGAATGAGTCAGCAGGCGGTACATCAGATCATGCAATTTTAAGAAATAATCTATTTGGTATAAAAGCTTATGATGGAACAAGTAGTGCAGCTACTTATGCATCAGCTAAAGATTCAGTTTTAGATTTTTCAAAAAACTATATTTCAAATGGTTATTCTAATCCAGCTGATTATAGATATAATGGGGCAACACTAGGAAACAAGTATATAGGTGTAAATGTAAGATATGCATCAGACCCATTCTGGGGAGAAAAGGCATCAAGTTATGCTTATAGAGTAGATAGATATTTATCAGGTGGAAATTCTGATTTAAGAGATACTAATTCTAATACAATTGCTTATGCAAAAAATAACAGTTTAGTAATAAATAAAAGCGGACAAGCATTATATAATCTTTTAACTGATTCAAAGGTTATATTAAATAGTTTAGATATAGTAACTATAAATGGAGCTCAGTACTATGAAATAAATCCAGATACTAACTTTCCTAAAGGAACAAGTTATAATGGACAATATAGTTGGGATTCAAAGGCATATGTTCCAGTTGATTCTGTTTCTAGAGTTAATGTATTTAGACCAGGACTTGATGTAAGAGCTGGTGATAGAAGATATGATACAGCAGTTGAATTAAGTAAGAGTAAATTCAATACTTCAGAAACAATAGTAATAGCAGGTGGATATGCATTAGCTGATGGACTTACAGCAACTCCAATTGCAACTTACTATAAATCTCCATTATTATTAGTAGAGCAAAACAATATACCAGAAGTTACTAAGAATGAAATAAAAAGACTTGGAGTTAAAAATGTAATTATTGTTGGAGGAACAACAGTAATAAATCAAGAAGTTGAAAAACAATTATTAAGTCTTGGAGTTTCTAAAATAACTAGATTAGGTGGAAGCGATAGATATGAAACATCATTATTAGTTGCTAAGTATATAGATTCTAATCTTTATAATATTGAAAATATTGTAGTAACTAATGGATTAGGTGAAGCAGATGCTCTTTCAATTGCACCAGTATCAGGTAGAGATAGGATGCCTATAATTTTAGTTAGAAGTAATAGTATAAACTCTTCCATATATAATTGGTTAAGTGGAGAAAAAATAAAAAATGCCTATATTATAGGTGGAACTACAGCAGTAAATGATAGTGTGTTAAATAAGGTTAATAAGATAACTACAAATGATATAAGCGGAAATAGAATAGGTGGTAGTACAAGATACGAAACAAATGCTTTTATTATTGATAAATTCTATGGATCTTCAACAAATAAAGTTTACGTATCAAAAGGACTTCAATTAATAGATGCATTAAGTGCAGGTCCAATAGCTGCATTAGAAAATTCACCGGTAGTACTAGCTAATAATGATTTAACAGCAACACAAAGAAGTATTCTTTCAAGAAAAAGTACAAATTTAGTTGTACAAGCTGGTTATGGAATTAATGCAAATGTAATAGAATCTTTAAGAGATTTATTAAGTTCAAATTAAATGAAATAAGATATGACGTAAATAGTCATATCTTATTTTTTTACCCTTTAGGAAAATTATAAAAGTGTTACACTGTGAATAAGGTTTTATAATTTTCTTCCTTTAGCTCTGAATTGAATCTATTAATTTTGCGATGACTTGGAATGAGTTCGACGGAATAAGCAAAATTATATAGAATTACTTTTTTATTAAGAAATATGACTATGATTCCAATAAACTTGCACTTTAATAATCATAAATATATAATTGAAAATATATTGATTATAATTGTGAAAGGAATTGAAAGTAATGGATAATATAAAGAAGATACCATTTTCACCTCCAGATATATCTGAAGCAGAAATTAATGCTGTAGTGGAAGTATTAAAGTCAGGATGGATTACATCAGGACCTAATTTAGCAAAATTTGAAGAAGAGTTATCTGAATATTGTGAAGCTAATAAGGCAGTAGCATTAAATAGTGCAACGGCTGCTATGGAGTTAATTCTTAAAGTTCTTGATATAAAAGAAGGAGATGAAATAATAACAACTCCTTACACATATACTGCAACAGCAAGTGTAGCAGTGCATAGAGGTATAAAACCTATTTTTTGCGATTTAGCTAAAGATTCATTCTTTATGGATTATGATAAAATGGCAGAATTAATAACAGAAAAAACAAAGGTAATTATGCCTGTAGATTTTGCAGGAATACCTTGTGATTACGATAAAATAAAAGCAGTTTTAAAAGAAAAAAACAGAGAAGATATAATTATTTTAGTAGATTCAGCTCATTCTTTTGGAGCAAAGTATAAAGGAGAAAGGATTGGAGCACAATGTGATTTCCATACTTTCTCATTCCATGCAGTTAAAAACTTTACTACTGCAGAAGGTGGAGCTATAACATATAATGATAATAACTTTGGAGGAAGAGAAAACTTATTCCAAGACTTTAAATTTACTTCTCTACATGGGCAATCAAAAGATGCATTAGCTAAGATGAAAGCTGGTGCTTGGGAATATGATATAATTACAGATGGATTTAAATGCAATATGACAGATATAAATGCTGCTATTGGTAGAGTGCAATTAACAAGATATGAAGGAATGTTAAAGTATAGAAAAGAAATATTTGATACTTATACAAGAATTTTAGAAAAAGAAGAATTTTGTATAATACCAGTAACCGAATATGGTGAAGGAACAGAAAGCTCATATCATATATATCCATTAAGAATTAAAGGATTTAGTGAAGAGAAAAGAAATACACTTATTCAAAAATTAGCAGAAAAAGGAATTTCAACTAATGTTCATTTTAAGCCATTACCAATGTTTACATTATATAAGAATTTAGGATATAAAATTGAAGATTATCCAAATGCTTATGCACAATATGTAAATGAAATCTCTCTTCCAGTTTATAGTACTTTAGATTTAAAAGATGTAGAATATATTGCTGAAGAGTTAATTAAAGAAGTTAAAAATATTATGTAGTAACTTATACTATAAATTTATATGAAAAAGTTTATATATATTAATAATTGTGATAAAATAATAATGTTAGTTTTCTATTAAATAGAATATAAAGGAGCGTATAACTATGAATATACCTTTAATAGATTTAAAAGCTCAATATGATTCATTAGCTGATAAATTAAATGAAGCTACTTTAGGAATATTATCTTCAGCTAATTACATAATGGGAAAAACAGTATTAGATTTTGAAAAAGAATTTGCAAATTATATAGGAGTTAAGCATGCAATATCAGTAGGTAATGGAACTGATGCTTTAGTTCTTTCTTTAAAAGCAATAGGAATAGGTGAGGGGGATGAAGTTATAACAACTCCATTTACTTTCTTTGCAACAGCTGAAGCAATATCAGCAGTAGGAGGAACTCCAGTATTTGTAGACGTAGACAAAGAAACTTTTAATATAGATACAACTAAAATTGAAGAAAAAATTACTGAAAAAACTAAGGCTATAATGCCAGTTCACATATTTGGTCAAAGTGCAGATATGGATGAAATAAATGAAATAGCTAAAAAGCATAATTTAATGGTTATTGAAGATGCTTGCCAAGCTATAGGTGGAAAATACAAAGAAAGAAAAATAGGTTCATTAGGAGATGTAGCATGTTTTTCATTCTTCCCAACTAAGAACTTAGGTTGTGCTGGTGATGGTGGAATGATAGTTACAGATAATGATGAAATTGCAACTATTGCAAGAGCTCTAAGAACTCATGGTAGTGGAGAAAATGGTCAAAAGGCTTATAACCTGCTTAACAATATACAAGAAGAAGTTCAAAAAGCAGAAGGAGCTAATGATACAGTTTATAATCCACTTAAGTATTATAATTATTTAATTGGTTTTAATACTAGATTAGATGCAATTCAAGCAGCAATCTTAGATGTTAAAATAAAGGAAATAGATAAGTGGAATGCTAAGAGAAGAGAAATAGTTAGAGTTTATAATGAAGCTTTACAAAATAATGATTTAGTAACTCCAGTAGCTAAGGATTATAATGAACATGTTTATCACATGTATATATTACAATCAGAAAATAGAGAAGAAGTTATTGAAAAATTAAAAGAAGCTGGAATTGCAACAGGAGTTTATTATCCAGTACCATTACACCTTCAAAAAGTGTATAAAAACCTAGGATATAAAGAAGGGGATATGCCAGTATCAGAATACTTATCTCACAGAACTTTTGCTATTCCTGTATATCCAGAATTAACTAGAGAACAAGTTGATTATATAATAAGTAAATTAAAATAATTGATTCCATTAAATTTAGGAGGAGAAACAATGTCAGTTTTAAAAGAACAATTATTAGAAAAAATTAATAATAAAACTGCAAAAGTTGGTGTAGTAGGATTAGGTTACGTTGGATTACCTTTAGCAGTAGAAAAAGCAAAAGCTGGATACGAAACTATAGGTTTCGATGTTCAAGATCAAAAAGTAGAGATGGTTAATAATGGTCAAAACTATATTGGAGATGTAGTTGATTCTGAATTAAGCGAGTTAACACAAAAAGGAACATTAAGAGCAACTACTGATTTTAGTTTTATAAGTGATGTAGATACAGTATGTATTTGTGTTCCAACACCACTTGATTTATATAAGCAACCAGATTTATCTTATGTAGTTAAATCAACAGAAAATGTTGCAAAATACCTTCATAAGGGAATGATAGTAATCCTTGAAAGTACTACTTATCCAGGAACTACTGAAGAAGTATTAAAACCAATACTTGAAAAGAGTGGATTAAAATGTGGAGAAGACTTCTTCTTAGCATTCTCACCAGAAAGAGTAGATCCAGGTAATAAGCATTACAACACTAAAAATACTCCAAAGGTAGTAGGTGGATGTACTGAAGAATGTACAGAAGTTGCAGCTGCATTATACGAAAATGTATTAGAAGGAGAAATACACAGAGTTTCTTCACCAGCAGTAGCTGAAATGGAAAAAATATTAGAAAATACTTTTAGAAATATAAATATAGGTTTAGCAAATGAAATGGCTATCCTTTGTAACAGAATGGGAATAGACGTATGGGAAGTTATAGATGCTGCTAAAACTAAGCCATATGGATTTATGCCATTTTATCCAGGCCCAGGTCTTGGTGGACACTGTATTCCTCTAGATCCTTTCTACTTAGAGTGGAAGGCTAAAGAATACGATTATCATACACAACTTATTGAAACTTCAGGTATGATAAATGATTCTATGCCAGACTTCGTTTTAGAAAATATAATGAAGATACTAAATAAGCAAAAGAAAGCTTTAAATGGTTCAAAAGTATTAGTAATGGGATTAGCATACAAGAATGATATAGATGATTATAGAGAATCTCCATCATTTAAAGTAATAGAATTACTAGAAAAGAACGGAGCAGAAGTTATAGTTAACGATCCTTTCTGTGCTACAGCTAAGTATAAAAATAAAACTTACCATTCAGTAGATTGGAAAGAAGTTATAGATGAGTCAGATATAGTAGTTATTACAACTGGACACACAGTTTACGACTATGAAGATATAGTAGACAGAGCAAAAGTAGTTTACGATACAAGAAATGCAACTAAGAATGTTGTAAATAATAGAGAAAAAATATATAAGTTATAATTATAAATAAAAGGTGCTTAAAGCACTTTTTATTTATATGTTTATAAGAATACTTATTTTAATTATTAATTAAAATAGGTATTCTTTTTTTACTTTTAGAAATATATAAAAAAATTATTTTTTTAATATTTATTGGAAAATTATATAAATATGGTGGTAAAATATAAGAAGTACGTATAAAATTAAAATAAATAGGATATTTTAGGGGGATATATTTGTGAAAAAGATAAAATACTTTTTAATACCTATAGGTATAATAATTATATTTATTTTCTATTTTAATTATGAAGTAAATAATAAATATAGTGAAATGATTAATAAAAAAGATATAACATCTATAAAGCATACTTACAATCAAATTATTAGGGATAGAGGTGGAGTATTAAAGGATAAGATGAAGAAGGATGGAGATCTAATGATTTTTGGATCATCAGAATTATCATCACCGGTAGATCAAAATCCGATAAATACATTTCCTTTTAAAGGTGCAGAGTATGATGTAAGCATTTATGGAAGAGCGTATACACAATCATTACAACATGCTACTATATTGAGCAATATAGATGATTTAAATGATAAAGATAAAATCGCAATTGTTATATCAGCACAATGGTTTGATAGTAAAGCTGGAATAGATGGAAGTGATTTTTCCGTAAATTTTTCTGAACAGCAATTTTATGATTTTTTTAATAATGAAAATATAGATAAAGAAAGTAAGTTATATTATGCAAAAAGAATTTCAGCGTTATTGAAAGATAGTGAAGAGTATGGAGAAGAAAGAATATATGCGAATTTGTATTATAGAGATAATATAATATCTAAATCAGTATTAACTTTATTGAAACCATATTATAGTTTAAAAGAATATATCTTAGGAATAAAAGATAAAGTGCAAACAGTAAAATTATTAGAAGAAATGAAAGATAAAGATGAAACAATTATAAAGGACATAGATTGGAATGATGAGTATAAAAAGGCTGAAGAGGAAGGTAAATCAAAAGTAACCAATAATGATATTTTTGTAGATGATAATTACTATGATACGTACCTAAGAGATAAATATGACTCATTAAAAGATAGTTGGAAAGACATAGATTTATTAGAATCTAAAGAAGTGGATGATTATAAATTTCTTCTTAAAGTTTGCAAAGAAAATAATATTAAACCATTGATTATTTTAATGCCAGTAAATGGACTATATTATGATCATTTAGGGTTAACATTAGAAAAAAGAACTGAGTTCTATAATAGCATGGAAGAAATAGCTAAAAATTATGATTTTGATGTATTAAATTTACAAAATAAAGAATATGAAAAATATTATTTAAGTGATGTAATGCATTTAGGTTGGAAAGGATGGTTAAATATAGATGAAGAAATGTATAAGTACTTTAATGAAAGATAAAAAAGAACTTTTTGATAGTATTATTTTAACTATAGTTCTTATTTCTATGTTCTTAATATTTGTTTTATCAACAATGAAAGATTTACCATTTATATACAACCAATTTTAGTTAGGTTAAGGAGATTAATTATGAGACTATTAGAGAGTGTAAAAAAATATTCTACACAAGGAAGGTTAGCTGTAATATGTGATGGGGAGAGATTAACTTATAGGGAATTAGATGAAATGTCAGATTCAATGGCGACATACTTTATAAAAGAATTTGGACAAGATAGATCGCCTATTGTTATACATGGCAATAAAGATAATTTAATTTTAGTTTTAATGTTAGCAGCTCTAAAATCAGGAAGAGCATATGTACCGCTGGATGTAACATTTCCAATAGAGAGAGTTAAACAAGTAATTAATGAAGTAGATGCAAAGGTAGTAGTGAACTTTACAGAAGAAGCTTTAGATGGCTCTTATAGTAAAAAAGATATAGAAAATATAATTAAAAATATAAAGAGTGAGTCAGGATTAGTTGAAAATTGGGTTAAAGATGATGAAAATGCATATATTCTATTTACATCTGGTAGTACAGGAAAACCAAAAGGAGTACAAATAAGTAAAAATAATTTAGATTCTTTTAATGATTGGTTCGGAAAATATATGGATTTAGATGAGAATGAAGATGTTATGATGAACCAAGTTTCATATTCCTTTGATGTATCTGTTATACCAATATATTTAGGATTAATACATGGTAAAACGTTAAATAGTTTATCTAAGAATACTCTAGAGAATTTTAAGCTTTTATTTAATACTTTAAATGAGTCAAATATAAAGTATTGGGTTTCAACGCCTGCTTTAGCAGAAATGTGTATTAGAGACGTAAACTTCAATAGTAACTTAATGCCTAATTTAAGAACATTCTTTTTTGCAGGAGAAGTACTCTCTAAAAAGTTAGTGAAAGAATTAATGGAAAGATTTAAAGGAGTAAGAATTATAAATGGATATGGGCCGACTGAAGGGACAGTATTATTATCAGCAATTGATGTAACAGAAGGAATGCTTGAAGATGAAAGATCTATTCCAATTGGATATCCTCTAGAAGGTGGAATATTAAAAATCGTAGATGATAAAAATAATGAAGTTAAAGATGGAGAAAAGGGTGAGTTATTAGCATTAAGTAAAAGTATTAGCAAGGGATATTTCAATAACGAAGAGATGACTAGTAAGGTTTTCTTTACAGAAGTTATAAATGGACAAATTCTTAGAGGATATAAAACCGGTGATATGGCTTATTATGATAATGGAATTTTGTATTATTGTGGTAGAAAGGATTTTCAAATAAAGTTAAATGGATTTAGAATAGAAATCGAAGATATTGAAAATAATCTTAGAAAAGTATCAAATATAAATAATTGTGTTGTATTACCAGTTTACAAAGATGAAAAAATATCACATTTATCTTCTTTTGTAACTTTAAAAGAAGATAATGGATTAAGTAGCTTGAAAAATTCAATATTAATAAAAGATGAATTAAAAAAATACATTCCATCATATATGGTTCCTAGGAATATAAAAGTTATAAATGAATTTCCAATAAATACAAATGGAAAAGTAGATAGAAAGAAACTTATGGAGGAAATTAAGTAATGAAATTAGCACAATATGGAGATTACTTATACCTATATATATTACTGTTATCCTTTATACCAGCAATAATATTAGGTATAAGAGGAAAGAATATAAAGAATTATGGTGTTTTAATATCAATACTTATGGTGGGATTAATAGTTGGTACAGGAAAATATAATTTACTTTTATTTATTATGTTTATTGTAGGTGAATTTACAGTAATATATGCTTATTTATTTATAAGAAGAAAAACTGAAAGTAAGATAATATATTATTTGGCCTTACTTGCATCTATGCTACCAGTAATAATTACTAAAACATCGGCACTTACAAGCTTTGGACCTATAGGTTTTATTGGATTATCTTATTTAAACTTTAAGGCTATACAAATGATTATTGAAATATATGATGGAGCTATAAAAGAAGTTAAGTTTTCAACATTAGTATATTTTATAATCTTTTTCCCAACTTTAAGTTCAGGGCCTATAGATAGATATAGAAGATTTGAAGAAGATTTAAATAAAACTATAGATAAAAATGAGTATTTAGATGATTATTTATATGTCGGTATAAGAAAAATAATTATTGGATTAGGATATAAGTTTGTTTTAGCGTATTTAATTAATACTTTATGGATGAGTAAGATTCCAGAAAGTATAACATTTTTTAATGGACTAAACTATATGTATGCTTATAGCATGTATTTATTTTTTGATTTTGCAGGTTATAGTTCATTTGCGGTTGGTACAAGCTATATATTAGGAGTAAAAACTCCAGATAACTTTAATAAACCATTCCTAAGTAAGGATATGAAGGAATTCTGGACAAGATGGCATATATCATTATCAAAGTGGTTTGGAGATTATATATACTCAAGAATAGTATTAAGTTCTATGAGAAAGAAACGATTTAAAAGTAGGTTTACTGCTTCTCATGTAGCACAAATCATAACTATGCTAGTTATGGGAGTGTGGCATGGATTAAGCTTATTTTATATTATTTATGGCTTATATCAAGGAGTGGTATTAGTCTTAACTGATATAATTCAAAGAAAATGGAAGTATTATAAAAAGCATAAGAAAGAAAAATGGTTCCAGTATGTACAAATTGTTATTAACTTTAATGTTGCATGTTTTGGACTGCTATTATTCTCAGGATGGCTTTTTAGATAAAAAATATAGGAGGAATTTTTATGTTAGATAAGGTATTAGATATTTTGGAAGAAGTTACAGGAACAGATGAAATAAGGGAGGATTTAGATTTAGATCTTTTTGAAGCAGGTCTTTTAGATTCTTTAGGGATTATTGAAGTATTATTAAAAATAGAAGAGGTTTTTAATATCAAGCTTCAACCTACAGACTTAGAAAGAAAAGATATGGAAACAGTTAATAATTTAGTTGCATTTTTAGAAAGATATACATGTAAAATTTAGAAGATAAAATGAAGAATTAATGAAAAAAACTCCCTTCGGGGAGTTTTTGTTTTTCTATAATTTTGAACAAATTATTTCCTTAATTATGCATTACCCATTATGAATTATGCATTGATAACAAAGTTCTCAATTGCCTTAGCCACTCCATCATTATTGTTAGTATCAGTTATATAATCAGCAGCATTTTTTAGTAGGTCTAAGCCATTACCCATGGCAACTCCAACTCCTGCAAAATTAATCATAGATAAATCATTTTCTGAATCACCTATACACATAACTTCTTCTGGTGATAAATTTAGGCTTTTAGCTAAATAGGATACAGCATTTCCTTTTGAGGAAGAGCCAATCATAATTTCAAAGTTATCATTTCCAGAGCTAACTATATGAAGCTCATCACCAAAGATACTCTTTAATTCTTTTTTAGCAGCCCAAAGATGATCTTTGTTTTCTTTTTCTTCTATTACTATTCCCTTTAATATATTTCCTTCAAATGCTTCAATGGCATTAACAAAGTTATCACTATTTATTATGAATTTTACTTGCTTTTCTTCTGGTAAAAAATTATTCATAATGTAATAAGTATGAGTTTTGGGAACTGGATATTCTCTAATTAAAGTATCCCAACTATTAAAATTCACAGAAAGACCATATTTTTTAACTATATTATAAATCTTAATAGCTACATCCTTAGGCATAGGATTTTCTAAAAGAGCTATATCTTCATAATTAGTTTTTATATAAGCTCCATTTGAAGCTATGACAGCAGTATCTACACCTATAATATCAGAGTAATATCTTGCAGAACAAAATAATCTACCAGTAGCTATTGCAATATTTACACCAAGTTCTTTTGCCTTCTTTAAAGCATCTTTATTTCTCTCACTTACTTCATGTTTACTATTTAATAATGTTCCGTCCATATCTATACATATTAATTTTATATTCTTTTTCAAATATATCCCTCCCAAAGAAAAAATTATCACTATAACTAGTATAATATTAAAAGTTGAAAAATACAAAGTATAACTGAAAGTAAGACTCAATTAGTATTAAGGAATATGTCAGAAATTGCGATAGAAAATAATGGCGTTGAGAACATGTGTTTGGTATAATAAAAACATATTAAGGGCAGTTAATATAAATATTATAAATGGGAGGGTAGGTAGGGAGTGTCCCTACTAGAGAAATTATGGAAAATTTAATAAACAATGCAAAACAAGGTGATAAGAATGCTATGGAAGAAATACTAAATAAATTTCAACCTTTAATCAATAAAACAGTTATCAGTTTTTATATTTATGGTTACGACTTTGAGGATATTAGACAAGTTGCAAATTTAGGAGTAATAAATGCAGTTAATAAATTCGATATAACCTTAATCAACTCATTTCCAAGCTATGTAAAGGAAGCTGTTAGAAACTCTATTTATAAAGAAATAGAAAAAGCTACTAAACACTACTACAGAGATAAAGAATCAAAAGAAATTGCAAACTTTATAGATATTAAGGATATTATAGATAAAGAGGTAGACATCCAAGAAGATTATATTAAAAAAGATAATAAGAAAAACTTAGAAAAAGCAATAAGCTTACTAAAAGAAGAAGATAGAAGCATGCTTAAGTCAATATATATAGAAAATAAAACCCTAAAATCCTACTCAGAAGATAAAAATATAGAATACCATAAAGCAAGATATATGAAAGATAAGGTTATTAAAACACTAAAAGAAACTTTACTTAACAACTAAATTGTAGCACTAAACTTAAATTAATAAGGCTGTCCACAAGGACAGCCTTATTAATTTAATTCCCAAAACTCCGAAAGGAGTTTTCACCTCAATTTTTCATTTTTCATTCTTAATTAAAAAGTGTCTAAGCTTTTCCAAGGCTCTTTTCTTCAAACAGGAGCAGTAATAATAATCTTTGTTTACAAATCTTGCATACTTACTTAAGTTAGCTGTATCATTATCGATATATAAGAACTTAATAATTTCTCTTTCTTCAATATCGAGTTTATTTAAGGCAAATAAAATCTCATCATAAAAAGCAGAAGTAATGGCTATATCTTCAACATCTATGTTTTCATCAATTAAGCTATCTACAATTTCCACATCAGTAGTATCTTTACAATATACATTTAGGCTTATTTCATCATTATACTTAGCTTCTGATCTTATAATATTTATAAATCCATTTTTTATACTCCAAAGTACATAAGAACTAAAGCTATCAACTCCTCTAGATAAATCAAAAAGTCTTATAGAATTAAGAATACTAATAGCTCCAATTTGAACTATATCCTCAAAGGTTCTATTCTTTAAAAATATCCTTTTGCTTTCCTTAACGATTAATGGATAATACATATTTATTATTTCTTCCTTTGCAGAGTTATCATTATTTTTAGCTCTTATAATTAAATTTTCCATGAACCCACCTCCTAAATTTCCTTTCATAAAGTAAGTACCCTGAAAAAGAGGGAATTGAGAAAAAAAAATTTACTCAGAAAATGAGTTTTTAAATAAATATTTAAAATTCAGAATATTAAATTTATAATTTTTAAAAAGAAATAGTAATGAAATATATATAAATATAGCTTAAAATTAGAAAATTATTAAATAAACTTGTAGACAAAAAAACAGAAAAATTTTAAAAATTTCAATTCTAAGTTGAATCTCAATATAAATTAAATTAAAGATATAACTATTAATAATAGATAAATACTAAATGATAGTTTGTATATTCAATAAAGTTAAGTATTCGTTAAAGATAATACAATAAAGTGAGATTTTTGGAGAATAATGTAAAACAAAATACCTTGTTTATTGTAAAAATAACCCTATAATAGTCATTGTTATTATTATTCAAATGGGGGATGAGATAATTGTTTATGAATTTAATTTTGAGAGATATGGTAATAAAAAATGAATTTAATATAATGTATGTATTAAAAAAAATTGAAGAAGCAACTAGTTTAGGAATTACTAGGTTAGTTATTGCACCAGCCTATTTTGATGAAGAATCTAAAAGCTCTATTAGTGAAGTTAAAAATATAGTTGATGATTTAAATAAATATTTATACGAAAATAAAATAGATTTAAAGTTATACTCTGCTAGTTTATTAAGAGATAACTTTGATAACATTAAGGATTTTTTAGAAGGTAAATTAGGAACGATTAATGAAAGTGAGTATATTTTATTAAAGGTTGAAGAAAGTAATTCATTAAATGAATTATTAGAAATTATATATGAGCTTACTTTAAGGGAGTATGTGCCTATAATAGTAGCACCTGAAAAAATACCACAAATAAGAGATAATTATAAAAATATAAACAAGCTATTAGCTGAAAAATGTTTATTTCAATTGGATATAAATAGTTTTAATGGAGCGGATGGTAAAAAAGTTTTAAAAACAGCTAAAATTTTAAAGAAAAAAGATATATATAGTTTTGTTGGCTATGAAGAGGTAACAAAGAAAGAAAATATAATTAAAGATAGAGACGGTATAAATAAAAATATAGAAAATATAAGTAAGAAGTCTTTGTATATTTTAAATAAAAGTAGTGAGTTAAATAAAATTACAAAATCTAAAAAAGAAAAAGAAAAACAGCTAAGTTAAAAATCAGTAAAATTTTATTGGTTTTAAGAGTAATAGTGAATTAAACTCAAAAAATGCAAAAAAAATATATATTTTTACGGAGATTTATAAAAATAATTAAAATTTAAATATAAAAAAGTGGAAAACATCGGAATATGTAGAAAATTTTTTAAATAAAAATCTATATATTGTGATATAATTTAAAAAGCAAAAGGAAAGTGTTAAATAAATATGTAATTATTGGTAAAATTAATAAAAATATGGCGTTGTAATTATTAAAATACTATTTTAAATATATATTGTTTACATTCAAACTTAATGACGAAATTTAGCTAGGGGGAGAAAGATTGGAAGAACAAGTAATAAGATTGGACGAGCTATTTGAAGCATTAAAGAAAAGATGGCTAATGATAGTATCAATTACATTAATAGCAACTATAATTTCAGCAGCATTTAGTTTTTTTATTATTAAACCTCAATATGAAGCAAGTACTAAGGTTTTTATAGGAAAAGATGAAAGTGATAATCAAGCTTATAGTCAAAATGATGTACTTATGTACCAAAAGCTTATGAAAACTTATTCTGAAACTATTAAATCTAGAGATTTAGTTTCCAGGGGATTAAAGAGTACTAGTCTTAAATTAGATGCAGGTGTTGTATTAAATAACTTAACTGTTACTACAGTTACAGATACACAAATATTACAAATTAAATATACAAGTACTAATCCTCAAGAAGCAAAGACAGTTATTGAAGCAATATCTGATGAATTTATAGAAACTTCAAAGAAGTTAGTAACAAATGGAAATATTCAAGTTATAGAATCTGTACAATTACCAGAAAGCCCCATTAGCCCAAATAAGAAAATGAATATTGCAATTGCATTTTTATTAGGGTTAATGGTAGGTGTTGGATTAGCTTTCTTATTAGAATTCTTAGATAATACCTTTAAAAATAAGGATCAATTAGAAAGAGAATTAGATATTCCTGTAATTGGATCAATACCTACAATAAAGGAATCATAGGAGGAAGTTATGTTTATAGTTGAAAAAGAGCCTAAATCAATAGCAGCAGAAAATTATAGAACTTTAAGATCCAATATACAATATTCATCCTTTGATAAGGAATATAAGGTAATAGTAGTAACTAGCTCAGAGCCAGGTGAGGGAAAAACAACAACAGCTGGAAACTTAGCCTTATGTATGGCTCAAGGTGATAAAAAAGTTATGTTGATAGATTGTGATTTAAGGAAACCAAGTTTACATAAAGAATTTAGAATATCAAACTTAGTTGGATTATCAGATGTAATAGTAGGAAAGGCTGATTTAATTAATGCTGCCCATAAGTATAATAAAAATTTAGTAGTATTACCTTCAGGTAAAATACCACCTAATCCATCAGAGATGCTTTCATCAAAAACTATGGGAAAATTATTAGAAACACTTAAAGAAAGCTTTGATTATGTAATATTAGATACTCCACCAGTACAAGCTGTTACAGATTCACAAATTCTTTCTACTAAGGCTGATGGAACTATATTAGTAGTTAGAGCAGAAAAGACAAAGAAAGATTCAGTTGAAAATACATTAAATCTTTTAAAACAAGTTAATGCAAATATAATTGGAACAGTTTTAAATGGAGTAGAAGCAAGTAGAAATAAATACTACTATTACTATGGAGAAAAGAGTTTAACAACCTAAAGTCTTTAATGGATAATTATCCATTATAAATTGTAAGCTGGAGGTTTAAAATGGTTGATTTACATTCTCATTTGATTTGGAATATTGATGATGGTTCTAAATCAAGAGAAATGACATTAAATATGTTAAGGCAAGCGGTAGAGGGAGGAACTAGTAAATTAGTACTTACACCTCACTATTTTCAAGGGTACTATGAGGTACCTATAAATGAAGTAAGAGAAAAGGCAAAAGAAGTAAGTCTCTTAGCTAAGGACAATGGAGTCCATATCGAAATTTATTGTGGTCAAGAGGTTTATTTTAACGAGAAAATGTTAGAATATTTTGAAAATAATTTCGTAGGAACTATTAATGAATCTAGATATATGCTAATTGAGTTTAATATTAGAGACTTTTCAATTAAAGAAGTAATTGACGTTTTATATGAGATACAGATTAAGGGGATTGTGCCTGTTATTGCACATCCAGAAAGATATCATATATTTATAAAAAAACCTTCTTTGATAAATGAATTTATTAAAGAAGGTTTTCTTTTTCAGCTAAATATAGGAAGTATTACAGGAGACTTTGGAAAAGACGTTAAAAAAACAGCAGAAATTTTTTTGGAAAATAAAATTTATAGCTTTTTTGGTTCAGATGCTCATAGAGATGAAAGAAGAAATCCAAACATGAGAGTAGGGATAGAAGCTTTAAAAACTATGGATAATAACTACTTTAATTATTTAAAGTTATCAGGGGAAGAACTTATAAATAACGATGAAATTGAATTTATAGGAAATTTAATAAAAGAGAAAAAGGGACTATTAGGTATTCTTAGTAAGTTTAAATAACTAATTTAAAGGGGGTAATATTATGGAAAGACTTCAAGTAGATGAAAAAGTTGACTTTGAGGTCGTAACTAAAGAAGAAGGTATTATATATAAATTTTTAAAAAGGTTACTAGATCTTATTTGTTCGTTATTAGGTTTAATAGTTTTAAGTCCAGTATTATTAATTGTGGCTATTTTAATAAAGCTAGAATCTAGGGGACCAGTAGTATTTTCACAAAAAAGAGTAGGCCTAAATGGAAATGAATTTAAAATGTATAAATTTAGATCCATGGTGGTAAATGCAGAAAAATTAAAAGCAAAGTTAGTAAAACAAAATGAAATGTCAGGTCCAATGTTTAAAATGAAGGATGATCCTAGGGTTACTAAAGTAGGTAGGTTCATAAGAAAAACAAGTATAGATGAACTTCCACAATTAATAAATGTATTAAAAGGGGATATGAGTTTAGTAGGTCCAAGACCAAGTCTTCCAAAGGAAGTAGAAAACTTTGAGTCTTGGATGCTAGATAGACTAAGTGTAAAGCCAGGTCTTACATGTTACTGGCAAGTTTCAGGAAGAAACAATATAGACTTTGAAGATTGGATGAAGCTAGATTTACAGTATGTAGAAGATAGAAGCTTTTTATTAGATTTAAAACTTATATTTAAAACATTCTTTGTATTATTTGGTGATAAAAATGCTTGTTAAAAGGTATTTAAAATACATTTTTAAATTAAAGGGGTAATTAATATGAAAATAGCAGTAGCAGGACTTGGATATGTAGGGTTATCAAATGCAATTCTTTTAGCACAAAATAATGAAGTAGTTGCAGTTGATGTTATAAAAGAAAAGGTTGATATGGTAAATGACAGAATATCACCAATAGTAGATAAAGAAATAGAAGAATATTTAAAAAACGAAAGCTTAAATTTAAAGGCTACAACAGATGCATATGAAGCATATAAAGAAGCTGAGTATGTAGTAATAGCAACTCCAACAAATTATGATGAAGAATTAAATTATTTTAATACTAGAACAGTAGAAGCTGTTATTGCAAATGTTTTAGCTATAAATCCAGAAGCAATTATGATAATAAAATCAACTATACCTGTAGGATACACAGAAAAAGTTGAAAAAATGTTTGAAGTAGATAATATAATTTTCTCTCCAGAATTTTTAAGAGAAGGAAAAGCTTTATATGATAATCTTTATCCTTCAAGAATAATAGTAGGAGAAAAATCAGAGAGAGCAGAAGTTTTTGCTAATCTTTTAAAAGAAGGAGCAATAAAAGAAGATATAAAAGTTTTATTTACAAATTCTACAGAAGCAGAAGCAGTTAAATTATTTGCAAATACTTACTTAGCCTTAAGAGTTGCATATTTTAATGAGCTTGATACCTATGCAGAGCTTAGAGGATTAAATACAAGGGATATTATAGAAGGAGTTTCTTTAGATCCAAGAATAGGAAGTCATTATAATAATCCTTCCTTTGGATATGGAGGATACTGTCTTCCAAAAGATACAAAGCAATTATTAGCAAACTATGATGATGTTCCTAATAATATAATTGGAGCAATAGTAGAAGCAAATAGAACAAGAAAAGATCATATATCAGAGATGATAATTAAGAAAGCACCAAAGACAGTTGGAATATATAGATTAACTATGAAAACTGATTCAGATAACTTTAGAGCTTCATCTATTCAAGGAATAATGAAGAGAATAAAAGCTAAAGGAATAGAAGTAGTAGTTTATGAACCAGTACTTAAAGAGGAAACTTTCTTTAATTCCAAGGTTGTAAAAGATATAAATGAATTTAAAGAAAAAGCAGATGTAATTGTATCAAATAGATTATCAGAAGATTTATTTGATGTAGAGTATAAAGTTTATACTAGGGATTTATTTAAAAGGGATTAGAGGAAGAAGGAGGTTATCTAATGTTATGTGCTTTAATTATGGCGGGGGGAAAAGGAACACGGTTTTGGCCATTATCGACTGAAGAAAAACCTAAGCAATTTTTAAACTTAATAGGTAGTGAAACTATGATACAAATGACTGTAAATAGAATAAAACCTATTATTCCATTAGAAAGAATATTTATATGTACTGGAGAAATGTATGTAGACTTAGTTAAAAATCAGCTTCCAGAACTACCATATAGAAATATTATAGTTGAACCAGAAGGAAGAAATACAACTCCATGTATTGCCTTATCTGCCCTTGTAATAACAAGGTATTATAAAGATTCAACTATGGTAGTATTGCCATCAGATCATTTAATAAATGATGAAGAAGAGTTTAGGAGAATAATTTTAGAGTCGGATAATTTTATAGAAAACAATAATAATGCAATTATAACATTAGGTATGGAGCCAACTAGGGCAGAAACAGGTTATGGCTACATTAAATGCAGTGAAGAAAGAAATAAATCAATTAAAAATGAAGCTATTAAAGTAGAAAAGTTTGTTGAAAAGCCAAATAAAGAATTAGCTAAGGAATATGTTTTAAGTGGTAATTATTTATGGAATGGTGGAATGTTTATTTGGACAGTAGATAATATTTTAAGTGAAATAAGTAAATATTCACCTAATACTGTTGAATCTCTTCATAATGTTCAAGATGTAGAGGAAGAAAAATTACAAGCTTTAATAAATAGAGAATATATAAAAACTGAAGCAATTTCTATAGATTATTCAGTTTTAGAAAAGTCTAAAGAAATATATGTAATTCCAAGTGATTTTGGATGGGATGATATTGGAAGTTGGGAGGCTATTGAAAGATATACCGAAAAAGATGAACTTGGAAATATAGTAATAGGACATGTTACCAGCTTAAAGGGAAATAATAATTTATTAGTTTCTTCAAATCACAGAGTGATAGTAGAAGGACTAAGTGATATATATGTTATTGAAAATGATGGGAAAATAATAATTGGACAAAAGTCAAATGTAGTTAATGTTAAAGAATTAAAAAAAATAATTTAAAGAGGTAAAAATGAGTAGAATTAAATTTCTTAACACATATGTTGATAATTTGACAATGGAAGAAGCAGTTAATAAAGTTGATGAATTAATAATTAATAAAAAGCCAAGCTATGTTGTTACACCAAATGTTGATCATATAGTAAAACTTGAGAGAGATAATGAGTTCCAAGCTGTCTATAAGGAAGCAGATTTAATATTAGCAGATGGAATGCCATTAATATGGATAGCGAAGATTAAAAAAAATCCTATAAAGGAAAAAGTATCGGGATCAGATTTATTTCCTGAAGTTTGTAAGCTAGCTGCTAAGAAGGGATATAAGATTTTTATTTTGGGAGCAGCTGAGGGGGTTGCTGCTAAAGCAGCCGAAAATCTAGAAGCTAAATATATGGGATTAAATGTTGTAGGGACATACTCTCCAAGCTATGGATTTGAAAATAAAAAAAATGAGATTGAAAAAATTGTATCAATGATAAATATGGTTAAGCCGGATATTTTAGCTGTGGGATTAGGGGCACCAAAACAAGAAAAGTTTTTGTATAAATATAGGGATAAATTAAATGTCCCTGTGTCATTAGCAATTGGAGCAAGTATTGATTTTGAAGCTGGAAATGTATCAAGAGCTCCAGAATGGATGCAGAAATCAGGCTTAGAATGGTCTTATAGATTATTTAAGGAGCCTAAGAGAATGTTTAAGAGATACCTAGTTAATGATATGAAAATATTTAAACTGATATTTAAGTATTAATAGGAAGAAGGATAAAATGAGTAGAAAAATATTATATTTTACTAGAACGATGGGATTAGGTGGAACAGAAAATGTAGTTTTACAATTATGTGAACTTATGAATAAAAACAATAAAGTTATTGTATGCTCATGTGGAGGGGTAAATGTTGAAAAATTAACTAAAATGGGGATTAAACATTATATTATTCCAGATATAGAAAATAAAAATCTAAGAACAATATTTAAAACTTTAAAAATATTATTAAAAGTGATCAATAAAGAGAAAATAGATATAGTACATACTCATCATCGTATGGCTGCATTTTATATAAGTTGTTTAAAAGTTATTAAAAGATTTACCTTCGTTAATACAGTACATAATATATTTTTTGATAAGAAGATATTAACTAAATTTTCGTATAAAAAAGCTATATTAATAGCTGTAGGTGGTCATGTAAAAAAGAACCTATGTAGTTTTTATGGATTTTCTGAAAGTAAAGTTACTGTAATTTATAATGCTGTAAAACCGTTAGTTATGCCAATAAATCCAATAGAATATATAGAGGAATATAGAGTGAAAAATAATTTTCTAATAAGCAATATTGGTAGGTTATCAGAACAAAAAGGCATGATTTATTTTATTAAAGCGGCTCAAATATTATTAAAAAAATATGATGGGTTGAAGTTTTTGATTGTTGGAGATGGAGAATTAAAAGAAGAGTTAGAATCCTATATAAAAGAATGTAATATCGGAGATAATGTTATTCTTTTAGGATATAGAAGTGATATTCAAAATATTATGGCTCAAGTTGATTTAGTTGTATTAAGCTCGTTATGGGAGGGGTTTCCTTTAACGCCAATAGAGGCATTTTCTGTAGGAAAACCTGTAGTTGCTACCAATATTGAAGGAACTGTAGAAATTATTAGAGATAAATATAATGGATTATTAGTAGAGCCTAAAAATGAAATAGATTTAGCTAAAAAGATAGAATTTTTTATACAAAATCCAAATGAATTAAAAATATATGGCAATAGAGCAATGGAAACATATAGATTAAATTTTGATATAGAAAAATTTAATAATTCGTATATTGAATTTTATAAGAGGTGTTAACATGAAAAAAATAGCAATTATTTCATCATGTTCTTTACCAATTCCAGCTATAAAAGGGGGAGCAGTAGAAACATTAATAGAAAATATAGTTAAAGAAAATGAGAACTTAAAAAAAATAGATTTATATATAATATCAATATACGATAAAGAGGCAAGTTTACAATCAAATAAATATAAGTACAGTAAATTTGTTTACTTTAAAAAAAATTGGATTATAAAGCAAAGTGATTTAGTTATAACTCAAATATTAAAAAAAATAAAGAGAGATAGAACTATTTCAAGTAGAAATTATTTGTGGAAGTTATTAGTTTTAAAAAAATTATCTAAACATTTAAGAGAAAATAATTATGATTATATTATTATAGAAAATACAGTATATTTATTTAATGTATTAAAAAATGATTATATTAGAGAAAAGTATAAAGATAAGTATTTTTTCCATGTGCATAATAATTTAGTAAAAAAAGGATGTAAAGAAGTTGTTTTAAAATGTAGGAAATTTATTGCGATTAGTAACTATATAAAAGAAAATATAGTAAATGTTCTTGGAACTGATATATCTGATAAAGTTAGTATTCTACATAATGGGATTAACACAGATTTATTCAATAGAAGTTTATCATGTGAAGAAAAAACTAATTTGTTGAACAATTTAGGAATAGATGATAATAAAAAAATATTATTATTTGCAGGAAGAATAACCCCAGAAAAAGGAATTAAAGAGGTGCTTCAAGCATTTAAAAAAATAGACAGGGAAGATTTAATATTACTAATTATAGGAAGTAGTTATTTTGGAAATGGAACTTCATCAGAGTTTGAAAATGAAGTTATTACATTAGTAAACGGGATGAAAGAAAAGATTGTATTCACTGGATATATAAATAATGAAGAAATTTGGAAGTATTATAAATTAGCAAGTGTTGCAGTTTTACCATCTATGTGGGATGAACCATTGGGATTAACAATGATTGAGGCAAAATGCAGTGGTATACCTGTAATAACTACGAATTCAGGAGGAATTCCTGAAACTATAAAAAATGGACAAGGAATTATTTTGAAGAGAGATGAAAATATAGTAGAGAATATTGCAAAGTCAATAGAGCAAATTTTAGATAATATGGATATATGGAAAGAAAAAATAAATGAGGCTAAAATAGAAGCTTTAATGGAAAATTCTTTAGAAAATTACTACAATGGATTTATAAATATATTAATGAATTAATAATGGTAGGAGAGTTAAATTGTGAAAATAGGAATACTTACATATCATGATACGACTAATTATGGGGCTGTGTTACAAGAATATGCTTTAGCTAAAACATTAAATGAATATGGTTGTGACTGTGAAGTTATTCAATATAGATGTGAAGCTGTTGAAAATCGAGAAAAATTATTTAATTTTAAAAATATGTCAGTAAAAAAAATAATTAAATTTTTAGTTTTAGGTAGTTCAAATAGACGTAAATATAATGAGTTTAAAAAGTTTACTAGGGATAATATAAGAGAATCCCAAGCTATTTATACTAAAGGAAATATAAAAGAATCAGCTTTTATATACGATAAGTTTATAGTTGGGAGTGATCAGGTTTGGAATACTCAATTATCAGGAAATGATATGACTTTCTTTTTAGATTTTTGTAAAGATAGCAATAAAAAGTATTCATATGCGGCAAGTTTTGGAGTAAGTGCACTCGATGGAGCTACAGAATCTAATATAAAAGAATTATTAGAGAATTTTAAATCTATTACTGTAAGAGAAAATGAGGGATCAGAAATAATAAGGAATTTAATAAATAAAGAAGTCCCGGTAGTATTAGATCCAACTTTCCTAGTTGATAAGAATGAGTGGAAACAATTAGCTAGAACTGCTAGATATAAGATGGATAAGAAGTATATATTATTATATTTAATTCAAGATAAGAAAAGTACTTTAGAATATGCAAGAAAATTAGCTGAAAAAATGAGTTGTGAAATAGTATATATAAATATATCACCATATAGGGAAAGTGGAATGAATAATGTTAGGGATGCTTCACCATATGAATTCTTAGAATTATTAAAAAATGCACAATTTATTATAACGGGTTCTTATCACGGGGTTGTATTATCAATAAATATGAATGTAAATTTTGTATTTGAGGTTAAATCAGCAACTGATAATTATAATTCTAGAATAAACACTGTAATAAAGTTGTTTAATCTAGAACATAGAAGAATAAATCACAACACATTTGAGTATGGAAAAATAGATTATGAAGAAATTAATAGAATTATAGAAAGAGAAAGAGAAAAATCTATTAATATTTTAAGGAGTTTTATAAATGAGTAGAAGTAAAAATCTTTTATACAATTCCACTGTTGCTATATTATATCAATTAATAGTAATGTTAGTTGGATTTATAGTTCCAAAGGTTATGATAAATTACTATGGATCTGAAGTTAATGGATTAGTAACATCTATAACTCAATTTATATCTTATTTTTTATTAGTAGAAGCAGGACTTTCAAGTGCATCTATATTTGCACTTTATAAACCTCTTGCTAATAATGAGCATAAGAATATAAGTAGAATTATAGTTGCGACACATAAATTTTATTTAATATCAGGTTATATATTTTTAGGATTAATAACTATATTAGTGATTTTTTATCCACAATTTGCACATATAGATGCTCTTTCTAATAAGGAAATAATATTTTTGATTTTAGCTTTAGGGTGTAATGGAGTAGCAGATTTTTTTACACTTGGTAAGTATAGGGCTATATTAACGGCTAGCCAAAAAAGTTATGTGATTTCAATTGCATCAATTGTTTACTATATAGTAAACACAGGTATTATTGTGATTTGTGCTAAAATTGGAATGAATGTAGCATGGGGAAGGTTATTAGCTAGTTCCGCTATAATATTTAGAAGTATTATATTGATTGTTTATGTAAAAAAGAAGTTTTCATATATTAATTTTAAAGAAAAACCTAACTATGATGCTTTAGATAAAAGATGGGCAGCTTTTTATAATCAGGTAATAACTGCAGTTCAAAAGGGAACGCCTGTTATTATATTAACTATGATGGGAAATTTTATTCAATTGAGTATATATTCTATATATGAAATGGTAATGCAGGGTGTTAGAGGCATATTAGATATTTTTATAAATGGGCTTCAAGCTGGATTTGGAGAGCTTATTGCTAAAAATGAATCTAAAGTTTTAGCTAAGGCATATAATGACTTTGAATTTATGTATTACTCAGTAATAACAGTTATATATTCAGTATCATGCATTATGATTATTCCTTTTATAAGAATTTACACAAAAGACATTAAAGATGCGAATTATATTAATATAATATTAGGATTTCTTTCTGTAATTAATAGTCTACTATATAATGTAAAAACACCACAAGGAATGATGGTAATGTCGGCAGGATTATATAAGGAAACTAAGATACAAACTTCAATTCAGGCTGGAATAATTATTGTGTTAGGATTTCCATTAGCATTTAAATGGGGGAGTTATGGAATATTAATAGCTCTATGTTTATCAAATTTATATAGGGTTATTGATTTGCTGATATTTATACCTAAATATATAAAAGGAATAAATTTGTTTGTTAGTTTAAAGAGAATTATATTAATAGGTATAGAATTCATAATAATAACCATTGTTTGTAATGGCATATTCAATCTTAGTGAGATTAATGTACTTCAATGGATATTATATGCTATAATTTCCACATTAATTGCTTTAAGTATTGTATTACTTGGAGCTATTATATTTGATAGAAGAACATTAAAAAATGTAATAAATAGAATTTCAGTATTACTAAAAAAGAAGGGATGAAAGGAGCGTGAAATCAGTATATGAATGAAATAAAGGCTGTTTACTTAGCTAAAAATAGAGATAATAATGTGTGGAATAGTAGTTCTTCTGGTGGTGTGTTTAATGCATTAGCTAAAGATATAATATTAAGAAATGGTATAGTATATGGAGCAGCTTATAGTGATAATAATAAGGTAATTCATTTAAGAGCAGAAACATTAGAAGAATGTATTAAATTTCAAGGTTCAAAATATGTTCAAAGTGAAATGGGAAATTGTTTTAAACTATGTAAAGATGATTTAAAAAATGGTAAATATGTTTTGTTTACAGGAACTCCATGTCAGATTGCAGGATTAAATCTATTTTTGAAGGATATAGATACATCAAAGTTATATACACAAGATATAATATGTCATGGTGTTCCAAGTCCTGAATTTTATAAAAGATATATAAAATTTATGGAAAAAGAGTTAGGGAGTGATATTAAAGAGGTTAATTTCAGAAGTAAATTATTACCTAATGATATTCAAGATATTTCGCTTAAGGGCAAAAATGGGAAAGTATATAGATCATATGGAACTCATGATATTTATTATAACTTCTTTTTAAGAAATATTATATTAAGACCTGTTTGTTATGAATGTAAATTTGCTTCTGTAGATAGAATGTCAGATATAATACTTGGTGATTATTGGGGTAATCCAAAAAATGTTCCATATAATTTAAAGGGAGAGAAAGGTATATCTGCAGTATTTATTAACTCTGAAAAGGGAAAAGAATTATGGAGAGATATCAAAGATAGTTTTAATTATATGGAAAGCACTTTAGAAGTATGTATACAGCCGAATTTAAGGGCTCCATCAGAGGCAAGAATTGATGTAGAAATGATGTGGAATGATTATGAAAAATATACATTACATAAATTGACAGATAAGTATATAGGTTCTTACAAAAAGATGAAAATAGAAAGAAGGATAAAGGTTGTCTTAGCTGATTTGAATATTTTACCTGTTTATCAAAATTTAAAAAGGAGTATAAAAAAGTGAAGTTTTTAATTGTACGTGGCTATGGGAATGTCATGAACACCAATATGTATAATTGTCAAGAGATTGGTCTAGCAAAGGCATTGTCTAAGCAGGGAATAGAGTGTGGTATTGTATTTTATAATGGTAAAAATGAAAATTGTATTGAAACTATAGAATGCGAAAATAAAAATAAAATAGTGATTTATAGACTGAGGGGAATTTCTATAGCTAAGCATGGAATAATGAACTCTATTGATGAAATAGTTGATAAATATGATGTGATATGGGTAAATGAATTTAATCAGTATACTAGTTATAAAATATGCAAAAGAAATGATAAAAAAATAATAATATATCATGGGCCATATTCTCCTATATATAGTAAATTAAGATTCATTAGAAATTATTTTTATAATAAATTATTTTTTTATAAAAGAATGGCAAAAAAAAATAAAGTTTTTACTAAAAGTAATCTAGCTAGTAGGGAGTTACTTAGATTGGGATTTGAAAAAGTAGAAACAATTGGTGTTGGTTTAGATAATAATAAAATACATAATTTGGATGAAAAACCTGAATTATTGAATGAAATTTTAAGCTTTAGAGATAGTGGAGGTTTTTTATTAACTTATATAGGTACCATTGATAAAAGAAAGAATACAATTATGCTATTAAAAATATTAAAGAAATTAATTATAAATAACAGAAAAGTGAAATTGTTAATTATAGGTAAGGGAAATTCTAAGTACATTAATAAATGTATTAAATATATTAATGAGAATAATTTAAAAGAGTATATAATTTATAGAGAAGAAATGCAACAAAATCAATTAGGATATATTTATAAAAATACAGATATATTTCTATTACCTACTTGTTATGAAATATTTGGAATGGTGTTATTAGAAGCCATGTATTACGGAATACCTGTAATTACTACAGAAAATGGAGGATCATCAACGCTTATAAATGATAAGAAAAATGGATTTATTTGTAACAATAATAATATAGAAGAATGGATAGTTATTATAGAAATGTTACTTTCTAACAAAGAAATATGTGGAAAAATAGGAAAGGAAGCTAATTCGACAATTACAAGTAAATTTACATGGGATGTTATTGCTGAAAAAGTTATTAAATATTTAGATACTATATAATTGTTATATATTATAAATTATTTATAAAAGGAGTATATATGAATGTAAATAGTTTAAATAAAAATAGATATTGGATACCTATAATTTTAATGTTAATGTACTTTTACATTGGAGAGTTGAAAAATATTATTTATTTTAATTCACTAATATGGTTAGGTAGCCTTCTATTTTCAATGATATTGCTTATAAAGTTAAATGGAAAAACATTTATTATATCAAAAGAGAATATAGCATGGATATTAGTATGGGTATTTTTTATTGTTATTAGAAATCAAAATATTAAGTATGGAATAGATTATGGTATTTTATATTATATTTTTATGATTATAGCAATGATTTTGCTAAAGAAATCAACGAAGTGGATTGATTGTATGATTAAATTCTTAGGGATTGTATGCATGATACATGCTATTGTTACAATTTTATCATCATTTATGCCTTCTTTTTATTTTAATTATATTATTCCTATAATATCGCCGGAGTATAGAAATGATGTTATAGGGTGGTATTATAACGGAAGTATGGCTGGTTTAGCATCTCATTATAGTATAAATGGAATGTATTTAGCGATAGGAACTGGAATTATTAGTATCATTACAGTATTTAATGATACTACGAAAAAATGGAAAAAAGTTACTTACCCTACGATTATGATGTTTGCACTATTGCTTACGGGAAAGAGGGCACATTTAGTCTTTATGATTATTTCTTTAAGTTTAGTTTATTTAATTTATAACTATAAGAAAGTGGCAAGGAGCACAATAAAATTAATATTATTAGTAAATCTATGTATTTTAATATATTTAATACTTTCAATTTTTATTCCAAACATACTAGTATCATATGATAGATTATTTAATTCAGATTACTCTACCTTAGGGGGAAGAACACAGTTATATGAAGAGGCTATTAAATTGTTTAGACAAAGTCCAATTATAGGAAATGGATGGGGAGCGTATAAAAATTACGTACAGTATACAGTAGGAGCTAATTATAGCAGCGAATATGCAAAAATGAATGCACATAATATATATTTGCAATTATTATGTGAAACTGGAGTCATAGGATTCTCATCATTTGTTGGCTTAATTATATATAATTTAAGAAAAGCTATTAAAGTAATAAAGAAACTTGTTATATTAAATTATATCCCAAAAATATTCAGTATTAATGCTTTAGTGTTGTTATTTATACAAATATTTTTTGTATTATATGGATTTACAGGAAATCCGTTATATGATGCACCTATGTATATGCCATATATGTTATCTTGTGCTGGAATATCTTCCATAACTTATAAAATAATGAAGAAAAATATTATGTAAAGTTATTGAATATGGAGAATGAAATAAAATGAAGAATAATATTAAAGAATCTAGAAATATACCAGTTTTATTTAACCGTGAAATTGAATGTTGCGGATGTACTGCATGTATGTCAATATGTCCAGTTAGTTCAATAAGCATGCAAGGAGATAAAAAAGGATTTTTATATCCAATAATAGATGAAAATAGATGTATTAAGTGTCAACAATGCCTTCGAGTATGTCCAATTTAGTCATTTCTAGCAAGGTAGTAGAAATGTGCAGTCAAAAACTTAGTTAGCAAGTGGACACTATTATAATAAAAGTACTATTGCCATAAATAATTTATATAGAAACATAAATAGAAAGGGGAGAAAAATATGGATAAGAAAATAAAAAAAGCAGTAATCCCAGCAGCAGGTCTAGGAACAAGATTTTTACCTGCAACAAAGGCACAACCAAAGGAAATGCTTCCAATTGTAGATAAGCTAACTTTTCAATATATAATAGAAGAATGTGTTGCCTCTGGTATAGAAGAAATACGTATAATGTAGGAAGATAGAGTTTATAAAGTTAAAGATTTAGTTGAAAAACCATCAATAGAAGAAGCGCTATCTAATGTTGCAATTTTATGTAGATATATAATAACACCTAGAATATTTGAAATTCTAGAAAATACAGCACAAGGAAAAGGTAATGAAATCCAACGTACAGATGCATTACTAAAGCTTATATAAGAAGAAGCAATATATGTATATTACTTCGAAGGAAGAAGATACGATGTAGGAGACAAGCTAGGTTTCCTAGAAGCAACAGTTGAATACGCACTTAGAAGAGAAGAATTAAGAGATGATTTTATAGAGTATTTAAAAACTGTTATAAAATAATTTCATTAAATTCTTTCCTTTAGTTAGGAAGTGCTTCTATTAATTTTGCGATGACTTGAAGCGAATGCGACGGAATAAGCAAAATTAATAGAAGCACTTTTTTATATTATATTATTGTTAATTTCTATATATTAGGTATTAGTTTATTGCTTTACATAAAAATATTTCGATAAAGTAGAATATTTGTACCATCCATAAAATATTTATTTATTATGATTCTATTTCTTAAGAGGAAGTAGATTCTAGTAAATTTATAGGGGGTAAGTAAAATTTATGAAAAGGTTTATAGCTAAAGTGCTCTGTGCTTTTATGATTGTCTCAACATTTTCTAATGTAACCTTTGCTGAAGAAAGGGATGGTGGGGTTACAGAAACTAAGACTTTTCCTCAGGTTCAGAGTTATACCAGTGATAAAAGTGGATATTGGAGAATAAGTAATAATTCAAGGTTTTATATTTTGGAAAGTGAAGCTACATTAAATAATAATGCTTTATATGATGATGTAAAGTTAATTAGTAGTGAATTTGCAGCTAAGAATATACCAAGTAATAGTGTTTTAGACATTGTTATAGGACCTGAAGATAAGATTAAAAGTGGTGATATAGTAGTTTCTATTGAAGATATTGTAGAAACTGATAATGAGGAAGGTTATAAGGTTGAAATTAAGGAAGACATAATAAAGATTACTTCTTCTACTAAAAATGGTTTATTTTATGGAATGAGAACTGTAGAGAAAGCTTTAATTGGAAATGATGGAAAAATGAATTTAGGAACTATTGTGGATTATCCAGAGGTTTCTGTTCGTTCTTTTCATTTAGATTTAGCACGTAAGTTCTTCACTAAGGATTGGATAATATCTATGATAAAGGATCTTTCTTATCAAAATATTAGTTCAATGCAAGTCCATTTTTCTGAAAATGAGGGCTTTAGATTAGAAAGTAGTGTTTTAGAAAGTGAAGTACCTGGATTTCAGTATCCTTCAGATGGATATTACACTAAGGAAGATATGAAAGAAATTATAGATGTAGCTAAAAAGTATCATATAGAAATCATTCCTTCTTTAGATAGTCCTGGACATTTAAATTATGTTCTAAATCAAATTGAAACTAAAACAGGAAGGGACTTATCTGTTAGAAATCTTTTCCCATCAGATTCTAGAAAAAATCAAACTTTCAATATTTTTGAATCAGAAGAAGCAAGAAGTTTATTGCTAGATATGATAGATGAATATGCTAATTTCTTCTCTGAAAATGGCTCTACTAGAATGAATATTGGAGGAGATGAATTTTTAGCTAATTTCACAGCTATGACTAATGATCAATATAAGACAGTAATAGAATATTTTAATGATGCTTCTAGTGTTGTAAAGAAATATGGAATGACACCAAGAGCTTGGAATGATGGATTATTAGTTGAAGGATATGATGGATATAAGTTAGATTCAGATATTGAAATTTGTTATTGGGGTCTTGGAACAGGTTCTGCTCCAGTAAATGATTTTATAGAGAATGGAAATAAGTTAGTTAATTATGTAGATGCATATATGTATTATGCTCTTTCTCCATGGTGGATGCAATATGCAAATGCAAAGGGAGAAAAGATATATGGGGAATGGGTACCTGGCAAAATGAATAGTCTTCCAGGTGGAATTTCACAAGATTTTGCTAATCCATATCCAGATGAATTACTAGGGGCATCTTATGCTTTATGGTGTGATTTACCTAATTATCAATCACAAGATGTAATAGAAACTAATTTGTTTATGCGTACTCGTTCTATGGCTGATAAGGTTTGGAGCCCTAATGGAAGTAAGGTTAATTATAGTGAATTTGAAGCTTTTTTAAATAAACTAGGTAGAGTTCCAGGATATAAGGAAGAATTGCCTGAATCAAAGGATGTTATTCATGTAGATGATATAGAAGAAGATAAGGATTTATCAACCTTAACAGGGAAAGAGCTTTCTAGTTTAGTACTACCAATTGTTCAATCCTATGAAGTAGCTTCAAAGGCTTATTTATGGAAAATGGATGAATCAACTAGATTTGTTATTCCAAATACTGAAGAGTATTTAACTAATTCAAGATTAAAGGAAGTTGTAGAATTAGTATCTGCTGAATTTTTAGAAAAAGAAATCCCAACAGCAAAGGAAATTAATAAGGTTTATGCTTCAGAAGAGGAAATAACAACTAAGGATATAGTTATTACTTTAGATAAGGATAATATAATTACGGAAAATAGTAATAGTGATGAAGCCTATAAAATTGAAATTGGAGATGAAGGAGTAAAAATAGTAGCAGCATCAGAAAATGCAGCTATGTATGCATTAAGAACAATACAGCATTTAATGGTTACTAATAATAATGCTTTAGTTTATGGAAGTATAGTGGATTATCCTAATTTAGTAGAACGTCGTGTTCATGTAGATATGGCTAGAAAATATATATCAAAGGATTGGATTATTCAACATATAAGAGAGCTTTCTTATATGAAAATGAATACTATACAACTTCACTTTTCAGAGAACTTAGGCTTTAGAATTGAAAGTGAATTTGACCCAGAAATAGTATCACAAGATGGTTATTTAACTAAGTTAGAAATAAAAGAAATATTAGAGGAAGCCAGAAAATATGGAATAAATGTAATTCCTTCTTTAGATACTCCAGGTCATGTAGAGCATATATTAAAGGTTCATCCTGAATATGGTCAAGTAGATAAATATGGCAATAAGAGTACAGTAGCATTAGATGTAACAAATCCTGAAGCTATAAATTATATAAAGGGTCTTTATAGTGAGTATATGGAATTATTTGAAGGATCTACAGACTTCCATATAGGTGCTGATGAGTATATGGAATTTGATAGAGCTCCATTTACTACAAATTATAAGGAAGTTTTAAATAATTATGCTGTTGAAAACTTTGGAGCAGGGTATACCTGGAAGGATACAATGGCTAACTATATTAATGAAATAGCAGAGCATGTATATAAAGGTGGATTTACACCAAGAATTTGGAATGATGGTATTTACTATGGTGAAAATAGTTCTTATGAAAATAAGCAACAAATAAAAATGCATGATTATATTACTATAGATTTCTGGTCTCAAATGAGCTGGAATCCAAGTATTGCAAAGCTTAATACTTTTATAGAAAAAGGACATAAGGATATTTATAATATTAATGCAAGTTTCTTCTATTATGTATTAAGACCATCAGCACCTACAGATGGTAGAGAACAACATTCCTTTGATTATTTAAATCAAGATGTAAGAATATATAATGAGTGGTCACCAGGAAAATTCCAAGGAAATACTATTGATGATAATTCAGAAGTTATAAAGGGAGCATCATTAGCTATATGGTGTGATAATCCAAATTTAGTTACTGAAGATGTTATAACTGAAGATATTTCAAAGGAATTACGTTCATTGGCAACAAAGTCTTGGAATACTAGAAGTAATACTATTGCAACTATAGAAAAATTTAAAGAAAATTATTCAAAATTAGGAAATGCAGCAGGCTTTGAAAAGGGTTCTGAGTTACCTTCAGTTGGAGAAGTTTTACCATTAAAAGAATTAGGTAAAGTTACATTAAAATATGTAACTAATACAGGAAAAATATTAAAAGACGATATTGTTAAGTATGGTGTTATCGGAACAGATTATAGTTTTGAAGCTGATGAAATTTATGGTTATTCTTTAATATCAGAAGAAGCAGTTTCAGGAAAATTTGATGAAGAGGAAAAAGTGTATACCTTCATATATGAATTATCTACTGATAAGATAGAACTTAAAAAGGAAATTGAAAATCAGCTAGATGAAGCTTCTTATATAAGAGAAACTTATAAAGAATATAAAGAAGCTCTTGTAAAAGCAAGGGAAGTAGATGAAGCTGATACAAGTGAACAAAAAGAAGTAGATGAAGCATTAAATCAATTATTATCAGCTAAGAAGAAAGCTATTCTTCTAGAATATTATCCTCTATATATTGAAACAGAATATCCTTTAAATAGTGAAGAATATATTTCAGGATATGAAGATTATTTAGAAGCTGTTAATAATGGAAAAACTATATTATATAGTGATGATATTAATACTACTTCAATGAAAGAAGCATTTAAAGCTATTAAAGCTGCAAAGGAAAATTTAATAAAAAGAGATGGGAATATACCTACAGTAACAGCAACTGATAAAACATATACACATTCAGGTGCTTCATGGCAAGGACCATACTTCCCACCAGAAAAATATGCTCTTAGTAATATGGTAGATGGTGATATAACAACTAAAGCTTGGTTTGCTGATAATCAAAATGTAGGCGATGAAATTATTCTTTCCTTCCAAGAACAAGTGAAAATGTCTAAAATTCAAATTGTTCAGCCTTCAGATGTAGGAGAAGATCTTATTGGTAATGCCGATGTTGAAATATCTACAGAACAAGGAGAATGGACAAAGGTTGGAACCTTAACAAAGGAAGATGGAAAAGATAAAACTATTTCCTTTGAAGAAACTCCAGTTAAATTCGTAAGAATTGTTATTAAAGAAAATGCAAGCAAGTGGTACCAAATAGCTGAAATTTACTTCACATATGAACAGCCTGAAGAATCAAATGTATTAAAGGATATAATTATTGAAGCAGAAGAATTAGATGTAACAGATAAAAATTTAAATCTTCTTTCTAATATGGTAGATGCTTTAATTGAAGCACAAAAAGCATATGTAGGAAATTTAGAAGATACTTTACAGATTGAAGATAATTTAAGAGAAGCTATTGATAAATTAATGAATGAAGTAGAAGAGGTATTTAAGAGACATCTAGAAATTGCTGTAGAAGAAGCAGAAAAGATAACAGAAGAAGAACTTTCTAAGATTATTCCAATAGTAGTTACTGAATTTAAAGAATCATTAAAAGAAGCAAAGTTATTATTAGAAGATTCTAAATCAACACAAGAACAAATAAATGCATCCTTTGATAGACTAAGTAAAGTAATGCATATGCTATCCTTCGAAAAAGGAGATAAAAAAGCCCTTAACTCATTAATAGAAAAAATAAATGAATTAGAAGAAAAAGACTACATTAAAGAAACCTGGGACAATATGCAAAGCCAATTAGAAAATGCAGTAGCAGTAGCTAAAGATGAAAATGCCTTAGAAACAGAAGTAAGCAAAGCATATAAGGATTTAATTAAATCATTCCTAGATTTAAGATTAAAACCAAATAAAGATAAACTAAGAGATTTAATAGATAAATCAGAAAAAGAATTAAAAGAAGAAGATTACACTAAAGAATCCTGGAGCAATTTCAAACTAGCCTTAGATAAAGCTAAGACCGTATATTCAAATGAAGACTCAAATCAAGAAGAAATAGATATAGCAATAACAAACCTTACAGAAGCTAAAGAAAAATTAGTTGCAACAACCAATGACAATACAAATGATAAAGAGGAAGATAAAGACAATAACAATAAAGACGACAGTACTAAAGATGATAATAATAACAATGTAGATAACAATAACGACAACAAAGATAATAGCAACAACAATAAACAAAATGATAATAATAATGTAACAAATACAAACAAAGGCCATACAAATTTACCAAATACAGGAGCAATAATTTCATCAGCAGTAATCCTAGCAATAGCAGTAGCATTAACAGTAGGTGGAATATTAATGCTAAAGAAGAAAAAAGAACAAGAATAATCAATATATAAAATAAATAAAAAATAAATTAAAAGGTAATAATTCCAACTTACAAGGGATTATTACCTTTAGTTTTAAAAAAGAAAAAATATGATGTGGAAATTACTTGGATCTATAGTAACATTCACAATAATAGATAGAAATAATATATGTTACTAATAGATGAGAATAAATTGGGTATTTACATATTACGTCAATTATTTAATAATAAAAATATAGTGAAAATATAAATATAAGGTGGGAAAATATGAAGATACAAAGTAAAATTTTATCAATGCTTCTAGCTATAGTGATTTGCTTAAATTTAGGGATTAAAGTAAATGGTGCTACAATTAATAAAAAAACGGAGCATATAGCAAATATTGTTTATTTTGTTGATTTTAATGATAGCCAAGGAAATTTTATAGAGGGAAAGATAGATATTGTTAAGGACATGTTTAATGGAGAAAAAGATACATCGCTAAGTTCTTATATAAAGAAAATATCTTATAACCAAATGAATGTACATAACTATTTTCCTCAAGAAGAAAATGGGACAATAACTCCATATAGATTATCAAATAATAGAAGTTATTATAATAAAAACAATGAATTTGAGATGATAAATGAAGTAGTTAGCAATGTTTCAGTGGATACTAATTACAATATTGACATGAATAATGATGGCTATGTAGATAATGTAATATTTGTTTTCTTAGGGAAAACTGAGGAAAAAGATGATGTATTATGGTCACATAAGGCAAATCATAATGGAGGTTCATATATTAATGGAAAGAAGGTGGATGTATATAATCTACATAATTCTTATAGATTAATAGATGACATACTTGGCGGAGAAGGGGTATTAGCTCATGAGTTTCTTCACTCTGTTGGTTATCCGGATTTATACACTTCCTCTGGAACTAGTAATCCAGTTGGAATATGGGACATAATGGCTAGTGTTTCTCCATTTCTTCAATATCCATTAGCTTATACTAGAAGTGCTATATCAAATTGGTTAACTATTGATACCATAACAGAGAGTGGAACTTATACTCTAAAGCCATCTTCTTCTGAAGATGGAAATCAAGCATTTATACTAAAAACTCCTATGTCTGATAATGAGTTTTTTGTAGTTGAGTATAGAAAAAAAGGTAATTCTTATAAGGGAGAACTTGATGGAAAGATACCTGGAAGTGGACTGATTATATATAGAGTAAATACTGATGAAAATACTAATTTTGTAGGAGATAAAGATTATATTTATGTATTTAGACCAGGAGAGACAGAAGAAGGAGCAGGTAATGGAAATATAGCTGAAGCATTTCTATCAAAGGAGTTAGGAAGGACAAGCTATGGAAGTAATGACTTTAATAAGAAGATAAGTGATAATGCTATTACATATTCTAATGGACAAAATAGTGGAATTTTAATTGATAATGTTTCAGAAGCAGGAGAAGAGATAACTTTTGATATTAGTTTTGCAGATACAAGTAATCTAGAGATTTGGGATGTATTAGGAGGAAATGTTATTTCTAGCGGTTCTGATTATAATATTGATATTGATGTTGTAGGAAATAATGTTTATGCAGTATATAGTGAAGGTGAATCTAATAAAATACTTAAAAGTAAAATGTATGACGGAACAAAGTGGGTTAAATTAGGGGATAATATTTTAAACGAAAAGGGAAATGAGCCTAAGATTAAAGTATTTAATGATATACCATATGTGTTGTATCATGATAAAAATTATAGAAGTGTCGTGGTAAAGTATGAAGATAACAAGTGGCAAAAGGTTCAAGTTCTTACACAAGGAGAGAGCCAGTATTCTGATATGATAGCTGGAAATGATGGGATATATGTTGCTTATACAGAACCGTATACAGATATATTAAAAGTATCAAAGTTAAATTTAGAAACTAATAAATTTGAATTGTTAGGAGAATCAGTTCATACTGGATATATTGTAAATCCATCTTTAAGTGAATGGGATGGAAATGTATATGTGTCATTTACTGATTTTAATAAAGGAAATAAGGTTTATATAAAAAAATATGAAAATAACCAATGGATAAGTATTGATGGGCTAAACTTAAATGCATCAAATGTAAATATAAAAGCTAGTAGTAATGGAGTATATCTAGCAATGACTCCAACTTTTGATGGAAATGCATCAGAAGCATATTTCTATAATGGAAGTTCATGGGATAAACTAGGAGAAAGCTTTGCTGATAGGAATGCGATGAACATTGAAGTAGATGTTTATAGAGGTATACCTTATATTGCATATATAGATAGTAATAAAATAAGTACAGAAGTTAAATATTTTGATGGAGAAACTTGGGTAAATGAAGGTATGAGTGTTTCTAACGAAAAAAATACCAATATAAGCTTCAAGATAAATAGTGGTAAAGCTTATGTAGGTATAAATTCTTATAATTCAGGAAACTTTTCTGTGAAATATAAAAATATAGGAAAAGAAAATCCAGAGGATATAAATGGGGATGGAGAAATAAATATATTAGATTTATCTTTAATTGCCTTAAAGTACAATCTACAAAGTACAGATGTTGGTTTTGAAGAAATATATGATTTAAATAATGATGGAATAATCGATATATTTGATTTAGTACATATATCTAAGAAAATATCTTAGATAAAGATTGTATTACATTTAGTTTGAAAAAGAAAAAATATGGCGTTGGGATGACTTAGGGCCTGCAACAGAAAAATGAAATTACATAATTCCGACTGAGGAGGAATTATAACAATTAGTTTGAGAAAAATATTTATACTATTATGACGACTTGGAGCGAATGCGACGGAGTAAATAATTCACATAATTCCGACTTTGGAGGGATTATTACATTTAGTTTGAAAAAGAAAAAATATGATGTGGGAGTGACTTGGAGCTCGCGACGGAATAATGAATTTTCATAATTCCGAACTTGAGAGGGATTATTACATTTAGTTTTAAAAAGAAAAAAATATGGTTTGGGAATGACTTGGAGCTTGCGACGGAATTCTCCACACCATATTTTTTTCTTTAATTTTTTCTCAATTTTATTTAAACCGGGGTACTTATTTAATGATAGGGTATTTAAATAAGTTTTGGGAGGATTTTAATATGCAATTTTCATTTTTAGGGTATTCAGTTAAAAAGATTATGGAGTTTAATTTAGATGTTAAGGATGTGACTATTCTTAGGTATTTTGATGATTTTAGAAATAGTGGAAGAATGAATTATGAAGTTATAGAAGGAGTTAAGTACTATTGGATAAGTTATCAAAATATTGAAAATGAACTTCCTTTCTTAGGCTTAGGAAAGAGAACTATTATGATGAGGATGCTTAAATTAAGGGATTTAGGAATTTTATCTCATTATACTAAAAAGGAAGGTGGAACTTTTTCTTTTTATTCTTTAGGGGAAAAGTATAAGGAATTAGTATATGTTAATAAAAATAATGATAGTGAAGATAATAATAATGATAATAAAGGAAAAGGTAATTATGGTAACAGAGGACAAGCTAATAATTATTATATTAATGAAGAAGATATGGATATAAGTATAATTTCAGAAGAAGATTCTACTTTTAATGAAGTACTTAATTATGAAGATAGTGTTCCTTATAATGATGAGGATATACATGGTTTAGAAAATTTATATGTAAATAATAATAAAAATGAAGAGGGGGTATCCATAAATAATCATAGAGGGTCTTCAGGGAAATGTTCAACAAAGACTAATCTACTAAATAACTCATCTACCATAGTAACTAATATATATAATAATATAAAAGACAATGTAACTAGTATAATAAATTATTTAAACTTAAAGGTTGGTGTTATGTATAAGCCTAGTAATACTAAAACTATAAGTTTAATAAAAGCCAGATTAAGAGAAGGCTTTAGTTTTGATGACTTTAAAAAAGTTATAGATAAAAAAGTTAAGGCTTGGAAGGATACTAGCTTTGAGCAATACCTAACTCCATTTACTCTATTTGGAGATAAGTTTGAGGTTTATTTAAATCAAAAAATAGTAAAGCAAGAAGAAGGTAAAAATAATAATCCTTATGGAAACAAAAAAAGCTATGGATATAATAAAAATCTAAGATTCCATAACTTTAAAGGGCGTGACTACGATTATGATGATCTAGAAAAGAAACTATTAGGTTGGGATTAAATATTAAAAAATAATAATGATGATGATGAATTGAGCATTCATTTAAATTAATATTTAGTTATGATATAATAAACGCAAAAAAAGGAGTGGTGATATGGTGGATTTACATTCTCATTTAATTTGGGGAATTGATGATGGCTCTAAATCAAAGGAAATGACTATAAATATGTTGAGACAGTCAGTAAATGGAGGAACTAAAAAGCTAGTGTTTACCCCTCATTATTTACCTGGACACTATGAGGTTCCAATAAGTGAAGTTAAAGAAAAAACAAAAAGAATAAGTCTTTTAGCTAAGGAAGAAGGAATAGATGTTGAAATTTATTCTGGACAAGAGGTTTATTTTTCAGAAAAGATTTTGGAAAATTTAGATAACGGCCTTATAGGAACTATTAATGAATCAAGATATATGTTAATGGAATTTAATATGAGAAATTTTTCTGTTAAAGAAGTTACTGAAGTTCTGTATGAATTACAACTTAAGGGTATAACACCAATTATTGCACATCCTGAAAGATATTATATGTTTATAAAAAATCCTGTTTTAATAAATGAGTTCATTGAAGAAGGATTTCTTTTTCAGCTAAATATAGGAAGTTTGATGGGCGATTTTGGAAAGGAAGCAAAGAAGACAGCAGAAATATTCTTAAAAAATAAAATTTATAGCTTTATAGGATCAGATGCTCATAGAGATGAAAAGAGAAATCCAGATATGAGTAAAGGAGCTGAAATTTTAAAAAAGATGGACAATCACTACTTTAATTACTTAAATGATTCAGGAAAAGAACTTCTAAATAATGGGGAAGTTAGATTTATAGGAAATTTAATAAAAGAAAAAAGAGGATTATTAGGTTTATTTAGTAGGTAATGATACTAAATGCAAATGAAATATAAATTTTCAATTCATTTTTTATTAAAGGATATGGTATAATTGAGTTTTAATATTGTTTTTCTAAAAAATATAATTTTTTAGAGAAAATAATAAATTAAAAATATGAAAGGTGATTTGGTTGTTTGAAAAAATATATATTTTTATTTCATCTATTATATTAATTATCAATAATATAGTGGTTGGAAATAATCGCATTGAAGGAAATAAGATTGATAAAATAATAGGTCTGTTGATTATAGATATTATAATAATTATTAGTGCATTTTTCATTACATATATTATTCCTAAATTAAGAATGCTATTAAAAAGGAAAAAAATAGATAAACAATTAAAGTATAATAGGTATATACTTTATTATCAACCAATATATGATCCTATAAAAGAAGTAGTAGTAGGATTTGAAAGTTTGTTAAGGTTAAAAGATAAAAACAATAATCTTATATCACCAGAAAGGTTTATACCAGAAATTGATAAAAATAATATGATGGCTGATGTAACTATATGGATAATGAAAAGAGTAATAACAGATTATAAAGAGATTAAAAATTATAATTGCATAGATAATAATTTTTATATTTCTCTTAATTTATCTATAGATGAAATTCTAAATAATAAATTTGTAGATGAAGCTATAGAAATATTAAAGGAAGCTAACCTGGAAAATAAAAGTATTTGTTTAGAAATAGTAGAAAAAGTAGGAATAAAAAATTTACATAAAATAATGGAGAATTTGTCTAAGTTAAAAAATGCAGGTTTTAAAATAGCTATAGATGATTTTGGAACTGAGTATTCTAATTTAGATGTTCTTGAAAAATTAGATGCAGATATTATAAAGGTTGATAAAAATTTTGTAGACGGGTTAGGAAAGCATTTAATAAAAGATGAAATTATTTTATTTATATTAAGAATAGCAGAAAAGGCAAAAAAATATGTTGTATTAGAGGGTGTAGAGAATAAAGATCAAGATAATATAATAAAAAGCTTTAATAGTAAATATGTATTTGTACAAGGCTTCTTTTATAGCAAACCAATGCCTATAGAAGATATAAATAAATTGTTTTAATTCGACGATTTTTTACGAATTTATTTAATTTATTATTATATAATTATTGTTGAAAATTAGTATAAATAAATTCATTTTATATAAAAACCAATGGTAAGGAGATATACTATGGAAAAGAAGATAAAAGAGAAGTAATTCCAGCAGCAGGCCTGGGAACAAGATTTTTACCAGCAACAAAAGCACAACCAAAGGAAATGCTTCCAATTGGTGATAAGCCTACTTTACTCTATATAATAGAGGAATGTGTAGCATCAGGTATAGAAGAAATTTTTATAATAACAGGAAGAAATAAAAAATCCATAGAAGATAATTTTGATAGATCTATAGAATTAGAAATGGAACTTGAAAAAGCAGGAAAAAAAGAAATGTTTGAAATGGTTAGAAATATATCAGATATGGTTAACATTCATTTTATAAGACAAAAGGAACCAAGAGGATTAGGACATGCTATTCTTTGTGCAAAGACTTTTGTAGGTAATGAGCCTTTTGCAGTATTACTTGGTGATGATATTGTATATAATGATCAAAAGCCATGCTTAAAGCAACTTATTAATTGTTATGAAGAGTATAAAACTTCAGTTTTAGGAGTTCAAACAGTAGCACCTGAAAATGTTAATAAATACGGAATATTGGCGGAATCCAAATAGAAGATAGAGTTTATAAAGTTAAGGAATTAGTAGAAAAACCTTCTTGAGAAGAAGCACCATCAAATGTTGATATTCTAGGTAGATATATAATAACACCTAGAATATTTGAAATTCTAGAAAATACAGCTCCAGGAAAAGGAAATGAAATTCAAGTTACAGATGCACTTCTAAAGCTTATAGAAGAAGAAGCTATATATGCATATAATGAAGATACGAGGTAGGAGATAAGTTAGGCTTCCTAGAAGCAACAGTTGAATATGCACTTAGAAGAGAAGAATTAAAAGATGGTTTTATGGAATATTTAAAAACTATTATATAATAGTGAGGAAATTTATAAAAGTGTTGTTATAAGAATAAATAATGAGTTCACTTAGTTGTGAGCTCCTTTTAAGTATATAATAATATATTTATTATATTTTATAAGTTATCTATTACTTTATGATGAGCTAGAAAAGAAACTATTAGGATGGGATTAAATATTTTCTTTTAAATTTTATTATAATTATTTAAAAGTTGTATGTAATGCTTTTCTAGATACTTCTAATGAATTTATTTATTAGAAATTTGTATAAATAGTATTAAAAAGTAATTATAAATAAACTTAGAATATATAGCAAAATAAGTTTATGGGAGATATAATAAAGTATTAAAAATAGAAAAAATATGAATTGAAGTAAGAAAAAATACATAAAGGAGTAATTGATTTATAATAAAAATTAAGCTAAAATAAAAAATAAATAACAAAACATCATTTTACAAAAATAAATTAAATTAAATTAAAAAAAATAAAAAAACTAAGAGTAGAAGAAAAAAATACAAATGCGAATAATGAATATACTAGTTGGTAGTATGAAAAATATCACAATTTGTCTAAAAAAACTTTTTTTTAAGACAAATAAATATGATATAATTTCAAATGAAAAATGAAATATACTAAATAAATGCAGGGATTTTAGCATTTTATTAAAATGATTGCGTATAAATTATTGGTTTACCATTTTATGTAGATAACTATGAATAATAATAGTGAAATATAAAGTGGTAAGAATAAACATACGCTTGAATCTTAAATAAAATATAATTAATGATAGTCTCCGGTACATTAATAGTAATAATTATTGCAAAAGTATTTATTTTTTATAATTAAGTCTTAGTGCAATAATAAAAAGTACTCTATACGATAGGTAATATAAAAGGGCTATCTTGTAGGGTATTTTTATTTATATAAGTAAGAGTTAAGGAATCATATATTCATATTTAATAGTATGGTCAATATTATACTTTTTCTTTTATATTGGTGGATTAAAACAAGTGTTTTTAGGAGTAAGTTAATGAAATGAATAATAAAAAAAAAATTTTGATAATATCAGAGGTTTTTTATCCAGAGATAGGTAGTGGATCTAATAGAATAACTAACTTATTAATCCAATTAAAAAAACAAGGTTATGAAGTAGATATATTAACGTCAGAGCCGTCTTATCCTAATAAGGATATTTATAAAAAAGATGGGTATAAAGACTTGGAAAAAGAAAAGGATATATATATAGGTTCTAAAGTTACAAGAATTAGTACAAGCAATATAAAAAGAACTAGCAACTTCTTTGTTAGATTGTACATATATAGTTACTTCTTTTTTAAAAGCGTATTTTCATTAATATTTAGAAGAGATAAATATGATTTAGTAATAGCAACTATACCATCACCATTTTCAGGAATATTAGGTATAGTAGCTAAAGTTAGATTTAAATGTAAGTACATATTAGATATAAGAGATTTATGGCCTGAATGTATAAAAAATATAGGATTATTTAGAAAAAATAAGTTTTCTCTAAAAATAGCATATAAGTTGGAAAAATTAATATTTAGATTTACAGATTCTATTGTAATAAATAGCATAGGATTCGAAGAATATTTAATTAAAAATAATTATAAAAAACAAATAGAATTTATTCCAAATGGATTACAAATTAATGAAATTGAGGGCTATAAGAGTATATCTAAAAAAGCAAAAAAACATACAAAGTTTACAGTTACATATTCAGGAATGATAGGATTGCCTCAAAATATAAAGTCTCTTGTCAGAGTTGCTAATATTTTAAGAAATATTGATGATATAGAATTTAAAATTATAGGTACAGGAATACAAGAAGGTAAAGTTAAAGAGTTAATAGAGCATTATAATTTAAAAAATATAAGGGTATATGCTCCTATGCCTAAAAGTATGGTGATTAAAGAACTAGCTAAATGTCATGTGGCATTAGCTCATTTAAGAAAAGATAGTGCTTTTGATTTGGTTATACCTGGTAAGATAATTGATTACATGGGAATAGGTATACCAATTGTAGCAGGAGTTGAGGGGTATGCTTCAAAAGTTATAAATGAAAGCAGCTCAGGAATAGTTGTAGAACCGGATGATTATGTTGGATTATCTAAGGCAATTCTAAAAATATATAAAAGTTCTGAATTACAAAAATACTATTCAAATAATGGAAGAGAGTATTGTTTGAAAAATTTTTGCGTAGAAAATAATTTAATAAAATACATAAATTTAATTGAAAAAGTTACAAGGAGAAATGATTATGGCGAAAAAGGTAGGTATGTTCGTATGGAATCACTTCACTAATGATGCTAGAGTACTAAGAGAATGTACTGCTTTAGCAGAAAGAGGATATGATGTTAAGCTTATAGCAATTCATGATCCAAAGCAAAATGATTTAAAGAAAATAGAGAATAGAGATGGATTTAAAATAGTTAGAGTAAATAGATACCCTAAGTATATATTATTAATTAATAAAGTTATTTCTAAACTTAAAAGAGATAAGATATTTATTTTACCATTGTTAATTATTATTAGTTTAATTTTTTATATTAGTCCCTTAATTTCTATTATTCTAATTTTGGCTATGGCATTAATGACTATTAAAGGAGTAAGAGCTTTTTTAATAAAAACGCATATATTTCTATCTATGATAATAGAAGGAGTAAAGTTTAATGCAGATGTATATCATAGCAATGATTTAAATACGCTTCCTCAAGGGGTAGTATGTAGTAAAATTCTTAAAAGAAGATATTTAATATATGATTCTCATGAAGTTCAAAGTTCTAGGACAGGCTATGGAAAACCAGCATATTATATAGAAAAGATATTGATTAAATTTATAGATAAAATGATTATGACTAATAGAACGAGGGCAGAATATGTAAAGGAATTATATGATATAGATTTGCCGGAAATTGTTCATAATTATCCTTTTTATACAAAGGATGATTCAATAGAAAATAAATATGATATATATACAATGTTAGATATTCCGAAGAATAAGCCAATATTACTTTATCAAGGAGGAATACAAGTAGGTAGAGGGCTTGATAAGATAGTAGAGGCGATTGATAAGTTTAATGATGGGATTACTGTTTTTATAGGAGATGGTAAATTGAAACCTGAAATAATAAAAATGGTTGAAGAAAGAAATCTAAATGAAAAAGTAAGATTTTTAAATAAAGTTCCAGTAGATGAATTAAAGTATTATACTGCTAATGCTTATTTAGGGTTTCAAGTTTTAAATAATGTATGTTTTAATCATTATTCGGCATGTTCAAACAAGCTTTTTGAATATATGATGAGTAAGGTTCCTGTAGTAGCATGTAATTTTCCAGAAATAAAAAGAGTGGTTCAAGAGGAGCAAATAGGAATAGTTGTAAATTCTCATGACCCAAATGAAATAGCAAATGCAGTAAATACAATGTTATCTGATAAATCATTACATTCAATGTTTAAAGAAAATTGTGTTACAGCAAGAGAAAAGTATAATTGGGACAAGGAAAAAGGAAATTTTATAAGAATATATGATGAGTTATTATATAATAATATAGATATAAAAGATGAGATAAATATAGGTGTATGATATGAAAGATTTACTTTTTATTTTAAAAGAACATAAGAAACATTGGTATAAGATTTATAAGTTATCATTATATGACTTCATATCTCCATTAAGAGATACATATTTAGGAGTGGTTTGGATAGTTCTAAATCCATTACTAAGGATAGGTGTATATTGGTTTGTATTTGGACTTGGAATAAGAAATGGTAAACCAGTAGATGGACATCCTTTTTTACTGTGGATGCTAGCTGGACTTATACCATGGTTTTACATAAGTGCCTCAATAAGTAGTGGTACATTAGCTATATACTCAAAATCAGCAATAATAACCAAAATGAAATTTCCAACTAGTATAATACCGACTAATACTATAATAACTCAATTGCTAAATAATATACCTTTAATATTTATAATGATAATAGTCTATGTATTTAATGGTTATAAGGCTACTATTTATTATATTCAAATACCATACTATATATTGGCAGCAACATTGCTTTTAATAGGGATATCTCTTATTACTTCAGCCTTAGTTATGGCCCTTAGAGATATAAATAGACTTGTTAGTACAGTTTTAAGATTTATGTTTTATCTTACACCAATTTTATGGACTACTATAAATTTACCGCCAATAGCATTAAAAATTATAAGATTAAATCCATTTATATATATAATAGAAGGGTTTAGAAATACATTTCTATATAATAAATGGTTTTTTGAAGATGTTAAATTCACAATATATTATTGGTTAGTAACTGTAGTGACAATTTTAATTGGTTCAATGATACATATGAAATTTAGGAATAGATTTTCAGATTTAGTCTAATATGCAAGGGGATAAGATATGGAAGAAAATAAATATTCGATTATAGCTAAAAATATTAGTAAAGGGTATAAAATGTATTCTAGCCCTAAGCAAAAATTATTAGATTTAATTTTACCTAAAGGAGCAGGTAAAACTTTTTATGCTCTTAAAGATATATCTTTTAAAGTTCAAAAGGGAGAAGTAGTAGGTCTGTTGGGGCTTAATGGTTCTGGAAAGTCAACACTTTCAAATATTCTTGGAGGAGTATCTATGCCTACAAGTGGTGAAATTGAAATTAACGGTGAAGCGGCTCTTATAGCAATAGGAATTGGCATGAATAACTTCCTAACTGGAATAGAAAATATAGAGCTAAAAGCTCTTATGATGGGATATAAAAAGAATGAAATAGAAGAAATAAAACAAGAAATTATAGATTTTGCAGATATAGGAGAATTTATAAATCAACCTCTTAGAACATACTCAAGTGGTATGAGAGCGAGATTAGGCTTTGCTATATCAGTGTATACTAATCCAGACATTTTAGTAATAGATGAGGCATTATCAGTAGGTGATCCAACCTTTACTCAGAAGTGTTTAGATAAAATGAATGAGTTTAAGGAGAGTGGAAAAACTATATTTTTTGTTAGTCACTCATTATCTCAAGTTAGAAAATTTTGTAACAAAGCAATATGGCTTGAATATGGTAGGCTTAGAGAATATGGAAATGTAGAAGAAGTATTACCCAAATATCAAGAATACATAAATGAAATAAATAAATTAAGTGAAGCGGAAAAAATAGAATATAAAAAGAAGGTTTTGAAAAATCAAGAACATTCATTATTAAGAGATTTTAAACTTGTAGATAATAATCTGAAAAAGTTTATACCAAATGGTAAAATAATAAAAAGTGTTACTCTTATAAATAATAAAAATATTGTTAAAGAAGTATTTTTAAATATAGATTTAAGTACTTTTGCATTTGGTTTCATACCTTCTATTATAAGGAAAAGATATGAAAGTGCTATTTTTATATTAATACTTCAAATTCTTAATTTCTTTATAATAGGATTTCCTTTTTCAATAATTACAAATTTTTTCGTGACAGGAATTGCTTCTATTTTTACAGGTAAAGGATACATAGACTATTTAATAGAAAACAAAAAATTTATTCCATATAACATCTGGAAAAAAATTAATAGTGGAGATAATAAAAAAATAGAGCGTAAAATAGTCAAAAGGAAAAAGGAAAATAAATTAATAGCAATAATTTGTAGTATATTCATTGCATTAACAACAATGTTATTTTCGGGATATACAATTAGAAATATTTATATAAGTAAAAATGAAATAATTTCAGTAGAAAATTATATGATAGTGTTAACAGATAAATTAGATGATAAAGAAATAATAGACAGTTTATTAATATTAAATTCTAAAAATAGTAATTTAAATGGGATAATTTATCCAGGGGAAATACAAGTTTCATATAATAATAGTACTGATACATTAGCTAACATGGTAAATGTAAATAACATAGATGATTTAAAGAAGATATTAACAAGTAATTTCAAGGTTAATGTTAATAATTATATTAAAATAAATAAAAATGAAATAAAGTATGGTAATAGTAAAGATATAGATATTTATAAAGAAATTTTATCAAGTGTATTAACTTTAGATGAAAAAGATTTTGAAGATGAAGCTAAAGCGATAATAGGTAAATATCCACAAATTGATGAAGAGTTATTAAATGATTTCTATAATACATTTAATAATAAGGCTATAAATATAAATGAAATGAAGTATAAAACTATAAAACTTGAAGATGTAATTGAAGAAGAAGTATTAAAGGCATTAAATATGACAGATAAAGGAGATTATGAGTTTATAACGACAGATGCGAGAATATTACAAAATAACTCAATTATAAAAGAGATAAATAAAAAATATCAAGAATATTTAAATAAAGCATCTGAAGATGAAACTGTAGAATCTGAGGAAAGTGAAATACAAAATGATATGTATGAGGAACCAACTTGGAATAACCAATGGGAAGAAACAACGCCACCAAGCAATAATGGAAGTGGTGGAGGGGAAACAACGCCACCAAGCAATAATGGAGAGAGTGGAGGAGAAACAATGCCACCAAGCAATAATGGAAGTGGTGGAGGGGAAACAACGCCACCAAGCAATAATGGAGAGAGTGGAGGAGAAACAA
>NZ_JBNOOE010000001.1:116234-132172 GCF_050585265.1 Clostridium nigeriense | reverse complement strand
TGCCACCAAGCAATAATGGAGAGAGTGGAGGAGAAACAACACCACCAAGCAATAATGGAGAGAGTGGAGGAGAAATAACGCCACCAAGCAATAACGGAGAGAGTGGAGGAGAGACAACACCACCAAGCAATAATGGAGAGAGTGAGGGAGAAGCAACGCTACCAAGCAATAATGAAAACAGTGAGGGAGAAACAATGTAATCAAGCAATAATAATAGTACTAGGTTTGGAAGGTTTTACTAAAATATTAATTAAGATATTACAATAGTTAAGTAAATTAATAAACATTAATATAAAGGAATAGTGTAAGTTATGACTATGGTTAGTTATGGAGCCAGAATATTTAATGAGAATTTTAATAAGGATATATCATTTTTTATAGATCAATCAGTACTTAGTATAATTAGTGATATTAAAGCTATAAAAGATATATTCCATAATTACAATGAATTTACAACGTTAAAAGATATTACTAATATAGATGGAAAATTAGTTATAAATCTTTTAAATGAAATAAAATATCTCCTTAATTATAGAGATGTTTATATATTAGAAGAAAAATATAAAGATTTGATAAAAAAGAAGGGTATTAATTTTCAAAGAATAGATTCATTAAATGTAGATTATAAAATATATGAAGAAGCAATAAAGATAGTATCAAATAAATTTATTAGCAGTATAAATGTTGATGATATATTAATATTTGATTTTAGGTTAGATGAAAAATATTATATTAAAGATAATGAAAAAGTTATGTTAACAAATAATGAAAGAGAAATAGTCATTAACATTAATAGTCATTTACAAAAAATAGCTAATATTTTTAAAGAAGTATTACCTGGAATAAATATTAAAACTATAGATTCTGGATTATATATAAGAGATACACAGATGCGAACAATAGAGTTTGAAGAAACTTTAATGGAAGATATTACCAATATTATTAAAGAATTTAAAGTCATCAAAAAGAGTTTTATTAATGAAAAAATTCATAATAGTAATTTAGGAATAAGATATTATTTTAAAAAAGCTATTTTTAATAATAAGGATAAATTAATCATAGTATTCTCTGCTTTTTCTAACGATAAACCCAAATATAATTATATAAATACATTAAGCACATATGATTGTAATAAACTTTATATATTAGATAATTATGGAAGTAAAGGTACATATTATTTGGGACTTAATGGTGATTTGGAAATTGAAACAGCAGTAATGTCTTTAATATCCAAGATAGTTTCTGAAAATAATATAAATTTTAAAAATATAATAAGTATAGGTTCATCTAAGGGAGGAACAGCAGCTCTTTATTATGGGATGAAGTATAATTTTGGAAATATAATAGTAGGGTCACCTCAATATAAAATAGGAACGTATTTATGTGATTTAAGTATTAAAACTTATGCAGATGAAATTTTTGGTGATAGAAGTATTGCAAATAGAATAAAATATGATAATTTAATAAGGCTTATTTGTAATAATAAATCAAAGATATATTTATTAACTAGTGATGGAGATAATCAATATGATAGGGTTTTGAAGAGTTTTGAATATGTTTCAGAAGAGCTAAACCTTAATTTAAAAATTGATAAATGTGATATAAAAAATCATAATGATATTGCAAAAGAATTCCCAAAGTATTTAGAGGATAAACTTTCTAAAATATTGAGGGATAATAAATATAAAAGGTTAATTATAAAAAGATTTATAGAGATATTTAAATTAAAATTTAAATAAATAATAAACTTTTGGAGGAATTAATAATTATGAAAAAACTAAATATAATAGGATTAGGCTACATAGGATTACCAACAGCATTAATGTTTGCAGCAAATGGAATAGAAGTTGTTGGAACAGATTTAAATGAAAGAATAGTAAATGAATTGCAATCAGGTAATCTTACATTTAAAGAAGAAGGTTTAGAAGAGCTTTTTGGAAATGCAGTTAAAAAAGGAATAGAATTTTCAAAAGAATACATAAAAACAGATAGATATATAATAACTGTTCCTACACCATACATAGAGGAAACAAAGAAGATAGATCCTAAGTATGTAATATCTGCTGTTAATACTGTACTGGATGTTTGTGAAAGAGGAACTATATTAGCAATAGAATCTACAATATCTCCAGGAACTATTGATAAGTTTGTAAGACCTATAATAGAACAAAGAGGATTTAAAATAGGTGAAGATATACATTTAGTACATGCCCCAGAAAGAATAATACCAGGGAAAATGGTTTATGAATTAGAAAATAACTCTAGAACTATAGGTGCTGATAATAGAGAAGTTGGTATGATAGTTAGAGATTGGTATAAAAGTTTTTGTAAAGGTGATATAGTAGTTACCGATATTAAAACTGCTGAAATGAGTAAAGTTGTAGAAAATACTTTCAGAGATATAAATATAGCATTTGCAAATGAATTAGCAAAAATTTGTAGAAGAGAGGGCATGGATGTATATGAGCTTATAAAAATAGCTAATAAGCATCCAAGAGTAAATATTCTTCAACCTGGTCCAGGAGTTGGAGGACATTGTATATCAGTTGACCCATGGTTTTTAGTTGGAGATTATCCAGATTTAGTTAATATAATACTAAGCGCAAGAGAAGTAAATGATGGTATGCCAGAATTTGTTATAGATAGAATAAGAGATATAATGAATGAAAATGGTATTACAGATATATCAAAGGTTGGGTTATATGGATTAACATATAAAGAAGATATCGATGATATGAGAGAAAGTCCAACAGTTCAATTAATGGACAAGCTAGAGAAGTTCTTTGTAAAAGGAATTAAAACATATGATCCATGGATAGATGATAAAAAATATGAAGGACAATATATGGATTTTGAAAGCTTTATTAATGATGTAGAATTAGTAGTTATTATGGTGGGACATACTCATATTAAAGAAAATATTAATTCTTTAGAAGGCAAGTTAATTTTAGATACAAGAAATATAATAAATTTAGATAAAGCATATAAATTATAATCTTTAATATGAAATAAGAGGTAATATATATTTTAAGTTTATATTACCTCTACAATACTTGAATAGATAATTATATAAAATAAATATAAATTAACCTAGTGAAGGAATGTTTAAAATGAATGATATATTAAAAAAGCCAGTAGATAAAATAAATGATGCTTTTAATGGGAATTTTGGTAAAAGTATGGAGAATAAAACTAGAAAAAGAGTTTATTGGGTGATGGAGCAAGTTAGGGGGAAAAGAGTTTTAGATATTGGTTGTTCTCAAGGAATAACAAGTATACTCTTAGGAAGAGAAGGTAAAAATGTAATTGGTGTAGATTCATTAAAGCATTCAATAGATATAGCAAATGAAGCATTATCTTTTGAAGAGGATAGTGTAAAGGAGCGAGTTAAATTTGTTAATGATAATATAATTTCTATGAGAAATAATTTAGGAACATTTAATACTGTAATATTGGGAGAAGTTTTAGAGCATTTTGCAGATTGGGAAGCATTATTAGAGAAAGCATTAGAATTTGGAAGGGAAAATTGTAGGTTTATAATAACAGTTCCCTTTGGCATAAATGACTACTTTGATCATAAAAGAACTTATTATTATTCGGACTTATATTTTCAATTAAGTAAGTACTTTGAAATTGAAAAAAGTTTTTTTATGGGAAAGTGGCTTGGAGTAACATGTATAAAGAGAAAAAATGAAAATAATATTCAAAGTATTTCTATAGATATAGTAAGAGATATGGAACGTGAATTTTATAATATAGAAAAAAATTTAATTGATAGTAATAAGAGATTAGTAAAAATAAATAATGATAATGACATATATATTAAGAAATTAGAGAATGAAATAAGAGAAAATAATACTTTTCAAGATATAAATAGTTTTTGTGAAAAGTTAGTAAATGATTTAATTAAAAAAAATGATAGTTAGATATAATAACTTAAAAAGGCAAATAAAATTTTATTGTTAAAAATATTAGTATTATATTTAGTATATAATATTATCACTTTTGCTATATGGAGGATTAAAATGAGTGATGCTGAAGCTTTATATAGAAAAAAATTAATTGAACAAAAGAAAAGAACTATAGTTGCAAGAAAAGAAAAGGTTGAACTACAAAAACAAATAATAAATCAAATGGAAGAAGAAATTTTATTAATAGATGATATAGAAAAGCTAAAAGAAGTTTTTATAAAAAAAATAGTAGAACAAAAAGAAAGAACTATAGTTGCGAGAAAAGAGAAAATTGAAGTTCAGAAAATGTTAATAGAACAGTTTAAAAAAGAATTAGCTTTATTAAAAAAAATAGAAGAAATGAATTCAAATAAGAATGTACCAATATTAAGAAAAGAAATAAAAGATTTAGAAAAGAAAAATAGAAACTTAAAAAGAAAATATGAAGCACTGAGTGAGTCAAAGCTTGGAAAATTAACATTGAAATATTGGAGTATAAAGAAAGGAAAGAAATAATAGATGTTAAATTCAATAGAAAATAGAAAAAAGACATTAGAAAATAAAATAAATATATTTAAAAGTAGAAATATAATAGATGAGGCTTTAATAGAAGAAGAATATAAAAGTATAAAGTTTATACAATCTAATGGTGATATAGCTAATGTTAATACTAATATTAGTAAAAAGGATTTGACTGATAAAAATAATTTAGGAAATAATATAAAAAAAGAAAAAAAAGATGTAAATAAGGATAAAAATAAGAAAGTATTTGATTTAACAGAAGAAGAAAGAATTAAATATCTAGAATATAGAAAAAAGGTTTCAGATGAAGGTTATTTTGATAAGATAAAAGATATATTGAAAGAAATACCTGATAGTAATGGATCGAGATATTATGAAAAAATAAAGGTTAATATAGGAATTATAGCAGATGAATTTTTAATGCACTCATATGATGGCGTTGCTAATTTTATATATATTACACCTGATAATTATAAAGATTATATAGGTAAATTAGATGTTTTTCTTGTTGTAACGGCTTGGAAGGGGTTAAATATGGAGTGGAAGAGCCTAGGGAATCCAAATATAAGAAAAAGGAGAAATGAACTATTTAATATAATAGAAACATATAAAAAAGAAGGAACTAAGATAGTATTCTATTCTAAGGAGGATCCTGTAAATTTTGATATATTTAAGGAATTAGCAACTAAATGTGAATATATATTTACAACATGTGAAGAAATTGTTGATAAATATAAGGAATATTGTAAAAATGATAAAGTATATGTATTAAACTTTGGTATAAATCCAACATATCATAATCCGATTGGTTTTAAAAGCGTAAAAAAAGAATCAAAAGCTATCTTTTCAGGATCATGGTATAAAAAATATCCTCATAGAATAAATGATATGAAAATGTTGTTTGATGGAGTTATAGATTCAAATCTAGAGTTAAAGATAATAGATAGGAATTATGATTTGAAATTACAACAATATTTTTTCCCGGAAAAATATTTAAAGTATGTTTCTCCTGCTATAGAACATGAGTATCTACAAAAAGCACATAAATTATTTGATTGGGCTATAAACTTTAATTCAGTAAAAAATAGCAATACTATGTTTGCTAATAGAATATATGAATTACAAGCTTTAGGAAATATATTAATATCGAATTATAGTGTAGGTGTTAATAATTTGTTTCCTAATGTATTTATTATAAATGAGAAACAAGAAGTAAAAAATATTATAAATAACTTTAGTGAAGAAGATGTTTATAAGCATCAAATTTTAGGGATAAGAACAGTAATGAGCAATGAAACGTCTTATGATAGAATAGATCAGTTATTAAATATTATAGGTATAGATCACGATTTTAAGCAAAGAAAAGTATTAGTAGTTGCTAATAAAATAAATGATAAAGTACAAGAAATGTTTAATAGACAATCTTATAAATATAAAGAGCTATTGTTAGAGGATGATCTTACAGAAGAGATTAAAGAGAATTATGATATTATAGCTTTCTTTGATTGTAATAAGGATTATGAAAGATACTATTTAGAAGATATGATTAATGCATTTAAGTATACTAATAGTAGATATATAACAAAAGATTCTTATTATGATGGAAATAATCTTATAAAGGGTATAGAGCATAATTATATTAACTTTATTAAGGATAAGTATAAAACTGTTTTTTGGGCAAATGAATTTAAAGTAGATGAGCTATATAATATGCAAGGTGAGGTTAGAGGAGGATACTCTATAGATCATTTTGAATTTAATAATAGTAGTATAATTGAAGAAAATAATGAAAATGAATATAAATATAAGTTATCAGTAATTATAGCAACATATAATAATGGAAAACATTTAATGAATAAATGTTTTAATAGTTTAAAGAGAAGTAGTATTTTTGAAAATATGGAAATAATAATCGTAGATGATGGATCAACAGATGGTGAAACTCAAGAAATTGTTAAATACATAGATAGAAATTATAAAAATGTTAAGGTATTTTTATTTGATGATGGTGGAAGTGGTACTGCATCAAGACCTAGAAATAAAGGAGTTGAAATATCAACTACTGATTATATAACATTTTTAGATCCAGATAATGAAGCTATTAATGATGGATATAGAATATTATATGATGAGATACATGGAAATAATTTTGATATGGCAGTTGGAAATATGCTGAAATTGGATAAAGAAAAAATTCTAAATTTCAATTATTATAAGACTGTTATTGCTTACAATAAAAGTAATATAATTACTGAAAATAAAGAGGAATATTTAGTAAAATCAATGTTTAAAGGGATGAGTATACAGGCACTGGTTGTTAGGAGAGATGTAATAGATAAGTACAATTTAAAACAAATAGTTGGAGCTGTAGGACAAGATACGTTATTTTTCTATGAATTATTAATGAAAAGTAAGTCTATAAAGGCTGTAGATTTACCTATACATATTTATTATGCTGCTGTTGAAGGATCTACAGTAAATAATATATCTTTAAAATATTTTAGAAGAGCATATAAGATAGAAGAGGCTAAATATAAGTTTTATAAGGATAATAATTTATTAAAAGAATATGTAGATACAAGATTTGAATATTATATAAAAAATTGGTATGTACCTAAGCTTGCAAAAGTAAATGACGAAGAATTTGAAGAATGTGTTAGTATGTTTATAAATATATTAAAAATATATGAGAAAAATTCTATAATATCAGACCCAGATATTATAGAAATAATAAAATGTTTTAATAATAAAAATTTTAAACTTATAAGAAACACTATTAATAATATTAGTTTTTAGAATAAAATAAATATAAAAAAAGAAGTTTCGAATCTGTTAAGCTGTTATGAAAAAATAGCTTAATAAATCTTAGACTTTCTCGTTCTTTGAAAATTATATAAGTTTGATTATATTTGAGTATTGCAAATAGACCTGCAAAATATAAATTTTTCAAGCAGGCTAATTAAAGATATTTTAATTGATCAAGCAGCTATAAACCAAGATTGCTTAGATGTCGTATCGCTAGCGAAGCCCACTACTTCGGCTAGAGTTAATTTATTTAATGAACTATGAGTTCTAATAAAATTATAGTGAAATATAAACATGAAAATAAGATTATTAGCTTTTTCAAATGAGTTAAAGCCTTTTTTAGATTTATACCAAGCCTTAAAGGTTTTATTGAAAGATTCAATAAGATTATTGTTTATATCACTAGACAGTGGTTTTACAGGCAAATGTTTTGTAGTTGGCAATAGCGTGGCTATCGCTTCGTTATAAGCTGACCATCTGTCTGTTATTAAGTTAGAGGGAGAACCATATTTTTTAGCTTCATTTATTAAAGAAAAAGCTGAATTTTCATCTCTATATTTGCTTAAATGAAAAGATACTATAAAACGTGTTTCAGAATCTATAACTAGCCATAGATAGTGTTTAATACCATTAATAAAAACAACTGTCTCATTAGCATGCCAATCGTCAGATTGTAAATCTACTTGATATTTAAATTTATCAACTTTCAGTTTGAAGAAAGGAGCAAATTTATTACTCCAAATTGGCTATGGTAACATGAGATACTTTGATATTAAAGGAACTCAAAAGAAACTGAGATATAGCTCTAGTTGATGTATTATTTAAGTAATATAGAGTTAAGGCAGTAATAATTATTTGTAAAGGAAATCGCATACCTTTCATAGAAAGAGATCCGGTAACAGCTTCGCTGGAGGATGGATCAATGTTAAAGTTGTGATGGTTGACTATAATATGGTTACATTTTTTATTATTACATTTATAGCGATTATAATGTTTGTATGAATGATGTAAGTAAGTTCCTTTACCACACTTAGGGCATCTAGGGTAATTCATCTTAGGTAAACCGTCACCGTCGCCTAAGGTGAATTGGCGCTTACAAATCTTACATTGATATTTTTGATTAGCCTGCTTGTCAAAACCAAACTTATATAGTTTATCGGAGTGACAACGAGGGCATCTAATATTTGTTTTGTTCATTGCTCTTTTCTCCTTTCAAGGGGGATAATTAGTTCTTTTCAAACTTATTGTATTTCCTTGAGTTGAGAAGAGCAATGTTAATATAACTTAACAGATCGGAAGTTTCGATAAGGAGTGTATTATTAATAAAAATGGGAGTTGTAAAAAAAATAAAACCGTATGATGAAATAGGCAATCCAATAGAAGCATGTAAACTGATAATTGAAGACGTTACTAATAAAAAAGTTGTTAAAGAAATTACTATAGAAGATAACAATATAGATTTAGAGTTTGATAATAAAAATTTATTTTATTATAGATATAAATATCAAAAAAAGAATAAAGAGTTAGATGTATGGGAAGACTTAACTGAATTTAAATATATAGATGAGAGAATAACAGACGATGGGATAAAATATTTATATAATCACTATGAAAATAGTAATGTTCTTATAGTAATATTTCAAGGTTTAGCAGATACGCCATCATATAATTATGTTAGAACATTAAAAAATATAAAAGCATCTCAAATATTTATAAAAGATGATTTAGGGGATAAGCCTACAAAAGCTACTTATTATTTAGGGAAAAATAGAAGGTTTGATATAGCGAATAAGGTAAGTAAATTAATAGAATACATTAGAGATTTAAACAATTTAGATAAAGATAGTATAATTTTAATAGGGTCAAGTAAGGGAGGCTATGCAGCTCTATATCAATGTTTTTATAATGAATATAAATACTCAATAGTAGGAGCTCCACAAATTTACTTAGGAGATTATTTAGGAGCAAATATAGGAAAGGAAAATTCTAAATTAGTTCCTATATATAATTATTTAACTAATGATTTTACTGGAAGTTATATAGAAGAGTTGAATAGACTGTTATTTAATAGGATAAAGGAGTGTTCAATAAAGCCAACTATATTTTATCATATAGGAAAAGAAGAACCCCATTATGCTAAGCATTATGAACCATTCAAAAATGAAAATGAATTATGGGGGTTTGCTAATATAATTGAAAATGTAGAATATTATAGTAAGCATAATGATTTAACTAAATACTTTCCTAAATATATATGTAGTGTTATTAATGATATAATAAATTATAAGACATTAAAAAAGGATATGTTTTTTCAAAGAAGAAAATTTAATAAAGAAACATTAGAATTTGCGAATGAACTTATAAATAATAAGATTTATATGTTTAAAATGTGGAAACCTATAAAAGTTCAACAAGAAATTGATTGGGCAATGAATCCATATGATGATAAGACATGGCAATTTTATTTGCATTCACTTGATTTTATAAATCACTTAACTAATGCATATGAAAATACTAAAGATGAGGTATACTTAAAAAAATCAGAATATTTTATAAGGGATTGGGTTGATAAAAATATTAGTATAGAGCATGCGACATGTGAATGGGCATGGAAAGGCCATGCGGTTGCCAATAGAACAATTAATTTAATAGTTTTTTTAAATATATATAATGAATATAAAAACAAAGATAGAAAACTAGTATATAAAATATATGAATTATTAGAGATACAGGGAAACTTCCTTATGGATGATAATAATTACGAGGACTATAATCATGGACTTTTTCAGGATCAAGCACTTATAGAAACAGCAGTACTTTTTCCATTTTTTAAATTTAGTACACAATGGAAAATTAAGGCGTTAGATAGAATTTTAAAGAGAATAAATAAAGATTTTTCAGAAGATGGTGTACATAAAGAGCATAGCCCCGATTATCATGTAATAGTAATGAAATTATTTATAAATATTAAAGCTTTTTTAGATTATTATAATGTTGATTATCCTAAATTATTATGTGATAAGTTTGAGAAGATTCAAAAGTATTTAGCTGTTATAATTCAAGAGGATGGAACTTTGCCATTGATAGGAGATACAGCTTTATCGTCAGCTAGAAATTGCATAGATAAAGCTAGTATAGTTAGCGAAGAGTTATTATATGAATTTTCTAATGGAATAGAAGGAAAGGCTTTAAATAAAAAATTTTTTCCATATAATAGGTCTGGAGTTGCTATATATAAAGATAAAGGAAAAGTATTTTGGATGTTTACAGCAGCATTTAATTCTATAGTACATAAACATGCAGATGATTTATCTTTTATATTAACATATTTTAATGAAGATTATATTGTTGATTCTGGAAAATATAATTATAAAGAAAATGATGAATATAGAAAATTTTTTAGAAGTGTCTTCGCACATAATACAATAATATGTGATGGAAATAGCTATTTGATTAAAAGTGGTCAAATGGGGAGAGCTAAAATAATTAATAGCTATGACGGAGAGGGATATTGTTATGTTACAGGAACACATAATTTGTATAAAGGAATTAATATAAAAAGGAGATTGATACAAATTAAAGGAGGAGCTCTTATAATTCATGATGTAATTTTGTCAAAAGATAAGCATGTTTATGAACAAAACTTTAATTTTTCAGATAAAGTCGATATAACCAATAAAACAAAAAGAAATATTAATATAATAAGAAAAGAAAAGTTTATAAATTTAAAGCAATTAATAAATATTGAAGATATGAAAATTTATTCAGGAGAAATAAATCCTATAAGAGGATGGAAATCTGATAAATTTAATGAAAAGTATCCTATAAAGACTATAACATTCAAATCTACAGGTGAAAATGTTGAGTTTTTAACATTAATAAATTTTAGTGGAGAAAAGCAAATAGTAAAAGTAAAAAGAAAGCTAGGAGATAAGTTTGATAAGTATTTATTATATTATAATGAAAATTATTATGAAGAAATATTAATAAATAATTAGGAGATTTTATGAAATTAAAAAGTACAAAATTACATAGAAATTTTAAATATATAAAAATGCTTACTACTATTGAAGTAGATGACTATATTGAAGAGAAGGGAAAAGATATTTTAAACAACAAATTTCACCTAGGTTCATCATTAGATATTATTCAATTTAAAGATAAAATAGATTGGAACTATGTAAGTAGTAAAAATAAGAATTCTTATCAATTATATTTACAAGCATTAACTCCAATTGCATATTTAATAAATTCATATATATATTCAAATAATGAGTTATACTTAGATAAGGCATTAAAAATTATACTATCATGGAATAGCTACAGATTGCAAAAAAATGAAAATAATATGATTTGGTATGATCATACTGTTGCAAATAGAACTTTAAACTTAATTCTTTTTAATATAATAGCAGGAGAAAAGATTAAATATGATACTGAGTTTATTGATAAATTAATTTTAGAACATATTGAGTTTTTAATGGATGATAAAAATTATAGGATGAATAATCACGGAATAATGATGGATAAATCATTAATAGTATCAAGTTATATATTTAATAGAGAGATTTGGAGATTAAAAGCGTTAGAAAGAATAAAGGAGAATTTTTATTCAAGTTTTTCTCTTAAGGGAGTTCATTTAGAAAATTCAACATTTTATCACAATTATGTAAAAAACATGTTTTTAGATATAGAAAAGTTTTTGAAAGAACAAGGAATATCATTAGGTGAAAATATAAAGAAAAGGTTAGAACTTGCAGATGAATATATGTCATATATAGTCAAGCCAGATACTTTCTTGCCACAAATAGGAGATAGCAAAAGATTTAATCTAAAGAATGTAGAAAAAATATATGAAAACTTTATTGATGTAGACGCTGGTATAGCTATATTACAAAATAAAGATTTAATTAATAATAAAGATTCATTATGGTTATCTTTTGTATGTGGATATTATACTAAGATTCATAAACATTTTGATGATTTATCATTGAATTTGTATTATAAAGGAAGAGATATTCTAGTAGATTCAGGTGGATATGGTTATGGAAGTAGTAAAGAAAGAGCATACGTAAGATCAGCTTTAGCACATAATACTATTTTAGTTAAAGATGAAAGTTATGATATTGATAAGAAAGAGAGTATAAAAATAACTGATTATATTCAGACAACTAAATATAGTTTAATAAAGGGAAAAAATTATGCATATAAAAATATTAAAATAGAAAGAGTGGTTATATTTATAAAACCATCTACGGTTATTATAAAGGACATATGTTTATCGAAATGTAAAAAAGAATTTTTACAAATATTTAACTTCTCAAAAGGAAGTAATATATTGAAAGTAGATAAAAAAAAGTCATATATAGATGTAGATGGATTAAATATTTCTATAGAACAATTTATAGATGTTGAAATGGTTAAAAAATATACTGGCGATAAAAATATACCAAGAGCAGTTATTTCAGAAAAAACTGGTGAGATAATTGAGGTATCACAATTAGAGTATAAAGCATCAGGAGATAGGGTTGAATTTATTAGTATAATTAGATTAGATGAAAAAGAACATGATGTAGATATAGTAGAATTTAATAATGATTATATAAAAATTTTAAGTGATAATGAGAGTTTTCAAATTATATTATAGATATAAATATTAATAATCTAAATCACAAATTGTTAGATAGATTTAGAAAGGTTGGTTTTATGGAAAACTTAAAAAAAATAGAAATAGATTTTAATAGTTTAAATCAGCTTGTTTTAGATAAAGATGAGGAATTTTTATTAGTTGTTAGGAGTAATGGTGTAAATTTTGAATTTTTAGTAAAGAGAAAGGTAACTTCTGAAAATTTAATTGTATTTGGATCAGGTGCATATAACATAAATAAATTGAGACCACCAATATTTCAAAGATATTCGTGGATAAATGAATTTGATGAAAATATTATATATTATAATGATCCAACACTATATTTATCAGATATAACATTGGGATGGGGATACGGAACTGAGAAGATACATTACTTAGAGATAATATATAAAATAATAGATAAATTAATAAATATAATAAAAATACAAAGAAAAAAAACTATTTTTTATGGAAGCTCTGGTGGCGGATTTATGTCTATAATATTATCAACTTTTTTAAAAGGAAGTACTGCTATAGTTAATAATCCTCAGGTAGATATAACAAAATATCATATAGGACCTATAAGGAAATTATTTTCTCAAATTTATGCTGATAGAGATATTAATGATATCTTTAAAATAAAGAGAGAGAGACTTAATGTAATAGATATGTTTAAAAAAGAAAATTATATACCTAGAATAGTTTATTATCAAAATATAGCTTGTGATTTTGATATAGAAAATCAATTTTACGTATTTATCAATGAATTAAGATCTTTAGATGAAAAAAATTTTTATACTCCAATAGACATAAAGTTATATTTTAATAGGGAAGAAAACCATAATCCTTTATCTAAAAACCAAACAATAAATATAATAAAAAGGCAAATAGAAATTAACAATAATTTTGAAAATATTATAGAAATAAAAAATATTAATTGGAAGGAGTTTTCTAAGAGAGAGGGATACAGTTTATTTAGGTATGAAAATAAAATACCTATTCATTTACTTGGAGATCAATATAAAATATTTTGTAATAATAAGCAGATACAGGTTTTACCAGTTAAAAAAATAGATAAAGCTGGATTTGGAGAAGTTTATGCTAATAATCATCTATATATATCAATAGACCATAAAGATATAAAGAATAATGAGGAATTTGATATTAAGGATATTCAAGATTATTTTTTTAGAAATAAATTTGTTATTTATTATTAAATTAATATGGAGGGATATAAGTGGGAAAGATAAAAGTATTAAGTGTATTTGGAACAAGACCAGAAGCAATAAAAATGTGTCCTTTAGTAAAATCATTAGAAAAGGATCAAAGTATTGAGTCAATAGTATGTGTTACAGCTCAGCATAGAGAGATGCTAGATGCTGTTACAGAAATATTTGATGTTAGACCACAATATGATTTAAATATAATGGCTCATGGTCAAACTATAGTAGATGTTTCTAATAAGGTTTTACATGGAGTAGACCAAGTAATAAAAGAATGTAAACCAGATATAGTTTTAGTTCATGGTGATACATCAACAACATTAAATTCAGCCTTAGCAGCATTTTATAATAAAGTCCCTGTTGGACATGTTGAAGCAGGATTAAGAAGTGGTGATATATATTCTCCATTTCCAGAAGAGGCAAATAGAAAATTAACAGGTGCAATAACAACATTACATTTTGCCCCAACTAAAAGTAATGAAGATAACTTATTAAAAGAAGGAATAAATAAAAATATTTATGTAACAGGAAATACTGTAATAGATGCATTATTAAATGTAATTAATAAAAATCATAAGTTTGAAGATAAGAATCTAAATACTATAGATTTTAATAATAAGAAAGTAATATTATTAACTAGTCATAGAAGAGAAAATTGGGGAGAGCCAATGAAAGAAATATTTTCAGCTACAAGGAATTTAGTAGAAGCTAATGAAGATGTAGTAGTAATATTCCCAATGCATAAAAATCCTTTAATAAGGGAATTAGCAAAAGAATCATTCAAAGGATTGGAAGATAAAGTGAAATTGATAGAACCTCTTGAATATGTTGACTTTGCTAATCTTATGTCTAAATGTTATTTGATAATGACAGATTCTGGTGGAGTACAAGAAGAAGCACCAGCTTTAGGAAAACCAGTGATGGTGTTGAGAACTGAAACTGAAAGGCCAGAAGCTTTAGAAGCAGGGACTGTTAAATTAGTTGGAATACAGAAAAATAATATATTTGAAGTTGCAAATGAATTATTAAATAATATTGAAGAGTATAATAAGATGGCACATGCAACGAATCCATATGGAGATGGAAAGTCATGTGAAAGAATTGTTAAATTGATAAAAGAATATTTTAGTGAATAATTCATAAAATTTTATCCCAATAAAATTTAAAATTAATTTTATTGGGATATTTTTATTGGAATATTTTTAGTCGTAAAAGTCTTTGGAATTTTAGGTTTCAAATAAGATATTAAAATATTTTAGTAAGGCATATCAACATACAAAACTAGAATTAATTTATTTAATATCTATAATTTTCAGAGTTTTAGTCATTTTATTAAAATAAGACATAAGAATCTATAAAGATTTATTATAATTAAATAAATAAACTAGATAGCTTCCTACAATCACTATAAAAATAGTTGCTTACTTATTATATTGTTCTTTAAGCTTTATTAACGACAGAGAAATAAATGGTTTTAAAATCTTTGTTAGAAGTATTATTTTTATCTCTAACAAAAGCTCTAACTTTAAGGTCACCTGACTCAGTAGGAGTATAGGTAAATGTATTTTTAGTAGAATAAGATTGACTTATCTTCCAATTACCATCAGTATAAATATAAAATGCATATTGAGCATTACTACCTAAATTAGAAGAAGCAGTAAAAGTAATACTTTCACCTAAATTACAAGTATCTTTATCAGATGATAAAGAAGTTAATTTTATATTATTAGTAACAGAGAAATAAATGGTTTTAAAATCTTTGTTAGAAGTATTATTTTTATCTCTAACAAAAGCTCTAACTTTAAGGTC
>NZ_JBNOOE010000001.1:0-116134 GCF_050585265.1 Clostridium nigeriense | reverse complement strand
ATATAAAATGCATATTGAGCATTACTACCTAAATTAGAAGAAGCAGTAAAAGTAATACTTTCACCTAAATTACAAGTGTCTTTATCAGCTGTTAAATCAAGTGATATATTGTTTTCTAAAGCTATATTTTTATTAGTAAAATTATATGATATATTACTACCGTTAGAATCAGCTAATTTAACTCTTATAGTGTTTCCAGTTAAGTTTAGGGATTCTGTGTTAGAACTTGTTGTATTTAATTTAACAGTTCCCTCTTTAAGAATCTTTGCTTTTATAACAGCTATAGTTCCATTATCTGAACTTATTCCATCTTTATTACCCTTCATTGTGATGGCAAATGAAGCTTGTCCATTTTCAATTTTTCCATTAGCACCTATAGGGGTAAGAACCTCATTATTGCCAAATATATTACCTTTAGTAATACTTTGAATTTCTAAAAGGTTAGTGTCATAAACAAAATCAATAGATCCTGCATATAAGTCACTTATATTTGATACATTTACAGCAATTTCAATTGTATTTCCTATTTTAGTTTCTCCAGTTACTGTATATGATACAGAAGGAGTAGTAGCTGCAAATACAATATTATTTGTATTAAATAATACTAATTGAATTAAAAATAAAGCAGATAAAAATAATGATAACTTATTTTTATAAAACTTAATATTACTTTTCAATTTTAATCCTCCTTGTTTATGTATTTTTCAATGTAATTTTACTATATATGCAATATTATGTAAATAATTTATAATGATAAGATTGTTTGTATAGTTAATTAAGGAATTTTTTTTTATTTTTTCGACAAAATACAGCAAAAAAAATAAGTGTTATATTATAAAATTTATAGGTGAAAGGAGGATAATATGGAGAAAGAAAAAAATATAAAAATACCAAGATATAAAAAATTTATTTCAATAGTTATATCAGCATTTATGGCAATCATTCCTTTTATTTCATATTTAAAAATAATGATTTTAGATAATAGTATAAAAGATGTTTTTGGAGATAGTAATGGAATATATATAGATTTATTTTTATATTACAAAAAAAATATTATAGTGTTTTTTGCAGTATTTATAATTTTATTTTTTATAGGAGAACGAATATTTCCAGATTACAAATTAGAGTATCCATTAAAAAAAATAAATTATAGAAAAGTTATAATATGTATATTTATATATTCCTTTATGGTTATATTATCCTATGTATTTTCAGATTATAAAGCTTTATCTTATATGGGGTCTCCTACAGATGGAGAGGGAGTTTTAGTTTTACTAGCATATATGCTTATACTTCTTAGTGGAATAAATTATTTCTATAATGAAAAATCAATAAAGTATTTAGAAAAATCTATATTGATACTTATTTCAATATTAATATTGCTGAGTGGCATAGAGTTTTTTTATAAGCCTATTTTTGAAATCCCGTTTTTTCAAAACTTCTTAGCAGCTAAGGAATATTCAGAAATTATAAAATCTATTAAGAATATTGAGTATACAGATATGGTTAGTTTAACCTTATATAATCCAAACTATTTTGGAGGGCTCTGCATATTATTATTTCCTATCATTATGAATTTATTTATAAATGAAGAGAATAAAATGAAAAGAGTTCTTTTTGCTTTTTTATCATCAGGACTTATATTTTGTGTTTTTTCATCTAAATCAACAGCAGCAATATATGTAATGATCTTAGAGTCAATATTTTTAATTATATATTCCAGAAGAAAAATTTATAAGTATTTAAAGTTTAATATAAGTTATTTAATTTTAACAATAGTAATAAGTATAATATTAAACTTCATAAGTGGAAATAAATTGTTGAATGTAGCCTTAAAAGGCTTGAAAAATTCACCAAGTATAGAAAATAGCAGAGAAAAATTTTATTTAGAGGATATTAATATTTATGGAGATAGACTTGAGATTATAGGAGAGAATAATTCCTTGAATATAGTTATCAATAGAGAAAATAAAAATCAATTAAGCTTCTATGATAAAAATATGGATAATATATATTTTAATGATGTTGATGGAGTCTATTCATTTGAAAATAGCGACTTTAAAATGATAAATGTAATTTATCTTGAGTATGGAATAATTGTTGATATTGGATATAACGATACTATGGAATTTTATATAAAAGATGATGGATTTAAAGGTGTAGGTCAAAATGGACAAGTTGTTGATAGTATAAAAAGAGAAAAATATATTTTAAAGGACTTATATGGATTAGCAACAGGTAGAGGATATGTTTGGATAAATACTATACCACTTATAAAAGATAAATTATTAATTGGAAGTGGACCGGGTACATTTGCTATGTATTTTAAGCAAAATGATTATATAGGTCTTATGAACACTCATGGAAGCACAAAGTTTATTATAGATAAGCCACATAGTACATATTTACAGGTAGCTCAGCAAACAGGAGTAATAAGTTTAATAGCAATAATAACAATATTTTATATTTTTGTAAAAAAAGCATTTAATACATTTTTTAAGAAGGAAATATATAATGAGAGTCATATATTTTCATTAGGATTTGGAATTTTTATAGGTATTGTAGGATTCTTAATAATATCATTAGTGAATGATAGTATAGTTACTGTTAACCCTGTATTTTGGGTACTGTTAGGAGTAGGATTTTCAATATTAGATTTAATAAATATGAAAATAAAAGATTTAGAAGTGAGGCGATAGATTGAAGAGAAAAAGAGTTAAATTTCTAAGTATTTTTATTATTTGTATCATAAGCTTATTTTTAATAATAGATAACAGAATATTTATATTTTCAAAGATAAAGGAAAGCAGTATTACTATTCTAGATGATGAAGGAAATATAATTTATGAAACAAAGGAAAAGATTAAATTTCAAGAGGATGTTCTAATAAAGGATAATGATGTTGCAGATAGCATAATGACAGATGTTATAAGTGATATAAAGAGCGAATTTAATTATAGTGACAAAGAAGCTATAGCAATTTTGAACTCTAAGAATTTAATTATAAATAGTACAATAAATAGTGAAATTCAATCTAAAATAGATGAGGTATTTAATAGTAAGGAATATTTCGCAGAAAAAAATTCAATATTATTTAATCAATCGGCTATAGTTCTTATGGATTATGATGGAAATGTAAAGGGGGTAAGAGGTGGAAATAATTTTGATACATCTATAAATAGGGCTTCAAGAAAATTATTAAAGGTTGGTTCTACTATTAAACCAGTATCAATATATTCATTAGGAATTGAAAAAGATATTATTAATTTTTCAACGATAGTAGAAGATATACCCCAGAATACAATTTATAATGGTGAAACTATAGTTTGGCCTAGAAATTATAATGATATATATGAGAGTAATGTTACAGTAACAGATGCACTTAAAAAGTCAAAAAATACAGTTGCAGTAACAGTAGGATCAATGATAGGTGAGAATGAAATTTTTGATTTTTTGAGTAATAGTTTAGGTTATTCTACATTATATAAAAGTGATATTGAGGATGATGATAGGCAGTTATCTGCTTTAGCATTAGGATATTTTAAGGAAGGAATAACTTTAGATACCTTAGTTTCATCTTATACTATGTTTGGAAATAAGGGGTATTATAATGAAAAAAAATATTATGAAAATGTTATAGATAAAAATGGTGATATAGTAATTGAAAATAAAGATATAGAAAAAAAGGTTATAAGTTATGAAACAGCATCTATAATGAATAGGTTATTACTTAATAATATAGTAGATGAAGATAGCATAATAAAAAATATGAAGAATGAAAACTATGAAGTTTTAGGAAAAACAGGTACAGTTTCAGATGACAATAATAATATTATTAGTAATTTATTTGTTGGTATGACTCCCAAATATGTAGCTGGAGTATGGATTGGATATGATGACAGTAGACCAATGATATATGGAACATATAAGTCATCTACGAGTATTTGGAAAAGTGTTCTAAATGAGATAAATGAGGATAATAGTAAATTTGATTTAAGTGAAGATATAGTTGAATTAGAATATTGTACAAAATCAGGAATGTTAAAATCTGATAAATGTAAAGAAACTAAAATTGGATATTATAAAAAAATAATATACCAGATTTATGTGATATTAATCATTAAAATTAGGAGGTTTTTATGAAAAGAGTATTTAATAAAAGTGTTTCATTTAGTTTATTTTTAATAATGTCGCTTATTATTGTAGCACCATATTTTAAAGTTTATGCATATGAAAAGAGTGACTATATGCTAATGGATTTAACTTCAATGGGATATAGTGATGGTGTAAAGTTTGGAGATGGTTATTTATTACTTAAAAATGGAAAATTTAATGATATAAACTCTAAAACTACATACACATTTGTTGATAGTAATGGAAATACTAGAGAAATAAAAAATAGTATAGGCTTTACTGAAGTTTATTTAAATACATCAGGAAGTACTTATTATGTTGATTATAGTGTGTTAGCAGTGGGAAAAGATGGCAAGGTAGCACTTATGGATATGTATGGCAATTTATATGGAGGAAGTACAAATTTTTATGAATGTGTTATTCATGCAGGGGATAATCTTTTCTACACAACAGATGCAACTAAAAATCAAGAGAATAAAGCTGATACAACTATTTGGACTTTAAGAAAAAAAGATGGAAGCATTGTGAAGGAATTTGATGATTTAAATTTTCATAGAGATAGAGTTCATTCAAATGGATATGAATATATAACATATATGAACAACAATGAACGAGAATTAATATGTGTAAATTCTTCTGGAAATATAAAGTTAATGGGAAGTGGATATGAAAGATATACAGTTTATAGTGAATATGGATATGTTTTAGCTTATAAGAAGGATAATACTAATCTTGAAGGTGAGTATACAATAGACGTTTTTAAAGAAAATGGAGATAAGTTATTTACTGTAGAAAAATGTAATAATGTTGAAGTGGATGGGCTATATAAATATGGATATGCTAGAGTATCAACAAATTATAATGGCAAAGTCACACAAAATTTAATAGATTTAAATGGAAATTATGTCTTTGAAGTTGGTAAATATGCAACAGTATCAGGATATGATGATGAACAAGCTAGTATTGTAGATTATAATGAAAATATTTATTTAGTTGATTATCATGATAGTACTATTTTAAATGTAGATAATTTTGCGAAGAAGTTTGGAGAATCTTATAAGGCTATAACATCAAGTTCATATTACATAGACTCAACATTAACATTTACAATTGTAGATGTTAATAATAATAATGATATAGGAAAATCTTTCTTTTTTGATGAAAATGGTAATGAAATTTCAGGAGATATACCTGGAAGAATAGTAGATATAAATGGATTTAATGGAAGTTATGCTTTATTATACAATAGTTCAAGAAGTGATTATGGAGTAGTAGAAAAAACTAATGAATTTTATAAGGACGGATATTCTTATCTACAATTACAAGAAGATCCAAATGAAAGTGATGTTGTAGCAATTGGAGATAATAATGGTGAAAATAAAATATTAGTTATGAAAAACGGAGAAGATATAGATAAATATGATGATATAGGAAGTTTTGAGCTTTGGGTATATATGGTATTTAATAATGGACATGCTGTTGTGAAAAATAAAGGAAAAGAAGAATATGGTGTAATAGATATACATGGAAATGAAATAATCCCAACGGGAGAATATAGTAATTTCAGATTATATAAAGATAGTGAAGTTATATTAGGATATAAAGATAATAAGCCATATTTATTTGATAAAAATGGAAATGTTCTAAATAATGAAGGTCAGTATCAAAATATAGGAGATTATAAAACCGAATTCTATGAATTTTCAGTAGGTGGTAATAATTATATAGAATATATAGATAATATATCATCTAATAATATTACATTGGTAAAAGATTATAGTGGAAATATAGGATTGGTTAAAGTTGTAGAAAATACAAATATATCAACTGATTTAAATAATGATGGAAAAGTAGATATAGAAGATATAGCATCATTAGCATTAAAGTATAATATTAAAAGTACAGATAGAGATTGGGAAGCAAAATTTGACTTAAATAAAGATGAGATTATAGATATTTTTGATTTAGTATTAGTATCAAAAGATATAAAATAATAAGTAATTTGTATAGTTTAGCAGAGGAGATTTAAGATAAGTGTTGAATAAAAAATTGTTATTAACATTAGGAGCAGGATATATTTGTACACACATATCCAATGTAAAAAAGATAAAAATTGATGAAGATTTAAAGTGCTATAATGATAAAAATAGAGATCTGTCTATATTTATATTAAATAATGGTATTTATGAAAATTTGATAATTTTAAATTTTGATAAAAAAAATAATCAAATAAAAATAGGAAATTTTCAAAATGAAAAGGAAAGATTAAGTAAGATCTATAATGAACACAAAGAAATAGAAATTATAAAATCACTTAATTTAGAAAATAATTTATCAATAAATAATTTAATTAAATTTGATTATATAATATTAAAAGAGTATGTAGATAAAATAAATGGAATAAATTTAAAGATAACTAAAAGAGAAGCAAAATTGCTAAAACTGGAAATAAATGAAGGGAATACATATAAATTTAATGGTGAAAAATTGATTGAATATTTATCACTTGATTATATAGGAGCTGATAAGGTAAAAAGATTAAAAAAAGTTTTTAAAATACTATTAAACAATATACTTAATCTTTCAAAAAAAGAGTTTTTAAATACTATATCTGAAATAATGTCTAATATTGAAACGAGCTTATCAACTAAGGAGCTAGTTTCCTTGGGGTTATATACTTTAAAATTAAATTCAAGTAATATAGAAGAATATAATTTTGATATAAGAGAAAAAGTTTTAATGTAAAAATATATCCAAGTAAGCTATAGAATAGCATTACTTGGATATATTTTATTTAACTAAAATATCAGTTATAATATGTTATAACTGATATTTATAGATACATTTTAGAGTGCTTGGCTATTAATAGTTATAAGGAGGTATTTATGAAGAAAAAGATAGTGATTATAACGTTAATTTTAATATTTTTATTTCCATTAAAAGCTTATGCAAGTACAACGTCAGTAGAAGTTAATGTAGATGGTAATATAAAAAAGGGAGAAGAGATAAACATATTAATAAATATGAAAGGCTTAGAAAGCTTATATGCTGCTTCAGTAAATTTTACTTACGATAAAAGCATTTTAAATATAGTTGATATATCAGCAGGGGATTATATAAAAAAGTATGCAGATGAAATAATGGAAATGGGGGGAGAGGTAGATACTTCTAATAATAAAACTTCCTATTCATTTACATTTTTAGGTGATAAAGAAGGTATTAATGGAGATGGAACTTTAGCTATTATTAAAGCAGAGGTTTTAAAAGATGGAAATTTATCAATAGGTGAAGATTCTATAAATATTAAACTTGTAAAAAGAGCAGGAGATAGTGTTGAAAATTACAATTATAAATTTATAGGATATAGTACTGAAAAAGATGTATCATCAGAAAGTAAAGAAGAAAATGATACAAATAATAAAGATGAAAGCAATAATATAACTGATGAAAATGTTCTTATACCTAATAATGAAAATAATACAGAAAATAATACAAATAAAGAAGATACTTTGGAAAATATAGAAGATGCAGAAGATGAAGATAATAATAAAGAAGAAAATACTTTTTGGGGTAATATATTAAATGGAAATATAGTAGAAAATATTATAAATAATATAAAGAATTTTATATCAGGGAATAATAATATAGATATATTAAATGAAGAAGATGTTAATAAAGATTACAACTTTGATGAAAATAATAATTCTAATAATTCTACTAAAGAAATAAATGACGGTAAAAACAATATAAATAATGATATAAGTATCAATAATAATTTAGAAAATAATGAAGATGAAAAACAAAATAAAGGTGAAAGTAAATCAAGTGGTGAAGTTTCTAAATATAATCTTAGCAGTTTATTTTATATATTAATAGGAGGGATATTAGGAGTTATCTATTATTATAAATTTATAAAGTCTAAAACTAAAAATAATTAAAAAGAGAGTAATATTAATATAATTTAACAAATAAGAAGAATTACTAGGGAGTATTAAAATGATTAATTTTAAAAAAGTTATTTTTGCAACTTTATTTTTAACTAGTGTTTTTGGTAGTACTGCAAAAGCAGATGTACAGGTTGGAGATGTCTATGAGGTAAAAACTGCATCAGAATTAAATAATACTGCATATTCTATTTCTATGTATGATAGTGATGAAAATATTGGTGAGAATATTGATAAAAATATTGATGAAGATGCAAAAGAAAAATTAGAATTGATGAAGGATTATAATATAATTATTCCTAAAACAAATGCTAATTATGAAGTTGCATTAGCTTATAGTGATGGAAGCTTTACTTTTGTTGGTACAGCAGATACATTAGAAGAAGCAAAGGAAATGATAGAAAATATTGTATTGCCAATGAGTGAAGAAAGTATTATTCCTTCAGTAATAAGTAGTAATGGACAAGTAGTTTATGCAATTAATTCTATGGGTAGGATATGGAAGCATATAAATGGTGTACCTGATACAACTATAAATAATATTAGTTATGTTTACTCTACTGCAGAAAGAGCTGAGCAACGATATTCAGCATTTACATATGTTAATCATGGCTATGTAGATGATGTTCCAATTGTTGAAGATAGAGGAACAGTAGCTAAAATTCAAGTAAGTGGTTATCAAGGATGGGTGAATAAAGATTCTTCTTCTAGTGATTATGATTTAATAGTTGTACCTATTAATCAAGTAAAAGATCCAAGTTGTTATTTGGTTAAGAATGGATATTTATATCATTATATTACAAAAAATATGACATCAAGTACTGTAACTGGAAGTTCTTTAAGAGTAGGTCCTGCTCCAGATTACTTAAAAGAGGGAAAGGATTATTATAGTTATGATGGTATATATTTTTATGAAGGAAATACTATAGAAGAAGGATTAAATAAATTAATATCAGATTTAAAGAATAATGTGAGTGCGAATGCTGTGAATAAGGACAACCCTTACTACAATTATTATAAATATATTCCTTTTAGAACAAGAACTAATTATACAAGTACTGAATTAAATGAGTTTATAAATGCAAATACTTCAGCTAATAGTAAATTAAGAGGGCTTGGAGAAGTATTAATTGAATGTCAAAATAAATATGGAGTAAATGCTTTGCTAACTTTAGCAGTTGCAATAAATGAAAGTAGTTGGGGAACATCTTATTATGCCCAAAATTATAATAATTTATTTGGTATAGGAGCAGTAGACTTTGCTCCTGATGGAGCTTATCAATTTCAAACACCTGGAGATTCTGTAAGAGAATTTGCTAAAAACTTCATATCATCAGGATATTCAAATCCTGATGATTATAGATATTATGGTGGATATTTAGGAGATAAATCTTTAGGAGCAAATGTAAAATATGCATCAGACCCATTTTGGGGAGAAAAAGCAGCTCAACATGTCTTTACTGCTGAATTAAATATGTCTAATTGGAACTTAAATGATTTGAAAGATTATAATGGATACCAATTAGCAATATATACTGGGGCAAATCAGGTTATAAGTAAAACAGGAAGTTTATTATATAATGTAAATTCCACAGTAAGTGGATTTGGTGCTTATTCAGGAAATGTTATAGCATTAGTATATGAGGAAAAAAATTCAAGTGGAAAATATGAGATTTTCCCGGAGGTAATTAATCCTATTAATGGAAATGGATATTCAAGCTATGATGGAGTATATAACTGGAATTCTAGAGCATATATTAGTAGTAATAATGTAAAATTAATAAACAAAACTAAAAGTAGTTTTATACCAGGGTATAAAAAGGAAGATGTTAATAAAGATGATACTATAGATATACAAGACATATCAGAATTAGCATTAAAATATAATATATCAAAGGATAATAACATATTTCTAAGTAGATTAGATGTAAATTTAGATGGAATAATAGATATTTTTGATATGGTATATGTTTCAAAATATATAAATTAAATAAATTAGTAGTTAAATATAGAAAAGTAATATTGTCGATAGGATAATATTACTTTTCTATATTTTTTATAACATTTTTGTTGGCAGAAGAAGTATATCAGTATGAAAAAAGGATTATAATACAAAATTCGACAGAATAATATTAAATATTGTGGTACTATATTCTAGGAATTCAGAAGGATGGAGGAAAGAAAATGGAGAAATTTAATTGTCATCTAAAGTTGTTATAGTAATCTATAAAATTATCAATTTCTTTAAATAATGCTTAGAATAGAAGTTTGAAATTTTCATCTCCTTTTTGATTTAAAAGTATGATATAATACAATAGAATGCTGTTAAAGAGTAGAATATTATAGTGAAAAACAAAGAATTATAAAATAATAAATAAGTAAATAAAAAATATGTAGGGTGATTTGGTTGAGTAAAAAAATATGTATTTGTACAAGGATTCTTTTATAGCAAACCAATGCCTATAGAATATATAAATAAATTATTTTAATTCGACGTTTTTTTACAAATTTATTTACCATAATGTTATATAATTATTGTTGAAAATTAGTATAAATTTATTTTATATAAAAAACCAATGTTAAGGAGATATACTATGGAAAAGAGAATAAAAAAAGCAGTAATTCCAGCAGCAGGCCTGGGAACAAGATTTTTACCAGCAACAAAAGCACAACCAAAGGAAATGCTTCCAATTGTTGATAAGCCTACTTTACAATACATAATAGAAGAATGTGTAGCATCAGGTATAGAAGAAATTCTTATAATAACAGGAAGAAATAAAAAATCCATAGAAGATCATTTTGATAGATCTATAGAATTAGAAATGGAACTTGAAAAAGCAGGAAAAAAAGAAATGCTTGAAATGGTTAGAAATATATCAGATATGGTTAACATTCATTTCATAAGACAAAAGGAACCAAGAGGATTAGGACATGCTATTCTTTGTGCAAAGACTTTTGTAGGTAATGAGCCTTTTGCAGTATTACTTGGTGATGATATTGTATATAATGATCAAAAGCCATGCTTAAAGCAACTTATTGATTGTTATGGAGAGTATAAAACTTCAGTTTTAGGGGTTCAAACAGTAGCACCTGAAAATGTTAACAAATATGGAATAGTTGGCGGAATCCAAATAGAAGATAGAGTTTACAAAGTTAAGGAATTAGTAGAAAAACCTTCTTTAGAAGAAGCACCATCAAATGTTGCAATTCTAGGTAGATATATAATAACTCCTAGAATATTTGAAATTCTAGAAAATACAGCTCCAGGAAAGGGAAATGAAATCCAACTTACAGATGCACTTCTAAAGCTTATAGAAGAAGAAGCTATATATGCATATGACTTTGAAGGAAGAAGATACGATGTAGGAGATAAGCTAGGTTTCCTAGAAGCAACAGTTGAATATGCACTTAGAAGAGAAGAATTAAAAGACGATTTTATGGAATATTTAAAAACTATTGTATTATAATTTTATAGACTATATAGAGAGATCCCTGTAAGGTATTTAACTATCTTTACAGGGATTAGTTTATTCTTTAGGAAATTATAAATATAGCAGCAAATTGAGCTTTAGACTTAACAATAAAATTAACAAATCAATCAGTAACATATTTACAAATTTTTCCTGTTATGTTACTATGTAAATGATTAAAGATGTGTGTTACCTTAATTGGGCATTAGCTAGCTTATTCGACATAGGGATAAGTTAGCTTTTTTTATGACTATAGAGTATAGTGATAAAAATTAAACTTTAATAGGTGGAATAGTTATAACATTGAAGGGGGGAGATAAAATTTTTATCTGTCATAGTAGGTTAATATCTATCCTACAAGATACCTGGAGCATCTCAGTTATATACTTTTAAAATTTAAAAATATTATTTAAGGGGGAAGGGTATAATGAAGAATAAGATGGATAATATTTCAAAGAAAATATTACCACTATTCATAGTCTTTACTATGTTGTTTTCTTTTGTGCCTGCACAGGCAGAAGTAAATACAGAAGTAGAGCGAGAAAATTTAGCTTTGGGGAAAAGTGCTACTGCATCAGGATATGAAGCAGGAAGTAAATTTACAGCGGATAAAGTTATTGATGGGACAGTAGATAGACCAACAGATATTAATAAGGGTGGAAGCTCAAGATGGGCATCATCACTTAATGCAGTTAAGCCATGGATTACAATCGATTTAAATGAAGTTAAAGCTTTTGATGAAGTTGTAATTGAATGGGAAAGAAGAAATGTAAATTCATACAAAATAGAAGTATCAAATGATAATACTACTTGGACTAATATTCATAATAGCACAACTAAAAATGAATTTAGAGAAGTTTTAGATGTTGGTTCACAAAATGCAAGGTATGTAAGAATAACTATTGATGATTATTCTCCAACACAAGAAGGTAGTACTATTAGTTGGAATACAGTATCAATGTATGAAGTAGAAATATATAATAATGAACCAGAAGAACCAGCGGTTATAGTACCAGAAGCTGGAGACAATGTTGCATTGAGTAAAATTGCAACCTCATCAAGTAATGAAACTAGTACATTTACAGCTGATAAAGCAGTAGATGGGTCAAAAGCAAAGGCTTCTAGATGGGCAAGTGCTGTATCATCAGATGAACAATGGATTACTGTTGATTTAGGTGCTAAGACTCAAATAGAAAATATAATTATTGAGTGGGAAAGAAAAAATGCTACAGAATATAAAGTACAAGTTTCTGAGGATAACAGTAATTGGACTGATATATATACAGCAACATCAGCACCAACTCAAAATAGACAAGAGATTAATTTAGATAAACCTGTTGCTACTAGATATGTAAGAGTTTATGTAGATAAACATATAGCAGATGCTGATGGTGTTAATTGGAATAATGTATCTATATATGAAATTGAAATTTACAATGGTGGAATTCCAAAGGGATTTGATGAAATTGCAAATTCAATAAAGGTTAGAGATCTTACTATTGATGATGAAGTATTACCAATGCCATCAGTACCAGAAGGATATGAAATTTCATTTGTTGGAGCCGATTATGAAGAAGTTATCGGAGCTGATATGAAAATATATAGACCTTTAGTAGATACAAAGGTTCGTGTTAATTTTGAAGTAAAGCAAGGAAATAAAAAGGCATATACTCCTGATATAGACGTAATAGTACCTGGAGCAAATGAAGTTACAGGTAATGAAGTGCCAACTGTTATTCCAGAGCTTAGAGAGTGGATAGGGGGAGCTGGTAACTTTGAAATTAATAATAGTTCAAGAATAGTTATTTCACCTTCTTCAGAAGCAGAATTAACTCAATCTATGAAAGTTTTTGCAGAAGACTATAAAGATATAGTTGGTAGAGAAATTGAAGTAGTAGTTTCAAACTCACCAAAAACAGGGGATTTCTATTTTGAATTAAACAATAAACGTCCTGAGCTTAGAACAGAAGGATATTATATGGAGATTGGTGATTTTGTTAAGGTTGAGTCTAATGAAGCAGCAGCTGCATTTCTTTCAACAAGAACAATATTACAAATATTAAAGCAAAATGGAACAACTATTCCACAAGGAATTACAAGAGATTATCCATTATCAGATGTAAGAGGATTTATGCTAGATGTAGGAAGAAAGCCTATTGAATTGGATTTCTTATATGATGTTGCAAAACTTATGTCTTGGTATAAAATGAATGATTTCCAAGTGCATTTAAATGATAACTATATCTTCTTAGAAGAGTATTCTAATAATGGAGAAGATCCAATGAATGCTTATTCAGGATTTAGATTAGAATCAGATATTAAAGAAGGCGGAAATAACGGATTAAATAAAGCAGATTTAACTAGTAAAGACACTTTCTATACTAAAGATGAATTCAGGACTTTTATTAAAGATTCAAGAGAAATTGGAGTAAATATAGTTCCAGAGTTTGATACTCCAGCGCATTCTTTGCCATTTACAAAAGTACGTCCTGATTTAAAAATGGGAAACGTAGGACGTCAAGCAGATCACTTAGATGTTACTAACCCTGGTTCTTTAGAATTTGTTAAAGAATTATGGGATGAATATTTAGATGGAGAAAATCCAGTATTTGATTCTGAAACTATTGTAAATGTAGGAACAGATGAATATGATGCAAAATATACTGAAGAGTTTAGAAAATTCACAGATGATTTATTAGGATATGTGCAAGATGAAAAAGATAGAACAGTAAGATTATGGGGAAGTTTATCAGCAAGACCAGGAAGCACACCAGTACGTTCAGAAAATGTTCAAATGAATATTTGGAATAATGGATGGGCAGATCCTTCAGATATGTTTAATGCAGGTTATGATTTAATTAATACTGAAGATGGAAAGTTATATATAGTTCCAGATGCAGGATATTATTATGACTATTTAAACTCAAGTTATATATATAATAGTTATGAAGTTAGCAAATTTGGAAATGGCGATGTAATTCCAGCAGGTTCACCACAAATGATTGGAGGAACCTTTGCAGTTTGGAATGATATGGTTGATAAAAAAGCTAATGGAATATCTGAATTAGATATTTATGATAGAATACTACCTGCTGTTCAAGCTATATCAGAAAAGATGTGGGGATTAGCAGAAGATAAGACTTATGCAGAGTTCCAAGAAGTTGCAGCTAAGGTTTCAAATGCTCCAAATTCTAATCCAAGATATAAAGTAGAATCTAAAACGGAAAAAGTTTTAGATTACAATTTTAAAGGTGCTTCAAATGGTATAGTACCTGATAATTCTGGAAATGGATATAATTCAGTAGTTCTTAATAACTCTACTATTAAAAATGGAGTATTAAAGTTAAATGGTAACAATAGTTATTTAGAAAGTTCTATAGAAAATATAGGACCAAACTATACAGTTTCATTTAGCGTAAAACGTGATGAAAATAGTAATAATGAAGAGCAAGTTCTTTTTGAATCTGAAAAAGGATCATTTAAAGCAGTTCAAAAAGAGACTGGAAAAGTAGGATTCTCAAGAGAATTCTATGATTACTCATTTGATTATGAACTACCTAAAGGAGAATGGGTAGATATAACAATAGTTGGAAGAATGACTAAAACAGAGCTTTATGTTAATGGAGAATATGTTGATGAAATTAGCAAGAGTAGTGCAGCTGGAGATAATGGGACATTTGTATTCCCATTAGAAAAAGTAGGAAGTGAAACAAAGGCATTTAATGGTGAATTAAAATCATTAGAAGTTTATAATGTTGCTACAAATGTTGCAGATGAAACAATAATACCACAAGAAACTATGAAAGCATCGGCAACAAGTGAGCATCCAAATGTAGGTTCAGAAGGATTAGCATCTTTTGCTATAGACGGAAACCCGGGAACTATTTGGCATACAAATTACAATACACCTGTACAATTACCACAAAGCATAACATTAGATTTAGGAAAAGCTTATACTATTAATAAATTTTCATATCTTCCAAGAAGTAATGGAGGAAATGGTACAATTACTAAGTATGAGATTCAAGTAAGTACAAATGGAACTGATTTTACAACAGTTTCAGATGGTTCTTGGGCAAAAGATGCTACTTTAAAAGTAGTTAACTTTGATGAAGTTCCTAATGTAACACATGTAAGATTAGTTGCAAAAGAAGGAGTAGGTGGATTTGCAACTGCTGCTGAATTAAATGTTCATAAGGTTAAGGAAGTTACACCAGAACCAAAGCCAGAAGTAGATAAAACTGCTTTAAAAATAGCTATAGATTATGCTGATGAAGTTGTAGCAGAAGGCTTACTAGAGGGGGTAGTACCAGATGTAGTAAAAGAATTCAATGCTGCATTAGAAGAAGCTAAATCTGTTTATGAAAATGAAGATGCTACAGAAGAAGTAGTAGATGCATCTTTCAAGAGATTAGTTAATGTTATTTGGATGCTTGACTTTAAGCAAGGAGATAAAGAGACATTGCAAGCACTTGTTGATTCAGCAAAAGAGCTAGTTGAGAAAGGATATACTGCTGATTCTTGGGCTATTTTACAAGAAGCTATTGCAGCTTCCGATGCTGTACTTGCAGATGAAAATGCAATGCAAAAGGAAATAGATGAGACTTTAGAATCATTAAAAGCAGCTATAGATGGCTTAGTTAGAATTCAAGTTAAGAAAGAAGCACTTCAAAGCTTAGTAAATAAAGTAGAAAAACTAGATAAGAAGGAATATACAGTAGGAACTTGGACACCATTTGAAAGCGGATTAAATTCAGCTAAAGAAGTTTTATCAAATGAATATACAACTCAAGAAGAAGTAGATTCAGCATATAATACATTATTAAAATCTTATCTAGATTTAAGATTAATACCAGATAAATCTAAGCTTGAAGACTTAATAAATAAAGCTAAAGAGATGGATTTATCAAAATATACAGAAGAAAGTGCTAATGAGGTAAGAATTCAATTAGCAAGAGCTGGTGAAGTCCTTGTTAATGAAGAGGCCACTCAAAAAGAAGTAAATGAAGCAGAAAAATCATTAGATACAGCTATAAATGACCTAATTGCTAAGGGTGATGAAAATGGTGGATCTGAGAATAATGGAAGTGGAAATGGAAGCGGAAACAATGGAAATGGAAGTGAAAATGGAAATGGAAGCGGAACAGGAACACCAAGTGATTCAAATAAAACACCTAATAATGGTGGTAAATTACCAGCTACAGGAGTTGAAAATGGACATTGGGGAGTGCTTGCTGTTATATGTGTAATGGCAGGATTAGGACTTATGTACAGTAAACGCAAAAAAACCATATCTTAAAGTAAATATTTAGGGAGATGAATTTTTTCATCTCTCTTATTTAATATAATATGTATAAAATGCAAAAATCAGCTGAAGCAAAAGGTATTGAAGCAGATATATTTGCTGTTTCAGCTGGGGAGGCAGATAGTTATTTAACAGAGAAGAAAGTAGATGTAATACCAATGACAGATTACGGTATGATGAATGGAGAGAAAGTATTGAATCAAGCTCTTAAATTAATGGATAAGTAGTATGAATTCAATTACTTAAAAGGAGTGTTATTATGGAAGAACAAGAGAGTTTAGAAGTTATTGATGTTTATAAAAGAATTAATGAAAAATAGATAATAGAATTTTATTTGGATTATTTATAATTTAATAATAGAAAATATAATATAATTAAAATTATTATTAAATAAATTTTTCCAATAGGTTTACAAATTAAAAAAACTATGTTAATATTTAAACGATAAAAATATGTGAATATTTAAATAATAAAAAGTAGCGTGTAACCATAAAGGGCATGAGCTGACTTATCTATATATTATTAGATAAGTTGGCTCTTTTTGTATTTATAGTAAAATATATGCATTTTTATGGTTAACATATATCATAACTTTAAGTAGCTTAAAAGTAGAAAATATTAAATTTAGGGAGGGGGAAAGTATTTTTTATTATTAATAAAAAATAAACTCTGCAGAATTATAAAAATCAGAGTTGGAAGTTTTTAGAGGTGAAGGTAAATTATGAAGAGAATTGTAGCAAGTGCACTATCAGCTTTAATGGTTTTATCAACATTTACAAATGTAACATATGCTAAAGATACAAAGCGCGAAGTTACGGAAACTAAAACATTTCCACAAGTTCAAAGTTATACTACAGAAAAAAGTGGTTATTGGTATTTGGGGAATAATTCAAGGTTTTACATATTACAAGGGGAATCCACATTAAATAATGATAAATTATATAATGATGTAAAGTTAATTAGTAGTGAATTTGCAAATAAAGGTTTAGCAAATAAGGAAGTTTTGGATATTGTTATAGGTCCAGAAAATAAGATTAAAAGTGGTGATATAGTATTGTCTATTGAGCCAATTGAGGAAACAGATAACGAAGAAGGATATAAAATTGAAGTTAAAGAAGATATAATTAAAATTACTGCAGCTAATGAAAATGCTTTATTTTATGGTATGCGTACTGTAGAAAAAGCTTTAGTTGGAAATGATGGAAGAATGTATTTGGGAACAATAGTAGATTATCCGGAAGTTGGAGTACGTTCTTTCCACTTAGATTTAGCACGTAAGTATTTTACTAAGGATTGGATAATATCTATGATAAAGGATCTTTCTTATCAAAATATTAGTTCAATACAAATTCATTTTTCAGAAAATGAAGGTTTTAGATTAGAAAGTAGCGTTTTAGAAAATAAAATACCAGGATTTGAATATCCTTCTGATGGATATTATACAAAGGAGGACATGAAGGAAATAATAGATGTTGCAAATAAATATCATATAGAAGTTATTCCTTCTCTAGATACTCCAGGTCATTTAGGTTATGTTCTTAACCAACTTGAATCTAAAACAGGAAAAGATTATTCAGTTAAAGAGCTTTTCCCAGATGATTCTAGAAAGAATCAAACCTTTAATATTTTTGAATTACAAGAAGCACAAGATCTTCTATTAGAAATGATAGATGAATTTGCTAAGTTCTTCTCAGAAAATGGTTCAACTAGAATGAATATTGGGGGAGATGAGTTTTTAGCTAATTTTACAGCTATGACTAATGATCAATATAAAACTCTTATGGATTATTTTAATAAGGCATCTGAAACTGTAAAGAAATATGGAATGAAAGCAAGAGCTTGGAATGATGGATTATTAGTTCAAGGCTATGATGGATATAAATTAGATTCAGATATTGAAGTTTGTTATTGGGGACTTGGAAAGGGTTCAGCACCTGTAAAGGACTTTTTAGCAAATGGAAATAAGGTTATTAATTATGTAGATGCATATATGTATTATGCTCTTTCTCCATGGTGGATGGAGAATGCAAATGCAAAGGGTGAAAAAATATACGGAGAATGGCATCCAGGTAAAATGAATGGTCTTCCAGGAGGAATTTCTCAAGATTTTGAGAACCCATATTCTAATGAATTATTAGGTGCATCTTATGCTTTATGGTGTGATATGCCAAGTTTCCAAACACAAGATGTAATTGCTGATAATTTATATATGCGTACTCGTGCTATGGCAGCTAAAACTTGGAATCCTAATGGAAATAAGGCTGATTATGCTGAATTTGAAGAGTTTGCAAAGAAAGTAGGTAGAGTTCCAGGATATAATGAAGAATTACCAGTAGCAAAAGAAGTCGTTAATGCAGATGATTTAGATATTTCAAATTTAACTGGCGAAGAATTATCTAGCTTGGTATTACCAATTGTTCAATCCTATGAAGTAGCAGAAAAAGCTCAAAATTGGACAATGGATGAAACAACTAGATTTGTCATTCCAAATACTGAAGAGTATTTAAATAATTCAAGATTAAAAGAAGTTGTAGAATTAGTTTCAGCTGAATTTTTAGAAAAACAAATTCCTACAGCTAAGGAAATTAGTAAAGTATATGCTTTAGATTCACAAGTAACACCTAAAGATATTGTTGTGACTTTAGATAAAGTAAATCCAATTACAGAAAAAAGTAATAGTGATGAAGCTTATAAAATAGAAATAAATGAAAATGGTGTAAAAATAGTAGCTGCTTCTGAAAATGCTGCTATGTATGCATTACATACAATACAACAATTGATGATTACTAACAATAATAAGTTAGTTTATGGAACTATAATTGATTATCCTAATGTAGCAGAACGTCGTGTTCATGTTGATATGGCTAGAAAGTATATATCAAAGGATTGGATAATTCAACATATAAGACAACTTTCTTATTTTAAAATGAATACAATACAACTTCATTTTTCAGAAAATATTGGTTTTAGAATAGAAAGTGATTTTGATCCAGCAATAGTATCTCAAGATGGATATTTAACTAAGGATGACATAAGAGAAGTTTTAGCAGAAGCTAAAAAGTATGGAATAAATGTAATTCCTTCTTTAGATACTCCAGGACATGTAGAACATATATTAAAAGTTCATCCAGAATATGGACAAGTTGATAAGAATGGCAATAAGAGTACAGTTGCCTTAGATGTAACTAATCCTGAAGCAGTAAACTATGTAAAGGGTCTTTATAAAGAATATATGGATTTATTTGAAGGATGTACTGATTTCCATATAGGAGGGGATGAATATATGGAATTTGATAGACCTCCATTTACTACAGAGTATAAAGAAGTTTTAGATAATTATGCTCATGAAAATTTTGGAGAAGAGTACACTTGGAAGGATACTATGGCTAACTATATTAATGATATAGCAGCATTTGTACATGAAGGTGGATTTAAGCCAAGAATCTGGAACGATGGTATTTACTATGGTGAAAATGATAATAGAGAAAATAAGCAACAAATAAAGATGCACGATTTTATTGGTATAGATTTCTGGTCTCAAATGGGATGGAATCCAAGTATTGCAAAGCTTAATACATTTATAGAAAAAGGTCATAAAGATATTTATAATGTTAATGCAAGCTTCTTTTATTATGTATTAAGACCAAGTAAGCCAGAAGATGGACGTGAGCAACATTCTTTTGATTACTTAGATCAAGATGTAAGAATATATAATGATTGGACACCAGGACAATTCCAAGCAAATACTATTGATGATAATTCAGAAGTTATAAAGGGAACATCTTTAGCTATATGGTGCGATAAGCCAGATTTAGTTAGTGAGGATGTTATAACTGAAGATATTTCTAAAGAATTACGTTCTTTAGCATCAAAGGCTTGGAATACATCAAGTAATAAAATAGCTGATATAAACCAGTTTAGAGAGAATTATGCAAAGCTTGGAAATGTAGCAGCCTTTGACAAGGGAAGTTCTTTACCAAAAGTTAAACCAGTTGAAGAAATAGTAGAATTAAAATATGATGAGTTAAACAAATTAATTGAAAAAGCTGAAGGGTATAAAGCAGAAGATTATACTGAAGAAAGCTTTAGTGTGTTAAGTGAAGCTTTAAAAGAAGCTAAAGCTTTAGTAGGAGTAGCTAATACTCAAGAAGAAATTGATAATATGACAAAGAAATTAGATGATGCTATTAATTCTCTTGTTATTAAAGAAGAAATAGTGGAATTAAATTATGATGAGTTAAATAAATTAATTGAAAAAGCTGAAGGATTAAAATCTGAAAATTATACTGAAGAAAGCTTTAGTATGTTAAGTGAAGCTTTAAAAGAAGCTAAAGCTTTAGTAGGAGCAGCTAGTACTCAAGAAGAAATTGATAATATGACAAAGAAATTAGATAATGCTATTAATTCTCTTGAGATAATAAAAGATGGTAATGGAAGCGGAGAAACTCCAAATAAGCCAGATAATACAGATAAACCTGGAAGTGGAAATAATGGAAATGGAAATGGAACAGAAACACCAAGTGATTCCAATAAGACACCTAATAATGGTAAATTACCACAAACAGGGGTTGAATCTGGACCTTGGGTTATGGTTTCAGTTACAAGTGTACTTTTAGGATCAGCACTTGTTTATAGAAAGAAAAATAAAAAGTTATCATAAAATTTTTAAGGAAGATGATTTTCATCTTCCTTATTTACTTATTAGCACCAAATGATTTAGAAGTATTTTCAGAAGTTGTATTTTTATTGATACTTTAGTTTTTTATATAAAGATAAATTTTTTCAATTTCTTTAAAAATCATCTTTTATCAACGTATATATAAGTTGAGGAGGTGATAAATATGGCAGCAAGTTCAGTATTAGTTGGAAATGCTTTAGGAATAAGCTATCAAACTGGAGTTAACTCTAAGGGAGAAGATGTTTTTGGAGGACAAAGCTTCAAAAACATATCAGCAACTGCAACAGATGATGAGTTAGTAGCTTTATCTGATGCAATAGGTGGAATCCTAGCATACACTGTTTCTACTATTAAAAAAGAGCAAACTTATGTAATAACTAGAGGGGAGTAGGTTTAGTTATAAGTAGTTTGTAAGAGAAGAAATTTATTATTAATTTAATGGGGAAAGGAGGAATGGTTATGATTCAAAGAACTGCAAGTATGAGTTTTAAAGATGCAGCGGGAAAGAAGTACACAGTATCTATAAAGGATATTAAGGAAGATGTTGAAGATGTAGCAGTAGTATCTTTAATGGATACTATTATAAATAATAATCTTATTAAAACAGAAAATGGAGATCTAGTTGAAAAGCAAGCAGCTCAAGTAGTTGTAAAAGATACTACAGAAATTGAGCTTTAGTCTTATAGGTTATAGTTAATATAGAAGCCCTTAGTAGAATTAATTATACTACTAGGGGCTTTTCTAAACTTTATTTAGTATTATTGTTTTCGTTTACAGTAACAAAATATATAGATTTATTTGGTTTCTCGTCCTATTGATGATTGTAGGTAAAAGTGTAAAATAATGATTAAAGGAGGCGTTGGTTATGAAGAAATTAAAAATAACTCAAAAAATGTATGAAAGCGGTGCTCTTGCAATTGTAAGAACAAAGAGTTTTGAAAGAGCATGTGAAATTGCTGATGGATGTATAAAAGGTGGTATACCTGTAATGGAAATGAGTTTTACTCTAAATAATGCTGGTGATATCATTGAAGGATTAGTTGAAAAATATGGTGATGATTTATGTGTAGGAGCTGGTACAGTATTAGATGTTGAAACTGCTAGATACGCAATATTAAAAGGGGCTCAATTTATTATAGCTCCAAATTATTCTGAAGAAGTTGCAAAGATGTGTAATAGATATCAAATACCTTATGCACCTGGATGTACTTCATTCACAGAAGCTGTAGAGGGATTAAGTAGTGGAGCTACTTTTATAAAAGCATTCCCAATATCTGATTTCTATGGAGCAAAATTAGCTAAGGTATTTAAGACTCCAATACCTGATATGCCAATATTAGCTAGTGGTGGTATAACATTAGATAACCTTGAAGAATGGCTAAGAAATGGTGTTGATATTTGTGGACTTGGTGGATTATTAACAAAAGGAACTTCTGAAGAAATTGCAGAAAATGCTACAAAAATTAGAAATATAATTACAGAATTCCGTAATCAAAAATAAAATAAGTTTTATGTTGGTACATTGAACCAAAATTACATTGGTTTTTTGTTACAACCAATGAAAACGATTATAGTATAATGAAATCAATAAGATACAAGGGAGGATTTTTTATGAGTATTGAGTTAACAAGAGTAGATTTTAGACTGATTCATGGACAAGTTATTACTAGGTGGGTTACTTTATTGGGGATTAATGAAATCGTTACGATTGATACAGTATTAAGTAAAGATGATTTTATGCAAACTGTATTTAAGATGGCAGCTCCAAAGGGAGTAAAAATTAGAATTTTATCTGTAGAGGATGCAGTTAAGTCTCAACAAAATGGTGAGTTTGAAAGCAATAAGGTAATGATTTTATTTAAAAGTGTTAAAGAACTAGATAATGCAATTAGATCTGGTTTAAAACTTAAAGAAGTTCAAATAGGTGGATTAGGTGGAGGTCCAGGCAGAAAGGCAGTTAATAATGCTATTACATTTGATCGTGCAGATGCTGATACTCTATTAGCTCTTGAAGATTTAGGAGTAAATATATATTTACAAACAACTCCTGATTACCCATCTGAAACATTAAAAAAAGCTGTTGAAAAACTTTAATTAAGGGGGAAGCAAAATGGTTATAAAAGCTGTATTAGTAGGATTAGTTTATTGGCTTACAATGGGAAGAGCTTTTTACTATATTTCATTTGCACTTCGTAAACCTGTAGTTCTAGGTGTAATAATAGGTTTGATTTTTGGTGATGTTCAAGTAGGGCTTGTATATGGGGCAACAATACAATTAATGTATATGGGAGGTATTGAAGCTGGGGGTAATATACCAAGTGACCAAGCATTAGCTGCTTGTATTGCTATACCAGCCGCTATTATTAATAATATAGATCCATCTGCTGCAGTTGCAATTGCAGTTCCATTTGGAGTTTTAGGAGTTTTAATTAATAACGTTCGTCGTACAATTAACTCATTTTACAATACTAAAGCTGATGATTTAATAGAAAAGGGAGAATATGATAAGGTATCTAAAATTTCATTTATTTTACCATGGTTAACAAATGGTGTATTATACTTCACTCCTGTATTTATAGCAACTTTATTTGGTCCTAGCGTAGTTCAAAAGTTTATAGATATTATTCCAACATGGCTTATGAATGGTTTAGCTAATGCGGGAGGAATGTTACCGGCTTTAGGATTTGCTTTAACATTAGTAGTTATGGGTAAAAAGCAATACATGCCATTCTTCGTTCTAGGATTCTTCTTACATGCTATTTTAGGATTCTCTATGTTAACAGGTGCTGTTCTAGCATTATGTTTAGCATTAATAGTTTCATTATTTAAACAAAATGAGGAAGGAGACGCGCAATATGAATAGTATTAAAGAAAAAGTAGTTGAAAAGCAAAAAAGACTTGTTACTAATATTGATTTACTTAAAGTTTGGTTTAAGTGGTGTATGGCTGTCGAAGTACCTGTAAGCTTTGATAGAATGCAAGCATTAGCGTTTAGTTATTCTGTAAATAAAGTATTAAGAAAAATATATAAAGATGATCCAGAAGAATTAAAAGAAGCAATGAAACGTCATGCATCAATGTTTAATACTAATTGCGATTGGGGAAGCCTTATACATGGAATTGTTATTTCATTAGAAGAAGAAAGAGCTTTAGGTAATGAAAATATTACTCCTGAAATTATTGAATCTTTAAAAATAGGATTAATGGGACCTTTAGCAGGTATAGGAGATAGTGTTGACCAAGGTATTGTTGCTACTATTCCACTTGCAATATTTGTTCCAATGGCACTTAATGGATCAGTATTTGCAGCATTCATACCTGCTATTATTTACTTAGCTTGGTCTTACGGTTTTTCATGGTTCCTTGTGAAAAAGGGATACACACTTGGAAAAAATGCAATATTAGATATATTACATTCTGGTAAAGTAAAGAAAGTTATTGATATTGCAAGTATTGTTGGTTTATTTATGATAGGTTGTTTATCATCATCTTATGTAAAATTCACAACAATTTGGACATTTGTAAACGATACCTCAGAAGTTGCATTACAAAGTATATTAGATCAAATGTTACCTAAAATGCTACCATTTGCAGTAGTTATGGGAATGTATTTATATATTACAAAAAGAGGACCAAAATATTTACGTATAATGGCCTTCACTATGATATTTGCTATAGCATTAACATTCATAGGAATAATTTAGACTTTATTTAATGGAATAAAAAGGAGGAATTAAATTGAAGGTTTTGATTACACCAAGAGGATTTGCTAATTATGGTCTAAAAGAAGTAGAAAATATGAGATCTAAGGGATTAGATGTATATTATAACAATACAGGTAAGGCATATACTAAAGAGGAGTTTTATAATCTAGCATCAGATGCAGATGCAATAATTGTTGGAGTAGATATTATAGATAAGGAACTTATAGATAATTGTCCTAATCTAAAGGCTGTATGTAAATTTGGAGTAGGAACTGATAATATAGATTTGAATTATGCTAAGGAAAAAGGAATATTTGTTGGTAGAACAGTAGGATCAAATTCTAATGCTGTTGCAGAACATGTCTTATCATTAATGTTTGCAGATGCTAAAAATCTTTATAATACTTTCAAAGAAGTTAAAGATCATAAATGGAATAAGCCTACTGGACAAGAACTAAGTGAAAAAAAATTAGGTATTATTGGATTTGGAATGATTGGTAAAAGAATAGCTAATTATGCAAATGGACTTTCAATGAAGGTTTCAGCTTATGATAGTTTTGAAATTTCAGATGATGATGCTAAAAAGTATAATATTGAAAAGAAATCATTAGAAGAAATTATTTGTGAAAGCGATTATATATCATTACATGTACCTCTAGTTGATTCTACTAAAAATATGATTTCTACTGAAGAATTTAAGAAAATGAAGAATACTGCATGTTTAATTAATGCTGCTAGAGGTGGAGTTGTTGATGAAGAGGCACTATATAAAGCATTAGTTAATAAGGAAATTCGTTCAGCTTACTTTGATGTTTATAGTTGTGAACCACCAACAGCTAATGACAAGTTATTGGAACTAGACAACTTTTTATTAACACCTCATACAGCAGCTAGAACTATTGAGTCTGAAAAGAGAACATGTAAAATGTCTAGTGAAATTATTATGGAAAATTTACTGTAAAATAAGGTGGTAATATGAATAAAGATTTACAACAATTTATAGATAACATTAAATTTGAGTTTGAGAAAAATATAGATGAGCTAGATACAGAAGCTATTGACAAGGCCGCTGAAATAATAATAGAAAGTGAAAAAAAAGGCGGTAGAGTCCATGTTACTGGAATTGGAAAACCTGGTCATGTAGCAGGATATGTTGCATCATTGTTATCTAGCACTGGAACTAGTGCATATGAACTTCATGGAACAGAAGCAGTTCATGGTTCTAGTGGCCAAGTTAAAAGTGGGGATGTTGTAATTGCTATATCTAATAGCGGTGAAACAGAAGAGTTAAAAGCAACGGTAACTACTCTTAAAGGAAATGGGGCTAAAATTATTTGTTGCACTGGTAAATCAGGTTCATGGCTATCGAATAATTCTTTAGTAACGTTAATTGCACATGTAGATATTGAAGGGGATATATTAAATAAACCTCCAAGGGCTTCAATATTATCTGAAATATTAATATTACAATGTTTAAGTGTGGTATTACAAAATAAAAAAGGATTAGACTTAAATCAATATGTAAAATGGCATCCAGGTGGAGCTCTTGGTAAAAGCATATTAGAGAAGGTATAAAATCAGCATAAAGGAAAGAGGGCGATATATGTGTCAAAATTAAATATAGTAATTGCAACTCATGGTAAATTTGGAGAAGAAATAATAAAGTCTGCAGAAATGATTGTTGGAAAAATGAATAATCTTAAATCAGTATCATTAATGCCATCAATGTCATTTGAGGATTTTACTAAAGAAGCTGATGCTGTACTAAGTAATTTAAGTGGAGATACTTTAGTTTTGGTTGATTTATATGGAGGAACTCCTTGTAATGTATTCACAGCTCTAACTAAAAAGTATAATCATAATGTTATTACTGGTCTAAATCTACCTATGTTAATAGATTTATATATTAATACTAATGATAGTAATGATGTAAACGTTAAAGAAGTAATAGAAAATTGTATTTCTATATTAAAGACAAGCTGCGTACATACTAATACTATGCTTGATTAAATATTAATTTATAAAAATAAGTTATAATTTGATTTTAGGAGGAAAAAATGTTTGAAGGAATTATTACCCCTATAGTTACACCATTTAATCGTGATAAAGAACAATCTATAAATTATGAGGCTACTGAACAATTAATAGAACACTTAATTAAAAAGGGTGTTAATGGCATATTTATTTTAGGTAGTAATGGTGAATTTCATGTTATAGATGAAGAAGAAAAAATTGAGTTTGCTAAAAAGGTTATAGAAATTGTGAATAAGCGTGTTCCAGTTTTTGTTGGAACAGGTGCTTGTTCAACCAGAGAAGCTATTAGGTTATCAAAAAAGATGGAGGAGTTAGGTGCTGATGCATTATCTGTTATCACTCCATACTTTATAAAGCCTATGGATGATGAGATTTATGATTATTTTAAGGAGATTGCACATAGTGTAAAAATCCCTATAGTTTTATATAATATTCCAAAGTCTACTGGATGTAATATCTCAAAGGAAACTCTTAAAAAGCTAGCTAAAATAGATAATATTAAAGCTATAAAAGATAGCAGTGGAAATATTGATACATTGAAGGGATATATAGAAGTAGCTAAAAATAGTGATTTAAGTGTTTTAGTTGGCTCTGATTCTAAAATATCTATTGGATATAATTTAGGAGCAAAGGGTGCTATTGCTGGGACTAGCAATGTAATTACAGATGTTTTAGTAAATTTATATAAGGCTCTTAAATCTAATGATACTGAAGTGGCTAATAAATTACAAAGTGATATTGATGTTCTTCGTGATACACTACCATTAGGAACAGTGCCTTCTGTTATGAAGCGTGCAGTTGAATTAGCTAATATTGCACCGGTTGGTCCAGCGAGAAAACCAGTAAATGAATTAAGTTTGGAAACTGATGAAAAAATTAAAGAAATGCTAAAATATTATAAGATAATTTAATAATTGTAACATGCATAAACAAAATTAAACAGCTATAGAACTTAACTTAGTCGTTTCCATATGAAGAGAATTATGGTAAAATAAAGAGTATATGTAAATGTTTAAATAGAATTTTTTTATTAGTTATATCACATAAATTGCAACTGAATTTAGCTGCAGTTTATGTGATAATATTTACTTTTAGAGCTTTATTTATTAGAATTAAGAAGGGTAGAGAATATGACTTTAGTTAAAATTTTTAAAGAGTTTATTACAGTTTTTGAAGAAAATAAAAAATATACTATTGGTTTGTTAAATGAATATGGAAAAGTACTTTGTTGTAGTGATAGTAAATATGTAGATACTTATGTAAATATTAATAGTAAAGAAAATAATATTGTTATACGTAATATCTCGATAAATAATGATAATTATGGTTATTTATGGATTACAGGAGACGTTGATAGTTTAAAAATGATTAGTAGTTTAGTATATGATGCATTGATTACTAGATTAACTTATCATATTAACACAAATTCTATTAAGCAAAAAGTAACACTTGATGATGAATTGGTAAAGTGTTTATTGGATGTTAATAATTTTGATTTAAATCATATATTAAATCTAGTTTCTATATTAGGAATATATGAAAAGAAAAGTAGGGCAGCTATTTATATAATTAATGATAATGGATTTAATTCTGAAGAAGTAATTAATCTAAAATTAAGAAAAGATAGTAAGGAACTTATTTATTCTTTATTAGATGATAATAGATTACTTTTGTTTAAAGATATACCAGATGATTTAGATAAATTACAGATAAAAAAATATTTTCGAAAATATATTCAGAGTCTTCAAGACTGGGGATTTCAAGATTGTAGATTTATAATTGGATCAATACAAAATAAGTTAAAAAAGTATAATGTAAGCTATAAAAATTGTACATGGCTAGAACAAAATAATCAATTAACTGAAAATGAACCTATTTTTTTTATGGATTATCTATTGGAATATGTTTTTTCTAAAATCCAAACAACTGACATTAGTGATATATTTGATTTCTATAAAGATCAACATAAAGAGATTGATATAGATGAGTTCGTAAAAATAAGTGATCAATTGATAGTAAATGATTATAATATTACTCAAACAGCTCAAGATTTATTTTTGCACAAAAATACTTTAATTTATAAAATTAAAAAATATGAAGAAATTTTTAATATAGATATTAGGGGAAGCTTTAATGGAAAAATATTGTTAGCTTTAATATCAGCGACTCTAAAAAAATATCAGAAACAAAAACAGGTTGGTGAATAAGTATGAATACAAGAATTAAGCTTGTCCGGGTTGATAATAGATTATTACATGCAACGGTAGCCTTAAATTGGAATAAGTTTGTAAATGCTAATTATGCCATAATTGTTGATAATAATTATAATAAAGATCCTTTTTTTATTAAAGTAATGCAATTATGCCTTCCAAAACCAATGGAAGTTAAAATTTTTTCTCCTGCAGAGCTAATGGCTTTTTTAAATGAAGATAGTATTGAAAAACGTCATTTAATGATAATATTTAAGGATTTGAAGACTGCTGAACGTGCAGTTGAATTAGGGTTTACTCATAAAGAAATACAAATTCCTTATCCAGCAAGTAGAATTGTAATAAAAAAACTATCGGATTTTTTTAACAATGAGGAAATAGAATCAATACGTTTTATACAAAATCATTCTATTAAACTATTTTTTCAAACATCACCAATGGACAATAAAGAATATTCGATTTTCTTAAAATAAATAATTAAGGCTAATACCTTGTGAAGTAACCTAGATCTAAGGGTGGATTATTTACAGTATGCTAATATAGAATACTAATGGAAAAGAGCGTGTTTAATTATATTAAAATAACAAAGTGCAGTTAGAGTTTTTACCAAGTTAAAAACTCTAACTGCACTTTGTTATTTTTGTGACTTTAAGTTTATGATTATGAGTACTTTATAGATAATAGTAAAATTAACTTCAAGATAATGAGTTAGTAGCTTTATCTGATGCAATAGGTGGAATCCTAGCATACACTGTTTCTACTATTAAAAAAGAGCAAATTTATGTAATAACTAGAGGGGAATAGGTTTAGTTATAAGTAGTTTGTGAGAGAAGAAATTTATCATTAATTTGATTGGGGAAAGGAGGAAAAGATATGATTCAAAGAACTGCAAGTATGAGTTTTAAAGATGCAGCTGGAAAGAAGTACACAGTATCTATAAAGGATATTAAGGAAGATGTTGAAGATGTAGCAGTAGTATCTTTAATGGATACTATTATAAATAATAATCTTATTAAGACAGAAAATGGAGATCTAGTTGAAAAGCAAGCAGCTCAAGTAGTTGTAAAAGATACTACAGAAATTGAGCTTTAGTATTATAGGTTATAGTTAATATAAGGTCCATAGTAGAATACTATAAGTATTTTACTGTGGGTTATTTTACTTTTTATGAAATTGTAAAAGTGTTACCTGTGATGAAGTTCCTAATGTAACACATGTAAGATTAGTTGCAAAAGAGGGAGCTGTTGGATTTGCAACAGATACTGAGTTAAATGTTCATAAGGTTAAGGAAGTTACACCAGAATCAAAGCCAGAAGTAGATAAAACTGCTTTAAAAATAACTATAGATTATGCCGATGAAGTTGTAGCAGAAGGTTTACTAAAGGGTGCAGTACCAGTTGTAGTAAAAGAATTTAATGCTGCATTAGAAGAAGCTAAATCTATCTATGAAAATGAAGAGGCTACAGAAGAAGTAGATTCAGCATACAATGCATTATTAAAATCTTATCTAGATTTAAGATTAATACCAGATAAATCTAAACTTGATGATTTAATAAATAAGGCTAAAGAAATAGATTTATCAAAATATACAGAAGAAAGTGATAATGAGGTTAAAATTCAATTAGCAAGAGCAAGTGAAGTTTTTGTTAATGAAGATGCAACTTAAAAAGAAGTAAACGAAGCAACAAAATTCTTAGATACAGCTATAAATGATTTAATAGCTAAGGGTGATGGAAATGGTGGATCTGGAAATAATGGTAGTGGAAACAATGGAAGCGGAAGTGAAAATGAATCTGGAAATGGAAGCGGAACAGAAAAACCAAGTGATTCAAATAAAACACCTAATAATGGTGGGAAATTACCAGCAACAGGTGTTGAAAATGGACATTTGGGAGTACTTGATGTTATATGTGTAATGGCAGGGATAGGACTTATGGACAGTAAAGGCAAAAAAACTATATCTGAGAAGAACTAATCCAGGTGCGTAGCAGTGCTTAGCTCCGACCTTGAAAAATGGAACTATTAGCAATGGTAGCGATTAGATAAATATTTAGGGAGATGAATATTTTCATCTCCCTTATAAATTCCATCATTTAGATTTGAAAGGAAAAATTAATAATATTATTGTTCCTTGGAGCATAGCGACGGAATAGGTAAAATTACATAGATACATATTTTATTGAGGTTCTGGTAAGCTTGATTTAATTAAGTTCATTATATAGCATATCTCATCATCAGATATTTTAATCTTATATTTGCTATTTAAAAAAGAGAACTCACCATTTATTAAATTGTATAAATCTCTATTTTCAGCAATATACTGTTCTTTATCTAAATATTCTGAAGTAGTATCACCATTTTTTAATCGTCCTACAACAAAGGCTAGATGAAGAGTTACACCAACAGTTTTTTCATAAGATAAGGTAACAGAATGCTTGGATAGTATACTGTTTAAGAATTTAGTTACATCATTAAATAAATCTAAACCATCTATATTATCTATATTTTCATTTATAACTATAGGAATATTTAGCATAGCAGTTTTAAAATTAATTAAATCTTGAAGAGTTTTAATTACATTCATGTTAAATACTTCGTACATAGAATACTGTTTTATATCTAAATCAACAGGAAAAGATGAAACTATAAATAATATTTCATTTTTTTCTTGGAGGTTTATTATCTGTTGTTTAAAATATTTTTTATCTAAGCAATTTAAGCATATTATTTCAAATAAATTTTTATTATAATTAAGATTTGTTTCTAAAAAGCTTTTAATAGCAATTGCAGCACCTTCAGCTGTTAGGCAAGCTGTTATTATTAAGATTTTATTATTATCTATATTTTTTTCATTAATGTTTTTATGAGTTTCCACATAGGAGTTAACCATAATGACGTCATTATAAATATCCTCTAAAGATAATCCAGATAAGGCTTTTCTTGTAGCCTCTAATACATGCAGGGTTGAAATAAGAGATATAACTTTTATTGGAACATTGAAGTTCTTTCTTATAACATCTGCAAAAGTAGTTAATGAACCCATGTCTACCAATAGAAGATAACCTGCATCAGAGGGATTGTTTTTTATTGCATCTTTTAAGTCTTCTAAAACTTCTAGGGGTGCAACTTCTAAGGGAGCATTTATAGAGATTACATAATCTTCACCTAAAAGTTTATTTGCAACGTTTGCCATTGATGTAGCTGTAGACTCTCCATGGGCAATAAGTATTATTTTAACTTTATCTTTAAATTCATTGTTAAAAGTATTATCAGGAATTAAAAATAATGCTAGATATCCTATTTCATCTATTGGAATTGGAGTACGGATATAATCTTCTATAATATTTTTAATTTTAAATGCTACATTAAATTCTTTAGGATAAAGAGTTTTAATTTTACCTAAATTAGAGTTAGAGATAACTTTATTACTCTTTATTCTATTTATTAATGTATTTATATGTAAAGCAAAGGCTGCATAGAGATTATTATCAAAAACTACGTTTAATTCTTGTACGATAAATTCAACTAGTTTGTCTATGAATTCTAAAATATTAGAATCAATTATTGTCAATAAGTTTTGTCTATTATTTTCTATTGATGTATTAGAAGTATTTTTAGCAAAATGTTGAAGTATATCTTTTTCTAATATGTGTTCAATATCAATGTCTGATATTTCTCTAGACTTTAGCTTGGCTAATTTTTGTTCTATAAAATTATATATTGAGTCTATATCTTCTTTATAATTGGTATCATCAAGGTTTTGAGCATATCCAGGAAACCTGAAATATTCGACTTCTTCACCTATTAACTTATTCCATAGAACTCTATGTTCTTTTTCTTTATAAAGACCTTCTTTAATATATGAAGGTAAAATTTTACTTGATATTCTTACATCAGGTTTTTTATTAGTTAAAAACTCTGAATAAGCTTTAGCACAAAGAAGCTGAACATCACTTTTTAATTGACCTATATTATTAGGACAATCATATGAAAGTAAAGCACGAAGTGAATTTAAAGATACATAGATTTCCTTATTTATTCTATTACTTTCAGCTTTGAAGAAGGTTTTAATTAAGTGAAGACGCTCCTCTAAAGTTCTATCTTTAAGAGATGGAATTGTAATTGTCATAGGAATTCTTCTAGTAAATGTGCTTAATAAAGCAGAGGTTGGATCTTCGGTAGTTGCTGATATTATTAAAACGTCAGAAGTTCTTATTTCAGAATCACCAACTCTCCTAAAGGTTCCAGTATCTAAAAATATAAAAAGAGCTTCTTGGCCTTCAGGTGGTAGTCTATGAACTTCATCTAAAAAGAGAATTCCTCCATCAGCTTGTTCAATTAATCCTACTTTATCAGACTCAGCACCAGTATAAGATCCTTTTTTTACACCAAAAAGTTGTGATGTAAGAAGTTGAGGGTTATTACTATAATCAGCACAGTTAAATATTATAAAAGGTGAGTCTTCAGATTTAATCTTCATTTCTACAGCATAGCTGTGCATTAAAGAAGCAAACATAGATTTACCCACACCAGTATTACCTAAAATTAAACTATTAATACCATTAGGTGGATATAGTATAGCTGATTTAGCTTGTTCTATAGCATGTCTTAAAGATTCGTTATTTTGTGCTAATAAATCTAATTTAGATTTTGTATTAGGCTTATTATTTTCTTGAATAAAAAATAAAACTGGTCTTCCAGAAGACTTGTATAGTTTTCCTTCCTTACATAATTTATTTAATTCATGACTTACATTTGCTCTAGACATATTCATCAGTGAGGATATAGTATTTGTATCTATTCCATCTAAACAATTTAATTGAAGAATTGTTTTATATATTAAATCTTTTTTATTCATAATTAAATAACCTCCTCAATAATTCTTAAATCTGTAAGATTTGCATCCATATAATGAAAAGGATATCACAAAAAAATGTAAATATCAAACAGTATTTAAACATAATTTGCAATTAGTGTTTAAAATAAAAACACTATTTTTAAAATTTAAACACTATTAAATTTAATTAAACAGTAATGTTTATTGTTTAAATTTTAAATTGAAGTAGTAAAAAATAAAATTTATTTAAGTTTTATAACAATTAGCATAAACCATTGATTTTAATAGCTTAATATTAATATAAAAAGAAGAAATGATAGAGTGAAATAGTGTTTAAAGAAATAAAATATATATTTATATAGAGTTTGGCACAAGTATTGCTGTATATAATTGCGTAAGAATAAAAATCAGTAATGGAGGTAGGCAAATGGAAGAAATGAATGAATTAGAAATGGCAGTAATGAACATAATTATTAATGCTGGAGACTGTAAAAATCATGCGTATACGGCTCTTAACAAAGTAAATGAAGGTAAATATGATGAAGCTGATGAAGAATTAAAAGCGGCTAATGAAGCTTTAGAGAAAGCACATAATGGTCAAACTTTATTTATACAAAAAGAAGCTAATGGAGAAAAGGTAGATATGTCAGTTTTATTTGTACATGCACAAGACCATTTAATGACAGCAATAACTGAAAAGAACTTAATAGAACAAATTATAGAGTTAAGAAAAGTTGTTAATAAATTAATTAAATAAAAATATAAAAATAAAAAAATGAAAATGTTAAATTTTAGGAGGAAGAGATATGATAGTAATAAAATTATTTTGTGCATCAGGAATGTCAACAAGTGTTTTAGTTAATAAAATGAGAAAGGCAGCTGCGGATAAAGGAATAGAGGTGGAAATTTCAGCTTTTCCAGAATCTCAAATAGACAAGCATTTAGATAGTATGGATGTTGCACTTTTAGGACCTCAAATTGGATTTAATTTAGCAAAGAATAAGAAGATTTGTGATCCAAAAGGAATTCCAGTTGAAGTAATACCAATGGTTGATTATGGAATGATGAATGGAGCAAAAGTATTAGACTTAGCTTTAAAATTACTAGGAAAATAGATTTTTAATAAAATTAATTAATAAAAAAATTAATTAATAATAGAAGGAGGAATAACTAATGAAGTTTCCAAATGATTTCTTATTTGGTGCTGCTTCAGCCTCTTACCAAGTAGAAGGTGGATGGAATGAAGGAGGAAAAGGTGTAACTAATTGGGATGTCTTTTCTAAAATACCAGGTAAAACTTTTGAAAATACAAATGGTGATGTAGCAGTAGATCATTATCATAGGTATAAAGAAGATATTAAGCTAATGGCAGAAATGGGATTGGAATCTTATAGATTTTCTATTTCTTGGGCTAGAATAATACCAGATGGTGTTGGAGAAGTAAATCAAGAAGGAATAGAATTTTATAATAATATAATAAATGAGTGTTTGAAATATGGAATTGTCCCTTTTGCAACTCTCTATCACTGGGATTTTCCACAGATTTTAGAAGAGCAAGGTGGATGGTTAAATAAAAAAATGATTGATGCTTTTGCTAAATATGCAGAAGCGTGCTTTAAAGCATTTGGTGATAGAGTTAAGCATTGGATAACATTTAATGAAACTATTAATTTCTGTAGATTAGGATATATAGCTGGGGTTCACCCACCAGGTATTACAATGGATCCTAAAAAATATTTTCAAGCTTCTCATAATGTATTTGTGGCACATGCTAAATCAGTAAAGATATATAAAAGTTTAAGACAATTTGGAGAAATTGGAATAACTCATGTATTTAGTCCTGCTTATAGTATAGATGATAAAGAGGAAAATAAATTTGCAGCAAATCATTGTAATAATTATGAGATATTCTGGTACTATGATCCTATTTTAAAAGGAGAATATCCTGAATATGTTGTAAAGGGTTTAATGGAAAAAGGATTAGCTCCTGATTGGACTCAAGAAGAATTAGATTTATTAAAAGAGGCTGCACCGTACAATGACTTTATGGGATTGAATTATTATAAACCTCAAAGAGTGATGAAGAATATTGCTAATGAAGAAATTAATCCAACAAGAGAAAACTTTACTGGAGCTCCTGGCAACCCTTCCTTTGATGGAGTTTATAAAACAGTAAAAATGGCAGATAAGGTTTATACTAAATGGGGATGGGAAATATCACCTGAAGGTTTCTTAGGTGGATTAAGAATGTTAAAGGAAAGATATGGTGATATTAAACTATATATTACTGAAAATGGACTAGGAGATGTAGATCCGATTATAGAGGATGAAGTAATGGATATTCCAAGAATAAAGTACATAGAGGAACACTTGAAAGTAGTTAAGAAAGCTATTAATGAAGGTATAAATCTTAAAGGATACTATGCTTGGTCTGTTATAGACTTATTAAGTTGGTTAAATGGATTTAAGAAGCAATATGGCTTTATATATGTAGATCATAAAGATAATTTAAATAGAAAGAAAAAAGCATCATTTTATTGGTATAAGGAAGTAATTGAAACAAGAGGGGAAAACTTATAAAAAAATTTGTAAGAAAGGTGATATTATAATGAAAAAGATGGATGAAATTAGTGCTAAGGTTATACCTGCAGTCTCCAAATTTGCAGGAGCAAAGCCTATAATGGCACTTAAAGATGGTTTTGTTTTAACAATGCCTATAACACTTATAGGATCAATATTTATGCTTATTAAAAGCTTCCCGATTAAAAATTGGTCAAATATTATGTCAGGTATATTTGGAGAGCAATGGGCTGCTCCATTAAACCAAGTAACAGGAGCCACTTTTGATATTATTGCATTAGTTGCAGTTTTTGGTATAGCTTATTCTTATGCAAAAGCTAGTAAAGTATCAGCTGTACCAGCAGGTATTTTATCGATTGTTTCATTTTTAGTAATAAGTAATGCTTTTGTAGCAACAAAAACAGGGGAAATAGTTACTGGAGTTATTCCTAAGGTATGGACTGGTGGACAAGGTATGATTACCTCTATAATAATAGGGTTATGTGTTGGTGCTATATATTCTTGGTTTATAAATAAAGATATAAGAATTAAAATGCCAGAGAGTGTTCCAGAAGGGGTAGCCAATGCTTTCTCAGCACTTATTCCAGGTTTTGTTATTGTACTATTATCAATGATAGTATATGCAGTTTGTAATGCGACTCAAGGAATTTCAATGACAGAAATTATCTATAATATTTTACAAGTGCCAATGCAAAATCTTTCAGATTCTTTAGTAGGAAGTATACTTATAATGGCATTTATGTCTATATTCTGGTGGTTTGGATTACACGGAGCAAACATTATTTTAGGAATAATATCACCAGTTCTTACAGCAAATTCTTTAGCTAACCAAGCAGTAGTAGATGCTGGAGGAACTTTAGTTGTAGGAGAAAATGCAAAAATTGTTACATCTCAATTTGTATCTATATATGCAAAGTTTGGTGGAGTAGGAATAACATTAGGATTAATAATAGCAGTACTTATTGTAGCTAAATCTCAACAATTAAGGCAGTTATCAAAAATGTCATTATTACCAGGATTATTCAATATTAATGAACCAGTTATATTTGGTTTACCAATAGTATTTAACCCAATAATGGCAATTCCATTTATAATAGTACCAGTAATTGCAGTATTAATGATATATTTCTCATTAGTTACAGGATTCATTCAACCATTTACAGCGCTTCAATTACCTTGGACAACCCCACCAGTTATATCAGGATTTATATTATCCGGATGGCAAGGGGCAGTACTTCAAATATTAATAACTGCAATGTCAGTTGGAGTATATCTTCCATTTGTTAAAATGCAAGATAAAGTTGCATATGAACAAGAAGTTGCATATGAACAAGAGAATAAAGTAGCTTAATTAAGTATATATAAAGTAAGAAGTAAAGTTTACTTGAAAAATAAACTTTACTTCTTATTTTTTTAGAGCTATAAAAATATTATTTTTTATTCTTAATTTTTTTAGTTATTTTACTTAAGGGATGCAAGATATTTTTTGGGAGATAATCCAAACTCATCTTTAAAAGCTTTAATAAAATTTTGATAGTTATTAAATCCACTATAAATATATGCAGAATCGATAGAAGCTCCATTAAGTAAATAAATTTTAGCTATAATTAGCCTTTTTTTCATAATATATTGATGTATAGTAAATCCAACATACTTCTTAAATTGACGACTTAAGTGATACTTACTTATGTAAAATTTCTGGGACAGTGTGTCAAGAGATAAATCTTCACATAAATTTTCATTTATAAATTGCACCACATCGCTTATTTTTGAGTTATGTTCAATATCAATATCTATTTCTTTGGATGAATCAAAAGATGCTCTATTTAGGTATATTAAAAGTTCTGTTATATAAACTTTCCTAAGAAGATTATCACCATAATCGTCGCTAGAGCAAACTTTCTCAAGCTTTTCATATATTTTATTAATAATGTGAAAAAGATCAATATTCGGACGAAGAAGGTTATGATGATGCTTTGATGAATTTTCAAAGCAAAGTGTAAGATTAGTTTCATCATTTTCAATAGTTTTCACAAAGTTTGGGTCAATCCAAATAACGATTCGTTCATAGTTCATTCCATTTTCAATTATAGGTTTATGTAACTCTTTATTATTAGTTAGAAGAATATCATTAGGTTTAAGAGTATATGTTTTTCCTTCAATAATATATTTAACTTTTCCAGAAATGAAGAAGAATATTTCATAAAAGTCATGATTATGGTATTCAACATTTATAGGAATATTATCGGAATAATGAAAGAGTTCAAAGTCTTTTGAATGCATTACTTGTCTTGATGAGAATGTTAATATCTTCTTATCCATTTTATCACCCCAAAAAAATTCTTATAAATATAGAGTATAGCAACTTTTGTTATTTTTCAAGCAAGATAAATAATAAAAATTGTAAATTATTATATATAATTTAAGTATGGAAAGAAAAAAGCATCATAAGGTATAGTGAGGAATATACTAACCTAAAACGTATGTAGAATTATTTTCTAAGTTTAATGTAATCATATTCCTAAATTTATATATGTGATTTTTATATTAATAAAAATTGCTGAATTCTAGTTAATTTTATTTATAAAAGAGTAAGAAATATATTTAAAAAGGATGAAATATTGGTGCTAAGAGATAATAAAATCAATAAAAAATGATTAATTAAAATTTGAATAAGAGGTGGTTAATATGAAATTATCATTTAGATGGTATGGAGAAAGTGATCCTGTAAAATTAAAATATATAAGACAAATTCCTAAGATGAGAAGTGTTGTTACAGCTGTTTACGATGTACCAGTAGGAGAAGTATGGAGTCGTGAAAGTATAGCAAAATTAAAAGAGGATATAGAATCAGCAGGTCTTATCTTCGATATCGTTGAAAGTGTACCTGTTCATGAGGACATAAAGTTAGGAAAACCTACAAGAGACAAATACATAGAAAATTATAACGAGAATATTAGAAGATTAGCTGAAGTTGGTGTGAAGGTTATCTGCTACAACTTTATGCCTGTATTTGATTGGACAAGAACTCAACTTGATAAAGAATTAGAAGATGGATCAACAGCACTTGTTTATTATAAGGATCAACTTGAAAAGATGGATCCTTTAACTGGAGAATTATCTCTTCCTGGCTGGGATTCTAGTTATAAGAAAGAAGATTTAAAAGATTTATTTGAAGAGTATTCAAAGATTGACAAAGAAATTCTTTGGGGAAATTTACAATATTTCTTAGAAAAAATTATTCCAGTTGCAGAAGAAAATGATGTATGTATGGCAATACACCCAGATGATCCTCCATTTGATATATTTGGGCTTCCAAGAATAATAACTGATGAAAATAATATAGATAGATTTTTAAAACTAGTTGATAGTCCTAATAATGGGTTAACATTATGTACAGGATCATTAGGATGTACAAAATCAAATAATATATATGAAATGATTGATAAATACAGTGCACAAGGGAAAATTCATTTCATGCATGTAAGGAATGTAAAAATATTAGATGATGGAAGTTTTGAAGAGTCAGCTCATTGCTCAGATTGTGGTTCACTTGATATTGTTGAAATTATGAAAATTTTACACAAGAATAAATTCAAAGGTTATTTAAGACCAGATCATGGAAGAATGATCTGGGGTGAAACAGGTAGAGCTGGATATGGATTATATGATCGTGCATTAGGTGCAAGTTATATTAACGGTATATGGGAGACTCTTGAAAAAATAAAATAAATTATTAAAAATTGGAGGAGATATTATGAAAATACCATTTGAAATAGATTTAAAAGATAAAGTAGTTGTTATTACAGGAGCAGGTGGAATACTTTGCAGTATGTTTGCAAAAGCAATTGCTGAATGTGGAGCTAAGGTAGCTCTTTTAGATAGAAATCTTGAAGGAGCACAAAATTATGCAAATGAAATTATTAAAGAAGGTCATATAGCGAAAGCATATGAGGTAGATGTACTTAATAAAGAGAGTTTAGAAGCTGCTCGTGAACAAATTGTTGCAGATTTAGGAACTTGCGATATCTTAATTAATGGTGCAGGTGGAAATAATCCTAGAGCAACAACAACTAATGAGTATTATTTTGAGGGAGATATAGATAAGAAAGATATTACTACATTCTTTGATTTAGATCCTAAAGGAGTTGAATTTGTATTTAATTTAAACTTCCTTGGAACATTAATTCCAACACAAGTATTTGCTAAAGATTTATTAAATAAAGAAGATGCAAGCATTATAAATATTTCTTCAATGAATGCATTTACTCCACTTACAAAAATTCCAGCTTACTCAGGAGCTAAGGCAGCAATAAGCAACTTTACTGAGTGGCTTGCAGTTCACTTTGCAAAATCAGGAATTCGTGTAAATGCTATTGCACCAGGATTCTTTGTAACTAAACAAAATAAAGCATTACTATTTAATGCAGATGGAACTCCAACTCCAAGAACAGGTAAGATTTTAGCAGCTACGCCAATGGGACGATTTGGTGAAAGTGAAGAACTCATAGGAACATTATTATATCTACTTTCAAAACCTGCTTCTAGTTTTGTAACAGGAGTTGTAATTCCAGTAGATGGTGGATTTAATGCTTATTCAGGTGTATAGATAAAATTTTAATTATATATTTATTAATTTAAAGAGCATATTTAGTAAAAGTAATATTAGCCTTCCTTACTGTAAGATTGGATTCAAGTTATATCTTTATATTATAATCTTAGCTTGAAAAAGATCTTACTTAAGTTAGACTAATAAAGTTAAATATTTAACGAAGTTTAAGAAGGATGATTAAAATGAAAAAATTTATGGATGAAAACTTTTTACTATCCAATCAAACAGCAATAGCTTTATATCATAACTATGCAAAAAATATGCCTATTATAGATTATCATTGCCATATAGATCCCAAAGAGATATATGAAAATAAAAAATTTAAGAATATCACTGAAGCATGGCTATATGGGGATCACTATAAATGGAGGGCAATGAGAAGTAATGGTGTAGATGAAAAATACATTACAGGTGATGGAAGTGATTATGATAAATTCCTAGCTTGGTCAAAAACATTACCAATGGCTATAGGAAATCCACTTTATCATTGGGCTCATTTAGAACTTCAAAGATTCTTTGGAATATATGATGTTATAGATGAAGATACAGCTCCATTAATATGGGAAAAGGCTAATAAATTACTTACTGGAGAAGGATTTAGAGTAAGAGACTTAATTAAAAAGTCAAATGTAAAGGTAATTTGTACTACAGACGATCCAACTGATACATTAGAATATCATTTAAAACTTAAAGAAGATGAAAATTTTGATGTAAAAGTTTTACCAACATTTAGACCAGATAAAGGTATGGAAATAAATGCAGAGGGATTTGCTTCATGGGTAAAAAAATTAGAGGAAATATCTAAAGTTACTATTACTAACTATGATAATTATTTGCAGGCATTTGCATCTAGAGTAGAGTTTTTCCATTCAGTTGGATGTAGAATATCAGACCATGGTATGAATAATACAGTATTATATGCTGAAGTTTCAAAAGAGGAAGCAGAGGTAATATTTAAAAAAGCATTAGAGGGACAATCTATAAGTTTTGAAGAAGAAAAGAAATATAAGACTTATACATTTAGATTTTTAGCTAAATATTATTATAAACTAGGATGGACAATGCAACTTCATATTGCAGCACTTAGAAATAATAATACAAGAATGAATGAAAAACTAGGAGCAGATGCTGGATTTGATTCTATAAATGATGAAAGTATAGCTTATCCTCTTTCTAGACTTTTAGATTCCTTAGATAGAGAAAGTTCTCTTCCTAAAACTATTTTATATACTTTAAATCCAAAGGATAACTATGTTTTAGGAACTATGATAGGAAACTTTCAAGGGGATGGAATTCCAGGGAAAATACAGTTTGGAGCAGCTTGGTGGTTTAATGACAACAAGGATGGAATACTTGAACAAATGAAAGCCTTATCCAATCTTGGACTATTAGGTCGTTTCGTTGGTATGCTAACTGATTCTAGAAGCTTTTTATCATACACAAGACATGAATATTTTAGAAGAATATTATGTAATTTAATTGGAGAATGGGTTGAAAATGGTGAAGTACCAGAAAATCAAAAATTACTTAAGAAAATTGTTCAAGGTATATGTTATGACAATGCCAATGAATACTTTGGTATTTAAATAGTAATTTATTAAATATAAAAAGCAGATAAGGCTGATGAAAGAGGGAGAGGCTTAATGGACGTAATTACCATAGGAGATGCTATGATTGCAATGTGCCCTAGAGAAAAGGGGCCGATAATATTTTCAGATACTTTTAAAAGAAAAGTAGGTGGAGCAGAGTTAAATGTTGCAATAGGATGTGCAAGATTAGGACTAAAAGCAGGTTTTATAAGTAGACTTGGTAACGATGATTTTGGAAAATATATAATAAAAACTGCTAGAGGGGAGGATATTGATATTTCAGAAGTTAAACTTGTGGATGGATATCAAACTTCAGTATACTTTAGAGAAGTTTTATCGGATGGATCTAGTAGATCATTTTATTATAGAGAAAATTCACCAACAAGTACAATGAAATGCGAAGATTTAAATGAAGAATATTTTAGGGCGGCAAAAATCCTTCACATAACAGGAGTATTTCCTTCAATAACTAAAAATAATCAAGAGATTATATTAGAAGCAATAAAATTAGCAAAGAAAAATAACTTAACTATATCTTTTGATCCTAATATAAGATTAAAAATGTGGACAAAAGAAGAAGCAAAGAATTATATAGAGAAGATATTACCTGATGTTGATATCCTTTTAATTGGTGATGAAGAAATAAATATATTATTAGGAGATGTTTCTATAGAAGATGCAATAAAAATATTCCATGGTTATGGAATAGCAAAAGTTATTGTTAAAAAAGGTTCGAAAGGTGCTATTGGTTCAGATGGTAGAGATATTTATGAGGTAGATGCTATTAAGCCAAAAGCTTTAGTAGACACAGTAGGTGCAGGAGATGGATTTGCAGCAGGTTTTTTAACAGCATTATGTAATGGCGAAAATTTAAAAGAATGTGTCGAATTTGGAAATGCAGTTGGTTCTTTAGTAGTTGGTGTTGAAGGTGATAATGAGGGGCTACCTTATTATGATGATGTTTTAGTACATTTAGGCAAATCAAAAAAAATAGAACGCTAGAGTTATTTATAGAAAGTAAAAGTAGATTAATGAGATAATTCAAAAAATGTAATGAGGTATAAAAGATGTTTGAAAAAATTTATAATATATTCAGAGAAGAAAAAGCAGTAGCTGTTATTAGAACTAAGACATATGAAGAAGCTAAAGAAATTAGTATAGCAGCAATTGAAGGTGGAATGAAGGTCATAGAAATAACTATGAGTGTACCAAGTGCTCCTCAATTAATAAAAGAATTAAAAGATAAATACAATGGTATATGTGTTGGAGCAGGAACTGTATTAACTAAAGATGCTGTAGATGAATGTATTGAAAATAATGCAGATTTTATTGTTTCTCCTTGTGTTGATGAAGAAATAATAAAATATTCAAATCAAAGAAAAGTATTAATAATTCCAGGATTAATGACAATGTCAGAAGTGAATCAAGTATATAAAATGGGATTAAAATTTATAAAAGTATTTCCGGGAACAGTTGTTGGAAAAGGATTTATAGGTGCAGTAAAGTCAATATTTGAAGATATTAATATAATGCCAACTGGTGGTGTAAACAAGGACAATATTAGAGAATGGATAGATAGTGGAGCAGATTGTAGTGGTATTGGCAGTGATTTAAATAAAGTATATAAAACAAGTGGAGCTACAGGTGTAAAAGAATATTGCAAAGAAGTTATAACAAATGTAAAAAAATACAATTCCATGGAGATGCTTTAAGAATAAGCTATGAAACTTGAATTAATTCTAAGGGAGAAGATTTTAAAGATACTACAAAAATTTAGTTCTAGACTTTAGATTATAGATTATAGATTATAGATTATAGTTAATATGAAGGCCATTGATAGAATATAAATAATTATTCTATTAATGGCCTTTTATGTTAAAATTTTCTGATAATCGTTAAAAAGTCTTTACTTTATTTTACACAAATGCGATATTGAGTAAATTATATACATGATATACTCCCTAGTATAGTTCCATAATTTAGAAAATTATGTTTTGAGGGAGGATATTATGGCTAAAAGAAAATTATATAAAAATAAATTATTTATTTTAGGACTAACAGCTTTAATTTGTACAAAACCACTGGAGACTATGGCGGTAAGTTCAAGAACATTATTGGTAGCTAGTAATACTGAAAATAATGTTAAGCTAAATAAGGTGGAAAATCCAGAATTACTTATTACTGAAATATTACCTGATTCTAAGAATGTTAATGGAGCAGATACTTACGAGTTTATTGAAGTTTATAATAATTCAAACAGGGAAGTAAACTTAAAGGATTATAAATTATATTATAATTATCCAGATAAGGGTGATGCTAGTGATGTATTATGGGTAGGTATTAATGAGGATGTTAAAGTTAAAAGTGGAGAAGCAGTTGTTTTTTGGATTAAAAATGGAAGTAACAATGATTTAACTGCCGATGATTTTAATAAGAATTTTAAAACTAATTTAAAGTTAAATGAGAATTTATTTGAATTATACAATGGTGGTATGGCTAATAGTGGGGCAAGAGCTTTAAGACTTACTACTAGTATTTATGAAGAGTTAGATTTCATAGCTTATAATATGGATGGTGTAAAAGATACATCAGCAGATAAATCTATTAAGTATAAGTATGATGAAAATTCTAAAAAAAGTGTTATGACAACTAATAAAGGAACTCCAGATCCAGGAGTTGTTAATGATAGTGATAAGCCAGTACAAGTTGCTCCTACTGTTCCAGGAAATTTACCTGTAGCAGAAAATATCACAGCTGATAATTTTACAGCTGAAGAGGAAGTAGTTTTTAAGGTAAAGGCAAAATCAGATGAAACTAATATTAAGACTGTTAGGTTAAGTTATAAAAGTAATAAAATGAGTGATTATGAAACATATAATTTAACTAAAACAGATGGAGAAATATTCTCAAAGTCAATTTCAAAGTATGATTTAATAGGAAAAGCTTATTTTGATTATTATTTTGAAGTTAGTGATGGCTTTAATACTGTAAAAACTGATGTTAAGAGAATAACTAATAATGAAATAGATACTTCAAATATTAGATTTAACATAAGTGAAAATCAGTATTTATTTGGAATAGATAACTTAATTACTACAGGTGATAAGTTACTTATTGATGGAGAGGATAAGACTTCTGAAGCCGTTCCATCTATAGAAAATAAGGCTAAGATAGTTTTTGATATTAAAGAAACAGATACTTTCTTTAAAAATGCAGTTGCAATTGGAGATACTGTTCTTGGAATATTTAATGAAGGAACTTACGATAAGTGGGATACAGTAGCATATGATGTAGATCCAACTTATTTCACTAAGGGTGAAAATATTCAAATAGATATTCATGCAGGTAATAAGGCAAATGCTTTAGAACATAATTGGGAAAATAATGATGACTTTGTTGTTAAGAATATTAGATTAGTATTACCAGATGGAAGTATATTACGTCCAGCAGGATTTGAAAATCCAGAACAAGTTATTAATATGGGAGACTCAGCAGGAAAGATTGAAATATTAAATGCAATATTTACTCCAAGTGATGATTCCTTTAATGCTTTAAGATATAACTTAGATACAACAAAGCTTAAGGATGGAGATCATATATTAACTGGTAACTTAACATCTTCAAATGAAAGTGAAGCAGTTAAATTTATAGTAGATAATACAGCACCTGAAATTACTACTAATATTAAAGAGGGAGAAATATATAAGGGTACAAATTCAATTACAGTAGATGCTTCTGACAAGCTTTCTGGTGTTAAGAATGTTATTACAAAGCTAGATGGGAAAGTTATTGAACTACCTTATACTTTTAGAGCTCTTGAATTAACGAACGGTGAGCATACTTTAGAAATATATGCAGTTGATAATTCTAATAATGAAAATACAAAGACTGTTAAATTTATTATTCCAGAAGAAAATGCAAGGTTAGGTTTAGAAATAACTCCAGGAGCTGGAGCAATATTAGATAGTGACCCTGTATTTTCTATAAAAGCTATAGATATCACAGATGATAATATGACTGTTTCATTTAAAAAGGGTGCAAGATATGTTTTAGGTGATTATAATATTTCTAAAACAGAGGGGGTTAGTCAAACTTCTGGAAGTAATGGACAAATATTTGATAATAACTCTAGCAATGGATTCCCTTATGAGGAATTTGATATTGCTTTAAGTGATAAAGTAAATGAAAATGCTACAATTCAAGTAGATTGGACTGGAACTTCAAATAATTCAAAAACTAAAATGTATGTATATAATTATGCAACGGATTCCTTTGATATAGTTACAACTGAAATGGAGCAAAATGATGATGAAATTAAATTAACTGGTTCTGTTCTACTAAAGGATCATCTAAAAGATAATAAGGTAAAAGTAATGGTTCAAAATGGTGAAGGATATACTCCGACACAATATGAGGCTGGTACACCAGCAGATCCTTCTGAAAATACTACTATTACTACAAGTAATGAAAATGATGTAGATAGAAATACTTATGATTTTAGTTTTGCACTTGAAAGTGACACACAATATTATAATGAGGATACTCCAGATAACCCAGATATTGTTGGAAAGTATGAGCATCAATTAAATATACATGATTGGCTACTTGCAAATCGTTCAAGGATGAATATACAATATTTATTCCATGATGGAGATATTATTGATGATGTAGATATGATTTCTCAATGGGAAAATGCTGATGCTGCTTATAAGAAGTTAGATGAAGCAGGACTACCTTATGGTGTATTAGCTGGTAATCATGATGTTGGTCACTTAACAGGAGATTATACGAACTATGGTACTTATTTTGGAGAAGATAGATTCAAGAATAATCCATGGTATGGTGAAAGTTATAAGAATAATAGAGCTCACTATGATTTAATAACTGTAGGTGGAATTGACTTTATAATGATGTATGTAGGTTGGGGAGTTTCTGACGAAGAAATAGAATGGATGAATGATATCCTTAAGAAATATCCAGAAAGAAAGGCTATTTTAAACTTCCATGAATACTTACTAGCTAGCGGAGGTCTTGGAGAAGAGCCACAAAGAATATTTAATGAAGTAGTTGCTACAAATCCAAATGTAGCTATGGTTTTATCAGGACATTATCATAATGCTCAAACTGTAATAAATGAATTTGATGATGATGGTGATGGAGTAAATGATAGAAAAGTATATCAAATGCTATTTGATTATCAAGGACTACCTGAAGGTGGTATGGGATATATGAGATTAATGCACTTTGATTTAGAAAATGAACAAGTTTTATTTAGAACTTATTCACCTTCCTTAGATGATTATAATGCAAAGGATACAGTTTCAGGTGGAGATACTATATTAGGAGAAGAATCCTTTGATATTTCATTTGCTGACTTAGGAATTGAGCCAAAGCAAAAGACTATTGAAACAACTGATATAGATGTAAATGTATATACTGATGAAGTTTTTGGGACAGTAACTAATGTAACTAATGATACTGAAATTTCATATACATTAGAAAATGCAGAAAATGGCTTATATGGATGGTATGCAGAAGTAACAGATGACTTTGGTGGACTTTCTAGAACAAATGTAAATTACTTTACTGTAGATAAGGATCTTGTAAAGCCAACCATTACTTTACCTAAAAATAATGAAATTCTATTAGGTACAGAATTTAATCCACTAGATGGAGTTACTGCAAGTGATGATAGAGATGGAGACTTAACTTCTAAGATTGTCGTATCAGGTACTGTTGATACTTCAAAAGAAGGAGAGTACACAATTACTTATACAGTAACAGATAAGGCTGGAAATACAGAAGTAGTTTCAAGAACTATCACTGTTAAGAAAATAGGAGGATCTACTCCAGGAGAAGATGATAATAATGGCAATAATGATGGCAATAACAATGAAAATAATAATGGAAGCAATGGTGGAAATAACAGCGGGAACAATGGAGGTTCAGGATTAGGAAGTGGAAATGATGATGGGACAAACTCTGGATCAGACTATGGTTCTAATTTAGGGAATAGCCTAGATCATTCAAATAAAGAAAGCTTACCTGAAACAGGAAGTGAATCAGTTATATACCTTGCTTTAGGAGCTTTAACTTTAATTGGAGCTGGATTAGTACTAGCTAAGAAAAAAATATTAGGATTTAAAAGTAAATAGTACCATTAATAATAAAACAAATAAACAAATAATATAAGAATATATAAAGGGACTAGAAGGTTGTAAAACTGCGACTTTCTAGTCCCTTTTAGTATAGTTTAATGAGTTGTTTTATAAAAAGGAAAAATAGGATATAATAATTATAAGAAGTTAGAGCTTTTGATTAAATTAGTAGTTATTATATAAGTTAAGTTAATGTTAGAGGTGATATAGTGGATGAATTAAAAGAGATAAGATGGAAGCAAAGGTTTGAAAATTTTAACAAGTCATATACATTATTAGATAAATATTCAAAAAAAGAAGACTTATCAGAGCTTGAACAAGCTGGAATAATACAGTTTTTTGAAATGACTTTTGAATTAGCTTGGAAGGTTCTAAAAGATTATTTAGAATCAGAAGGTTATATAGTAAAGAGTCCAAGAGAAACTATAAAACAAGCTTTTCAAATTGGATTAATTAATGATGGACATATTTGGATGGAAGCCTTAACAGTTAGAAATTTAACTACTTATACCTATGATGAAAATTTAGTTAAGAAACTAATAAGTGATATAATAAACATTTACTTTCCAGAATTAAAGTTATTACATGAAAGACTAGAAAAGGATTTATAGAGAATATGTTTGGGTTATTAGATAAAGATATTAATTATATTAAAGAGGCTTTAAGTAAATTTCCTGAAATAGAAAAGGGAATTATTTTTGGAAGTAGAGCAATGGGAAATTATAAAAAAGGTTCTGATATTGATTTAGCATTAATAGGAGAAAATATAACTAATAATATCCTATTTAAATTAGACGATTATTTAAATGAAGTTTATCCTATACCTTACTTCTTTGATATTGTTCATTATGAGAATATTAATAATACAAATTTAAAAAATCATATAGATGAGTATGGAAAAGTTGTTTATGAAATTAATGATTAATTCAAAACTAGATAATATGTATATTTAAAAGTGTCAAGAGCATGATATGCTCCCATTATAGTATGAATCAACTAAATTAGAAATTTGAAATAAATAAAGATAAAATAGTACCCCAGGGTAGCAGAATTTTGAGATAACTCAACTTTCTGATATCCTGGGGTATAGATTAACCTAGGCTACATTAGGCGTATTTTCATCAATTATTAATTCGAGGTTTTTAATTTTTAATTCAGTAGCATCTCCTAAGAAGATAATTCTAAATAATTTAACTCTTCTTATTACATAAGTTGAAAAAGGTAAACATAGTGAACCTATAATAAGGTTGCTTACAAAAAAGATAGAGTAATTTTCGATTTTAAGTATAGTACTTATTAAAATCATTGATGCTATTTGGAAAAACCATGAGAATATATAGATATCTATGGAACGTTGCCCAATAAATTTTAGCATATTATTTGATGAATTTACCTTTGTTGCTAAGTTATAAACTAGTATTATTCCCAAAAAACCAGATATAAATATTAATGAATTAAGTAAATAATTATTAATTGGAAAATTACTAGTATAGATATAGGTAGTAATGCTAATTATTAAAATAGAAATAAATATAAGATAGATTTTTTCAAATAATATCTTTGACTGAGAATAAAATTTTCTAAATATAATACCTAATAAAAAGAAAACTAAGAAAAAAGTAACTCTATTAAGAGCTAGAAAACTTATATTATTTGGGAAAAATATATTTAATATTATAGCTATAGCTAAAGTAAATTTAATAGGTAGCTTTAAGATTAATGGAGCCAAAATAGAAATAAAAAGTAAAGTATATAAAAACCATAATGCACCCATTATTCCATTTTCAGGATATAAGAAAATCACTTTTATCATCTCTAACAGTTCTTTTATCCCTACAGGTGAGTTAGTTATTTGTTTCAAAATAATAATCAAAGTATTAGTTATTATAGAAATTGTTAAAAAAGGTAATCCTAAGCGATAAAGTTTTTTCTTTATAAAAGGTAAGTATTGTGTTTTTAAATTCATATCCAATAATTTTAATGAGAGAAAACCTGATACGAAAAAGAAAACAGGCATATGGAACATATAAATAAATTGTACAATAAATTCATATATACCTGGACGTGGTAAAAATGAAGGGGTAGCAGCATGTCCAATAAAAACTAGAATTATTGCTATCCCTTTCATATAATCTACTTCATTAAAATAGTCTGAATTTTTAAGCATTAGCAAGCCTCCTTATAAAATTAATGTAACCATTTACGGATAACTATTTAATATTATAACATTATTAGTCAGTAGTAAATACTAAATGAGTATATAATTCTTTTGATAACGTTACAAATTCATTATTGACAACGTTATACTGATGTGATATTATGTAGACAAGTTAATAATGTTAGTAATTAGGATTGTTACTGGGGAGCAGGCAAGACCTAATAGGTATATAAATGTAATTTTATGTGTAATGAATTATATTTATATACCTATTAGGTCTTTTTTAAAATTCATATATGCTAGGAGTTTTATATATGAGGATTACACGCATAATAAATAATAATGTAATATGTGCAGTAAATGAAAGAAATCAAGAGAGGATTCTTTTAGGAGCAGGAATTGGATTTCAAAAGAAAAAGGGTGAAAAAGTAGATAAGAGTAAAGTAGAGAAGGAATTTTTCTTGAAATCAAGATCTGTATCAGGAAAGCTTTTCTCAATATTAACTCAAATTCCTATGGAGTATATGAGGGTTACAGAGAGTATTATAAAGTATGCTAAAGAAACCCTTAATGAAGAACTAAGTGAAAATATTTATTTAACATTAACAGATCATATTAGTTTTTCTATAGCAAGACAGGAAAAGGGCTTACCTTTTAGTAATGCGTTATTATGGGAAATAAAAAGATTTTATCCTAAGGAGTTTGGCATAGGATTGAAAGCATTAGAGCTTTTAAATGAAGAGTTTAATATAACTTTACCAGAGGATGAAGCAGCTTCAATTGCAATGCATATTGTAAACGCAGAACTTGGTGGTGAAGCTATAAGAGATACTATACAAGTTACTGAATTTATTCAAAATATATTAAATGTAATAAGATATCATTTTAAAATTGATATTGATGAAGATTCATTATATTATAGTAGATTTTTAACTCATTTAAAGTTTTTTGCTTATAGAATACTAAATAGTACTTTGAGTGAAATTGGGGATGAAGATTTTGAAGAGGTTGTTAAATTAAGATATCCAGAAGCTTATGAATGTACTTTAAAAATTGCTAAGTTAATTAAGGATAAGTATAATAAAGAACTAAATTCAGATGAATTAGTTTATTTAACTGTTCACATTAAGAGAATTATTACAAGTTAGTAAAAATTGAAGGAGACCTATTTAATAGGATTGTTACTGGTAGTGCAGGCAAGACCTAGAGTATTAAAAAGAGTTTATCTATAAATTGAATTTTTTATAAATTTAAGTTTATATTTAAAGATTCTTTCTAATATTCTAGGTCTTTTTTTATAAAAATTTAAAGGAGAGAAGAGATATGGATTTTAAGAAGATGGCTAGCGAAATATTAAAATTAGTTGGCGGAGAGAAAAATGTAGCTAGTGTTACAAATTGTATGACTAGATTAAGATTTAATTTAAATGATGTTAGAAAGGCTAATACAGAGGTTATAAAGAAGCTTGATGGAGTTCAAGGAGTAGTAAATAAAAATGGACAATTCCAAATAATAATTGGAACAAATGTAAGTAAAGTTTGTGATGAAATACATAAGTTAGGTAATTTTGCTGAAAATTCAGCTTCAGATTCAGAAGATAAAGAAACTGGAGTTATAAATAAAGTTTTAGGTACTATTACAGCAATATTTACTCCAATTATACCAGCTCTTGCAGGATCAGGTATGATAAAGGCTTTATTAGCAGTATTAAAGCTTTTTGGATTAGTTGATGCAGGTACTCAAACTTATGCTTATTTAAGCTTTTTAAGTGATACAGTATTCTATTTCTTACCAGTTATATTAGCTTATTCAGCTGCTAAGAGATTTAAATGTAGCCCTTATTTAGCTGCTGTACTTGGAGCTGCTTTATTACATCCAAGTTTTTCAGCCTTAAATACTGGTGATCCAGTTGCTTTCTTTGGTATACCTGTAAATATAATTTCTTATAGTTCAAGTGTTGTTCCTATACTTTTAATAGTATTTGCACAATCATATATTGAAAAATTTGCAAAGAAAATATCACCTGCTTCAGTAAAGGTATTTTTAGTACCACTTATTACTTTAATAATAACTTCTTTAATAGGATTTACTGTTTTAGGACCTTTAGGAAATTATATTGGACAAATTCTTGCTATTGGAATGAACTTTATAAATGATAGAGCTGGATGGCTTATTCCTGTAATTATGGGTACATTTACTCCATTATTTATCATGACTGGTATGCATTATTGCTTTGCACCAATCCAACAAATTCAATATGCAACTTTAGGATATGGTACAATTTTAGGACCTGGTATGTTATCATCAAATATAGCTCAAGCAACTGCAAGCTTAGTAGTTGGATTAAAAACTAAGAATAAATCATTAAAACAATTAAGTTTATCAAGTAGTACAACTGCATTTATGGGTATTACAGAACCAGCTTTATATGGTGTAAACTTTAAGCTTAAAAAACCTTTATATGCATCTATGATAGGTGGAGGTATAGCTGGTCTTTATGCTGGTATTACTGGAATAAGAACTTATGCATCTGCAACAGCAGGACTTGCTGCAATTCCAGTTTATATTAGTGATGATATGTCAAATGTTTTAAATGCATGTATTACAATAGTTATTGCAATAGTTGCTACTACAATAGTTACTTTAATACTTGGATTTGATGATATTGAAGAAGAAAATAAAGAAGTTTCCACAGAAAAAGTTGAAAATACAAGTAAATCAATAGTAGGTGAAATATCTGTATCTGCTCCAGTAGAAGGTGAAGTTATTCCATTATCAGAAATGAATGATGATGTATTTGCTGAGGAGCTTATGGGTAAAGGTATGGCTGTTATACCAACAGTAGGAAAAGTTTTTGCCCCATTTGATTGTACAGTTGAATCTTTATTTAAAACTAATCATGCTATTGGATTAAAGGATGAAAATGGTGTAGAATTATTAATTCATATAGGAATTGATACAGTTAAGTTAGAAGGAAAATATTTTAAATCTCATATAAAACAAGGTGATGTAGTTAAAGCTGGAGATTTATTAATAGAATTTGATAAAGAAGCTATTAAAAATGCTGGATATGATATAACTACAGCAGTTATTGTTACTAATACTGCAAATTATATGGATGTATTAGGAACTGAAAAAACTTATATTAAGAAGGAAGATACATTAATAAGAGTTCTTAATTAAGGAAGGAGAATTTTAATGAAATCAAGATTTAATGAGGGTTTCTTATGGGGAGGTGCTATAGCAGCTAACCAATGTGAAGGAGCTTATAATGAAGATGGAAAAGGATTATCTATTCAAGATATAATGCCAAATGGAATAGTAGGTCCAATTTCAGATGGACCAGTAGAAGAAAATTTAAAACTAGTAGGAATAGATTTTTATCATAGATATAAAGAAGATATAAAATTATTTGCAGAAATGGGCTTTAAGACATTAAGATTTTCAATTGCATGGTCTAGAATATTTCCTAAGGGAGATGAAGAAACTCCAAATGAATTAGGATTAAAGTTTTATGATAATGTTATAGATGAATGTTTAAAATATGGTATTGAACCATTAGTAACCTTATCTCATTATGAGACACCACTTCATTTAGCTAAAACTTATGATGGATGGAGAAACAGAAAATTAATAAAGTTCTTTGAAAATTATTGTAGAGTAGTTTTTGAACGTTATAAGGGTAAGGTAAAATATTGGCTTACATTTAATGAGATAAATTCTGTAATACACTTTCCATTAATGGGAGCTGGTATATTAACTCCAAAATCAGAGTTAACAAAGCAAGATGTTTATCAAGCAGCACATCATGAATTAGTTGCAAGTGCATTAGCTGTAAAACTAGCTCATGAAATTATGCCAGATGCAAAGGTAGGATGCATGGTACTTGGAGTAGTAAATTATCCTATGACTCCACATCCAAATGATATGATAGCTTCAATGGAACGTGATCAGGATCTTATGTTCTTTACAGATATTCATGTAAGAGGTAAGTATCCAAGATATACTAAGAAGTTATTTAAGGAATTAGGCATTAATATTCAAATGGAATCAGAAGATGAAGAAATACTAAAAAATACAGTAGACTTTATATCTTTTAGTTACTATATGAGTAAATGTACAGCTAAAGACTTATCAAAGTACGAAAAAGGAAGAGGAAATTTAACCTCAGGAGTTAAAAATCCATATTTAGAAGAATCAGAGTGGGGATGGCAAATAGATCCACAAGGATTAAGATATATATGTAACTATTTTTATAATCGTTATGAAAAACCATTATTTATCGTTGAAAATGGCTTAGGTGCTGTAGACGAATTAGTAGAAGTAAATGGTGAAAAAACAGTAATAGATGATTATCGTATTAAATACTTAAATGACCATTTAGTTGAACTAGGAAAAGCAATAGAAGATGGCGTTGAAATAATGGGATACACAAGCTGGGGATGTATTGATTTAGTTAGTGCTTCTACAGCAGAATTAAAGAAAAGATATGGATTCATATACGTTGACCGTCAAAATGATGGTTCAGGTACTCTAGAACGTTATAAGAAAAAGAGCTTCAATTGGTATAAAGAAGTTATAAGAACTAATGGTGGAAGTTTAGTTGAGTAATTAAAAAATACTATAAAAATTTATGAAAAAGGTACTGTCATATCATGATAATAGTACCTTTTTTATGTTTATATGATATTATTTATAGAATTATATAGTGTTTATTACAAAAAAATATTTTATAAGAGATTACAATGAAACTTTAATTAATTATAAAGTTTTAAAGGTTATAGTAAAAAGTAGAATAATCTTATAATATTCCGAATTTAGTAAAATTGTGGAATGTAATTGTTGACATAAAATTAATTAGAGTGTATTATATAATTAAGTTATAAATGTAGGTCGTTATTATTTAAGGTAAGCGAGACTATCAATTTATATGCATTATTTTGTATATAAATTGATGGCTCGTTTTTTTTTATTTAGGGGGTAGAGATATGATAATTAAAAGATTGATTAATAATAATATTGTAGTTGTAGATAGGGAAGATGGAAAGGAAATAATAGTAGTAGGAAAAGGAATAGGATTTAAAAAAAAATCAGGTGATTATGTAGACGGCTCTAAAATTGAAAAAAGCTATCATATGGTAGATAATGAAACATCCTTAAGATTCCAGGAATTACTCCAAAGTGTTCCTATGAAATATGTTTTATTATCAGATAAAATGATTTGTTATATAAAAAAAGTATATGATAAAGAGCTAAGCGATACGTTAAATATTTCTATTATCGATCATATTACTTCTGCCTTAACTAGATATGAGAAAGGAATTCAGTTAAAGAATCCAATGGCTTGGGATATAAAGAAACTATATTCTAAGGAATATACTGTTGGATTAGAGTTACTTGATATTATAAAAGAAGAAACTGGTATAGAATTACCTATTGATGAAGCGGGATTTCTAGCATTACATATTGTTAATGCACAGTTAGAGTCCAATATGGATAGTGTTATGGATGTTACACAAATAATGCATGATGTTTTAAATATAGTAAAATATCAGTTAAAAATAAATTTTGATGAAGAATCTTTAAATTATTATCGTTTTGTAACACATTTGAAATTCTTTGCACAAAGAGTAATAACAAAACAAAAAACAGGATTAGAATCTGAAGGAAATGAAGAGTTAATTGAGTTAGTAAAAGAAAAATATTTAAAGGCATATGAAGTAACATTTAATATTGAAGATTATTTAAAAAAGACTTTTGAATATACTATGACAGATGATGAACGCCTATATCTAACTATTCATATTGCAAGAGTTATTAAAACCTGTTTATCTTGAAAAGGTTTTAAATAGATAATAATTTGTGAAAGGAGGGTAAAATTAAATCTTTATACTTAAACCAAAATTAGGGTAGTTACATTAAGTTGGCTAGACCTTCATTATTAATTAGAAAATGGAGGTAAAAGAAAATGGATAACAAACAACTAGCAATTAAGTGTATTGAACTTATTGGTGGCAAGAAAAATGTAAAAAGCGTTGCTCATTGTGCAACAAGATTAAGATTTACTTTATTAGATCAAAAGAAATCTGATTTAAAAGAAATCAAAAATTTAGATGGTGTACTAGATGTACAAGTTGTAGGAGCGCAAACTCAAATAATAATTGGCCCAAATGTTCAAAATGTTTACAAAGAAGTAAGAAAAATCGTTGGAGAAACATCAGAAAGTGCAGGTGAAACTTGTGAAAAGAAAAATCCTGTAGATAAGTTGCTTGATACAGTAAGTGGTATATTCGGACCAATAATTCCTGTTATTACAGCTGCTGGAATGGTTAAGGCTGTTTTAGCTATCTTAGTATTGTGTGGATTGTCAAAGCAGTCTCAAGAATACTATATTATTAACTTTATCTCTGATGCAACATTTTACTTCTTCCCTATTTTATTAGCATTCTCAAGTGGAAATAAATTTGGATGTAATCCTTATTTAGCTGCTGTTATTGGAGGGGTATTGCTTCATCCAAGCTTTATAGCTTTAGTAGAAGCTGGGGATCCAGTAGCTTTATTTGGAATTCCAATTAAACTATATAAATATGCTTCAAGTGTATTACCAATAATTTTAATTGTATGGTTTATGTCTTATGTTGAAAAATTTGCAGATAAAGTATCTCCAAACTTTATTAAAGCAATATTAAAACCATTGTTAATAGTAGCAATTACAGCGCCTATTGCTTTAAGTGCAATTGGACCTATTGGAGCATTCCTAGGTGACCTTTTAGCAGCAGGTGTGAATTTTCTAGATACAAATATTCCATTCTTAGTGCCGACATTAATGGGTACATTCTGTCCATTATTAGTATTTGTTGGTATGCATACAACATTAACACCATTAGCTTCATTATCATTGGCAGACAAGGGATTTGAGACAATTCAAGGTCCAGGTATGTTAGCAAGTAATATTGCACAAGGATCAGCATCTTTAGCAGTTGCCTTAAAAACTAAAAATCCTAAAGTAAAACAATTAGCATTTTCAGCTAGTGCTACTGCATTATGTGGTATTACTGAACCAGCATTATATGGAGTAACTTTTAAATTTAAAAAGCCATTAATAGCAGTTATGATTGGTGGTGGAGTTGCTGGTTTATATGCAGGTATTACTCGATTAGTACGTTTTTCATTCGGATCACCAGGTTTTGCAACACTTCCAGTATTTATTGGAGAAGATCCATCTAATTTTAAAAATGCATTAATTACAGTAGCAATTTCATTTATAGTTACATTTGTACTAACTTGGATAATAGGATTTGAAGATGAAATAGATGAAAATAATAAAGAATCAAATAAAGAAGAATTTAATCAACAAAAAATTAATTTAAATAATCAAACTGTAGAAATTATTACTCCACTTCAAGGAAGAGTAGTGCCTTTATCTGAAGTAAATGATCCAACTTTCGCAAGTGGGGCAGTTGGTCAAGGGGTAGCAATACTTCCAACAGATAATAATATTTATTCACCAGTTAACGGAGAAGTTGTAACTGTATTTAATAGTAAGCATGCAATTGGAATTAATGGTGAAAATGGTGAAGAAATATTAATTCATTTAGGAATTAATACTGTTGAATTAGAAGGTAAGTATTTTGATATTAAGGTTAAGGATGGAGAAAAGATTACAAAAGGTCAATTACTAGGAACTTTTGATAGAGAAAAGATAAAAAAAGCTGGGTATGAAATTATATCTCCAATTCTTATTACTAATTCAAAGTTATTTTTAGAGGTTATTCCAACAAAGAATGAGTTAGTAGGCAAAGATGATAAGTTAATTACATTAATATAGAAAGAGAGGAAAATAGATATGTCAAAAAGATTTCCAACAGATTTTTTATGGGGTGGAGCAATTGCAGCAAACCAATGTGAAGGAGCATATTTAGAAGATGGTAAGGGCTTAAATACAGCTGATATGATTAAAGGAGGAACTCATACAACTCCACGTAAAATTACAACGACTTTAGAAGAAGGAGCATATTATCCTAGTCATGAAGGAATTGATTTTTATCATCATTATAAAGAAGATATTAAATTATTCGCAGAAATGGGGTTTAAAGTATTTCGTTTCTCAATTAACTGGTCAAGAATTTATCCTAATGGTTATGATGAAGAACCAAATCAAAAGGGATTAGACTTCTATGATAGAGTATTAGATGAACTTAAAAAATATAATATAGAACCTTTAATTACGATATCACATTATGAAGCACCATTTGCAATGGTACAAAAGTGTAATGGATGGGCTTCTAGAGATATGATTGATGCTTATGTTAAGTATTGTAAGACTTTGTTTGAACATTTTAAGGGAAGAGTAAAATATTGGTTAACATTTAATGAAATTAATTGTCTATCTAGACCTTTAGGAGCATTTTTTGCAGGTGCATTATTAATTGATGATAGTGGTACATTTAATAACACTAAGGTAGATAGTTTACAATTAAGATTCCAAGCTTTACATCATCAGTTCTTAGCAAGTGCAGAAGCTTGTAAATTAGGTAGAAGTATTGATGAAAATTATAGATTTGGTTGTATGATCACTTATCACAACTATTATCCATACAGTTGTAGTCCAGATGATTCATTATTGGCGCAAAAAGAAGATAACATTTCAAACTTCTATTGTAGTGATGTACAAGTAAGAGGGGAATATCCATTTTATGCTAAACGCTTTTGGAAAGAAAATAATTTAAATATAGAAATGCAATCTGGGGATGAACAGATCTTAAAAGAAGGTTGTGTGGACTTTTATTCATTTAGTTACTATCAACCTGTTACTGTTGGAGTAAATCCAGATACTAAGGACCTTACTAATGGAAATATTATTGGTGGAATTAAGAATCCATATCTTGATTGTAGTGATTGGGGATGGGAAATAGATCCAAAGGGATTACGTTGGTCATTGAATCATATTTATGCACGTTATCAAATTCCACTAATGGTTGTTGAAAATGGGCTTGGTGCTGTAGATAAGGTAGAGGAGGATGGAAGTATTCATGACAATTATCGTATAGCATATTTAAAAGGACATATAGAGCAAATGCGTGAGGCAATTGAAGATGGTGTTGACCTAATGGGATATACTTGGTGGGGACCAATTGATTTAGTAAGTATGAGTACAGGGGAAATGAAAAAACGTTATGGTTTTATCTATGTTGATAAGCATGATGATGGAACTGGAACATTAAAGCGTTCGAAGAAAGATTCATTCTATTGGTATAAAAAAGTTATAGAAAGTAATGGGGAGAATTTAGAGTAGTCATTAATGGGTGTTGTTTTAGAAAATGCCATTACATTCTTTTTAATTATCTTTCTTGGATACTTGTTTAAAGCAAAGCACATTCTGAAAAAGGAAGATGGTAAAAAAATTGCGAAAATTGTTCTAAATATTACATTACCATGTGCCTTAATATCAAGTGTTTCGAATTTAGAAGTTGGAACAACAATGTTTTTACTAATTTTATCTGGAATTTGTTTTAATGTGATAATGTTAATTATAGGATATATTATGTCTAGAAAAAGAGATAAAGAAATTCAAGCATCCCATATGCTGAATGCCTCAGGATACAATATTGGAAATTTTGCAATTCCTTTTGCTCAATATTTTTATCCTGGATCAGGAATATCATATATAAGTATGTTTGATATTGGAAATGCATTTATGGGATTAGGATTGAGTTATTCTATAGCATCTAGTGTTGTAAATAAAGAAAAGGGTTTTAATATAAAAGATGTTATTAAGAAACTAATATCTTCTATTCCTTTTGATACTTATATGTTTATATTTTTAATTTCTATATTAAATATTCAAATTCCAAAATTTATTCAGGATATTACTCTAAGATTAGGAAATGCAAATACTTTCCTTTCCATGTTTATGGTTGGACTTTTATTAGATTTTAAAATTGATCGTAGTGAGATAAAGGATGTATTGAATATAATTATTACACGAAATGTTATAGCAGTACTATTTGCTATAGGTATTTGGAGATATATGCCAGTTACGATTTTGGCTAAGAAGATGTTAATAATTTGTTTATTTTCACCTACGACTAGTGTAGCACCTATATTTTCTTTGAAATGTGGATATAAAAAAGATATGCCAGCTATGATAGGTTCTATTAGCATGTTGGTATCTATCATAACTATGTCTGCAATAATTACTTGGTTGTAATCATAATAAAATTTGAAAAGTCTTGTCTTAGATATAATGTAATAAATTTAAGATTCAACAGAGTTTTAAATTAAATAATAAAAAAGCAACATATAGTGTAATAAAGTTCCTACAACTTTAGATATAGTTTTTCTATTGTTTTGGTAGGAGCTTTATTTATTTCTTGGAATAATATCTTTCATAGTCTTCCTGATGAATGATTATATATTAAATAACAAAAAAGCTATAGTTTTCACTATAGCTTATAACAATCTAAAATTATCTTCTATTTTGTTCTTTTCTAGCTCTTCTACAAGAAATACATCTTGTTGGCTCATTATCGAATCCTTTTTCTTTATAGAATTCTTGTTCTCCTACTGAAAAAATGAATTCGCTACCGCAATCTCTGCATGTTATTGTTTTATCTGACATATATAGTCCTCCTAAAATTAAAGATTCTACTTTGGATAATAATCTCTAATTTTGAGAAACTAATTATCTAAATGAAACTTTTTTATTTTGTTAGCATTTTTGCTACTCATTTATAATATCACACATATAAATATAATGCAATACTATTTATTAAAAATATTAATTATTTTTAGAAAATTTTAAAATTAACTTTTATATAAGTATATAGGAAATATTATCTATATACTTGGCATATGGTATAGTAATGCAAGTAAGGATTATAGAGGAGTGGAGGAATGGATAAAGAGTTAGTAGTAATTATAAAATTGTTATTAGAGAAAACATTGGTAACAATAAAAGATCTAGAAGATGATACTGGACTAACAACTAGACAGGTTACATATAGACTTAATAAAGTAAATAATTTATTAAAATCTAATGGTTCAGAAATTATAGCTTTAAAACATAAAAAGGATATAATTCTTAAATCAGAAATTAGGGATTCACTTCTTGAGATTCTTAATGAGTATAGTAAAGAAAATATTTATTATTTAAGTAAAGATGAAAGACTAACATTTATATATTTAACTCTTTTTATTAACCTTGAATATCTTTCACTTAATCATTTTATTAATTCAATGAAAGTAAGTAGATCTAGTGTCCTTTGTAATATTAAAGAGTTAGAGGACATACTTAAAGAAAGTAATATATATATTAAAAATAATAGGACTTTAGGATATTATTTAGTAGGTCCAGAAGTAGAAATAAGAAGGTTTATGATATCTTTTGCTAGTAAATCATTATCTGGAAATAGAGATTGTAAAATTTTGGATTTATTAATAGATGAATATGACTTAGATAGCTTTAAAGACTCCAGAGATATTATATCTAAGCTAGCAAATGACCATAATATCACTTTTGTTGAAGATAGATTGCAAGATTTTATTTACATTTATATATTTCTTAAATCTAGAATGTTGTCTAATGAAAAAAAAGAATATCCTATATCTAAATTATCTAATATCTCTGTAATGGAATCTATGAAGGAATATGATTTTGTAAAGGATTTACTGAAAAATCACGGGAATATTGATAACATTAAACCTTTTGATTTAAATTATATAAGTGCTTGGATTATTGGGATATCAGTAGGAAATATCAAGGATAAAACAGCTGATATGGCGATAATATCTAGAATGGTAATAAAGATAATGAAAAGATTTGAAAATATAAGTGGGTTTCATTATATAGATCAAGAGAAGATATTTGAGCAATTATATTCTCATTTTAGATCTGCCTATTATAGACTCCTATTTAAGCTTCCTATAGATAATCCTCTTTGTGAAAGAGTTAAAGAAGAGTATAAGGAGTTGTATAAGATAGTAAAAGAAACAATGAAACCTTTCAATGATTTATTTGAACAAGAAATACCAGAGGATGAGATAGGATACTTGACTATACATTTTGGAGCTATTTTGTTTAATGAAAGAGAGCATACAATATCTACTAAAAAGATAGCACTTATAACTTGCTCTGGAGGGGTGGGAAGCTCAGCTCTACTTTATGCAGAGCTTAATAACTTATTTCCAGAGTTAAACTTTCTATTACCAGTTGAGATATCAAAGTTAAAAGAGTTTGAGGAAAGTGTAGATATAGTTTTTACTTCGAATTATTACGATGAAGTTATAAAATTAAAAAAGCCCATTATTAAAGTAAATCCTGTAATGACTTTAAAAGAAAAGAATAATATTAAGCGTGATGTAAGTATTTTGTTAGGAAATGGATTATTAAAACAACCAAAGGTAGAGGAGGTAATTAGTATTATTAAGAAATATGTACAAGTATCATCAGAATCTATGTTATATAATGAACTTGCAGCATATTTTTATAACATGGAAAATCTAAATCATACTAAAAATACAGGTATTACCTTAAGTAATATGATAAATGAAAATCTTATTTGTTTTAATGTTAAAGCTAATAACTGGGAAGATGCTATTAGAAACTCTGCTGCTGCGTTAGTAGATAATAAAGTAGTTACAAGTGAATATGTAGATTCTATGGTAAATATAGCTAAAGACTCTGGTCCATATATAGTTGTAACAAAGCATGTTGCATTACCACATGCAAAGCCAGAAGATGGAGCAAAAGAAACTGCAATGGGTATTGGAATTTTAGAAAATCCAATACATTTTGGTAATAAAGCTAATGATCCTGTTAAATATGTGTTTAGTTTAAGTTCGTTAGATAATGAAAAACATCTCCAAGCAATGTCGGAACTAATAGGACTTTTAGAAGATGAAGAATTTTATAGTGTTTTAGATAACGCACAAAATGCTAAAGAAGTAATGGATTATATAAAAAGCTGTGAATTGTAATAGGTGAAAAAGACTGTAAGTGAAATTAAGCTTATAGTCTTTTTGTTTTATAAATAATTTTTATATTAGGCATAAATATAATTAAAATTTACAAAAGTTGAACTAAATAAATAGAAAATATGAAATCAATAAATGAGGTGTGAGTTATATTTATTTTATAGACATAAGTTAAACCCAATAACTGTTGTAAATGTATACAGAGAAAAATAGAATTAATGTATAAGGATAATAAATAATTTATTTTCTATGATGCCGGCAAAATTAGAAAATAAATTTTGAAATTAAATAAAAGTGAGAGGATGAAAGTTATGTATAATGCATTAGTTGCTTGTAGAACAGGAATGGGATCAAGTATGTTGCTTAAAATTAAGGTAGATCAAGTAGTAAAAGAAAATAATTACCCAATACAAGTTGTTCACTCTAATCTTGATGCTATAGAAGAGAGAAAATGGGATTTCATTGTAACAATGGCTGATATAACAGATGACGTGAGAGAAAAGGTTCAATATTGTATATCCATACACAATTTGATGGATAAAAAAGAAATAAAAAAAGGAATAGAGGGCTTTTTGGAATTTATAAAAAATAAATGATGATAAAATAAATTATAAAAATAAGGAGTGAAATAATAGTGAAAATTATTATTAGTTTGTTAAGTAATGCTGGAATTTTAGTGGGAATTATTTCGATGATAGGATTAATATTACAGAAAAAATCAGCAGATGAGGTATTTAAAGGAACTGCAAAAACTATTATTGGCTTTATGATTTTTAATATTGGTAGTTCAGCAATTAGTGGAACACTAGGAAATTTCAATAAGTTATTCCAAACAGGGTTTGGAATTCAGGGGGTAGTTACTCAAGTTGAAGCCGCAACTGCTCTTGCTCAAGATAAGTTTGGAACTATAGTTGCAATTGTAATGATAATTGGTTTTGCTATGAATTTATTTTTTGCTAGATTTACAAAATTTAAAAATATATTCTTAACTGGACAACATAGCTTATACTTTGCGTGTGTTTTAACTTTAGTATTAAAAGCTTTTAATGTTAGTGATGTAGTTACTATTATTTGTGGAGGTATTATTTTAGGATTTAGTGCTGCAAGCTTACCAAGTCTATGTCAAAATTATATGAATAGGATAACTGGCAGTGATAGTTTAGCTATTGGACACTATAATCATATGGGTTATGCACTTTCAGGATTTATTGGTTCTAAGATAGGAGATCCAGAAGAAAGTACTGAAAATTTTAAATTTCCAAAATGGTTATCAATTTTTAGAGATTTTTTAATGAGTATTGCTATTGTTATGATTGTATTATTTTATGTTGCAGCTATTGCAGCAGGGAGGGAAGCTACACAAGAACTTGCAGGAAGTGCTCATTGGCTAGTATTCCCATTGCTTCAAGGTTTACAATTTACAGCTGGTATGAGTGTTTTAATAACAGGTGTTCGTATGTTTATATCAGAAATTACTGCAGCTTTCGTAGTAATTTCCGAAAAGTATATACCAAACTCAAGGCCTGCTGTTGACTGTCCAGCAGTATTTCCATTTGCCCCTACAGCAGTTATTCTTGGCTTTATAAGTGCTTATGCAGCAGGACTTGTAGCAATGGGATTTATGATCTTATTTAATAGTCCGATTATAATGATTCCAGCTGCTAGTATAGCATTTTTCTCAGGTGGAACTGCAGGTGTATTTGGTAATGCAACAGGTGGATGGAAAGGATGTATTGCAGGTTCCTTCATAGTAGGAATATTATTAGTAACACTACCATTATTACTATATCCTATATTTGCTGATATGGGTATTGTTGGAGCATCTTTCCCAAATATAGATTACAATATTATAGGAACTATACTTTATAAGATTACTGAATTTATAACATCAATATTTCATTAATTAAATAAAGTGCTAAGCATTTAGTTTAGAACAGTTTATGTATTTAGAGCAGACAAAACTTGAACTTAAATAAGATTGAATAATTTATATTGAAAATTTACAATGTATATATTGGTAGATTAGATATATTAATATAAACAAAACAATGTTATTAACACTTGTAAAGGTATTCAAATATAAAAGGAGATGGAACATTATGTTAAGCAGTTATATAAATGAAAATCTTATTAGACTTAATGTATTAGCAAAGGATTGGGAGGATGCTATTAGAAAAGCAGGTTCTGCTTTATTAGAAAACAATAAAATTACAGAATCATATATTGATGCAATGGTAGAGTCTAAAAGGGAATTTGGACCATATATAGTTATAACAAAGCATGTGGCTCTTCCTCATGCTAGACCTGAGATGGGAGCTAAAGAATTAGCAATTGGAATAACTACTTTGAAAAATCCTATTGAGTTTGGCAATAAGGCTAATGATCCTGTTAAATATGTTTTTTGTTTAAGTGCTAAGGATGGTGAAAGTCATATTCAAGCTATGTCAGAATTAGCAGAACTTCTTGAAGAAGAAAAGTTCTACAGTATTTTAGATAATGCTAAAGAACCTTCTGAAATTATGGATTATATAAGGGAAAATGAAAAATAAAAATTAGCTATTTAAAATCCCAGTGGAAGTACCATTGGGATATTTTTTTAGGAAGATTTATGGAAGTGATGAAATCTTAATTGCTAATTTTTGTATCTAAGTTATTAGTATTTTAAAGGTGTATTCAAAATAAAAACGGTTTCACATTAATAAATATTAATAATTTATTAATAAATAGATAAAAATTAGAAAAATGATTAGAAAAATTATTAAAGTAGTAAAGTTTCTGAAAAAGAACTTCCAATGTAGACACTTTACATTTAGAGGACTATAATCTAGTGAGTTAGACTTTTAGTACAATTTATGGAGGAAATAAACTAAAAATGAAAAAGAAGGTTAGTATAGCATCGTTACTTATAGCATTAGGGATAGTGTATGGAGATATAGGTACATCCCCTTTATATGTTATGAAATCAATGTTAACAGTAAATCATGGACAAGTTTCAAAGAATCTTATTTTAGGAGGAATCTCTTTAGTAATTTGGACTTTAACCCTTCAAACTACTATAAAATATGTAATGATAACATTAGAAGCAGATAATAAGGGTGAGGGAGGAATATTTTCTTTATATACATTAGTTAGAAGAAATGCAAAATGGCTTATTATTCCGGCTGTAATAGGAGGAGCTTCCTTACTGGCAGATGGAATGATTACTCCGCCTGTAACAGTAACATCTGCAATAGAAGGTTTAACATTAGTTTTACCTATTGATACAGAAGGAATAATACTAATAGTAGTTATAATATTAACTATTTTGTTTTCAATTCAAAGATTTGGAACAGATGTAATTGGAAAACTATTTGGACCAATGATGGTTTTATGGTTTTCGATGCTTTTCATATTAGGATTTATTCAAATATTTACATATCCAGAAATAATAAAAGCTTTAAATCCTTATTATGGTATACATTTAATTTTAACAAGTCCTAAAAGCATATATATTTTAGGTGCTGTATTTCTTTGTACAACAGGTGCTGAGGCATTATATTCAGACTTAGGACATTGTGGAAAAAGAAATATCCACTATACATGGGTTTTTGTCAAGATATGCTTAATTATAAATTATTTAGGACAAGGTGCATGGCTTATTGCAAGAGAAGGAATTATGATAAAAGATAATCCATTTTTCTTAATTATGCCAGAATGGTTTATAGTACCTGGAACAATAATAGCAACAATAGCAGCTATTATAGCTAGCCAAGCCCTTATAACAGGATCATTTACTTTAGTATCAGAAGCAATAAAATTAAATTTATTTCCAAAGCTTAGAGTTAGATACCCTAATAACGATAAAGGAAAAATTTATATACCGGCTGTAAATATTCTACTTTATATTGGATGTATATTGTTAGTTTTTAAATTTAAAAAGTCAGAGAATATGGAAGCTGCCTATGGATTAGCTATTACAATAACAATGCTTATGACAACAATTTTATTAACACAGTATTTAAGATTTAATAAGAAGAAAAAAGTTTTATCTTGGATAGTTTGTATTACATTTATGACAATTGAAGGCGGATTCTTATATGCAAACTTATTTAAGTTTTTACATGGAGGATATGTAACTGTAATTATTGCAGGACTTCTTATTTTCCTTATGTATATATGGATATATGGGACTGTTATTAGAAAAAGATTTAGGCAGTATGTTAATATATTAGATTTTAAAGATCATTTTAAAGATCTTCAAGATGATCAAGAATTACCTCTTTATGCAACTAATATAGTATATCTAACAGAATCTTTAAATTATAAAATGGTTGAGAAAAAAATAGTTTATTCTATATTTAATAAGCAGCCAAAACGAGCAAAATTTTATTGGTTTGTAAATATAAAAGTAACAGATGAACCATATACAGAAGAATATGTAGTTAGAACTATAGTTCCAAATGAAGCTTATAGTGTTCAGTTTAATCTTGGATTTAGAATAGATCAAAGAATAAATATATTTTTATATAAAGTAATTCAAGATTTAGCTAAAAACGGAGAAATAAAGTATGACCCAAAGAAGTATATGATGAATCAAGAGAGTGAATTTGTATTTGGAGATTTTAAATTTATATTATTAGAAGAAGTTCTTTCAAATGAAAGTGAGCTTTCAAGATGGGATAATTTTATAACAAGTACAAAGTTATCAATTAAAAAGCTAACAGTATCTCCAGCAAAATGGTTTGGAATAGATACTAGTAATGTTGAGATAGAAAAAGCACCTATTATAATAGGACATAAAGAAGTTCCAAATTTAAAAAGAGTATTTCCAAAGTGTATGAAACCTTGCACGGGAAAGAAAGTATTGTAGAATGGATAGGGCTGTTGCACAAACAGTCCTAATTAAGAATTTAAAATTAAGAATGAAGAATTATTGATGTAATTCTTACAGAATTACTAAAATTAATTTCCTTTCAAAACTCTTTCAGGAGTTTTGAAAGGAAATTAATTTTTTGTTGTACGACATCTTTATTATTTTTCCAAAAACTTTCCAATTATGCTTTCGTTTTATGTATGTTAAATGTATAATTTTATTAGGGGGTATTTGGATTTTTATGTATAAAAGAAAAATAAGAAATAGGCTTTTGATATTCTTTTTGGTTATTACTTTTTTGCCTATAACAACTTTAGGGGTGTTTTCTAACTTAATTTATACAAAAATTGTTGAGAAAAAAGTTAATCAGCATACAGAACAAATGATAAATCAAATAGAGTTAAATATAGATAACTATATAAAATCAGTAGAGAATATTCTTATGTATATAGCTAATTCAGAGGATATAATAAACTTTCTAAATCAATCAGATGAAAGTAATGAAACTTATGAATTAAATACTTTGGAGGATAGAATAAAAAGAAGTTTAGAAGTATATACTGATATAAATTCTGAAATATTTGGATTATTAATTGTTAATAATGATGATAAATATATAAGCAACGAATTAGAGAAAAAAACAAGAGATTCACTGACAATGGAAATATGGTATAAGGAATCTATTAATGAAAGTGAAAAGGTACATTTTTTTAGTAAGCCTATTGGACGGAATTTAAGGGCATATAAAAGTTATAGTGCAGAAGATATAATATCTATCAGTAAAGCAGTTATAGACAAAAATACTAATGAGCCTATAGGTGTTGTTATGGCTGATATTAATTTAAAGAAATTTGATGATATAATAAAGGACAATTATATTGGTGAAAAGGGATTTTTTTATCTTTTAGATAATAACAATAATATAGTGTATTCTCCTGTTAATCCGATAATATATAGAATAAATAGTAATAATTTTGATAGTAATACAGATAGCTTTATAAGATCTATAAATAATGAAACCTTTAAGATAATGTATACTACAAGTAATGTAACTGGATGGAAAAGTATAGGTGTATTTTCATTTAAGGATATATCTAAAGACATAACAGTTATGGAAAGGTTTACTTTGGTAATAGCTATAGCTACTTCTTTTTTAGCTGTATTTTTTTCACTTTTATTTACAAATAGTATAGTAACGCCTATTAAGGAGTTAAAAACTTTAATGAAGGGAGTAGAGTCTGGAGACTTAGATTTAAAGTTTGAAGAGGAGAAATATAGAAATGAATTTGGGGAGTTAGGTCATAGTTTTAATCATATGGTAAGCGAAATAAAAAAACTTATCAATATGGTATATAGGGAGCAAAGAAGTAAAAGAAAGGCTGAGATAGAGACTTTACAAGCTCAGATAAAGCCACATTTTTTATATAATACCTTAGATACTATAGCTTGGATGGCAGAAGATTATAATGCAAAAGATATTGTTAATTTAGTTGGAGCATTAACAAAGGTATTTAGAATTGGATTAAGCAAGGGGAAGGAAGTAATTAATCTTAAAGATGAAATTGAACATATTAATAGTTACTTAATTATACAAAAATATAGATATGAAGATAAATTAAGCTACGAAATAAATTTTGATAAAGATATTTTAGATACATTAATTTTAAAGCTTATCACTCAACCAATAGTAGAAAATGCTATTTACCATGGTATAAAAGAAAAGAGAGGAAAGGGTAGAATAAGCATTAGTTTTAGAAAAATTGATGATGAAATAATAATTACTGTTGAGGATAATGGAGCAGGAATTCCAGAGGAAAAACTAGAAAATATAAATTCCATGTTAGATACAAGTAATAGCTTTTGTATTGATTCAGAAAGTGGATCAGGATATGGAATATCTAATGTTAATACTAGGATTAAGCTTACTTATGGACAAATATATGGCTTACGATATTACAGTAAATTAGGAGAGGGGACAAAGGTAGAAATAAAATTACCATTTGAAAATAATTATAAGGGGTAGGAGGGAAATTATCTTTGATTAAAGTTTTGATTGCTGATGATGAGCCCAGAATAAGAAGAGGAATTAAAAGTATAATAAACTTTGAAGAAGAGGGATTTGAATTAGTTGGTGAAGCAGAAGATGGAGAGGAAGCATTAAGTTTAGCGAAAGAAAAAAATCCAGATATATTATTATTAGATATTTGTATGCCTTTTTTAAATGGTATTCAATTAATAGAAGAGTTAAATGGAGTTTTATATAATCCAGTTGTAATAATAATATCAGGACATGATGAATTTAATTATGCACAAGCTGCTCTAAGACTTAAAGTTTTTGATTATATTTTAAAACCTATAGATAGAGATAATTTTAAAACTTTGCTTTTTAAGGCGAAGGAAGAGGTTATTTTTAGGAGAAAAGAAAGTGAAAGAGAAAACTTCAAAAATATGATTCTTGAAAATAATATTTCTTATTTAAAGGATGATTTTTTTAAGTCTTGGGTAAGTGGAAAAATAGAGTGTGATGAATTAAAAATAAAAATGAAGAATTTTAATATAGATTATTCTAATAATATGGGACTTGTATTAATAAAAATATTAGAAAAAAATTTTGTTGGTATTGTTAATAAAAATGAAAGAGAATTAATTTCATATGGGATTGTTAATCTTTCAAAGGATTTTATGAATAGTTTTAATAATCTATATGTATTTCAATATTCATCCTCTAGAGTAGTGCTATTATGTGAGGTAGAATCTATAAGGTTATGGAAAGATACTTTGTTAAATTTAGAAGAGAAAATAAGTAGTTTATTTAGTATTGATATTATAATTGAAAATTCTTTATTAAGTAAGGACCCTGTGGAGATTAAAGATGTCTTTAGTAAATTAAAAAGTAATGTTTTAGAAAAAAGCAAGAAAACACCTATAGTTTTAGAGGTTGAGAAATATATAAAAAAGAATTATGGAGATGAAAACTTATCTATTGAGAAGCTATCTAACAGACTTGGAATTAGTCAGACTTACTTAACACGTTTATTAAAGAAGGAGCTTGGAATGAATTTTATTGATTACTTAACCTATATTAGGATTCAAAATTCCATAGAGCTTATGAAGGAGTCTTCTATTAAAATATATGAAATTGCTAGTTTAGTAGGATATAGTACTCAGCATTATTTTAGTAATGTATTTAAAAAGCATATGGGGATGTCTCCAAATGATTATAGGATGTGCATGAATAATGAAGATTAAGTATGAGGATTCTATTTATTTTATTGCTATTGTTTTACTTGCAGTTTTCTCTATATTTACAATAGGAGTTATTGGTTGTAGCAAAGTAATTATAAATGATGAAGAAGAGGAAAAGACATTTATAATAGGTGTTTCTCAATCTCAATTAATGGAACCTCTGCAAATTAAAATAAATGAAGAGATAAAAAAAGAAGCTAACAATTATAATAATATTCAAGTTATATATTTAGATGCAGTAGGAAGTGCTAGTAAGCAAATTGATGATATTGATAAGCTTATGAATTTTGATATAGATTTATTAATTATTTCTCCAGCAAATTCTAAGAGTGTTACTAAAAAGGTTTCAGAAGTTTATAAAAATATACCAGTAATAGTTTTAGATAGGGGCGTAGAGGGATATGATTATACATTATATATAGGGCCAGATAATAGTACATTAGGAAAACAAGTAGGTGATTATGCTATAGATTTATTAGGTAAAGATGGTGGAAATGTAGTTGAGATAAAGGGAAACTTGGATTCTAATGCAACTATTGAAAGAAGTAATGGTTTTAGGAGTAAGATTAATCAAAGTAATAATATAAATATAGTCAGTGATATAAGCATAAATTGGAATCGTGATGAAGCAGAAGATAAAATGAAAGAGATTTTTGAGAATAATGATAATATTGATTTAGTTTTTGCTCATAATGATGCAATGGCATTAGGAGCATTTAATGCATATAAAAATTCTAATTATAAGAAGAATGTAAAGTTTATTGGTATTGATGGATTAACAGGAGAAATGGGAGGATTAAATTTAGTTGAAAATGGGATTTTTAATTCAACCTTTACTTGTCCAACAGGGGGAAAAGAAGCAATTCAATATGCAGTCGATATTTTGAATAAAGAAAAGGGAATTCCTAAAAAAGTTATATTAAGAAGTAGTTTAATTACCAAAGATAATATTAATGAGTACACATTACAAAAAGAAATAAATAAAGAAAAGGATAAAATAACTTTAGGATTTTGTAATGTTGGAGATGAAGGCGGTTGGAGAGAAGCTAATGAGAAATCAATAAAAAATTCAGCTAATGATTTTGGAATCGATTTAATATATGCTGAAGCAGATTTAAATTATGAAAAGCAAATAGATATACTAAATAGATTTATAGATTTAGATGTAGATATAATTTCATTTTCTCCTGTTAAGGAAGATGGATTTGAGGAAGTGTTAAAACGAGCAAAAAAAGCTAATATACCAGTTATCTTAGCGGATAGAACTATAAATATAGAAGATAAAACCCTGTATAATACTTTTCTAGGATCAGATTTTAGAGAAGAAGGAAGGCGAGCAGCCAGATGGTGTATTGATAATTTAGGAAATAGTGTAAAGGTTTTTGAAATTCAAGGGATTTTAGGTTCAACACCAACTACTGAAAGAAAAAAAGGCTTTGAAGAAGTTATAGCATCCTCTAATAATGATATAAAAATAGTTCAGTCTGATAGTGGGGATTATAACTTTGAAGGTGGAAAAAAGGTAATGTGGAATTTTCTTAATGAAAGCTATAAAAAATATAGTGATTCACAAATATTAGTTTTTTCTCATAATGATGACATGGCGCTTGGAGCAATAGAAGCAATTGAGGAGTATGGACTTAAACCAGGTGTAGATATAAAAATAGTATCAATAGATGCTATAAAACAAGGAATTTTAGCAATGAAAGAAGGAAAAATAAACTGTATTATAGAATGTAACCCACTCATTGGTCCAGAAATAATGAAAATTTCAAAAGATATATTAAGTGGAAAAGATACAACAAGCATGATAATTACAGACGAGAAGATATTCGAAGAACAAGATTTTGATAGAGAATGGCTAAATAGAACATATTAGAATTATTACCTTAAGTTTTGAAGTGCTTCTATTAATTTTGCGATGACTTGGAGCGAATGCGACGGAATAAGCAAAATTATATAGAAGTACTTTTTTATTTTGTGCAGAAAATCGAAAATCAGTTAGTTTTTTTATAAATACTTACATGGTAAAAAATGTTAATATATATCTGATATTTATAAAAATTTGAAAGGGGAGATGTAAATGCTAATGAATAAGTTAAAGCGCTGTATATCAACTTTATTGATGCTAGTATTTTTACTTTCTATGTGTTTCGAAAACGTTGTATACTCTTTGAACTTAGAATCTGAGGTAGGCTTAAATGATTTACTTTTATATTATGAGTTTAATGAAACATCAGCTACTTCTGGGACAATAATTAAGGATTCTTCTGGAAATGGAAATGATGGGGTGTTAAAGGGAAGTGGTGCAGAAATTAGTGATGGTGTATTAACATTACCAGGGGGAAATGCTAATAGTAATGCAGCTTATGTTGAAATGCCAAAAGGACTTTTGGATGGTAAAGATACTTTAACTATTTCAGTGTGGTTAAAAAATGAAACGGGTGCAGGAAATTATAGCGCTATGTTTTTTGGAACTACAGAAAGTTTACCAACTCAATACTGGCTTTTGAATCCATCAGCGCCTAATGGATGTTTCAAATCTGTATTTACTAATTCCATGAATGTAAGCCAACCATGGTCAACGGAAAGAGGAATTTCATCAGGACAAAAAACTGATAATACCTGGGCATTATTTACAACAGTAATAACGCCAAAAACTGATAGTAATAATGGTGAATTAAAGGCATATTACAATGGAAAATATATAGGAGGAGATGTTTTAACTAGAAATGTAAGTGATTTTGGTAAGAATTTAGTAGCTTATATAGGAAGATCATCTTATTCAGATATTTTCTATAAAGGTAAGGTGAAGGAAGTAAAAGTGTATAATAAAGAACTTTCAGATGAGGAAATAAAAGAAGATTATTTTAATTTAGCAAGTGAAGAGTCTATAAATAATGCATTATTAGAAGATAGTAATGCTTTAAATATAGAAAATAGCAACATTATTGAAGACATATCCTTACCACAAAAGGGAAGTATACATTATTCTAAAATAACATGGACTTCTTCTAATGAAGAGTATATTTCAAATAGTGGTGTTGTTAATAGACCAGAAGATAGTGATAAGGAAGTATCTTTAAATGCAACATTGACATTGGGTGGAAAGAGTATTGATAAAACTTTTAACTTAACAGTTTTAGCAAGCAATGTTCAAAATGACTTAAATGAAGTAGTGAGAAATTTTAATTTAAATGTAGGTTATGTAGATAAAGATTTTATATTACCTAATACGGCGGGAAAGGACTCTAAAGTAAAATGGACTAGTTCCAATGAAGACTATATAACTAATGAGGGAAAGGTAACAAGACCTAAAGTAGGAGAAGGAAATAAAGAAATAACTTTAAAGGCTGAAATTGAATTGAATGGTATAAAGGCTACAAAGGAATTTTTAGTAACAGTTATAGAAGAATATTATGGATATCTAATGAGCTATACAAAATCAGATAATGGTGTTTTAGATAATAGCTTACACTTAGGATATAGCAGTGATGGAAGCAATTTTACAGCATTGAATTCTAATAGTGGAATTTTATTTGCTAAAAATACATCTACTACTAAAAATGATAATAAAAATGGACTTAAATCTCCATTCATATTTAGAAAAAATAATGGAACATATGGAATAATTGCAACAAATAATGATAGCTCTTCATACGTTTATATTTATGAATCTAAGGATTTAATTAATTTTTATAATGAGACTAAGATAACTTTAAATAAAAGTAATATAAAAGTATTAGCTCCCCAATGTTATTATGATAATTCTACTGGAGATTATATTATAAATTGGACGGATGGTAATAATAAGTATAAAAATACAACTAAAGACTTTATAAACATAAGCCAACCTATTGAAGAAGAGTATGAAGTTTTAGGAAAAAATGATAATGTAGTTTTACCTGATAAGGCTATAAATGGAAGTATAATTGAAGTTACAAAGGAGGAGTATTTTAAGGTAGTTAATAAACTAGGGGTTATATCCAACACAGGAATAGAAGATGTTAATATAAATATTTCAAATAATGAAGAGCTTAACTTACCAGAATTAGTAACTGGAAATTATAGTGATGGATCTACTGCATCACTTTCTGTTGAATGGAGTCAGGAAGATATAGATAAAATTGATTTTAGTAAACCAGGAGTCTATACAGTAAGTGGCTCTGTTAGTAGAAAAGAATATGAAAATCCATTTATTGAAGAAAAGGCAGATCCATGGATTACAAAAGGTAGTGATGGATATTATTATTTTACAGCATCTTATCCTATGTATGGATCAGGTGATAAAAATGGATACAGCAAGGTTACTTTAAGAAGATCAGAAACAATAGAAGGACTTATGGAGGCAGATGAAATTACAATTTGGGATAGTAAGAATTCTAGTAAAATATTTAGATATATATGGGCTCCAGAAATTCATGAAATAAATGGAGTTTGGTATGTTTATTTTACAGGTAGCACAAGTTCTAGTAATGTTTGGGGAATTAAACCTCATGTGCTTCAATGCACAGGTGATAACCCAATGGATTCAAGTTCTTGGGTAGAAAAAGGAGTATTCCAAACAACTGAAGGTGATAGTTTCTCCTTTAAAGATTTCTCATTAGATATGACTTACTTTGAGAATAATGGTGAGCATTATGTTATATGGGCTCAAAAAGGAGTAGCATCAGATTTATATATGGCAACTATTAATCCAGATGAGCCTTGGAAGCTAACTTCTAAGCCTATGTTATTAACCACTCCTGAATATGCTTGGGAGAGAATATATGAGAATGTAAATGAAGGGGCAGCTGTAATTAAGAGAAATGGTAAGGTATTTGTTTATTATTCAGCTTCTGCAACTGGTGTTGAGTATTGTATGGGAGTTTTATCTGCAGATGAAAATTCAGATTTAATGGATCAAGAGTCTTGGAGTAAAAATCCATATCCTGTTTTAACATCTGATGATGTTCCAGGAGAATATGGACCAGGGCATAACTCATTTACTATTGATGAAAATGGAAATGATGTTTTTGTTTATCATGCAAGATCTGAAGAGTGTTATGAAGATAAATGTGATTATGCAAGTGAATCACCTTTATATGATCCATGTAGACATGCAAGAGTTAGAAATGTTCACTGGGCAGCTGATGGAACGCCAATATTAAAAATGACAAGTGAGCAAGCAGTTTCTTCAGAAAATAAAAATATAGAAGCAACAATTACAGTTGAGGGAGTTGTTGAAGAAAGTAGTAATATACTTCATTATGATATGACTATTGAAAATGGAACATTAGTAGATAAGTCAGGTAATAAAAATGGTAGTATAAAAAATTTAAAGGACGAAGATATAAAAGATGGTAGATTAGTATTTAATAATGATAGTGATCCTTTATATGTTGAGATACCAGATGGAACAGTAAATGGATTAAAAGATATTACAATTTCAGCTATAGTAAATTGGAAGGGTGGAGTCAATGCATCTTGGTTATATACCTTAGGAAGTGATAGTGGTAAGTATTTATTCGTGACTCCATCTAATAATTCATCTAAGCTTCAATCGGGTTTTGCATATGGAAGTAATTTAAATGGTTGGCAGACTGAAAAGGCAGCATATCACACAACAAAATTAGCATCTAATGAATGGTCAATGGTTACGATTACTTTTGATTCAGATAATAACACATTATCTCTATATCTAAATGGAAAGTTAGTAGGAGAAAATAAAAATATTAGTTATAAATTAGCAGATATATTAAAAAGTGGAAGTGTTAATGGATATATAGGAAAATCTTTTTATTCTGCTGATCCTTATTTTACTGGAGAGTTAGCTGATTTTAAAATATTTAATAAAGCTTTAAATTCAGATGAAATTACTGAATTAAATAAGGAAAGTGATGATTTAATATTAGATCTTTCGGCAAGTTCTGTGGAGTATGAAACTATATTAAATGGAAATAAGGACAAGGATAATATAGTAAGTGATTTAAATCTTCCAACTTCAATAGGAGCTGTAAGTATAGAATGGGAAAGCTCTGATGAAAGTGTTATATCAAAGGAAGGTAAGGTAATAGCTTCTACAGAAAATAAAGAAGTAGTACTAAAAGCTAAATTTAAATATGCTAATAAATCTATTGAAAAAACTTTTAATTTTACAGTGTTAAGAGAAATGACTTCATTAGAAAAGTTAAACTATGATAAAGATTTATTAACAATTAACAATATTGATGATGTTAGAGGAAATTTAACTTTAATAAATAATGGATACTATGGATCTAATATAACATGGACATCATCTGATGAAGCTATAATTACTTCAAAGGATAATGGGGATATTAAGGCAGGAGTTGTTACTAGACAAGAAGATGATGTGGAAGTTAAGCTAGTTGCAACATTGACCTTAGATAATGAAATAGTAACAAAGGAATTTGCAGCTAAAGTAAAGGCAAAAGTAAAGAATCTTGATTATAAAGGATATATATTTACCTATTTTATAGGAGAAAACTTTGCAAATGGTGAACAAATTTATTTAGGAGCAAGTAAGGATGGACTAAATTGGGAAGAGTTAAATGATAATAAGCCAATTTTAACCTCTGACTTAGGGGAAAAGGGGGTAAGAGATCCATTTATAATTAGATCACCAGAAGGAGATAAGTTCTATTTAATTGCTACAGATTTAAAAATCTATAATGGAAATGGATGGGGAGCAGCGCAAAGTAGTGGAAGTCAAAGCATTATGGTATGGGAATCTACTGATTTAGTTAATTGGTCTAATCAAAGAATGGTAGAGGTAGCAATTGATACAGCTGGATGCACTTGGGCACCGGAGGCAGTGTATGATAAAACAACTGGAGAGTATGTAGTATTCTGGGCATCAAAAGATAATGATAGACCTGATTCAAATGGAAATTATCATCATAGAATCTACTACGCAAAGACTAGAGATTTTTATACCTTTACTGAACCAGAGCTTTATTATTCAATAGAGCTAGATAATAATTCAGCAACAGATGTAATTGATACAACTATTATTGAAGATAATGGAACCTATTATAGATTTACTAAAAATGAAGTAACAAAGAAGGTATTTTTAGAAAAGAGTGATGCTATATTTGGAACATGGACTAAGGTAGATTCAAATGTCACAGGCTTTGGTGGTGTTGAAGGACCAACTATTTTTAAATTTAATGATAGAGATGAATGGTGTCTATTATTAGATGAATATGGTGGAATAAAGTATTATCCGTCAGTAACTGATAATTTAGAGGGGGGACAATTTGTAAAGTTAGATACATCAGAGTATTCATTACCAAAGGGTGCTTCACCATACGGGCCAAGACATGGAACAGTGATATCAGTTACTCAAGAGGAATATGACAATATAATGAAAGCTTATGGAGATGGTAGTTATGTTGCTAAGTATAATTTAGAAATAGCAGTTTCAGAAGCAAGAAAGATAACTGATGAGAACTTAGAAAATGTAATACCAAGTGTTGCTATAGAGTTTAGAGAAGTATTAGAAAATGCAGAAAGTATATTAGCTGATGAAGCATCAACTCAGGAGCAAGTTGATATAGTTACAGATAATTTAAAAACAATAATGATAAAATTACTTTCATCCCTTAAGGGAGATAAGAGTGATTTAATTGAATTAGCAAATAAAGTAGAAGTTTTAGAAGGGGATAAGTATTTCTTAGAAGGCTGGAATAAGCTTCAAAGTGAATTAGAAAATGCAAAGATTGTTATAAATGATGAGAATGCATTAGAAGAAGATGTTAATAAGGCTTATACATCTTTATTAGAAGCATATTTAAATTTAAAGCCAAGACCGAATAAAGAATCCTTAATTAATTTAATAAATAGTGCAAAGGATATAGATTCTTCAAAATATACAAAGGAAAGCTTGGAAGTACTTAAAAGTGCTTTAGTACTTGCTGAAGAAGTGTTAAATAATGAAGAAGCTACAGAAGAAGAGGTTCATAACGCTGAGGATATTTTAAATGAAGCTATTAGTAATTTAAAAGAAGATGACTCTAATAATCCTGGAAATGGCGATGATGATAATGGAAACAATAATAACGGCAATAACAATGGAAATAACGGTAATGGAAATAATAATGGCAACAGTGGAAACAACAGTGGCGGAAACAATAATGGAAACAGTAATGGAGATAACAACGGAAACAATAGTGGCAATGGTAATAATGATGGTAATAACAATAATAGTAATAATGGTTCAAATAATAATAAAAACAACAGGCTACCAAGTACAGGAGGAAGAAATACTTCATTAATTTTCTTAGGTGCAGTATTAGTAATTGGAGTAGGAGTTTTATTTATAAAGAAAGAAAAAATAAAAAAAGAATAAGATAAATAAAAATTGAAATTAAAAAGATTGATTTCTTAATTAAGTGATCAATCTTTTTTACTCTTTATGAAATTATAAAAATGTTACCCTATGAATAACTTTTTATAATTTCCTTCCTTCAGCTCTGAAGTATTAAAATATCATAGCAAGGTGAATTGAAGGTTACGACATAACAAAAATTCTTAATTCCGAGGAATGAGGAATTATTACCTTCAGTTTTTAGAAGTAAATATGTTATATTAGTTGCTCCGTCGCAAGCTCCAAGTCGCCCTAAAATAACATATTTACTTGTTTTTTATTTTAGTTGTGCAGAATTTTATAAATTATACTTTTTTATTATAAATACAATTTCTGTAAAAAATATTAAAATTTAATTGTAATCGTAATCAAAGAAGTTTATGAGGGGGATTAAAAATGAAATTAAAAAAATTATTAGCGTTAGTATTAGCTGGAGCAATGGCTCTTTCTATTGGATGTTCTAGTGGTGGAAAGCAAGCTGAAGGTGAAGGAGGGGATTCTTCAGGAGATAAGAAAATTGTTGTAGGTTATGCACAATTAGGAGCAGAAAGCGAATGGAGAACTGCATGCACAAACTCAATTAAGGAGGAAGCTGAGAAGAGAGGGATAGAATTGAAATTCTCTGATGCACAGCAAAAACAAGAAAATCAAATTAAAGCAATTCGTTCTTTTATAGCACAAGGAGTAGATGTTATAGGTGTATCTCCAGTTGTCGAATCAGGATGGGAAACTGTATTTAAAGAAGTTAAGGATGCAGGAATTCCACTAGTATTAGTTGATAGAAAAGCTGATGTTTCAGAAGATCTTTATACTAGTTATTTAGGTTCTGACTTCGTAGAAGAAGGAAGAAAGGCAGCAGATGAGCTTGCAAAATTAATAAATTCAAAGGGAAATATAGTTGAACTTCAAGGAACTGTTGGATCTTCAGCAGCTGTTGGAAGACAAGAAGGATTCTTAGAAAGATTAAATGAAAAATATCCTGATATTAAGATTATTAAGTCTCAAACTGGTGATTTTACAAGAGCTAAAGGAAAAGAAGTTATGGAAGCTTTCTTAAAGTCTGATGGTGAAAATATAGATGCTTTATTCTCTCATAATGATGATATGGCAATAGGAGCTATACAAGCTATTGAAGAATATGGTAAGAATCCAGGTCAAGATATAAAGATTGTTTCAGTTGATGCAGTTAAGGGTGCTTTTGAAGCTATGATAGCTGGTAAATTAAATGTTACAGTTGAGTGTAATCCGTTACTAGGACCTCAATTCTTTGATGTTTGTGAAGATATAGTTGCAGGTAAAGATGTTACTAAGTACATTCCATCAGAAGAGGGTGTATTTAGACAAGATACAGCAGCACAAGAGCTTCCAAATAGAAAATATTAATTTAAATTAATTTTCTTTAATTTAATGTGAGCTGTTGCATATAGAAACTTATACTGCAACAGCTTGTATTAAATCTAAAAAAGGAGTTGTAGCAATGAAAGAAAAAGATGTATTACTTAAAATGAAAAATATAAGTATAGAGTTTCCAGGAGTAAAGGCATTAGATAAAGTTAATTTTACTTTAAGAAATGGAGAAATACATGCACTAATGGGTGAAAATGGAGCAGGAAAGTCAACTTTAATTAAGGTATTAACAGGAGTTGAAAAACTAGATAGTGGAGATATTGTTTTTTTAGGAAATAAAATAAATCCAAAATCAACATACGAAGCTCAAGAGCTTGGAATAAGTACAGTATATCAAGAGGTAAACTTATGTAACAACATATCAGTGGCAGAAAATATCTTTATTGGAAGAGAACCTATGAAGTTTGGCAGAATCAATTGGAAGGAAATGAATAGAAGGGCAATTTTAGCTATGAAAAAACTAAATATAGATATTGATGTAACAAAGAGCTTAGATAGTTATTCTGTTGCTATTCAACAAATGGTTGCAATTGCAAGAGCAGTTGATATTGAAGCTAAAATATTAATTTTAGATGAACCAACAGCAAGTTTGGATGAAAAAGAAGTTGAAAAATTGTTTGAAATAATGAGAAATTTAAAATCTCAAGGAATAGGAATAATATTTGTTACTCATTTTTTAGATCAAGTATATGAAATTACAGATACTATTACAGTTTTAAGAAATGGAAAGTTAGTTGGAGAGTATAAAACTAGTGAATTATCTAAGGTTCAATTAGTAGCTAAAATGATTGGAAAAGATTATGGTGAGATAAATTATAATATCAAGCCAGTTGAGGATATAAATACTGAAAATGAAAGAGAAGTTTTATTAGAAGCAATAAATCTAGGAAAAAGAAATTCTATAAATCCATTTGATACAGTTATTTATAAAGGAGAAGTACTTGGGTTAGCGGGGTTATTAGGTTCTGGTAGAACTGAACTTGTTAATTTATTATTTGGAATAGAAAAGGCTGATACAGGAGAAATAGTTATTAATAATAAAAAGAAAAAAATGGACAATCCTTTAGTAGCTATGAAAAATGAAATTGCGTACTGCCCTGAAGATAGAAAAAAAGAGGGAATAATACCTAATCTATCAATAAGAGAAAATATTATGTTAGCTCTTCAAGTAAAGAAAGGTTGGTTTAAATATATTCCAATTAAAGAGCAAGAGAAAATCGCAGAAGAATATATTAAGTTATTAGACATTAAGACTCCATCAGCAGAAAAACTTGTTAAGGAGCTAAGTGGAGGTAATCAACAAAAAGTTATTTTAGCAAGGTGGTTATTAACAAAGCCAAAGCTTTTAATCTTAGATGAGCCTACAAGAGGAATAGATATTGGAACAAAGGCTGAAATTCAAAAATTAGTATTAGATTTAGCAAAACAAGGAATTTCAGTAATATTTATTTCTTCAGAATTAGATGAAATGCTTAGAACTTGCAGTAGATTAGTAGTTTTAAGAGATAAAATTAAAATTAAAGAGCTTATAGGTAAAGACTTAGAAAGTAATATTATTATGAATACTATAGCAGGAGGGAAGTAGGATGAATGCATTAAAAAGTATAAGAAAACATCAGGTATTTTGGCCTCTTGTAGCACTATTTTTAGTTTTATTATTTAATTTATTTTTCACCCCAGGTTTTTTCAAAATAGAAATGAGAGATGGCCATTTATTTGGAAGTTTAATAGATATTATTAATAGAGGAGCTCCATTAATGATTTTATCTATAGGATTAACTCTTGTAATAGCAACAGCTGGAACAGATATTTCCGTTGGATCTGTAATAGCAATTACAGCAGCTGTAGTAGCAAGTTTAATTGGTGGACAGATGACTTTTGTAGATGGGGTTCAAGAATATGTTAGTTTAGTTCCAATGCCTTTAGCAATTATAATTGGGTTAGTATTAGCTTCTCTTCTTGGCTTTTGGAATGGAGTATTGATAGGAAAGATAGGAATACAACCAATTATTGCAACTATGATATTGATGGTTGCAGGTAGAGGAATAGCTCAGCTTATAACAAAGGCTCAAATTATTACAATTTATTATAAGCCATACTTCTTTTTTGGAGGAGGATATTTGTTTGGATTACCATTTTCAGTTTATATAGTGGCGGCTTGCCTTTTAGTTATTATGCTTATTGTTAAGAAAACTGCATTTGGACTTTTTATAGAATCTTCAGGTTCTAACTCTACAGCAAGTAAATATGTTGGAATTAAAGTTGATTGGATTAAAGTTGCTGTTTACACAATATCAGGTTTATGTGCAGGCATTGCAGCAATATTATTAAGTTCTAATATTAAGTGTGCCGATGCAAATAACCTAGGTTTATATATAGAGCTTGATGCAATTTTAGCTGTTGCTATTGGAGGAAATTCTATGTCAGGAGGTAAGTTTTCTATTCCATGTAGTATAGTTGGAGCCTTAATTATCCAAAGTCTAACAACTACAATTTACTCTTTTGGTGTTCCACCTGAAGTAACTTTAGTTGTAAAAGCTTTAGTTGTAATAACTATTTGTTTATTACAATCAGAAGAATTTAGAGCTATCTTTAGGAATTTGTTTGATAAGAAGAGGGGGGCTAATAGTGAAAAACTTACTAGTGGTAAAAAACAAAATATTACAAACTAAATACTTACCTATTTTTGTAACAATAGTTTTATTTTTAGGATTATGTGCATTTGGAACTTTTAAATATACTGGTTTCTTTAGATTACAAACATTTTTAAATCTATTTATTGATAATGCATTTTTGCTTATAACAGCAATTGGGGTTACTTTTGTGCTAATTACAGGAGGGATAGATATATCTGTTGGAGCTGTAATTGCCTTCGTATGTATGCTCTCTGCATATCTTCTTGAAAATAAGGGATGGAATCCTTGGATTGTTATTATACTTATGCTTATAATTGGGTGTATTTTTGGAACTATCATGGGGGTTTTGGTAACAAAATTTAAAATTCAACCATTTATAGCAACTTTAGCAGGAATGTTTTTGGCTAGGGGATTATGCTATCTTGTAAGTATAGATACAATAACTATTAGCAATGAAACTTATGCAAAGATAAGTCAGGCTAGAATTAACATTGGTAATGGTTTTATTTCATGGAGTGTAGTTATAGCTTTAGTAGTTTTGGTATTAGCTATATATATTTTACAGTATACAAAGTTTGGAAGAACAATATATGCTATAGGTGGAAATGAACAATCAGCAAGGCTTATGGGACTACCTGTGGATAGAACAAAAATTTTAGTTTATACATTAAGTGGATTTTGTTCAGCTCTTGCTGGTGTAGTATTTAGTTTTTATATGCTATCAGGATATGGACAACATACAGTTGGATTAGAGATGGATGCAATTGCATCAGCTGTAATAGGTGGAATAATGCTAACAGGTGGAGTTGGTTATGTGTTTGGTACTTTACTTGGAGTATTAACACAAGGAGTTATACAAACAATAATAACTTTTGAAGGAACTTTAAGTTCTTGGTGGACAAAGATTGTTGTAGCTGCACTTTTGTGTTTATTTATAATTTTACAGCGAATATTTATTATCATTAAGGATAAAAAAGCCTAATTTGAACTTTAATTAATTTAAAAATAAATAAAATATATAGAATCCAAAGGAAATTATATTCACCTATGGATTCTTTTTTGTATGAGAAAAAATATCTAAAAATAATCCTAATATCTAAAAAGATTAAAAAATTTATGTAAAATTAAAATTACAATCTAAAAATATTAAAAGTTTTAATCAATAATTTTCTAAATTAATTATAACTTCATATGGTAATATAATTATAGAAGATGTAAAGCATTACAAAAGACTTGTAAATACTAACACTAATAAGTTATTTTGTTGGTAATTTACATTATTATATATTGATATGGAGGGATATAAATGAAAATTAAAAAAATAGCATCAATTTTGGTGGCAGCAGCAATGACTTTTGGACTAGTTGCTTGTGGTGGAAATTCAATGGGTGGAACGGATGATAATAATACTACTAATACTGGAAGTAATAAAATTACTATATGGGCTTGGGATGAATCATTTAATATAGTGGCGGCAAATAAAGCAAAGGAGATATATTTAAAGGATAATCCAGATGCAGAAGTTGAAGTTGTAACCATGGCTCAAGATGATATAGTTGCAAAATTAAATACAAGCTTATCATCAGGATCTTATGAAGGACTTCCTAACATTGTGTTAATTGAAGATTACAAAATACAAGGATATTTAACAGCATATCAAGATGAATTTGCCGATTTATCTTCAGTAGCTACTCCAGATGATTTTGCAGAATATAAAACTGGTGTTAATTATATAGATGGAAAGTTATATGGAATTCCTTTTGACAGTGGAGTTGCAGCAACTTTCTATAGAACAGATTTAATAGAGCAGGCCGGTTATACTCAAGAAGATATGCAAGATTTAACTTGGGAAAAATATATTGAAATCGGAAAAGCAGTTAAAGAAAAAACTGGAGTTGATATGTGTACATTAGATCCAAGTGACTTAGGACAAATAAGAATGATGTTGCAAAGTGCAGGGGAATGGTATACAGATGCAGATGGTAAAGTTTCTATAGCAGATAATCAAGCATTGAAAGATGCAATTAAGATATATAAAGATTTAACAGAGTCAGGAGCTGTAAAGCAAGTTGCAGATTGGGATCAATTCGTTGGTGCATTTAATAATGGTGAAGTTGCATCAGTAGTTACTGGTTGTTGGATTGCACCTTCAATTAAGAAGGCAGAAGATCAAAGTGGAAAATGGGCTGTAGCATCATTCCCTAAGATGAGTGCTAGTAGTGATTCAGTTAACGCATCTTCAATAGGTGGAGGTGGATGGTATGTACTTAAGAATGTTGGAAATACAGATATGGCAGTAGATTTCTTAGGTAAGACCTTTGCATCAAATGTAGATTTAATGAATGACTTAGCAGACTCAATAACTTTAGTTAGTACTTTAAATAAAGCAGCTGAAGCACCGAATTATTCAAAGGCAAATGATTTCTTCGGTGGACAAGAAGTATTTGCTGATCTTGCTAAATGGACAAGTGAAGTACCTTCAGTAAATTATGGTTTACACACTTATGCAATCGAAGATATTATGACAGAAGCTATTCAAACTATCTTAGGTGGAGCAGATATTGATTCAACATTACAAACCTTCCAAACTCAAATTGAATCAGCAGTTGCTCAATAAAAAAGTATTAAAATATTATATCAGTGTTCTGTCGCAAGCTACAAGTCACTCTGCTACGATATTTTAACACTTCAAAGCTGAAGGAAATTAATAATTCCTCATTTCATTTGGAATTATGAAAAGGGATAATGGATAATTTCTTTATAAATTCATAAATAATAAAAATAGCTATTTATTAAAGGAGAAATTAGTAAATGGCTATTTCTTTTCTAAAGGAGGGAAATAAGGTTGAAAGATAGCAGTATAAATATATCATTAAAACGTAAATTAGATAGAAACGCATGGTTATTTATTTTACCAAGTATAATTTTAGTAACAGCCTTTGTATTTTATCCTATGGTACAAGCTTTTATTATATCCTTGAAAAGTGGAATGGGTAATAATTTAAGCTTCACTGGGATAGATAATTATAAAAGATTACTTACAGATTCAACTTTCAAAAAGGCATTATTTAATACAATCCTATATTTAATAATTCAAGTTCCAATTATGATAATTTTAGCTCTTGCTGTTTCTGCATTATTAAATGATAAAAAATTAAAAGCAAGAGGATTTTTTAGAACAGCAATATTCTTACCTTGTGTAACATCTTTAGTTGCTTATTCTATAATTTTTAAAAGTTTGTTTGCTACAGATGGATTTATAAATATGTTTCTAATGCAGATAAATGTAATTTCAGAACCAATAGCATGGATTACACATCCAATTTGGGCTAAAGTTCTAATAATTATAGCTATAACATGGAGATGGACAGGATATAATATGGTATTTTATTTAGCAGGAATGCAAGCAATTGATGATTCGATATATGAAGCAGCGGAAATAGATGGAGCAAGTGCTTTTATGAAGTTTAAAAGCATAACCCTTCCATTATTAAAGCCTATTATTTTATTTACAACTATTAATTCTACAATTGGTACATTACAATTATTTGATGAAACTGTGAATATTACTAATGGGGGACCTGCTAATGCAACTATAACTATTTCACAATATATTTATAATCTATTATTTAAATATTCACCAAACTTCGGATATGCAGCAGCAATATCATATGTAATAGTATTAATAATAGTAGTATTGTCATTTATTCAATTGAAAGCCGGAGGTGATAAAAATGACTAAAAAGTTTAGAATAATAAGTCTTTTAAAATATACTTTTTTAAGTATATTATCATTTGTTTCTATTTTCCCATTTATATGGATGATAATTGCAATTACTAATAAATCTGTAGATGTAACAAGGGGAACTTTAATTCCGGGAACTTATTTTATTCAGAATTTAAAGAATTTATTAGCATCAGATTTAAAATATACTACTGCCTTTAAAAATTCTTTAGTAATTGCAGTTATTACAACTGTATTAGCCATGATAATTTCATCTTTAGCAGGATATGCTTTTGAGGTTTATAAAAGTAAAACTAGAGAAAAAGTATTTAATTTCATATTACTTTCTATGATGGTTCCTTTTGCAGTTTTGATGGTACCTTTATTTAGATTATTTAGTAAATTTAAAAGTATGGGCCCATTAAAAGTCATAGGGTTAAACACTAATGGATCAGTAATAATAATAGCTATTGCTACAGCATTCTTAATATTTTTCTTTAGACAAAATACAAAAAGCTTTCCTAAGGATTTGATAGAAGCAGCTAGAATAGATGGTCTTGGAGAAGTAGGAATTTTCTTTAGGATTTATATGCCAACAATGAAATCAACTTATGCAGCAGCAACAATAGTAACATTTATGGCAAGTTGGAATAGTTATTTATGGCCGCTTATTGCTCTACAATCACCAGAAAAGAGAACATTACCATTGGTTATATCAGCCTTAGGCTCATCTTACACACCAGATTATGGTATAATAATGACAGCAGTTGTTATAGCAACATTACCAACAGCAATAATATTCTTTTTAATGCAAAAGCATTTTGTAGCAGGTATGACAGGATCAGTAAAGGGTTAATAGAAATTAATGATCCCCTGGGATTCTTGAAATGAATTTCAGGGGATTAAGCATTGATAGGAGGTTTAAAAATGGTAATAACAGAAATTAATCCAACTTTAGAATGGTTGGAGGATCCAGAAGTATTTAAGGTAAATAGAATAGATGCTCATTCAGATCATTTATATTATGAAAGTATTGAAGAGATGTCACTAGGATATGATATTCCACTTAGACAAAAATTAAATGGTAAGTGGAAGTTTTCTTATGCTATCAATCCTTACAGAAGAGAAAGGGATTTTTATAAAGAAGATTATGACTGTAGTACTTTTGACTATATAAATGTACCAGGGCATATTCAAATGCAAGGCTATGATAAATGCCAATATATTAACACAATGTATCCTTGGGATGGAGCAGAAGAACTTCGACCTCCATATATATCAAAGGAATACAATCCAGTTGGAAGTTATATAAAGTATTTTAAAATAAAAGATGAACTAAAGGGAAAGAAAACTTTTATATCTTTTCAAGGAGTTGAAACGGCATTTTATGTATGGATTAATGGAAAGTTTGTTGGATATAGTGAAGATACTTTTACTCCATCAGAATTTGAAATAACTAATTATATTAAAGAAGATGAAGAGAATAAATTAGCAGTTGAAGTATATAAAAGAAGTAGTGCAAGCTGGATAGAAGATCAAGATTTTTGGAGATTTTCAGGTATATTTAGAGATGTATATTTATATGCAATACCAGAAATTCATATAAGAGATATATTTATAAAATCATTATTAGATGAAGGTTATAAAAATGGTAAGATAAACATTGATTTAGAATTAATTAAATCGAATGAAAATAAAAATTTTAAAATAAAGTCGTATCTTAAGGATAGGGAAGATAAGTTAGTTTATGACTTTGGAGATATTAGTCCTAAAAAAACAATAATAAATTTAAATACTGTAATTAAAGATGTAAAGTCTTGGAGTGCTGAAAATCCTTATTTATATACATTATATATTGAAATTTTAGATGAAAACAACAAGTTAATTGAGATAGTTCCTCAAAAAATTGGGTTTAGAATCTTTGAATTGAAAAATAATATTATGCATATAAATGGAAAAAGAATAGTTTTTAAAGGTATAAATAGACATGAATTTAGTAGTAAAAGAGGTCGTGCAATAACTGAAGAAGAAATGTTGTGGGATATAAAATTTATGAAACAGCATAATATTAATGCAGTTAGAACGTCTCATTATCCAAATAAAAGTTTATGGTATGACCTTTGTGATGAGTATGGAATTTATTTAATAGATGAAACTAATTTAGAAAGTCATGGTTCATGGCAAAAGATGGGGGCTTGTGATCCAGAATGGAATGTTCCAGGTTCACTACCAGAATGGAGAGATGTAGTAATTGACAGAGCAGAATCCATGCTTCAAAGAGATAAAAATCATCCATCAATTTTAATTTGGTCCTGTGGAAATGAATCTTATGCAGGAGAAAATATCTTGGCTATGACAAAGCACTTTCATAAGAAAGATGATACAAGATTAGTTCATTATGAAGGTGTTTTTTGGAACAGAGAGTTTGATGATGCTAGTGATATGGAAAGTAGAATGTATGCTAAGCCTAAGGATATAGAAGAATATTTAAATAGTAATCCTAAGAAACCATATATTAGTTGTGAATATATGCATGCTATGGGAAACTCTTGTGGAGGAATGAAGCTTTATACAGATCTTGAGGATAAATACCCAATGTATCAAGGAGGATTTATTTGGGATTATATTGATCAAGCTATAGAAATAGATAGAGATGGAGTAAAGACATTAGCCTATGGAGGGGACTTTGATGATAGGGCAACAGATTATTGTTTTTGTACAGATGGAATAGTTTATGCAGATAGAACAATATCTCCAAAGGCTCAAGAAGTTAAATATCTTTATTCTAACGTTAAGATAATCCCAGATAAAAATGGTGTTAATATTAAGAATAATAATTTATTTATAGGGACAAAAGATTATGACTTTATAGCTTATATTGAAAAAGAAGGAAAGAAAATATTTGAGAAAAAATTAGATAATGTAGATATAAAACCAGGAGAAAGCCAATATATAACTATAAATTATCCATTAATTGAAATTTTTGGTGAATATAGCTATAATATATCTATGAGGATAAATAAAGATGAATTATGGGCAGAAAGTGGGTATGAAGTAGCCTTTGGACAATCTGTATATAATGTTATTTCTAATGAATGTAAAGGTTGTAAGAAGGTTTTAGAGGATAATTACTTAAAAATAATTCATGGAGATGTAAATATAGGAGTTGTAGGTAAGAACTTTAAAATGATGTTTTCCATTCAAGAAGGTGGATTAATTTCTCTTTGTTATGATGGTGAAGAATATATTACAAGAGCACCAAGGACATCTTTCTTCAGAGCTACTACAGACAATGATAGAGGAAATGGACATAATTTTAGAACTTCAGATTGGCAAATAGCAGGACAACATCAAAAATTAGTAGATTTTAAATATGAAGAAAAGGATAATGAAATAACTTTAATTTATAAGTTTGAGATGCCAACAAGTATTAAAGCTAGTAATACAGTTAAATATACTGTTACAGAAGATGGCAATATAAAAGTGAATATTCATTATGAAGGGGTAGAGGGGTTAGCAGAGATTCCTTTATATTCAATGGATTTTAAATTCAAAAAAGAATTATGTAATTTTGAATATTATGGTTATGGTTCAGAAGAAAATTATATTGATAGAAATAATGGAGCAAAACTAGGAGTATTTGAAAATACAGCTAAAAATAATTTATCAAGATATTTAATACCTCAAGAATGTGGAAATAGAACAGAAGTTAGATGGCTAAAAATAAAGGGAGAAAATGAAAAAGGGCTTAGATTCAGTTATATTGATAAACCATTTGAAATAAGTGTTTTACCATATAGTGCTTATGAGCTAGAAAATGCAATGCACATATATGAGCTACCACCAATTAATTATACCTGGGTTAGAATAATTGCAAAACAAATGGGAGTAGGTGGAGATGATAGCTGGGGAGCACCTGTCCATGAGGAATTTACAATTGCATCTACAGAAAATATAGATTTAAGCTTCATAATATCTAAGCTATAAAAGGAAAAATACACCCCAGTTGAAGCAAGTTTTGCTCAGCTGGGGTAAAAAATTGGGCGAGGTGGTTTGATGAATAAAAATTATTGTAAGGTTCTAATTGTTGAAGATGAATTTATAATGCGACAAGGCATGAAGCATATGATTGAATGGGAAAAAGAAGGCTTTACAATAGTTGGTGAGGCAACTAATGGTCAAGAGGCCTTAGAACTAATAGAGGTTTTAAAACCTAACATAGTTATTTCTGATATAGTTATGCCTATATTAAATGGCGTTGATTTTTCTAAAATAATTCAAAGAAAATATCCAGAAGTTCAAATTATAATTTTAAGTAGTTATGATAATTTCGAATATGTAAAGGATACACTTCTAAGTGGAGCTGTAGATTATATTTTAAAGCCAACCTTAAGTCCGAATCAGCTTTTAGTTACATTAAATAAGGCAGTTGATAGAATTCCAGGATTAGAAATAGTTAAAGATGAAGATGATTATTATAGTAACATTATTGAAAGATATATTCTTGGTTTTGATGATAGCATAGATAGTAATAGCTTTTTTAATATTTTTCCAAATACATGTTTTAGGTTATTTGGAACTAGCATAAAACAAGCTTCTGTAAAGAATAGAGAAATTTTAAAGGATGTAAAAGGGGTTATTAAGGAGTTTTTTATAAATAATAACTTTATTTTTGTTAAGTTTATAATTAATGAAGATAACTTATTATACTTAATTAATTATAAGATTAGTGAAGATAAGAATATAGTTAGTAAACTTGAAAAATATATGGAAAACAATATTGTTCAAGAGAATATATTTTTTGTTATTACTCCACAGTTTAACAATATAAATAAGGTTAGACAAATGTATAATGAAAAGGTTATACCTTATTTATCTCAAAAGTTTTATTATAAAAATAAAATAGTTCTAGATACGGATACAGTTTTTCTAGAAAGTAAATTAGAAAAGTTTGATTTTTATAAGTACAATTCTTTAATAAAAAGAAAAGACTTTACCTCTGCAATAAATTTAATTAAAACATATATTGATACAGCAATAGAATGTAATATGGATGAATATAAACTGAAAAATTTAGTTAAAAACTTATTATATAACTTAATAGTAAGTTTAGAATCCTATGATATAGAAGCCGAGGGATTGAGACAAAAGTATTTTAAAAAGATAGATAAAATCCAATATTTGCAGGAATTTAAAACTGAAATTAATAATATAATTTTGGAGCTTAAAGAGTTTGTTAATAAGAATATAAATTTAGAAGAGGATAGGATAAATGAAATTCTAGAATATATAGAGGAGCATTATGATAAGGCACTAGAATTAAGTGATATATCTAAGGCGTTTAATTTTAACTATTATTATTTGTCTTATTATTTTAACAATCATTGTAAGGAAGGTTTTTCAGAATACCTAAATAGAATTAGAATAGAAAAGGCTTGTGAGTTATTAAAAGAGAATAAAAGGTATGTATCTGAAATTAGTTCAATGATTGGATATTCAGATCATAGCTATTTTTGTAGAGTTTTTAAAAGAATTACAGGGTATACACCAAGTAGCTACAGAAGATTAATGTGTGGTTCAGGGAGTGGTATATAGTGAAAAGAAAGATTAAGATAAATAGTTTATTCTTTAAAATATTATGTGTAGTAGTTATTGGAGTAATATGTGTTTCACTTTCTGTAGGCTATATTACAATAAATATTTCAAGGGGGATATTTACAGATAACTATAGAGATTCTCAAAAGAAAATATTTGACCAAGTAAATGATGAAATATTTGATTTTCACAGTGAAATAGTTAAGGTAATAGATTCAGTAAATTCTCATAAGGCTTTTAGAATATATTTCGGTGAAACAAATTTATCTACAAAAGAATTATCAAAAAGTATTTTTGAGTTTAAAAAGCAGTTAAAATCAGCATTAGAATCTAATACATATAATATGAGTGTATTAGTAGTTGGTGTAAATGGAAAAACATATTTAAATAGTTCAGAACCTTTAACTATGAATTCACAGGAAATACTAGAATTAGATATAAGTAAAAATTCCCTTGAAAATAATAAGGCAATAACATATCACTATATTGAAAAGGGGATAACCTCTACAACTAAGGATAGTCCTGTAATAGTTATTTCAAAGACTTTGAATTTACAAGATAATAAACCTTATGGAATTATATATTTTATTATTAAGGAGAAAGATTTTGAAAAGTTTTATGATTATTTCACAGTAGAAATAAATGATATAGTTTTGTTAGATGATAATAATTTAGTTTTATCTTCAAACAAGAAAACAAATATTGGACAAACCCAAGAGGACTTTAGGGATAAAATAAATGAGTTAATTGAAAATAAAGAGTTGAGCAAAAGTTATGATGATAATGGAGATACAATATTTATTCAAAGATTACCTTATTGTAATTTAACTATATGTGGAACTTTAGATAATCATAAGGCTTTAGGAAAGATGTATGACATTAAGAGCATTTTTTTTATTTGTACAAGTATAACATTATGTATTTTAGTAGGTATATTTTTTCTAGTTAGACAAATGACAAAGCCTTTATATTTATTGACAGAAAAAATGTCTAATGTAAGAAATGGAAATTTTGATGAATATATAGAAGTTAGTGGAGCCGAAGAAGTAAAAGAATTATCATCCACATATAACTATATGATAGAAGATATAAATTCCTATGTTGATAAATTAGTTGAAGTTCAAAAAGAAAAGAGAAAAGCAGAAATACATGCGCTTCAAATGCAAATAAATCCTCATTATTTATTTAATACTTTATCTAGTATAAAATGGCTTATTTGGCAAGGTAGTAAAGATAAGGCTGTAAATGCAATAGATGCTTTTATTAATATGATTAGAAATACTATTAGTAAAACTGATGAGTTTATATCTATTGAAGAAGAAGTTGAGAATTTAAAAAATTATGTGCTAATTAATAATATAAGATATGGAGATAGAATAAAGGTAGAGTATTTTATAATGCCTGATTGCTATGAATACTTAATTCCTAAACTAATACTGCAACCCTTTATAGAAAATTCTTTCTTTCATGCCTTTCCATCTGAAGAAGAGGGAGAAATCCAGGTATTTATTAAAGAATATGATAAAGATAATATAAAAATTGAAATATATGATAATGGGATAGGAATAGATAAAGAAAAATTGGATGAAGTAAAAGAAAAAAAGGAAAATAAAAATAGACATTTTAGTGGGATAGGTATTAATAATGTTGATAGCAGAATTAAGTTAATTTACGGAAGTAACTATGGAATAGATATAAAGAGTAAATTAAATAAAGGCACTACCATAACTATAGTAATTCCAAAAAGTTAGCAATGTATATTTACTTATTAAGCTTACCACTATTAGGAGCAAATAAGATAATTTATTAACAAATTTATTGAAAAAGTTTTCTTTCTATATTATAATAAAAATGGGAAAAATTATGAGATATATAGAATTTTTAGGATAAAGCGTGTAATCAATTAAATTTGAGCATTAGCTGAAAAGGTATTTTTATGCCTTTTCAGCTTTTTTTTAAATAAAAAGCTACTTTAAGATTAATTGAGAAATTTTTAAGGTTAAATTATTCGCCAAACTAAAGATTCATATAACTTTATAGTAATAATATTAAGGAGGTTAAATTATGATAAAGAAATCTAAAAGATATTTATCAGTAATGCTAACAGGTGCAATGGTATTGTCTAATATGCTAGGTACTATTACAGTATCAGCAGAGACTAAAACTAATGAATCATCTACAGCTGAAGTTACTACTAATAGTAGTAATGAATACGAAATTTACCCTGCTCCACAAAGTATAGAATATCAAGAGGGTATTACTAATCTTACTAATGGAGTAAATGTTGTATATGAATCTGGAATAGATGAATATACAAAAGCTAGATTAGAAGATGAAATTTTAAAAGCTAATAATATTAGTTATGAAGTTTCAACTTCTAATAAAATTGTTAATAACAAGACTAATATTTTAGTTGGAATTGAAAACTCTAGCGAATCCGTCGACACTTATGCTGATAAGTATAATATATCAACAGAAAATCTATTTAGTAAAACAGATGCGTACTTTTTAGCTGTAGATAATAATACTATAACTGTTCTTGGAAAAGATACAGATTCAGCATTTTATGGCTTAACTACTTTATACCATGTAATAAATCAAATAGATAATAATGAGATTAGAAATTTTAAAATAGAAGATTACGCAAATGTTGTAACGCGTGGATTTATAGAAGGATATTATGGAAATCCATGGTCAGTTCAAGATAGAGTAGATCTTATGACTTATGGTGGATACTATAAGTTAAATGCTTATTTCTATGCTCCAAAGGATGATCCTAAGCATAGAACAGAGTGGCGTACACTTTATACTGAGGATGAATTAAAGTGGATAAAAGAGCTAGCAGATGCAGGTAATGCTTCTAAAACTAGATTTGTTTATGGAATTCATCCATTTCCATCAAATGATGCCTTTAGTGCAAAAAATTATGATAAAGATTTAGCAGATTTAAAGGCTAAGCTTAAGCAGGTTATAGATCAAGGTGTTAGACAAGTAGCAATACTAGCAGATGACTTTACTAATCCAGGGGGAGAACTAGGACTTAGATTAGTAAATGATATAACAACTTGGTTACAAACTGAAGTAAAGCTTCAATATCCTGATATGAAAACTACATTACCATATATTCCTTTTGATTATATGGGAAATGGCTCAAGTACAGAGTTTAGTTATTTAAAGCAAGCACCAGAAAATGTTCAACTAGTTATGACTGGGGGAAAAGTATGGGGGGAAGTAGCTCAAAGCTTCTCAGAAACTTTTAAAAATAATACAGGTAGAGCACCTTATTATTGGATTAACTGGCCATGTTCAGATAATTCTAAGAAACATTTAATTATGGGTGGTAATGATACATTCTTACATCCAGGAGTAGATCCTACACTTATTGAAGGTATAATGTTAAACCCAATGCAACAATCAGAGGCAAATAAATCAGCTTTATTTGCAGTTGCAGATTACTCATGGAATATTTGGGAGACTAAGGATCAAGCAGATAAGAATTGGAATGATTCATTTAAATATATGGATCATAATACAGCTATAGAAACAGAAGCTTCAAGTGCCTTAAGAGAAATAAGTAAGCACATGATTAATCAAAATATGGATAATCGTGTTACTTCATTAGAAGAATCTGTTGAATTAGCTCCAAAATTAAAAGCATTTAAAGAAAAATATGAAGCAGGTAAAAATGTTAAAGAAGATGCACTAGCTTTAATTGAAGAATTTACAAAGCTTAAGGATGCAGCTAATTACTATAAAAATAATCCAGGAAATGAAAAGACAAGAGATCAAATAATTTATTGGTTAAATTGCTTTGAAGATACAACAACTGCTGCAATTGGATACTTAAATGCTATTATTTCAAATGAAGAAGGAAATAATAATGATGTTTGGATAAACTATTCTAATGCACAAACAGCTTTTGAAAAGTCAAAAACTTATGGATTTAATTATGTAGACCATACTGAATATGCAGAAGTTGGGGTTCAACATATAGTACCATTTATTGAATCATTAGAAGGATATTTAGAACCTATTGTTTTAGGAATAGTTGATCCAAGTACAATTGATCCTAATAGAGCTTTAGCAACAGTTATTACTAATAGAACAGATGTACCAACAGGAAATCTAAATAATGTTCTAGATAATAAGGAATCAACAGAAATTGTTTATAAAAATCCAGCAAGTATAGCAACAGGTACTTATATTGGTATTAAGTACAATAAAGTAATTAATATTAAAAATATAGAGTTTAATTTAGGTGCTATTGCTAATGCAGAAGATACAATGCAAGAAGCTAAGGTTCAATATACAGTTGATGGTGAAGAGTGGATAGACTTAGAGCCGGGAAAAGTATATACAACACCAAGTAAAATTACTATAGAAGGCTTAAATTTAGATGCAATGGGAGTTAGAGTTATTGCAACTAAAGATAGAGAAAATAAATGGTTTGGAATTAAGGATATTACTGTAAATAAGAGTGATTCTGAAGAAACACTAGGAGGATTTACTTATACTGTAATTAAATCTAGTCCATGGGGAATATACCAAGGTATAGAAGAAAGTCTTTATGATGGAGATGATAATAGTTTTGTTTGGTATGATCCAGATAAAGCATATGGTAGCGGAGGAAATAGACCAACAGATCCAGATGCAGCATTAGTTGATGATTATTTAGGCTATGATTTAGGAAAAGTAATAAATCTTGAAAGTACTCATATAGTTGTTGGAAATTCTGGTGGAGATAAATTGGTTAAATATGCAATTGAAACTTCAGTTGATGGAAATGATTGGACTCCAGTAGAGGGTTATTCAAGCTATACAGGTAATTCAGAAGGTAAAGATGTTCTTGATATTAATTTAAATAATCTTGAAGCTAGATATATCAGAATAAGAAACTTAGAGTTAAAAAATAGTTGGATTAAATTTAGTGAATTTACAGTTAAAGAAGCTGTTAAAGCTAGCAGTAAGTATGTATATACAAATACTGATGTTGAATTAAATTCACTTTTAGTAAGCGAAGAATTAACTAAGCTACTTCCAAAAGAAAATATAACTTTACATGCAAATGAGTATGTAGGAATAAAGTTAAATAGAATAAAAGACCTAAGCGAAATTGCTTTAGAAGTATCAAGTATGGATGGATTAACACTACAAAGCTCTATGAATGAAAAAGAATGGGATGATGTTAATTTACAAAGTAAAAGTGATTTAGAAAATGCAAGATATATTAGATTAATAGCTAATAAGGATGTTACTTTCAATTTAAATAAATTTGAAGTTAAATCTAATGAGGTTTATCCAATATCTTTAGATTCATCATTTGTTAATATTAATGGAAATGTATCATCAATATTTGATAAAAACTTTAATACAGCAGCATCATTTGATTCTTTCCCTATAAAAGATAAGAGCATAGTGTTTGATTTAGGACAAACTATTGATATAAGTAATCTTACTTATGCCGTATTAGACACAGAAAAAAATTATTTAAGAGATGCTAAATTCCAAATATCATTAGATGGTAAGGAATGGACAGATGTAATAACTATTGGAGATGGTGTTGAAAATAGTAATAGCGATATTAATTCTAAGCCAGTTGATGCTGGATATAATCATGGAGATAGTACAACTATAGTACCAATATCTCATGCCTTTGTAAAAGGTGAGTTAGATTCAGCTAAGGAAGCAAGATATGTAAGAATATTATTTACAGCAAATTACATGCATAGATGGGTTAATATAAGTGAAATTTTAATAAATGATGGAGAATATATTTCAAATTCTAATAATCCAACATATGTATCTAATCCAATAGAATTAGAAGGCTTTGCGCCATCAAATATTAATGATAGAAACTTAACTACAGCTTATAAGCCAAATACTAATAATGGACAAATAAAATCAGGAAGCTTAACATATCGTTTATCTGAAAATACTAATGTGAAGAAGATAAATATTGTTCAAAGTGGTAATGATATTTCAAATGCTAAGGTAATGGTTAGAACAGGATATAATGAAGCAGGGGAAGAAGTTTGGAATCAAATTGGAACATTAGATAAGAGTTTAAATGAAATTGTAAATTCTAAATATGAGAATATTTATGAAATAAGAATTGATTGGGAAGGAAAAGCCCCTACTATTTATGAATTAGTTACAATTAATGATAACAATCTACCAAATGTAACTGATTTAGAACAACTAGTAGAATCCTCTAATAATTATGTAAAAGATAATTATACAGTTGGAAGCTTTAATAAATTTACAGAAGCTTTAGAAAAGGCAAAAGCTGTATTAAACAATGCAGAAAGTGCATCTCAAGATGATATTGATAATGCTAGAGAAGAATTATTAAATGCAATCACTGGATTAGTTGACATTCAAGATTTAACAGCTGTTATAAGTAAAGCAAATACTATTATAGAAAGTGATATAGAATACACAGAAGCAACAATTAATGCTCTTAAAAAGGCTATAGAATCTGCAAATGTTATTTTAGCAAATGCTGATGCAACAAAAGATATGGTAACAGAGGCTATAAATGATGTTAATAAAGCTATTGATTCTTTAGTTGTAGTTGAAACAAAACCTGCAAATAAGGAGCAATTACAAGCTTTAGTTGATAAGGCAAGCTCAATATCTGAAGAAGATCTTTCAAAGGTAGAAGATAAATCATTAGTTACTGAATTTAAGGAAGCTTTAGAAGAAGGTAAATCTATATTAGCAGATAAAAATGTAACACAAGATGTTATAGATGCATCAGTAACTAGATTGAGTAAAGCTATAGAAGCTTTAGCATTAGAAAATAACACTAAGGAAGAATTAACTTCTTTAATGGAAAAAATAATGAATTTAAATAGTGAAAACTATACAGAAGATTCATGGAAGGCTTTATCAGATAAATTAGAAATAGCTAAAGAAGTACTTTTAAATAATAATGCAACTGAAGAAGAAGTTGCAAAGGCTTATAATGAACTATTTAAAGCTTTCTCTGAATTACAATTAAAACCAAGTAAAGAAAGACTTAAAGCTTTAATTGATAAAGCAGAAAAATATAATAAAAAAGATTATACAAAGGAAAGCTTTAAGGTTCTTAGTGAAAAATTAAAAGAAGCTAAGAAAGTATTGAAGGATAAAAAGGCTACAGAAGCAGATATATTAAAAGCAGAGCTTGAACTACAACAAGCAATAGATCAGCTAGTAGTAAAAGATAATAATTCTAATAATGGAAGCAACAATGGTAGCAATACATCAGGATCTGGAAGTAATGATTCTAGCAAGCTACCTATAACAGGTGGTACTTCAGCACTTGCATTAGCAGGAATTGCAACATTACTAGTTGGTGCTGGATCTATTTTAAGAAGAAGAAAGTAATTTTCATTTCCCCGGGTCTCAGGGGAAATCCCTGAGACCTAATTATTTATAAATAAATATATAAAAATTCTTAAGTAAATCTATAAATTTCTAATAGGTTTATCAAATGATAACAAATTAATTATTATTAATGCTATACTTTAATGGAATAAATTGAGTATAAACTAAAAATGAAATGAAGGGATAAAATATCAGAGGTATTGAGTGGGTAAAATTTAATTAATATTTTATATAAGATTTATGGAGGGGAAAATATATGAAAAGGGTAAAAAAACTAGTATCTACTATAATTAGTGCAGGTATGGCATGTCAAATACTACCTATAACTGCAATTGCTGCTGAACTTAATACTGTAAAGCCACCAGAAGCATTTGGTGCAACACCTAATGAGTCTCAATTACAGTATCATGAAGAAGAACTGGCAGCTTTTATTCATTTTGGGATGAATACATTTACAAATAGTGAGTGGGGAAATGGAAAAGAAGATCCAAATACTTTTAATCCTACAGATTTAGATGCAGATGAATGGGTAAAAACATTAAAAGATGCAGGATTCAAACGTATTATTATAGTAGGAAAGCATCACGATGGATTTGCAATATGGAAAAGTGCAGTTACAGAACATGATATAGAAAAGAGCACTGATTGGCAAGCTACTCAAGGTGGAGAAGGGGATGTATTGGAGGAGGTTTCTAAGGCATGCACTAAGTACGATATGGATATGGGAATTTATTTATCACCATGGGATGCTAATGCACCTTCTTATGGCTATGGAACAGGGACTAATGATGAAACAGATAGCAATGGTGATTATAATGAATTTTATATGAGTCAATTAAGAGAGATACTAGGAAATGATAAGTATGGGAATAACGGAAGATTTGTTGAAGTTTGGATGGATGGTGCTAAAGGAAGTGGAGCAGCAGCTCAAAATTATAAATTTGAAGAATGGTTTGATTTAATAGAAGAATTAGAACCTGGTGCTGTAGTATTTAGTCCATATGGTTCAACTGTAAGATGGATAGGTAATGAATCAGGAAAAGCAGGAGATCCAGTTTGGTCAAAAGTTAACCAAAAGCGCATAAGAGATAGATATAACTCAGGCGCAGGAGATGAAAATCAATATCTTAATAATGGAGATCCAAATGGTGATATATGGAGTGTAGGAGAATGCGATGTATCATTAACAAGTGGATGGTTTTGGCATTCAGGAAATGGCCCAAAGACTATGGAGCAATTAACAGATATATACTTTAGTTCAGTAGGAAGAGGTCAACCTTTGTTACTTAATGTAGCACCAGACAAAACAGGACATTTTACATCAGAAGATATTGCTAGAATAAAGGAGTTTTCAAGTGCTATTAATAACTCATTTGATGAAAATTTAGCAGAGCCAACAACAACTAGTGCTACAGCTTCATCAGTTAGAGGAAATAGCAATGATTACAGTGCAAATAACGTATTAGATGATAATAATGATACTTATTGGACAATGGATGATGGACAAACTACCGGAAATATAACAATAGATTTAGGTGGAGAAAAGACTTTTGATATTGTATCTATTGAAGAATATATAAAGCTAGGACAAAGAGTGTCAGAATTTTCAGTGGAAACGTATTCTGATGGAGAATGGAAAGAATTTGGAAAAGGATATACAATAGGAGCAAAACGATTAGTTAGAAGTGCACCAGTAAAAGCTACTAAAATTAGAATAAATATTAAGAGTTCTTTAGCTGTACCATTAATTGAAAATGTTGAAGTTTATAAGGCAGATGAAGATTTTGAAGTGAAATCAGTAGTACCATCTGGTACAGACTTTATTGATAATGTAAATTTTGAAAATAAGAATAGTTGGACCCAAGAAAATATTGGTATAGGAAATACTGGAATGTATTCAAATACTAAAGGAAAAGATGCAAGTTTTACATTTACAGGAACAAAAGCATGGGTTATTGGGACTTTTGATCCAGGACATGGAATTATGGAAGTGTGGGTTGATGGTAAAAAGGTTTCAGATGTGGACACTTATAATGCAAAAAGATCAATTTCTCAAATCTTATATGAAACTGATGATTTAGATTATGGACAACATACGGTGAAAATAGTTATTAAAGGAGAAAAGAATGCCTCATCTTCAGGTGCATTTATAGGATTAGATGGTGCTTATTATTTAAATAATAATGCAGCAGGAATGTTTGAAATAGAAGATACTAATTATACAGTTAATGAAGGTGAAACAAAAGAAATAACTATAAAAAGAGTAGGAGGAAGTAAGGGAGAAGCTACAGTACATTTTTCCACTTCTCCAGATAGTGCTGTTCACGGTAGACATTACAAGGATATAACTAAAACAATAATATTTGCTGATGGACAAACAACAGCTAAGGTTTCTATTGAAACTATAGATAATGAAGAAAAGGGCGGAAATGTAAAATTCTATTGTAATATTGATACTCCTACAAATGGGGCGATAATAGGATTTAATAAGAAATCAGAAGTAACTATTATAGATAATGATATTAACATCGATAAACCTTATACAGAGGAAAATCCTTTTGTATTACCTAGCACTTTAGAAGAGAAAAAGCTATTAGAAGCTGAATTATTTACTCTTAATCCTATAGAAGGTAGTAAATATGTAAGAATAACAGAAAAAACTGAAGCAAGTAATGGGAAAATGGTTACTTGGTTTGAAACAGGAAACAAGATAAGAGTTCCTTTTTATGCTGAAAAGCCAGGGGTGTATACTTTTAATATGTCCTATCAATCAGGAAGAAGTGAAGGTAATCTAAATAAGGTTAATTGGAGTGGAACTAATATTGAATCAGGTAGTAAATCAGTACCAGGAACAGGTAATCAAAATCCAGTTCCTATAATAAAGACAAGCTTTGATGTTACAGTAACAAAAGCTGGTGCTGGAGAGTTAATATTTACAGCTGATGCACAATCTTCACCCAATATTGATGTTTTTGAAGTAACACCTAAAGATTTAAAAGAAACTACACATACTGTTACTGCTACTGCAGGAGAGAATGGTAGTATTAGTCCATCTGGATCAGTTACTTTAGAAGAAGGAAAATCTAAAACATTTACTTTTACACCTAATGAGGGTTATGAAGTTAGTGATGTTATAGTAGATGGAGCTTCAGTAGGGGCTAGAGATAGCCATACTATAGAAAACATAAAGAAGGATATGACTATAAGTGTTATTTTTAAATTAAAGAATACAGAAAATAGCAAGCTAAATAGTGAAGAAAATCCTATTATATTAACATCTGAACCAATAGTAATTGAAGCTGAGAAATTAGAGTTAGATGGTATAGGTGGAGAAATAGAAAATAAAGAAGGCGCTAATGAGGGGAAAGTTGTAGGTTGGCTAGGTAATACAAGTAGAGGAAATGCATGGCTAAATATGTGGGTAAACTCAGAATTAGCAGCATTATATGATATCGAAATAAGATACTTTGCTGGAGCAAATAATACTTTATATTATACAAATAATGATGAATCAATATTAGGGGAAATAGAATGTAATAAAACAGAGCCTAATTTTGAAACAAAAACTATTAGAGTTTCACTTAATAAAGGATTAGATAAATTAAAGTTTTTTAATAATAACGAATCAACAGTGAATATTGATAGCATTAAGATAACAAAAGTAGGGGATTTAGTTGATAAATCAGAACTAAATACAGCTATAGAAGAAGCTAATAAAATAGACACATCAAAATACACACCAAAAAGCTTAGAAAAATTTAATGAAGCATTTATAATTGCACAAAATTTAGCATCTAGTGAAGAAGCAACACAAGAAGAGGTTAATGAAGCTGTAAACACACTAAAGGATGCAATAGAAAAATTAATTCTTATAATAGATAAAACAGAATTAAATGCAGTTATAGAAAGTGCAAATAAAGTAGACATATCAAAATACACACCAAAAAGCTTAGAAAAGTTTAATCAAGCATTAAAAGTTGCAAATAGTGTAGTATCTAATAAAGAGGCGACACAAGAAGAAGTTAATGAGGCTATGAATATACTAAATAGTACTATAGAAAATCTTGTAGTAAAAGCAGATAAAACAGAATTATTAAATTTAATAGAAGAATCAAAAACTATTGATCTAGATAAATATACAAATGAAAGTGTATCAATATTAGAATCTCTAATTAAAAAATCAGAAACTATAATGAGTGATGAAAATGCAACACAGGAAAGTGTAGATAGCATAAAATTAGAAATTTTAAATGCTATTGATAATTTGGTTGTAGCTAATAACGATAATAATGGTAATGAAAATAACAACAACGATAATAACAATAATGACGGAAATAATAACAATAGTAGCGGTAATAACAGTAATAATAACGGTTCTAAAAATTTACCTAATACGGGTTCTGAATTGGGAAATATATCTAGTACTATAGCAATTGCATTATCTTCAATTGGTGCAATATTATTTAGAAAAAAAGAAAAATAATATTGTTCAAATAAACTAACAAAATTACATGATAAGAGGAGGATTTTAGATGAGAGAATTTCAAAAAAAATGTTGTGCATTATTGGTAGGGATGTCTGTAATGACAAGTTCAATTCCAATAACTGTGAAAGCAGAAACGAGACAGACACAAAATGCAGAAACAGTTTATGTAGGTTTTATTAAGGATGGAGAAAGATCTACAGTATTTAATCAAGATTGGCGTTTTTATAAAGGTGATCAATCTGATGCAGAGGCTGTTGATTTTAATGATTCATCTTGGCGTTCTTTAAATTTACCACATGACTGGAGTATTGAAGGAGATTTTACTGTTGAAGGTGAAGCTGAAAGTGGGTTTTTACTTGGAGGTACTGGATGGTATCGTAAACACTTTGTTGTTCCAGAAAAATATAAAGGAAAGGAATTTACTATAAACTTTGATGGAGTATATATGAATGCCGAAGTTTACGTGAATGGAAAATTAGTAGGTGAACATAATTATGGTTATACTGCATTTGCCTTTGATATTACTGATGAATTAGTATGTGATGGACTAACTGAAAACGTAATAGCTGTAAAGGTTAAGAACCCAATTCCTTCAAGTAGATGGTATTCTGGAAGTGGAATATATAGAGATGTTACTTTAACAGTTACAGACGAAATACATGTTGGACATTTAGGAACAACAGTAACAACACCAAATGTTGAAACACAAAAAGGTGGAAATGTTGACGTAGTAGTTGATACTGTAGTAGAAAATGAATCAGATAAAGCTACTGATATTAAACTTAAAACTACTGTTATAAATTCTAATGGAGATGAAGTTAGTACACCAGTAGAATTAACTAAGAATATAGCTGCAAACGAAAGTTCTGATTTTGAACAAACTGCAGTAGTAAATAATCCTGATTTATGGTCAGTAGACAGCCCAAATATGTATAAGGTAAAAAATGAAGTTATAGTAAATGATAATGTAGTTGATACTTACTATACAGATTTTGGATTTAGATATTTTAAGTTTGACAGAGATACAGGTTTCTCGTTAAATGGAGAAAATATGAAGCTTAAGGGTGTTAGTATGCACCATGACCAAGGATCCTTAGGTGCAGCTTCTTATTATAGAGCTGTAGAACGTCAAATGGAAATAATGAAGGAAATGGGAGTAAATGCAATTCGTGTTACTCATAATCCTGCAAGTGAAGCATTATTAGAGATTTGTGATAGATTAGGACTTTTAGTAATAAATGAAGCCTTTGATACTTGGACAAACTCTAAAAATGGAAATGTAAATGACTTTGCTAAATACTTTAATACTACAATTGAAGAGGATAATGAAATAATTAACGGAGAGACAGGAATGTCTTGGGGAGAATTTGAAGCTAAAACAATGGTTAAGACTTCAAAGAATAATCCATCAGTAATTATGTGGTCAATAGGAAATGAAGTTTTAGAAGGAATTGGTGGAGATTCATCTAATTATGCTACAATTGCACAAAATATTATTGATTGGATTCAAGAAGAAGATACAACTAGACCCGTTACTATTGGAGATAATAAGAGTAAGGGTGGACTTGCTAATACAAATGCTGTAGCTATTTCTGATGTTGTAGCTAATGAAGGAGGTATAGTTGGATTTAACTATGCTACTGAAAGTCAATTTAATAGTTTAAGAAATAGTAAAACTAACTGGATACTTTATGGATCAGAAACTAGTAGTGCAGTTCATAGTAGAGGATATTACAAGGTAAGAGAGAAAAACGCGCAAAGTGATTCAGATTTACAATTACCTGAATTTGATAATGATAAAAATAAGGTAGGCTGGGGACATTCAGCAAGTGATGCGTGGAAATATACAATAAAAAATGACTATAATGCTGGAGAATTCGTTTGGACAGGTTTTGATTATATTGGAGAACCTACACCTTGGAATGGAACTGGAACAGGTACTGTTGGAGGGGGAAAAGGAGCAGCTCCAAAATCAAGTTACTTCGGTATAGTTGATACAGCTGGATTTGAAAAAGATGTTTACTATTTATATCAAAGTCAATGGAATGATGATGTAAATACATTGCATATATTACCTACATGGAATGAAGAAGATATTCCAGTTTCAAATGGAAATGTACAAGTTGATGTATTTACAGATGCTTATAAAGTAGAATTATACGTAAATAATAAACTTATTGAAACTAAAACAGCAAAAGAAAACACAACAGCTGCAGGATATAAGTACTATACTTTTGATAATGACTCATTATATCCAAGCTTTAATGTTAAATATGAAGAAGGAACAATTGAAGCTAAGGGTTATGATAAAGATGGTAACTTACTAACTAATACAGAAGGTAGATCAATAATTAAAACTTATGGAGATGTAGCTACTGTAGATTTAAGTGCAGATAATACTACAATAGATGCAGATGGATATGACTTATCTTATATAACTGTTGATTTAGTAGATAAAGATGGAAATATAGCATCAGGTGCAAATAATGAATTAACTTATACTCTTGAAGGAAATGGTAAAATAGTTGGTTTAGATAATGGTAATGCAGCTGATACTGATAGATATAAACCAGAAACAGATAAGTCTGGAACTAGAAGTGCATTCAATGGTAAAGCTTTAGTTATAGTACAGTCAACTAAAGATGCTGGAAAAATGACATTAACTGTTTCAGGTGAAGGTATAGAATCTAAATCAATTAGTATTAATACTGTCAATAATGCTGGAGACGATAAATATTTAGAATCTTATGATATAGTAAAAGATTATTATGTATCATTAGATGAGAATCCAGTATTACCAAAGGAAGTTACAGCTAGATATAGTGATGGAACAACAGAAACTTTAAAGGTTAATTGGAATGAATTTGATAAATCTCAATTAAGCACTCCACAAATATTTAAAGCTACTGGTAAATTAGAAGATACAGATATAGCAGTTGTTGTAAATATACATGTAGTAGGTAATGTGGCATCTATTGAAAATTATTCTACATTTACCTATGCAGGAACAACACCAATATTACCAAATACATTAAGAGGTTATCTTGAAAATGGTTCTGAATCAGAAGAATTTGTTGTTAACTGGAATCTTGATGGATTAGATTTTTCTAAGGAAAATACTAATGTAGTAGTTCCAGGTACTATAGATTTACTAGGAAAAACTTATAATGTTACAGCAAGTGTACGTGTAGCACCAGCATTAAAGACAGCTAGAAATCTTGCTATAAATAAATCTAGTGAAAATAATGATGTTCCAAAGTTATCACAAAGTCCTACAACAATATCAGATAACTTAAGTTCAATTAATAATGGAGTTAAAGCTAATACATCAGATACTCAAGAGCGTTGGACAAACTGGAATGAACGTAATTTAGCAGATGATAATGGTGAACCTAAAGGAGCGTATGTTCAATTTGATTGGAAGAATAAATATGATATAGATCGTTTAGATTTATGGTTATTTACAGATAATTTAAGTGGAGCAATTCCAAAGAAAGTTGAAATTAGTTATAAAGATGAAAATGGAAACTATGTAGTTGTACCACATACAAATACTACAGAAGTATCATATACTTCTGGAGAAACAACTTATTTCTTAAATAATGTTATAAATACTGATAGCATTAGAATTTATATGCAACAGCCACAGTTAGGCAAGTGCATTGGATTATCAGAAGTAAATGTTTATGAATATGTTGAAAAAGAAAATGCTAAAACAACAAATACTTTAACTGAAATAAAATTAGATGGTGAAGTTTTAGAAAACTTTGATCCAGCTACAAAGGAATATACAATTAATTTAGAAAAATTACCTGAATTAGTTGAAGCATCAGCAGAGGAGAATGCAGCAGTAACTATATTACCAATTCATAATAATAAATCAGTAATAGTTGTTCGCGCAGAGGATGGAAGTAAAAATGTTTATACTGTAAATTATGTATTACCAGCACCAAAGGAATATACAGTTACAGTAAATACTGTAGAGGGTGGTTCAGTTGCTGGAGCAGGAAAATATGTAGAAGGTCAAGAAGCTACGTTAATTGCGACTGCAAATGAAGGATACAAGTTTATAGGATGGTTTGATTCAGAAGGAAAGGAACTTAGCAAAGAGGCTACTTATAGATTTATAGTAGAATCTGATTTAGTAGTAACTGCTAAATTTGAGAAGACTCCAGAAGTTGTAGATCCTATTGAACCTACAGATCCAGAAGAACCAACTAATCCAAGCAATCCAGAAGAACCAACTAATCCAGAAGAACCAAGCAAACCAGATAATTCTGGAAATCAACAAAATGGTACTGATGGAAAACAAGATAATAAATTACCTGCAACTGGATCAGTAGTATCAAATACTCAAATAATTGTATTAGCAGGAGTGTTAATAGCCGGTGGAATATTTATAATGAGACAAAGAAAGCCTAAAGTTAAGTAATTTATAAATCTATAAAATAAAAATAAATTGTAATAAAGGAACTTGCATAATGTAAGTTCCTTTTATTTTGCTTTCTATTTTTAAAATAAAATTGTATATTTATGTCGAAATATAGAATTAAAGGTAGTGAATAAAATTTTATATATAAAATTTTTGTTAAAATATTAAAAAAATCAATATTTTAGAATTTTTTTAAAAATATTTTTTAATAAATTTCTAAAATAACATAAAAATAAGTAATTTATTGACAAAAATATAGTTGTTATATATACTAATTCTATCAACATTATTTTCCAAATAAACTAAAAAATATATAATGTGAAAAGGTTTGATTTAAGTTAATGATTTTTAAAGCTATAACTACTGAAATTAAGGAATCGTTTTTTATATAAAATTTGCGAGACCTTGATATATATTTAATAAAATAATGTGAAGATTTTTACATTATCAATAAAAAGGGGGAAAAATATGTTAAAGCGAAAATTGGGGCTAAAAATAGCAACTAGTATCCTTGCAATGACAGTATTTATGTCATTATTAACGCCTATAAAGGCAAGTGCTTACTACAATAATGATAGGATTAATTCAGTAAAGAGCTTGGCAGAAAAGTATAAAGAAGAAATTGAAAATGCAGCAGCTGAGATAAAAATTAATCCTATAAGAGAAGGGGTAGATACAACTACAGAGGAATATCAATCTATAATAGTTGAATTTAACTCACTTCCACTTATAATGCAAGAATCATTAAATAATGGGGCGAAAAATATAGATTCTAGCAAAGAACTTGAAAATGAACATAAGGCATTTGAAGAATTCTTAGCTGAAAAATCTAAAGAAAGAAGTCAAGCATATAAAATAAAATATTCTTATTATAACACATATAATGGTGTTTCTATGGAAGTAAAAGGTACAGATATAGAATCATTATTAGAAAGTGGAGTTGTAAAAGCAATATGGAAAGATGAAGTTGTTAATGTTGATCCAGTTTCAACAGAGGCAGTAAGCTATTCTGTTAATGAAGAAAATTCTAATTCTCGTATGGTAACAAGTACACCTTTAATAGGAGTGGACAAGCTTAGAGAAGAAGGAATAACTGGTGAAGGAATAAAGGTTGGAGTTATTGATACTGGTATTGATTATAATCATCCAGATTTAAAAGATAATTATAAAGGTGGTTATGATTTTATAGATAATGATAATGATCCAATGGAAACAACATATGAGGATTGGCTTGAAAGTGGAGCAGTAGAGTTTATTCAAACTAGTTCTTATTATACATCCCATGGTACTCATGTATCTGGAACAATTGGAGCTACTGGTTCAAATTCAGAAAGTGAATTTGCAGTTACAGGCTTAGCTCCAGATGTAGATTTATATGCATATAGAGTTTTAGGACCATATGGAAGTGGTGCTACATCAGGAATAATTGCAGCAATTGAAAAATCAGTTGAAGATGGTATGGATGTTATAAACTTATCTTTAGGAAGTGGAACTACAGATGCATTATTTCCAGGATCAGTTGCTTGTAATAATGCTACACTAGCTGGTGTCGTTACAGTAGTTGCAAATGGTAATGCAGGTCCGGAGCTTTCAACTATAGGATCACCAGGAAGCTCTGCTTTAGCAATTTCAGTTGGAGCAAGTAGTACTGATATAAAAGTAGAAACATTTGATATTAACTTATCAACTGGAGATTCAGTAAATGGTAGATTACTTGGCAGAAATTTTGAATCACTTGATGATTTTGTTGCTGGGGAATATGAAATTGTATATGGTGGTTTAGGTAGTGAAAGCGAACTTTCTCAAATTGATGCTAAAGGAAAAATAATTCTTATAGATAGAGGAGAAATTACTTTTAGTGAAAAACATACCAATGCGTTAAATGTAGGAGCAGCAGGTATATTAATAGCTAATAATATTGCAAATGAAGAGATTAATCTTTATCTTGGTGAAGATAAAAAGATAGTTACATCTATAGCTATCACTAAAGAAGATGGAGAAAAAATAAAGTCTCTAATCAATGAAGCAAAGGCTAATGAAGATGTATTAAAGACAACTCTTAATATTACAGGTACAACAAAAACAGAAGCAGATATATTAGCAGATTTTAGTTCAAGAGGACCTTCATCAGATGAAACTATTAAGCCAGATGTTGTAGCACCAGGAGATGGAATATTCTCAACTTATCCTGAATATATTAATAGTCCTGAAGATGGAATTGATTATTCTAAGGCTTATTCAAGAATATCAGGTACTTCAATGGCAAGTCCACATGTTGCTGGTATAGTTGCTTTAATGTTGGATAATAATGGAGATATGACTCCATCAGAAGTTAAAGTTGCTTTAATGAACAATTGTGTTGATTTAAAAGGGGATTATCCAATAAATGCTGTTGGGGCAGGAAGAGTTGATGCATATAAGGCAGTTCATAGTGATATTAGTGTAAGTGTAATAGATAAAGCTAATTCATATGATGAAAATTCAGATTTAATTGAATTAGATTATATTACAGGTTCACTATCTTTTGATAGAAATTATATTGATGGTAAAAATAAGGAGAAAACATTAGGATTAAAATTAAAAAATGATGGTGATATCCTAAAAAACTTCAATGTTTCAGTAAAATATTTAGGAGAAGAATCCTTAGCACAAAATGCTGAGTCAAATGGAGTTAGTTTAGAAGTTCCAAATACACTATCAGTTGGAAGTGGTGAAAGCGTTGACTTTAATGCTACTATTAACATTCCAAGTTCTGCTACTTTAGGTAGATATGAAGGTTATGTAATTTTAACTAATGCAGAAGATAGCAATGAAGAATATAAGATACCATTCTCAGCATCTTATATTGAAGCAGGAATAAAGAGTTTAACTTTATCAAGATATGCTATAAGTAATGATTTAGAAATGATGCACTATGCAAAACTTTCAGGAATTGGTGCAACTATTGAAGTTAACTCACCTCTAAGTTACATGGAGATTTATGTAAAGAACTATGAAACAGATGAAACAATAGGATTAGTTGGAAAGGTAGATTTATCCTCTATTCCAGCAGGGTATGGAAATTCATTTTATGCTTTAGATTCAAGAGCATCATACTTCCCAATTGATGAAGATGGAGAAGTAACATACATTAAGAGGGCTTTAACTGATGGAAAATATACTTTAGAATTTATTGCTCATTCTAAGGAAGTAGAAGAAGTTTTTGAGTATAACTATGGAATTTTAGTTGATAATCAAGATGTTACTATGGATATAGATAAAGAAGCTGGAGTATATGAAGTTACAGAAGAGATGATGACTACAGAAGAATATAATGGTCAAGAATATACTGCTTTTTGGCTTCATGGTAATGTTGATGATAATAGTATAGCTGAATTACAAGAAATGGGTTATAACTCTAGTAAGAAAGATATAATAGTTAGTGGATTTAAAAATGGAATGCCGGCTTTTGGTTTGAAAATAGATGAAAATGGTGACTTCATGATTGGCTTCGAAGAATCTGATATGAGTAGCAATGTGATGGAATTCTCACCTATGGCTACAGATATGGCAACTTCACAAAATTTATATTTAGCTCCAAGATATTTCTTTGTTAAAGAAGGTACACCTTATACAAGTGTTACATTAGATAAGGACAGTATGGTTGAAGGCGAAAATATTATTTCAACTATAGGAGTGAATAATTTACAAGCAGGAAGCATATTTAATTTTGAACTACAATATATGAAGGGCTTTGAAGTTATGGATATAAGACTTAATGATGAGCTTCAAAAAATTATCGATGATAATGGTTATACTGTTAGCTTTGAAAAAAGTGTAGATGGCGATTTTTATAGAAGTTTACTATTAAATTTATCTGTTAAGGATAAAGATGGAAACAATGTTAATATATCAGATGATATTGATCTAATAGACGTAGAACTTAAGTTAGTTGATGATTCTGAATGTGAGTTCTATAAAGAATATATTCAATGTATGAGTTCTGAAGTTTTAGATAAAGATGATAATTATGCTGAGATGTCATATACTTCAACTTATGAAGGGGTAAATATAAAACAAAATACATCATCTGTCAGAACAGTTCAAATTGCACAAGGAATTATTGATGCTGTTCAAAGAAATAAGTATACTGAAGATTTAACACAATATATTTGGGTTGAAGATAATAATGGTAATAGGTATGACTTAGAGTATTATGCTAATAATGATGAATATGTTGCTTTTGATTTACCAATTTCAACTGAAGAATACAAAGTTGTTACAGATGTTCCAGGACATTTTAGAAAAGAAGGAAGGTTTGTACCATCTAGAGTTTCTAATGGAGAAGTTTTAGGTAAAGTTTACTACTTATTAGGTTCAGAATTCTATCAATATGCATATGCAGGGGATGTAAATGGAGATGATGTCATTGATATCCATGATGCAATTGAAGTTGCTAAGTATTATGGGAAAAAAGTTGATTATAAGAATGCAGCTGTAGATTTCAATTTTGATGGACTTGTAAATGCTAATGATATGGATTATATAGTAGAAAACTACTTAATAACAAATGAGCAAAATCAAGATGCTAATGAAGGCGAAGAATATTATGATGGAAAAAATCTTGAAGATATTTTAACTGAAATTGGATATTATGATGAAGTTAGATTAGAAGAAATAAATATTAGTGAAAGTAGAATAACTTTAGAGTTAAATGATCCTGAAAATAATACTAAACAACTTGCAGCAACAATGAATCCAGAAAATGTTCCAAATATAGAATTAGAGTGGAAATCTAAAAATGAAAATATAGCTACAGTTGACCAAAATGGTTTAGTTACAGCTGTAAATGCAGGAACAACAATTATACAAGTTTATCCTACAGATGGATCTGCAATACTAAATTGTTATGTTACTGTAACTAAAGATGGTAAAATACCATACATTGAAAATACTGTTGTTAAAAATCCTAATTTAGAAGTAATTGTTGGAGATGAGTTTGATTTAGAATTTAGCTTAAATCCAGAAGATGTAGTAATAAAATCAGTTAGCTATGTTTCATCAGCAGATAGTATAGTATCAATAGTAGATGGAAAAGCAGTTGCTAATAGTGCTGGGAAGGCTATAGTTACAGCTAATATAAATGAAGGGGCAGCATTTATTACCTGGGAAATAAATGTCAAAGCTAAAGATAATAATGGCGGAAATGAGCCAGGAGATGGAGAGAATCCTGGAGATGATGGTAATGGAGATATTGATAATCCAGGAGATAATGGAACTAATCCAGATGATGGAGATAATTCTGGAAACAATGGAAATAATGGAGGCTCAGGAGATGAAGACAATTCTGGTGATATAGGAGGCTCTTCACAAAATTCAATTGATTCAATAAAGCCAAATGATGGAAATTTACCAGCTACAGGTGGAATAGACACATTGCCAATACTAGTTGGATCATTAATATTAGTAGGATTAGGAATATTTTTATCAAAAAAGAAAAGAGCATAATTAAGTAAAGTAAAGCTGTGTACAATTAAAGTTGTACACAGCTTTTCAGTTTGTTGAAAAACCCCCTGTTTAAAAACAGAGGGTTTTTCTATTATTAGTTGTGGATAAAATTTAAGATTAAAAATATTATCAAAATTAATAA